>JBBRAB010000014.1:0-115064 GCA_038207155.1 Polyangiales bacterium
AGATCGGTCCGCTCACGGTCCCGCCGCCCTTGGCGCGCCCGACCGAGCAGACTGTATCAAACTGACCTTGTGCCGTCGCTCACGATGCGAGTATCGCGTCACTGAGCGACGCTGACAAGGACGGGGCTCGTGCACCGGATACGGATCTACCCACCGCTGACGTCCCACTGATATTCGAAACGATTCGCGCCGCCGTCGTGCTGGGCCTGCACAAGCACGGCCGAACCGTACTGACCGACGCGCGTCACTTGCGCGCGAATCGCTTGGCTGAGCGGCTCCGACGCCTCCTGCTGTGGGGGAACGATCGGGCTGGCGGCCATCTCGCAAATCACCGCGCACTCGCCACAGGCATCCCCAGAACTGATCCAGGCCTGCTCGTAAGTTTTGACCGGGTCGCTGCAGCGATACAAGGCCGTGGTCGCCACAAACTCGCGGCTGGCGCCACCGCAGTCGATGGACAGCCGCGCGGACAGGACAAGTCGAGGGAAGCGTGACGCGGCCCGCCCGGGGGGACCAAAGGTTAGGTCAAAGACGAAGACGTCTCCCTGTCGCCGCGGGGTACCCAGGGTGACCGACCCCAGCTCCGGATCCTGCTCGACGACGGACAGCTCCACGACGGAGATGGTGCTTGGGACCAGCTCGGGAGCGAGCGCAATGCGACCTGAGGCGGGTTGCCCCGCGCTGGTCGCCCCCGTGAGCGTGACGCGGGCAGCCCAGCCAGACGAGACCGTGGTGTCCGTGACGGCGCAGAGGTCACTGGCCGCTGGCGGAGTGCCCTCGGGAGCAACGGGTACCACGAAGCTCAGGCGGCACCCGTAACCGGCGTCGGCGATGCTGGGACCTGGCGGGAAGGGCTAGTCCGTGGGGGTGACGGCCGGCGCATTCTCACAGTCGCTCCAAGCGGTCGTTTTGGGGGGTTCCTGGCACTCGCCCGCTCGCACGTCACCCGCGCTACCTCCGCGACCGGCGTGGCCAATATGGCCTCCAATGGTGATCGCGCCCGCAGCACCGGCGTTTCCCCCGCTCGGGGTGTTGCTTCCGCTATCCGTCGCCTCCTCACCGCAGCCACCGGTGAGAACTGACGCCAGCAACAGGGTTGTCCCAGGACCCGTGACGAGCCGAACGTTGCGCATATGACAAGCAGCTCCCGCGAATGCCGCCCCGGATGATGCGACTAGCCGGACGCCAGCACATTATGAAGGCAATCTCCCCCACCCACAAGCACGGAGTGCACCCCGAGGCATCGACGTTCACCGTCCTGGGGAGAGTTCAAATGCATGGCCAATAGCCCGAGCACTTGCACTGCTCCACCGAGCGAAAGCCGCTGCGACAAACATCTGTCCACTGGTGAGCGGAGGGTTTCTTGCAGCCACGCGGTGCCGGGAGTCTCCCGAGCTTTCTGGTTGTTCCGGCGCGACCACGGAAGCTGCGAGTGCTGCTCCGAATCAGCGGAACAAGGCCCGCGCGCAGCGGAAGCCCGAGATTGACGGAAGCGCTCCCGAACCGGACTCTCTACTCGCCGATCGCATCGTAACCTCGCTGGAATAGCCAGAGAAGCGATACGCACCACCGCGGGGATTCACGAGTCCTTGGTCATCTGTCGGTACCGCTCCGCAGTTCCCTAGGCAGGGGCCTGTACTGTACGCACTGACTGCCCCTAGAACGTACTCAGCGAGGCTGCCCGCGAGATCGGCATGCCCCCAACGACCGTCACCTGCGGGACATGAGCCAACCGAGATCGGCACCTCGTACCCGTAGCTGGAACCACGCGCCGCGTTGACGTCCCACTCGACGGGTGCGGCTCCCCAAGGGTAGAGGCGATTCTCGTCGCCACCGGCAGCGGCAAACTCCCATTCCGCCTCCGTTGGCAGCCAACGGCCATCCCAGATGCAGAACAGGCGAGCCATCGATAGATACACGCAGTCTCGCGGTGCCATGCCATGCAGCATCGTGAGGCTCCAATCGCCGGTCGAGTGCTGCTCGTTGCAGTAGCTCATCCAATCGCTCAGCTCGGCGAAGTCCTTCGGCAAATACCCGACGCGGTGACTGACGGTCATGTCAGCCGAATCGGTCGCTGGGTCCCAGGTCTTCCAGCCCGAGCCGGAGAGGTTCGGGCTAGCTCCGTCACCGGCGTGAGGGAACCCGCGCTTGCGCCAAGAATCATAGGCCAACAGGAAGCGCGCAAAGCGACCGACCGTGACCTCGTACTTATCAAGGGCATAGGGCTTAAGCGTGACTGCGTGCTCCGGCTGCTCAAGGGAATTGGGCTGCAGACTTGGCTCGGCACTCGAGTAGGCATCGGCACCAGACTCACTGCGCCCCATCGGGAACGTCCCGCCTGGCACAGCGAGCGCGCTGCAGCAGCTTTCCCACGAACAGTCGTATTGTCCGGGATAGCAGTCTGCACGCCGCGTGCAGTCGAGCTCGCCCTCCGGACAGGAGCCGCGAGCGACGCATTTCCCATCAGCACAGTCTTCCGACTCCGCGCAGCTCTTGCCGCAAGCCCCGCAGTGCTTCGGTTCGGACTTGAGCACCGCACATTCGGCGCCGCAGATCGCCGCGCCCGCAGGGCAGGTGCACAGCCCCGCCACGCATTGCTGCTCAGCACCACAGCTCTTACCGCAGCCACCGCAATGCTCCTTTGAACGCTGCGTGTCGACGCATTGTCCCGCGCACTCATCCAATTCACAACGACAAGCATATTTCCCGATCGGACTGCAGGCAGAGCCCGGCCGCTCTCGCGTGCAGAACGCCGCTACGTCAGGATCCAAATCGTCCGATTTACCGTCGCAGTCGCTATCCACGCCATCGCAACGCTCTTTGGACGGACTCGTGCAACCGCCCCCATCCGGTGGGGACTCACAATGCCCCCCCTGACAAGTGAGCTCGCCATGGCAGCGCGCCGACTCGCAGCAGTCCTGCGCGGGACCGCCACAATGCAGTCAATGACGTCCCCAGCTCCCCCTGAATTACAGGCGAGCAACACGAGAGAGAGTGACGCAAACGAGCGAATTTGAGGCTTCATTTTAGACCGCCAGCCGGGACGTCACCGACAGAGAACAACCCCCGACCATGATGTCCCGTAGTGTAACGCGTGCAACCAGGGACCGCGAATCCTACTGACGCCAGACCTCGTTGCGGTAGATGGACTCCTCGAACTTAGCAGTGTCACCGCTCGTCAAGGGTTCCGCAGCCACCACAAAGACCACTTCCGCGCCCGTTACTTCCTGTTCTTGAGCATCGAGCCAGGTCGGCGAAAGACCCGTCGAAAGAATCGACTCACAGCTCTCTCCCGCATCCGTGCTGCATGCACCATCCAGTTCATCGAGTCGATGGCGCCGAACCGCGTCAGCGGCGTATTGATTCGCCGCGATGGACCAATCACCAAACAGCGGCGCCCCTCGAATTCCAGAGAGAGAGAGAGAGAGAGAGAGAGAGAGAGAGAGAGAGAGAGAGAGAGAGGCTGCCGGCTGGAACCTCGCAGAGCCGCTGACCGTAGTCCTGAAGAGTCATTCCGAAAGACCAAATTGGATCCCGGTCAACCAGGTCCAGCGGCGCGGCCACCGGAACCGTCTCGACCGGCGCGAGGCAGGTCCGAACCTCGCGGTAGAGGCCCGGTTGGAACGCCGTCAAGTCGATTGGGATTTCACTGAGTGCCCAGTCCGACGAGACTGAGCAACCCACTGTCGATGGCAAACTCGCGGCCGAGGAACGTGTCAGCCATGGCGCGACACCTCTCCAATCATTGATGCGATACTGACGTCCGGGGCGGCAAGGCTCACCAGGTTGCTGCCCCGTGCACCCAGTGAACAAGGCCCCCAGAACGATGGGGGCAGTCAGTGACGTCTCCTGCCATCGTTCGAAATCCCAGGCCGAAATACCGGTCAGGTCAGATGACGAGTCCGAGAAGGGTCGACCGCTCTCGATCAAATCAGCAAGACCGACGCCGACGCGAGCCACGCCCGTCTGTTTGAAGAGGGCGAACTCAGCAGCCGAGAGTCTCCGCCGAACGAGCATCAGGGTTCGCGGGAGACTCATGTTGGACTGCGAGTTGCGACAGATTGCGTCCATCAAGCCTTTGAACCGGCCCGACGCGGCTTCCGCGATGGAGGACGGCTCACCGCCGTAGGGATTGTCGGAGTTCCGGAACCACTTAGCAACGCGCTGGCTGTCCCAAAGCGAGTCGACGAAACCTGCCTTGAACGCTTTGGTGCCATCCGAACCGGCGGGAACCTCAGCCGACGCGGACAGCGAGGTCCGACCTGAGGAGGTTTGCAGCCAGTGCGCCACGCCGAGCAACTCCAGCTCCCCCGCGCGTACCGCAAGTCTTGTGGCTTGGCAGGTGGAAGCAATTCGCGTGGCTCGAGAGGCAAGCCCCGGCTCCCAAGGCGTCGACAACAGCGTCGACAACTCCTGCGTGTCACGGCTCAGGTCAGCGTTAATCTGTGCATTCCTCGACTGATACTCCAGAGTCGAACCAACCGACTGCAGCGTTGCCTGGATTGACTTGGCCTGGATCGCAAGGCTCTCGACAACGCCGAGTGCGGCTCGCGCGCTCATCAGCGTAGTGATCGCCGCGGTTGCCTCCTCACTCTCCGTCGGACACTCCGAACTCAGCAGATCTAGTTGACCGAGACCCGTGCGGAGGATGCTCTGCGCGCCCTCGAAGCTCTTGGCGACTTCCCCCGCCTTTTCGACCCACTTCTTGTTCTGGTTCATCACAGACAATGCCGCAGTGTACTCCTTGGGCTGTAGGCCAGAGCCGATGGTCCCCAGCAATTTCATCCCCTTCTGGCCATTCTCAAGGGCCCCCTGGAGACCCTGAAACGCTGCGACTCCCGTGCCAATGTACGGACACACCTTGGCAATAGAAACCACTGTATCTAGCAGTCCTGAAGACGCGTTTGCGGCGGCACAGGCCTGTCTGATACTCTCCGAGCGATTCTTCATCTGGTCACCAATGTCACCCCAGCTGCAATCCGCGCCAGTCCCCACGATGCCGCACATGTCCTTCCTGAAAGACTCCTGTTGCTTCGCCAGCGCGTCAAGCGCGTTGCTCAGATTGGAGAGCGCCCCGCTCTGGCCCGCCTGATCCTTGAGAGCGGCTAACTCTTGGTTGGTGGCGAACGACGTCAGTGTAGTATTCAGTTTTGTGACAGCCTTGAACAAGGTATCGAGACGACTGACGTCCTCTTGATTCTCAAGCAGATTCTCCACCAATGTAACCGTATCACCAACCTGGTCCCATCGCCTGACCATCTCGTTGACGGTATCGCTACTCACCCCAGTAGTCGCGTTCGTTGGCTTGGTCGACTGCCACGGTTTGGCCAACGCTCCGCAGGAGATCCCAAGCGCATTCAAGTTCACCTTCGCAGTGGTCTCTGCCGCATTGGCCAGAGAACGCACCGTGCCCTGAGTGCCGGCAGATACAGCCGGAACAGATCCGCCGCTACCCATTTGATCTAGGACTTCAACCAGATGCGAGTACCGCTTCGAAGGCAGCCCTGCGGGAGAGTCCGACGTCCCAAGGGCGCTTGCCGACTCAACATCCTGAAGCATCTCTCGAAAGAGGATTCCGTTCGAGAAAATCTGAGCAGCACGCAGCCCGATGGCCGCGGAGTTGTACACGACCACATTCAGAGGCTCGCGTTCGTACTCAGTTGCCCAATTCATCCGATTTGCAAACGCCTTTGGCGCGACCGGGCCCAAACCGGCTGCGAGCATGACGATGCCCGCTTCTGCACCTACGGCAGGGTAGTCACTCGCGACCGGGCACAGAGACTTGGGAACGTGCAGTACGGCACTGGTGCGAGTTAGGTATTCCTGCTGGCGAGCCTCACTCCCTTCGTTGGGGGATTCCATCCAGGTGGTGGCGTTGGTAGCCTCAAATGCGTCTGGATGGTTCTTGTACAACTTCTTGATACTCGCTCATGACAACTCCCTGCATCCAGAACTCTGACGACGCCCCAACGACGACGCCCCAACGATGACGCCCCAACGACGACTTCAGTTATGACTGACGGGTGCGTGAGTAGCGCAGTTCGGAGGGACAGCAATCAAAAAAGCACCACCCTCCGCAAGGCTCCCGCTCCACCGGCGCCCCCTGCCCTCCCCTCCCTCACGCCTGCAGACGCAGCTCAAAACGCGTGTCTTCGCGCGTGAGCGCAAGACCACGCTCATCTACGAAGATGCGCTGCCAATCGCGCCAGATCTGGTCGAGAGCAGCCTCTCCGAGCACGCTGTCGAAGTTGAGCAACAGCTCGCCTTTGAGCAACTGGCAACTCAGGGTGATCCCACTCAGATCCTGTTGCTCGGACAGAGCCACACCCATCCAACTGAGCAGACTCGACACCGCGTTGATGGCGGTCCCGCGCGCTACGCGCACCCGCAAGCGTGGCTCACAACCGCTGGTGTCAATGCCTCCACCGCCCCGCGTGCGGTGCAACGACAGCTGCTCGCTGACCGCGAGGATGTCACCGAGCGTCGTGAGACTCGCCGCGCCGGTAAGAGTCCGCTCGAGTGCCACAATGCCTGCTTGCAGCCTGCGGGAGGCATCCTGCACGTCATCCCAGGTGTCGGTCAGCTCGGCAATGGCTTCACTGAGGGACTGGTGGCTGCTGGTATTGCGCAGCACGGACATGTCCGAAAGCTGCACCGAAGCAGCCAAAACACGCAGCTCAGCGAGCAATACCGACGCGCTGCCGGCGCCGAGGATCATCGGCGTGAGCGCATTGCGCAGCTCCGCGAACACGGGTCGCGTCGCTATCTCAAGCCCCGCGCTGGCCACGTGGGTGCTCGCGCGCGCCAGCTCACCGAGCCGCAGCGAAACCCGCGACGCCAAGAGCTCTAGCTGGGCTCGGTCCTGCTCGCTGAACTCGCGCGGCGTCATGTCGATCGCGCAGAGTGAGCCCACCACGCAGGCGCCAATCATCACGGGTTGCCCGATATAGGCCCGGATCCCATAGGTCCTGACGAGCTCGACCGGTACGCGCTCATCGCGCTGCGCATCGCTAACCTCGAAGCGAACCCCATCGCGAACCACGAACTGACAGAACGACACGTCGCGATCCGTTGCCCGGGTGAGCGTCAAATCCGGCGGGAGCCCAAAGTGCGCGCGAAAGTACTGCGTCTTGCGAAGGATCAACGAGACCAACGCGATCGGGGCATGCAGCTCGGACGCGAGCTCCTCCACGATAGTCTGAAGCTCCTGATCGAGCTCGCCTGCGAGCACCATGCCGGACATGGTGTCGAGACGAGCATCATCGTGCCCTGCCAGTGCGTCGATTCGATCCATGGTCACCCGAGTGGCCGATTATACCGACTGCCCGCCCGCGGGTGGCGCAAATTGCGCCGCCCCGAACGCCCACTGGGCCTACCCGATGCGTAAAATCCCCCTTAACCGAGCTAAATCCCGGCCGCGCCCGTTCAGCCGAGGTGCCCAAGCACCAGCGTGTGGTTGCCCCCACCGGACTCGTGCTTGCTGACGCGTTGGCTCTCAACCTGAAAGCCCGCCCGCGTCAAACCCTCGACGAGCTGCGGCTCGCCTCCCGCCGACCAGTACACCACTGTGCCGCCGCGCTTGAGCGCGCGGCGCACCATGGCAAGCCCCGCGGGCTGATACAGCCGCGTATTGCCGGCCGTGTTCATGGTGGTGGTCTGGTTGTCGGCGTCGAGCAAGATCACGTCAAACTCGCCGCGACTCGCCTTGAGCAAATCGGCCACGTCTCCCAGCACCACCTGCGTTCGCGGATCGGACAGGGCATCAGCCGCGAGCGGATAGTCGGGCTTGCGGTTCCACTCGACCACCACGGCAAGGAGCTCGGCCACCACCACTCGCGCGTCGGGCCCGAGGCATTGCAGCGCCGCGCGCAGGGTAAACCCGAGACCGAGACCGCCCACCAGCACGCTGACTTCCGCTCGCTCGCGCAGCGGTTCACAGGCGACGACCGCCAGCTGCTGCTCGGAGTAGGTGTGACGGGTCGACATGAGCTCGCGACCGTTGACAGTGAGCGCGTAGTGACCGTCATGCTCCGAGAGGGTCAGGCGAGAGCCGTCGGGCGTGATGGTTTGTTCGAGAATATTGCGCTTTTTCATCGAGCTCCCTCAGACGGCTTCGTCGGGGAGCGGCCCTGGTTGAAACGCGAGCTGCCCGCAGGCCGCCAACACCTCGTCACCACGCCGCGTCCGCACAAAACAGCTGTAGCCGGCCGAGACCAGCCAGTCCTTGAACTGCTGCACCCACTGGCTCGATGAGCCGCGGTACTCGGCGCCCTCGACGGCATTCATCGGGATCAGGTTGATCTTCACGCGCAGGCCCCGCAGTAGCTGCGCCAGCTCGCGCGCCTGCGCCTGCTGATCATTGATGCCCGCGAGCAGGGTGTATTCGATCGTAATGCGTCGGCGGCGTGGAAGCGGATAGGCGCGAATCGCCGCGAGCAGGCGCTGCAGCGGGATCTTTTCGTTCATCGGCACGATGCGACTGCGAAGGGCGTCGTTTGGCGCGTGCAGCGAGACAGCGAGCCCCACTTTGCCGTCGAAATCCGCGCCAAGGCGCTCGATACCGCGCACGAGTCCGACCGTGCTCACGGTGATGCGCCGCGCGGCCATCCCGAGGCCCTCGGGATGCGTCAAGAGACGAATCGCCCGAGCGGTCTCGTCGTAGTGATGCAGGGGCTCGCCCATGCCCATGAACACGAGGTTCGTTAGCTCCTCGCCGGGCAGCAGGTGACGTCGCGCCTCGAGCACCTGCGCCACGATCTCCCCCGCGCCAAGGCCGCGCGAGAGCCCGGCGCGTCCACTGGCGCAGAACACGCAGCCCATGGCGCAGCCGTACTGGGTAGACACGCAGAGCGTGACGCGCGTGCGACCGAACGGCACCGGCGCTTCACCCTCCTCGTCGTCCTCCTCGTCCTCGTCGGTCTCGATGGGAGCCATCGCATCGTCGCTGCGATCGGCTTTCGCGGTCATCGGGATGAGCACGCACTCGACGCGCGCTCCCCCGGACAGCTCGAGCACCAGCTTGCGCGTCCCGTCGACGGCGCGGTGACTGTCGACACAGTTCCAGATCGGCGCCACGCCCCAAGTGACCAGCTTTTGCCGCAATTCGAGCGACAAGTCGGTCATTTTTTCGGAATCAACCACGCCGCGCGCGTGCAACCAGCGAAAAATCTGCTTACCGCGAAACGGGCGCTCCCCCGCGGCGCTCAGCACCTCCGCCCATTCTTCCGGGAACCGCGCCAACGGATTGATTTCCCCAGCCGCGCGATCGCGCGTCGCGGTCGGATCGATCAACACGTTGAGCTGCACTTTGCCGTCGCTGGTCATCACAGTCCCGCCTTCTTCGCTTCGTTCCAGTACTTATCGAGCTCGTCGAGCGCCAACTTGGGCTCGTCGGGCTTGGGCCAAGCCCCGTGCGTCTCGCGTACGCGCGTCTCCACATGCCCGAAACGGGCCGTGAAGCGATCCGAGGCCTTGCGCAGAGCCGTTTCCGCATCCAGCCCGAGGTGGCGCGAGTAGTTGACGAGCGCAAACAGCAGATCGCCGTACTCGGCCTCGATCGCGGCGCGCTCGCCCGAGGCCACGGCCTCAGCCAGCTCGACGAGTTCCTCGTCGACCTTCGCCTTGGAGCCAGCAGGTTCGGGCCAATCAAAGCCCACGTTAGAGACCTTTTGCCCGATCTGGGTGGCCCGCAGCAACGCAGGCAGCGAGCGCGGAATGCGCTCTAGCAGCCCACGCTCACCCTTCTCCTGACGCTTGATGGCGTCCCAATTGGTGAGCACCTCTTGGCTGCCACTCACCGTGACCTCCCCAAAGACGTGCGGGTGACGTCGCACCAGCTTCTCGCAAATCCCGCGGATCACATCGTCCGGACCAAAATCCCCCGAATCGCGCCCGAGCTCGGCCAAAAATACGACTTGGAGCGCGAGATCTCCCAGCTCTTCAGCCACGGCTGCGGCCTGCCCGGAGTCGATCGCGTCGATCACCTCGCAGGCCTCTTCGAGCACGAAGCGACGCAGACTGAGCGCATCTTGCTCCTGATCCCAAGGGCAACCGCCGGGACCGAGCAGACGCCGCATCAGCGCCACGAGTGAGCAAAAGGTTTGCCCCTGCTGCTGCTCGAGTGGCAGCGCTGCGGGAACCTCAAAGGGTTCAGTCATGGGGCTACTTTCAGCTTCCGGAGACATAACGCTCCCCGGTATCGCAGAGCACAGTGGCGACCTTCTTGCCGCGTCCAAGTTGTCGGGCGATTTCGACCGCAGCCACGACGTTGGCCCCCGAGGAGGGTCCCGCGAGGATGCCCACCTCACGCGCCAAACGACGCGCCATCCGTTCGGCAGCGCTGTCTGACACCGGCATCACCTCGTCGAGCAACGCGCGGTCGAGCACGGGGGGCACGAAGCCTGCGCCGAGCCCCTGGAGACGGTGAGGCCCCGGCGGGCGCCCGCTGAGCACCGCGCTCGTGGCGGGCTCGACGGCGACGAGCTTTACGGCAGCTCCGAGTCGCTCACGCAAGAGACGGCCAACGCCCGTGATGGTGCCCCCGGTGCCGACGCCTGCCACGAAGGCGTCGAGCGAGCCGCCGAGCTGTTCGAGTAGTTCCGCGCCGGTCGAGTCGAAGTGACTCTGGGGATTGGCGGGATTGTTGAACTGGCTGGGCATGAACGCGCCGGGCGTTTCTTCCACTAAATCATGAGCGCGCGAGACGGCGCCACTCATGCCCTCAACGCCAGATGTGAGCACGATCTCTGCCCCGTAGGCGGCCATCAGGTAGCGCCGATCGAGGCTCATGTCGTCGGGCATCACCAGCACGCAGCGGTAGCGCTTAACGGCCGCCAGCATCGCGAGACTGATCCCGGTGTTGCCACTGGTGGCCTCGACGATCGTGGAACCCGGCAGCAGTTGACCGGCGCGCTCGGCCGCTTCGAGCATCGCCAAAGCGGGGCGCGCCTTGATGCTGCCGGTGGGATTGTTGAGCTCTAGCTTGGCCCAAATCTCGGCGCCGTCTTCAGGCTCCAGGCTCGTTAGCCGCAACAGCGGCGTGGCGCCAATGAGCTCGAGCACCGACGAGACGACGCGCAGGGCTCTGGGCGAAGGTGACGCGGACTCCAAGCGAGTGGGGGGCTTCGGCATGGTTTCGCGCGAGACCGTAGCACTCAGCGAGCGACAGACCCCGCGTGGATCGACGCGCGCAGGGGGCCAAGGCCCCAGTCCCCACCGGCCCCCAGGACCGCTGAAGACAAGCGAATCAAGGCAAATCGCTGCCCACTCGGTCCGCGCCCGAGACTGGTCGGACGCCCCAGCGACTCACCGCTGGCGACGACGACGAGCTCGGCCTCCGGCGCGACCTCCCCGTCCCCCTCGAGCCTCAGCGCCACCACGCGCCTTGGCACGCGCCCGCGCAGCTCGACGCGGCACACGACTTCTTGCCCCAAATAGCAGCCCTTGGTGGTGCAACAGGTCGCGTCGAACAGGCCTGCGTGATGTGGGTTGTCTTGCGCGTCGTAGTCGACGCCAAAGCGCGGACGCCCTGCCTCGAGGCGCCAAGCGTCCCAGTCCTCTAGCCGTTGTTCGGCAGGGACCGTTTGCACGGGAGCAAAACCAAATGCATCCCGCTCGGTGAAATACGGCAGCTCAACGGCGTTCGTCACACCCAGCGCGAGCAATGCGTCAGGGCCCTGCCCCGGCGCCGCCCACAGGGCCAGCCCCTCGAGCACGCAAAGCTCGGCATCTTCGACCACGAGTAGCGCTGCCAGATGCCGCTGCACGAGCGCGAAATCGCCCCCGAGTACCGCGAGCAGCACGCGCTCTGGTTCGCAGAGCACCAGCAATTCAGCCACGATCTTGCCGTGGCGCTCGAGCGCCAAGCCATGCAGCCCGTGTCCGCCGGGCGCCAGAAGATCGCAGGACAGCAGCCCCTGCAGCCATTGCAGCCGCTCAGGTCCGGTGACGACAAGCGCGCCCTGCAGCGGCGCTTTTACTATGCGAGACGTTTCGGATGACTTGCTCATGGGGCCGCAGAGATCTCCGGCTCGCGAGAGCAAACGTCAAGGCCCGCTCTCACTCAACCGGGATCCCCTCACCAAACAGGGGGTAGAGCGCCTCTTCGCGCAGCTGCACCGAGCGCTCGCTACCGTTGGCAGCGCGGAGCTTGAATTCAAGACCCGTGCGTGAGTTGGAGTTGATCAGGCTCTGCGCTTCACCCGCGACCATCTTCTGCACAGGGCGCCCTTGGATCGTTAGGATCTGCTCGCCTGGGCGAATGCCTGCGCGCGCAGCCGCCGACAGTGCGATCACGCGTGACACGACGATCGCCTCATTGCGCAGCTCATAATAGAGCCCGGTGCCGAGTCTCGCGCGCGCATTGGTGATGGCGAGAGTCACGGTGGCGCCGCTGGCGCAACTCACCTCGATTTCACCGTAGGTCCGCGCATCGAGCAGATCGTGCACGCGCTCGGCGCAGATCGGATGCGGGTTGAGGGTGTTGTCGTCCCACAGCTCAACGCGCACCTGCGCGGAGCCCGGAATGCGATAATTCGCCTTGATCTGACCGGGCCATTTTGGACGGGTGGTGTCGCTCGCGACCGGCGTCCGCAGGAGCTCGACGTCATCGATGAACACTATCGCGTAGGGATCGGGCGCCGCGCCGCCCGTCGAATCCCAGACGCGACCATCCAGGGTTCGCGTCGGGACCGTGGCGCTCGCGACGTAGAGAAAACTCACGTCGTCGGGCGGCGGCGGCACGGGCTCAGTCGTCGACGAAGGCGCTCGCAACGGAGTACCGAGCTCCGGATAGACGGCACCACAGGCCACCAAACCACCCAGGCAAACGATGGTCCCCGCCACAGTAGCGAAGGAATTCTTTAGGGATGGTGGACGCATGACCGCCAGATGTACCACAGGGTGCGCTGGCCATACAGCCTCAACCGCGCAAGGGCTACATCCCCGCGATGATCTTGTACGAGTCGCCCTCAGGCAGCAGCTCAAGACGATTGTCCGCCACAGTGCGCCGCCAGCGCTCACCCTCGGCCGTCACCAGCTTGTAACTGGCGCTGTAGGTGTAGTCGACGGTCACAGTGTTCTTGCGACCGACGCCGACGCGGCGATAGCGGATCTCGTAGCGAATCGCCTTGGTTTCGCGGAACTTGCCCTCAAGGTAGGCCTTGAGCCCCGCGTAGTCGAGATCATCGGTGGCGTCGATGTTGCCGCCGTCCTCGTAGTAAGTGGGGTGCGCGTACTGCATCAGCTGCCCGATGCTGCGACGCTCCACCGCACGCCGGTAGTCCTCGCAGAACTGGATCACCTTGCGGTTGTCGTCCGAATCCTCAACGTCGGTATTCGGAATGTTGTGCGCGCCGCAGCCGAGCAGCGTTAGGGCACAGAGGAAGGTGGCGGTCCAGGCGAGCAGGCGTCGAGTCATCGGGGTCAGTTCAGAAAACGCCACTAGGCGCGTTCTCATTCCGCCGGCAACCCTGGCAAAGTCAACGCCGCCCTGCAAGTCCAATAGGCCATCAAATGGCCTGGCGGTCGGTTTCTACTCGTCGACGGAGGGGCTCGGGCACCCCGGAGCGGCGAACACCGCCGCGCGAAGCCAGCCGTCACGACGGTCCCAAACCAGGACCCGCTGGGTCGGCCCGAGCTGAAGCAGCCCAACGGCGGCCGCCAACGCAAAGGCGCCGCGGCCCGCCTGCCAGCCGACGCTCGCGTTGAGTGTGACCTGGGGTACCGCCGACCAGCTGCCAAGCTCGCCAGGAAGCGGCTCGAACCCGGGACCCGCCGCCAGCGAACAGCAGTCCCCCACCGGTGCCGGAAGCTCACCCAGGCTTGCTCCGCTCCGGGCCAACCCCTGCCAGAGACAATGGGCCAGCACCGCCTGGCCGCGCGCCGCTGCCGCCGCGGCGGGTTCGAGCAGGAGCAGCGCAGTCCCCTCGCCAACCCTGTCCGAAGGTGAAGACGGCCAAGCAGAGAGGTCGTCGATGCACCGCACGAGGTGACTGTCGCACGCCTCACTCGCGCCAACGATCACCGCGCTGGCCTGCTCGGCAATGAGCAGCTCAAGGCCAACCGCGAGTGCGGCGTGACCGCCAAGCGTCGCGTCAAACACGTTGACGACGGGCCCAGTAAGTAGGCCGTAGAGCGAGCCATTGGCGGCACCCGCGGACGGCACAAGATGGGGAAACTCGGCGGGATTAGCCATGCGCGGTCCGCGCTTGGCCGCGCGCGACAGAAAATCCACCGTGCGCGCCACGTTGCCGTAGGCGCTTGAGAGGCACAGCCCGACACCAGGCCCAGCCAGGCCCGACTCGCTGAGCAGGGCGTCGATCCCAGCGGCGACGTAGGCCGTGAAACGATCGAAGCGTCGCGAGCGCTCCGGATCGAGCAGGCTCAGAGGATCGACCTGCACGCTCGACGCATCCGCATCGGGATGCGCCCTTGTGGAAGCCAGCAGCTTGGCAAGCGCTGCGTCTTGATGTCTGCCCGTCGTGGTGACGGCTACAGCGGCGGTGACGACCAGCGCGGCCGTGACGGCGGGCAGCGCCGTTGACGGTGACGGCAGCGGACTGGCGACCGTCGCAGGCGCGTCGGCGTCCTCACGTCCGAACACCAACACCGCTCCCGCGCCGCCAAAACCAAACGAAGTGGACAAGGCCACACGCGCCGCCGCCGGCTGCGCCACGCCAAGAATGTGCCTCAGCTGGCCGTCCTCGGCGATGGTCGTGAGTCCGCCCGTCGGCGGCAGCTGGCCGCTGCGCAGCGCCTCGAGCGTGATGATCGCCTCGATCGCTCCCGCAGCGCCCAGCGTGTGACCCAGCTGACCCTTGCTCGAGGAGACGAACGGAGCGCTCGCGGCTGAACCGAACACGCGATGCATCGCGAGGGTCTCCATCGCGTCGTTGGCCTGCGTGCCCGTGCCATGAAGATTGACGTAATCGACGGCGCTCGCAGGCTGTCCCGCCAGTTCGAGCGCGCGCTCGATCAAACGCGCTGACGGCTCGCCGCTCGGCTCGGGATGAGTCAGGTGATGGGCCTCGGCACCGAGCGCCTCACCGAGCAACCAGCCGCGCACGGCTCGGCGACGCGACGCCAGCTGCGACTCGCGCTCAAGCACGAGAAAGCCGGCGCCTTCTCCCAGCAGCAGCCCACTGCGCGTCGCGTCAAACGGTCGACAGTCACTCGTTGAGAGCGCCCCGAGCGCACCAAACCCCGTGAACGTCATGCGACAGAGCGCGTCGGCTCCGCCGACCAGCACCGCGTCCACACGCCCCGCGCGGAGCCAAGCCGCCCCAAGTGTGATCGCCGCTGCCCCGCTGGAACAGGCCGAACAGAGCGTTTCGCGAGCGACGATGCTCGTGACACGCGCCGCAAGTCGATCCGCCGTGGACTGTAAGGGATGACGCACCAGCTGGTCGCCGCCGGCCTCGTCGCCTCCCTCACCGAGCAGGGCGAACTCGGCTTCAAGCATCTGCCCGGTGGTGGTGCCCACCACCACCCCAAGCCGACATCCCTCGGGCAAGTCAGCCTGAGCAAGCGCTTGACGCGCTGCGGCCCAGGCAAGGCGCTCAGTGCGCGCCAGCTCCGGCTCGTCCTCGCAGAGCGCCAGCTTGACCTCCGCCGCCAGCGAGCACCGGTGCCCCGTCACGTCGAACGCCGTCACGGGACCAAAACCACGCTCGCCGGCGCACAGCGCCCTGAAGGTCGATTCGACGTCTCCGCCGAGCGAGCTGACCAGACCGACGCCGGTAACCGCGAGGCGCTCTCTCATGCCTTCGGGCGCCCGGTCTCAATGTGCGTGGCGAGGGCCGACACCGACTTGAACACGACCTTGGCCTGCTCGCCCTCAGGGATGGCCACGTTAAAGCGCTCTTCGAGGGCCATGGCGAGCTGCAGCGCGTCGAGGGAGTCGAGGCCGAGCCCGGCGCCAAAGAGCGGAGCATCGTCGAGGATGTCCGCCTCGGTGCGATTGCGCAGATCGAGCTCCGTTAGGATAAGCTGCTTGATTTCGACGATCAGTTTGGCGCGATGCATCTCTTCCTCCCAACGAGCATAGGCTGCCGGCGACCCGGCGGCTACCCGCCAGCCGAGCATTCCCGTTGGACGGAGCCAGCCGCCAAAGACTGCAACCAGACAGGCCGGGCTGTCCGGTCGTTAGGCCCCGAGCAGCTTAACCCCAAGCGACTTGCCGATCGTGGCGAGCAGCTCGGCCTCGTGCACGCCGTCCGCCTCAGCGCGGTAGCCCAGCACCACGCGATGCCGAAGCGCCGAAACCGCGAGCGCAGTGATGTCGTCGACGTCGGCGACCGCTTCACCGCGCATGGCCGCGCGGGCCTTGGCCGCGAGCACGAGCGCCTGGCTGCCGCGCGGACCGGCTCCAAAGCGCACGTAACGCCGCGTCGTCTCGGGAGCCTCCGCGGTGGTCGGTCGCGTGGCGCGAGCCAGACGGACCGCGAGCTCCACCGCCGCTTCCGTGATCGGAATGCGTGGAACCAGGGCGCCGTAGGCGCGAATATGCTCGACGGAGACCACGGGCTCAAGCTCCGCAACGGGCCCCGACGTGGTGCGGCGCGCGATCTCTCGCTCTTCGGTGGCCGAGGGGTAGTCGACGTGCACCTCGAGCAGGAAGCGATCGAGCTGCGCCTCGGGCAGCACGTACGTTCCCTCCTGTTCGATCGGGTTGCGCGTGGCAAAGACCTGAAACGGCAGCGGCAGCGGGTGGGTCACACCACCGACCGTGACCTGCCGCTCCTGCATAGCCTGCAGCAGGGCCGCCTGGGTCTTCGGAGGCGTGCGATTGATCTCGTCGGCGAGCACGAGGTGCTTGAAGATCGGTCCGGGCAGAAACGCCACGTCGCGGTGTCCGACCCCGCGGCCTGCCCCCTCGCCGTCGTTAAGCACGTCGGTGCCCGTGATGTCGGCGGGCAGAAGATCTGGGGTAAACTGCACTCGTCCAAAGGACAGCCCGAGGCAGCGCGCCAGACTCGACACGAGCAAGGTCTTGGCGAGACCGGGCACGCCCACGAGCAGCAAATGGCCGCGCGCGAGCAGCGTGATCAGCATCGACTCGACCACGGCCTCCTGCCCCACCACAACGCGCCCGATTTGCTCGCGCAAGGTCGCACAGGTCCTGGCACAATCGGCAAGCAACTCGGGATCCGTCGTCGGGGGGGTCGAGGTCATGTCCGTCAAGAGGCGCTCCGGGGCCGGAGGATAGCAGCGACCCGGATCTCTCGCCCCACAAGCGACCCGAATTCGAGTAGTCTTTTTCAGCTCTGCCCCAGGAGCCGTCCCTATGGCCGCCCATCGCCTCCCCTCGTCCCTTCAGCGCCTCGTCTTCGTACCTGCCCTCGTCTGTTTGGGGCTTCTGGGTTGTGGCGGCGCGGCCACGGCGCCCGGGGCCGCAGCCAGCCCCGAACAGGCTCCCTTTGAGCCGGTTGGGCTCGCCGCTTCGAGCCGCGACGCGTACCGAATGCACTGGGGAGGTCCGCCAGAGACCCTCGCGCAGGTGCGGACGCTACCGCAGCTCGAGCAGCGCCTCGCTCAGGGCCTCGCGGGCGTCAAACACCTCGACCTCAGCGGACGACACCTCGGACCCGGCCTTGGCAAAGTGCTCGCCAGCAGTACCGCACTCGCCGGGCTGGTGGCCCTCGATCTTGGCGACAACGATCTCGGAGCTGACGGACTCACGGCCGTGCTGAGCTCGCCGCAAATCAGCCAGCTCGCGCACCTCGATCTCGGAGGCAATGCACTCGGTGAAGCCGGCGCACGCCAGCTCGGCAGCTCGAAACTACGCCCGCACGCCCTCTACTTGAATTCGAACGACCTCAGCGCGACAGCGATCGGCAGCCTGGCCTCTTCCGAGCTGCTTCAGAACGTCGAGGTGCTCGATCTCACCATGAACCCGATCGGCGCCGATGGAGCCCGAGCTCTTGCCAGCAGCGATGGTCTGGCTCAGCTCAGTGCACTGTTTCTGCTCGGGTGCGGCATCGGGCCCGAAGGCGCGTCCGCGCTTGCCAGCTCGCAGCATGCGGACAAGCTCGTCGTCCTAGCTCTGTCGGGCAATGGGCTCGGGGATCCCGGCGCCTCGGCGCTCGCCTCCTCAACGCATCTCTCGCGCCTCGTGACGCTCGATCTCGGCACCAACGAGCTCGGTGAGGCCGGCGCGCGAGCACTCGCGAGCAGCAAGGCTTGGCCCAAGCTGCGCTCCCTCGAGCTGCCGGGCAATGAGCTCGGCGCCGCGGCAGCCGAGCTCGAGAAGAGCTACGGCAGCCGCCTGACGCGCTAGGCGCTACTCCACGCCGAGCGAGGTCGCGGCGCGACCCGTGGACTTGATTGGCGCAGCTAGCCGGCGGGCTGGCGCAAGGCGTCGAGAGCAGCCTGGAAGTCTTCCGGCAGCGGCACCTCAAAGCTGAGCGCCTCGGCCGTGCGCGGGTGCACGAACCCGAGCTGACGCGCGTGCAGCGCTTGACGGTGAATGTGCGCCGCAGCGACCTCACTCATGGGCGTCACCTTGCCACCACCGTAGAGCGCGTCGGAGATCAACGGCGTGCGACAACGCTCGGCCAGATGCACCCGGATCTGATGCGTGCGCCCAGTCTCAAGCTGACACTCGACGTAGGCGGCGCCCTCAAACCGTTCGAGCAGGCGCACGTGAGTGATCGCAGACTTTCCGTCGCGGCACAGCGAGGTAAACTTGAGTCGCGAGGAAGGATGACGTCCGTGCAGCGACTCGATTCGCGCGTCGCGAGGCACGCCGACCGTGAGCGCGACGTAGATCCGACGCACTTCATGGACTTGCAGCTGAGCCTTGAGTCCCTCACGAGCCGCGGGGGTCTTGGCGACCACCATCAGTCCGCTCGTGTCCTTGTCGAGTCGATGGACGATGCCCGGTCGCGCCAGACCGTCGCTCGTTTCCTCGTCGAGCATCTCGGGAGCCACCGCGTGACGAGCGAGCAGCCCGTTGACCAGCGTTCCGTCGAGGTGCCCGCGTGCGGGATGCACCACGAGACCGGCGGGTTTGTTGACGACGAGTAGATCCTCGTCTTCGTACACGACCCCGAACTCAACCGTCGGATCGGGAGTCGCGCTGCTCGGTGGCTGCGGCCCTGGCTCGACCTCCAGCAGGGCCCCCGCGCGCACCAGCTCTTTGGCGCGCCCCGCGTGTCCGTCGACCAGGACTCGACCTTCGTCGATCCAGCGTTGGACGGTGGCGCGCGACACGTCCGTCAGCAGCCCCACGAGCACGCGATCCAGTCGTTCTTTGCGCTGCTCGTCGGGGAGCCGAAACTGTTGGACGGTCACCAGATGTTGCTGCGGATGTGACCCTTGGACTTCACGAGGATGTCGACCAGGGCACGATCATAAAAGTTCTTCTTGTAGAGCTCGGTAGCGACGCGGCTCTTGTACAGAGCGCGCCCCTCTTCGATCTCTTCGGCGAGCTCCTCGAATAGCGAGTCGCGCTCGATGCCACGCACGATCTTCTCCTCGTTGTAGAGAGAGAGATCGCTGGCAATAGCGCGGGCAAGTCGTCGGGCTGCGTCGTCAGCTTCAATCGGCATCGGGGGGGCTCCTCGTTTCCAGGGCGAGTATCCCTCGCGCGGGGTCGCCCTGTCAAAAACCTCTATCAGATGTGGGCCGCAACCGGCCACTCACCCCGGCTCCGACCAGCACCAGCGGCAGGACCACCATCGCGTAGCGGGCCCCACCGAAGAACACCGCGTGAATCACGGCGGTCGCCGCAAGACCCGAACCGGCCAGTAGCAAGGGCACCTCGCGCTGGAGTTGACGCCCCAAGCTGAGGACCGCGAGCACGAGCAGCAGCGCACCCAGCCAGGCCAAAGGAAACAACTGACTGAGCGCCGCCGCCAGAGCCAAGCCCTGGCGCATGCGCTGACGCGGTCCACGGGTTCGCGCGAGCGCCCAGGCCAGCGCGAGGTACCCGAGCCGCAACGCGAGCACTTCACTCGCGCCGAGCAGCCACTTGGCGTGGTTCCCGAAGACAGAACCGTTGGAGACGTTGAGGTAGTAGCCAGGAGCCCCGACGTCATCGAAGGTCTTGCGGAGCTTTTTCGGTGCGAGCGACGCCCATGCGAGAGGTGCGGCCGCGATGCGCCGCTTGGCGTCTTCGCCAAAGCAGCGATCCTTTTCTGCTTCCTTGAAGACGGTGCGACAGGCGGGCGGAACGCCGATTCGGTCGAGCGCCACCCAAGCGCCCTCGCCGAGCGGAGAGGTCCCGATGAACAGGTTCCATCCCCCGTTGGCACTGACAAACACGCAGCGCTCCATCCGGTTGCAGTTGCGCAGCGTCCAGGGCGCGCAGCATGCGACCGCCAGTCCCGTGGCCACGACGGCCCCAACCAAAGCCGGCCACCAAGCAAAGCGTGGACGTTGTGCAAGCAGCAGCAAAGCCCCGAAAAGCGGCGCAAAAACGATTTGCTGCGGACGCACCAGCACCGCGAGCCCCATCAGCAACCCGAGCGCCAGCAGCATGCCGAGACGCCCCGACAAAGTGCGACGTCGACTGCCCGAAACCGCCACGGCGGCGCCGGCCACCAGTAACGACGCGGACACGAGTTCCGTCATCATCGCCGGCGTGTAAGCGAGCAAGGTCGGGTGCAGCGCAGCCGCCAGTGCCGCCAGCAGCGCGGCACGCCGCGACGTCTCACGCGCGAGCAGTCGGTGCACGCAAAAGACGATCACGGTGCCCGCCAGAGCGTTGAGCCACATCGCCCAGATCGGACTCGGGCCAAAGAGGGCGTAGAGCCCGCCCAGTATCGCGGGGTACCCCACAGGATAGTGCGCGGCGTAAGTCACCGCACCGTCGGGCCAAGCCCAGGTGTAGCCGAGCCCGCGCGCGATGCGACTGGCGACGACCTGATAAAAAGTCCCATCGGCAGCCGGCGGGAAGCGTGACGCGGCCCAGACCACCAGCGGCAACCGCACCAACAGGGCCGCCAAGGCGAGCCACCAGCTGTCGCGCAGGGTTGCGCGGGAGGTCTCGCTCATGGCAGGGCCTCAACGAGTCCGAGCGCTACCAACGCGAGGCTCACCTCACAGAGCGGCAGCCCGACGACATTCGAGTAGGAACCGCGCAGCGAGCTCACGAAACAGGCGCCCAGGCCTTGCACCGCGTACGCGCCGGCTTTGTCGAGTCCCTCGCCACTCTCGGCGTAGCGACGGATTTCGTTTGCTGTGGCCGCACGAAACGTCACCTCGGTCGTCACCGTCTCGGCCAGGGCGGCGCGCGAGAGCTCCCCCGCCTTGGCCAAGGCAAAGCGCGTCATGACGCGATGACTGCGACCCGTGAGCGAGCCAAACAGGGCAGCGGCATGCTCCACGTCGTCGGGCTTGTTGAGGATGCACTCGTCTCGCACCACGACGGTGTCGGCGACCAGCATGCCCGCCAGGGGCGGCAGCCCGGAGCTCGCGCGCTCCTGGGCCAAGGCAGCAGCCGCCCTCAGCTTGTCCGTGACGATCCGCTCAAGGTAGCCATCGGCGGACTCGCCGGGCTGCACCTCCTCCAGCACCGACGGGCGGAATACCTCCAGCGGCAGGCCAAATTGCCCCAGCAATTGCTGGCGCCGGGGCGACGCGGAACCCAAACCGAGTGGATTGTTCGAGGAAATTCGAGGCGGCACAGGGCGCCGACCATGCCACAGGCACCCTGGAGCGACCACGGGAACCGGCGCTGGTGGCTGGGTCGCGTGTTTCGTCGCATCCGGCTCGATAGCCGCCCCTGTTGCCGCGAGCCAACAGCGAGTACCTTCTGGGCCGTCATGCGTCTCGTCGGATTACTGCTCGCGCTCGGGCCGCTCGTCGCGACCGCGACCGCGACCGCGACCGCCCACGCCGAGCCCTGCACTGGCAACCCCAACGGCATCGGGTGCTTTGATGCCCTGCCCGACTCTGGCCCAGCCGAGCCCTCCCCGCTGCACGGCCTTGGCTGGAGCCACCCGCTCGGGACGGGAAAGCTCGCCTTGACCGCAGGTGCGCTGTCTGGGTTTGAGCCCGTCGTGGTGGACGTGCCGAGTCCGGATCCAGCTGGCAAGCGCGTCGTCCCACTGCGCTTTAGTGAACGCGCGCTGCTGCGTTTCGGCTGGGGCCTCGCGCGGCAGATCGATCTCACGGCCAATCTCGGCGCCGCGGTTTGGCAGCGCGGCGCCGGTCCCGATGCCCTCGCCAGTCAGACCTCCGACCCCGTTGCGCCACTCGCGCTCGTCGATCCGCGACTCGGTTTGCGCGCCGCGCTGCCCTCATCCAACCGCCACCTGGCGTGGATGATGCGCGGAGAAGTGAGCGCGCCGTTCGGCAGCGCGCGCGCCTATGCCGGCAATCTCGGCCCGACCATGACGCTCGCGCTCAGCAGCAGCTACCAACTCGGACGCTGGTTTTTCCTGGGTGAGCTCGGCGCTCTGGCGCGAAAACCGGTCCGCATTGGCGATCTCAACGTCGGGCGCGCGGCGCTACTTGGAGTCGGACTTGGCAGAGCGTTTTTCGCCGATCAGCGACTGACGCTTGGCGCCGAGCTCCAGCTACGACCGACGCTCGTCTCGGGCGCGGCCGCATCGGGCGCCGCCTGGACCGCGAACGTTCCCGCGGAATGGCTAGCGACCGCCACCTATCGGCTTGCGGTCGCGGCTCACCCCTGGACCATCTCCGCAAGCGGCGGCGGCGGGCTACCCCTGTCATCTCGCACTGAATCGGCTCCCATGGCCGACGCGCACTACCTGGCACCGACTGCCGCACGTATCCGCGCCTGGCTCGGCATCGCGACGGTCTTCGAGCTCGCTCCGCACGCGCGCTAGTGCTTCGACGCCCCGCACGGTCTCAGCGGGGCAGCCCTGTATCGCTGCCCGCTCACGCGCTAGCGCTTCGACGCCCGTCGCTTCACCCGCGGCGGAGCGCCACTGGAGAGGGCTTACGCGCGCTGGTACCAAGCATGCGGCAGCGGTGCGGCGAGCTCGAGCTGTTGCAACAGGAGCAAAAACGCTTCCGGGATTGGCGCCGTCACCTCAACGGGTTCAGGGCAAGCTGGAGTCGGTACAAAAAGCCGCCAAGCATGCAGCGCCAGCCGAAAAAATCCGTATTTTTCCCGATAAAGACGGTTTATATCGCCCTTGCCGTAGTTGACGTCCCCGACCAGGGGATGGGTCAGATGCTTGAGGTGACGCCGGATCTGATGAAGACGCCCCGTCTGCGGCTGGGCCTCCACCAAACTGCAGCGCTCCACGGGAGAGCTGCCGTAGAAATAGAACTGCGTCTGAGCGTCAATCCTCGGACCATCCTCAGTCTGAGGTACGGGATGATCCAACAATTGGTCGCTTGGTCCGCGTCCCCGCACCAGCGCCAGATAGCTCTTGCGCAGTTCGTGCGTGGCCATGGCATTCTGGAAGTTGACGGCCAAATCCCTGGATTTGGCCACCAGTAGCGCGCCGCTCGTTCCCCGATCGAGGCGATGCACCAGATGGATCGGTCCACCCCGCAGCTGACGGAGCCGCGACGCCAGCGTGTCCTTCTCTGCCGCCCAGCCCCGATGACTCGCAAGGCCGGAGGGTTTGTCGACCACCAGGCAACAGTCATCCTCGTAGAGCAGAGTGACGAGCTCGGAAGGCAGCGAGGGCACGCGAGACTCCTCGGCGCTCGCTAGAATATGCGCTCGCCGATGTAGAGCACGTCACCGGACTGCAGCGGAATGTCCGGAGATTTGCCGTCGGTGATCGACTCCACGCTGACAGCGACCGTCTTGGCGGTGCCCTGCTTGCCTTTGCGGGTCAAATTCACGCTCTTGGTCCTGGCGATGGACGTGAGACCGCCCGCTTGCGAGATGGCCTGAAGCAAGGTCATGCCGGCCGTGAGCGGGAAGCTCCCGGGCTTTTGCACCTGCCCCAGCACGGTGATCTTCTTGCTTCGATACTCCTTGATCGAAACAATCACGCTCGGATCCTTGAGGATCTGCTCGTCGATCAAGCGCTGACGCACGAGCGTCGCCACCTCATGGACCTCCAACCCTGCCACCGAAAGCCGGTGCACGTAAGGCAGGTCCACCGAGCCATCCACGGCCACTTGGAACTCCTCGGGTAGATCCTTTTCCCCGACGATGCGCAGCGAGAAGACGTCGTCCGGACCGAGCGTGGTGCTCTGCTTAGGCGTGCCCAAGTCGAGCCGTGAATTGTCCACGGCGGGACCGCAACCAGCCAACATCACGAAGGCAACAACAAGCGCTGCGCCACGCCGAAGCGAGCGACGGAAGAGATGCGACATGATCGGATCACATGAACCAGCGAACACCGAGGAACCCGGTGAAGCGCCGGAAAGCAAGGTTGTCCTGACCACGATTGGCGCCTGCAGCGTCCACGATCGGCAGGTAGTAATTCGACAAGCTGGCGTCGTATCGCAGGGTCGCGTTGACCCCGAACGAGTCCGTCATGCGGTACTCAGTAAAGATCTGAGCGTCCACGCGGTTCTCGTTTGCACCCGTAATCGTCTGCCCGCCGCGCTGAAACGCTGGGTGACTGATCTGGGAATAGCCTGCCTGCACGTCGACGAGATAGCGCCCGCCAACGAAGTAGCTAAAGCTCGAGTACACGCGGTTACGCATGTAATAGTCGGCGAGATAGCTGTTGGTGAGATCGCGAATCACGCCGAGCGAGATGCTGCTCAAACCGACCGTGGCCGCCCCGGGCAGGAGCTTCGGCTGCGGCAAGATGTACCACTTGAGCTCCGCCTGACCAACCACTGAGTCGAAGTTTGCACGCACCGGAGCGGCCGTCGGCTCGTAGTAACTCGCCGCCCAACCCGCGAGCGCCATTAACGCAAAGTGATTCGTGATCAGGCCGTTGAGGCCGAGGCGCGCCTGAATGATGTTGCCATCATTGCGCACGGGATTTGCCGCGCCGTAGCGGACGAATAACGTCTGCGCGTCGTAGATCACCGCGGTGCGTGGCAAAAACTTGAACCGCCCACGCGTGTTGACGCTGTGCTGAGCGTTGTTGAAGGTCTGAAAGACCGGCTGCTCGAAGTAGTTGTAGTAAAAATCGTAACCGACGCGCCACTCGAACAGGCCACCGCCGGGACGCCAAGTCGTGCCCACGCCCAAGCGAAAGGTCTGGCGATTCCAGGCTGAAGTGGCAGCCGGATCATTTGACGGCTGCACGCTGCGCATGAAGTTACCGAGGATGTCGGCGCCCCAGGGTCGCATCGGCAACACGTCGAGGTGAAAATTGGCACCGCCGTCAATGTGACGTTGCTGGGAGAAATCGTATCCCCCGCCTGTGCCCACCAGCTCGTTATACGAAGCGTTCAGGCCGGCGCGGAAATTTAGCTTCTGCGGCGTCACATCCCCGGTGTCACCGAGCCGGCGTTGCGCGCTGAGCGTTGACAGGGTCAATGAAGGAGTGAGGCGAAAGACGGCCGCCGAATAGATCGGGTTATCGAGCGGGAGACCCGCCTCACCGGAACGCTGAAAATAGTTCGAGTCGTAGCCGATCTCACCCGCGACCGCAGGATGGAGCTCCAGATCCCCAGTACGAATACCCATACCTTCACCGTAAGCTCGATCAGCGAGCCAGGGACGGGACTGGGCAAACACAGCGGCGGGCGCGAAAGACACCAGTGCGGTGGCCAGGAGGGCGGTACGAATCTTCATCGGAGCTCGGCTAAGTCAGGGTCCAGAGGAAACGCTCGCAGGTCAAATCACCGCGTCGGACTACTCTGGAGGGGCGGAACGCTGACGATAGGCTCCTGAGGCACCAGGGTTGGGTCCTCACGCGGAATCGCCGGATCAATGTTGACGGTTACTTTGGAATCACCAACAAACCCAGTTTCTTCCCCGATGCATTGATTGGCTTCCTGAACGAGCGCGCGAGCGCGATCGCGAAGCACCTGTATCACGGTGAACTCATGACGTGTGCGTTCAACGTCATTGCGCTCCGCCCAGGAGTTGAGCGATGCCACTCGATCACGCCCGGAACGTAGAGCGACGTCGATCTGATTCAGCTTGTCATTCAAGCAAAGGACCTTCACGACATCTCGCGCTTCACGCGCTTGCTCGAGCTGACGACGAACGGACTGTGCGCCCGTCTCCATGATCGGCAGCACTTGCGACGCCTCAGTACGCATTTCTGAAACGCCCAGATTCGCTGTAGCGGGCGGCAGTGCGCCTGCGTCTGCAGTTGACGCAGTGCTGGGAGCGGGCTGCGCGACGGCAACCCCAAGTCCACCGACGATAACGATCGCCGCTAATGCTGTTCGCGCGTAGTTACTGATGCTCATTGCGAACATCCTCCCTCAGGCCTCGCAAAATTAGTGCCGAGTATAAAAACCCCGGTTCCCGCTGTCAACGCGTGCCTTTGCGATTGATGCGGGTCGCTGGCCCCCAGGCCTAGCTCAGAACAAAGCGTTCCCACGCAGTTCTCAGCCGACAGACAAGCCAGATGTCCCATGGATTGGTCGGTTCGATGCTCAGTAGTCCGCATCTGTTCAATTCCCCCACGCGATCAGCAGGCTTCGGAAAACGACAGAGGGGCCAGGGCCGGCTTACGAGCCGGCAGCTGACCCCCGAGCTCCGATCACTGCTTCAAGAACGAGACTGGCACAGCGATGATGGCTCCACCGCCCTCTGGTGCGTCGAACTGCGCCGAGCGGGCGCGCGCCTTCACGCACTCCACAGCGCCACCCAAGTTACCCGAGGAGCTGGCACTCACACTCTGGACCTCACCGCCGGGCCCGACCTTGATCTTCAGATCGATCTTGCCCTGAGCATCGGGGTTATTGGTGAGCTCGCGATTGTAGCAATTGCGGAAGCCTGCCTTCATGCCCGCAACGACGCGTGAAGCATTGCCAACCGCACCACCGCTGACCGCGGCACCGCCAACGTTGGCGTTACCCTTGGGGCCTGCAACCTTGGCCGCAGCGCCCGTGCCCTGCGTACCTTCCGTCTTGCCGGTGCTACCGAGCGAAGACAGACCTCCGCCCGCAGCGCCGGGACGAATCGCACCGCCGCCACCGAGGTTGAGGCCGCCCACACCGGCGGAGACGCCGGCACTCGTGGCTGCCGCTTGATCGAGAGCACCCATGGCAACTTCACTGCCGGAGAGCACGCCTGAGGTGGCTGGCCCGCTGCCGCTCAACGCACCGAGCGTTGCCATCTCAAGTGAGTCGAGCGACTTGGTGAGCGCCGCCGCTGCCGCGCTGCTCATCTTCGGTCCGCCCGCGGCGGCCGATTGGGTTGACTTGGCTCCAGAGGCCGCCTTGGGTGCGTCGGACTTTTCCGCGGCCTTAGCGGACTTATCCTCGGCGGACTCCTTGGATTGCTCAACCGGTGGAGGCGGAGGCAAGGCCTTGATGGCGTCCACCAACCGAGCGAGATCCTCTTGTTCGTTGACGCGCGGATCGAGCCAATCGGAATAGAGCGAACCGACGCCCAGAAAGTGCAACAGAAAGGAGAAGGCCGCGATCATGGTCGTGGTCCAGTCGATGCTGGAAGCACCACGAAGAACGGCCACCGGAAGCTGCGGTTTCGGCTGCACCGGTGGAGGCGCGACGAACTGGAACAGTAACGTCACCTCACCGACCGCGATCTTGCCGCGAGAATCCTCGGTGAGTTTTAGCTGATAGGTGCCGTGCGCGGTCTTGCGCGCCTGCCCCTTGAGCACATTGAGATCGGCAATGCCCGTGGGAAGCGCCACGCGACCCGACATGCCTTCAACGAAGTTGAGGTAGTAGTCCTCGCCCACCAGCTCAAAGAGTCGAAAACTGGAGGGCACATTCGAGGATGACACCACGAACATGTTCTTCTCGTTGGGGCCAACGGTGACGTGGATGCGCTGCTTGATGATGCGCTCCTCGATCACTCGGCCACCCTGCACCACACCGATGCGAAGCACCTTCGGACCAGTGGCGGCGACAGCGCGCATCACCGCGGTCATTTGTCCCGGACGCGAAGGTTGCACCTGCTGAGACTGTTGGGTCATGCTCGTTCTCGTATCCTCGTCGCTAAGAGCCCTCTTCGGCAAGAGGGGACTCGCCCTGTCCCTTCCCAGACGGCCCCACGCCGCACCGGGAAATCGCTGTCAGTCAAAAATCCGACATCACTTGGTTGAAACCCGCCGACCGGCGCCTGCCTTGGGTCCTATCAACGGGAACGCCGACGAGCGGCGCAGTGCAAGCTCCCTCAGTCTGCGGCCGGAACACCACAGTGGATAACGCGTTCCAAGCTGCTCTACGTCGCACTAGCAGAGATTCGGCCAGCCGCCCCAGCGCCACCAACAGGACGGCTCCGACGGCCCCCGCCAGTAGGCTCACGAGCGCCCAGGGGGCCCAAGCCGTGACGCCCTGCCCTAGACCGCTGGCGAATTCTAAGACGGCAGCCCCTGCACCCGTCGCCAGGCTCGCGCGCGTGGCTGCCCGCAGTAGGGCGCGCGGAGATTCACATTCGTACTGCAGCTCGTTCAAGGCCTCGTTCCAAAGCGTGAGCCGCTCGCTGTCGACAGTGCCCCGCAACTGACTCCACAGCAGACTCAGTCGACCCGCGGAGGGCAACTCAGTCGCCGGCGCCTTGAGAAACCGCTCAAGCGCGCGCGTTTCCTGTGGCTCAGTGCGCTGCCACGTCACGCGGAGACAATGGAGGACAAGTCCTACAACCATCACCTGTGCCGATAGTGCAGGCGCCATGTTCATTCCTCAGAACGGCGCGCGTTGAACGGCCTTCTCGATACGTTGAACGAAGGGCTGCCGCATCTCCCCCAGCGTGAGCTTGGGCTGAATGCGACTCACGTCCACGGCCGCGATCGGCTTCTGAACGCGGCCGACGATCTTGACCTCAGAGATGGTCACAATGCGCGGCTTTTTCTGAGCCGCTGCGGTCACTGGTAGCGACAACGCACCGCAAACCACCGCACTTAGCACAGTCCATCGAATCGAATACTGACTCATGGTTTGGCTCCATTGGTTGGTTTCGTCGCGGAACCACTGGCAGCGGGCGCAGCGGCAGGCGCTGCAGACGAAGCAGCGGGAATGGCAGCAGGTTTGTCGCCGTCGGCGGCGGGTTTGGCTCCTGCAGCAGGCTTGGACGCTTCAGCCTTGGCGGCTGCGTCGTCAGCTTCCTTGGCCTCGATAATGGCCTTCTTCGACTTGCAGACGGTGATGAGCTCATCAACATCGTCTGCCTGTCCGGCACCCGCGCGAGGACGCAGGCGCTTGTACTCTTCGAGCGCTTGGAGAGCGCGCTCCAACGATTGTTTGGGTGTGACGCCGGGCACGTTCTCCGTAAACAGATAGAGCAACCCCAAGCCGTAGTAAACCTGGGGAAGCTTGGCGTCCTTGGAGACCACCCATTCAAGCTGCTGCTTGGCGTCACCCGGACGCCCGAGCAAGCGATAGGCATCACCAAGATTCAGGTGGGCCAGCACATTGTCTCGATCGTAGCGCAGCGCGATCTCGAGCAAGGGCTGCGCCTCAACCGCATTACCCGCTTCAAGCAGGTACCCGGCGAGTTGCACCCGCGCCTCGACGAGATCCGGGCGCAGCTCGATGCAACGCTTAAAATGCTCGATCGCGCGACCACGCTGACCGCGCTCCTTGAAGATCAAGCCGCGCATCAGGATCGCTTCTGGATTGTCCTTGTCGCGCGGCGGGTTCTCCGCACCGTAGCCGTCGAGGATGCCCTGCAGCGCATAAAGCGCGAGATCGAGACGTCGCGCGCGGTAGTGATCACGAGCAAGCGTGATCATCGCCGGACGATAGTCGGGATTGAGCTTGAGGGCTTCCTTAGCCAGCTTCTGCGCCGCGCCGGAATCACCGCGCATCGACTTGATCTCGGCCAGCGCGGTAACGAGCGCTGCGCTGCGATCCATCTTGGCGAGCCGTCCGTTGATGTACTCCTCGGCAGCGTCGGCATTGCCCTCACGCGCCGTCAGGAGTCCATACGACACGATTGCCGGCTCGTAATCGGGTACAACTGTAATGGCCTTGCCGTAGGCCGAGAGTGCTCCCGACGAATTGCCAAGACGTTCCCGCACTACACCGAGGCCATAGAAGGCGGAATAGGCGTTGGAATCCGCCTCGGTGGCCTTGATGAATTGGGCCTGAGCACCGTCCAGATCGCCCTTCTGAAAAGCGTCCATCCCGGCGCGGTAGGCGGCGAGGGCCGCATCATTGAGCTTCGGGCGAACCGAGCCGCGCCCACTTGAGGGGGCATCGGAAACCGCCACCTGCTGGCCCGACGCATCGAGCGCCCGACCGTTGGTGACCGTCGGAGTCGATAAGGAACCGGCGGTGGCAGATTTGGCCTCGGGGGCCGCACCACCGCAAGCCACCAACCATCCGGAACCAGCTAGCGCAAGGATGGCGCAGCTCAGTTGAGTGCGTCGCGAGAGCATCACTTGCCTCCTTGAACGATGACCGGCAGCGGTCTCGGCATGCCCTCAGGCTTCGGTGTTGTCACGAGACCCGGACGCATGCGCTGGAACATCCCCTCGGTGTACCCCAGGTCCTTCACCGCTGACGCGTAGGTCTTCATCTTGGCCTCACCGACCACGTCGGTCACGAAGGCCAGACGGCGAATCGCGCGAGTCACGGCAGGATTGCTGACGTTGAAGCGCTTGGCCAAGACCACCGCGTTGCCGTAGCGGTCGACCAAGATGCGGTCGGCGCTGTCGAGCTCCTGATCGCGAGCGTTACGCCAGGCTTCCTGGATCGCGACGCGCTTGGCGTCCGCCTTCTCCTGAAGCTCGGGGATGCCACTTTCTTCGGCCTGCTTGAGCAGGTCTTCGAGCTTCTTGTCGTACATCTTCAGGGCCGGCGGTCGGGTGTTGTAAAGGCCCGTGCGCAGCGAGTCGTAGAGCGAGCCCTGACGCGCCACCGCGATCGGGGTCCACTCCGGCGAGAGGTAGCCATCAACCACGGACTGAAGCTTGTCGAACCAGGCCTTCGCCTCGATCGCGTCCTTGCGGTACGCGCTGATGACTTCAACCGAGGTTCCCTTGTAACGGTGATGCCCGGTTTCGTAGTCGAACTTCTTACCGATCTCTTGGTCGAGCAGGGTGTACTCAGCCTCGGCAGCCATGCTGGCTTCAGCGGTGCCTAGCGCGGAGTTACGACCATCCTTGGTTGGAGCCCCATTCTTGTGGCGCTTGAACGCCGCAATGCTGTTCTTCCACCAGTCGTTGGTATCGTACCCGCCAGACGCCCGCTTCATCTTGGCGACGTTGTACGCGGCCTGGACGACATACTGACTCGAACCGTCGTGGTTCTTCTCGGCGTCGTAATAGTCGCCCATCGCCTTCTGGGCGCGCTTACGGGCTTCCTGATTGGCGCCTTCATCCGGACTGAACTCGTCCCAGCGCTTGAAATCGGCGGTCGCGACCACAAAGTCCGCCTCGGCCAGCTCCTTGGGCGAAGCGCCCAGTGCGCGATAGCGATCGCGCGTTCGCGTCATACCGCCACGGTCGTTGAGACTGGTGTACAGCACGAGCGCCTGCTTGGCCGCGTCCCGTCGCTCTGCCTGCGGGAAGTTCTCGGTCTGAGCGATCTTTTCGTAGGTCTCAGCCGCGCGTGGATAGTCGAAAAAGAGAATGTACGCAGCACCGAGAGCGTCGTAGGCGCCCTTGAGATACTTGACGCGTTCCTCGTACTTCTTCGGATTCGCTTCGACCGGAGGCTTACCCTTGGGATCTCCCTCGCGCAGCTTCTTGAGGCTAACTTCATTGCCGTAGCGCTTGATGAAGACCTCGTACATCTCGATGGCCTTGTCGTACTCGCCTACCTGCTTGTACGCGTAGGCACCGTTCATCGCGGCTTCAGGAGCCTCATCGCGATCGGGAGCCGCCTCGAGGGCGACCTTGTAAGACGCCGCCGCCTCGCGCCATTTCTTGTCGCGCTCGGGTCCAGGCGGCATCTTCTCCGCCTCGTCGTAGAGCTTACGCGCATCGAGGTAGGCCACGCCCTGCTTGACGGGCTTACGCAGCGCATCCTCTGCGCGCTTGGTGTCCTCGTTGTAGGCGCAGCTCTTGGTCTCAGCCAGGTGCCGGCTCTCCTCGATGTTGCCGGACAGCGTGCTGACGCTGATCAGCTTCTCCCAGGCCTTGTAGCCCCACTCGTTCTTGCCGCAGTACTGCTCAAAAATCGGAGTAAAGCGTGCCTTGGCTTCGGGGAACTGGCCGTAGACGAAGAAGTAGTCTGCGGACTGGAACGAATACAAAAGGCCGTTCTTCTGCGGGTCCTGATCGAGCGGAACTCGGGCGTTGTACTCGTCGCGAGCCTGCACCGCATTGGTGAGCGGGATAGGAACGTCGAGTGGCTTGACCTTACGGGTCTCGCCCTCACCTTCGAAGGGAACCTCAGAGCGCTGCTCGATGCCCTGCGCACCGGTGGTCTGCTGGAAGAGTCGGTACTGGTCCTCGAGCACCTTCTCGGCGAGCGTCACGACGTAGTACGCCGCCGGTTGCAGGTACTTGTCGTCCTCGTTGGAGTCCCTAACCAGCGTAGCGGCTTCGCGGGCATAGCGGACTTCATCAGCCGAAGGGGTCCGCTCAACAGCGATCTGCAGTACGGCAACCCAATAGCGAGCATCCGCGATCCAGAACCGCGTCTCGTACGCGTCCATGGCCGTCGGATCCTGCTCCAGGAACGCACTCCAGCCTTGATCGGCCAGGCGATACTCAGCGACGGACTTCTCGATCAGCTCGCGCTGTTCTTTGGCGTCGTTGAGCTCGAGCGCCCGATTGTAGTAGGCGCGGGCGTAGTTGGTGTGATCCGCTGCGGCGCGCTTGAGACCACTGCGCACCAGTTGCTCGGCCTGCTGAAGGGCCTCGGGATCATCCTTGTTGGCGTCCGTCCAGGCTGTGGCTCCGACGTAGGCGGCCAAATGTCCGCGAGCGGCTAGCGCTTTAGCCGACAGCTCGGCGCGAGCGGCAGAGCCCTCGGGAGCCAGGCGAGCAAGCTGGTCGTAAAGCTCGGCGACCTTGTGCTCAATGACCGGTGCGTCGCGATCAAGGGGGAATTTCTGGAGCGTGAGCTCCATGGTCGTGATCGCGTTGCGATGCTGAGAAATATCAGTGTATTCCTGAGCAAGCGCCTTGTAGATCTCAACGGTCCACTTCCTATCCTGCGGGATCAGGGCGGGATCCTGAATACGCTGGATAGCGATTCCCATCTTCTGCTCGGCAACCACGGGATTCGACTCCACGTCGAGCACGTCGTTGCGCGGCACATACGGATCACCCGCTCCCGGACCATCGAAGTCGAAATACGTTAGCGAACCGGCGATGTAGGTGAAGGCCTCCTGTCGGAAGTCTGCACCTGGATCACCAGTCTTGGCTTCAAGCTCGTCGGCGTAGCCGAGTAGCTTCACGAACGACTCGGTGGTGGTCTTGTAACGCTGCTGCTTGTAGTAGGTCCAAGCCAGCTTGTACATTGAGACACCGTAAAGCGGCGGCTTTTTGTACTGCATGCCGATGGAGTAGGCACTCACAGCGCGGTTGAGACTGAAGGGACCTCCGGCGGTATCGAGCTGGTCGAAGTGGAAGTTACCCAGCTGCCACCAGACCTCCGCCAAGTAGCGCGGCTCATCCCCGGGCAGGGTCTTTTGCGGCAACGCAGCGCAAGCGGCGTAGGGATCCCGGAAGGCGAGTTCTTCCGCCGGATCCGTGGCCCTGGCGCCGCTCCCCTTTTTACCTAGGAGTTGATCGACGGGCAGCGTGTTCTTGTTGAACCACTGGTCCCAGAAGCGACCGTCATGGTCCTGGTCCAGCGGAGCCAGTTCGAGCTTTTGCGGATCCTTGCTGCCATCCAACACCTTATAGCGATTCGCGCAGACCAGCGCGCGCCAGGCTTGCTGACCCTCTTCGAGGCGGCCTGCGTCGGTGAGGCCGTGCCCAAGGTAGTAGTGGACCGCTGCCAGCTCTTCGTAACTCGGAAACTCGCGGATAATGCGACGATAGAGCGCAATGGCCGGATCAAGCTGTGCGCCGGGGTCCCCTTCAGTGCCGCCGCGTGCGCGCTCCTCGTAGAGAGCAGCCAACCGGAACATCGCGTCCGGGGTCGCCGATGGGTCCGCGTTGGCCCCGCCATAGCGAGCGATGAAATCCTCAAAGCGACGAATTGCCTCATCGCGTGCGGTCGCCAGTTGCTTCTGTTCGGTGCCGATTTCCCGATCAAGCGCGGCCAGGATGCGCCTACGACGCTCCTCATAGTGGTGGCGGACGATCATCGTCAGCGAACGCTGAAATGCACCCGCCCCCTCGGAGTAGATGCGCATCTCGGCGTCGAGCTTCTCAAGGGCATTGACCTGCGCAGGAGTCGGTGCCGGTGGCTTGACGACCTCACGCCGAATCGCCACGGGAGCGCGCAGCACTGAACCGCTGCTGGCTGGCGCGGCCGCGCTGGGAGCCGCTGCGAAACCGGCAGGAGCCGCGCTGGCGGCCGGAATCGCCGACGAGCTTGAGGCCGCGGGCGCTTTCGCGGGCGTCCCCGAGGCACTGGCTTTGGTTGCACTCGCAGCGGGTGCCACCCGGGCGGGCGTCTGGGCAAGCACAGCTATGCCGGACAGACCGACTAGCAAACTAAGCAGCGAGGAATAGGTGATGCGGCGGTTCACGGGCTTCCCTCCGCATCGTCGAGGACCTCACGGAGCTCGTCGTTCAAGTTTTGCTCCTCTCGCGCCCGCTCACGTTGGAGATTTAGGACCCGGGTGCGCTGCTCTTCTCGCACTTCCCAGGCCTGCTGGACCACTCCAACGTCAGCTCGAAGCACAATGCTCTTGAGCCGATCACGGACCATTGCGAAGTTCTTCATGGCGACCTCGCCAACCAACAGACGAGCCTGCTGATCAAGCTCATCCAAGTGCAAAGACTGTTGCTCAACGGCTTCAGCCTCACGCGCGACCTCATCCTGGAGCGAACGCGCCTTCTCGGCGGCCTCCGCCTCAAGCTGCTGCATGATTTTTTCGAGCTGCGTCTCGGCAAGCTCAGCTCGGTCAAGCATTGACAGGATCGTCTTGGCGTAGGCCGAGGCGTCCTCGCTGTCCTGCCCGCTGGCGACGAGCCGGACCTCTTGAGCAAAGACTTGCCGGAAGCGCAGGCGAGCGGCGGAGTCATCCTGGAACCGCGCGTCGCCAAAACCGATCTGTACGCGACCGTTGTCCACGGCATCGCGATAGCCGTGAATCCGCTCACGGTAGACGCTCAGATCGCGCTCATTAGCGGCAATCTCGGCCGTGAAGCGCTCGCGCGTGGCCGGATCCGCCTTGATGCCATGCTGATCGGCATCGTGAACGACACGACTGAGCGCGTTGATGATGGCCTGGAGCTTGTCGACTTCAAGCGTGAGGCGCTGAAGCTGTTGGGAAACCGCGTTCCACTGGGACTCGCCCGAGGCCTCGCGCCGGGCGAAATCACCCGCGGTGATGGGAAGCTGGTCGAGCTTGGCCATCAGGGCGCGGCGCTCTTGGCGCAGCGGCTGGAGTTCCCCAGAAACCTCATCACGAGCCAGGCTGTCCAGCGCGCGAGCGAGGATGAGACGTGCCTGCGTCACGCGATTGACCGCACCAAGGGTCTGCTCGAGTGCGGCCTTGAGCTCTGGAAAGGCCCTCACGCGGGTCGACGACGAGAGCAGGGAGCTCAACTGCGAAGCCAGCCGCCGTGAGCGGCGCACCAGATCACGCGAGCGAGTCACGTCATCGATCACGGAAAAGGCATGATCGCTCTCAGCCTCTTCGCGCGCCCATTCAAGCACTACTGGGGACAGCTCGTGCCCCTGTTGCTCAAGACTGTCCGCCACCAGTCGGTCGTAGAACACCGCCGGATCGTTGGTGGAGGTCAGGAAGGCATCAAGCTGCGCCCGAATTGGCTCGAACCGACCCTTGACGCTCTGATAGAGCGAAAGTGCCTTATCGAACTGACCAGAGCGCAGCATCAAGTCCGCTCGCAACAGCGGACCGTCCGCAAGGCTCAGCGATTGGGGGTCAGTGATGGCGAGTACCTCAAGCGCCCGCTGTGAGCGCTGGTAGTCGCCGAGACGCGCGTAGACCCAGGCAACCTCGTAGAGCGCTGTGGAAAACTCGGGAGAAGTCCGGCCGACGTGGTTGTAAGCGTCGGCTGCGTCCAGCAGGGCGTCAGTCTCGTACTGAAGCCGAGCGATGCCGAGCCAAGCCAGATCGATCACGTGACGGTGCTCGACGGTGTCTGGAGGTAGCCGAGTTACGGCACGAAACTGCTCGATCGCGACCGCAACCTTGGCGGCGTCGATCGTCGCGACGGGCGGGGGCGCCTTGGGCGCAGGTTGGCCCGAACCGACGGGCGGAGCCGCGCCAGGAGCCACCGGTGCCACCGGTGCCACGGAAGCCGTGGTCAGCGCGTCCTTGGTAAGGACGACGCCCTGCAGGTACATGGCCTGATGCAGGTAAGTCGAACCGACGGGAACCTGAGCCACTGCTTCGCGAGCGCGGGCGTAATCGTTGCGGGAGTATCCCAGCTTGGCGCGAGCGTATTGCATCGAGCCTGAGGAATCGGTTGCTGGCAGAACGCGCAACTTGGCTTCGACTTCGTCAAGGCCAACGTCGCTACCGGTACGCAGCGCGATGTCCACCAGTCTCGACGCGGCCCGCCCGGCGTAGGAATCGTAGGGCGGCGTCGGGGCGCGCCCAAGAACGGCTAGAAAATGCCGCCGCGCCGACAGGAGCTGGCCGGACCCAAAGTAGGCCTCGGCCACCAGAAACTCGGCGTCACCACGAGAGTTCTCATCAGCCTTGTGCTGATCGGCAAGCTCCAGGACCTGAGAAAGCGTCTGAATTGCGCGCTCCCAGTCCTTGTTGCGGAGAAGGATCTCACCTCCGGCGATACGCTCGGCAGGTTGGATCCGACGAACCGAGGCACCCTTGGCGCGTCGAGCGACCTCGGAAACCCCAGCTTCAGCCTGGGACACGATCGTCCCGGCCTGATCACGAGCTTCGGACGGACCCGCAGCTGCTGACCCCGTGAGGAGGGTAAGCAGCAGCCCGAGTATCCCCGCTGCCCCACAAGCAGCGCCGTAACGCATTACTCGCTCCTCGTTCCCACCGAGACACCCACCTTGGCGGGGCCCGCCTTCTTGTCATCGCTGCTGGCTGGAGCCGCGTCTTCCCCCTGAACGCCAGCGCGAATCTTCTCGACATAGCGAACCGCGGGTCGCTGCTCGATCGGCGTGGTCACGCCGCCCTTTTCAAAAGCAATCGCCCGAAGCTCGACAGTCTTGCCTTCCGTTACCGTAAAGGAGTGGCTGGACCGAATCTCGAAGCGGTAGCCCTGAAGGTACGAGAACACGCCATAACCGTGGCCTCGAAGCTGGACGAGCACCTGCAGCGTGTGATCACCAGGTGGAATCGAACCCGTGAAGATCGGGATCTCCTTCTGGCTCGCAAGAACTCCAGATTCGTCCTGCTTGTTGTACTGAACGGCGCCGTCGAGAACGAAGAGCGCGCGTGTCATATTGAACGCGCTGCTCATGTCGTTGATGAAGGTGACTTCAGCGCGAGCGCCACCGGTCCCGTTGGACAAGATGGTTTCGCTGAGCAGGCTGAGGCGGGTGTGGCTGCGGCGGATTTGCTCTTTGAGCTCATCAACCCGCTGCTCCAAGTCGCGCAAGCGCACGAGATATGTCGCGCCGTCCACCGCGGGAGGAGCGTTGGCCCCCGCCCCAGGTCCAGCGGAACGCGCTGGCGCCGCGGAACCCGCGGGAGCCGCCGCAGGGGCGGGCGAAGCCGGCTCGGCTGAGCTGGCGGGCGCCGCCGAAGCGGCAGAAGTCGCAGACGCGCTCGCAGCGCCAGTTGTCCCCCGAGTCGCTGGAGTTTTCCCTCCGGTTGACTGAGCAAAAGCTGGCACCCCGCACACGAGTGCCAAGGTGAGCACCAAGAGCAAGGCCTTCCACAGACGCATCGTTAACCCTCTTCGCGACTCGCGTAACGGAAGCCCTCGGACCACCGGGTCGCTCGGGCCGCTGCACGCGATTCAGACGCCAAAGAAACTTCAATCCAATGGGAATCGCAAGGACTTTCCTTCGGGGTGCGGTGTCGGGGGGCCGAGGAAACGGCCCACCCTGCCCCATTGCTGTCCGACTTAGGCCCACAGACCCGCGTATATCTGCACACAAACACCCCTGGACGAGTCCCGCCGATAGGCCTAATGGTAGCGCAGCGCCCCTGCTTTAGTGAGGGAGCGACCGCGTGGATTTCTACCGAGCACGCAGGCCGCCGATCCGACTCAGACCTCAAAAGCGATTGGTCACGAGCGTCCCACTTCGCTAACTGCATCAGCATGAAGGGCGAGGAGGAGGTTCGCGGCCGCGCGGCCGCCTGATCGCCCCCGCTGGAGTTCCGGTTTGGACTGTCTCGCGAGGTGACGGGCGCCGGGCGCGCGGATTGCTCGACCGGAAAGGTCGCCGGACGGAACGTGGGAGCAGCTGCCCCAGGCCGGGGATTGCCCCGAGGCATTCCGCATCGCGACTCCGTTCGGCCGTGCCCTTCAGACGGTTCGCGATATGGTACGCGCGGAGGAGGTCGACGTGCCTCCGCTAACCTGTGAACCAATCGGTGGAGCATCTCAATGAGGCGGCAAGCGAGACGCTGGTCATCCAGTATCAGCGAGGTGACCGAAGTGCTTTTGCCGCATTGGTGAGACGTCACCAGCAGCCACTTTACTCCGTCGCCATGTACCTGCTCTCCGACAAGGACCGAGCAGTGGCTCTCTGCCAGCAGGTGTTTCTGGACGTCGTTTCGAACGCCGATTCATTTCACTTGGAGATGCAGTTCCGCCCCTGGCTCTACGGGTTTTTCCACCGCCGTTGGTTGCCTCTGCAGGCCGAGGCTGAGGTCACGCCCACCGATGGCCCAATTGCGGACGTGGCGCCGCTTTCGGAGGAGCCGCGCGTGGGCTCGGATCCTTCCGCGGCTGGACCACCCTCATCTCGCGCGTACCGCTCGCAGCTGCTGGCTCGTCGTGTGCTGGAAAGACTCCAGGCCTTGAGCACGGAGGGGCGTGAAATCCTGCTACTCAAACTGGTGGCAAACCTACGCTTACGAGAGATCGCGCAGGCCACCGGTCTCCAGGAGGACGCAGTGCGCAGCAAGCTCCGCCACGCCCTCGAGCGCATGCAAGAAGCGGTGTCGGACACTGAGGAGTATGCTCGCGCTCTGCGCTGAGCCATCGCACCCATGGACTGCGAAGCCTTTGACAAGGTCGTGCTCGACCGGATCTTTTCGGAACTCGACGACGTTTCGGTCGGCGCAGTTCAACGTCACGTCGCGCATTGCTCTCGATGTCGTCAGATCGAATCCTCACTTCGCGCTACGCGCGACGTAGGGCAGCTTGCCGTTCATGAAGTGCCTCCGGGGTTCCTCGACTCAGTGGTTGCACTCGAGCGCCAAGCACACGCCATCTTGCCGTTTCGGCAGCGACTGGGACGTCTCGTGAGTGTTGCGGCGTCCTATGCGATGCGTCCTCAACACGCGATGGCCGTACTCGCGCTCCTCATGATCGTGGGGAGTCTGTTTCTCGTGCGCGTGCGTCCTGATAGTCGCCTGCTCGTGCAGGTCACGGAACGAGGAGTCCCGGAAGGGGAACCCGAGACAGCCGCCCCCGCCGCAAGGGCCGCTAGTTCCGGTCCTGACCGTGACCGCTACGCGGGGCCGGAACCCAAGGCAACGGCTGGAGAGGCCGTGGCCGCCACCGAGCTGCTCGCGGAGGCACGGCGCGCGTATCGCGACGGCCGGTTCGCCGAGGCGCGCGACCTCGCTGAGCGGGTGACTGCGGGAGGAGGCGCCGAAGCTTCAGCCGCAGCATTGCTCAGCGCAGAGGCGACTAGGTTCGAGTCGGGCTGCGAAGCAGCGCTTCCAAGACTTGCCACGATTCGAACGCGAAGCGCCAAGAGCGCGGCCGAGGAGGCCACGTGGCACTCGGCTGAGTGTCAGCTCGAGCTCGGCAATCACAGCGAAGCGAGGCAGCTGTTTGACTCCCTCTCGCAGAGCGCGGCCTGGGGAAGCCGGGCACGTGAACGACTTCGCTCGGTGGAGCCACCTGCGGCGGCCACGAGTGAGAGCAATCCTGCGCCGCCACCTGCGGCGGCCGGCGGTGCCCCCGCGAGCCCCTAGCCGCCAAGCCGCGCAGCGCGTGCTTGCGCCCGAGGGGCGCCCCGGATAATCTCTCCCTCATGTAGAGCTTTAGAGCGGTAATTGCGGGGATATTATTGTTGGGTTGCGCCGAGAGCGGCAACAGTGGCACGCCGGCAGACGCGGGCGGGGCCGGCGGAATGCTGCCTGCGGCAACGGGCGGCGTGAGTGCGACCGGAGGCAAGGGAGCAACCGGAGGCGGTGGCGGCACGGGCGGCTCCACCGGCGCTGCGACCTCGAATTGGACCAAGGAAGCGACGGCGGACTGGATCATGCTGCTCCACGTCGGAGCGAGCTGGACGTTCAAAGAAACACCCATCGATCCACAGAGCCCGATGGTGGTTTGCAACATTCCGGACTTGCCCACCACAGCAAAGGTGGTCGGGACTGCCGAAGTTCCCGACGATACGGGCGCAATTGTCGAAGCGGTCCTGTATCAGCCCCTCTGCTCGACCGACCAGTACGCGGTGTACGGTTCAAAGGACAGTCTGAGCGGCAATCTAGTCGACCTGTCGACCCAGACCCTGTCTGCTGACAGCGTGATTTTGTGTGCTCCGCCCGCCGAGGGACTGGTTTTTGGCGAGCAATCGCAATACAAATGGACCAGGGCCGCGGACCAGACCGTCCCCGCTGGCACATTCACGGACTGCTGGGAAAGGAGACCCGCGCCGGTCTATGACACTTCTGGGACGATCACGATCACCTACTGTCGCGGCGTGGGCATCGTCAGTTATGAATTCACCGCCGACAACGTCCGCGGCGAGCTCGTCTCGCGGACTTGACAGCCGGGCGCCGGCTGCATCACGGTGACGCCATCGTGATGCGGCTTCGCCCATTCTGTCTCGCTCCCGTCTTGCTACTCGCAGCCTGTGGTGGTGCCATAAGCGGAGAGCCCGCCGCGCCGGCCTTATCCACCAGCGCAGCCACAGCGAGCCCGACCGAAAACAAGGCTGCCCCGGCGCCGAGTAACGCCGTCGCGAGCGCGCCGACCTCCGCGAGCCCCGCGAGTCCGGCCGTCGTTCCAGCGCCCCCCGCCGCCAGTAGCGCAGGCGCCACCACGCCGGTCGATTCGACAAGCACAGCCAAGCAAGCACCAACCGTCGCAGCGAGCGAGCCTCTCGCTCCGGCGGGCGAGGAATTCTCTCCCGCGCCCGCCGGCTCGTGGAAACTCGCGCGCAGTAGGCCCACGGCGTCTCCCGAGGTGGTGTGGAGCGGGCAGCGCGCGTATCGCTTGAAATTGCCTGAATTTGTGCTCCAAGCGCCGCTTTCGGACACGGAACTCAAGCGATTCGACAAGCGCGCGGCCAAGACCAGCGCGCCCGTGGCCAGCGCCGAGCAGGTCGCCGCGGCGACCTCCGGACTTGGCGCCAAGCTCCGCAATCGCGTGCTACGCGGTGCAGTGCACTGGCTGGACAAGCAACACGACCTGGCCATCACGCTTGAGGGCGCCTGGCTGTGCGTTCACAAGCTAGAACGCGATACCCACGCCTGCGGCACCGTACTCGAGTCGGCACAATCCGCGCGACTCATCGTGGTGGATGACTGGGGACGTTTCGACGGCACGCTGGAGCGCGCCCAGGCCTTTGACTTGGTCGTGCCGCTCGGTTCACCGTTGGAGTTCCAAGAGCACATGTTCTTCGAGCACTGCGTCGGACTCATGAGTCGCGTGCTGCGCGGCGTGACCTGCTTTGACGAGCAGGAAGAGAAACCCGCGCCCTAACGCTCAATTGCTCGTCGAATAGGGCACGTAGGCAATCGTTCGAATGACGTCGACCAGTCGTTCGCGATCCTCGGGCGTAAGATGGGAAAAGTGCACCCCCATGCCCGGGTTTGGACTCACGGACAAGGCACGCACCGGATTGACCCACTGCACCACTCCGAGCAGTACGAACGGCTGATGTCCTGGTGGCGCAAAGCGCAGCGTGACCGAAGTGCCGACCTCGAGGGGTTCCTTGGTCAGCACGAAAATCCCGACCTCGGAGATGTTTCGGATCGACGCGTACAAGAAGGTCGAGTCGGTTTCGCAGTCGACCGACCAGGTCACGTCCACGCGCTCCGCAGTGCGACGGTTATCGTCGCTGCCAGAACCTGGACGGTCGTCGTCCCCGTGGTGAGCACTCACGATGGGTTTCGTTAGCTCTGTTCCATCCCGGTGTCACCCATCATCGACAGTCGGGGGCTCGCTCCCTGCCTCCAAAGAGTGGCGACGCGGCCCTGCCCCCAAGCAAACGGCAGAGAATTCCCCAACATCTAGCGGTGCTTGGCGCTGTTGGTGCGCCCCTCACCGGGGGGCGCGTCGCCGCCCATCACCGAACGCGTAGATTGCCAGCCAAGACCCGATTCTCGGAAGCGCCGCCCTGAGTCACCTCCAGCCGCCGACTCCCGCGATAGAAACCAAAATAGAGCTGGTAGACGCCGGGAGCAAAACTTGGTTCGAGCTTGAACTCATGTCGATCGACGAGCCAATCCCCCCCACGCCAAGCAGTAGTCGGGAGCTTGCCCGCGAGCGCTGCATGGTCCTCGTTGTGGCGACGCCCTGCACCGTCGAAGTGAACAAACAGCTCCCAATCGAGTGAAACCGAGGTCACTGCGTGAAGATAGATCCGCAGCTCGTAGCGACTGCCCGGATCGATCGCGTCCACATTTCGCCCCTCGGGAGTCACCAGCTCCCACCCGACGGCGTCGATCTGGCCGTAAAAGCTCGCTGCCAAGCGATGGCGGGGCGTGGGAGCCTCCTCCAGAAGATAGTTGCCCATCGGATTGACGTTGGCCTGGCCAGCTGACAGCAGCGAGGAGGCGAGCAGAATGTCGCCAGAACTGGCCTCGACTACGGGTAGGTTTTTCCCGGCGTGCTGACGCCTAAAGACCGCGTTCACGGTCGGGAGTTCCTTGCTCGACAGCGCCAGCCAGCGGCGCGCTCCCGGAGCGAGCAGCCAGCGCGCCGCCTGCTCACTCGACCCCAAATGGGTCGACTGCACTACGCCCGCGTAGCGCGCGGCGGCAGCTGAGATACCAAGCAATCCAATAGGCTCACTCGGCTCGGCGAGTTGACGGGCTCGCAGTAAGACTTGCTTGGGCGAGAGCTGCTCGGCGAGCCGCGGCAAAGCGGCGGTCACGATATAGGCGCCCGCAAGCACCGTGCAGCATCCCACCAAAAATGGTCGTTCAGGCCGCAGGTGCATCAAGAGAGGAAGCCGCGCGAGTGCGCGTCCGATGCGACGCAGCCCGGGCGAGCGATGGCTCTGCAACAAGTTCACAAATGCGGCCGGTTCCACCAGCGCTCGACCGAGGTCGCGCAGCACCAGTACCACGACGGGCAAACCAACCAACACTGCAGGAAGCCACGCAAAGGCGGTCCCGAGCCAACGGCGCTCCACCACACCCATGCTCGCAATTTGTGGCAGGCGCGCCAGGCCGTGATCGCTGAGCTGGATCAGGACAGCAAGCGTCCCAAGCGCGGTCTCCACGAGTACGAAACCAAAGGCCAAGTTGCCTGCGAAGGCCGTGCGCAAAGCAGCAATAACGCGCAGGTGTCCAGGCAGTCCCTCCACTGGCAAGCGACGTCCACGCTCGAGACCGAACAGCGCCATGGCCGCGAGCAGAAAGGCCGTGGCAAGGCGCATCGAGTGTTGACCGCTTGTAACGAAGCTCGTGGGAACAGTCGAATCTGCGACGCCGGTCCAATCCATCAGCTTGTCGGCAAACTGCTCGACGTCCCACAGCAAACAGACGAAGACGGCGATACAAGTCATCGCCGGCAGCGCCGAACGCCAACCGCGGCGAGGCGCCGCAACCAAGCCGAGCGCTGCCAGGCCTGGTAGAAGAACGCTGGCCAAGGGAGCAAAAGGCAAGCTGCGCCCGTACAAAAACCCCTGCGCCGTCACGAGGAGACCAAACTCGAGCAACAGCGCCAAGCTGAGCAGTCGAAGGCGGCGCTCGCGCGTCGTGATGGCTGGACCGACCGTCGCAAGTGCGATCACGCTCCAGGGGAACGCCCCATGGAGCAGTCGCCCGAGCAGGGTCTCGAAGGTATGAAGCTTTTCCCCACTTGCCATGGCCGAGCCGAGTAGCGGCGTCCACCCCTTCGGCCAGGCTGCGGGCTCGAGCCAAGCGCGCAGCCCAAGTCCGAACCCAAGCAGCCCCAACCCAAGCACGACGAGCGACGGACTGAGTGCCCGCCAAGCCACGCGAGCAGAAGGTCCGAAGGCTCTTGGTTCGCGCTCCGCAACGCCGAGTAGACCGAGTGCTCCGAGCGAGAGCGCAGGCGCTGCCAGGCCGAGCCAGATCCCGCGCGACAGGGTCGTCATCACCGCGCCGAGCAAGGCCCAACACAACCAGGCCAGCCCCGCCCAGACCTTCGGCGCGGACTCCCGCGGGACCAGCGCAAACAGCGCCAGTCCGGTGGTCGTCATCAGAATGCCAGCCAGCGACGAGCTCTCGCCGAGCATCTGCCGCGACTGGGCCGCGTAGAGCGGCGTGGTGGCCAGCGCGAGACAGCCAAAGAACGCAGCCCGCTGGCCCAGACGTCCGCCCAGCTGGCGCAAGAGCGTAAATAAGGACACCAAGCCCATCAGACCGAACAGCATCGAAACGGCGCGCCCCGCCCAATCGTGCGCACCGAACAGGCGAAACGCGACGGCGACTGAGGTGAGCGGGAACTCGCCGCGGCCAAACTCGAGCCAAGAAGGGCCGAGCAGCGGATCGCTGGCCTGATGCAGCGCGCTTGCCCCAAATTGGCTCACGGCCACACGGCGGGCGAGCTCGGCGATCTGGAGCTCCGGGGGTTCCCAGAGCCCGCCGCGCAGCATCGGCAGCCCCAGCAGGACGCAGGCACAGACGAGGGCTAAGTTGGCTGAACTCGAGGAGAAGCCTCGCTCGGGACCGGGGCCGGCGGGGTTTGGAGCGGCTTCAGGGGACGACATCGGTCAGGTTGGCCCAGTAGCCCGGTTCCGCCGACATCGCAATCCCCAAGGAGGAACGGTCGATTTTGGCGGCAGACTCGCCGTGAGGTCCTATGTTTCGCGCCCCCATGGCTCGATTCGGTACGGTTGCCCTCATTGGACGCTCGAACGTCGGCAAATCCACGTTCCTGAACGCCGCTCTCGGTGAGCCTCTGGCCATCGTGTCCGCGACGCCACAAACCACCCGCGATGCCCTACTCGGCGTCGTGACGCGCGAAGGCGTGCAGATCGCGTTCGTTGACACCCCGGGTGTTCATCAGCCAAAGACCGAGCTCGGTCGCCGCATGAACGCACATGCTGAAGAGGCTGCGCGAACCGCGGATCTGATCCTGTTCATGACCGACGTGAAGGCCGTCCAGCGGCGCGCCGGCAAGCTGCGACGCGTTGGAGCGCAGCCCCCCGCGGACATGATCGACGCCGGCGACCAGAAGCTACTCGAGCGGCTCCCCGATGGCATTCCGATCGTCGTGCTCGTCAACATGATCGACAAGCTCGGCGACAAAGCCCTGATGCTCCCGCTGCTGGAGCAGTTCACGGCGCGGCCGCAGATCGCCACCGTGATCCCCGTCTGTTCGCTCAAGAGCGACGATGTGGAGCGCGTGCTTGAGCAGCTCGCCGAGTGGCTTCCCGAGCAGGAGCCCAGCTACGACGCCGAGACCCTCACGGACCGCCCGACGCGCTATTTTGCGGCGGAATTCGTGCGTGAGCAGGTGCTGCTCCTGACGAGCCGTGAGGTCCCCCACGCCTGCGCGGTGTCGATTGACGCGTTCGTCGAATCGCCGACCAATGTGTCGATCTCAGCGACGCTGCACGTCGAGAAAGAGGGCCAGCGCAAGATCCTGATCGGTCGCGGCGGCTCCAAGATTGGCGAGATCGGGCAGAGCGCCCGAGCACGCATCGCCAAGCTGGTCGGCAAGCGAGTTCACCTTGAGCTGTTCGTCAAGCTCACCCCGAGTTGGAAGGACGTTCCGCGCCAGCTCGCCGAGCTCGGCTACGCCCAGGCCTCGACCTCGGGGGCTGCCTACGAGGGCATCGTCCGCAAGCCGCGCACGCGTCCTGCCAGCAAGGACCGCAAACCTCAGGGCAAGTCCCCGGAGCGTGATCCGAAGCCGCGTGAGGTCGCCCCGCGCGAGGACAAACCACGCGAAGTCACGACGCGCGACCCCAAGCCGCGTGAGGCCAACAGGGCGCCCGCCGCTCGCGAACCCGCGCGCGCACCCCGCGAGGACAACAGAGCTGCCAGGCCCGCTCCGCGTGACGGCAACGCAGCCAAGCCCGCGCCACGCGCTGGAGCTCAACCGCGCGGCAAAGGCCCCGCACGTAGCGGCGAGCGGCCAGCAGCTGCCCCGAGCGGCGAGCGGCGCGCCAATCCCCGACGCCCAGTCGCAGGCGCCCACGGGCGAACGGACGCAGCTCGCGCCGCAGTGGCGACTCCCGCCCCGAAGGCGAGCGGCGAACGCCGCCCGGCCAAGGGCGCTTCCACGCAATCAGCGCGCTCAAGCTCAGCGCAGTCAGCGCGTTCACCGCGCAGTGACAAAGGCCGTCGATGACCCCGATTATCGCGATTGTTGGACGTCCCAACGTCGGAAAAAGCACGCTATTTAATCGTCTCGCGGGCGAGCGCCTCGCCATCGTCGACGACCAACCGGGCGTTACGCGCGACCGTCACTACGCCGACACCCTGATGCACGGCGTGACCGTGACCCTGGTCGACACCGGCGGATTTGATCCGACCACCGACGATCCGATGGGTCAAGGCATCGCGCGACAGGTGCGCGCGGCACTGGAGGAAGCCGACGTCGTGCTCTGTCTGCTCGATGGAGCGATGCCGCCGACCGGACCCGACCGCGAGAGTGTCGATCTGCTACGTCGCTCGGGAAAGCCCGTGATCTTCGCGGCCAACAAGGTCGACAGCTCGCGCATCAACGCCGAGTCCGTCGAGCTCTACAGTCTCGGAATCAAGGACTACCTCCGGGTCTCGGCCCTGCATGGCCGCGGCATCGGAGAGCTTGAGCAGGCACTGATCGCCGCGTTGCCGAAGGACGTCACTGCAAGCCCCAGCGCTGAAGCAGAAGACGGGGTCACGCGCATCGCCATCCTCGGCCGTCCGAACGCAGGAAAGTCCTCGCTGTTCAATCGGCTGTCAGGCAGCGAGCGCTCGCTGGTCACCGAAATCGCCGGCACCACGCGGGACCCGGTCGATGCGCGCATCGAGTACGACGGCATTCCCTACGCCGTGGTCGACACGGCCGGTATCCGTCGTCGCAGCCGCATCGACAAGGGCAGCATTGAGGGATTGAGCGTGCTGCGCGCCATGCGCGCCATGGAACGCGCCGACGTGGTGCTGCTGATGTGTGACGCCAGCGAGGGAGTGACCGAACAGGACGCGCGCCTGCTCGGGCTCTGTGCCGACCGCGGCCGGGGGATCATCGTCGCTCTCAACAAGTTCGATCTCCTCAGTCCGAAGGACCGCAAGCGTCGACTTGCAGACGCCGCCGAGACACTGAGATTCGCGGCTTGGGCGCAGATCATTGGGCTTTCTGCGCTCACCGGCAATGGCGTCTCCGAGGTCATGAAGAGCGTACGAACCTGCTCCGAACAGCTGCGGCGCCGCGTTCCCACAGGCGAGCTCAATCGATTCTTTGAGCAGGTGCTCGCGACCCATCCACCGCCGACCTACGGTCCCCGCGCGCCGCGCATCTACTACGTCACCCAGGTTGGGGTCGCGCCACCGCTGTTTGTTGCGGTCACCAACGCCCCAGAGCACATCGCGCCGAGCTATCAGCGCTACGTGACCAACCAGCTACGCAAGGCCTTCGGATTTGAGTCCGTGCCCTTGGTGGTCAAGTACCGCGACAAGGACCGTCGCAAGCAAGAAGAGGCTCGCTAGTGCCCCTAGCTCGCCAGCAGCGTGCTGGCGAGTTAGCCTTAGCTCACCTTGCCTAGCCCGCGCTTCATCGATCTGCACTGCCATTACCTGCCCGCCATCGATGACGGCGCGCGGGACTTGGCCGAGAGCCGAGCGCTGCTTGAGGGGCTGTATGGTCTTGGTTTTGAGTGCGTCGTGGCCACGCCGCATATGCGACCGGGCCTATTTGACAATGAAGCGCCGCGCCTGCGCGAGGTGTTTGAGCAGACTCGCAGCCAACTGACTGGCGCACCTCAGCTGCCCCGGCTCTGCCTCGGCGCCGAGCATTATTTCGACGATGTCGTGTTCGGACGGATCCTCTCGAACCAGGCGCTGCCCTACCCCGGAGGCCGCGCCATCCTGCTTGAGTTCTATGAAATTGATTTCCCGCACACGATCGATCACCGCCTGGCTGATCTAAAGCGACGAGGGCTCACTCCGGTGATCGCGCATCCCGAGCGCTATCGCCCACTCTGGGGTCATCCAGACGTCCTCGAGCGCCTGCTGGACGTCGGAGCCGCCGCCCTGCTCGACACGGCAGCCTTGGTCGGGAAATACGGTCGTCAGTCGCGAAAAGCCGCTGAAGAGCTGCTCGACCTCGGGCTGTATCGCGCTGCCTGTTCCGATGCTCACCGTCCCGACGACGTCAGGGAAGTCGCTCGCGGCATGGAGTGGATCGTCAAGAACTACGGCGATGCCGAGCTCGAGGACCTGTTCGTTGAGGGGCCGCGGACCCTGCTTGGCGAGCCCACCGCGACACCGGTCACGAGTTGAGCGCCGGGCATGCACCAATTGTCCAAGATAATTAGCCGTTTTCGCGCCTTGCGAGCGGGGTCGGCGACCACTGGGGTCCGCTGGCGCGCCGCCGACGGGTCAGAAGACTTGTCAGCCGCGGAGCATCCACGCAGGATGCTAGGGTGAAACGTCGCGCTCGACCCTGGCTCCTGCTTCTGATTTGCCTGGTTCTCGTCGCCCTGGCGACCAGCCTGGCCAGCGCGCGTTCCGCCAGCGACGTTCGCTACACCTTGGCCCAAACCTACTCGGCAAGTCTCCGCATGCTGCGCGTGGACCTCGGGCTTGAGGTCACGGAAAAGGATCCCGAGGCGGCGTACCTGCTGTTTCGGTACCGAGTCCCAGGAGACGCCAAGCGGGTGGTCGACGGAGCGATCGAGCTCGTGACCCTCGACCAGCAAGTGCGGATTGTCGTCAAATTGCCTGAGCTTCCTGAGCTTCACGAGCGATTGATTCGCGATCGCTTACTGAAGAAGTTACGGGACGAGTACGGCGAGCCGCGACCCGTGGCACCTGCCAAACCGCGTGAACCACCGGTCGACGGGGGAGTGGACGGCGGTCCGAGTGACCCCGCTGGTTCGGCATCCACCTCCTTCGACCGCTGACATCGGCGGGCCGGTTCTTCCGAACAGGAATAGCCGCCGCATTTCGCTGGTTCCGCTCTGGCCCAGGGTGGCCCCACTGACGTAAGCTGCCGGCGCCGTGAGCCCCCGATGACCCAGTCCGACGCCCAACTCGTGCCCGAAATCGGCCGCTACGCCGTCATCCGTCGCCTCGGGGAGGGCGCGATGGGGCGAGTCTATCTGGCTCACGATCCCGTGCTCGATCGGCACGTCGCCATCAAGGTGCTGCGGGACGACCTCGGACTCAGCTCCGAGCACCGCGACGCCCTCTTTGAACGCATGCGGCAGGAGGCGCGTGCCTCGGCGCGCGTAAGTCACCCCTACATCGTGACCCTCCACGACATGGGTGAAGACCCAAACGTCGGACTGTTCCTGGTGTTCGAGTACGTCGACGGCCCCACACTCAAGGCTCGGATCGCACGCGGGCTGGTCGGTCCCACCGATTGTGCTCAGTTGGCGCGTGAGCTCGGACAGGCGCTGGCGTTTGCGCATGAAGCCGGCGTGCTGCACCGAGACATCAAGCCCGACAACGTGATTCTGGCTAGAACTGGCGCAAAAATCGCTGATTTTGGCATCGCTCGGGTGCCCGACTCGACGCTCACGCGCGACGGTCGTTTGCTCGGTACACCTGCCTACAGCGCACCAGAAGCGATCGCATCGGGACGCTTTTCACCGGCCAGTGATCAGTTCTCTTTGGCTGCCACGCTGTACGAAGCGATCAGTCTCCATCGCGCGTTTCCAGGCGACGACGCGCTCGCTGTAGCAGCTCGCATCACCAGCGAGGAGCCTCCGCGCATCGCGGAAGTCTGTCACCTCGATCCCCAGGTGGATCAAGTGCTGGCCCGGGGACTCTCCAAGAACCCCAAGGCCCGCTTTGACACCGCCGCCGAGTTCGGGCAGGCACTCTCGACGGCCCTACTACTCGGAACGCCGGGACTGACGACTCCATCGCACCTCGCACCCGCGGCTCGCCCCGTGGAGACGACGCCGCGCGTGTTGCGTATCGCGCTCGGAGCCGCGACGCTCGGGGCCCTGCTCACCGTGGCAACGGTTCAGCTAAGTCGAGGCTGCTCGTCAGCTGCGCCGGTGGACTCAGCCGACAGCGGGGTCACCCTGCCGGCGTTGCCGAGCGCTGGCAGCCCGCCCCCCCGCGGCGTGCCACGCAAGCGCCCAACCGCCGCTTCGCCGAGCCCCTCTGAAGCGGCCAAAAAGTCCGATGCGGAGCCAACTCCCGGCGTCGGCGGCTCACCAAATCATTCTCAGAAGTAGCGCGCGGGTGGCGGCTCGTCGCTCTTCCTAAACGAGCGATCCGCGCTAAGCCTCGGGGGTGCTGTCCCTGCCCGTCCACGCTGCCGTCACCTTCATCCTCGTTCATCCCCATTACCCGGAGAACGTTGGGGCCGCCGCGCGCGCGATAAAAACGATGGGTTTCACTCGGCTGCGCCTCGTCAAGCCGGGGCGCCTCGCGGTGCCCGAGCATGAAATGGCACGCAAGATGGCCGTAAAATCTCTCGATGTGCTCGATTTTGCCGAACGACACCTGACGCTCGACAGCGCCTTGTCCGACATCGATCTCGCGTTCGCCACGACCTCGCGCCGCGGCGCCTCCGGCGTTGAGCTGCCACGCGACGCCGCAGCAGACATCGTGATGCTAACCCGCAAGGGCCTGCGCATGGCGATCGTGCTGGGCAATGAAAAGACGGGCCTCGACGCGACCCACGCGGCCTCGTGCGAGCGCAGCCTGCGGATCCCGATGGCCTCCGATCAACCGTCCATCAATCTCGCACAGGCCGTACAGGTCCTGGCCTACGAGCTGTTCGTCGCCGGCCTTGCCGAGCGAAACGCCGAGCGCACGCTGGCTGGACTGTCACCCGAGCCGGAGCCGGGCACAGACGACGGCCCAATCGAACCGGCTTTCGACAGCTCGTCGAGCTGAGCCGTTCGCGCCGGAAAACCATCAAAAATAGCGAGCGAGAGGCGATAGTCGACCCCGCCCTTAAGCGGTTGTCCCAAAGCGAAAGACGCTCTCCCGACAGAGCGCTTGGACCCAAGGGGGGTGCACTCTGTCGGGAGACGGACGCTCTCACTCAGTCGTCGTCCGCCGGGACGATCTCAGGCTCAGGCTCAGTCTCGTCCTCCTCGTCCTCCTCTTCCTCTTCTTCTTCCTCTTCTTCTTCCTCTTCGTCGGGCTCGTCTTCGGACTTGACGTCCGTCTTGAGGTCGATGCCGACCTCACCGAGCTGCGTCTCAAGGAGTTCGACGAGTTCGTCAACGTCGTCGCCACTCCACTCGTCAAGAATGTCTGTAAGGAACTCGAAAAAGTCTCCGTTATCGAGGCGTCGCTCTATTTCCTCCACCTGTTCCTCGGTGAAGGCGTCGAGGATGTCCTCACGCAATGCTTCCATGTCCCCCTCTTCAATCGCCTCTTGAACGGAGAGACGAATCTGACGGAGGGCTCGCCTGTCGAGGTAGATGTCCATCGATCTTCTTAGTGGGTGGGGGTTACCGCGCGTTTAGACGATGAATCGGCGACCCGTCAAGCTGACAGTTGCGTGAATCGTCCGGAGTCGGTAGATGAAGTGCGTAGGCCCACGGACCATGACAATGCGATCTGTACTGCCAGCCGCTGGGCTGATTCAATTTTTCGCCGTATTTCCTGCCCAAGCGGAGTCGGAACGCCCAACGCGTCCCCCCTCCACCCAGGAGTTCATCCAATACGGCGCAGCCTTCGAAACACAAAGTGTTCTGACGCCAGGATCGGTCTGCCCGGCAGCCGCGAGCGTTCCGTGCATCCTCCGCCCCGGGTTCGGCCCAACACTCCGGATGGGCTACCGCGAGAGGAGCCCTTGGTACTTTGGGGGAGCGTACGGGTTTAGCCGCCATGAAACCTCGAACCTGTTGCGGTTGGGAATCCTCCAGTCCCTGCGTGCTGAGGCCCGCTACTACGCCGACCGGGGCATGAGGCTGACGCCCTACGCGTCGGGCCTGGTGGGCGTCTCCGGCTTCGGCAGTGAATGGCACCTGCTGACGGCGGGGCCGGAGCTCGGAATTGGCGCAGGTGTCGAATTTCAGGTGACGGAGAAGGTCGTCGCCGGCTTGGCGGCAGGCTGGCACGCGCTCGGCTGGCGCCACTTTCGAGATGACACAGGCCAGGGGCGAGCCAACGGGCTCTGGGGTTTCGGGGTCGCCCACCTGGCCACGATCGCACTCGTGCTCGAAATTCGGGATCCCCTGCCGCGCTGGTAGAGACCCATCCGGCAATTGGGTTTGGCTCCCGAAGCGGACCCCTGCCCCGCTGGCGGCATACATTCCGACCGGTCTTCGCGGGGTTCGGGTGAGTGTACTCTTGACGAAGGCCCCCGGATCCTGCTCAGCTGACGGGTGTGAAGTGTAGTTGCTGCGGCAAAGACAACCCGGAGTCGCTTCGGTTTTGTCAGGACTGTGGCACCAAGCTGGTGGCGCCCAATGCTGCACCCCTGTCCGCCCCGGCTGCGTCCGTGGGCGCCGGCGCACCCCCCCTGCCCGCCGTACCCGGTGTCCCTGCCCTTCCCCCCTTGACTTCGGGCTTCGGTGGCACCGCGATCTTGAGTCCCGCGAGGAGTGTGCCCTCAAGGAGTGTGCCCCCGGCCGGCTCGGTCAGTGAGCGCCCGAGTCAGAACCCAGCGCGGCTTCGCCCTGAGGCTCCCACCTTCGAGTTTGGTCCCCGAGCGGTCCCCCCGCACCATCGCGTCTGTGGCCGCTGCGGCCAGGAGGTCCCAGGGACCTGCGCGTTCTGTCCAGAGTGCGGCGCTGGGCTGGAGCGCCGGAGCGGCCCCCTGGAGGCCGCTGCCGACTCAGTGGCGCCGCCCAACGCGCCGTCTCATCGACGCTGCACGGCGTGCGGCGCAGAGATCGGTCCCAACATGCCCTATTGCCAGGGCTGTGGCTCTCGGGCCACGGATAACGCGGCACCGCCGCCCAGTGCGCCTACTGAGCGGCATACGTCGCTGCCCGCAGCGCCGCGGCTCATCCCGAGCGAACCAGCAGCGCCCCCCACGGTTCGCAATAGCGGCGAGCTCCACACCCCGGCGGCCAGCTCGGACACCGAATCGGCCCGTCTGGTGATCATCGGGCAGGACGGCACCCCCGGGCGCGCATTTGCCCTCAACTCAGGGACCACGGACATTGGGCGGCTCGAGGGGGATGTTCTCCTCGGGGGGGATCCCTTCGTCTGCCCGAGACATGCCCGCATCGTCCGCGAGGGGGGCATGTTCGGCTTGGTTGACCTACAAAGCGTCAACGGCATTTACGTTCGCCTGCGACAGGCCGTTCCGCTGCTGTCCGGAGATATGCTCCTGGTAGGCCTCCAAGTGCTCCAATTTGAGATCCTCAGCGGCAGCGAGTCGGGCTTCGGGCCGGCAGTCGAGCGCGGCACTGCGCTGTTCGGTACGCCGGCTGGCCCGAGGTGCGCGCGACTGGTCGAGCGCACCGTGGAGGGAGTCCCGAGAAATGTCTACGTGCTCGGACGTGAAGAAACGATCCTAGGACGAGAGGTCGGTGATATCGTGCTTTCGAGCGATCCATTCATGAGCCGCCGCCACGCCGCCATAAGCCAGAGCCCGCAGGTCGGGACCTTTGCGCTGCGAGACCTAGGGTCATCGAACGGAACCTTTTTGCGCGTCCGCGGACGCAGCGAACTCGAGCCGGGAGACCATCTTCGGATTGGTCAACATCTCTTCCGGCTTGACGTGGATAACGGGCAGGCAACTCGATGAACGTAGCAGAAAGACCTCAAGCGCCGCCCGACGGTGCAGGGCCCATCACAGTCCACCTTTTTGGGCGCACCGATGTCGGGCAGATCCGCGAGCACAACGAGGACAATTTCCTCGTCGCGGATTTGACCCGTGAGAGCAGGAGTCTGCTTGAAGCTGACAGACGCCAAGTGATCGGCCCGCGGGGTACGGTCATGGGCGTCTGCGACGGCATGGGCGGAGCTGCGGCTGGCGAAGTGGCCAGTCAAATCGCGGTCGACACAATCTACGAGCGCATGGCAGCGGGTGATCCGCCGGGAGACCACGATGAGCTCGCTCGTCGACTGGTCGCCTCGGTTGAAGAAGCCGGCATACGGATCTTCAATGAGGCGCGCGTCGATCGCTCGCGTCGGGGCATGGGCACGACCAGCACGATCGCGGCACTCGTCGATACGCGGCTATTTCTCGCTCAGGTTGGCGACAGCCGAGGCTACCTGCTGCGCAAGGGTCAGCTGTGCCAGGTCACCCGCGATCAGTCGCTGGTCACACAGCTCATCGAGGCGGGTCAGCTTACTGAAGAAGAGGCCGAGACCTTCGAGCACAACAACATCATTCTGCAAGCGCTCGGAACGGCAGACACCGTGCAGGTGGATCTCACCTACGTGGATCTTCGCCAGGGTGACCGCTTGATGATTTGCTCAGATGGTCTGAGCGGCATGATCCGCAACGACGAGATCCGACACGTCCTGTCCGGCGTCGATGATCCTTTGGCGGCCTGCCGCGAGCTGACCGACCGTGCCAATGCGTCCGGTGGCCACGACAACATCACGGTAATCGTCGCGGACTTTGACGGTCCCGGGGTCCCAGCGCTGGGCGTCGGCGACGATACCCTCTGCTACCGCAAATACGCCCTACCCGAAGCTGAGGTGTTGGGAGCACAGACGGTGCGCGTCGCCCCCATGACCACGCCAAGCGTCCGACCGCCCGTGAGCAATCGCCCTTCAGGTGGGGGTCCGTCGGTTGGCGTGACGATGCTGGGGCAAGCCGTGCCCGAGCTAGCCTCGGCGCCGGCGTCGGTGGCAACCATCCCTGCGCCGGTGGCCGTAGAGCGCCCCTACGACGCGGGAAGCGAGCCCGTCAGCATCCCCACGACGGGGCTACCCCCGCGTCTGATGGGCATGGTCCTGGTGGGTGCACTCGTGACCGCAGCCGTCGCTGGGTTCTTTCTTCTGCGCTGATTAGCCGTCAATGCGGGCACTCTTGAGGAGGCTGGCGTGGCTTTTTGCGCGCCTGGTGCTGCTCTCGCTGCTTTGCTTTGCCCTGGTCAGCCGCTTGGCGACGCGCCACCCGACTCCAACGGTCGAGCTGAGCGATCGCTATGGGGAAGCGAACCTCCCGCGCTTTATCAATTGGCCCCCGCGTGATCTGCACACGCGGGTCGCCGAACAGCTGACGAAGCTCGCTCAAGGCGAATCCCCCGGCGCTGAACGCGAGCTCGCCCGACTTGGAGGCGCCGCGCTCGGGTCGGTCAGCGATGCGCTCCGTATGGCCTCGCCCGAGACAGCGCATCGTCTCTGCCGCGCGATGCTGCCGGTGCTCACGCGGATGGGCGAACTGGACCCAACCGACACTCTGCCCAGCAACCAAGCCTGCGGGCAATTGATCCGCAGTTGGGAGGAGCACAGTCGCGACTTTCGACCGGTGGTCGCGCGACGCTGGGTTCAGCGACTCGGTGAGCAGGCGCTGGCGTCACGCCGCTCCGAGGTGGCAACGCTGGACACCTTCGCGCTGGGCGAGCTCATCGCAGCCATGCCGCGGGTGCGTGACACCAAGACGCAGGCTCAGGCGCGACGACTCACCGCAGCCGCGGCAGGTGCGGCCGGCCTGCCTTGGGTGATCCGCGATGGCACTCCGCTCGATACCGCCGACGGGCTCGTGCTGCGTTGGAAGCGCTGGTGGACGCTGCATCAGCTTGAGTACAGCGAGCTGCGCGGTCCGAAACGGCTCGCCGCCGTGGTGACGGAGACGCAATACGGGCATTGGGTGGCGACGGTGTTCACTCCGGGGCTTGGCGTCGATCTAACAGGGCAGCCCATCGCGTCGTCACTGCTCTCAGCGCTCCCACCGTCCCTCGTCGTCCTGCTCGGTGGGCTGCTGGGTGCCTGGGGCGCCGCGGCGACTCTGACCTGGCTCCGCTCACGACTCAAGCTCGAGCGACTCGGCGGCTGGTCAGGGCGCATCATCGGCTCCATTCCACCTGTTGCGCTCGCCGCTTGGCTGGCGCCACCAAACGATTCTGCTGCGCGCCTCTTGCTAGCCACAGTGGTTGTGGGCGCCACGGTAGCCTTGGGAGCGACATCGGTGCTGGCCTCGGGTTCGCACCTCGCGCTGTTCCGCGCCGGAACCAACCCAAGACATCACCTTGCGCAAGACCTGCGGCGACTACTGGCAGGTTTTTCGACCGCGCTCGGACCTGACTGGCCCTGGTTGATGACGACCTTGATCCTCGTCGAACATGCCTTTGGACTGCGGGGTCTTGGTGCCTGGACTGTCGCCGCGGTCGCTCGCGGAGACGTTGCGGCTTTGATGGCGCTCACACTCGGTTGCCTGCTGACGCTGATGCTGCTTGAGCTAGCGCTCGACCGCGAACAGTCCCCCGTCCCCGGCACAGAGCCGCGGAGTCCGTCATGAAGCGGCAAGCGCTGGTCGTGACAGCCGTCGTCATCACGCTCGCTGTTCTGGTCGCTGAAGCGGGCCTCGGCCAAGCTGCGCGCGCCGTCAGCTACACGTTGCTCGAGGTGCTTGCGGCACTCGCGCTCACAGCGCTGGGAGCTGCATGCACTGCCCTGGCTACGCCAGCAACGCGGCGCTGGCTCGACGCAGCCGTCACGCGCGGACTGGAGGTCACGGGCGCCCTGCCCGTCGTGCTGCTCGCCATTTGTGTTTATCGCGGCGTGTCGACGTCGCTGCTCGTTGCTCTGGTGGTCGGCAGTTTGGGTGCGCTGCGCGCCGCGCGAGTCGCCCTGCGGCACCCCCTGCACACCGCCGATCGCCTGCACTTTCCGTCATGGCTGGCGCGACGCCCGCTCTGGCTCACCACCGCGCTGTATGGGCTTCAGGCGAGCATCACCGCGGTCCCCGCTCAGGTGGTCGGCCTCGGTGCGGCCCTCACCTGGCTCGGCTGGGCCCCGGCCTCCTGCGATTGGGGCGGGCGACTCGGTCAGCTCGCCGAGCGCGGCCAACGGCTCAGCCTCGTCCCCTACGTGCTCGGGACCGTCCTGCTCAGCCTCAGCCTTCAGGCCGTCTATAAGCGGTGGCTTACTGCCCCCAGGTGACCGCTGGCGAGTGACCGAAGCGCCCCCGGTCCGAGCCAACTCGCCCTTGAGCTGCCCGGCGCTCTTGCTCCCGGGGCTCCCGATGGCTAGAACGAGCCCATGGCGATACGCGAAGTCTCCGAGCGCGAATTCATCGAAACCGTGTTGCCGAGCGAGCTGCCGGTCCTGGTGGAGTTTGGTGCCACCTGGTGCGGCCCATGTAAAACCATGGCGCCCGAGCTGACCGCTCTCGAGAAAGAGCTTGAAGGCAAGCTCCTCGTCGTCACGATCGACATCGACAAATCAAAAGTTATCCCGCGAGAGCTTGGGATTCAGTCGGTGCCGACCTGCGTCGTGTTCCAAGGGGGACGCCCGGTCACGGCCAAGCCAGGCGCAATGAAGCTCGTGCAGCTGCGTGAGCTCGTCGATCCGTTTCTGCCGCGCGCAGCCGGGGCGATCAAACCCGAAGAGGCCGCGCAGCTGATCACGCAGCACCGCATCGTGTTCGTAGACACGCGTGAGCCCGCGGTTTTTTCCCGCGTTCGGCTGCCCGGCGCTGTCAACCTACCGCTAACAGAGATCGAGTCGCGTCTGGCCGAGCTGCACATGCTCGCCGCAGCGCCAGTGCTCTATTGTCGCAGTGGCGCGGACACCAAAGAGCTTGCCGCCAAGCTAACCGAGCAGGGCATCCCGGTGTCGTTCCTCGAGGGTGGCGTGCTCGCCTGGGAGTCCGCGGGACTTCCGATCGAGCGCTAACCGAGGCACCTTCGCGCTTCGGCGAGCACCTCGGCGAGCACCTCACGCACTGGCAGATTGACCTCTCTCGCGAGCCTGACGCAGACGTCGAACTCGGGTTTGAGCTGAGGTGGACCGAAAGGTCCACCGCTCACCTTGACCGGTACCTCGCCAAAGCGCGTCATGATCTGAACGAACTCACGCGGACGCTCGGTGCGCGAGAGCACCTGGCGCCGCACCCCAAGCGTCGTTGTCTCGCGCATCAGGGTCGCCGTCAGCGCGGCCTCTTGGTCCGCTGGCACGATTGCACTCAGGATCAGGCCGGGACGCCCCTTTTTCGTCGTGACTGGGACCGCCCAAGCGTCGAACGCGCCCAGCTCAACCAGCAGCGCCAGCGCATGACCCGCGAGCTCACCGGTGAGATCGTCCACGTTGGCTTCAAGCAAGATCGGCCCTCCCGCGCCCCCCTGAAACCGGTTGGGCTCGCCAAGCACGACGCGGAGCAGGTTGGGGCGATCGGGCAGGACCTGAGTTCCCGCGCCCCAACCGATGGACTCCGGCATCATAGCGGGCCATTCGCTGAAGCGTGCCACCGACGCCAGGATGGCCGCGCCCGTCGGCGTCACCAGCTCTGCCGCGATCCCAGCGTCGTAAGTCGGGCAACCGGTGAGGCAGCCAAGCGTCGCTGGTGCGGGCACGGGAATCACTCCGTGTCGGCACTGGATGAACCCTCGACCGAGCGGTAGCGGCGAGCTGAGCACCTCCGCCCCGAGATAGTCGAGTGCGGCGGCGGCCCCCACGATGTCCGCGATTGAATCGATCGCGCCGACCTCGTGAAAATGCACCTGCTCAAGGGCGATGCGGTGCACCGCGGCCTCTGCCACACCCAGCCGCTGAAAAATCCGCAACGCAAGTTCGCGCGCACCCGGACTCAGCTCGGCGCGCTCGATCACCGACACAATTTCCGGATAGCTCCGCTCGGGATGCTGACCCTCGAGCGTCACGTTGAAGCGGCTGGCACCGAGGGCGCCGACCCAACCCTGGTCCACGCTGAGCGAAAAACCGCTGAGCCCGAGGGCGAACACGGCATCGCTGACGACAGCGAAAGGCACGCCGAGATCGAGCAGGGCCGCGACCGTCATGTCGCCAGCCACCCCACTGAAGGCGTCAAAATACAGGTATTTCCCCTGGCCTGCGCCGCGCGGCAGTTCCGGAGCCTGACAGGGCTGCTCGCCACCGGCGACGAAACCGACGCGCCCCCCCTTGCCACTGTGACCGTGCTCATGGCTGTGACCGTGCTCATGGCCGTGACCAGTGCTGGTATGGGGCGTCCGACTTGAATCGCTCATGGTGCTGCCTTGGCGCGAACGGGGCCGAGGATCCGGAGCGCCGCCATGGCCGCACCAAACCCATTGTCAATGTTGACCACCGTGACGCCTGAGGCGCAGCTCGTCAGCATGCCCATGAGCGCCGTGAAACCTGAGAGCGCCGCGCCGTAGCCCACCGAGGTCGGCACGGCGATCAGCGGCGCCGCAATCAATCCGCCAACCACGCTCGGAAGAGCCCCCTCCATGCCTGCCACGACGATCACTACGGGCGCAGCCGATAGACGCCCGATCTCGCCCATCAGACGGTGGATCCCCGCAACACCTGCGTCGTACAAGCGGTCCACACTGGCTCCGGCAAAACGCAGGGTCTGAGCGGCTTCTTCGGCGACCGGCAAATCGCTCGTTCCCGCGGTCACCAACACCACAGGAGCCGACTCGCGCGCGCGCGGCGGAGCCCGCATCGCGACGAGAACGCGAGCCAGCGTGTCGTACTCCAGCTCGGGCAGCTCACGGCAGACCGCTTCGGCTTTGTCGGGAGCGACGCGCGTCACCAGCGCGCGACCGTGACGCTCGAGCAGCGCACGCGCGATGCCAACGATCTGCTGCACCGTCTTACCCTCACCAAACACCACCTCAGGGATGCCCTGCCGGAGGTGCCGGTGGTGGTCCACCCGCGCGTAGCCCAGATCGGCGAAGGGCAGCTGCTGGAGCTGCGTCATGGCCTGCTCGGGGGCGATTTGCCCCGTCCGGACCTGGTCGAGGAGGACGCGCAGGGTGTCGGGATCCATGGTCCCCGAACGTCTAGACCCGCCGTGGGGAGGCGTCGACCCTCCACGAGACTTTTCCCGAGGCCCGCGGCGTGCTTCCCTCCAGGAACATGCCCGTACTGCTCTCCCCCTGGGTCGGAATCCTGCTGGGGCTCGCCTTCGCCTGGGCGAGCCAGGAGCGCCTGGCGCACGCCTCGGCGAGCAGCCCCGTCAATTCGGCACTGCTGCTCGTGATCCTGCACGGGCTGCTCGTGCATGCCCCGGTGGTCGGGTATTTCCTCGTTTACGCGCCAGACTGGTCCTACGCCTATCTGTTCGATCCCACCCGCATCCCAGCCGCCATGGACATCGTCTGGCTCGTGGTGGCTGCAGGCTCACCGCTGGCAGGATTTCTCCTCGGCGCACCGGCAGCCTCACGGCGCCAAGCGGTGCCGTTTCTGCGCTGGGGTGGGGCAGTTTTGTTGGTCCTCGGCGTGACCACGATCTGGCTCGGACCCCGCTGGTCGCTGGAAGCGACGTACGCCCAATTCCAAGGACATTTCGGCACTCGCTCCATCGCGGGCACTGATCTCGGCTACGCCCTCTTGTGGATGGGCGTAGTGGGCGGCATTGGCGCCACGCTCACCTTGCACGGCCTGCGACAGCTGGGCCAGACCTCGCGACTCGACTAGAGCGCGCGATTCGACGAGGCCGCACGACTCGACGAGGCCGCACGACTCGACGAGGCCGCGCGACTCGACGAGGCCGCGCGATTCGACGAGGCCGCATGAGCCACGCGCGACCGTTGTCGCACGCGACGGTCCAAGGGCTATTCGCCCGCGATCGTCATCGAGCTGATGCGCAGAGCGGGCGAAAGGGTCGAGCTGACGCGCGGCACCTCACAGGCGATCGCGTCGATCTGCTGCAGCATGGTGTCGAGGTTCGACGAAATCGTCACGCCGCTGACCGGGAAGGCGCGCTCTCCCGCCTCGATCCAGAAACCCGAGGCGCCGCGTGAGTAGTCGCCCGTCATCGCGTTAAAACCAAAGCCCATCAGCTCCGTGACGTAGAGTCCGGTCCCCATGCTGCGGATCAGCTCGGCCTCGCTAAGCTGCCCCGGCACGAGGACGAAATTGCTGGTGCTGGACGAAATACTTCCGCCCCCACGCGACGCGCTCCCGGTGGGAGCTCGCCCGAGCTTTCGCGCACTCGTGAGGTCGAGCAGCGGTCCCAGGTACTTGCCATCCTGTACCACGACTCGGCGCGCGGCAGGCAACCCTTCACCGTCGTAGGCACGCGAGCCAAAGCCGCGCAAAATCGTCGGATCATCGAGCAGCGTCACCAGCGGACTGGCAACGACCGAGCCTTCACGATCGACCAAGTAGCTCGACTTGCGATAGAGCGAACCGCCGAGCAAGCATCCGGCGAAGGTCCCGATCACGGAGCGCGCCATGGCCGGATCGAACACCACGGGAGCCTGCGTCGTGGCGACGCTCCTGGCGCCGATCTGGTCGAGCGCGCGTTGAGCGGCGATTCGCCCGACCGACTCCGCTGTCTCAAGCTCTGCCAGAAAACGCGCAGCGGTGTAGTGCGAGCCGCGCCGCCTTTTTCCGTCGGTTTCCTCGACGACGGGCGACACCGAGAGGCTCGCGTAGGTACCCTGCTTGCAACCCACGAAGCCCGACGACAACACCAGCGCCGAGCGCCCGAGGACCCGGCCGCAGTGCGCGCCCTCCGAGTGCTTGACGCGCGCGTCCAGGCCGAGCGCCACCGCTTCTGCCTGGCGCGCCAGCTGAATGGCGGTCTCAACCTCGAAGCCCTCAAGCGTGACGTCGTAGAGGTCAAAATCCGCAAACGGAGGCTGCGCGAGCTGACCCGGCTCGGCCGGTGCCGCTTCGGGATCCGGCTCGGTCAGCTCAAGCAGCCCCACCGCATCGACGACACAACGCTCGAGCCCCGCAGGGGTGAGATCGCTGGTGGAGGCGGTCGCGACCCGAGCATCGCGGATCACGCGCAGGCTCACGCCGCGATGTCCCGCTTCCTCCAGCAGCTCCACCTCACCGAGGCGGACCATGGTCGAGAGCTCCCAGCCCTCGGACGCCGAGGCCTCCGCGACGTCAGCGCCGAGGCGCCGCGCATGTTCAACGAGGCGACTAGCGAGGGCAACCAGCTCGGCGGAATCGTTCATGGGCGCCTCACTTTTCCGCCTTCCCCGCGCCCAGTCAACTCAGCCCCGCTCGCGTCGAGAAATCGGCCTCAAACGCTATCCGGCGAGGTCCGTAGCCCTGGGCGAAGCCCCCGCAGGGCACGGGCCAGGGCGGCCCCAAACGACCGGCGAGCTCGGGAGCGAGCACACGTCACTCATAGCGAAGCGCGTCGATCGGGTCGAGCTTCGAGGCTTTTCTCGCTGGAAACAGTCCGAAGACCACCCCAACCAGCGCGCTGAACGCGACGCTCACCAGGATCACGTCGGGTTGGATCGCCATCGGCCAACCGAAGCGGTCCGCCATCAGCGTGGCAATCCCCACCCCGAGCACCACCCCGAGCAGGCCGCCGGCCAACGACAGCACCAGCGCTTCGATCAGAAACTGACCCAGAATGCTGCGCGGTTTTGCACCGATCGCCATGCGGATCCCGATCTCACGTGTCCGCTCGGTGACGCTTACCAGCATGATATTCATAATCCCGATGCCGCCCACGAGTAGCGACACGGCCGCGACGCTCGCGAGGAGCGTCGTGATCGTCTCGGTGCCCTGCTGCTGGGCACCCGCAATTTCGTTGAGGTTACGGATCGAAAAATCGTCTTCCGCGTTCACGCTCAAGCGATGTCGATCGCGGAGCAGCGCGCTGACGTCGACCAGCGCCCGAGGGGTCGCCTCGGCGCTCACCGACTGCACGAAGATCATCCCAGTGATGTACTTGCTGACGCCACCTTGCACATTGCGCGCGAACGTCGTCACCGGGACCAGCACGACGTCGTCGTAGTCTTGACCGGTTGGCGACTGTCCCTTACGAGCCAGCACGCCTATCACGATGAAGGGAGTCTTGCCGATCCGGAGACTCTGACCCACCGGATCTGCTGCTGCACCAAACAGATGCTCGGCCACCGTTTGCCCGAGCACCACGACTTTGGAAGCGCCGTCAAGCTCCGACCGTCCGAAGGCGTTTCCGCGAGCTACAAGCCAATTGCGGATCTGAAGATAGTCCTCAGAGGTGCCATTGACGGAGCTCGTCCAGTTCATCTCGTCCGAAACAAGGGCCTGATTCGAGCGCAGAACGGGCGCCGCTGCCTTGACGCTCGGCACCTCGCTGCGGATCGCCGTCAGGTCGTCCCAGGTCAGCGTCGGAGCCGTCCCAAAACCGCCCACCGAGCCACCGGAAGTACTCGAACCGGGCAACACGATCAGGAGATTCGTGCCCATCGCGGCAAAGGTGCTCTCCACCACCGCGCGGGCGCCAGAGCCGATCGCCATCATGGCGATCACCGCAGCCACGCCGATCATGATCCCGAGCGTCGTGAGAAAGCTCCGGAGCTTGTTGCGCAGGATGGCCAGCACCGCGATTCGTAAGGTAACGAGCAGGTTCATCGCGGGCTCCCTGCAAGCAGGGCCAACAGCTCTGGGCGACTCATGGCACTTCCAGCTCCGTGTCAGCGGGGAGGGACGCGGGATCGGCAACCAGAGGCACTTGTCGTTGATCCGAGCGGATCAGCCCATCGCGCACGACCACGACGCGTGACGCAAACGAGGCAATCTCTTGCTCATGCGTCACGAGGGCAACCGTGATCCCCGCCCGTTGCAGCTCCTGAAAGAGCGCCATGACCTCGACACTGGTGCGCGAATCAAGGTTCCCCGTGGGTTCGTCTGCGAGCAGCAGCTTAGGCTCCCCCACGATCGCGCGTGCGATGGCCACGCGCTGCTGCTGGCCACCCGACAGCTGACTGGAAGTGTGACCGAGCCGCTCACCTAACCCAACGCGCTCAAGCGCGGCCGTGGCGCGTCGGTGCCGCTCGCGTGACCTGATGCCACGGTAGAGCATAGGAAGCTCAACGTTCTCGAGCGCGCTCGTGCGCGACAGCAGATTGAAGTTCTGAAAGACGAACCCCAGAAACTCATTGCGAGCTTCCGCCAGCTCATTGCGACTCATGCGCGACACCTCGCGCCCCGCCAGGTGATAGCTGCCCGAGGTCGGGCGATCGAGGCAACCGAGTATGTTCATCAAGGTCGATTTGCCCGAGCCCGATGCGCCCATAATCGCGACAAATTCGCCCGCGGCGACGCTAAGCGAGACCCCGCGCAGAGCGCGCACCTTGACGTCGCCCGAGTCGTAGATCTTGGCCACGTTCTGGACCTCGATCAGTGAGGCCTCGGCCATGGCCTAGAACATCCTTCCGAGGCGCGGCGGCGCCGCACCGCCCATCACGCTCGCCGGCGCAGCGGTACTGGCCGTGGCGGGCTTTCCGTCCAGCTCGGCCTCGGTGATGATGCGGTCTCCTATCGCGAGATCACTTTTGACCAGCTCGGTGAAGCTACCGTCGGTCACGCCCGGCGTCACCGCGACCTCGTACGGTCTGCCCGCCCGCAGCACCCACAGACTGCGACGCTCTCGCTTGCCCTTGCCGCGCATCTTGCCGGCCGCATCTTGCACTTCGGGGCTCACCTTCGGACCGCGCTCTTGGGCAGAGGCGACCACCGCGGGCACCCCGTTGGCCTCGCGCGGCGGCGCAAACCGCAAGGCCAAATTCGACACGGCCGGAACATCGGTCTTTTCCGCCCAAACCACCGTCACCGTCGCCGTCATGCCCGGGCGCAGCTTGAGTTCCTCGTTGTTCGCCTCGATCACGGCGTCGTAGGTCACGACGTTCTGCACCGTCTGCGCAGCGTTGCGGATCTGGGCAACCTTGCCCTCAAAACGACGTCCGGAGAAGGCATCCACCGTGAAACTGGCGGCCATGCCCGCTTCAAGGCGGCCCACATCGGCTTCCGCGACGCTAGTGTGCACCTGCATCGACCGCAGATCCTCAGCGATCGTGAACAGAACGGGCGCCTGAAGTGACGCCGCGACGGTCTGCCCCACGTCCACGTTGCGCGAGATGATCACGCCATCGATCGGTGACGCGATCTCGGTGTAGCTGAGGTTGACCTGTGCCAAATTGCGAGCTGCCGTGGCCTGCGCGAGTTGCGCGCGCGCCGCGTCAGTGCCGGCCTTCATCACCTCGACGTTGGTCTGAGCGGTTTGAAGATCGGCGGTGGAGGCCAGGGTTTGAGCGCTCAGCGCTTGGGTGCGCAGCAGCACCAGCTCGGCATCTTTTTGCTGAGCCGCAGCCTTGGCGATCGCAGCCTTGGCCGAGGCAAAGCTGGCCTGAGCCTGCGCCGCCGCCGCCGCAAACATTTGCGGATCAAGCTTGGCGATCAGCTGGCCCTTTTTCACCTTGTCGTTAAAATCGGCATAGAGCTTGATGATGCGTCCGCTCACCTGCGCGCCTACCTGAACGGTCACCTTGGCTTGCAAGGTCCCGCTGGCGGTCAGCTTGGCCGCCACCCGGCGCCGCTCGAGGGGCTGAGTTTTGTAGGTGACCCGCGGAACCGCGGGTCGGCGATACCAGCTCCAACCTAGCCCACCAACCACAGCGAGTAAGGCGAAGACCAATCCGTAACGTGCGAGCCGTTTCATGGTGCCTTGTCCGAACAATGAGAGAGAACCATCAAGGCCTGCACCTTCGCGCTCACGAGCTCAAACTCCTTGAGCACGAGGTTGACCTCGGCCTGGCGCACCGCGCCCGCCGTTGCAATGAGCTCAAAGCTAGTCGCCTGCCCCGCGCGAAACGCCAGCTGAGTGAGGCGATCGGCTTCAACCGCCAGTCGCTCGCTCCCGCGCGCCACGGTCAAGGCCTGCGAGGCGACGCGCGTCGCGCGGCCCGCCTGAGCGATTTCTAGGCTAATCCCGCGCCGCTTGGCCTCGACGTCGTACGCGGCCTCGTCCCTCAGCGCGCGAGTGCTGCGCAGCGATCCGTAACGCACGCCACCGTCCCAGATCGGAACCGCCAGCACGGCCTGCAGGTTCCAGGTGGTGCGCGGCGACATCCCGACGTCAGCCGTCGTGCTCGCAATCGTGCTCTGCGCCTGCAGGGTCGGGAGAAACGACAGCTCGACGCTGTGAATATTGCGCTGCGTGAGCTCCAGCTGCTGCTGGGCGGCGATGTAGTCCGCGCGGTCCGACATGGCGCGCCCGGCCGGGCAAGCCCGCTGAACTTCGTCGAGCAGCCCGTTGAGCGCCAGCCCCTCGGCCACGCCCATTTGTCCGCCAACCCCGAGCGCCAAACCCAGCCCTTCCCGGGCTTGCCGCAGGCTCTCGTCGCCCGACACTACCGCTCCACGGGCGGCGGCCACGTCCTGGTCGGCGCGCACCGTGTCGAGCCCATTGCCCACGCCGAGCGCCCGCTTTCGCTCCGTGAGCAGCGCGCGCTCAAGCGCGGCTCGCAACCCCAGACGATTGAGCTCCGCCAGGCGTTCCGCTGCCACCACGCCGACGATGGAGGTCGCGATGCCGCTCGTCACCGCCCGCTTGAGCGCCTGGAGATTAGACCCCGCAAGCTGCTCACCGCGCCGCGCGGTCCCGAGATTGTACCAGGCCTGCGTGTTGACGAGCGGCTGCACCAAAGTCACGCCACCGTTGATGTAGTCGCTCTGCGGCGTCGTCGTCGTGCGCGGAGTCAGGCCGGTCGCCGGCGAGCCGCTCATCGTCATGGTTTGGCGCGTGATGAACTGATGCGTGGCCGTCGCTTGACCGTTGATGCTGGGCAGCAGCGCTGCCAGCGCCGTACGAGTGCCTGCTTCGGCGCGCCGGATCTCCACCTGGGCCTTCCCGAGCTCGGTCGAGCGCGCTCGGATGAAACCTAGGGCTTCGTCGAACGAGCCCAGGGTGCGAGTCGCGCGTTCAGCGGGCTGCAACATGGGATCGTCGAGCAAAAGCGCGGGTGGCACTGGCGCAGGCGCAACCGGGGGTGGCGCCGGCGCTGGCGGCTGAGCGCTGAGCGCCGAGCTGAGCGCCAGCGCGCCTGCCAAGCACAGCAGTCCAAGCCGTTGCGCCAAGCTGACGCGTGCCCGTGGCCGTTGCGAGGACCCAAGTGGTGTCACGGCGCCAGAGTAGCGCTTTGTACATGGCAATGCGCCAGCCAGATCTCCGCGACGCATGCGCAGCACGACACGCAGCGCGTCACCCACCACGTGAGCCCGGCCGTGCCGTTAGTTACATTCGGACACAATTCGGCTGGGCGAATGGAGCTATCACGGGCTCTCCAACGCGTGTCGCGAGTCACGCGTCACCTGACTCCAATTTCATGGTTTTTGGCTCCCATCGCCGAGACCTGATGCCAGTAGACTGCCCCAAAATGTCCCAGCTCGGAATCTGCGCAAATCCTGCGTCTCGGACAAGTCGCAAGCGGCTCGTCGCGCGGTCCCGGGCGTTTGCCCTGCTCGCGTCGCTTCAGGTTTGCTGGGTTGGTTCGGCTGTTGCTCAGACCGCTCCTGCAGCCGCTGGCGTCGCTGCGCCGCAGCCACCGCAAGCCCCGACGTTGGTCGCGCCCCACCTGCTCGACCATGCACCGGTCGATTATCCCAAAGAGGCCTCGGGTGACGCCGTCGTGCTGCTGGTGGTGACGGTCAACGCGGACGGCAGCGTGCGCGACGCGAGCGCCACCGAGGAGCACGCTCCCTTCAGTGAGCTTGCCGAACAGCAGGTCAAGGGTTGGCGCTTTGAGCCCGCGACCCGCGACGGCGTGCCCGTCGCGGCCAAGGTGCGGCTCGAACTCGCGTTTCGCGCGCCCGTCTTGGTGCCTGCCGAGCCGATCGACGAGCCCGCGGCAGTCACCACGCCGAACCACCCAACAACACCAGGCGCCGCGCCCAAGCCCGAGCAGGAGACGATTGACGTGACGGTGGTGGGCGAGCGACGTCCGCCCATGGTCACCACGCTCTCACGCGCGGAAGTCCGGCAGATCCCGGGCACTTTTGGCGATCCGTTTCGCGCGCTTGAGCTGCTCCCCGGAGTGACCCCGATCATCTCCGGGCTGCCGTACTTCTATGTGCGCGGCGCGCCGCCCGGCAACGTCGGTTACTACGTCGACGGCATTCGCGTGCCGTACCTGTACCACGTGGCGATCGGGCCGTCGGTAGTGCACCCGGGGATGATCGAGAGTGTCGATCTGTACTCCGGCGGCTATCCCGCGCCCTATGGTCGCTTCGCAGGTGGCGTTGTCTCAGCGCAAACGACCGCTCCTCGCACAACCTTGCACGGCGAGGGCAACGTGCGGCTGTACGACGCAGGCGCCATGGTCGAGGGCGGGTTTGCCAATGGCCGCGGCACCGTGCTGCTCGGCGGGCGCTACTCCTACACGGCGGCGCTGCTCTCGCTCGCGGTCAAGGGTCTGCAGCTCGACTACCGCGACTACCAGGCGCGAGTGACCTACGACGTCACGCCCAACGACCGCATCTCAGCCTTGGGATTTGGCGCCTATGATCTACTGGCGCAAGAGAAAAACGGGATCAGTACGATCGGTTTCGGTTCTGAGTTCTATCGCGGACAGCTGCGCTGGGATCACCGGCTCGCCAGTGGCGGACAGGTCCGGACCTCGATGACGCTTGGCTACGATCAGACCTCGATAGGAGGCCAGCGCAACGCGCAGGACCGCATGCTCGCGGTGCGCAGTGAGCTCGATCAGCCCCTGAACAGCTACCTGCGCTTTCGCGTCGGTATCGACACGATGCGCGACGGCTACCGCGTGACTAAGCCGGTCTACGACGACCCCGATAATCCCCAGAGCCAACGGTTTCAAGACACGTTCCCGTCGCGTACCGATATGGTGACTGGCCTGTACAGTGACATCGCGATCGAGGTCCAAAAAGGATTTACGGTCACTCCAGGCCTGCGCCTCGACTACTACAAATCCGGAGACGCCACGGCGCTGGGCGTCGATCCCCGCCTATCGGCGCGGATGAAGGTTCGCGAAGGCCTGGCGATCGTGCATTCCTACGGCATCGCTCACCAGCCCCCGTCGTTCATCCTGCCGGTGCCGGGACTCGCCCTTGGCAGCCTGGCCGAAGGCCTGCAAACCAGCTACCAGACCAGTGCTGGCATTGAGTGGGCGGCGCTCGAAGGCACGACCGTCACGGCCAACGTCTTCAACAACATCTTCCAGAATATGACGGACGCGCTCAGCATTCCCGAGAGTCCGGGCAACTCCATCAGTCAGCGCACCACCGGGCGCGCCTACGGAGCCGAGCTCTTCATTCATCGCAAGATGACCCAGCGTATCGGCGGCATTCTGTCTTACACCCTGTCGCGCTCAACGCGGCGCCTCGGGGATTCCGTCTTTCCGGCGGCGTTTGATCGCCGTCACGTGCTCAACGCCGCGCTGGCCTACAACCTCGGACGCAACTGGCGCGCGGGGACGCGTCTCGTCTTTTATACCGGCGCGCCCGTGCGAAGTACGCCTGCCACCGGCAGTACGTCGAGTGAGACCCCGACGGCCACGCCGACCACTACCCGCACCATCGCTAACCCCGATCCTCCCCGCGATCCAGCGTTTTATCGCATCGATCTGCGCCTCGAGAAACTCTGGCAATACAGCGAGACCCGGCACCTCTCGTTCGTGGCCGAGGTCCTCAACGCCACGCTGCGCAAAGAGATCTACAACGGTAGCGCGCTCGGCCCGATCTTCGTGCCCAGCCTCGGTCTTGAAGGAGCCTTCTAAGCCATGAAGTCGCCCATCGTCGGACTGCTGATCACCAGCGCGTTGCTTACAACCGCCTGCCTGCCCGCTGACGTCCGCCCGGAACCGGGGCGCGTAGTGACCGACGCTAGCCTCCCCAAGGAGCTGTCCCCGGAAAAGCTCACATTCACGACCAGCGACGGTTGGTCGATCACCCTGCAGCGCTTCTACGTCGGCATCGGCAATCTGGCGCTGAGCGGAGACGCCTGCAACTCCTACGCCGACGCTCGCTATGAGCGCCTGCTCGATCTGAAGCAACCTGGACCGCAGCACCTGTCGCAGCTCTGGGGACTAAACACCTGCACGATCGACTTTTCCGTGGGCGTGCCCCAGAAAGACACGGTACTCGGAGCTGGGATCAGCGAGAGCGACCGGCAGTTCATGGCCAATGCGGTGCTCCCGACCACCGAAGGAACGAATCTCACCACCGCTCAGGGTATGGCGGTGCAGCTCGTGGGAACGGCAAGCAAGGCGGGCACGGAACTGAGCTTTGACTGGGGGTTTGCGGATCGTGTTCGCTTGACGGAATGCCAACGGCAGAAGGACGGAGTCCTCGAACCCGGACTGACCGTAGTCGGCGGGGAGACGCTCAACATCACCCTCACGATCGACCCACGCAAGCTGTTCGGCGCCATCGTGCCGCTAGCGCCGAGCGCGAGTGCCGCGCCGAGCGCGAGTGCTAAGCCGAGCGCGAGTGCCAAGCCGAGCGCGAGTGCCAAGCCGAGCGCGAGTGGTTTGCCGCCCGCCTCCACGGCGCCTGGCAACCCGCTGGTGGAGGCGCCGGCGTTGCCGCTGATGCAGTGGATCGCCAACGCGGACTTGGTGAGCGGCAACGCCAACCATCGCGTGTCAGTGGAAGAGCTCAGCCGTGTCAACGTGCCGGGTTTTGTGCTCAGTTTGGCCGAAATTCTGCGCACGGTGAGCTACCCCTCAATGTTCATCTATGAACAGAACGGACATTGCACGGCCGAGGAACGTCAGCGTCGCGGCCCCGGTGGCGGGCTACGTTGACCGCGTTAGCCCGCACTCTGCCGCCAGCCGAGCAGCGCGCCGAGTAGGGCCGGCGCGACGGTCTCGGTGCGCAGCACGAAGTCGCCGAACCGCACGGCGCGAAACCCAAGCTGGCTCGCCTGGACAAGCTCGTCGGGCTCAAACCCGCCCTCGGGCCCCACCAGGAACGTCACCGCCGAGCGGCGGTCGGTTCCGAGAGCCAGCGTGAGGGGCTGCTCGGCGTGCACATCGAGCAGCAGCTTGGGTCCGGCCTCGTTCGCCAAGCAGGGACCGAGCTCCTTCCAGCCGAGCGGGCCCTCGATGCGCGGCATGTCGCCGCGCCCGGATTGGCGCGCGGCTTCGATCGCGATGCGCTCCCAGCGCTGCAGCCGCTCCTCAGCCGCGCGCCGAGCGAGCTTGACGACCGAGCGCTCCGTCGTGAGCACGATGATTCGCGTCGCGCCGAGCACGGTCGCATCACGCACGACCTGGTCCACCTTGTCGGATTTTCCAAGCGACTGAATCAAGGTCACCGGGTACTGGGCGCAGCGCGGTGCGACCACCACGCAGTCGACTCGGCAGCAGACCCGGCGCCCCTCGAGCGCCGTGATCACGGCGCTCGCTTGACGCGCCTGACGCGGGTCGAGCAGCTCAAGCAGGTCCCCGACCGCACAACGATGCACCCGCGCGACGTAGTTCGCGGCCTCCTCGTTGAGCCAGAGCTCGCCTTCGGAGAGCTGCTCGACCGGCACTCGCAGTACGGCCATGCGCTAGCTCCCCGCCTCGTAATAACGCTGCCTTGCCGGCACGCCGACAAGCACCGCGGGGCGCAAAAATGGCGGTGGCGGCAGCTGCCCCTCTGCGAGCACCATGGCCGTAAGCTGCCCCCCGTAGACGCAGCCCGTGTCGAGTCCGGTCGCGTCGCGATGGAGCTGCAGCGACAGCTGCGCGCTGTGCCCGAACGCGATGTGCGGCGGCCCACGATAGTGCGTCGCCCAAGGCTCGGCGCCGAGCCGGTGCGAGGGCTTGCCCTGCGGATCGATCGTGCGCACGTGCGTCACGATCCACGGATCTTGCTCGGCCATCGTGCGCGCGGGATCGAGCCCCGCGTGAACGACTCTCACGCCATGCTCGGGCAGCTCGAGGTGCAGCGGGAGACTCTCAATCCAGCTCCAGTCTTCATCACGCAGCTCGCGCAGCACGCGCTGATGTCCGAGCCCGAGTCGGGACGGTCGCTTGCCCTGCACGATCTCCCGGTGAACCTCCAGCAAGCGGGCCTCGTGATTGCCGAGCACGGCTCGTCCGCGGTGCTCGCGAAACAGCCGGAGCACCCCCAGGGTATTGGGTCCGCGCCCAACCAGATCCCCGACGCTCACCAGGCGGTCGTCGCTGGTGAAGGCAAGGCGCTCGAGCAGGTTCTCGAGTTCGGCCGCGCAGCCGTGAATGTCCCCGACGATAACGGTGCGAGCCACGCCGGGAGGGTAGTTTTGACTGGCCCGCTGTCAAACGCGACCGGCCGCTCGGCGGCTTAATTGAGCGGCGAACCCTTGTCCGGTTTGGGCGGAACAATCCGCCGTGGCTTTGCGTTCGGCCAGCCCCTGACCCACGCCGCACCAAACCAAGAGCGATTCCCCTCACGTCCTCTTGAGCAGTTGCCCCTGCCCGTGATACTCGTGCCGAGGTCCGAGACCGAATAGAGGAGCTCCCCGAATGTCGCTCAGCACCAGCACCGTGAGCAGCCTGCTCGTCGCCACCCTAGCCTTTGCCTTCGCCGGTTGCGGCGAGAAAGAGGTGAAGTACGAGCCGCGTAAGCCCCCCAAGGTTCAGGCGAGCTTGCCTGCCGTGCCCAATGTTCCCCAAACGCCCATCAAGCGAGGCGATGTCTACACCATCTGGGGCGCCAGCTACTCGCTGCGCAGCCGCGTGATGCACAAGGACATCAAGGACAAGCCCCTCACGATCGAGGGCTACATCGTCGACACCAACCTGGCGCAAGCGCCCGTTTGCGCGATCCACAAGGGCGGCAAGGCCGATCCCGAGGATTGCAAGCCGGCAGTTCCGTCGTTCTGGCTCGGAGACACCAAGGACGCGAGCCGCAAGGACTCGATCATGGTGATGGGCTGGGCCTCGAACTACGCCCAGGTCTTCGACGCGATGAAGGAGATCGATGAGAAGGCGGAAAAGGCCGAGCCGCAGGACACCTTCTGGGGCAAGCCGCTCCCGAATCCCCTGCCGTCCAAGGGCGCCAAGGTGCGCATCACGGGCAAGTACGGCTCGACCTTCACGGGTGCGTCCACGGGCGCCCAGGCCGATCCGATCATGGGCATTTTGACCTATGAGAAGCAGGAAATTCTTGAGCCGGCGCCCGAGCTCGCGACCCTCCCGGGTGTCGAGCGCAAGCCAGTCAAGAAGTAACTCCCGTACTCAGCCGGGTCAGTCCCGAGTAGCGCCCACCCCTCTCGCGAGCGGTGGGCGTCGCCGGTCGGTGCTTGCCCTGACGCTGCTGGGCTGTCTGATTTTTTGTATTGGCTGCGTGCGAAAGCAGCAGGCGGACGGCAAATACGTCGTCGATGCAGTCGAGTTGCGGGGCACCCAGCAGCTCAGCGCCGGTGAAACCCTGGACGGCCTTGGCACTCGCGAGACCGAGCGTCTGTTTGGGGTGCCGGGCCTTGACGGCGTCGCGCTCGACTACAGCTACTACGATCCAGAGCTGCTCGAGCGCGACCTTCAGCGCATTGAGCGCACGTACCGCGCGCGCGGCTACTACGAGGTCAAGGTGACCGCCGCCCGCGTGCTGCGCGACGAAGGACAGCGACGCGTTCGCGTCATCATTGACGTGCAGGAAGGCCAGCCCGTTCTGACGGGCTCGGTGACACCCAAGGGACTTGAGCTGATCCCACTTCAGCGCTCACTCGCCGCGCAGCGCGCCATGACGCTGCGGGTCGGTCGTCCCTTTGATGATGCCGAGTACGAGCGCAGCAAGCGCGGAATCGCCGAGGCCCTGAGTGACGCGGGCTACGCCTTCGTCGAGGTGGACGGTCAGGTGGCGCTCGACATCACAGCGCATCGGGCGGACGTCACGTTCACGGTGCGCCCGGGACCCGTCTCGCGCTACGGCCCGATTACGCTGACCGGACTTGGCAATATTCCGGAGTCCGTCGTGCGCGACCAGCTGCAGCTGCGCGAAGGCCAGGACTACTCCCGGGCTGAGGTGGAGGAGGCCAAAAACGCCCTGGTTAACCTGGGGGTGTTCAGTTCCGTGCGCGTGCTCGAAGACCGGAGTCAACCCGACAAAGCCACGGTTCCGATCACGGTGCTCGTCGAGCCGGCCAAGCTCCGCACGCTGCGCGCAGGCCTGGGGCTGCGTCTCGATCCGGTGCAGTTTTCCTCGAATTTGCGAATCGGTTGGGAGGATCGCAATCTGCTCGGCGGACTGCGTCGCTTCACGGTCGACGAGCGCCCCGGCGTCGTGCTGTACCCAACGCGCACCTCCATTCCGGAATTGCCCACCCGACTGCTGCCGACCAATCGTTTGCGAACCGAGCTGCGACAGCCCTCGTTCATCGAGGGGCGCACCACGGGCCTGGTCAGCGCTGAGTACAACATCGGTCCCCTGCTGTTTCCCCTGCCCAAGGGTCGCGCGCCGGAGGACGAGCGCATCCTCGGGTTTCATGAGCTGCGCGGAACGGTCGGGCTTGAGCGCTCGTTTTGGGATTTGCGCCTACTGGTGGCCCCGAGCCTGGTCACGCAGGCCAACGTTCCCCTGGCCTACCAAGCGCCCCCCGAGGGACCGCGCCTACCAACGGGCATCGAAACCCTGCTGGTCGTGTATCCCGAGCTGTCGGTCACGCTTGATCTGCGCGACGATCGCATTCGCCCGCGGCGCGGCGCGTTCTTCTCGAGCTCGCTGCAGGTTCCGATGGGGCCGCTCGGAAGCGACGCGCATGACGTTCGCTGGCGCCCCGAGGCGCGAACCTACCTGCCGCTCTCACGCAAAGTCGTGCTGGCGACGCGGCTCGGTTTTGGCTTTCTGTTGCCGCGCAACTACGGCGGTTCGCTCGCGGATCCGTTCCGCGTCGCAGCCAATCCCACCGCACCGGACGTGATCCGCGATCAGCAGACACTGCTGCTCCGAGCGTTTTACTCCGGAGGTCCCAACTCCAATCGCGGGTATGGTTTTAGCGAAGTGGGACCGCACGGTCCGCTCGGCCTATTGAGTCACGGCAACGTCAATTGCTACGAAAGTCCTGGAGATCCGGACTGCGTGCGGCCGCTCGGTGGTCTGACGCTGTGGGAGGCCTCGCTCGAGCTGCGCTTTGCGATCGCCGGCGCGCTCGGCGGCGTCACCTTCCTCGACGCCAGCGACGTCACTCGTCAAGCCTGGCACCTGCGCCTGACCGTGCCGCACCTCTCGCCCGGAGTTGGCCTGCGCTACGACACGGCGATCGGTCCGCTGCGACTCGACCTCGGGTACCGCTGGCTCGAACGCACGGCTGGCGCGCCGCCGGTGGGGCCGATCCGCGACGAGGCCGAGACGACTGGATTTCTCGGTATTCGCTCGCTCCCGATGACGCTTCATCTCGCGATCGGGGAGTCCTTCTGATGCCGCGCCTCGGCTGGCGCCGTGCCGCGCGCGCCCTGACGGTCTCAGCCGGCTTCGTCTTGCTGAGTCTGCTTGGCGTGGTGCTGCACCTCAATCTGCCGCCGTCGCATCGCCTGCTCGGTCAGCTGCTGCAAAACCTGATCAACCAAGAGATCCTGGGCGAAATTGAGCTAGCCCGCGTCACGGGCGCGAGCCTCTCTGGGCTCACGGTCGAGGGCCTCCGGCTGCGCGATCCCGGCGGACGCGAGGTCGCCTACGTGGGAAGGCTGCGCGTGAACTTCGCGATGCAGCGCCTGATGACCGCGCTGCTCCTGCACCGTGAACAAGTCGATCTGGTGGTCAAACACAGCCGCGTCGAGCAGCTCCGTCTGTGGCTCTATCCAGGCCAGGATCCGGCCTTGCCCTCGCTGCTCGACGCGGTGGCGAGTCGCAACCCCGACAGCAAATCTGGCACCGAGCTCAAGCTCTGGTTGCCGCTCGTAGAACTTGCAGACACCTCGGTGCACTCCGAGCTCGCGAGTCTGCCAGGATTGGCCGCTGAGCTGCGCCGCGCTAACGCCTGGCTCTACGTTGGCCCTCAGGGCGCCACGCTCGATCTGAAGCGCTCAGGACTCAGTCTCGAGGGGCTGACGCGTCAGACTGTGCTTGGCACGGCGCGCGTCTCGTTTTCGAGTCGCTCAGGCCTTAAGGGCAGCTTTGACGGTCGTCTCGGCGAGGTCCCCATCGCGCTTGAGGCGAGCCTGCGACGCGACGGGCTCGAGCTGCTGCTCACCGCTCCGGTCATGACGCCCGAGGCAATGCGCGCCCTGTGGCCCGATTGGCCCCTGAGGCGCACCGCCTCGATGCGCGGCACGGCCCGCGGACACCTTCCCAACCTCGAGCTCAACGCCGAGCTCGACGCTGCCCCCACGACCATTCGGGTGCGCGGTCCTCTCAATCTCGGCAATGAGCCGAACGCGAGTCTGAGTCTCGATGCCGAACAGCTCGATCTCGCCGATTGGTTCCACGACGCGCCAACCTCAACGCTGTCAGTTCACAGTAGCTCGCAGCTTCGTTTCACGCCTGGACTGCCCACGGGGCGGCTCTGGGGCGCCGTCGAAGCGGGAACAGTCGGCGGCTACGCCACGCCGCGACTGCCCTTCGTGGTCGCGCTCAGTCCCGCTGGGATTCACACCGAGCTGCAGCTGGACGATCCCGCCTGGCGCGGCAAATTGAGCGCCCAGACGGCGCGCGACGGGCAGACTCAGTTCACTGGGCAGCTCCGCGCACCCGAGCTCGCAAAGGTCTCGCTGGCGGGACACAAGGCGGGCGTCGCAGGCTCAGCCGAGCTAAGTTTTTCAGGCGAGCTGCGCGACCAGCAGTTCACGCTCGACACCACCGGCAATTGGCAACAACCCCGAGTACCAGGAACCGCCGAAGCCAAGGGGCTGCAGCTTTCCGGGCGACTCACGGGTGAGCTCTCGCAGCTTGCGGCGACTCGGGTCAATGGCGAAGCGCGGGTGACGGGACTCAAGGTGCAAGGGCTTCAGTCCGACCAGGCCCGCGTGCAGTTCACGGGACCCCTGCTCGCGCCGCGCGTCTCGGCTGAGGTCGAAGCGGGAAGCGGTCGCTACGCCTTGACCGCCAATGCTCAACTGACGCCGTCACCACGACTCCAGGCGGTTCGCGTCAAGCTCACTCGCGATGGTCAAGAGTTGGTGGTGACGGCGAAAGACGTTCAGCTCGGTTCTGAGTTGACGGTGCAGAACCTGGCCCTCACCGGCGCTGCCGGACAACTGGGTGGAGATTTTTCCCTCGGACCGGACTCACTTCACCTGCGTTTTGACGGACAAACCATCGATCTTGGCACGCTCAGCAAGGTACTCGCGCTGCCTGCGGGGCTCTCTGGCAAGCTCGCGCTCGATGGCGAGCTTCAGGCTTCGCCAACCCGCCGGCAGGGCAAGCTTACCGCGACCTTGACGGGCGCCAAGCTCGGGACGCTTGACGGATTTTCCGGGCAGGTTACAGCTGAATTCAACGGCGACCAAATCGCGGTGAGCTCGCGCGACGGGGAGCTCGCTGGCCTCGGACGCGTCTCGCTCACGGTGGCCGCCCGGGTGCCGCACGGACTGCCGCCGCTCGCCGCGCTCAGGGCTGCGCGCGGCACGGCTCAGCTCGAGCTCAACGACATCCCTCTGCGCCTCGTGAGTGAGAAGCTCGGGCTCGTGCAGCCGCGACCGGAGCTCTCCGGACTCGTTCATTTCAAGCTCACGCTCGAGCAGGCCGAGTCCGCGCGTCGCTCCACCCTCACCCTGCTCGCGCTCACTCAAGGCCTGACCGTCACCGTTCACAGTCCGACCGGACCGCAGGTGCTGCGCGGTCAGGAGGTCATCGCGCGCGCCTCGGTAGACGGCGAAAGTGGTGCGCTGACCTCCACGGTGACGATGCACCGCGATGGGGAACCCGTCCTTCAGGCCTCGGCCGATCTTCGACTCGACCCGGCCCAGCTCGCGTCCGCACCGCTCGAGACCCTGCGCAACCTGGCCGACCGCCCCTTGGTCGCCAGCATGCTGCTGCCCGATCAGGAGTTCTCCAGTTGGCTTGCCCCGCTCGGGTTGACGAGCGTGCGCGGCAAGGGCCGCGCCTTCATTCAAGTCGTTGGAACGCCGCGCCATCCAAGCGCGATGTCGCAGTGGCATCTCGAGCAGCTCACGTTTCCCGGCTGCCCGGTGCCGCTCGATGGCGATCTCACCCTCGGCTATGACGCGAGCAAGCAAAGCGCGACTTTCCAGGGGGCGGTCGGGGTCGGCGCTGCGCGCTATCTCACGCTTCCCGAGCAAACGGTACAGTTTGAGCGGCGCGGCGGGGCCCTCGATTGGAATGGACGACTCGACGCGCTGTTCACCGCGCTGCCACTGGAGCTCGTGCCAGGACTCCAACAGCGACAGGTCACCGGCACGCTGCAGGGCAGCGTGACGCTTGAGCGCCATAACGGTCTCTCCGAGACGCGCGCGGCACTGTCCGGAGCTGGGCTTCATGTGGGACCGCTCGCGTTCGGCACCACGCTGCTCAGCTGGGACCAACGCGGCGACGAGCTGCTCGCGCAGCTGCATCTGTTCGGAGGTGGCCAGTCCGTTCTCGACGTCGATGCCAAGCTGCCGTTCGCGCAAGCCGCGCCCCTGCCGGCCCTCGACCCCAAGCGCGCCATCACTCTCAAGGCGCGCGCCGTCGACTTCGGGGTCGGTGTTTTCCGTCCCCTGTTCCCGGACAACCTTGGACTGCTAGAGGGCTCGGTTTCCGGGGAAATGTCGGGCAATTTGCAACCCACGCAGGGCTCGTACGCGACCACGCTCGACGGGGAGCTGCGCCTGAGCGAGGGGCGCATCACGATGCCCGACTTGAGCCTGGAGCTCACTCATCTCGAAGCGCGGGCCACGGCGCGCTCCGATGGCTCGCGCACGCGACTCGAGCTACCCAGTATCGCGGCCGCGCTCGGCAGCGCGGAGCCCAATCTGCGGGGCAGCGCTGAGCTGATACTCGACGATCTGTCCTTAAGTGAGCTTCACGCAAGCATCGATCAAGCCACCGAGGTGCCGCTCACGGTCAACGGCGTACCGCTGGCGACCCTGACGGGCTCGGCCGCCGTGACCATCATCCCGCACCCCAATCAGCTGGCGGTCTCGATTCGGGTGCGTGAGCTCGAAGCGCGCCTTCCCAAGTCGACCGCCAAAGAGACGGTCGAGCTCGAGGAAAACCCGGATCTCGTGCTGCGTCAGCCCTTGTCAGCGGCCGCCCATCGCCGGGCGATTGAGGCCGCCACCGAGCTCGTGATCGAGCTCGATCTGGGAACGCGGTCCAAAGTCACCAAGCCCGGACTTGAGATTCCGATCAGCGGCGTTCCGCGCCTGACCCTCGGGCGCCGTGCCTCCCCGAGCGGCAGTATCATGCTCAAACCGGGCGGTCGCCTGCAGCTGCTAGGAAAGCTATTTGAGGTGGAGCGCGGTGAGCTGCGCCTCGATCCTGAGCACCCCACCAATCCCTATCTTGACGTCACCGCACAATGGCGCGGTCCCACCCATGTCGTCACCCTGTGGTTGACGGGCACGCGCGAGCAGGCAACCTTGCGCTTGACGTCGGATCCCCCACTCGCGAGCGAGGCTCAGATCCAGGCGCTGCTACTCGGCGGCGGTCCCGGGAATGACAAGGCCAGCGCAGGTGTCGGACTCGGGGCGGCCCTGTTCGCTGAGGTGCTCGCGGACACGCCGCTGTCGCGTGTTGAGCTGCGCACCTCCAAGGGCGACCGCACGGCAAACTACACGGCCGCGGTGCCCCTGCGCGACAATCTCTGGTTCGAGGCCACCTACATGAACCCGAGCACGAGCTCAGCGCGACCAGGCTCGGTCGCCAACGAGCCCGGCTTTAGCGGCACGGTGGACTGGCGCTTCCGACAAAACTGGAGCCTTCGCACCGAGATAGGCAACGTTGGCGCGGGGCTCGATCTGCTCTGGCTCAAGCGCTATTAGCGCTCGACGCGACGGGCGCTGGCGCAGCCCACATTCACCGTCAACTCGAAACTGCCCTCCGACCAGTACTTGTCGACGGCCTCACGCAGATAGTCGAGCGGACGACGGAGATCGCCCATCCCGAGGCACGCGCGCAGCTCGGGCACGATCAGCAGCCGACAGATCGGATCTTCGAGCAGCGCGCGCCCGCTGTCAAAGCTGAGCGTCGTCTGACGGATCTCGACGTCCACATCCTCGAGCCCCACGTTCTCGAGCTCTTCTTCCAGCGTCTCAATCGTGGGGCGTCGCGCCATCACGTCCTCGACGAGCTTGCCGAAATCCCCGTCATCATGCTTGAGCGCGTACTCGCGGAACAGATCGCCAATCTCTTGAAACGAGCCGCGAAGTGGCAGCGCGATCAGCGCCTGACCACCGCCATACAGCAGCCGCGCCATCTCGGCGAACAGGTCCTGACGCTCACCAACGGCCAGCGTCGGATGCAGACTGAACGTGTGCGAATAGCCTTCGTCTTCGAGTAACGAGGGCAGCTCATCTGCCTCGAGGTACTCAAATTCGATCGAAGGCACGCTGGCGCACTTCGCTTTGCCAACCTCGAGTGCCGCCGACGAAGCGTCCACCCCGACGAACAACGAGGCGCCCACCGCCTGCGCGATGTCCGTATCGGGAAAGCCCGTTCGACAACCCAAACTGACGATCCGTGCGCCATCGGTCGGTAGGATCATCCCTGCCACCAGTTCACCGAACAGGCGAAGGTAGCGCGGCACCACGAACGTCTCGAACACCGCTGCGTCCGCTGCGGTCAGGGGCTCAGAAGGAAACACGCCCCAGCCTAACCAATGGCCCATCGGCCGGCAATGGCTAGATGCCCCGCCGCATTGCCCAAGCCGGTACGGCTTGCAAGACCGAGCGGCGAAAGCCGGTGCGGCAACCGCCGTCACGCCCGCTGCCAGTTCTGGTTGGTCCGGCGTGATGACGGCCTTGTTCGCGCTGCCCTTTCCCTGTGCATTCCCCCGAATTCCGCATCAAGCTTGGGGGTCACTTGTCTCCGCTGCTCCGCCTTGCCCTGGGATTGACCGCGCTGAGCGCGCTCGGTATCCATCAAGTGGTTGCAACGCCGGCGCGGTTACTCGACCCGGGTCGTGCCACGCTGGGACCTGCCCTCTGCCCCTCCGGAACGCTGCCCGACGGCGAGGTGTGTCTGCCGCTACTCGGGGTGGATTCGGACGAGGGCTCGGCGCTCGTCGCTGAGCGCAATGCCCATCGCACGCGCGCCGGGGACTGGACGAGCTACGAGCAGATCCCGCGGCGCCCCGAGCGTCCAAAGGACTATCGCGCTTATCGCTACCCCGTCGCGGTACCACCCGAGCAAAATCTCGTGATGAGCGGTTACGATCTGGACCGCGCCGACACCGAGCAACGGCGAGGCTCCGCGCTCAAGGCCGTGGGACACGGCGGCATCGATCTGGCCGGCAAACGCGGCGCTGAGATCCACCAGGTATTTCTCGAGCACCAGGAGGGCGACGCCGAGGTGCTGTTGGTGGGAGAGCTATTTGGTCATTCGGTCGTCACGCGGCATCGGGTCCGGGAAGCCGGCACGCTGCGCGAGTACCTGCTGATCCACGGCCACCTGGACGCCCCGGCCGCAGGGCTCCGCGCTGGTGACCAGCTCCCGGAGGGGTCATTGCTCGGCTTCATGGGGGACTCCGACAGCCCCGGAGTGGTGCACCTGCACCTTGAGGTGCGCCAGATCCGCGAGGGCATAGAGCCGCGTTCCCTGGCCCCAGGTGAGCTGGTGCGCAACGCGCGGACGATCGTCTGTGATCCGCGCAACGTGTTACCGCTATCTGCAAACTGAGACTGGACGCCGCTTGCCAGGTCGGGGAGGATCCCGCAGCCCCATGACCGTATCGCGCGTTGCTCTCCCCGGTTCCTCCGTCACCCTGTCCCGGATGGTCGCAGGCGTGTGGCGGCTTCCCGATTGGAAGCTCACGTCGCTCGAGCTGCGCGGCAATATCGAGCGCTGCTGTGAGGTCGGGGTCACGTCGTTCGACCACGCCGACATCTACGGCGGCTACAGCTGCGAAGACGCCTTCGGGGACGCGCTCACCCCCAGCCTGCGCGCGCGCATCGAGCTCATCTCCAAGTGCGGCATCGCCCTGGTAAACCCGGCGCGCCCCGAGCATCGCCTCAAACACTACAACACCTCGCGCGCCCATATCCTGGCGTCGGTCGAGCAGTCGCTCATCAACCTGCGCACCGATCACCTCGATCTGCTGTTGCTCCATCGTCCCGATCCGCTGTTGGACGCCGACGAGGTCACCGCCGCGTTCGTGGAGCTGCGGGACGCAGGCAAGGTGCTCGCATTTGGCGTCTCGAACTACCTCCCGAGGGATCTAGAGCTACTGGCGGCGCGCCTCCCTTTTCCACTGGTCACCAACCAAATCGAACTGCACCTCGGGCGGCTCACGCCTCTGCAGGACGGAACCCTGGCCCAGTGTCAGCAGCTCAAGATGCCGCCGATGGCTTGGTCGCCGCTCGGTGGCGGCGCCCTGTCGACGAGCGCCGCGCCGCATTGGGTGCGCGTTCGTGAGGTCGCAACGGCGATCGGGCAGCGCTACGACGGCGCAAGTGCGGAGCTGGTCGCGCTCGCCTGGCTGCTGCGTCATCCGGCGCGCGTGATGCCTGTGCTCGGCACCGGCAAAACGGAGCGAATCGCCGAGCTAGTTCAGGCGGAGTTGCTGCAGCTCGACCGGCAGGACTGGTTCGAGCTCTGGTCGGCCAGCGCGGGCCGTGACGTGCCCTAAGCCTGCGCGCCCGGCTCAACCACGAGTTTGTAACCGAAGCCGTACACCGTCAGGATGTGCTCGGGTTGGTCGGGGCGAGACTCCAGCTTTTTGCGCAGCTTCACGATGAAATTGTCGATCGTCCGATTGGTGGGGTTGGCTTCAACGCCCCAGATCTTACTGAGAATGTCCTCGCGACTCACGGGGTTGCCCTGCCGTTCGAAGAGCAGCCGCAGCAACTCCGTTTCGTAAAAGCTGATCGTTTCTGGGGTTTGCCCGTCGCGTTGCAGGGTCTGTGCGGAGCAGTTGACGACGACCTCCCCAATGCGAAAGCTCGCCACCTCGGTGACGCGCTGAGAGCGTCGAAACAGCGCACGCAGCCGGGCGATCAGCTCACCGATGCTAAACGGCTTGGTGACGTAGTCATCTGCTCCGGCATCGAGTCCGCGGATCTTGTCGGACTCCTGGGAGCGCGCGGTCAGCATGAGGATCGGCACCGACTGATCGAAGCGCCGGATCTCTTCACAGATCTGGTAGCCGTTTTTGTCGGGCAGCATCAGATCGAGCAGAATGGCGTTCGGACGCTCCTGACGAGCCGCCGCGATGGCGTCACGGCCGTTGCTCGCGGTCACCACGCGAAACCCCTCGAACTCGAGGGTGTCCTTGAGGCCAAGGACGATGTGGGGCTCGTCGTCGACGACTAGGATGGTCTTTTTCGCATCCATTCCCGACAGAACTGCCCTGTTCTGCGTTGAAATGCAAGGCCCTGTCTCCACGGCGCAGCGATCACGACCGCCAACGCCTGCGGAAAGGCTCAGCGACCCTGCACGCCCGGACACCAACATGCGACGTTGGAGCTCACGCCCGCCAACGCCGCCAAGGCGCAGGAAAGCAAAAAGGCGGCCCTCTCGGACCGCCTCTTGGCGTCAACTCTGGGAGCGACGAGTCAGCGACTCGCTAGCTCAGAGCCTCACTCCTTGTACGCCGCGCCAGCACAGGCGATGAACGTGTAGGAGTTGGGAGCCGGCACGGACTTGCCAGCAAAGCGCAGCAGGCGCTTCTCCGTGGGCGGGCAGGTCGCGACCAGGTCCGGTGAGCCAATGCCCTTGGCCGGATCGACGTAGCAGTAGCCAGGCTTGAGCCCGTTCAGCACGGCTTCACCCTCATTCTGGCACGCCTTTAGATCGGTGCCCGTCGACTGACCGATCTTGCAGAGACACATCGACGAGCAGGCTGGCCGATCCAGCACATCGCAAACCATGGCCTTGGCCAGCTCACGACGAACCGGCTCAGCGAGCACATCGTCCACCTCTTCACGCCCACTCGCAGCGCAGTTGTTACAGGACGGCGAACCTTCCTTTAGAGCCTCGACGATCGAGCAGGGTAGCTTGCCCGTCGCCTTGTCGGGCTCAAGTGAGCGCGAGAGGCAGCGACCGGAGAGCTTCTCCTTCAGACGCTGAATGATCGAGGCAACAGCGGGATTGTAGCCGTAGCCCGGGTCCTGGCTATCACCGGCCAGGGTCTTCGGACAGATCGATGCGACGATACTGTTCTGGCCGACGCTGGTGGTGTTGAAGTCCCGAAGAACCTCCAGCTGACGAATACCAGGATAGGCCTTGGCGTAGTACTGAACGGTCGTGATGGCCCCCGTCGGGTCCTGGCAGAGCGGCTTTTTGCGCTTGTCCGTCAGGGCATCGGTGCAATCGCAGGAAAGCCTGAAGTCACTACACGCTGTATCGGTCTCTTTCGTGCCAGCAGGACACGGTCCGCAATCCTTGGACGCCGGGAGAGGGAAGATGCACGCGTACTGAAGATCATCTAGGCCCTGTCCGCCGATGGTGTTGTAGTCGTGGCCGTGAATCGGATCCGCCATCAAGCCAGCATCCGGGCCCTGGAGCCCCTTGCGCAGCTCCGGAGTCTCGATCATGTGAGGATCGCCGGGAAGCTTATTCTTGGCGCGATCTCCGACGATCTTGCCCCAGTCGAGAGCAGCGGCCAGTTTGAACTGGAGCGGTTTGCCAGCAGCCTGCGAGTCCTCGGTCGCGATCAGCTGCCAAGGAACTCCGACGATTCCCGCCAAGAACACCATCGAGGAGTCCGCACGGGGCGAACTGGTGTCCTGCTTGTCGAGGACACTGTACAGCGGGTTCGGCACCTTGGTCTCAGTATGGGCGTTGCACCCAACGCCCACGGCCTTGGCCGCTGCGCAACTGCAGTCCATGTCACCGTAGTCCGAGTCCGGGCAGAGCTCCCTGGCCGTCAACCCAACGACGTAGCGCGAGGTCGGGTAGAGGAAGTCATATCCATACCGACGCTTCTCGTCGAAGGCACGAAGGTTGGGTTGATCAGCCATCTCTCCCAAATTGGCGGTGCCACCCCGGCAAATCGGATCCGCAGAACAACCCGCCGGAGGAGGGGGCTGAACACCATTGGCATCCGGCAACAACACAGAGCAGTTGTAACAACAGGGATCGTTGGGATTGGTGTCGCAAGCCGACGACGCCCGTGTCATCGCCCCGGCGAGCGCGCTCTGGACGTATGCGGCGACGCCGTACTGACGGAACGAAGCGTCGTTCTCGTCCGCTAGCATGATCACAGCCACCAGCGAGCCTGCCCGCAGGAACTGCGCACGCTGTTTGAGCAACTCGAGATCGAGATCCTTGCTTTCGAACGCAGAGTCAACAGCATCCTTGATCGATCGGTCAATACGCGCCGATGGCTTCGGATTCACCAGGAACCTGTACCAAGCCTCGAGGATAGCCTCATAGCCGCAGCCCACCTCGCCCGCTGACGTCACGAAGGACTTGAACTGCGCCTTGGAGTCGTCGATCTGAGCTGCGCTTACGTCTTTGGGATTGGCCGGTTTCCAAGTCAGGAACGGAGCTCCCGTGCCGCTGGCCGCCTTACCACGCGGCAGGGCGCCGATCAGCCAGCCCTTGTCGTTCGTGTTTTCGACGTCCTCTGGGCAAACGCCTGAAGCAACCGAACCAATGCTGCTGGTAACAATACCGATGTGGATGTCGTTGACCGGATTGAACTCGCGCTTGTAGCCGTTGGCAACGTCACATGCCTCGGTCGGTGACGTCATCACTTTGGCGTCAAGCGGCGTAGCATCGGTCTCCGGAGTGCCATCAGACTTAACGGAAGGACGTGGCTTGATGCAGCGCGGATTGACGAGCTGTGCCAGCAGCTGAGGCACGGCTAGGGCGAGCACGGTCTGCTTGTCCGCCATCGACCGCGAGTTGTCGATCATGAACAACAGATCGATCTGGGTGATCGCGGTGTTCTGATACTGCTCGACGAACACGTTGTTCGTCTCGGGCGTGGTCCGCTCGATCGGGCGTTGCAGACAGCCGGTGCTCAGGGACACGGCGGCACCGAGGGCTGTCAGTCCGACGAGCCCGAGTCGCGCTGAGAGCAGCGACGAACGAGGCTTGGGGCGTAGGTCAGTGGATTTCGACATCTTGAGTTAGCTCCTGGAGGGCCGCTCGGGAGACAGGGCGGCAGCCGGCACCTGGGTGAATGCGGTGCCGAGCGTAAATGCTCGACATTACTTGTGTCAATCGCTTCCGCCGGCGCGCCCTGGGGCGACTGTGGCACTCCCCCAAGAGGAGCCCTGTCGGCAAGCCGGAAGGGAGCAAGCGCCGTGCCTCGAGTCTGAGACCCAAAGCCCCCGAGGAAAGCGCGCAATTCCCTGCAACTCAGTTGGCAGCACTCCGGGGCGAGCCGCAACTGAGTCACAGCGGGCGTCCCTGGGCGCGCCGGCCGTTTTCAGCTATGCCGCATAACTCCGCTGATGACTGATCAGCGAGCGGCGCCGGCGCGGCAGAAAAATATCACTGGCTCCGGACTTCCTCAGGGGGTCACGTCCCGGCCAGGAGCCTGCTCAGCCGAGAACTCCTCCTCAGCTAGGGGTTCACCGTCCGCCTCGGCCAGGTGTTGCCTCAAGCCGGGCAGCAGGCCCTGGGAGACACCCTTGACCGCGAGCAGTGCCTCGTCTCTGGCGGCGGCGATCGCATCGATCGAAGGAAACGCTAGCAGGAGCGCCTTGGCCGTGCGCGGACCAATCCCAGGCACCTCTTCTAGACGCGAGGTGAAGCGCCGCTTGTCGCCCAGCTTGCGGCGTCCGCGATTCGAGAAGCGGTGCGCTTCGTCGCGGGCCATCGCCAGGAGGTAGAGCTCCGGCGAGTTCCCTTTGAGTGAAATCGGGTTTTTTTGCCCGGGAACGTAGACGCGATCGACCAGTTTTTCGCCCGCGACGTTCTCCTTTTCCTTCGCCAGCCCGACGATCGGCAGCGACTCGAGCCCGAGCTCCCGTGCCGCCGCCAGGGCCACGGCGAGCTGCCCGCGGCCCCCGTCGACGACGAAGAGCTGCGGCAGATCCCAGTCGCCGGGTTCATCCCCCGCCTCAGCGCCGCGGCGAAAACGGCGCGCCAGCACCTCGGCCATCGCGCCGTAGTCGTCGCCACCGCTCACCTGCCGCAGCTTGTAGCTGCGATAGCGCGATTTGTCGGGGCGCCCGTCGAGCAGCGCGACGATCGCGCCCACGGTGTCCTGCCCACCGAGGTGGGAGATGTCGATGCACTCGATGCGGCGCGGAAGCTCGGGAAGCCGAAGCTTTTGCTGGAGTTTAACGAGCCGCGCGGTGAGGTCGTCTTTGGCGCGCGCCTTCTCCGCGAAGGCATGTTGCGCGTTCTCGCTGGCGAGCCGAAGCAGATCCATTTTCACCCCGCGCTGCGGCACGGCCAAACGGCAGCGACCGCGTCGACCGAGCCGTTGGCGCTCGTCCGCGAGCCAGTCCTCGACGCCGTCGGCGGCATCGGGAAGCAGCGGCAGCAGGATTTCGTCCGGATTCTGCGGCGCCCCCGGACCCGTGGGACCGTAGTAGTCCCGAAGGAACGCGGCCACGACTTCGGCATTGTCAAGCTCGGTGCGCAGATGCGAGTAGCTGGACAGCTCGATCACGCGCCCCCCGCGCACGAGCATCACCACGAGCTCCACCAGCTCCCCCTCGCGGTAAAGGCCGAGTACGTCGAGGTTGTCGTCGCTTTGCATCACCACGCGCTGCTGCTCGTGAATGACAGTGACCGCCGACAGCTGGTCGCGCAGACGCGCCGCCAGCTCGAAATCGAGCAGTCGACTCGCCTCCTTCATGCGCTCCTGCAGCAGGCGCGTGACCTCGTCGTGACGCCCTTCGAGGAACAGTCCGACGGCGCGCACCTGCGCCGCGTACGCGTCGCGATCCACCTCCAACACGCAGGGCGCCAGGCAGCGCTGGATCTGGTACTGAATGCAGGGACGACGACGCTGCGCGAACTCGCGATCGGTGCAGGTCCGCAGCTGAAAATTTCTCTCGACCAGATGCAGCGTGCGGCGCGCCGCAGTCGCGCTCGGATAGGGACCAAACGTCCTGGCGCCATCGTCGGGCGGGCGCCGCACCAGCTCGAGCCGTGGGAATTCTTGGCGCAGATCGAAGCGCAGGCTCAGGTACTCTTTGTCATCGCGCAGCTTGACGTTGTAGCGAGGACGCAGCTCCTTGATGAGGTGGTTTTCGAGAACCGCGGCCTCCTTCTCGGTGGCTGTCACCACGGTTTCCAAATCCCCAATGCCGCGTCGGAGCCAGGGGATGAAGGCGCGCGCGTCCCCTGAGCTGTCGGCGAAATACGAACGGACGCGGGACCGAAGGCTCTTGGCTTTGCCGACGTAGAGCACGCCCCCGCTGCGGTCGCGGAACAAGTAGCAACCCGGGCGAGCGGGCAATCCTGCGAGTTTCGAGCTCACGAGCAGCGGCAAGTGATCGCTCTGCTCGCTGGCCTGGCCGGGCTCCTCGGGCGTCAACGAGGCTGGGGGGACGTCGTCTTCGAACATGCAAGCTCCCCCCTGCCTTGACGGAGGGAGGCGCGCTTTTCAAGATGCTGTGACCGGTACCCCGGGATGACCTCCTCCCTCTTAGCGATTTTCCCCCGCAGTCGTGGGGTTCGCGCCGTGCTCCTGGCAGCGGTCAGCGGGCTCGCGCTCGGCGCTATGCTGCTGCCCAGCTTGCCTCGCCCCGGCGAGGCGCCGCCCGCTCCCCCCGAGGTGCGCTTCCTCGGCGCGCCGCTGGCGCTCGATGATCGCGCTCAAGCCATCGCGCTTGAGCGGCTGCGCCGCTTTGCTGGCATGAACCTCCAGCTGGTGCTGCCGGGTGGGCGTACGCGCGAGCTCAGCCTCGGTCGACTCGGCGCGCAGATCGACAAGGGGCATCTCTCCTCACTCGTGCGCCAGGCCCGCGATGGCACGAGCGTGCTGCGTCGCGCGTTTGCGCAGTCGGGACGCCCAGCGCCGCTGGAGCTTCCGGTACCGATCGTGCTCGAACCACGCGACGCCACCAATCCGCTGCTGCGGGTTAAGGATGAGGTTGATCGCGTCGCGGTCGACGCGCGGTTTGATCTCGATGCACGCAAGGTCCTGCCGGAAACTGAGGGACTTTCGCTCGACCTCGACGCAACCTGGTTGGCGATCTCCCACGCGGTGGCTGAGGGACGCCGCCGCGTAGAGGTCGTCGTGCAGCATCAGTCGCCACGTCGGACCGCCAAAGATCTGGGGCACGTTGATTTCTCCACGGTGCTCGGCGTCTTCGAGACGCACTACGACAGCTCAGCCAAGTCCCTGGCGCGCACCTACAATCTGCGGCAAGCCGCCTCAAAACTCGACGGCACCGTGCTTTTGCCAGGCGAGCTGTTCGACTTCAACGAGGTGGTCGGACCACGCGACGAAGCCAACGGTTACAAGGTCGCCACCGTGATCGCCGAGGGTGAGCTGGTGGACGGACTGGGTGGCGGAACCTGCCAGATCTCGGGGACGCTTCACGGAGCGGTGTTTTTCTCCGGACTCGAGGTGGCCTACCGCATTCCGCACACGCGCCCGAGCTCGTACATCAAGATGGGGCTCGACGCGACGGTGGTCTATCCGACCATCAACTTCAAGTTCCGCAACCCCTTCGACTTTCCGATCGTGGTCCATGAGACCGTGAAAAATGGGCTAGTTCGCGCGGAAATCTTGGGTCCGGAGCGACGTCATCAGGTCACGCTGATCCGGCGCATCACCGGCACCGCGCCGTACGAGGAGCTCGAGCGCGAGGACGAACACCTGCCGCGTGGCACGCGTCTGCTCGCCCAGCGCGGGGTGGCCGGCTTCACCGTCAATCGCTACCGCATCGTGCGCGAAGGCAGCCACGCGACGCGGGAACGCTGGACCGACAAATACCCTCCCACACCCCAGATCATCCGCGTGGGGACCGGCACGATCGCCAAAGACGAGGTGAAGGCCGAGGACGACAGGCACCCGGAGTACCTCGCCGACGAGCTGCTCGTCATGACCCAGGGGACTCAGCCTGAGGGCGAGGAGCGCCGCAGCGAGCAGCCCAAGGAGACTACGGACGGCGAGGCCAAGCGACCCGCGCGACGCGAGGATGGGGGCGCTCAGAGTGGCGCGGCCGAACCTGCCCGCGCACCGAACGCGCCAAGCTCGTCCGAGTGGCGGGAATCGGGCCGGACGGGCGAGCCGGGCTGGACGGAGCGCGAGCACATGCCCCAGTGGCAGGGCGACCCAAAGCGGCCCAAAGACGAGCCGAAGCCCGAACGCGACGGCAAACGGGACCGCCGCAAGCCGGGCCGACGCGGGAATGGCTGACGAGGAAAGCCGGGCGAGCTACCCTGCGCCGCAGCTCCTTGTGGTCCATCGCTGAACGCCTCTGGCTTGGCAACATCGTCTCCGGTGAGCGGGCCCTGCTCGAAGCCTCAGGGCGTCGAACAGCGGGTCCCGAGATCGTCGCGGTCGTGTCGCTCTGCGCCATGGTCCAGCTCGAGCGGTGCGGCGAGCGCGTCCCGGCCAATCCCGACGTAAAGTGGCTGCATTTGCCGATCGCGGACGGGGGTTGCGGCGTCGACGAGTTCCTCACGGCGCTCGCGCTCGGACTGCCGTTCGTGCGACGTGAACGCCAACGCGGCGGAGTGCTCGTGCACTGCCTGGCAGGCGTGAGTCGCAGTCCGAGCTTCGTCGCCGCCGCGCTGTGCGACGAGCGACCGGAATTGACGGCGAGCGCGGCTTTTGCCGTCGTGGCTGTCGCCAAGGCCCGCGCGCTCGGCCTGGATCCGACCACCGCGCAGGTGCTCGCGCCGGCCGAGGATTTGCGGCGCGGACTGGCGCGCTACCTGGCCGAGCGGCGGCCCCACCTCCCGTAGGGGGGCAAGAACGAACGGACGGCCCGCAATTCCTTCAACTCTAAACTACTGTTATCATTGGACTTTCAACGTAACCTCCACCCGCGCACTTGACGCAGGGCCCGTTCGGGGGCAATACCCGCGGCACCCCTGGTCCGGACGGTCGAAGGACCCAGACGCTGAAGTCGACGGGCACTTTCGCCGGCTGACCAGTCCACACGAGAGAACATGAACACTGCAGACAACGCTCCCCTGTCGCCTCCCGCGGATTCGTCTGACTCGAGCAACGCGGCGGCGGCTACCCGCGCAGTTGACTGGGAAAACCCTCGCGTCGCAGCGATCCTAACCGCGGCGGCCAAGTGCTTCTCGCGCAGCGGTTTCTCGGCGACGACGCTTGCCGAAATTGGCAAGGAACTCGGCCTTCGCAAGAGCATCGTACACTACTACTTTGCGAGCAAGGCAGCCCTCATCCACGAGGTTCAGAGCTTCACCTACCGGAAGTTCCTTGACCGCGTGCGCGAGGCAATCGGCACTGCGAATGAAGGTACCGGCGTCGCTCGAGCCCGTAAGGCGCTCGAGGCCCTTTGGGATGCCCTCCAGGCTGACCAGACGGCGACCGGTCTGAACATTGAGGTTTGGAGCGCGGCTCGCCGCGATCCGGAGCTCAAACGTCGTGCCGCTTCGCTTCAGCAGGACGCCCGCCAGATCATCATCGAAGCCCTCGACAGCGCGGGCGACGTGGTGAAAAAGCCGAACCTGGAAGGACTCCCCGTCCTCGTGCAGGCCGTGCTCAATGGTTTGAGCATCGCGGACTGTGTCGAAGACGAGGCTCAAAGCCGCAGGGCTTACGAGACGTTCCTCACCTTGCTCGAGAACACTCTCAAGGCGAAGTGACCCGGCGGACTCGCCCTTCACCCCTATCCAATCACCGCGCGGCGACCCGCTTTGGGCTCGCCGCGTTGGCGTTTTGTGCTCCAAGCTGGCCTCGCGCTGCCCTGTCCCTGCTCGCCTGCTGCCAGCTCGCGAGCGCCCGCGTCGCTGAATCGCCACCACCGCCGACGTACCTCGGCGGACTCAGCTCAAGCTCGCCGCTCAATTGGTGGGCACTGCGCTTTGAGCGCGGACAGGGCTTTTGCGTCGCGGAGCTCGACACCCTGTCGCTCCTCAGCCGCTTTGCCGATCCGTCCACTGAGCGCGAAAAACCAGGGAGCGAACTCTGGCGCCACCTGTTTCGGGGTCAAGGCAGGTGGTTCGTCGCGCCGCTGCGCTGGGACCGTCAAGCGCCGAGCGAACTAGGCGCGAGTGCCCAGGGCTTGCTTGAGCCACGGCTCGACAGCTTCGCGCTGCTCCGTCCGCTCCGTCCGCTCCGCAGCGGAGAGCTTCCCCTATTACCCTCCCTGGAGGCGCTCGACTCGCAGGCACCTTGGTCCCTCCCGATCGCGACCAAGGCGACCTGTGCGCCCTGGGCTCGTCCGCGCGTGGTCTGGCTCACCAGCCCCGCCGGCGAACAGCAGGGACTCCGTCTACTCGATTGCGATGGCAGTGTGAAGGTCGACTCGCTCGACGCCGTCAGTGTGCTCGGACGCGTGCAGGGCACCCCTGCCCCAACCCTGCCGTTCGCGCTGCTGACTGAAAGCACCCCGGGAACGAACGAGGAGTGGGCCCCCGGCGTGCGGCACTTTCATCCGCGCCTGCTGTGGCTCCTCACGCGCATCGCGGACGCCTTCCCGGGACACCGACTCCGCTTGGTCAGCGGTTACCGACGCGAAGACTCGGGTTCGCCCCACACGCGCGGACGCGCGCTCGACCTGTCCGTCGAGGGCATCGCGAACGAGCGCGTATTTGCCTTCTGTCGCAGCCTCAAGGACATGGGCTGCGGTTACTATCCCTACCATCCGTTCGTCCACTTCGACGTGCGCCCCCCAGGCCAGCCGCCCGTGTATTGGGTGGACGCTTCTAGCCCGGGAGAACCATCGATCTACGTTGAGGGTTGGCCCGGCGTGGTAAAGGGTGGAGCGACCGTCACTGGCGCCAGCCCCTGACGGCCCTTCCCGATGCCCTTCTCTGCCATCCTCGGACAAGCGCCTGCCGTCGACACCCTCACGCGAGCTCTGCGTCGCGGAAGGGTCCATCACGCCTATCGCTTCGAGGGTCCGCAAGGCGTTGGTAAGGAGCTCGCTGCGGTCGGACTTGCGCAGTCACTGCTCTGCGAGACTCCGCTCGACGGACTCGCCTGCCGCCAATGCAGCGCTTGTCGCCGCGTGGTCAAACGCAGCGAGCAGGCGCCCAACCTGCCGCAGCACCCTGATTTTCTCCTGGTTCAGCGCGGTCTCTATGCCGGCAAGACGCTCGGCCCCTCCGTCTCGGACGAGAAGGAGACCATCAACGCGCCCCAGGTCCGAAAGATCGTGCTCGAGCGTGTGGGCTACCCACCGCACGAGGGTCGGGCGCGCGTCTTTCTGATCCGTGACGCGGACGAGCTCAACGTCACCGCGGCCAACGCGTTGCTCAAGACACTCGAAGAGCCGCCGCAGGGGACGCATTTCATCCTACTCACGAGTCGCCCCAATCGGCTGCTCGACACGATCCGCTCGCGCACCTTCGCGATCCGGTTTGCCCCGCTCCCCGACGACATCCTCCGAACGATCCTGGATCGCTCAGGGGCCTCGCATGCCACCATCGCCCTAGCCGGCGGTAGCGCGGCGCGCGCCCTTGAATACGCCGACGAAGCCCTGCTCGCCGAGCGTGATGAGTTCATCGGACTGTTCGATCAGGCCCTGGCGGCGCCTGATCTCGCTCGCGCGATCGCTGCCGTGGACGTCAAAGCCAACCAGCGCGGCACCCTGCGCGAACAGCTGGGTGGACTCGCGGCCGAGCTCGCCCTGCGCGCTCGCGCGTCGGTGGCCGGCGAGCCCGAGCTAGCCGAGCGACAGGCAGCGCAGTTTCGTCAGGTGCTCGGCGCCATGACCGAGCTCGAACGCAACGGGAACAATCAGCTGGTGATCGAGGCCCTCGTCACTCGACTGCGCCGCGCCTGACCGCTGTGCTCAACCGGCGGCGCCGCGCCTAACCACTGCGCTTAGCCGGCAGCAGCGCGAGCACTACGAGGCGTCGCGCTGCCAAATCCGCTGATACTCGGCCACGCGTGCCGTCACCTCGGCGAGCCCCTCGGCGCCGGGCAGTAAGTCGCCGATCACCGCGACGAGCTCCGCGTGAGGACGCAGCTCGCGCGCGCGCCCGAGGTCGACCCCACCGATCGCCACCAGCGGTACCCGCGCCGCCACAGCCAGCTGATGCGCCGCAGCAAGTCCGTCGAGGCCGACGCAAGGCTCGGGATTTTGTTTGGAAGCCGTGGGAAAGACGGGGCCGTAAGCCACGTAGGTGGGGCGCAGCAGCAAGGCCGCGCGCAGCTGGTCGAGGTCATGCGTCGAGACCCCGACCCCGAGCTCCGAAGCGAACCGCAGGACCGCTTCGAGCGGCAAGTCCCCCTGCCCCACGTGCACGCCGCTCGCCCCGGCGAGAACGGCCAGATCGGGTCGATCATTGGCGAACAGGGGGACGCCGTACTGCTTGCCGAGCACGCTCAACTGCGTGAGCCAGTCGAGCGTCTCCCGGGCCGTGGCCCGCTTGGCCCTCAGCTGCACGACCGCAGGACGGCCGCGAAAGACGGCCTCAGCGTAGGCCAGGGGCGCAACCCCGGCCCGCTCGAGGGAGTCGAGGTCGACGAGTGCGTAGAGTCCGGTTCCGAGCATCGCGTCAACCATGGCGGGCTGGCCGCGCTGCGCAATCACTCAGCGCCCTGAGGGGGCTAGATGTGCTACTCGTCGCCTCATGTCGCCGGTGTCGCGCCGAGGCCTGGGGGCCTCTGTATTGGTCGGAACGTTGTTAGTCGCCTGCGGGTCACGCCGGGGTGCCGAGCCCGTGCCGGGCACTTCGCTCGACCTGCCGTCTGCGGGTGGAGCGCCCGCGCTGGCCAGCAGCGCCGGCGGAGCGGGTGGAGCCGGTGGAGCCACCCCTGCTCCCGAGCTCGATCCCAACGACGCGCTCGGAGACCTTGAGTCAGGCGCCGCGGCGGGTCCACCCGGTGCGACGCGTCTCGAGTTCCGCGTGACTGAGCGCGGTCCGGGTCAGCCCTGGCTCGCACGCTTGGTCAATCGTGGCGAGCAGCAAGTGCGCCTCGTCGCCGACATGCGCCTTCTCACTCTCGACGTCACCGCGCCGGGCAAAAAGAAAGCAGTCACCTGCCGCTTGCCCGAAGCGCAGTGGCCGAGCCGCCCTGAGCGTCGCTTGATGGTGGACCTCGCGCCCGGTGAAGGCGTCGCGCAGACGTTTGACCCGAGGCTCTATTGTTTCTCGGCGGCGGGCCAGGATCTGCTGGTCCCCGGGGCGCGCGTGACGGCGCATTTCGGTTGGACTCCGCGAGCGCCGAGGACCCAGTGGAAGCGCGGAAAACGCGTAGAAACTCCCAGCAAGCAGGTCGAGCCATTCGTTGCCACCCAGCTGCCGCTCAGCGCTAACTCACCGAAGGCCGAGCTCAGCACGGACAAGCAGCTCGACACAGCAACGTTCGCGCTGCACTCCTCCTACGCCGCTTGGTCGAGCGCGCGGCTGCCAAAGCGCGAGGAAGGAGAAGCCCCGGCAGCGCTCGATCTGGCGATCGTGCAGGGCTCGGACGCCGGTTACGAGCATGACGCCACGGTCGAGGTGAGCCTCGTCAACCGCGACAAACAGCCACAGAAGCTCTATTTCCGGCGCGAACTGGTGTCGTACGAAGTGACCGGTCCCGACGGAATCGTCAGCTGCAACGCCGCACCTGACAATCGGGCACCCGACAAACAAGCCTTCATCACCCTGCCGCATGGCGCTAAGCGCAGCTACGCAAGTCGGCTCGCTGAGCTCTGTCCGCGCGGCACCTTTTCGACCCCCGGGCTCTACCTCGTCTATGCGCGCTTGGATGCCACCGAGGCCGGTGAACGCCACGGATTTGAGGCCTTCACGGGCACCGTCGTGAGCGAGGAACCGGGCACGGTCCGCGTGCGCACCGGTGAGTCCTCGCTGCTGCGCAAGTACCCGATGACTCGCATCGAAACTGAGGGCAAACCGAGCCCCAGTGAGCCGCGAATCGCGCCGCCAGTCGCGCCCGCCGGTCCGGCGGCATCCGCGGACTCCGCTCCCCCTGCAGCCCCGAAAGGACGATGAGTCATGATCCGTCGGCACATTGCGCTCGCAACCCTGCTTCTGTCCGCCTGTGCGCTCGCAACCCTGCTTCTGCCCGCCTGTGCGGCTCATCCTCCACAGCAGGCCAAAGCGCCGACGCCCGCGGCGCCCCCGCCCGCTTCCACGGCGAACCAGCCCCCGCCCGAGACCAGTGACGCGCAGGTGCCTGCTGCGCCTGAGACTTGCAGCGCGTTTGAGACGCGTGCGCCGCAGCTCGCATGCCCCGAGCCCGCGCAACGCCTCGTCGCGCTTGATCAGGCGCTGTCGCTCTCGAATGAGCTCGACCGCAGCGCTGGACTCGCCGCGCTGGAGCTCTGTCCCGCCTATGAAAAGGGCCTGCTGCTCGCGTTGCGAGTCGAGCTGGTTCCGCTTGAGTGCGCCGATGCCGTGATCGAAAAAGCGCTCGGTGAATCGCCTGGATTGAGCCCCGCGCTGCATGAGCTCCTGCTCGCGCAAACCATCGCGGGTCGGCTCGCAAGGTTGGGCGCGTCGCCACCAGCACCGCCGGCGGGCAAGCTCGATCGACAGGCTTTTGGGGACTATTTCAAGCAGCAGCTGGTACCCTGGCTCAGGCGCGAAGCCCATGCCATCGAGACGCTCGCGCGGCGCGCCACCAAGCTCAACGGCTATGCCAAAGGCTTTGCGGCGATTGAAGCAGGCCGAGCCGATCTGCGACTCGTCGACGCCATGCGGCAGATCCCGCTGCCGGAGGAGCTTGCCAGCGACAAAGAGCTGTCTGAAGTCTACGGCCAGGCGCTAGAAGAAGCACTCGAGCCCCGCAAGACGCGTGGGCGCGACGCCTCCCTGGTCGGACTGCTGTATTTTGCTCAGACCGGGATCCTCGACGATGCTCGCCTGCATCGCGTGCGCGCCCAGCTGGTGAGGCTCTTTGCCGGGAGTCGTATCGACGCGCTCGACGTCCTTCTGCTTCCGAACCTGGGTCCACGGCTGACCGCCACGCCCGAGCAACGCCTGGCCGCGACGCTGCCCACGTTCTACGCCGGTCAGCTGCTGCCCGCTGAGTCCGCGCTCGACCCAGCCATCCTGCGCGCGCTGCTGGAGCGCGGGCTTCCCCCCGCCATGCGCGACGCGCTCGAGCATCAAGCCAAGCTGCCTCCGGCTGTGGCACGCCTCTACGCGCGCGCCCTGTTGGCGCTCGGAACGCGCTATTTTCGCCCTGCTGACTTCAACCGAGCCGCCGAGCTTGCCACGGTTGCCGCCGGCACCAAGGACAGCGGTCGCGACGAAGCGCGGCTGCTGGCTGCGCTCGCCACGGCCCTGCGCGGGGGTCCTGAGAACGCGGTTCAGCTGATGCTCAAGGGCCCGCTGCTACCCGAGGGCATGGGCAACCTCCAGGCGCTCGAGCAACTCGCCCGCGAGCGCACTGCCACCGGCGCCCTGGCGGAGTTTGACGCAGCGCACTTGCTGTCGATCTTGCCGCAAATGCAGGGGCAACGCGCCCGCTGGCTCGACATCGCGGCCCGCTTCGAGCGCGCGGCCAAGACTCTGCCCGAGCGCGAGCAGCAGGTGCGTGCCCTCTCGCGCGCCGAGGACGCGGAAGCCACGGCCGCCGAGCTGTCTGAAGACAGCTCACTTACGCCCGTCAAGCTACCGCTCAAGTGAATCCGTAACCCTGCTGGCAGCGCGTGTCGCAGTTCCGGCGCGTGTCGCAGCTCGGGCGCGTGTCGCAGCTCGGGCGCGCGCCGCAGCTCGGGCGCCCGTCACTCCGCGCCGTGCAGCAGCCCCACGAGCTCGCGCAAGGTCAGCTGATGCGTGCTTGGCTCAAGCATAAGAACGCGAGTCTCGATCAGGTTGGCAAGGCGCTGCTCGACTCGCGTGGCAACCTGAGGCGCGGGTTGATCGCGCTCGACGAGCGCCAATAGTTCACCGAGCCGCAGGCTGTCGATGTCACGCGCCAGCGCGTAAGTCGGCTCACCGCGCAAGTTGGAGCGCATCAGTAGCTCTGCCTGGACGAACCGCTCGAGCTCGAACCGCAGGAGCTCCCCGGGCAGGGCCAGCTGCTCGGCGAGCTCCGAGAGCGTCAGCGGGCGCTGTCCGGACAGAAAGCGTTCAGCAATCGCCACCAGTACGCGCAGAACCACGAAGACGCGCGTGGCGTGATCGAGATTGGTGCCGCGAATGCGAAAGGCGTGAAAGACCGGATTATCATGAGCCGCCGCCAGCTCTGCCCCGAACAGCACGACGATCCAACTGACGAAGATCCACACCAAGAAAAGCGGAATCGCAGCGAAGGTCGAGTAAAGCGCGTTGTAGCGAGCCACCCCGATCTGAAAATGGACGTGCACGACCAGAATCAGGTACCAGACGGAGCCCGTGATGAGCCCAGCCAAGGCCGCCGAGCGCAGTCGCACGCGACGGTACGGCACCACGCGGTAGAGCAGGGTCAACGCCGTAGCCATCACCAACATGGCTGAGCCCTGCCAATACAACCCACCACGCAGCCCGGGGAGATGCTCGGCGCGCGTGGCCGCTGTGGCGGCGATGATCGTGCAAATCGGCAAAATGAAGAGGATCGCCGCGTAGTCCACCAGCCGACGCCAGAGACTGCGGGCCTTGGTCACACCGAAGATGTGGTTCATCGTCTCTTCCACCGAGACGAGCAGCAACACCACGATGTAGAGCAGAAAGACGAGACCGAACGCGCCGAGCGTACCAAAGCTGGCCTGCTCAACGATGTCGAGCACCGTCAGAAACACCCGCAGGAGCCCAACGGCTTCGCGATCCTGTTGCGCGCCCATCGCGATCATGGCGCGCACGATGCCTGGGCGGATCGTCTCGCGCATCAGCACCTGATAGGCGCCGAGACCCTTGAGTGCGGTCACGAAGAAGGCGAGAAACGGCACCAGCCCGAGCACCGTGTCGAACGCCAGCGCCGAGGCGCGGTACAGCCCCTCGTCCTTGAAAAAGCCCTTGGCGGCAAGCGTGAGCCAGCGCTGCGGCGCGTCAAAGTGGCGACGCCACGGCGCCCCCGGATCTGAGAGACGCTGAAGCTCCTTCATGGGCCCGCACTATGTTGCCAATGCGCGGTCTTGTTAAGCGTCGAATATCCCGGGCGGGCGAAATCGAGGCAATTTCTCCCGAATCCGCCCTTGCCGCCGGCTAGCGACCCGCGCGTCCGTGCACAATGGCATAAGCGTGGGCCATTACCGTGCGTGCCGCCTCGAGCAGTCGCTCGTCCGCCGAGCGCGTCGCCAGGCGAATCGGCCCGCCGGACCGCGGCGAGAACTCGAGCAGCTCACGCGCCGCGCAGCGCACGACCTCGGGCGCAGTCGGCTCGGTCTGCAGGGCCTCGAGGTGCTCGACGTAGCTGCGACCCCACGCCTCGCGTGGCACCACGCGCAGCGCCCCGTTGAGCGCCATTCCCGCTGCGCGCCGAAGAGCGACCGAGGCCTCAGGCCCTCGACGCCCCTCCAACGCGCTCCGGGCCAGCTCGAGCTCGGATAGCGCGCTGCCGATCCACTCCTCGGCAGTGAAGCGCGTCAGCCAGGCATCAGCGGGTTCAGGATGGCGTCCAGACATCGGACCCGAACATGGTGCTCCCCCGCCCAATAGTCGAGCCCCTGCTCCCCTGCTGGTTGGTTCGGCGCGGAACCGCGCTAGGCTCGGACGCCATGCTCTCGCGACCTCGCCGCAACCGCCGCACCGCCGGACTCCGCTCGCTCGTTCGCGAGACGCAGCTCCACCCGCGACACCTCGTGCTCCCGATGTTCGTCGAGGAGGGCGAGGGCGAGGACCACGTCACGCCAATCGCGAGCATGCCGGGCGTCGCGCGCCTTGGTCTGCGCAAGCTCGTGCAGGCCGCGCGGGAAGCGTTTGAGCTCGGGATCCCAGCAGTGGCGCTGTTTCCTGCGCTTGAGCAGCGACTCAAGACCCCGGACGGTCGCGAGTCCCTCAATCCCGACGGACTGCTGCAGCGCGCGGTCAGAGCCCTCAAGTCAACCATTCCCGAGCTCGTCGTGATCACGGACGTGGCCCTCGATCCCTACTCGTCCGATGGACATGACGGACTGGTCGTTGGCGAGCTCATCGATAATGACCGCACCCTGCCGCTGCTCGCAGCCATGGCCGTCGCGCAGGCGCGAGCGGGCGCCGATATCGTTGCCCCCTCGGACATGATGGACGGACGAGTGGAGGCCATTCGTCGCGCGCTCGACGAGGCGGGCTTTTCCGACACAGCCATCTGCAGCTACGCCGTCAAATATGCCTCGGCCTTCTACGGACCGTTCCGCGACGCGCTCGACTCCGCACCGCGCGCAGGCGACAAGCACAGCTACCAGATGGATCCCGCCAATCGTCGCGAAGCGCTGCGGGAACTGCGCCTCGACGAACTGGAGGGGGCCGATATTCTGCTGGTTAAGCCTGGTCTTCCATACCTCGACGTGCTGGCGGAGGTTCGCGCCGCCACGCCACTGCCCGTGGCCGCCTATCACGTCAGTGGCGAATACGCGATGCTGCGCGCTGCAGCTGAGCGCGGTTGGCTCGACTACAACAAGTGCCTGCTCGAGTCGCTGCTGTCGCTGCGCCGCGCTGGCGCGGATCTAATCTTCACCTACGGCGCGGTCGACGCGGCGCGACTCTTAGCGGTCGCGCGCTAGCCGACGAGCGCTACCAGACGAGGCCGCGCGCTAGCCGACAGGCGCTACCAGGAACGGCGCACGCTTGCGCTCAGCGCGCGCCGGCCAGGAGTCGCTCGAAGCAGTGACGCACGGCCTGGGTCACCGCGGCGTAGCGACCCCGCAAGGCCGCCGCGGCGGAGGCCGCAGGCAGATCGAAATACCCAAGACTGCGCGCCAAACGCGCATATCCCGGGCTAGACTCGTCAACCCAGCTGCCCCCCACCCCATCGAGCACGCTGAGTCGCTGCTCGAGGTGGCGCAGGAACTCGTAGCCCTCACGCAGCACCTCGAAATCCTCGGGAGCGAGGTAGCCGAGGCTCCGCAGCGCGGTGAGGGCTCGCCCCGTGTCGGCGGTGCGCAGCAGGCGCTCTTGACCGTGCGTCATCTGCAACCACTGCACGCAGAGCTCCACGTCGAGCAGCCCGCCATAGCCGAGCTTGAAATCCCGGCGCGTCCCGCGCTCGTTGGCGCGCTCATTTTGGAGTCGATACCGCAGCCGACGCACCTCGCTCGGCAGGGGGGCTCCAAGCTGGTAAGCGGCGGCCGTGCAGAGCGCGAGCACCCGCTCGCCGAGCTGCGCGTCCCCGGTGCAGAAGCGTGCGCGGATCAGGGCCTGTCGTTCCCAGGGCGCGCTGTGCGCCCCCCAAGGCGGCATCTCCCCGCCACCACGCCCCTGGGGCTCAAGCCCATGATACCGGGCAAAAGCGGCCAAAGACGTCACCAGCATGCCCTCGGCGCCCGAGGGGCGCAGGCGGGTGTCGAGGCTATAGCCAGGGCCAGCGGGATGCGCGGCGCCCACCAGTCGCAAGAGACGCTGGGCAAGCCGCGTAAAATGCGCTTGAGCCTCCACGTTGGGCGCAGCGTCGTAGACGAACACGACGTCGAGATCTGAACCGTAGCCGAGATCGCTGCCCCCCAACTTGCCGAGCGCGAGCACCATGAATCCCTCGAGCTCACCGCCCGAGGCGTACTGCGCCGCGGCGCGCAGCTGAGCATCAGCCAGATCCGACAGCACCGAGCGCGCGTCCCGCACCGCCAGCTGTCCGGTGAGCTCGGCGGTCGCCACGGACACCGCCGTTCGCAGCTTGGCGCGGCGCAGGCTGGCCATGAATTCCTCGTCGCGCTCAGCCTGCGACGCCGCGGCGGTCAGCAAGGTGGACTCGCGCCGATAGGCATGCTCGGGCGACTCGATACGACCTCCGTTCACGAGCAGCCGCTCAAACAATTCCGGCAGGCGCTGCAGGGATTCCCCGACGAACGCGCTGTAACCGAGGGTTGAAATCAGGCGCGCCAGCCCAGCCGGCGACTCCCCGAGGGCGGCCACATAGGGCCCGGGCACCCGGACCCTCAGCAGCAACTCCGCCAAGGAACGCGCCGCCAGCAGGGGCTCAGCCGACTGCGCCAGGGCGTCGAGCACGCGCTCTGCGTGACGCGCGAACCGCTCACAGGTCCGCTCGCCGAGCAGTCCATCGGGCAGGCGCGCGAGCTGCACGAGCTGCTCGAACAGCTCGCGTGCCATCCCCGACTCGAGGCCCGAAAAACCAGAACGACCCAGTAATTCGCTCAGCTCGGACGACCCCAGCGACTCGCGCTGGTGGGGTGGGTTTCGCGCGCAGCGATGTAGCAAAGTCACGAGACTCAGATGGCGTGAACCACGCGCCGCGCTGCTCGGAAGCAGCTCACGCCAGGCTCCGTCGATCACCTCGCGCGCCGCGAGGATCTCGCCGTTAAGCTGTTGCGGCGAGCTCCAACCGAGTGAGCGCGCCAATCGAAACTGGTCCTCGGCCGAGCGCGGGACAAGATGAGTCCGCACACCCGAAGCCCACTGCACGCGGTGCTCCACGAGGCGCAATAACGTATAAGCGCGCCCCACGGAGAGTCGTTCGCGCTCCGAGAGCCGACCCGCCGAGCAGAGCCGCTCCATCGCTTCAAGCGTGCCCGTGACGCGCAGCGAGGGATCGCGACCGCCCCAAATCAGCTGCAGCGCTTGCACGAAAAACTCGGCCTGACGGATCCCGCCTGGACCATGCTTGAGATCGCGTGCGGGCTCGCGTGACAGCTCCGCCCGCGAGCGCTCGACCAACTCCAAAATCGGCCCAGCGATGGCCGGTTCCACGACGCGGCGATACACAAAAGGAGTTGCAACCTCACGCATGAAGCGCGCGCCGAGCATCACGTTGCCGGCCACGCGTCGACTGCGCAGTAGGGCAACGCGCTCCCAGAACCGCCCCTGAGTTTCGTAGTAGCGCTCCACAGCCACCAGGGAGGGAACCAGCGGGCCACGCGAGCCCTCGGGGCGCAGGCGCAGATCCACTGGCCAGAGTCGACCTGCGCTCGTCAGCGCTTCGAACGATTCCACGAGACGCCGCGCGGACCAGTTGGCCTGCTCGAGCGCACAATCGTCCTCGGGCTCAGCGTCGCAGAGAAACATCAGATCGACGTCGGAGCCTGGATTGAGCTCCCCGGCAGCGAGTTTACCGAGACCGAGCACGACCCAAGGCGCCGAGCGAGCACGCGGGGCAACCACACCCGCCGATGGCTCCCCGCGAACGCGAGCCGCTACGAGCGCCTCTTCCACGAAGAGCTCCAACAACGCGCAAGCGAGATAGGAAAGCTCGGCGCTGGTCACTGCGATCGGCGCTCCTCCCAGCTCGGGCGGCAGCAGCTCGCGCAGCGCAATGCGACTGCGCTCGTACCAAGCCAAGCGCCTGGCGGCATCCCTGAGGGCGCCGAGCTCGTCGAATCCCTGGCACTGCGCGCGAACGCGTGACCGCAGCTCGGACAAACTGCGCGCCCGCCCCCAGCCCTCGAGCTCAAGCTGGGCGCAGGCATCGAGTTGCCAGCCCTCACTCGGCTGCAATGCGGGATAGGCAGCGCCGAGCAGCCTAACAATGCCGGCGGCCTGGACCGCGCCCTGCTCAGAACGCATGGCCCCCAGCCCATCGGGGGCGATCAGTTCAGCAAATCGAAGGAGCGCGGACTGCAGCACAGGCGGGAGCATGTTATGCCAGCTCCCCGTGACCCCGAGGGGGGCACTCGGACCCCACCATGCGTTTTCTCTGTATTTCCGACATCCACGGCTCTGCCTCGGCCCTTGAGGCAGTCCTCGCTGAAGCCAAGCATTGGGGTTACGACCAGCTGCTCTGCGGTGGTGACCACCTGTTTCCTGGGCCTCAGCCGCTCGAAGTGTGGAAGCTCCTACTTGAGCATCAAGCGGTCTGCGTGCAGGGAGCGGGTGACCACGCCCTGGCGCGGCTCGATCCGCGCCGAATTGTCCCTCAGACCCCGGCTGAACAGGAGCGACTCGCACGGATGATGGCAATGCGAACCGAGCTCGGAGAACTGATCCTCGCGCGGCTCGGACGGCTCCCCCCGATCGCGCGTCTGTCACTCGAATCAGGCCACGAGATGGCGGTCGTCCATGGGTCGCCGATGGATCCCCTCGAACCAATCTCGCACGATCTGAGCGACGAGGAGATCGGGAGCCTGGTGGGTCACGAAGCGGCCGAGCTGATCCTGTGCGGAGGCTCGCATGTGCCGTTTCAGAGGCAAATTGAGGACCTCCGCTTGGTCGGGCTCGGCTCGGTCGGCGAGGCGCTCACGCCCGGGATTGCTCACGCGACGATCGTTACCTCGCTCACCACGCAGACCAGCATCGAGCAGTACGAAGTCGCGCTGAGCTAGCGACCGAGTTATCGCGACTCCGGCACCTCGGGGGGAGCAGGTGCCTCGGTGCCCGTTGCAGCGGGTGGCGCAGGCGCCTCGGTGCCCGTTGCGGCGGGAGCCGGGGTGCGATCCAGGGTCGGAAAGACCGCAGGAGGCGCGCTCGCCGCGGGAGCTAGCCCAGACGAGGTTGGCGCCGACGAGCTCGCCGGCGACGCGGACGCACTCGTCACGGGTGCAGCCGGCAGCACAATCTCCTCGAGCTCGCACTCGAGCACGGAGCCCTCCGGCTCAGCTAAAAGCCCCATCGAGCTTGCCGCGTCGAGGTCGGTCCAATTGCGAGCCACCGTCAGGTGACCCACGGCGGGGGCCGCGGGAACCTTCGATGCGCTGACCGCTGCTGCGTCGGCCAGAGTCAGTTCGACCTCCCAAAGGTGGACGCCGCCGAGGCCATCGACAATCCCCTGAAACACCCGCCGATTGGCCCGCACCACCTGGCGTTCAAGGATGAGTACGCGATGTCCGGCGCGCCATTGCCAGAGCTCAGGCTCCCGGTCGGTCGCCACCAGCATGAACGTCACGGGCAGCGCCGGCACGGCTGCGCCCTTGACTGAATGACAGCGAACGGCGCGGTATTTCGCCATGGCGCGCTTCGGTATTGCGGTGCCGGCGGGTTCACTGCGTGCGCCGCGCAGTGGCGAGGCGTTGCAGGCCGCGACGAGCGCGATCAGCAGCGCGACTAGACCGCGTCGCATGGCGGCAACTCCGCGGCCGCAGCGGCGCGAGCCTGTGCGACGAATGCGGTCACGAGCGTGAGATCCTTGTCGCCCGGACGTCCCGCGAACTCCACGCCGCTGGCCGTGTCGACACCGTAGGGGCACACCCGACGCACTGCGTCCGCCACGTTGCCCGGATGCAGTCCGCCGGCGAGCAGCACCCGTCGCTCGAGGCAAAGATCCCCGAGTAGCTGCCAGTCAAACACGCGTCCCGTTCCGCCGCTCTGCCCGCCATGCGAGGCGTCAACAAGCACCCACTCCGACGCGCACTCACGCGCGCGCTGGACGTCCTGCACGCCGCTCACACCAATGGCAGGAAACGCCGCTGAGCCGAGAGCCAGTAGCAGCTCGGGTGAGGCACAATCGTGCAGCTGAACCCGGTCGAGCCCGACCTCACGCATCAGCGTAAGGATCGCGCTGGCGTCGACGTCCGACACCACCCCGATCCGTTCCGCTTTGCCAGACAGGGCACGCGCCAGCTCGCGCGCTGGCCCCCGCTCGATGCGGCGCTGGGACCAGCTGACGAAATTGAGCCCGATCGCATCCACCCCCGCGAAAGCGACCTGCTCGGCCTGCTCAATCGAAAGCAGGCCGCACACCTTGATCCAAGGGCCAGGCATCAAACTAGGTGATTTTCAGCAGCTCTTTGACGGTCGCAATGACCTGCGGAGCCTGGATCGGCTTGGTGATGTAAGCATTGGCTCCGAGTTGAAGCGCACGCTGACGATCCTCTTGCGAGCCTTCCGTCGTGATGATGACGATGGGCGTATCTTTGTGAAGCGGATCTGAGCGCACGCGCTTGACCAGCTTGAGCCCATCCATGATGGGCATGTTGATGTCGGTGACGATGATGTCGTAACGGGCCGACGCAAGCTTGCGAAGGCCGTCAACTCCGTCATCTGCCTCGGTCACGCGTAGATTCTTTACGCGTGCCAAAGCAAAGATGAGGAGCTGCCGCATCATTGGCGAGTCTTCTACGATGAGACAGGAGTATTCAGCCATGGCGATGGTCACACGCTGAGATCGATGAAAGCCTCGAGTCCCGGCAGTTTCCTGCCGGCACTGACGAATAGACTGGAGCTCACGAGGGCCGTGGCCGCGTGGCGACCAAGCAGATTGAACAATTCGTAGTCCACGGTATCAAAACGCTTTTTCTGACCTAAAGTCGAGTAGATCGCCACTAGCCCCACGACACTCTCATCAACAAGGAGCGGAATGATGGCAGGCGGACAGGCGACCGTTCCAACGCTCGGATCAGCCTCCTCGTCGACCCGAGAGTCTCCCGTGCGAAAGACCTGGGCAAAAAGCCCGTCGACGGCCGACCGGTTCAGTAGCTCGTCGCCCGTCAAACCCTCGGACGCAATCGGGACCAGCTCGGTGGCTGCCTCATTGATGAAATAGATAGCGTAGCGCTCGGCGCCGACGAGCTGCGCGAGCACTTCCTTCACCCGGCGCATCACCCCACGCGGCGACATGCTCGCGTGGATCTGATTGCTGGCCACAAATAGATTGGCCAGGTTGGAGAACTCTCCCTCCACCTCTTGAAACCGTTCATTGAAGGTCGAGCTGGTGGCCTCGACCTCATGGAAGCGTGAGAGCAGCTCCTGCTTTTCGGCTTCGAGCCGCTCGATCATACCGAGCAACTCACGCACGGCGAGATCTGCCTCCACCTTGGCGCGAAGGCTGGCGTTCTCTTGTTCGACCTCCCGCAGTCTGACGGCCAGGCGCTCGTGGTCAGCGATGAATTCCTCGCTGAGGCGACCACTGAGGCCAAAGGTCTGCAGGAACTGATCACGCTCCCGACGTAGGTCGGGAGGGGGTGGCTCGCTATCGCTGCGTTTGTCGTGGGGATCGGTCATGTTGTGAGACGGAGCCGCTCACGCGGTGGTGAGCTGTCGATCTCCGACGCTATCACGGTCCCCAGAAATCGAGAAAGGGGCGCATCACCTCGGGATGATATCCGACCGTCGGACCGAGGCTTGCCCCCGTGGAATCCCTGTTTTCTGATGACCGGCCTGTTATCCGGTGGTCCCGAGGCCCGCGGCGATGGCGTTGACCCCCTCGAGCAGGGAGAGCAGTAACGGATCCCCTGGGTCGCTCCCGGCGACGCGCCACTGACGCAGCTGGTCGAGCTGCAGCTCGTGGAGCACGTCGAGCCCCGGCCGGCGTCGACTCATCGCCTCGGCCACCGCGGGGTCCTGCTCAGCCAGGCTGCGGCCAAAGAGTGATTCCACGCGTGAGACCGTGAGCTCAAGCTGCGAGAGGATGCTCCCCCCGAGGCGCTGGCGCAGCTCCGCGTCCTGACAACATGCCAGGTAACGCTCGACCCAACCGGTGTCCGCCAGCTGCAAGACGGTGCACGCATTGCCAAGGACGAAGCGGAGCGTGCCATCGCTTGCCACTGCTTGTCGCAGCGAGCTCCACGCGCCGGGCCCAAGCTGCTCTACCGCAGCCAGTCCCGTCCCGAGTCCGAACCAACCCGAGAGAAAACAGCGCGACTGACTCCAGGCGAAATTCCAGGGAATCGCGCGGAGATCTTGCAGGCTGCTTTGGCCGGTGCGGCGTGCTGGACGTGAACCAAGGCGGGTGTGCTCGAGCACGTCAATCGGAGTGACCTGACGAAAGAACTCGGGGAACCCAGGCGCCTGCACGAACTCGAGATACGCCTGCCGCGAAGCGGCGACCATGGCCTCCCACAGCTCGGAGTCGAGCGAGGCTGCCGACGGGCGCTCGTGACGCATCAACGCGCGCGCGGTGCCGGCGCAGAGTTCTTCGAGTTGGTGAGTCGCCGTGACGCGATTGGCGTACTTCTGGGCGATCGTCTCGCCCTGCTCGGTCATGCGCAGGCCGGCGGCGAGCGAGCCAGCCGGCAACATGCGCAAAAAGCGCCCGGTTGGCCCCGCTCCGCGACCGATATGGCCGCCGCGACCGTGGAAAAAGCGCAGCGTCACGCCGCACTCGAGGGCGGTCTCAAGCAGACGCTGCTCAGCCTTGCGCAGACTCCAAATGCTCGCGAGCGGGCCGCCGTCCTTGTTGGAGTCGCTGTAGCCAACCATCACCTGCTGAACCGGCAGCGGTCCGGTCTGGCTGAGTCGCAAGCTGCGCTTCACGAAAGGTTCGGTCAACCAACACTCAAGCACGCAGGGGGACACCTCGAGATCGTCAATCGTCTCAAGCAGCGGCGTCACCTCGAGCGGCATCCAAGGTCCCTCATCACTGAGGCGCCACAGCCCGGCCTCACGCGCGAGCAGCAGCAACGTGAACAGATCCCCCGTATCGCGCGTCATGCTGACGATCAGCGGACCAAGACCCGCGGGTCCCCACTCCGCGAGATGCTCGGCAAACACGCGCAGACTAGCGACCGCCTCGGCTGCCTCGGGGCCCGCGGCTTGCGGCGAGACCGAGAAGGGTCGGGTGGTGCGCAGCTCGCTCCGCAAGAACGCAATCCGCTCGGGCGTGCTCAGCTGCGACGGATCGGCGTGCCCGGCAGCGACCGCCAGCTGTCCGAGCGAGCGCGCGTAATAGGCTGAGTTTTGCCGGAGATCCAGCTGAGCGAGGTGAAAGCCCACCAGCTGCACCAGCCGATGGACGGGCTCCACCTCCTGTTCGGCGATTCGCAGCAAACCGACCTCGACCAGCGCGTCGCGCAGGACCTGAAGATCGTCGAGCAGCGCTTGCGACGTCCGATACCGATCGGGTCCGATCCCCTGCGCGCTCGGGAGACGTAACCCAAGGTAGTTGACGTACTGCCGCCACGGCTCGCTTGAGTTCTTCCAGGCGGGGCTGCGCGCCGAGGTCTCTCGCAAGGTCCCCAGACGCTGCACCAGGCTCAAAGGCGCCGGACAGACGTCAGCGGACAGGCTCAGCCGCTCGGCGAGGCGAAGTAGCGATTCGGACACGAGCGTCAAGGCTTGCTGACGTAGCTCAAGCAGCGTCGCCGCTGTCGTGGCGTGGGTCACCCCAGGATGGCCGTCACGGTCGCCGCCCGTCCAGAGTCCGAGCGACACCCGCGGCAACACCGAGAAACTGGGCTGCGTTTCCACGCCAAAACCAGCCCAATTCCAAGCCTGCAGCATCCTCTGATCGACCCACTGCATGGCCGCTGGAAACACGCCCTTGAGGTAGTGAATTGCGCCACGCAGCTCGGCCTCCACGGCCGGGCGCTCGTGGTAGATCCCGCCGGTGCGCCAAGTGCGCTCGAGCGCGCCCACCAGCTCCGTTCTCAGCGCTCCCCGCTCCGCAGGCGTCCACATGTTGTTTTCGAGCTGGACGAGCTTGAGATAAATCTCGCGATGGTGCTGCACGATGCTCGTGCGGCGCGCTTCCGTCGGATGAGCCGTCAACACGGGCTGCACGGCCACGGCCTCAAGCAGACGGACGGCCTCGGACGCGCCAATGCCAGCAGCGCGCCACTCCTCGAACACCCCGCGCCAGGTGGCAAAACCGGCGCTCTTCCCGGCGGCCTCGGCGGCGCGTCTGCCCTGGGCTGCGGCGTTTTCCTCGGCCATGTTGATAAGCACGAAGTAGAGCGCCAAGCTCCGCCAGACCTGCACCCCCACCAGCCCGGGAGGCTGACGCTGCTCACGCACGGCGCGTAGCAACTCGGCCTCGGGCGCATTGCGGATCGCCTCGAGCAGGCAGCTGGACAGAAACTCCAAATCCGCATCGATTTTGGCCGAATCTAGCCCCACGGGGCGAACGAACTCCATCTAGAACTCCATCCGGTAGGCAGCTTCAACGTCCATCGGCGCAGAGGCGTGCAACCCCATGTCCTTGAGAAGGCCATTGCGAAGGGAGTAGATCCATCCGTGCACCGTGAGGCTTTGACCACGAGACCAGGCATCTTGCACGAGCGTGGTGCTACAAACATTGACCACGCTCTGGAGCACGTTTAGCTCACAAAGCCGGCGAATTTGGTTGTTTCCCTCGAGCTTACTGAGCTCCGTCCGATGCCGCGCGTGGATATCGCGAATGTGTCGGAGCCAGTTATCGACCAGCCCATGGGGATTCGGATCGAGGGCTGCTTGAACACCACCGCAACCGTAGTGACCACAGACGATGATGTGCTCAACCTTCAGGTAGTCGACGGCAAACTGGATCACCGAGAGTGCGTTGAAATCGGAGTGAACCACCTGATTTCCGACGTTGCGGTGCACAAACAGCTCACCTGACTCAAGCCCCGTGATCTGATTGGCAGGCACTCGACTGTCCGAGCATCCGATCCACAGGTACTTCGGAGACTGCTGCCGAGCGAGCTGCTCGAAGAAGCCCGGCCGGGCCTGCTCGGCCTGCTCGGCCCAGCGTCGGTTGTTCTCGAAGAGATGCGCGAGTGACTTCATGGTGCGGTCTTGAGTTCCACGGGCCCCGAACCCTCAACTCAGGTGATGAGTCCAGGTCGCTACCGGCGAGTGGAGCGTCGTCCCCGTCCGTATAAGTGGTTTGATTACATCGTCAACTGGCCCACGCACCCTAGCACTCGCGAAAGCCCGGGCGATGAGAGAGGATTTCTTAAAGAAGACTGCAGTTTCAAGCCTTGACTGGCTGGCCGTCACCCACGCTGATTGGCGGCAGCGGCAGGACGCATCAGGTCCAGCGGTTTCGCCGAAGCGCTCCGCCGGCCGTGGTAACCTGAGGGACGCAGGCTTCTGCCGTCACGTTGCCCGCCCATGAGCGCGCTGCTGCTTTGCCTCCCGACCGCAAGCTGCTTTTTCTCGGTGCCCGACGTCGTCACGAGCAGCGGCTAGGCCGCGGGCGCGACCAGCGGCGGCGGAGCGACGAACTCGGGCGGCAACGCGACTGGCGGAGCGACGAACTCGGGCGGCAACGCGACTGGCGGAGCGCTCAACCAAGTCTCCATCCTGGCGACCTCGCAGGACCGACCTTTTGACGTCGAGCTGGACGCCAGTCGGGCGTATTGGACGACGGTCACGGGCCTCTACACCATCGATCTCCTGCGCGTTGAAGGCTGGCACCATGCGCTGCTGGTGGAGGACGACCTGCTCGGACTGACGCAGGACGACGCGCGCCTATACGTCGCTGCAAGCAAAAGCGGGGCGATCAAGGCCGTAGACAAGTCGACTGGCACCCCAACGATTCTCACCTCGGTGCCGAGCCCGCTCGGGATCGCCGTCGACGCGACTGCCGTCTATTTCACCACCAGCGCGGGACTCGTCGGCAGCGTCCCCAAAATTGGAGGCGCCTTCACGCCGCTCGATCAGGTGACGCCGGCACCTGGCTGCGTGCTGTTTGATGTCGTCGTCACCGGGACGCAGCTCTTTTACTCCAACAGCTGCTCGCTCGAGATCCGTGAGTTGCCGAAGACTGGCGGCAGCGCCACGGTTTTCGCCAAAGCAGCGAGCTCGCCTTTCGGCCTAGCAACGGACGCCTTCTACCTCTATTGGCGCGAGGGCGACATGACCAGCACGGGACGTGTGATGCGTAAGCCGCTCGGCGGGGGCGCCGAGGAGACACTCGCCAGCGGACAACCCTGGGCGCGCGGTCTAGTACTGTCGGACACTCAAGTCTTTTGGTCCGTGGGCTACGTCACCGGCGGCCTGATCATGAGCGCTCGCAAGGACGGCTCGGAGCTGACCGTGCTCGCGCGCGATCAACTCAATCCTCACTCCCTCGCTCTCAATCCGAATTGGCTCGCTTGGACCGACTACGGCGGGGCCACCGTCATGCGGCTTGCTCGCTAAACCCCCGCGCCGAGGATGATTTCGATGTCCGTTGATGAGACCACGCTCGCGATCAGCGCCCAGTTGGCACCCCTAGGCGCGGCCACGCCCACCTTTCGGCTTGAGGTGATCGAAGGTCCGCAGACGGGCAGTCAGTTCCTGCTCAGCCCGACAGCGCTCGCGCGCGTTCTGCTAGGAAAAAGCCCGATCTGCGATATTCGCCTGACCGATCCACGCGTGTCGCGTCGCCACGCCGCGCTTGAGCCCTGCGACGATGGCCTGCGCATCACCGATCTCGGCAGCACCAACGGGGTCACCGTCAATGGCGTGATCGTGCACGACGCGATCCTAGTCGGCGATGAGATGATTCGTCTCGGGGGAACCACCCTGCGCGTCGTGCGGGGCGAGTCCACGCAATCCCCTGAGCCGCCGAGCGCGGACGCCTTTGGTCGTTACCTCGGCGCCAGTCCGGAGCTCCGCCGCATCTATCCGCTGTGTCAGCGCTTAGCAGAGAGCCACGTGCCGGTGCTGCTCGAGGGGGAAACCGGCACGGGCAAGGAACGCATGGCGGAGGCCCTGCATGAGGGCGGCCCGCGCCGGCACCAGCCCTTCGTCGTCTTTGATTGCACTGCGACGCCTGAAAACCTGGTCGAATCGATCCTACTTGGGGTTGAGCGCGGCGCGTTCACAGGTGCGGTCCGGACGACCAAGGGACTGGTGGAGGAAGCGCACGGCGGCACTCTCTTGATCGATGAGGTGGGCGATCTGAGCTCCGCGCTTCAGCCCAAGCTGCTGCGGATGCTGGACACCTCGCGCATTCGCCGCGTCGGAGGCAGCGCACCGATCGAGGTCAACGTACGTATCATCGCGGCCACCAGACGTGATCTTGACGCCGAGGTACAAAACGGTCGCTTCCGCGACGATCTCTACTACAGGCTTGCGGTCGCGCGGCTTGAGCTGCCGCCACTGCGTCGACGCCAGGGGGATGTCTCGTTTTTAGCGCACCGCTTCTGGGCGGAACTGACCGGTGGGGAGCGCTCGCTACCACGACGCCTCGCACTCGTGCTTCAAACCTATGACTGGCCCGGAAATGTGCGCGAGCTGCACAACAGCGTGGCTCGCAACGCCGCCCTGGGTGACCTCGCCGAGCAAGCCGCACGCCCCAGCCAGCGCCCGTCGTCGCCGTTAGCTTCGTCGGCGCCACTCGAGGAATCAGCGCCAGCGAGCTCGCGGGATTGGCTCGAACGCGTCCTGAGCGAGGAGACCTCCTTTGCCTGCGCTCGCCAGAAGGCGCTCGAGGAGTTTCAGCGCCGCTTCGTTGAGCGCGCTCTGCAGCGCCACGCGGGCAATGTGTCGCGAGCAGCTGCAGCCTCGGGAGTGGCGCGCCGCTATTTCCAGCTCCTCAAATCTAGAAAACGCCCTGATGAGGAGGGCTAGTCACCAGCCCCACCGCTGACGTTGCTCCGGGCGCGAGCCCGATTTTGCACGCCCACTCGTCCGTCGCTCGCTCTGCTGCGCCATGACTGCCGTTTCTGTGCCCTCTCCCCCGACTCCCTTTCCGCATCGAATCGGACGCTACGAGTTGCTCTTGCCGCTCGGGACCGGAGGGATGGCCACGGTGTACCTCGCGCGCATGCACGCGAACGGGGGCTTTGTGCGTGAGGTGGCCCTCAAGGTGATGCATCCCCATCTGCGCACAGCCCCCGAGGCCGTCGCAGATCTGCTCGCCGACGCGCAACTGGCAGCTCGGATCCGCCACCGCAACGTCGTGCCGGTGCTGGATGTCGGTGAGGACGAACAGGGCGTCTTTCTCGTGATGGAGTACGTGCCCGGTGCGTCGCTTGTCGATCTACTCCGCTACTACGACGGGCAACTGCCTGTCAGGATTTCTCTAAAAATCGCCTGCGATGCGCTCGAGCGGCTACAGGCCGCCCATGAGCTCACTGACGCCCAGGGCGACCCGCTTGGGGTGGTGCATCGGGACGTCTCGCCTCACAATGTCTTGGTGGGCACGGACGGCGTCGCGCGCCTGGCCGATTTCGGCATTGCTAAGGCCGACTCGCGCGAGTCGCGAACCCACACCGGGATCATCAAGGGCAAGATCGCGTACATGTCGCCGGAGCAGGCTCGCGGCAAACCGCTCGATCGGCGCTGTGATGTCTGGGCCGCTGGAGTCATGGTCTGGGAGCTCGTCACGGGCCAGCGCATGTATCCGACCGGCGGTGACGTGATGGCGATCGCGCTCAAGATCGTGTCCGAGACGCCACCGCGCGCGTCCACGGTGCGCGACGGGCTGCCGGCGGCACTGGACGACGCCATCGCTTGGGCACTCACCCCCGAGGTGGCGCGTCGCTGCCCGACCGCCGAGGCCTTTCGGCGCGCCCTGCTCGAAGCAACGGAGGGCCTCGCGCTCGCGACCACCGAAGAGGTGGGCGCCTTCGTCCTCGGTGAGGTCGGAGATCGCCTGGCGGAGCTGCGTCTGCTGGCGGAGCGCACCCTGCAGACGCGCAGCCTCCCGCAGCAGGCTTCGGACGAACTTACTCCCCCCGGACCAATTGAGCCCGAGTCCACGGCCTCATTCGGTCTCCTGCGGTCGCGACGCGGTCTCGTTGTAGTCCTCGCGGGCGGACTTCTGGGCACGCTCGGGCTCGTCCTGGCCTTCAAAGGGCCCAACCCTCCGCCCCGTGAACCACCCGAGGCAACTAGCGCTCGCGCAGTCGCAAGCGCGACACCGGCCACCACCCCGCAGCCCAGCGCGGCTCCCCCCGAGCTGCGCAGCACGCTGTCGCTCCACGCCGACCGTCCCATCGCGCGCCTCACGGTTGGTCAGCGTCGCGTGACCGTCAGGACCTTCGGCTAGCTGGGATGAAATCGCTCCATGGACTTGGTCCGGCGCCCCGTGGATGGACGCGTTGGTGGCGGAGCGGGATCGACCAGCATTCTGAGGGTGCGGCCACTTCGCATTCGTAACCCACGTGCATTG
>JBBRAB010000015.1:0-109483 GCA_038207155.1 Polyangiales bacterium
GGCTGGTGCTGCTGCTGGCACGGGCGCCCCGCTCTGCGCCATGCCCTGGCCAAGCCCCATCACCGCTTCGGCAGATGCGAACTGCTGATAACGATTCATGTCGAGCTGCTGAAGGTAGCGTGCTCGGTTGGCAAACTCCTGATCGAGTTGATACTGCCGCGCTTGGGCTTCCGCGGAGGCTTTGTCCACGCCGATTTTGGCGCGGCGCGCGTCGACCTTGGCCTGAACAATCTGCTCTTGGAACTCGTTGATGCGCTCGAGATCCTTCTCGGTCAGGTTGATATTGAGCGCGGCGACTTGGAGCACCCGAACTCCAATATTGCTCATATCAGGGCAATTTTGCACGATAGCGCGCGCCACGTCCGGCCCCGCACCGCCGAGATCCATCATGGTGAGTTCGCCGCTCTTCATGAGCTGACGCAGCGTCGTCTTGACGCCCATCAGCAGCATGTCGCGCACCCAGTCGAGCACTGTCTCGGCGTCACCACCGCGCTGGCGCCAGAACTCGATCACGAACCGAACCGGATCGACTACCTGGAACGAGTAGGTTCCAAAAACCCGCGGACTCACGGGGAGATCGAGCTCCGCATCTCGCATCGAGCCGATCGAGCCACCGAAACCCTGATTATACATCGGGCTCGTTGTGACGAAAAACAGCTCTGCGATGAACATGTTGCCACCGGTGAACTGATCCACCAGCGTCCCGAGAAACGGGATGTTCTGCGTCTGAAGGGTATGAGGTGAGCCCTGCGAGCCGAGCACGCCACGGAACTGCCCATCCTTGAAGAACAGACAAACCTCGTCCGAGTCAACGGTGAGCTGACTCCAGAAAGGCACGTTTTGGTCGGGATGCTTGTAGACAACCTTGGCCTTGGCGGCGTCGGGCCGCGCAATGGCCATCCGCTGCACGCCACCCTTGACGAAATCGATGATCCCCATCGTTTGGATTCTCCTGAGACTGCGGGCTAGAGGTCGAATGCACGCCGTTCAAACGTGCAAAACAGCAAGGCTTACAAGATATTCCGCCGGCCCAAAGACCGCAATAGTGAAGGTGAGCTCGCGAACTGAGAGGATGCCATGGCCCCAGCGCGTTTCGGCCGATCCAGACGAGTAAACCCCGCGGTGTCCCAGCCCGGCCGACGCCCTGGTCCACGATAATTTCGGTATCTCACTTGGCGGGTGACGGTTGCGGTACGCCCACACCAGCGCTCGGGCCGATGGCAGAACTTGGCTGCTGGGACCTCACAGGACCGTCGCTATCGCAGCGCGAGCCCGCTAGGCTCGGGGACAGCCCATGCTCGTAGGACTCGATCTCGCGCGCCTCGCGCCACCCGTACAAAAGGCACTCTCGCCCGACGCCCCTGCGCCCCTGCGGACCATGGCGGCGCGCGGCGTTTTTCCGGGTGTCAAACCCCCCGATGTCATCAGTGCTGTCGCTGCGCTCAGTCGTGACGACGATGAAGCCCTGGCGGCGATTGCGAAGGCGACGCTACTCAAGCTGCCGCCGGCGATTTTGCAGGGCGCACTGGCCGAAGAACTGCAATCACCGGTCTTGGATGTTCTGGCGTCGGTGCTCGGCGATCAGCCCGCGATCGTCGAACAGCTGCTGCGACAACCCGGTCTCACAGGAGACGCCCTTGAACGCCTCGCAGAGCGCGCAAGCGAGCTGATCGGCGAACTCATCGCCACCAACGAGCAGAAAATGCTGCAGTTTCCGGTGGTGATCGAGAAGCTGTATATGAACCCCGCCGTTCGCATGTCGACCTCGACCAGGCTTGTCGAGCTCGCGGTTCGCAACGACATCAAGCTCGCCATCCCCGCGTTCGAAGAAGCCGCGCAGGCCGTGCTCGAGGAGTTGATCCCGGAGCCCAGCGAAGAGCCCACCTACGACGATGTACTGTTTCGCGAGACCGTCGAGCTCTCCCGATCGCTCACCGATCCCACGGCGCCGGTCGAGGAAACGCACGAACTCAACGAGGAGGGCGAAGAACTCCTGCGCGCCAAGTTCGTCCCCCTGCACATCAAGATTGGGCAGGCCTCGATCGCGCAAAAGATCCGCATGGCGATGCTCGCAACTTCGTCAGCCGAACTTCAGCTCTTGGCACGCGACAGCAATCGACTCGTCGCCAACTCGGCCGTCAAGAGCCCCAAGCTCAAGGAGCCCGACGCGGTGTTGCTCTCGGCGAGTCGCTCGGTGCATGAGGACGTGCTGCGGCACCTCGCCATGTCGCGCGACTTCTCGCGCAACTATCAGGTCAAGTACAACCTGGTCACCAATCCGCGCACGCCATTTACCTTCGCATCGCGCCTGATTCCGCTACTTCGGGACTCAGATCTCCGAATGCTCGGGAGGAGCAAAAATGTCCCCTCCAGCGTCGGGCAAGCCGTGCGCCAGCAGCTCTCGCGCAAAAGACCGGGCAGTTGAGCGACCCGAGTACGGTGAGCTGCGAACCGACTTGAGCGCGTGCGTCAACGGCGCTGCACGCGCTCAGGCTATTGACTAGGTGTCGTCCTTCTTCGGTCGACGGTGTTCTCGATTGGACAGACCGCTCTCCCGGTCCTCGGCAGCACGGCGCTGGCGCTCCGGATCAATCACAAATCCGGCTATTTTCTCGGCCTTCTCCAGCTTACTGCGGTAGGTGACTGCTTCAAACTTGGTCTTGAAGGGACCCACCCTCACGCGATGCCACAGGCCGCGATCGGGCACGTAGGCCGCCTGCCGATAGGCGTGATGACCGCGCTTGCGGAGATCCTTGACGAAGCTGTCAGCATCCTCTGCACTGCGAAAGCTGGCCACCTGCAGCTGAAAACCACCGTCCTTGCCCTCCGACACCAGTTCCGCATCGTCGGGCACCTTCGAGAGGGTGACGGCCATGCGAGTCAGATCGTCTTTGGGCTGCTGGGTGACCGTGGTCGCGGACAATAGATCGCCGGCTGGCAAAGGTCGCGCTTCGATCCCCGGCGGCAGCGGCAGCGCCGCCTCCGCCCCGGTCAGCGGCGACGCCGAACCGGCCGCCAGCAATCGACCGCGCTCGTCACGCACGACCGCGAGGGCGGTGGTTGGCTTGGTCGCGTCCGACAGGACGTTAGGAAAGGTGACCTCGCGACGTTCGAGCTGGTCGGGCGCGGCCGCAACAGTCGGCTGTCGCGTCGCCAGTTGAGCCAAGGGGTCCTCAGCCGCAGTGCGCGCCGGCCCTGAGCGACGACTCGCCGCGACAAGTCCCACGACGATCGCAGCACCCGCCACCGACGCCATCACGAGGGCACCGAGCCGCCCGGCGCGAGGTCGCGCTTCATGCTCGCGGATTTGTTCCAGATTGCGAAGGTTCACCGAGTCCATAGGCTCTCCGAGCTCTGAGGTTGCGCGCCGGGCTAAGCCCCCGCCACAACCTCCTCTTCTTCATCATCACGTTGCCCCATACGCTCGGGGGCTTCGAGTCCGAGCAGGGCCAGACCGCTCGAGTAAACTGTGCGAATGGCTTGCACCCAGGCCAAACGCGCCAGTGTCTTGTCTTTGTCCCAGCGCGCTTGCCAACCGTCGGTGCACTCGCGGTCGCGCGGCAAGATCGAGTCACCTTCCTGGCGGAGCTGGGTGTAGTAACTCTGAAACGCCTGAGCGAGTTCTTCGAGGTAAACCACGATCTTGTGCGGATCGCGCTGCTCTGCCGCTTCCACGATCACGGTCGGGTAGCGCCCGAGTCGCGCCACGAGCGCGAGCTCAAGCGGATGCTGGATGCGAGCCGCCAGTGCATCGGTAAGCCGTGGTACCACAAGACCGAACCGGTCCTCTGCCTTGCGCAGAATCGAGCAGAGTCGCGCATGGCCGTACTGAATGTAAAATACGGGATTTTCGCTGCGCTGCTTTTTCGCGAGCTCAACATCGAGGGTAATCGGCGTATCTTGCTTGCGTGACAAGTAGAAGTACCTAACAGCGTCTCGACCCGCATGCGGGTTGCCAACGGCCGCGTCGATCTCCTCGAGCACCTCTTGGATGGTGATCAGGTTGCCGAGTCGTTTGCCCATGCGGAAGGGTTTGCCGTCGCGCATCAGGCTGACCAGCTGAAACAGCAGAATTTCCAGCTGCTTTGGCGAGTGTCCGAGCGCCTCCATGGCCGCGTGCACGCGCGCCACGTAGCCATGGTGATCAGCACCCCAGACGTCGATCACATGCTCAAAGCCGCGACTGTACTTGTCATCGTGGTACGCGATGTCGCTCGCGAAATAGGTGGTGTCGCCGTCGCGCTTGCGTACGACGCGATCCTTGTCGTCATCGCCACCGGTGACAAACACGACGCTGCCATCTTCCTGGGTCGCGATGCGATCGCGCGCAGCGAGACGCTCAAGGGTCCGCTCGACCTTGCCCCAGCGGTGCAGTCCGTCTTCACTCGTCCACACATCGAACGAGATCCCCATCTTGCGCAGAGTCTCGCGGATGCCGAGCAGCTCCGAGCCTGGAATGCCCTCCAACATCAGCAGGATGCACTCACGCGTCAGCTCGGCATTTCGCTCGTCACTGAGCAAGGCGGGACGCCGCGCCGTGATCGAATCGGCCAGCTCCTTGACGTAAAAGCCCCCATAGCCACCCTCGGGCGGCTGCTCGCCACGAGCCGCGGCGCGCACGCTGGCCGAAAGCAGGCGAACCTGATTGCCAAAGTCGTTGATGTAGTACTCGCGCGTGACCAAGTGTCCGGTCACTTCCAGCAGGCGCGCCACGACGTCGCCGAGCACGGCGCCGCGGCCGTGGCTGATCAGCAGGGGCCCAGTCGGATTGGCGCTGACGAACTCGACCATGACGCGCTGACCCGTCGCTGCCCGACCGCGGCCGTAGGCGTCCCCGGCCTCGAGCACCTCACGCAACAGGGCGTAAAACGCCGCCTGCTCGAACGTGACGTTAATGAACCCGGGTCCAGCCACCTCGACCTGCGCCACCAGAGGCGCCAGTCGCAGACGCTCTGCCACCAGGGCCGCTAGCTCGCGCGGGTTTTTTCCGGCGGGCTTGGCAAGGACCAAGGCAACGTTGGTGGCGCAATCCCCGGAGCCACCCTTGCGCGGCGGTTCTACGGAATAACGCGTCTTGGCGACGACCTCACGAGCAAGCTCGCCCGACGCGACAAGATCGGCCAGGGCGATGTCGAGGATGTCACTGAGTTTCTGCTCAAGACCCATGGGTACGGTCCCTTTCGGTAGCGCTGTCCGCCAAACGGGCCCAGTTTTCTGCAGCCCGGTGGGTGTCATCGCGGGAGTCGCTGGCACTGAAGTCACTCGGCCGCCCATCGGCCGAGACTCCAATTTGCCGCGCCTTCCAGCGGGTTTCGTCCGTCTCGCGTTGCGGAACGCTGTCCGCAACAATTCCTCCGCCGGCCCAGTACTCGGCCTGACCATCACCCCCCGTGACGAGGGTTCGGATGGCCATGGCGAGGCGCAGACCGCCATCGTGAGCGAGCCAGCCGTAGGCTCCGGTGTAGAGCCCGCGGCGCTCGGGTTCGAGGGCCGCGATCCATTCCATCGCCCGCCTTTTTGGCGTGCCCGTCACACTGCCGCTCGGCAAAAACTGCGTCAGCAGCTCGCTGCGAGTGACCTCAGGGCGTAGCTTGGCTGTCACGCGGGCGACCCGGTGGTGCACCGTCGAGTGGGTCTCGATTCGCCCCGGCTCATTCACGCATACGCTGCCGACCTCAGCCACGCGCCCCAGATCATTGCGCTCGAGATCGACCACCATCGCCAGCTCCGCCAGCTCCTTGGGATCGGCTGCGAGGGACTCGCGCAATCGCGCATCGTCGGCGGCTGACGCCCCGCGCGGGCGCGTGCCCTTGATGGGACAGGTGAGGAGCCGTCGGTCCGGCGCGAGGTCCAGACAGAGCTCGGGTGAGCTACCTGCGACGCTGCCATCTTCGCCCATATCGAGCGAAAACCCAAAGGGTGCCGACGAGCGCGCCAGCAGACTGCACACGAGCTGCGCCCCGCGCCCGCTCACCTGCAGCCGAAAGCGCCGAGCCAGGTTGATTTGGTAGAGCTCGCCGGCCCCAATCAGTTCCAGCGCCCGCCGCACCCGCGCCACATGGGCCTCGTCCGAGTCCACGGACACGGCGCCAAACTGGGCAGCCTTCGCCCAACGAGCAGCGCGCTCCTGCGAGAGCGTCGCTCCGCCCAGCAGGCGCTCGGCCAGTGCATCGACGGCGCTCGGGTCATCCCCGAGCAAGCGCAGGTCGCGTCCGAGTCGAACCACCGCTCCGTAGCGCCACCAACGGGGCCGCTCGAGAGACACCTCGGGACGAAGGTCGGAGGCCAAGCCGCGTTCGAGCGGGCGACAGGCTTCGTACGGCAGAAGCCCGACCCAGCGCGGTACGGCGCCAAGCTCGGCTGGTAGGGTTGGACAGAGTGCAAGCCCGGGTTCCGGATCCCAGGCCTCGCTCGATTCGCAGGGATCGCAGCCAAGAAAGGCGGTCTCGCCGATCACATCACTCGCCATGACGAAGGGCATTCGCCCCTCGGCGAGCCGAGCGGCCACCCACTCCAAGCTGGGGGTGATGGGCAGGATCCGTTGCACAAGAGCCAATGCCGCGGGCCTTTAGCACTCCCATGACGCAGCGATGAGCGAGATTTTGTGCTCTGGCACGGGCCGGAGGGGCGGAGTATTCGTTCGTCGTGAACCGTCCACTGGCCGCCCTTCCCCTGCTCCTCGCGATGCTCAACGCCTGCGGCACGGACTCGGTCCCTGCCGGTAAGCTAAAGCCGACGATGGGGCAAGAGACGGACACCTTAACGCGGTCGCCTCGCGTGACCCGCTTCCAGTCAAAGCATGTAGCGAAGTCCGGGAAGGTCACCAAGCTCGGCGACCAAGCCAAAGTCCCTGACGAGTTCGAGCTCAACGCCAGCGAAGCTGGGGTCTATTCCCTCACGGGGACAGACGGCAGTGGCGAGGTTCTGCTGGTCGCGAGCAGTCTCTCGATCGTCGACTCGGACATGGCTGGAACCGAGGTTCCGTGGCTGCTGACCCGCCGAGATATCGGGACGCGGCCTGCCGGGAGCTTTCAGCTGACTCTTGGCAAGCACCCCGCGGTCACCCTGATCGGGGGACATGTGCTGTGGGCCATGGCCGGTGAGAGCGCGAGCAGCGTCGCGACCGACGGCTACGACCTCGCTTGGTTCGGTCACGTCGCGGCGCCCAATGGGCTCGACGCACTGACCTGCCCCAATCCCCCCTGCCTTTTTCGCCCATTTGTAGCGTTCACCGATATTTACGGCCTCGGGATTTCCGGCGCTGACGCGGTCGTGTTCGATGCCTCGACCGGCGATTCCGTGGCCCTGCTCGCGCCGAGCTCTCTCAAGGACTGGTCGAGTCAAGCCGGCGGCATCACCCTCACCGACGCCGACGCCAGCACTTGGCTCATCGGTCCTGCGCGCCAGACGAGCGCCTCGTCCGCGGTGGTTCACATCACGACCGCGCAGGCGCCTGTCTCGCATCAGCTGACCGCGGAGCGACAAGGCGCGGCCGCGGCCCTGGTTCCGGGCTACGGGCTCGTGCTGGTCGCCGGGAGCAAGACAGGCGCCGGTCTCGAGTGGCTCGAGGGCGCGGCCAAGCGACTCACCGCGCTACCCTACCCGCCGGATGCGACGAGCGGTGCCGGACTCCTCGTTGCGGATGACACCCATGTCCTCCGGCTCGGCGGGCGGCTCGCCACGGGTAAGGCCGCGCCGACCCTGCGCTACGCCCTCGACTGCAGCAAGGCCTGCGTCGCAGAGCCGGTGCCAGCGCTCAATCTCGAGCTCGACGCGGTCCGCGTCTACGGCTCTGGCAGCAGCCAGCTACTCGTGGGCGAGGATCCCAAGGGCGTGACCCGCCTCTACCGCTACGATGGGTCCAAGCTGACCGAGGTCGCGCTGCGTGAGGCTCGCTCTGGTGCCAGCGCGGTCGCACTGCCAACCGGACAACTCGCCCTGATCGGTGGCGTCAACCCGGAGACTCAGACCGCTCGCAGCTCGCTTGAGTTCGTAGCGTTCTGAGCAGCCCCAGCGCGCATCGCCCGGCTAAGCCACGCGTCCCGCCGTCGTCACGATCTGCCCGCTCCGCGGCGCCTCGAGGTGCGCGCCGGGCCAGGCGATCACGTCGCTGAGCAGCCCATGTCCGCGCACCACCGCGCCAGCGCCGAGGCAGCAGCGGCGAAGGATCACGCCAGGGCTCAGCTGCACGCGCGGGCCGCAGAAGCTCCCGCCCTCGGAGTTCGAGTGTTCCTTGAGCCATTGCCAGTGAGCCTCGCGATAACTCTCAAGTGAGCCAAGATCGCGAAAGCCCGCTTGCTGCTCCACTGCCTGCACGATTTGCCCATTTTCCAGCAAAGAAATGGCCAGATCACCGATCAGGCAACCGCGTTCAGGTAATAGTTCACGGGCCGCCTCGGAAAGCATCGAGACCCCGACGAAATCGGCGCCGCGCTGTTCAGCGCCAAACGAGCGCCCTCGCAACCGCACGACCCGGCCACGGTCATCGCAACCGAGCGTCCCCTCGCCCTGAGGACGCGGGACGCAGGCGAGCGCGAGCGGGGCTTCGGTGACGGCCTGCCGCAGTCGCGCGGGCTCTGGCTGGGTCAGGATGTCGCCGTTCCAGACGAGACAGGGCCCCGGACCCAGCAGCTCACGCGCGGCTTGCACGCCCCCGGCCGTCCCGAGCAGCTCCTGTTCGTGAGAGATCCGCAGCTCACGGCCGCAGCTGGCCGCGAAGGCCTCGAGCTCACATGACAGATGGTGGGTGTTGACCACGACGACCCCAACCAGAGACGGCTCAAGGGCGGTCAGCAGGCTGGCAAGCAGGGGTCGCTCCCCCAACCACACCAGTGGCTTGGGCAGCTCGTCGGTCAGGGGCCGAAGTCGCGTTCCGAGTCCGGCGCAGAGCAGCATCGTCGCGGTCATGGGCGCGCCACCGTACCGCTCTGGCAGCCAAAAATCAGCGAGAAACTCGCCGCAGGGGGGACTGGCGTGCTAGGTCGACCGGCATGACTCGGTGGTGTGACTCCCGTCTTGGGTTATGGCTCGTCGCGGCCATCGCCGGTTGCGGAACCGCGGCCGTCGGTGTGGAGGACTGCCGAGAGCTCGAGAACGCACGCTGCGAAGCGGCCGTGGCCTGTCCGGATCTGTTTCAGATCCGCGACCTGGCAGCCTGCAAGCGGTTCTACCGCGATCAGTGCCTGCACGGACTCGCCACGAACGCGCCTCCGGGGGCGCCGACGCTGCACCGCTGCGTGCAGTCGATTGGAGCACTCTCCAGCTGCGCGCTGAAATACGGAGAGGAGGCGAACGTTAGCCAGTGCTCGCTAAAGCGAGCGACGACGGAGGTCATGACGGTCTGCGAGACGCTTCAGCGCCCCGAGACACTCGTCGACTGCGGCTTCCTCATCCCCCCCGAACCCGCTCCGACCCCCGAAGTGACGGGTGGCGCCGGCGGCGCCGGCGGCAAGACTGCTACCGGGGGAGCCGGCGGTACCAGCGGAGCGGCAAGCAGTACTGGCGGTACCCAGTCGAGCACAGGGGGCGATCTCGGCGTGGCAGCCGCAGCAGGCTGGTTTACAGGGGTCATCTGATGAAGTCTCGTTACCTCTCGCTGTTCGCGCTCGCGTTGTTGGCCTGTGGTGGTGAGGAGAATCGTCCCCCGCCCAAGGCCGCGCGCGTCACCCCGCAAGAGGAGCTGGCTCAGCTCGGCAAACACTGGGTGAGTCGCTGGGACGAGCGTCACATCTACGAATCGCCTCATCCCCTGACCGTCGCCACCCTGACGGCGAGTACTCAGCTCGACTTTGCGCAGCAGGGTCAGGTCTTCGAGGAGCTGACGATCGAGGAGCGCTTCGAGCTTCGGCGCGGCCCACCCGTGCTCTGTCGCAGCGAGCTGCGCGTCCCGGTACGAGTTCGATTCGGGCAGCGCAACGGCGAGACCGCCGTCGAGCTGAGCCGCGACACCATCGTGCTGGCGCGTAAATGCAACTCCCTCGAACCCGCGGGGGTGCCTCGGGACCTCCCAGCCTCGGTGGCGATGTTCGTTCTGCGCGGCGAGCAGCTGGTCGCGGTCGAACCAGCGGGCGACCGCCGACGCTACCTCCCAACGGAATGAGCGCGGGACGGCCGTTGAGCCGCTCGCGACGCAAGTCGGCGCGGCGCGCGAGCTGGCTCGCAACTGTGGCTCTCGGTCCGCACATCGGCTAGATCCCCCCGGCGCAGCTCACTGCGATTGTCACCCAAGCCATGGCGAACCTCACTCCCCTCCGAACGACCGTCTGCTCGTGCCTCCTCGCGCTCGTCGCCCTCGGAGGTCTCGGCGGTTGCAGCACTGCGACGGACGCCACCGGGACTCCCGACGCGTTTCCGATCATCGCGGTCGAGCCCCAGGATTTTCCCGGCGACAGGGCTTGCGGCACCGCCCATGGCTTTGCGACTTACACGGCGCGCCTGCTGGACGTCAGCGACGACGGTACTGGCCGCACGGGACTCGCCTATCCGCTCGCCGTGCGCGCAGCTCCGCTCACGAGCTGTGACCTCTCACTGGCCTTCGGTGACGTCGTGCCTGGCAATGCCTACGTCGTGGACGTCGACGGCTACGCCGACGAGGATGGGGATCCGAAGACCCTCGACCACTGCGTCAATGAGGGCACGGTTACCCGGCGCACGGGCGGCAAGTGCACCCACGAAGTCCTCGCCCCACGTTGGCGATGGCGCTGCTTTGGCGCACTCAGCTCGCTCGATGTCGGTGCCGCAGGGGCTGCTGGCACCGGTGGAGCGCCCCAGGGTGACGCGCCCTCGGGCCTTGCCGCGATTGCGTTCGACTACCGTGTGACCCCTCTGCACGCATGTCTGCCGCGCTAAGCCCAGGCGCCGGCTGACCCCATCGCGCGCCTTGGATTGGGCCGGCGCGGAACCAAGCCCCGGCGGACTTCAGGTGTCCCAGGGCGACACACCGTTGCCACAATCGTCGAGGAACGGTAGGACATCACTCATGAGCGCAGGATACGAGCTGGAACCACGAGCGAGCCTCCCCCGACCGAGCCGCGCGCTCACCGGGGTGATGCTCGGACTGCTCGCCCTCTGGATCGTGTTTGCGGTCGGCATCAACTGGGGCGGCGCCTCGGATCGGGCCTTCCGGGCCTTGGCGGGCAACACGAGCGCCATCGTGCATGGCGAGGTCTGGCGGCTCGTGACCGCGCCGCTCCTACACAACCCCATCTCGTCTGAGGGCGTTCAGCACATCGCCTTCGCGCTGCTCGGTCTGTACCTGATCGCTCCACCCCTTGAGCAACGTTGGGGCACGCCGCGTCTGCTGTGGTTCCTCGGTGGCAGCGCCATCTTCGCCTATTCGCTGTCGGTCGGGCTGGAGCTATTACTCCCGAGTTCCATCGCGAAGGAGCTGGTGCCCCCGCTGTGGTTCGGCACGATGCCGGTGCTCGACGCGCTCATGGTCGCGTTTGCTCTCACGCTACGTGACCGTCAAGTGATGTTCGCGTTCATCATCCCGGTGACGGGGCGCACGCTGATCTGGCTGATCGTCGCGCTCAACCTCGCCCTCGTGCTGGCGCGCGCGATGGGCCCCTCGGGACAGATCGCCCCGCTTGCCGGGATGCTCGCCGGTTGGCTCTTTGGCTCGGACGCTTCCCCGCTGCGCCGGCGCTGGTTGCGTTGGCAGCTCGACCGTCTCGACGCGGAAGCCAAGCGCGACGGTCGCGCGCGCAGCCGGGCCCGACAGCGCTTCGAGGTCATCCCGGGAGGACGCGACGTCCCGCCCGATCGCAAGAAGATGCTGCACTAGGCCGAGCGCGGCGCTGGGCGCAGCCGGCACAGAGCTGGCGCGCCCAATGAGGGCGTCACTGTCACAGGTTGTGACACCCAGGCACACTCGGGGGATGCCCGCAGGCGCGGCGGGAGGCCCGCCCGGCCAACTGGTTGCAATGCCTGTGTAATGGCGTGCGATCGGTAGATAACCCATAGTTTTAGCCAGGACACCGAGGCGAGCAAACTGAGGCGGGAGTCGAATCCCTGGCAGACGTACCAGTCCGCCGGGGATTTGGTCTATCTGGGGGCTTGCTCCGTCAGTGGCACACAACGTGCTCACCGCCAGACCGGCGGCGACGTGGCCGCGGAGGGAAACCCATGAACTCAACTCGAAGACTCCGACACCCGCTTGGTTTGGCCTGCCTGCTTGCGCTGCCTGCGCTGATGCTCGGGTGTAAGGACGACACGAGCTCGCCCGACGTCGCTCAGGATCCGAACCAGCCGACGGCCCCAACGCCGATCGTGACCGAGGCCTGTGGCACTCTCACTCCGCAGGCGGCCGCGGACATCGCGGTGCACAACTTCGATCTCTTGGCTCGCGGCGTCCTCGCCTCACTTCGACCGATCGAAGGCTCGCGCACCCTGGCGCGCCTGTTGTCCTTTGGCTACGAGAAGAACGTTTCGAGCTTCGTCGACGATGCGCTGGCCGATCTTTCCAAGACGGAACAAGACCTGCGCGACAGCTTGATCGCTCCGACGCACATCGAGACCACCGACGCTAGCAGCGTGACGTTCATTTCCGCGCCAGATGCCGGTTGCCCGAACTCGGGTAGCGCCTACGACCAAGTCGAACAGGACGAATGCCTCGCATATAACAAGCTGCATCCGGTCCGCACCAAGCTGAGTCGGGTGGCCTGTGATCGCGGGGACAACCTGCGGATCCAGGTGATGATGGATCCGGACAAGCTGGTCGTGCTCGACGGGAACCTGTTTGCCGACCACGCAGCGGCCAACGTCGAGTTTGGCGCCTTCTTGAGCCGTATCACGACCAAGTCGACGTCGAGCTCTGCCGGCTCAGGCGGCTCAGGTAGCGGTGTCCCAACGGTCACGATCACGCGGGGACGGCTGGTGGACAGCGCTTCGGGCAAGCTCTCAGCCTCGCTGAACCTCACTGGCGCCGCATCGGTCAACGCGCTCGTCGCGCTCACCGATGCGCTCGACGTTGCCTGGAGCAACAATGGCGTGAAGGAGGCCAGCCAGCTCCACGTGGCCCCGTCTCCGCGCCTCATTTCGGCGAGTGCAGACGCCGGTGCGAGCCTGCTCAATTTCGGATTTAACGCCCAGAATCCCCGAATTCAGCTGTTCTTTGAGGACTTCGTCGAGACCATGTTCAATCTCCAGGTGACGGACGGCCCCGACCGCGTCAACAAGGTGGACATGAACGTATCCGCGTTCAGCGGTCAAGCCAAGTACACCAAGGCAACCGACAGCATCGACGTCGAGCACCTCAGTCTCGGTCCGACCACCAGCAAGGCCACCCTCGGAACGGCGGATCTACTCACCGTCGACGTCAATCCTGACAACGGGCGAGAGGTGACGCTCAAGGCCCTCGCGAACGACAAGGACACCATCTCCGTTCAGGTGCCATCCGGGTTCGATCTCCAGATCGGCTACCACATGCAGTCGGTGTTCTCGCAGCTCGTTGGCCCGGCCAAGTTCATCGCGGACGACAAGGTCTCGATCCGCACCTCGGCCGATGCCCGCCTCGAACTCTTGCTCGACCGCCACGACTACTTTGCACTCACCTCCGGCGCGCAGGGTTCGCTCACGCGCGTCGAGGCCGGCACGGTTGATCTCGCCAGTCAGCTGGTGCCTGACGCCGCGGTGCATGTGGCCGCGACCCAATGCCTCAACCGGGATTCCTCCGTTCAAAAGACGCATGATTTCCTTGAGGAGATGAGCGTTGGTCCCTGCCTGGCGGTCATCCCCGCGCCAAGTCCCACTCCCGTGCCGATCGGTGGGGGGCCCCTTGTGCCAGCGGGCCGCATCCCGTCCCTGCCGCTCCCGCGACTCTAAGTCCCCAGGGTTTCCGGCACAGTTTGCGGCCTCCGTGCAGTCACGGGGGCCGCATGCTATTCGGCCCTCCGATGCGAGAGCTGCTCGACGCTGAAAGCGTGGCCCGCGGACTCCGTCGGGTCGCAGGTGAAATCCTAGAGCGTAGTCGCCCTGGGGAGACCCTGATGCTCGTGGGGATCCGCCGCGGCGGGGTACCGCTCACCAAGCTGCTCGCCAGTTGGCTGGACCAACTCGAGGGCTGCCGCACCCTACTCGGAAGCGTGGACATCACGCTGTACCGCGACGATGCGGCGACCGCGCTGGCCAATCCAAGAATCGGCCCCAGCGATATCCCCGGCAGCATCGCCGGTAAGCGCGTCGTGTTGGTTGATGACGTCGTGCACACGGGCCGTACAATCCGCGCGGCCTTCGACGCGCTGCTCGACTACGGTCGCCCGCGTCGGATCGAGCTCTGCGCGCTCGTGGATCGGGGCGGACGTGAGCTGCCGATTCAGCCCGACTACCTGGTGCGCGCGGTCCAGGTCGATGTCGACGAGCGCGTCGACGTCATTCATGAGGGTGACGGCGGGACGGTAGTCCTGGCGCGCCCCTATTCCAGCCCGACCCTTCCACCTCCGCCTTCCACCCGCTCATGACGGACCAACGACTGCGCCACCTGCTCGGCATCGAAGGCATGGAGCGTTCGACCGCCGAACGCATCCTGGAAACCGCTCAGACGTTCCTTGAGGTCACTCGACGACCGGTGCGCAAGGTTCCGACGCTGCGGGGCAAGACCATCCTCAACGTGTTCTTCGAGGCCTCGACGCGTACCCGCAGCTCGTTTGAGCTGGCTGGCAAGCGCCTGGGCGCCGACGTGATGAACATCGGGGGCTCCTCGTCGAGCACGAGCAAGGGAGAAACCCTACGCGATACCATCGCCACGCTCGACGCGATGCACGCGGACGTGATTGTGATCCGACACGGGGCCTCGGGAGCAGCCGCGTACGTCGCGAGTAAATCTCGCGCGGCCATCGTCAATGCCGGCGACGGCATGCATGAGCACCCCACGCAGGCCCTGCTCGACGCCTTCACGATCCGGCAGCGCCTCGGCACACTCGAGGGAAAAACGGTAGCGATTTGCGGAGATATTCTGCATTCCCGCGTCGCTCGCTCCAACACCCTGCTGCTGCCACTGCTTGGAGCCAAGGTGCGACTTGCGGGTCCGCGTACGCTCCTGCCGACGCAGATCGAGAGCTGGGGTGTCGAGAGCTACGACCGTCTTGAGCCGGCCATCGAGGGCGCGGACGTCGTGATGATGCTGCGGATCCAGAAGGAGCGACTCGGTGCCAAGCTGTTTCCGAGCGTGCGCGAGTACTCGCGCGAGTTTGGCCTCAATCAACAGCGCCTAGCCCTCGCCAAGCCCAATGCGCTTGTGATGCACCCAGGTCCGATGAACCGTGGGGTGGAGATTTCCGAAGAGATCGCCGACGGACCTCAGAGCGTCATCCTCGAGCAGGTGGAGTCCGGCGTCGCGGTGCGCATGGCCGTCCTCTACCTCTGCGCATCCGAGCCGGGCCAAGGCGTAAACGATTAGTCCGCGACGGCGCGGCGGGCAGGCGCAGCGCGTCGCTCAGATCTCGAGATCGACCTGCTGGACGCGACTCACCGCGCGCCCGAGGAAGCGACTCGCCATGGCTTCAAAGCTGCCAGGAAAATCGGTCACTAGCAGTTCGAGCTGTGCCTCGGACTGCTCGAGTCTGGCGCGGATCCGCCCCTCGGCGATGTACTGCACGACCACGCGCGCGGTGGCCGCTGCGCTGTCGACGACCGGGATAGGGTGCCCCGCAACGCGCGCCGCGACCCGCTCAATTACCGGCTTTAGCAGCGGATAGTGCGTGCAGCCGAGTACCAGAACGCCGGCGCCCTGCTCAATGAGCGGACGCACGTAGCGCTCGACGGCGAGCTCGGGCACCTCACCCTCGAGCCACCCTTCCTCGACCAGGGGCACCAGCAGCGGAGCAGGACGCGCGACCACCTCGAGCCGCGTGGAGAGCCGTCCCACTGCGCGCGGATAGGCTCCGGAAGCAACCGTTCCCGCGGTTCCCAAGACCCCAATGCGCGGGGGCCCCTCAGCACCAAAAGTGAGTTCAGAGATCGCGGCCACGGCGGCCATGGCCCCGGGATCGACGACCCCGATCACGGGCAGATCGAGCTCAGCCCGGAGCAGCTCAAGGGCGACGGCGCTCACGGTGTTACACGCGATCACCAGAGCCTTGACGCCTCGCTCGGTCAGCGCCCGCGCGCAGCCGCGCGCATAGCGCACGACGGTCTCCGAGGAGCGAGTGCCGTAGGGTACCCTAGCCGTGTCACCAAGATAGATCACATTCTCGCGAGGCAAGGCCTCGCTGAGGGCTCGCACCACCGTGAGGCCCCCAAGACCGGAGTCAAAGACGCCCAGGGGCGCGGGATCGCAGGAGATTTCAGCCGGAGGGCACACCCCAGCCGGATACCACATTCTGCGCAAAAGAGCCCCAAACGCGGCGGCTGACGCACCCCGGTCGGGAGCGGCAAGCCCTCGGCACCGAGTTGTTGCTTTCGCTGGTCCCCGCTCCCGCGGTAAAAGACTAGGAAGATGCCGACCCGCACGCCTAAAAATCCGTCCGTAAAAAAGCATGCACCGGCGGAACCGCCGGCGCTTCGTACGCTGTCGATCGACATCGGTGGCGAAGGCACGAAGATGCTCGTGCTCGATGCGGAGGGACATCCGGTCAACGATCGGACGCGCGAGCTCACGCCCAAGCCCGCCCATCCGAAGGCGGTGCTCAATGTGATCGAGCACATGATCCACGAGCAGCCCGAGTTTGACCGCATCAGCTGTGGGTTTCCGGGCGTCGTGGTGCACGGCGTGGTGCGGACCGCACCCAACCTCGGAAGTGACGCCTGGGCGGGATTTGCCTTGGAAACGGGCCTCAGCGAGATCTCCAGCAAGCCCGCGCGCGTGATCAACGACGCCGATCTACAGGGCTACGGCGTCATCCGGGGCCACGGGGTCGAGCTCGTGCTCACGCTGGGAACGGGACTTGGGGCCGCGCTGTTCGTCGAGGGGCGCTTGGTGCCCAACCTTGAGCTTGGCCATCATCCCTTCCGCAAAGGGGCCACCTACGAAGAGCGCGTCTGCAATGCGGAGCTCAAGCGCATCGGTCGTGAGCGCTGGAACCGCCGGATCGCGCAGGTGATCGAGGTTCTTGGCCCAATCTTCAACTACGAGACGCTCTACATCGGCGGCGGCAACGCAAAGAAGCTCGCGCTGGAGCTGCCAGATAACGTCAAGGTGTTCACCAACGTCAGCGGTCTCACGGGCGGAATGCGCCTCTGGGAACTGGGCTGAGCAGAGGAACGCCCCTCGACCAAGTGGTCGAGAGGCGTTCCTCTTGAGCGAGCCCCGCTAGGTCAGTTGATCGGCGCTGGCGCCGCGTCGCGCGTAGCGGGATCCGGCTCGGGTAGGGCCACGGGAAGGCTTTCGAGCGCCGCCGCGAGCACCTCTTCGAGGCGGTTCACGCAGACAAACTCCAGATCATCACGCACTTCCTTGGGCACCTCATCGAGATCCGCCTTGTTGCGCTCAGGCAGGATAACGCGGCGAATACCGGCGCGATGGGCCGCCAGGATCTTCTCCTTGATGCCACCGATCGGTAGCACTCGACCGCGAAGCGAGATTTCACCCGTCATCGCGACGTCATGGCGGATACGGATCCCAGTTAGCAGCGAGACCAAAGCCGTGAACATCGTGATGCCGGCGCTGGGTCCGTCCTTGGGCATGGCGCCGGCCGGGATGTGGATGTGCACATCGCTCTTCTCGAGAAAATCCTTGGCGATGCCGAAGCGCCCGGCATTACTCCGAACATAGGACAGCGCCGCGTGCGCGCTCTCCTTCATCACCTCACCGAGCTGGCCGGTGAGCTGCAGCTTGCCAGTGCCGTACATGCGGGTGGCCTCGATGAAGAGGATCTCGCCGCCGACGCTGGTCCAGGCGAGCCCGGTCGCAACGCCCGATTCCTCAGTGCGCTCAGCCACTTCACTCGTGTACTTGATGGCACCGAGGTACTCGCGTAGCGCCTCTTCGTCCCCGACCACGCGCGGGGTGTCATCCCCTTCGGCGACCTTGACGGCCACGCCGCGAATCACGCTCGCGGCGGTGCGCTCAAGTGAGCGAACGCCCGCTTCGCGGGTGTAGTGCTCGATCAGCTCTTCCACCGCGGCGTCCGTGATGTCGAGCTGCTCCTTGGTGAGCCCATGCTCCTCGAGCTGCTTGGGGATCAGGTGCTGGCGCGCAATCGCGAGCTTTTCGCGCCGCGTGTAGCCGGGTATCTCAAGGATCTCCATGCGGTCACGCAGCGGCGGCGGGATCGGATCGGCGATATTGGCCGTCGCGATGAACATCACGTTCGACAAATCGTAGGGGATCTCTAGGTAATGGTCCGCAAACGTGTTGTTCTGCTCGGGGTCGAGCACCTCGAGTAGAGCGGCGCTCGGATCACCACGGAAGTCGTGACCAATCTTATCGACCTCATCCATCATGAAGACCGGGTTGATGGTGCCCGCCTTCTTCATGCCCTGAATGATCTGACCTGGCAGGGCGCCCACGTAGGTGCGCCGATGACCGCGAATGGCGGCCTCGTCGTGCACGCCGCCCAGCGAGATGCGCACGAATTTGCGACCGAGTGCACGCGCGATGCTGCGTCCGAGCGAGGTCTTACCAACCCCGGGCGGCCCGAGCAGACACAAGATCGGACCCTTTTTGTCCTTCTTGAGCTTGCGGACGGCCAGGTACTCCACGATGCGCTTTTTGACCTTGTCGAGGCCGTAGTGGTCCTCGTCGAGCACACGCCGCACCTCGGCGATGTTCATGTTGTCTTCGGTCGACTGAACGAAGGGTAAATCCAGGATCCAGTCAAGGTAGGTGCGAACCACCGTGTATTCAGCGCTGCCCACTTGCATCGAGCGCAGGCGCTTGAGCTGCTTGCGGGCGACCGAGTCGGCTTCTTGCGGCAAGGTGGCGCGCGAGATGCGCTCCTCGATACCGTCGAGATCACCCTGGTCTCCGTCGTCCTCGCCGAGCTCTTCCTTGATGGCCTTGAGCTGCTGGCGGAGCACGTACTCGCGCTGATTTTTGCCCATCTCCTCCTTGATTTGGGAGTTGATGCGCGAGCGCATCTTGAGCACTTCGAGCTGACGGGTGAGCAGGCGCAGTACCTTTCGGATGCGCTCCTTGACCTCGATCGTCTCGATCAGCTGGGCCTTGTCCTCAACCGGTGCATCGAGATTGGCCGCCACGAGATCCGCCAGAGCGCCGGGCGCCTGGATGGAATCAATCAGAGCGCCGGCTTCACGCGGAAGCTCCGGCATCAGCTGAATCACCTGCTTTGCGACGTCCCGCAGGCTCATCGCCAAGGCTTCGGTCTCGACCTCTTCGGTCACCGGCGTCTCGACACGCGACACCTTGGCGCGCAGATAGGGCGAGGACTGCGACAGCGAATCCAGCCGAATGCGGGTCAATCCCTGTAGAATCAGCGAGTAGTTCCCTGAGGAGTGCTTGAGCGCCTTGAGTACCCGCGCGGCACAACCGATCGGGTAAAGATCGTTGCCACCCGGATCATCGGTTGAGGGATCCCGCTGCGCGAAGATCGCGATGACGGGGCTCTCGAGGTTGTGCACGTCCTCAACCAAGGCCACCGATTTCTCGCGGCCGACGTCAAACGGAGCGACAGCCCCGGGGAACAGCACGGCATTGCGAATGGGTAGAACGGGGAGTTCGTCGCTAAATTCGAACTCTTCGTCCGAGGCCGCTGGCTTCTTGTTGTCGGTCATCGTTCCACCTCGCCGTCTTCACGGACCTGAACCTTTGGCCCTTACTCACCCCATTTGCGACCTCGATGGCACCAGGTCAAGCGCGCTGCCGGTCGATTCCTGTTTACAATCCGGCCCATGGTCCGCTCGATAAAGAGACAGGCGAGCGCCGACCGGACGAGCTGGTCGCGAATGGCGCAGAAAAAAGCCGGCTCTACTGCCCCTGGACGGCGAGGATGCTAGCGTCGCCTGGTGCGCACGGTGTTTTTTGGTACCCCTGAGATCGCCATTGCGTCGCTCGACGCGTTGGCCGACACAACGGATTTGGTAGGCGTGGTCTGTCAGCCAGATCGTCCCGCCGGTCGGGGTATGTCAACCAAGCCACCGGCGGTCAAGCGTCGTGCCCTAGAACTGGGTCTCGAGGTGTATCAGCCTGAGAAGGTGCGCAGCGGCGAGCTCGAAGCCTGGTTGCGGGTCCACGAGCTCGACCTGGCCGTCGTGCTGGCTTACGGACGGATCTTGCCGCAGCAAGTGCTCGACGCTCCGCGGCTCGGCTGCGTCAACCTGCACGCCTCTCTCCTGCCGCGGCACCGCGGGGCTGCGCCGATCCAGGCCTGCCTCCTTCAGGGAGATCCGGAAACCGGGGTCTGTCTGATGCAAATGGAGGCAGGTCTCGACACGGGCCCCGTGTTCGCACGCCGCACCATCCCAATCGCTGCGGATGAAGACACGGGTAGCTTGACGGCCCGCCTTGCCACGCTCGCTGCGGAGCTGCTTTCAGCGGAGATTGAGGCCCTGGGACAGTCCCGCCTGACGGCAGTGCCGCAGGAGGAATCGCTGGCGACCTGGGCCCCACCGATTCGCCATGAAGACCAGTGGCTAGACTTTCATGGCTCGGCGCTCGCACTGGAGCGCCGCGTGCGCGCCCTGCATCCGCGACCCAGCGCCAGTACGCTGCTCGGCGGCAAGCGGCTAAAGCTCCTGTCCGTGGCGGTCGGCCCCGACCTGGAGCTCGCCCCTGGGTTGGTCCATGTCACTCGTGAGCGCCGCATTTTGGTGGGCACGGAGTGCGGAACGCTTGAGCTGCTGCAAGTCCAGCCCGAGGGCAAACGCGCGATGCCGGTCGCAGACTGGCTCAATGGACGGGGCATCACTGACGGAGCCAAGCTGGGTGCTTAGCGCCCCTGCGCTGCTGGCGAGCAGGTCACCCGAGGACGCGCTCGGCCCATTGACGCAAGCCATTTTGCGCGAATTGCGCGACGAATTCCCCAATTTCTGCCTACTCTACAAGGCGACGAGTCCCTTTCAGCGCCTGCTGGGGTTGCTGCTGCTCGTGGTCACGTTGGGCGGACAGCGGCGCTACGTCTTCAGCTACCACACGGTGATTGGCGACCGGCTCTACCTGGCGGCCCATTGGGACGAGATGAGCGATCTCGCGCGCGTCATCCTGCTGCGGCATGAGCGCGTGCACCTGCGCCAGAGACGCCGGTACGGCACGCTCTGGATGGCAATCCTGTACTTACTGGTGCCCCTGCCCCTCGGACTTGCCTGGTACCGCGCTCAAATCGAATGGGAAGCCTATCGCGAGACCCTGCGCGCGACCTATGAGCTTCGCGGAACCGACGCGCTGCTCTCACCTGACTTGCGGCGCTGGCTTATTGGCCGATTCACTGGGCCTGACTATGGATGGATGTGGCCGTTCCCTCAGACCCTCGAGCGGTGGTACGACGCAGCTCTCGAAGAGCTATTGAATCCAGTCAGCGACGCCAAGCCCCGGGGAAACCCTCTGAGGACGACGGAGGGCTGACGCGCTAGACCCCGCACTCACCTGGTACCCGCGAGGAACGCTCAAGCATGGGAGCTGTTGTAGGAATCGATCTCGGAACGACCAACACCGTGGTGGCGGCCGTTCGCGATGGTCAGCCCACGGCGTTAGCGGACGAGACGGGCTCGACGCTCATCCCGTCGATCGTCTCGTTCATGCCGAGTGGCTCGGTGCTCGTCGGGGCGACCGCCAAGGATCGACGTCCAGAGGATCCCGCCAACACGGTCTTCTCAGTCAAGCGCTTGATTGGGCGCACCTGGGACACCTCCGAGGTCACGCAAGCGCGCGCGCGATTTCCCTTCACGCTGCGAGAAGGGCCCGGGCGCGCCACGTTCGTGTCGGTTCGCAATGAGACCTACACGCTGCCGGAAATCAGCGCATTTGTCCTGCGCAAGGCCAAGGCCCTGGCAGAGCTTGAGCTCGGCGAGCCCGTCGAGCGCGCGGTCATCACCGTGCCAGCCAATTTCAACGATTTGCAGCGCGCGGCGACCAAAGTCGCGGGGCGTGTTGCGGGGCTGGAGATCCTTCGCATCCTGAACGAGCCAACCGCTGCCGCGCTCGCCTTCGGGCACGGTGCGGGAGAAGGCGGACGCATCGCGGTGTTCGATTTTGGCGGAGGCACCTTCGACGTCACGCTGCTCACGCTGACCGACAGCGTGTTTGAAGTGCTGTCCACCGCCGGTAATACTTTTCTCGGTGGCGATGATATCGACGCGGCGATCGCGGACGAAATGGCCAACGAGCTCGCGGCGCAGCATGGCTTCGATCCTCGCAGTCGCCCCAACGTCTACGCCCGCCTGCGGGATGCGGCCGAGCTCGTCAAGACAGGGCTGTCGACCGAGCAGCAGGTGTCGCTTCGCCTTGAGAACCTCGATCGCGAGCATCACTCCCCGCTCGGACTCGATTTTGCCATGACTCGCGCCGAGCTCGATCGACTCGCGACACCGATTGTCGACCGCACGTTCGACGTCTGTCGCGAGGCCTTTGGGACCGCGCATCTCTCGGTCAAGGATCTCGACCATGTCTTGATGGTCGGTGGTTCGACGCAAATGCCGCTGGTTCGCGCCCGGGTCGAAGAGTTTTTCGGCCGCCGCGTCGAGGCCCATGTCAATCCTCATGAGGCCGTCGCGCTGGGTGCTGCTATCCAGGCGCACAGCCTGACGGCGCGCCGCAGCGCCGCAAGCATTCCTGCCCCGCCAACCACCTCGCTGGGTCTCGGTGACGGCGCGAACCGCAACAAGACTCACCCCTTTGGTCGACTCGGCAGCGTCACCTCCCCTGGCCTCGGCAAGTCCGAGCCGCCGCCGCCGGTCGCTCGCCTCTCGGCGCCGCCCGTTGAGCCACCCGCTCAATTTACAGGCGTAACGAGCGAGCTTACGGGTCCCTCGACGCGCAGTTTCGGCGAGTCGGACATGCAGCGGAGCAGTCAGGGTCCACGTACGCTGGCGGGCGTCGGCGGCCGCGAACGTCGCTCGACGAACATGGGGCTCGGCGATCCGACTGACAACGACGCCATGATGCCGGACCTGCCACTCGTCGGTGCCGGAGCGGGCCAAGCGCATCCCTTCGATCGCCGCTCGGCTCATGAAATCGAACCACCGCCGCAGAGCGAAGCCGCGCTGCCCGCCCCTGTGGTTCCCACTCGCGAGGGGGCAGAGCTTCCCACCCTCGCAACGAGTCAGCGTCCCGCTGCCCCGCGTCAGCGCACCATCACTTCACCGGAGTCTCCGCGCGCCAGCGCGAGGCCACCCGCCATGGGAAGCCATGGCTCGGAGCCTGAGTCGGCTGCAGCCTTCGTCTCGCGCCCGACAGAAAAGCTCGAAGCGGTAACGACCCCGCATCCCCCGCACGCAGACCGCGCCTCTGATGAGCTGCGCGCCCGCTACGGCAATCTCCCGCTTCGCATGGGAGGCCGGCGCCTCGACACGCGTCCCGACGAGTCGGACAGCGAGGTTTCGTCAACGGCGTTGTCCGGCGAGGGCGAGTGGGATGCAGCGCTGCCGGCATTGAGCGAGCGTCCGCCACCCGTGGTCGGTGGCCTGCGCGCGTCGGTGCCAGATGAAATCGCGTCCCTGCCCGCACTCAGCGATCGTCCCCCAGCTCCCGTGGCGTCTGCAATTCGAACCGCAGCCATTGGCAAACGCGGCGGACCTGCACCCATTCCGATGCCAATTCATCGGGACGTGCCGCCTGCTCCGCGCGTTCCGGTGATCGCCGAGGAACCCGAAGAGCTGATGGACATGGAGTTCGATCTGGTCGAGGCAACCTCGCCCGGAGCGCGCTTGCCAGCGCCTGAGCCGCCGTCGCTCGACAACGTGGAACTCGAGCTACCGATCCCCGATCTTCCACCCAGTCCTACGCGGCCAAGTGCCGCACCTGCGGGACTCGGAGGCACGTTGCCGATGACCCCAAAGGCAGCGCCGGGCCTGGGTCAGACCGTCGGCATTGCGCCGCGTCCGCTTGGGACTCCCGCGGTGCTGCCCGGTCCGCCTGCAGCGCCGTTCACCGCGCCCACGGTGCCGAGCGTCGGAGCCGCGCTCGGACCAGTGACGGTTGCACCCCACACGCCGCGCCTGGGCGACGATTCGCCGACACGGACCCAGCCGATGGCTGCGGTCGCGCCCAACGTCGCCGCGACGGCCACGATGGCCCTCGCGCCCGCGGGTTCGATCCGGCCCCTGCCCTCGGTGCCGAAGCGCCAGGGCGTGCCACTGCTGATCGATGTGACTCCGCTCAGCCTGTGCGTCGAGACTCACGGCGGCTATTGCGACGCGCTACTCGAACGCAATGCCAAGGTTCCCTGTGAACGGACGCGTGAGTTCATCCCCGCCAGTGCCCAACAGGATCGCGTCATCGTACGCGTCGCGCAGGGGGAATCTCCGCGCTTCTCAGAGAACACCCTGCTCGGTGAAATCGAGCTCAGTGGCCTCACCCCGGGTCCGCGCGGCGCCACGCGCATCGCGGTCACCTTCGGACTCGATTCCGATGGCTGTCTCCAGGTGCGCGCGCTCGATCAGCTCACCGGACGCTCAGCGCTCGCAGAGCTTCGCCTCACTGGCGCCCCCGCGGAAGACGAGGTCGCTCGCATGGTAGCGCGTCAAGCCGCCCATCCTCAGGGCTAACGGCTCAACCCTGAGCAACTCCCCGTCGTCCCGAGTTCTCCTGCACCGCACCCACTCGCATGGCCCTTTCGAACGACGACCAAGCGACCATTTTAGCCTGGGCCGAGGCCGTCGACGGCCTCGACTACTACACGCTGCTCGGCCTCGAGCGTGATGCAAATTCGGACGCGGTCGAGAGCGCGTTCCATCGTTTTGCTCTGTCGTTTCACCCCGACGTTCACCGCGACGCGCCGGCTGCAATTCAACGCGCCACTGCCTTGGTCTTTCAGCGCGCAGCTGAAGCTCAGCGCGTGCTGCGACATCCCACACTTCGCCTTCGCTACAACCGCGCCCTGCTGTCGGGTCAACGTCGGCTGACCGACTCCTCTATCCCCCCGCCGCTTGACCTCGCCGCAGCGCTCCCGCAGCTCCATTTGTCTTGTCGCTCAGCGGGAGCCAAGCTCGAGTCACAGCAAGCCGCGCGCGCCTTCACACGGGGGGATCTGGAGAGAGCTCGCCATTGCCTTGAGCGCGCCCTCGGCTACGACGGCGGAGCCAGTCCGGACCTCAGTCGTTGCCTCGAGGCGCTCGAGACGCTGCCAGCCTCCGAACCGCCGCGCGACAGCTAACGGGGTGTCAGGCGATGTTGGTTGGGGCGGCGTGGACAAGCCGGTTGGCGCACCAAGCCCCCAAGCGGCCCCGGCGCAGCTCCATTGCGAGATTATTTCCGAACTGCCAAGAGATTCCGTCAAAGGCACCAATGTCTGCTCGGATTGGCGTGTCCTAGTTCATATCGGAACCATCTGGCTCCCCAACGGTCCGGGCCACCGAGCCGTTCGTCAAGGAAAGCGCTCCCCTGAGTGCACGAACTCTAGCGATCCTGAACAGAATTGATAAAAGATGGGCGCCCCGAGACCCCAGGGTCCCGTGGGAGCCGATCCGTGACCACCCCTCTGCGATGTCGCCTGGGTCATTAGTCACGACTGAACAGCCAACAGACCTCGGAGCAGTACGTTGAAGATCTCCTGCCCTTCTTGCGAAGCTAAGTACTCGATCGGAGACGATAAGGTTCAGAGTCGTCTTGCGAAAATTCGCTGTCGTAAGTGCGGCGCGAACATCGTGATCGACGGCCGTGTCGATCCGCCGAGCGTCACCATTGGTGATGCCGCGGACGCGGGCGCAACTGACCAAGCACCACCGGCTGCAGCGAGTCCGGAATTCACCGTCGATTTTGGTGAAAACGATCAGCGCCCGATGGCGCTCGACGACATCGTTGCAGGCTACAACGCCGGGCAAATCACGGGTGAGACGTACATCTGGGCCGACGGCATGTCGGACTGGACACCGCTCGCCAACGTGGAAGAGATCGTCGCAGCGCTCAACGCGGGCGTGCCCGCTGCCAGTGCCCCTGCTGCCGCTAGCGCGCCCGCCGCGGCAAGCTCGCCGCTGGCTGCTAGTGCACGGGCTGCAGTAAGCTCGCCCGCTGCGGCAAGCTCTCCGGTGGCCGCGCATCGCATGGTGCCGGAGCCGGCTAAGGCCGCAGCACGCATCGCACCCAAAGCGGGTCGCGATCTGTTCGGCGGCATCGCCTCTGCAGGTAGCGAAGAGGAAGTCACCACCAGCGCCACGCACGAGCAGCAGGCTCAAGCGGAGAGCTCGTCCACGACCGGCGCGCGCAATGAGTCGAGCGTGCTCTTCTCTCTGTCAGCTCTGACCTCGTCGGCTCGACCCTCGGTGGCGCCGCCACCCATGGCCGCGACCGCTGCGTCGGCCAGCCGTGACGACTCGGGTCTGATCGATCTCAAGGCACTCACGTCGCAACCTCAGGCAGCGCCCGACGCGATGGGCGGAGCTCCCCTCGGTGGCCTCGGGGGCTCTCCCTTCGGCGGTTTCGGTGGGTCGCCGCTTGGTGCCGTCTCGGCCTCGCCAATCGCGAGCCCTGACTATGGGATGCCGCAGCCCAAGAGCAAGACACCGCTCATTCTTGGTCTTGTGGCGATCGCTGCTTTGGTGGGGTTGGCCCTGGTCTTCATCCTCAAACCCGAACCGCCGGCACCCGTAGTCACGCCGTCCACGCAGGTCGTGGCAGCGCCGACCCCCACGCCCGCACCCACGCCCGAGAACCTCGCCAAGCCCCCGCCGACGGGCACCGAAGACGCCGCCGGCGGCACCACGCCGCCCAAGGCAGTGCCTGGCAAGTACACTGGCAGGCCCGGCAAGCCCAAGCCCGCAGCCGGTACCGGCGACAAGCCCTCCACGAGTTCTGGCGCTTCCGACACGCCCAAGTCCGCGCCCGCGAAGAAGAACCCCTGTGGCTGTGCGCCGGCGGATCTCGCCTGCAACATGCGTTGCTCGGCCAAGGGCGGCTGAGTTCGCGCAGCGCTTACGCGCCCTACGCCCAGTGCGCTCAGCGTACTGGGCGTTCGTCCAACTCTGCGCGCCAGCTCCTGGGCACCGACGGCAGGAACACGAGGCCGCGCGGATCTGAGACCGTGCTGAGCTCAAGCGCCCCCTCCAGACGCATCGTGACGAGGTGACCGGACGAGCCTGTAGCGGCCGGAGCTGGGACCAGTCGAGGACCCCAGCTTAACTCACGCAATTCGCTCGCGCGTTTGTCAAGCCGCCGGACCTCACGCGGCTCGCCGGATCCGCGACGCTCGCGACGGGAGAGCAGCGACACCAGGCGCCGAAGCGCCGTCAGCTCGGCTCTGAGCGACTCCGCGCTCCGCGCTGGGCCTACGCTTAACGCGGTCGCCGGGGATGGACGCGCAGCGCGCGCCACGCTGAGTTGAGCCTGCAGTTCCGACTCGCGCGCTGTCAACCAACCCAGGGCTGCCATGCGAAGCTCGAGTTCCGGTTCGGCAAGCAAGCGCGGTCCGAGTAGTGGACTCTCGCAGCCCGCACGCGTCACCTCCAACGCCGCCAAGGCTGACGCGCGCATCGGTGCGCGCGCATCCTCGAGTTCACGACACAGTTCGGTCACAGCTGACGCCGTTATGGCTGCGATGTTGGCAGGTGGCGACTGGTCGCTGACTGGAGGCACGCCCTGGCTGCGCAGCAGCCAGAGTGCCGCAGCCGTAGCCGCGTTGCGAGCGACGGGCAAAGCCGCATCGCTGGCACAGTCGCGCAGCCGCAACGCGAGGCCCTGCCCCGTCGTCGCCGAGAGCCCGAGACAAGCCACCGCGCGCACGTCGGCGTCCGGGTCGCGCAAGAGCGACTGCCACCAAGGACTCCGCGCATGAAGCGCGCGCGCCACGAGTCTGCGCTCTTGGACCGGACCAGCGATTGCTCCCGCCAGTAGGGACTGGACCTCGGGATGGGGACTGCGTGCCAGTGCCTCCAGCCAACTTGCCCGCGCGAAGGGCTGCCCGCCAGATCTGGCACCCGGGAGCGCCAACAGCACGGCGGCCTGCGGTTCAAGTGAAGCCGCGCCCTCGAGCGCCAGCAGCCACAACTCTGGACGACGCTCACTGCGCAGCCAGGCATGCCGCGTCGGCTCAAGAGCCCCTGCCAAGGGCCGCTCCGCAAGCGAGCGAGCAGCGAGCTCTGCGCTGGACCGCTGCTGTGCGTCGAGCAGATTCAGTAGCGGCGCGAGTCTGGCACCACTGCGCGATTGACCCAACGCGCTGATGGCGCCTTGTCGCTGAACTCCGGTCGCCATCAGCACAAGTGCGCCGACAGCGCGCGGAGAGTCGCTCGCCGAAAGCAGCTCGAACCCGTCTGGAGTCACGCGACCGGAGGTCGCATAATAGGCTTCAAGCAAGGGTTCGAGCAATCCGTAGGACGGCTCGCCGCGCGAAACGCGCCCGAGCATCGCGCGCTCGGCAGCCAGTCGAACTGGGGCCTCTGTCGCGCGGAGTCCCGCTAGGATCCTAGCGACCCCCTGTCCCCGAGCGCAGCGACCGAGTGCGAGCAGTCCCGAAACGGGTTCCACCCTCGCATGCTCAAGGGAGTCGAGCAGTTCCGCGCCAAACGGGTGCCCGTCAGGCAGAGCAGCTGCGCAGCGCGATGGCGAGAACTCGCTGTGCCCGAGCAGACAGTCTCGCCATAGATTGCCGAGCGCACCCCCTCGCTCCGCACAAGCGAGCAGGAGCCCCTTCAAGAGCGGCCCTTCGGGCGCAGCGTCAGTCAGGTGCCGCAGCAGAACTCGATGCGCCTCCGGCTGGCTCTGCGCCAGCAGCGCCAGGCCGAGAGCGCGCGCCGTCTCAACGGTGAGAGACTCGGTAAGGAGCTCACCGAGCGCTCGTGACAGCTTCGGAGAGTCGACGAACTGCGCCTCGCGAATAGCGCTCTGCCGAACCACTGCGCTCGAATCCGAAAGGCCCAGGGTCAACGCGCTCTCAGCGCGCTCAGGCGCCAGTTGACCTACCGCAGCAAGCGCAGCCGCTCGAACACCCGGATCACTGTCACCCGTCGCAGCGAGCAATGACGGCAGCTGCCTCGGATCGGCCAGATCCGCGAGCGCATCGACGACGGCCTCTCGCACTCGAGGACTTGCGTCCGTGAGGCGAGTGGCCAACGGCCAACCAACGTCCGACGCGGACAGTCGTCCAAGGGCTCGGGCGGACAGTCGTCGCATCTCTTCGTCCGGCTCGGACAGTCCGCGCAGCAGCGCCGCCTCTGCGGAGCGGTTCGGACAAACCGAGAGCAGCTCGGTGACAAGCCGACGCTCGGCAATGCCGCCCTGGCGCCAGTCCTCCGACCAAAGAGACGGACATTGCCCGCGCCTAAGCATAGCCTGTAACGCCGCGATACGAACCGCCGGCTCGGGTGCGGAAAGGGCCGTCTGCAAGTGAAGCTGAGCGGCCTCACCGGAAAGCCCATCGCTCCGCTCGAGCGCAGTGCGTCGACGGTCGGTGTCGCTCGCCTGAAGCTCGCTCTCTTGTCGCTTCACAGAGGCGGGCCAGAGCCAGGCCTGCGCGCGTGAGGTCGCGCTAAGGAGCAGCAGCCCGAGCCCGGCACCGCGCAGGCACCGCACCAAGACTCCAGCGCGAACAACGTGCGTCACGGAGGAGTGAGCTCGAGTTCACGGAAAGCGTCGCGTGAGGCAGCGCGCTGCAGCGGACCCATCACAGCAAAATACAGGATATTTAGCCCAAATCCACGAAACACGATGTACCAGTCAAGCTTGTCTAGGGCCGAGCCAAGCGCGAACCCAAACACCATGCTTCCAAAGCCGAACAGCCAACGCCAGGTTCGCATCAAGCCAGCATTGTGGCGTCGGTAGATGGCCGCCGCTTCGGGCGTGTAGTCGGGGAGCGCCGCGAGGCGTGGCGTAGTGAAGCGGTCGAAGCGTCGGACGTAGTCGGTCTGGCTCTTCAGATAGTAGAGGTAGACCGGCCAGGAAACGCGCACGAAAAAGGACTGGGAGGCCTCGGGAGTTGCCGCGCGCCGCTCCAGCGCCGACTCGTAGTCCTCACCCTCCTTGTAGCGAGCGTGAGTCAGTCTCAGAAAGAGGTTCTTATAGTGGTCGTAACTGCCCGTGTGCAGCGAGCCCGTCACCGCGGTGATCACCACCATCGGGACAAACACCGCGAGCTCGCTTGGCGAGCCCAAGTGTGAACGGATCACGACCCAGCCGCCGCCGACGACGATCACCAGCGAGACCACCCCGTCAGCGACGCCGTCGAGCATACGCCCAAAGGCCGACGAGGTTCCCCGCATGCGCGCGAGCTGGCCATCGGCGCAATCGACGACTGCCGACAGAAAAATGCAAATGCCCGCCCAGAGTAGGTGGTGCGGACCAGGACAGAACAGATAATAGGCCGCCACCATGCCGAACACGATCGACATGAACGTCACAAAGTTTGGCGACACCGGCGTCGGGTACAGGACCTTAGCCAGCACAAACGCCAGAGGTCGATGAACCCATACATCGATGGGCTCCTCGACCTCGAGGGGCTTGAGTGTCTTGAGATAGCTTTCGAGCAGCCCCATTCGCTATCCGTTCCGCTTTATTCGGCGTCCCCTGCGGTCGCCCAGTAGCCGGAGGTACCCGTGCTGCGAGCGGGGCGACGCAGGCGAGCCACCACTCGTTCGATCGCCAGCAGACAGCGGGCGTTCTGCTCAGGCGTGCCGACCGTGATTCGCACATAGGTACGAGCCGCATGGTGGACGGTCAGGCTGCGTACCAGGAACCCCTCGCGGAGCACCTCGTCAACGAACTTCTCCGCTGACACTCCGAACGAGGAGACGTCCGCCAACACGAAATTGCCCTCACTCGGCAGAGCGATCACGCCAGGCAGACGCCCGAGACCAAGCGTCAGCTCAGACCGCGAAACGCGCAGCTCAGCCAGGCGCGCCTCAAACTCAGCCACGTCATCGAGCGCGGCACTTGCCGCCGCCATCGTGACATCCGAGACGCTCCACGGGATTTTGACCCGCTCAAGCAGCGAAACCACGAGCTCGTGAGCGAACAGGTAGCCGAGCCGCAGACCCGCCAGACCAAAGGCCTTCGAGAACGTGCGCAGCACCACCGCGTTCGGGAACTCATGCACGAGCCCGGCAAAGCTCTCGCCCTGCCCCAGCTCGACGTAGGCCTCGTCGATCACTGTCGGGAGACCGAGCCGCAGCAAGCGCCGCAGCTGCTCCTCCGGAATGCGGTTCCCGGTGGGATTGTTCGGGGTGCACAGGAACAGCACCTTGGTGCGCTCCGTCACCGCGCGGATGATGCCGGTTAGATCGTGCTCGTTTTCATCGAGCATGGGCACCATGACCGGGATCCCGCCGCTCACGCGCGTACGGGCCTCGTACATGCTGAAGGTGGGTACGCTGAGCAGGACTTCCTCGCCGGGGGCGACGAAGGAGCGAATCAGCGCGTCGATCAGCTCCGTACTGCCAGCACCGAGCAGCACCTGACGGCCCTGAAAGCCATCTCGCGCGCCCAACTTGTTGCGCAAGGCTTGAGCGCCGCCGGGATAGAGATTGCCGCGACTGGCAGCCTCGACGATCGCCGCCAGCACCCGAGGACTCGGGGCGTAGGGGCTCTCGTTGGACATCATGCGAACCACCGGGCGGTTTTCCGCGATGGCGAAGTGGTCCTCGCGGTACGGCTGAGCCGCGCGCACCCAGCTCGGGGCGAACAGCTCGATCGAGGCGGGGTCGAGCGCCTGCTCGGACGTCATACCGGGCTCGTCCCCAAGGGTGTCCCCGAACACGCGCAGCATGGCCTCGGCGCGCTCGAGCGCAGGCGGTGTGTCCACGTCAATCCAGCGCACTTCACCGACATCCACCGCGTGGAACTTGCCGGCGCGCGACAGCGCCTGAACTCCGTCCGACAGAGAGCAGTCTCCCTGGCGCGCCTCGACGGCCTGAAGCTCGCGGATCAGGGCCGGACCAATTCGGAACACGCCCGTGTCGAGCGCGTCATAGGTTTCCAGCTCCTTGGCGATCTCAACGATGCGGCCCCCGCGGGACCGTACCTTGGTCGCATCGTCGATATCGAAACAGCGTTCGATGTCGCGGTCGACGCCAAGAGCACAGGCATCGGCGGGCAACTCAGCTGCCACGAGCCGACGCACCAGCTCGGGCGAGTAGAGGTGGTCGCTCATCGTGAGCAGACATTCACGGTCGATGTAGTCCGCTGCAGCGAGCAGTGAGACACCGTTCTTGGCGTGATAGCGCTCGTTACGAACGAAGCTGAGCTTGATGCCGAGACTCGGCTCCGCCACCAGGGCGCGCTGAACGCGGTCCCCCTGGAAGCCGGTAACGATAACGGCCTCGCGCACACCTACCGACTGGAGGTTGCGAAGAACGCGCACGAGCAGCGGCACACCGGCCACCGGACGCAAAGGCTTGGGCAGGTCCGTCCCCGGTTCACCAAGACGCGACCCAGTACCCGCAGCCAGTACGATCACTCGCGATAGCATTCGACGTTCCGTCATCGAGCCGACTCTACTTTCGTCGCCCACAGAGGGGCCGGCATTACCACGAGCTGCGCCATTTGCGCAAATGCTCGTCGAACTGCGGGTATCCGCTCCGTGAGCCGCTGTTGCGGTTTCGCGACACCGTGAAAATTCCGCACAGGGTCGAGTCCCTGGGGAACAATCGAGCGCCGACCCGCCAACCAACCAGTACCCCCGGAGAGCGAGCCACTTTGGCCCAATCCTGGTAGTTCACGCTGGAGCTGGAAGCCGACATCCGACATCACCTCCACATAGCTGCAACCTTCGCGCCAGTGCCGAACTGCGTCGTCAGCTTCGCAGCTGGGCGCCCAGTCGAGAAACGGGCTTCGAGCTCCGCGCCGCGTCGACCGTTGGGCCGCCCCCGACTGGGGCTCTGCCCCCTCGCTGCTCAACCGACGCCGAACAGGCTGCGGGCGACCGCCAGGTCGTCGTAGTTGTCGATCTCGGTCCAGGCCAGATCTCCGACCTCGACGACCTGAGCAGTCAGGCTGCCAAGCGCCAGGCAATCGGAGTAAACATCCTCGTAATAGCGCTCGGTGCGCCCCTGCTTCTGCATCTCCTCGAGCGCGGCAAATAGGGTAATGGACGCCGAAGCATCGAGACGTTCGATCCCGATGCTTTCTCCGGCCGATTCTGCGCAGGGAATCCCCTTGCCGAAGACTGTGATCGTGCCGTGCTGATCGGCCCGTACCTTCATCGCCTCTTCGTCTAGTGCGCGGCTGCGGTCGACTGCGACCGCCAACGGAGCATCGCTCGCCAGCAGCCGAGTCAGCACCTCGGGCTCGAACACGACGTCACCATCCAACTTGAAAAACGCGCGTCCACGCAGCTGCTCTGCGCAGTAAGCCAAGGACACCGCGTTCTGAGTCGAATCAAACACGGGGTTCGGGCAAGCCACCGCATCAACGCCCAACGAGGCACAGAGCGACATGACCTTCTCGGCTTCAAAACCCGTGGCGAGAACGAAGCGACGCACTCCAACGGACTGCAGCGCAGTGATTGCGCGGGCCAAGATACTGACGTCACCGATCGGCACGAGCGCCTTGGGGAGATGATCAGTGAGAGGTCGAAGGCGAGAGCCCACACCGGCCACGAGCAGAACGGCTGTATCAACGGTTTTCATGGGAATTTCTGGCGTGACGAAGGGTCACGCTGCCGACGATAGCGGTCTCGCGGGTGAAGCGCACGGTTTCGACGTCTTGCGTGCAGCGCGGGCCATGCCCGACGCGGCAGCTCCGAATATCCGGCCGAGCGCGAGATTCACGTGCGCCTGGCGTCGTGCACCGTTGCTGTGAGTCACAATTGCCATTGGGCACCGATATTGCTACGACGTCGCTGCATGAAGCAGCCCGAATCCATCGCTCCCGCTGAGGGACGCCTCGCCGTACTCCTGCCTGGAATGGGCGCCGTCGCCACGACGTTCATCGCAGGCTGTCTGCTCGCCCGCCGTGGGCTTGGGCAACCTCATGGGTCGCTGACTCAAATGGGCACGCTTCGCCTCGGCAAGCGCACCGACGACAACGTTCCCAAGATCAAAGACTTCGTTCCGCTCGCGTCGCTCGACCAACTCGTCTTTGGCGGATGGGACGTCTTTACTGACGACACCTATGAAGCAGCCAAGACGGCCCAGGTGCTGGACTCCAAACACCTTGATCCGATCCGCGACGAACTCGCGGCGATCAAGCCAATGCCGGCGGCGTTTTATCCCGAGTTCGTCAAGCGCCTGCACGGCCCGCATGTCAAAGAGGCCGCGACCAAGGCAGCGATGGTCGAGCTGCTGCGGGCCGACATTCGTAATTTCATCAAGGACAACGACTGCAGCCGCGCGGTGGCGGTGTGGTGTGGCTCGACTGAGATCTACATCGAAGCCAGCGCCGTGCACGAGACCGTCGAGGCCTTTGAACGCGGGCTGCTTGAGAACGATCCGAACATCTCGAACTCGATGCTCTACGCCTGGGCCTGCTTGAAGGAGGGCGTACCGTACGCCAACGGCGCGCCGAACCTGACGCTGGATTTCCCTGCGGGTCACGAGCTTGCCAAGCAGCTCTGCGTGCCGTTCTGCGGCAAGGATTTCAAGACCGGTCAGACCTGGCTCAAGACCGTGCTCGCACCGGGCCTCAAAGCTCGCCTGCTGGGCCTGTCGGGCTGGTTCTCGACCAACATCCTTGGTAATCGCGATGGAGAGATCCTCGACGATCCCGAGAGTTTCAAGACGAAGGAAGTCAGTAAGCTCGGCGTGCTGGAGCATATCCTGCAGCCCAAGCGCTACCCGGAACTCTACGGCAACATCTTCCACAAGGTCCGCATCAACTACTACCCTCCGCGCGGCGACTCGAAGGAGGGTTGGGACAACCTCGACATCTTCGGGTGGCTCGGGTACCCAATGCAGATCAAGGTCGACTTTTTGTGCCGCGACTCGATCCTCGCAGCTCCGATCGTGCTCGACCTGGCGCTGTTCCTCGATCTCGCCAAGCGCGCGCAGTTCCGCGGCGTTCAGGAGTGGCTCAGCTTCTACTTCAAGAGCCCCATCACCGCGCCCGGCCTGTATCCGGAGCATGATCTGTTCATCCAGCTGATGAAGCTTAAAAATACCCTGCGTTGGATGATGCGTGAGCCCATGATCACGCATCTCGGCGCTGAGTATTACGACTGAGCCAAGCGCGCTGGCGCTATTGGTTGTGAGCGGCGTGCGTCAACCCGGTCCGCACGCCGCTGGCGGCGAGTTGCGCTAACGCGGTCTCGCCGCGCCCTCGCCGATGATTGCAAGACGCTGGGACGCGAGGGCCGTCATCCAGCACCCGTTGTACTTCATCCACAGTGAGTGGTAGCTATCGCGGATGCCCGGCGACCAAGAGCCCCCAGTCCCTCAACAGCCGTCGCGCTGGGACGCGTTCTGGAAGCGTTTGGGTGAGTTCCGTCGCCCGGGCAACTGGCCTGACCGACTGAACGCCGCCGCGCCGCTTGATCTCAGGCTTGCCGGGCGGGTGGTGTTCCACGCAGCGCTGGTGGGACTCGCGGCGGGCCTCGTCGGCGCAGCCTTCTTCGCGGCACTCGAGTTTGCGCAGCGCTGGATGCTCGAGGTGCCCACGGGCTACGAACCCCTGCGCGCGCACGGCGAGCAGTTCATTGAAAGGGCGCAGCTGCGGGCCTTTCGCCCCTGGCTCCTGGTGCTGATCCCGGCACTGGGAGGTCTCGGTTGCGGACTGCTCGTGCGTTGGTCACGCGAGGCTCGCGGCGGCGGTGGGGACGCTACGATTGAAGCCTTCCATCATCGCGGCGGAGTGATCCGTCCGCGCGTGATCTGGGTAAAATCCCTGGCCTCGTTGTTGAGTCTTGGCTCGGGGGGCGCCGGTGGACGCGAGGGACCCACCATGCTGATCGGGGGAGCGCTCGGCTCGCTGATCGCCCGACTGCTGCGCGTGAGCAGCCGTGAGCGACGGATCCTGCTGGTGGCGGGAGTTGCCGCCGGCATCTCGGCAGTCTTTCGCACCCCGCTCGGTGCCGCGCTGCTCGCCGTGGAGTTTCTCTACAAAGACGGATTCGAAGCCGATGCACTGATCCCATCGGTGCTTGCCAGCGTCGTCAGCTACTCGACCGTGATCGCGCTCTACGGACAGAGTACCCTGTTTGGGCATGAGTCTGGCTATCCCCTCGTACTGGCCCACCTGCCGCTGTTCGCCCTACTGGCACTGCTCGCTTCCGGATTTGGGGCGCTGTTTGTGCGGTCGCTGGCGCTCTCGCGGCGCTTCTTCGCGTCATTGAAAGTGCCGAGCTGGCTCCGACCTGCACTTGGCGGACTGGCGCTCGGGCTGCTGGTGACCCCGCTCGTGCTCCTGGTCGGCAAGCACGTGGGGAGCGAGGGACGCGGACTCGGACTGCTCGGCGGCGGCTACGGGGCGGTCCAAATGGCCATCAGCGGAGCTTCCTGGCTACCAGACGGCTGGTGGGCTCCCGCACTGCTCCTAATGCTCGCCCTGACGAAACTCGTGGCAGCCTCGTTGACGATTGGTTCCGAGGGCAGCGCGGGGGATTTCGCGCCCTCATTGGCGATTGGGGGGCTGCTTGGTGGAGCCTTCGGGCGCGCGTCAGTGTTGCTCCTGCACGACCCACGCTTGCAGCCGGGGGCCTTTGCGCTGGTCGGCATGGGAGCACTCTACGGAGGCATCGCGAACGTGCCGCTCAGTGCGCTCATCCTCGTCTGCGAGCTCGCCGGTAACTACGATCTTTTGGTCCCACTGATGCTGGCCCTGGGGATCTCTGTTGTCGCTACGCGTAAGGTGAATCTGTACGAATCGCAGGTCGCGACTCCCAACGACTCACCCGCTCATCGCGATGCATTTTTGCTCAGTCTGTTGAGCGGCGTCCAAGTGCGCGACATCTTGCCCGCTGCGCGCCAATACGCGGTCTTTTCTCCGACAACCGGCTGCTCGGAGATGCTGGAGCTCCTGACTCGAAGTGAGCATCAAGAGGTGTTTCCCGTGGTTGCTCCGGAAGGGCTGCTGCTCGGACTCGTGACTTCGGGAGCGCTCCGAGTCGTGATGGGCGATCGGGAACAAATCCCCTGGTTGCTCGCTGCCGATTTGATGCAACCCGCGGTCAGCGTTCACTTGGATCAAGACGTCAGCTTGGCCAGCGAACGGCTGCGCAGCAATTCCCTGCGCGAGCTTCCCGTGACCGATGATGCCGGGACAGTGCTGACGATGCTTGACGAGATGGACGTTGCCAACTGGCACCTCACCGCGCGCTCCTCCGCGACCATGACGCCGCCTCCGCCGCTTTCACGGACTCGGGTCTAGCCTCCGCGCGTCACGCGGACTCGGGTCTTGCTTCCGCCCGTCACGCGGAATGGAGTCGCGCCGCCGTCGAACCCGAGTCGGTGGTGCCGGCACGCGCCACGAGCGGCATCGCGCCGAACGTGCCCTGACGTGGCGCAATTTCCGAAATCCACTAGCCGGAGCTCGTTCAGGCGGGTGACGCGCTAAATCAGACTGGGGGCCAACTCCCACGCGAAAAGTTACACTGCTACCCCAATTCGGACCAGGAATCGTTGTCACCCTACAGCTGACACCTGGCACGGTTTACACTGAGTGACAGTCACCCCTCCTTCAGCCCCACTGGAGCCCCATGTCCGACCGAATTTTCCATCGAGCCTGCGTCGTCTTGATCCTTGCGAGCCCACTGCTGGCCGTGGCCTGCGGCGGTAGCGATGTCGGCAAAGGCGACGACTCCACGGCTGGTGGCGACAGTTCCACCGGAGGTGGGCTCCACCTGGGTACGGGAGGGACGAACGGCAGCGGCGCCAGCGGCAGCGGAGCCCAAGGCAACGGAGGCAGCTCCGTCATCCCGGCGAACATGCCAAACGAAGACGGAGCACGCGGCGCGCTGCGGCTCGGTGCCGCAGTCACCAAAGACGGACTGCCGCCCAAGCCCGATTGCTCGGCGGAGCTCGTCGGAATCGTGCGCGACTTCAAGCTCGGTCATCCGGATTTTGAAACCTTCACTGGTGATGGCGAGAAGGGAATCGTGAAGCCCATCTTGGGCAAAGATCTGAAGCCCGTGTACGTGGATGGTCCCCACCAGTTCACGACCAGCAAGGCCAATTTTGACCAGTGGTACCGCTCGGTGCCGGGCGTCAACAAGCCCTATTATCTCTCACTGTTCCTCGTGCCGACAGGCAACGGGATCCGCACGTTTGAGAGCAACGCGTTCTTCCCGCTCGATGGTGCCGGTTGGGGCAACGACGACAACGGCAACAATTTCCACTTCACGTTCGAAGTCCACGCCACGTTCAAGTACTCCGGCAAGGACCGCTTCAAGTTCACCGGGGATGATGACGTCTGGGTCTTCATCAACAACCACCTGGCGATCGATCTCGGCGGACTGCATTCGGCGCAATCCGCCGAGGCCGTCCTCGTGGACCACGAGGCAGACTGGGGCCTCGAAAAGGGTAAGGTCTACCCGCTCGACATGTTTCACGCCGAGCGTCACACCAGCCAATCGAACTTCCGCATCGACACGACCGACATGGCGCTCGAGAACTGCTCGCCGCCGCCCATCCTGCTGAAATAAGGCGAGAGCCCGACGGACCTCGCTCCCGGCGCAATCCCGCACTTCGGCAATGGGGCCCCTCGACGTTCACCTTGAGGGGCCTTTGTGTTACCCAGCCGCTCGTCCCCGTGGGGAATACCAGCGGCGTCGTGACGAGCTCTTTGCGCGCCTCTAGACGAGCCCTGCCGCGCGGCGCGTCAGATAGGTCAGCCCGAGCGCCACGCTCGCCAACGCGGCCCAAAGCCAGGCGGGCAGCAGCGGCGTGACTTGGCGCGCCGAAGCGACCCGCTCGGACTTCGGTGGGGGAAGGTCGCTGATGCGATTGGGTCGGACGCTCCTGCCTCCGGTGAGCTGAGCTACCTGCCCCAAGGCTTCGGGATCCGGACGACTGTCTGCCAGCGCGCGCCCCCCCGTCTCGCAGCCGAAATCGAAGCGCGAAGCCGGGCCCGCGCCGAGACGGGCCCGCGCCGTGTATCCCCCCGGAGCAAGCTTTGGAAAGCTCACCTCACTACGCTCGACACCAGGGGTGAGTTCTAATGACTGTCGCTGCGGCGTGGGATTTCGAACGCCGAGGGGCTCAACCGTCACGTCGAGATGCCCCTTGGCTCCCCCCGGTCGAGCAAAGGCCAAGCGCGCCGGTCCACCGGCGACGCATTCGCCAACCAACTCCCCTCGCACGGCCTCAAAACGCGGCTCGCGCATGACCCAACCGAGCAGCCCCTCCCAGAGGGCTTCGTAGGCACGCCCACCCGCGGTGACCTCAGCCGCCCCCCAAGCGAGACGAAAACTGGAGTCGATTCCGAGCGCCACGACCCGCCCGTCTTTGACCTCGCTGATCGCGAGAATCGGCAGCGCGCCGCGCGGCCCCCCATGCACGGGAAGCGACTGCCGGCTCGGGTGTTCCCAGAGCACGAGTGCACCCGGTCGCGCGTTACCAAGCGTGTTAGCGCCCGCAAATGCCGGCAGCTGCTCGGCGAGCCAGCGGCGAAGCGGCGCCAGCAAGGCCGCGTCACGCCCCTGCTCAGTGTAGCGCGGCACGAATTCACCCGTGTCAAAGGGACGCTCGGTCGCAGCGAGTGAGACGGGAAGCACCCGCTCGAGGGGCGTTCCCGCATAGGCGCCACCGCCAAAGGCCGAGGGTCCGCCCACCAATATCAAGCCGCCTCCGCGCTCGACGTAGCGCGCCAAAGCCTCCAGATGCACATCGAGGTGGTAGCGGGCCGCGTCGATGTCCTCGAGGATCACGGCGTCGAAGGTGGCCAACTGGGTCGTAAATAGGTCGTCGACTGGGAACTGAATCAGCGCGAGCTCGGAGTCCGCGTCGACGTTGGGATCGTCGCCATCGGTGCGTAGAATGAAGAAGCTGACGAGATCGATCCCGGCGTCGGATTTCAGCCAGTTGCGCATTGCGCGCACGTCGTAACTGGGGCGACCTGCGACGTGCAGGATTCGAAGCCGCTCGCGCGTGACGTTGAACGTCAGTATCCGTCGATCGTTGGCGGGCACGGCATCGCCCGAGGGCGGCGTGATTTCGAGCTCGAGCACCCGGGAACCCGCACGTTCGAGCGTCAACTCGAGGTCCAGCTGTGCGCTGGTGGCACCTGGCTCAAACTGGACTTCGGCGTGGGCCAGGGCGGTCGGTTCGACCCCTTGCTGCAGCTCGCGCACCGCGACCGCGAGGCGCTCGCAGGTCCGTGCGGGCGCGCACCCCAGCTCGAGTCGCAGCGCAAAGGGTTGATGGGCCACCGCGGTTCCAGTCGTGTCAACGCTGCGGATACTGGCGTCGCGAGGCACTGGGCCACCGACGTCAACCGTGTGAACGGTGAGCCCTTCCTGCGCCCCCCGAAGGGGCTCGGTCGGTAGGCGCGAAAAGCGTCCGTCGCTGAGCAGAATCACGCTATCCGGTCGCGTCCCGAGCAAGGCTGACATGCCCTCGAGTGCTCCGGAGAGGTCACTTCCGGGGGGGCCGTTTGTCGGGCTCGTGGCATCGCGGGACAGCGGCCCGTCGCCGAAATAGAGCGTCTCGATCGCAAGCCCCGCGAACTGCTGACGGAGTTTCTGCTCGACGCGCACCGCAACCTGGGCCCGCGACTCGCCGCCCCCTGCGGGCAGTTCAAGACGCCGCGAGCGATCCCGCAGCAGCACCAGGCGAGCTCCGTTTGGCACGAGCGTCTCGCGTACCCACACGGGTCGCAGCACCGCGCCGAGCAAGGCGAGCTCGGCGACCAACCCTGAGACGAGTAACCACCAAGCCAGGCGCCGACGCCACTCCGTGTAGAGTCGCAAAAGCCCGAGTAAAAGTACAACCGCGAGGGCGAGGCCCCAGGGTCCGAGCTCTTCGGTCAGCGCGAGGTGGGCCGCGTTCATGGATTGACGCCGCCGCGTCGCCGCAGCAGCCAAGGCACGTGAACTTGGTCGTCTTTGTAGTCCGAGCAGAGCGCGTACATCGCCAAATTGGTGGCGTACCGCAGGGCCAGCTCACGTTGGCGGTCCCCGCCAGTTTCCATCGGATAGACGAAACTCCCGTCCTCGCGAGACGCCAGCGCACCCAGCAAATCACAGCGAGAAAAGAGCACCTGCGCCGAACGCCCCCGCACGATGGCGCGCAGAGTAGCTCCGCCTGGCACGCGCCCCGCGGGACGGTCGAGGAGGTAGTAGGACTTGAAGATCACGTGCTTTGAATCGAGCTCAATCGGCGCTGAGCCCGGGAGCAGACGAACGAGCTCGCGCTCAGCGGCCCGCGCAAACGCGCCCACGTTCGGCTCGAAATCCTCAACGAACAGAAGGCCGCCGCGAGCAAAATAGATCTCGAGTCCCCTGCGTTCCGCCTGAGTTAGCGGAGGCACGTCACCCGCGCCGCACCACACCGCGAACGGCTCGTCCGTCAATGCCTGCGAGTCTGCCGCAACGCGCAGGAGCTCAAGATTGCCCGGCGCGCTGGTGCGCCGAACCAGCTCCGCGGACCAGCGCCGCAGCGCGGTCTCGCGCGGTTCCCCGGTCCTTTGCCCCGTCGTGATCAGCCGCCTGGCGCGAAACCCTCCGCTCTGTCCAAAGGCCGCGGCGCGACGCGGGCCCAACGCGCTGAGCGCCGCCACCGAGACACCCAACAGCCATTGTCGTCGCGACAGTTGAACGCTCACTTGATCCACTCCACCCGCCAGGCCCCAGCTTCAAAGCGGAGTTGGATCCGGCGCCCGCTCGGGGTCTGCGCCTCGGCCTCGCTCTCCCGACGGGTCATGATCAGCTCACGCGGGCGCTCGAGTTCAGCGGCTAGAATGAGCGCGTCGCGCTCGAGCTCGGTCGCAGAGCGACGCGTGAGCAGCAGCCACAGCCCGTCGGAGTTGCGCTGCAAGAGAGAGAGTCGCAGGGCCGCCAAGGCGGCTTCCGGACTCTGGGGTTCCACGTCGAGCCAAGCCCCCTGAGCGAGCTGCCAAGTCCCCTCCCGTTGGGTGAGCAGCAAGGTCCGCCCGTCCTCCAACGTCAGCTTGACTCGATACTGCGATGGCTGAGCCGGTAGCGTCGCCAGGGCGCGCGCCACCGCGGGATCGAGCTGCCCCCCGGAGGCGCGCAGCTCACGCCGAGCATCGGGCGAGAGTCTGGCCTCCAGCGCCTGCTGATCGCGCCGCGACTGCGCACCCTGCAGCTCAGAAAGCGCCGTCTCAGGCGTTTCTGGCGGGCCACAAGCCGTGAGCGCGCAGGCGGCAGCAAGCCCAAGCACCAACAGCTGGGCAGGGGCAAGGTGGGTTCGGGATGGCATCGGTCCCAAGGAGGCACTAGCCTGCATCTCGAACCGATGGAGCGCAACGCCCCTTCCCCCAACGAGCCCACCCCAGCGGACGAGTCCGCGCCGCGACGATTGCTTTGGTGGCTGGGAGGCTCGTTCATCGGGATCGCCATAGCGCTCCAGATCGATGCAACGCTGGGCGGTGTGGTGACCGTTGGCGGCTTGCTCGGCGCGTTGTGGCAGCTGCACCGCCTTGGACGCGCCGGGCCCGTCGGTTAGCCTAGGTCTCACTGCGGATCACGACGATAGCGACCCCGTTGCCGAGCGCGGGTGCGCGCGTGGCAGCGAGCCCAAAGTCACGCCCCGTGATCTCGACGATCGTCGAGAACACGGCCTGGTTGGCAGTCTTGCCAACGGGATCAAGCTTTGCGATTTCGTCCGCCGTCACGCGCGGAGAAATGGGCGCGCCGTAGACTTGTTTGTCGACCGCGACATAGACATAAACCAGCGGTTCCTTGCTTGAATTCGCGGTCGCCACGGCCCGCACGTCACTGCGCAGCGCGTTCTCGAGCCGGTAGGCGTAACCCGCCCAAGACCAACCGGATACGTAGAGCCCACGGACCTTCTCGGTATCATTGACGGGCACGGCGTGGACCCACTCGGCGTCAATCAAACCGCGACGTGCCGCGGCCTCGGGGAGATTGCCACGCGTGGTGACGCTGGTTCCCGCGAGTACGCCCTTGAGCTCCGGAAAAGGTGCAAACACGTTCTTGCCGCTGAGCACATCGGGCTCGCGATCACTGCGCACGATCGCGCCGTCACTTTCCGCGAACAGAAAGAACGTGGACTTGGCCACGCGCAGATCCTGAACGCGGCTCCGCGCGGCGTCCATCGACTCGCGGGTTCCCGTCAGGTCATCGCGCGGGAGCACCTTGCGCGTGTAGAGCGACGAGAGAACCTTAGCGCCCTCGGGCATACCGCGGGTCACCTCAGCGACGTCCAATACGGTGGCCTCCTTGAGTTTGGTCAGGGCGGCGACGGCCTCGCGACGACTCGTTTCCTTGTGTCGCCCGCAGGCCACGGACGCAACCAGGAGCAGAGAGAGTAGCAACCTCGAACGACGGAGTGGGTTCATGTGGGCTGCCGCCATGGTATCTGCGTTTAGGTAAGGAGAGGAAACCAACTCAAATTTCAAGCATTATTCTAGGCACCCGCTCGCTGGACACCACCGTTAGACGGCGCATCCCCCTTGCGGGAGGCCCCCGACCGAAAGCGAAGCCTTGGGCGACGGAACGGACCTGTTGTGGCGGCGACATGCTCAGTGTTACGCTCGTGGAGTTACCCGAGGCCTGCCCGATTGGTTTGGTACCCTGCTCCTCCATCCGGTGAACCCGGTTTTCCTCCCGTTGAGGGCGTGGTCAATGGCCCGAGCTCAAAACGGCGTGGCCCTGTGGTGCGCGACTCGTGGTTAGCGATTCGCACCCTGGTGGCACCGCAGGATCTCAAGGTTGTTTTTCAGCCGATCGTCGATCTGCTGACAGGCGAGCCCTTCGCGTTTGAGGCCCTCGTTCGCTGCAGTGTGCCCCAGTACAGCAGCCCACCGGTGCTCTTCGAGCGTGCCGCGGAAATGGGCTGCGCGGGACGCCTCGGACGGATGATCCGCGATCTCGCGATCCCGGCCGCCGCTGGAAAGCCCCTGTTCATCAATCTGCATCCACATGAGCTCAATGAGGGCTGGTTGGTGCGGCCCGATGATCCGATCTTCGAGCACGACGCGCCCATCTACCTCGAGATCACCGAGTCGGTACCCCTGACCCATTTCGAGCTCGTGATGAGCGTACTGAAAGAGGTCAAGGCGCGCGGGGATGTCATGCTGGTGGTCGACGATCTGGGCGCGGGCTACTCCAATCTCAAGAGCATCGCCGATCTGTCGCCCGACGTGGTCAAGCTCGATCGCGAGCTCATCTCGGGTGTCGAGCGCAATCCGCGTCAACGCCAGCTGGTCAAGAGCGTCATCCAACTTTGCCGTGAGCTGTCCGCGAAGGTCGTTGCCGAAGGGATCGAAACCGAAGCCGAGCTCACTGTGATGCAGGATGCGGGCGCAGACTTCGGTCAGGGATATCTCTTTGCTCGACCGAGCTATCCGATCCCGGCGGTCTCATTTCCGCCGGGTTCCTTGCGGCCGCCGCCGCCCAACGCCAAGTCGGCGCGCGGTCCTAGGCGCTAGAGCTTGAGATCGGACAAGGCTTCGAGGATCGCGTCAACATGCCCGTCGACCTTCACCTTACGCCAAGCGCGCCGGAGCTTGCCCGACTTGTCGAACAGGAACGTCGAGCGCTCCACACCGAGACTCGTCTTGCCGTAGTTTGTCTTCTCGACCCAGACACCACAAGCCACCGCTAGTGAGCGCGTCTCGTCCGCCAACAGCGTGAACAGCAGCTCGTATTTTTCAGCGAACTTCTCGTGTCGGGCAGCTGAATCAGGACTCACACCGACCACGCGGATCCCGCTCTCGCCAAGCGTCCCAAGCGCGTCGCGAAATCCGCAGGCCTCACGAGTACACCCGGGAGTGTCGTCCTTCGGATAGAAATAGAGCAGCAGAGGCTTGCCGGAAAAGCTCTTGTGAGTTTGCTTGGCGCCCGTCTGATCGGCGAGCTCAAACGCCGGAAGAGCCGCGCCGACTTCGAGTCGCTCCTTGGACGCTGGAGGAAGACGCTCGGCGCTGGCCGAACTCGTCGCGCGCTTGACAACCGGTTGCGTGGCGGTCCCGAGTGTCTTTTTGCCCGCACGCGTCGACTTGGTCGCCTTGGGCTCGGCAGTCTTTGAACCCGGGGTCTTTTTGGTTGGCATCGGGAGGGCTCCTGTTTCGCCCCGCAGCTCGCGGGGCGCCGGCGAATGTACACTCCCTCGGCCCGGGGCGCCCGAGCCCAGACACGCGAGCTACCCGGTCCACCCCCGGCCCGCCAAATCCGCGCTACCTTGCCGCCCATGTTTGGCAGCGAACAGTGGCTCACGCCCGACCGAGTCCCCTCAGAGTGGGATTTTTACCCGCAAATCAACGCGCCAGACCGCACGTCCACCGTGCTGGTCAATCTCTGGTTCAACAGCCAATGCCCGCTTGATGGAGCGGGCGTCCACGCCTGCCTCGAGCTAGCCATTGTCCCCCCAGGCCCCCATGGCATCGGCACGCCGGAGGCCGCGGCACAGCTCGTCGCGGTAGAAGGCAAACTGCGCTCGGCCGCCGCCGAAGCGGGTGTTTTTTTCGTCGCGCGTCAGCGAGGTCGCGGACGCTGGAAGCTTCATTTCTACCTCGCCGCGGCGGCCGTCGCGGCCTTCGAACAGGCGGTTGGAGCCAGGGTCGCCGGACTAGCCGCGGCCGATCAACCGCTGCGCGTCTCCCCCGATCCGGACTGGAGCATCTACCGCGAACAGCTCTATCCTTCACCCGAGCGCTGGCAATGGATCGTGAACCGCCGCGCGATGGATTCGCTCAAAGGGACCGGGCACATCGGTCAACACGCCACCATCGTCCACGTGTTCGGCTTGAGCCGCCAGGAGGACGAGCTCGGACTCGCCAAGGTTGCACTGGCCGCCGATCTGACGCCCTGCGCCGTTCCGCCGCTCGCCGAGCCCGACCATCCTTTCGCCGCGGCCTACCAGGAAACCACGCTCCTTGAGCTCGAAACCGTGCATCGTGCGGTAACGCACTGCACCACTCTGGCGTCACTTGCGGGCGTTGTCTACGAAGGCTGGCGCCTGGCTGAAGGCGCCGCGCTCGCGCCGGCCCTGGCGTGAACGCGGCGCGCGCGAGTCGCGCGCGCCGGGGCGTTCTCACACACGCGACTGCTTACTTGCCCTTTGACTTTTCGTCCGCGAAGCCCGCGAGCCAGACGAGCGGCGCGTTCCAGTTGATCGCGATCTCGTTGGTCGACCAGGACTCGATGTCATCGATGTAGCACTTCTGCGCGGCGCATCCCCCGAGGCCCGCTGACTTGGCCTTCGGATCGTCGATGCCGGAGTTCGGACCGCCCGACAGAATGCCGGGTGGCGGAACCGGGAACTGGTCATTGGCCTGATGAGCCCAGAATCGGTGATGGGGATTTTGCAGCGGACGTTCGCCGTAGCCAGTCACGTAGCTCTTGGCCATCGGGTTACGTCCGAGCAAATAGTTCAGCGCGTCAAACGCCCCGTCACGGAACTGCTCCTTTTTCGTCAAGTCGTAGGCGAGTGACAGGATTACGCCATTGTTTGCCACGAACGAATTGGAACCCCAGGGATAGCGCCCTCCAGACGAGGCAAAGGGCACGCGATAACCGGTCTTGAGGCTCGCATCTTGGAAGCGCGTCGCGGCGGAAACCACTGCTGTGCGTGCCTTCTCAATGTCGGCCTTCGGCAAGCCGTTGGGCGCGAGCACGAGCGTCACGGTGCCGAGCCCAGCCACATTCTGCCAAGCCAACGACGACATCCCTCCGCCTGCCGAAACCGGCACCTTCAGGTAGTGTGGGGAAGCCGTCATCGCCTTTTGGTAGTCAGCCTTGCCAGTCGTCACGTAGAGCTCGACGGCAGCCCAGTACTTCTCGTCGGTGACGTCGATATCACCGTAGGGCCCGCCGCCCTCCTTGTCGTCACCCGGCGCAAAGAGCTTCGGATTCTTCTCGGCCGCCGCGTAGGCGCGCTCGGCGCTCGCGAGGCACTTGGCGGCAAACGCGTCGTCGACACCCTTGAAGAGGCGAGCGGCTTGAGCCGCCACGGCCGCCAGATTCAGGGTCGCCGCCGTGCTCGGTGGCTTTAGATAACGAGGCTCGTTGTCCTTGTCCGGCGCGGTGGGGATGCCCGTCCACTTGAGCTGATGCAGCTTGTGATGCGCCATTCCAGCCAGCTTCTGACCCTCCGGCACCTGCATCTTCATCAAGAACTCAAGCTCGTAGCGGACCTCGTCGAGCAGATCGGGCTTCTGGTTCTTGCCCTCAGGAATGTTGAGCTTACCGTCACCGTAGTCGGCGATTGAGCTCCCAAGATGCTTAGTGCGCTCGTACCAGGCCAGCAGCGTCCAAACGCTGATGCCACCGTTGACGACGTACTTGCCGTGGTCACCAGCGTCGTACCAACCACCGCTGACATCGAGCGTGTAGGAACAGCCGCTGTTGGGCGCGCAGGCGATCTTTGTGTCGCCTGGATGGCCCGCACCGCGGACCCATTTGGGATCAGCGGCGTACGGCATCTCGATCGGCATGCCCGAGCGCTGCTGGTAGTAAAACGCCAGCGAATCGTACTTGAGGCGCTCGTAGAGGGTTGTGTCGATGTCGAACGGATCACTCTTGTCCGTGCCGACGACGAGTACGAGGCCCTTGGCGGGCGTGGTTGCCGCGGAAAAGTCGATCTGGTGGATCAGCTCGCCGGCTTCCTTGTCCTCGCCGAGCGGCTTGGTCTTGCCGGAGGTGACCGTCGCGCCCGCGGAGTCGACCAGCTTCCAATCAAGCGCCACCTTATCCTTGGACTTGTACACAGCCAGCTTCGGCAGCTTGGGTGCATAGCCCAGTTGATTGACGCGCACCTTCGGCAGCGCAGCGCCAGCACCTTCAGTCGCCTTGAGTTCGGGATCATCAAATCCGAAGTCATCAAAGCAGACCTTGAGCGGCGTCGTCCCGGTCAGACCGCCACCCAGGTGCACCACGAACTCGGCGTCCGCCTCCATCGCGTCGTCCACCTTGAGGGTCGTAAAATAGGTCGATTTCTGGGTATCGACGTCGACCACTGCGGACCAAAGCTCGCGCGAGGGACTCGAGACCGTTGAGACGCGCGGACGCAACTTGGTCGGTGCGCTGGCGTGAGCCGTGAACCGCAACTGATAAGAACGATGACGACGTAGCTCAAGCGGTCGCTGCCGCACGAGCACGTCGTAACCATTTTTCCCGCCGCTCGTGACGTCAAAGCAGAGCTCGCCATCGACCACTGCCGCACTTCCCTTAGCGGGCGGATTGACCGCCGCAGTCCAGGGACTCACCACGCCGTCTTCGAAATCGGCGTTCTTGAGCAAGTTGCCGCCCTTCTGCGCGGCCGCACCCTTGGTCATCGTACCCGTGGCAGCCTCCACGACGCCAGGCGCGACCGCCCCGGGCGTTGCCACGCCGCCACCACCACCCCCACAACCAGCGAGCAGCGCCAGGAACGGAGTGGACCAAGTCACTATGCGAACCAGAGAACGACGAGGGGGATTCATGGGGTCTCCTTGAGGGTGCGGGAGGATACCAAACGATTTGGGTGCGTTGGGCGGGATCGCGCAGGGGCCAAGCCGATCCCCGCGCGAGGCGCCCAGGGCGCAATCGTTGTATCTCGCCTGGCCAATTCGGCACCAGCCCGGCCCGTCGCCGAGCTCGCGCAAACTGACGGCCCCCCCCCTTCCGCCCGGACGCAGGCTGGTTACAGTGCCGGGCATGCGACTCTTGCACACGATGCTGCGCGTGATTGATCTTGAACGCAGCCTGGCGTTCTATACGGAGGTCCTCGGTCTCACGCTGTTGCGGCGCACGGACTATCCGGAGGGGCGCTTCACGCTGGCCTTCGTCGGTCCAACGCAGGAGAGCGAGGGCGCGGTGATTGAGCTCACGCACAACTGGGACACCAGTAGCTATGAGGTCGGCAATGCGTTCGGACACATTGCGTTCGAGGTCGACGACGCCTATGCCGCCTGCACGCAGATCAAAGCCAAGGGAGGACGCGTCGTGCTTGAACCCGGTCCGATGAAGCACGGCACCACCGTGTTGGCGTTCGTCGAGGATCCGGACGGCTATCGGCTCGAGCTGATCCAGAAGAAGGCCTAGCGTGACGTCGTGGGGGCGGTCCTCCCCGTAACCGGGGGACGCGGGGGCCACGCTGCTCGCCTCCCGGGAGCCCTCGCGCGCCCCGCTTCTGCCAAATACCGGCTTTTTTGCAGCGTCAGCCAGATTTTTTCCCTTCACCTATCGCCATCACACCCCCTTCCCGACTAGATTGCCCCCCGAGGAAACCATGCTTGAAATGCCCGAACCTGGCCTGTACCGCACCACCCAAGCCTATCCCGGCAATGAGGACGCCTACCCTGTTGGGGTCCTCGTGTTCGTCGGACAGACGGCAAACAACGGAGGCACCTTCGTGGTCCGTCCAGGAGCCAACCGCCGCAATCGCTGGTTCTGGGGCGAGCCCACCACTCCGCTGCGTTCCCCGACGTGGGGCAAATCGCTCAAGAAGCTTCCCTCAGAGGGTTTCTACACGCTGCCCCGCAACATCGAGTTTGAGGGCGGTGGTCGCTGGCTGAAGGACGCAATCATTCAGCTCGGCTACAACGAAAAGGGTGAAGGCATCGTGTTTGTCGCCGAGTGGGGCGAGGACAGCGAAGAGAACGTGCTCCGTTTCAGCGAGCGCGGCGTCATCATCGCTGACGACCTGCTCTCTCAGCTGAAGTGGGCCCCGATCCTGCCCGTTCAGACTCAGGCCATCGCGCACTGAGACGCGAGCTAACTGCCGGTCCCGCTGCAAAGTGGGACCGCGCATCGCGCTAGTGCACGAGCGGGAGCAGCGGTAACTGCGCGAGCCATTCGGCCTCGAATGCAAGGAGCTGGTCCGCCCGCTGCCGCGTGGCGACTTCGCCAAACAGCTCACGCGCGAAGCGGAAAAACAGCGCGTGGTGCCGCGCCTCGGCACGCGTCATCTCAAGGTACTCCCCGTGGAGTTCAGCGTGGCCGCGCGCCGGTAGCTCAGCCGTGACCATCGCCAAGCGCTCGCAGCTGCGGGCCTCGATGATGCCGGCCAAAAGCAAGCGGTCGAGTGTGCCTTTGGGCTCATGACGGCGTGCAAACTCCTGAAGCCCCTGGACGTAGCGATCAGGCTGGTCGGGTCCGAGCGTCAGTCCCCGCAGCGCCAGATGCCGACAGACGATCCGGAAATGGTCGAGCTCCTCGACGGCAAATTCGGTCAGCGCTTGGACGAAATCGGCGCGCTCACGTACGCGCCCCACGAGCGCCAGGCCCGTCTGAGCCGCTTTGCGCTCACAAGCCGCATGATCGACGAGGAAGGCGTCAAATTCGCCAAACACCAACTCCAGCCAGTCGGGCGAGGTCGCGGATCGGAGGTCGAGCACAGAGGCAAGCCTAGCGCCCCCATCATCCGAACGGAAGGGGTCGGACCGGCTACGGCGACACGTCGCTCGAGGCACAAAAAAGCCACGAGACGACGCTTTTGGCGTCGTCCCGTGGTCGCGTCAGTCGGTGACCCGACTCAGCGCGGTCCGCCGCGGCGCGCCGCGACGTTCTTGCGAGCCGTCAGCATCGCTCCAACGAACTCGCGATTGGCGCGAGCGATGAAGTCAGCGCTGATCTCCTTCGGACAGGTGGCTTCGCACTCGAGGTGGTTCGTGCAATGCCCGAAACCCTCGGCGTCCATCTGGCCGATCATCTTGCGCACGCGATCGGTCGCCTCGGGGCGGCCCTGCGGGAGCAGATTCAGGTGACCGATCTTAGCCGTGGTGAACAGGCTCGCCGAGGCGTTCGGGCAGGATGCCACACAGGCACCACAACCGATGCAGGCGGCCGCATCCATAGCCAGATCCGCGTTCTCCTTGGGCACCGGCACTGAGTTCGCCTCAGGGGCGGCACCTGCACGCACGGAGATGAAGCCGCCGGCCTGCACGATGCGGTCGAACGCAGAGCGGTCGACCACGAGATCGCGCAGGACCGGGAAGGCCTTGGCACGAAAGGGCTCGAGGGTGATTTCGTCACCGTTCGAGAAGTGACGCATGTGCAGCTGGCAGGTCGTGGTCGCCTTCTGGGGACCATGAGGACGGCCATTGATGACGAAACCGCAGGTGCCACAGATGCCTTCACGACAGTCGCTGTCGAAAGCTACCGGGTCCTTGCCCTCGCCAATCAGCTGCTCATTGAGCACATCGAGCATCTCGAGGAAGGAGGAATGCTCACTGACGCCCTTGAGCTCATAGCGCTCGAAGCGTCCTTCCTTGGTCGCCGCGGCCTGACGCCAGACCTGGAGCACGAGATTCAGGTTCGACATTACTTGTAGCTCCTCTGCGAGGGATGAACGTACTCGAACTCGAGGGGTTCCTTGTTGAGCGTGGGCTTGCTGACGTCCCCGCTGTACTCCCAGGCAGCAACGTACTGGAAGGCGTCGTCGTTGCGCTTGGCCTCGCCTTCCTCGGTTTGATGCTCCTCGCGGAAGTGACCTCCGCAGGACTCTTCACGATGCAGCGCGTCGCGACACATCAACTCGCCGAGCTCGAGGAAATCCGCCACGCGGCCCGCCTTCTCGAGGGACTGGTTGAGCTCCTCGCCGCTACCGACCACGCGCAGATTCTGATAGAATTCCTCGCGAATCGCAGGGATTTTCTCCAGAGCTACCTCAAGGCCTTCCTTGGTTCGGCCCATGCCGCACTTGTCCCACATGACGTGGCCAAGCTCGCGGTGGAACGAATCCGGGGAACGCTTGCCGTTGATCGACAAGAGCTTGTTGACTCGGCCCGTGACCTCCTCGAGGGTCGCCTTGACCTGGGGATGAGACTCGGTGACATTCGACTTGCCCGAGCGAGCCAGGTAGTCGGCAACCGTGTACGGCAGCACGAAGTACCCGTCGGCCAACCCCTGCATCAGAGCGCTTGCGCCGAGGCGGTTTGCACCGTGATCCGAGAAGTTCGCCTCGCCAGCCACGAACAGGCCAGGGATGGTGCTCTCGAGGTTGTAGTCCACCCACAGACCGCCCATCGTGTAGTGGACGGCGGGGTACATGCGCATCGGAACCTCGTAAGGATCCTCACCGGTGATGCACGCGTACATGTCAAACAGGTTGCCGTAACGCTCGGCAACGGCTGGCTTTCCCAGACGCTCGATGGCGGAGCTAAAGTCGAGGAACACGCCGCGACGCTGACCACCAACCTCGGGACCAACGCCTAGACCCTGGTCGCACTGCGACTTGGCACGACGCGACGCGATGTCGCGCGGAACCAGGTTGCCGAAGCTCGGGTAGATGCGCTCGAGGTAGTAGTCGCGCTCCTCTTCCGGGATCTTGCGCGGGTCCTTGCCACAGTCGGCCTTGGCCTTGGGAACCCAGACGCGGCCGTCGTTGCGAAGCGACTCGCTCATGAGCGTCAGCTTCGACTGGAAGTCGCCGCTGACCGGGATGCAGGTCGGGTGAATCTGCGTAAAGCAGGGATTGCCGAACAAGGCACCGCGACGGTGAGCGCGCCAGGAGGCGGTCACGTTGCAACCCTTCGCGTTAGTCGAAAGGTAGAACACGTTGCCGTAGCCACCCGTGCCGAGCACCACGGCGTCACCAAGGTGAACCTCGAGCTTGCCGGACACCATGTCGCGCACGACGATGCCGCGAGCGACTCCGTCCACCACGACGAGATCGAGCATCTCGGTGCGCGGGAACATGGTCACCGTGCCGGCGTCGATCTGCTTCTCAAGCGAGTGGTAGGCACCGATCAGCAGCTGCTGACCCGTCTGACCACGCGCGTAGAACGTGCGCGAAACCTGCGCACCGCCAAACGAGCGATTGGCCAAGAGCCCGCTGTACTCGCGAGCAAACGGCACGCCCTGAGCGACGCACTGGTCGATGATGTTTATGCTCAACTCAGCCAAACGATGCACGTTTGACTCGCGAGCACGGAAGTCACCGCCCTTGACCGTGTCATAAAACAGGCGATAAACGCTGTCGCCGTCGTTCTGGTAGCTCTTGGCGGCGTTGATACCACCCTGGGCTGCGATCGAGTGAGCGCGACGGGGCGAGTCCTGGTAGCAGAAGCACTTGACGTTGTAGCCAAGCTCACCGAGCGTGGCGGCGCCAGCGCCACCGGCCAGGCCGCTTCCGACCATGATCACGGTGTACTTGCGACGGTTGGCCGGGTTAACCAGCTTCAGATCGACGCAGTGCCGACTCCAGCGAGTCTCGATAGGTCCGGAGGGAGCCTTGGAGTTAAGTTCCATCTTGTCGCTCCTCACTTGATCAGGCCGGCCACGACTGCGACCGGAATAGAGATGTTGCCAATGACGATCACCATGGCGATCAGCTTCGCGATGCCGCGGGCGCGCTCGTTGTAGCGCGGGTGGTTCAACCCGAGCGTCTGCAGGAGGCTCCAGACACCGTGGAAGAGGTGCATGCCGAGCAGGATCTGCGCCACGATGTACAGCGCGCTCACCCACTGCACGCGGAAGCCATTGACCACGTTCAGGTAAACCTGACCATGCTCGTGGGTGTAGTCACCCATGGCGATCCCCGGGAAGGTGAAATGCGCGATGTGGTACACGACGAAGAGCAGAATGATCACGCCCGAGAGCCACATCGTCTTAGCGGCATAGGTGGTCGCGACCGTCTTCTGAACGCGGTAGCCAACCGGACGCGCTGCTAGCGAACGGGCATAGAGCTCTACGACCATCCACATATGGAGGATGAGCGAGCCTGCCAGCACGCTACGAACGACCCACAGGAGGCCTCCGAGGCTTTGCAGCTTCTCGGCATACCCGTTGAGCTTGTCGGGGCCGAGGTAGATTTGGAGGTTGCCCAACATGTGGCCAACCAAAAAGCCGAACAGGACGAGTCCGGTCAGGGCCATGATGGCCTTTTTGCCGATCGTCGAGTCGAACAGGGTGAGTGCTTTCTGCATGTTCCTCCGCGGGAGACCCGCTATCCGCGGGCACTGGTCCACAGACGTGCCCGAGTGTCGCCTGAGACCGAGGGCACAGACCTCACCGGCGACAACTGATTCAGGACCCGGTTCCAAAGACGTCAGAAAGACGCGGGAATTAGGCCAACTGAATGCTGCCGGACGGTGCGCCCCGCATATAGCACAAGGGGATCGCGGCAGACCGCACGAATCTTACGGAAAATTCTTCGCGGACTGCAGCAAACCAGCCACAATCCGCGCCAAATTTGCGCAAGGAGCGGTCCCGGTGGCGAGCCGGGTGTTTCCACGGCTCGCGGTCCCGAGGAACGTTCGGTCAGCTCACCAGGGCAAGCTGAGCGGTCGCGAAGTCCCAATTGGCGAGTTTGTCGAGGAAGGCCTCGAGGAACGCCTGACGCGCGTTGCGGAAATCGATGTAGTACGCGTGCTCCCAGACGTCCGCCACCAGTAGCGGAGTGGTCCCGGCCTGGGTCAGGGGCGTCTCGGCGTTCGGCGTGTCGATCAGCGCGAGCTTGCCATCCTTCACGACGAGCCAAACCCAACCCGAACCAAAGCGGCCCATGCCGGCGGCGATGAAGGCATCGCGGAACGCGACAAAGCTGCCAAAGTCGCGGGCGATCAGCTCGCCAAGCTTGCCGCTCGGTGCACCGCCACCCTGGGGCTTGAGGCTCTGCCAGAAAAAGTCGTGGTTGTAGACCTGAGCGGCATTGTTGAAAACGGCGCCCGAGGTCGACTTGACGAGCTCTACCAGGGACTTGCTGGCTTCGGGCTTGCCATCAAGCAGGCTCGTGAGCTTGGCGGCATAACCCTTGTGGTGCTTCTCATAGTGAAACTCCAGGGTCTCCTTGCTCATCACGGGTTCAAGTGCGGTTTTCTCGAAGGGGAGAGGTGCTACTTCGAATGCCATTCGGATACGAACTCCTTTCGTCGCTGGTGGGGTGCGCCGCGACCCGCGGCCCTTCCGCTCCAGCACGGGTCAGCTCTGCCGCCCGTCAACGCTCACCCATCTGCGTCCCCTCCCCCCCCATGTCAACGCAGGCTAACCTCCCCAACGTGTCAAACTTTGACCCCCAACTGACGAGTCTCCCGCAAATTGACTGGGCAAACCTCAGTCCAAGATTTCTTGAGAGCTACTGCGAGTTGCGTCCCGATCCCGCCCTGGAGGAATTTCTCCGGCGGGTGAGCCGGGCCAACCAGGCCCGAGGCTGGCGGCTCTGGCTCACCAAGTGGCTCAAGAGCCGGATCTCCTCCTATGAGCTCCAGGGCTGGCTCGGGGTCCACGCGATGTACCTGCTTGGCCAGGCGCAAGCCGAGGCCTTGCTCGGGAACTCTCCAACCGAGGCCCTGCTCGATCTCGGGGGCGGAGCTGGCGACGTCACGCAGTTTCTCGCCCCGCTGTTTGCTCGCACGGTCGTGCTGGACAGCTCCAGCTCGCTTGTGCGACGCGCCCGTGCACGCGGGCGCGAGGCGCATTGTGGTGATGCGAGCCTCGACCCCTGGCCCGACGGCACGTTTCAAGCGCTGGCACTGCTCAACGTGCTCGATCGCTGCGCGCGCCCACGCACCCTCCTCGAACGTTGCGCGCGCGAACTGCGTCCAGGAGGCCGGCTGCTGTTGAGCGTTCCCCTGCCCTTTCGCCCGCATGTCGAGGATGGCTCGCGCAGTCCGCCGCCGCTCGAGCAGCTGCGGGTGTCTGGCGCGTCGTGGGAACGCCAGCTGACGTACTTGGTCGAGCAGGTGTTGGCGCCGCGTGGCTTTGCGGTCGAGCGTTGGTCGCGCACTCCGTACCTGTCCGCCGGGGACCTGAACCAGCCGCTCTACTCACTCGATGCGGCGGTGCTGGTCTGCCGGCGTGAGCCCGGCGGCTAGCCCGGGTTGGCCAATTGTCCGGAATAAAGATTCCACCTGCAACTCGCAGAAGAGGGTTGGCGAAGCGCGGCGGATCGGCTATTTCCTGGGCACACACTTTAGCCGAAGTGGCGGAACTGGCATACGCGGCGGACTCAAAATCCGTTGTTCTTACGGACTTGTGGGTTCGACTCCCACCTTCGGTACTCAGAGGGGCATGACTTGGGCCGGCGCAAGACCCCCAACGACTCGCAAAGCGAGCCTCGCGGCCCCAACGCGGCGGGGCGATTCGAGCCGCCCCGTTTGAGCGAGCGCGCTCCGCCCAACAGCTATGACCAGATGCGTCGCGCGTCTGAGGCGGCTGGCCTCGAGTGGACGTTGCCCCCGCGGCGAGCCAAAGCCGCGCCAGCCCCGGGCACTCGCGCCGGGAGCCCGCTCAACCTCGCCGCGGTGCTTGGCTCGACGCACGCCGCCTTTGCTGCAGCTGCCCAGCGCCCGATCGATCGCGAGCTGTGGCGTCAGCTGATGGGCGAGAGGATCGCGAGTCACAGTCAACCCGAGCAGCTGAGCGAAGGCCGACTGACATTGCTGGTCTCGTCACCCGTCTGGTCGCAGGAGCTCACCCTGCTTTCTGCGGATCTGCTCAAGCGACTCGTGGACGCCGGGTTCGCTGTGCGTGAGCTGCGGTGCCGCGTCGGGGCCCTGCCAAAACCCGAGGCTCGCCCGCGCGCGCGCGCCGCCCTGCCGCCGCCAGCAGAGCTCCCACCCGAGCTGAGCGCGAGCCTCGACGCCGTGAGTGATCCCGAACTGCGCGAGCTGATGCGCCGCACGATTGCCGTCGATCTCGCGCTCGCTTCAGCTCGACAAGTCGCAGCCGAGCAGCAGCGCGGCGCCGCAAAAAACAAGCCTCGCCGCCGCTAGCGCAGCGCGAGCAGGCGCTCGAGACCCTCGACGCGCTGCATCACGAAGCGCTCGGCCGGACCGAATTTGCTCTGCACCTTGTGCAGCGCCGCGATGTAATCGCGAACGCCCTGAAGACTCACCCCAGGAACCTTGCGCAGCACCTCGTAGAGCTCATCGACGGCGGAGGCCGGTAGCAGTCGGGTGAGCAACGTGTGCAGAGCAAACGCGTAGTCGACCCAGGACCCCTTGCCCGTCACGCTGGCAAGCTTGACGGCGTAGCAGACCGCCTTGTCCGCCGAACGCGTGCTCACGGACTCGCGGCTGCGCGCCGAGTCCAGCAGGTTGTTCAGGTAGGTCGCCAGGATGCGCTCGGCCTCCTCGCCACGACCGAGTGCGAGCACCTTGTCAGCCACGCCGCCCAGCAAATCAAGGGCCTCGCCCTGAGTGGTGGCGTCCTCCGCGTTCGGATCACGCGAGCGATTTGGCGCAGTCGAAGCCACCAGCGGGCGTTCGAAGCTGCCGTGCAGCGTGTCAGCCAAGTGACGGCGCTCCGGCACGTGACGCGCCGTCGCGTTGTCCGTGGGGCGCGCTAACAGGGTGAGCTCCTGCTCGCCGATCGTGACCTTGTCACCAGCCCGCAGGACGCATTTGTTCTCGAGGCGACGACCGTTGACGAGCACGCCGTTGACGCTCTTCAGATCGAACAGCCACACCTTGCCGTCCTCAAGACGGAACTCGGCATGCTGTCGCGAGACCAACGGATCATCGAGCACGAGACGACACATCGCGCTGCGACCGACCAGCAGCTGCCCACCGCGGAGTTCGATCGGCGTGCCGCGATACTCCACCCAGAACGACGCGCTCGACGCGCTACCGCGAGTATTAGCGGTGTCCGCTGGACCTTCAGTCGTAAATCTTTGGCTGTCTTCACTCACGAGAGATCCCAAGACTATCGCGATGTTGCGCCAAACCGCAAACGTCCTGCAGGTACGGACACATTCCGGCCCAAGTGCCGACGGTTGGCTCGGGGTCGAACGCCTGCACACGCGCCTCGTCCTACGACGGACACAATCCGGCCCAGGTGCCGGCAGTTGGCTCGGGGGCCCTGAGCTGCACCAGACCCGGGTACGACGCTGTCGCCCATCGCGAGCTAGCGCGCCGCCAGCAGCCGCTCGAGGCCTTCGATCCGACCCACGAGAAAGCGCTCGGCAGGCCCGAGGCCTTCTTCATTCGCTCGCAGAACTGCGATGTACTCCCGGAGCCTCGGCACCGCGGAACCCTCCAGGCGCCGCGCCGCCGCGTAGAGTTCCTCCACCACGGGCCCCGACCAGGGGCGCCGCACGGGAATATAGAGCTCGATCAGTCGCTCCAACCACTCGGACTTGGACGTCGTGCACACCAGCTTGACCAGATACCTGGTCACGCGCAGGTGCAGATCGGCGTCGGGCAATTCGCCTTGGCCTGCCTCTTCGAGCAGCTGACGGATCGGCGCCCCGAGCAGGCGCTCGGCTTCTTCGGGCTTGCCGAGGGCGAAGGCCTTGTCGGCTAGCTCCCCCACCACACCGAACGGATCGAAGCGCAGTGTCGGGCCTGCCGTCTGACGCCCGATCCGGGTAGCCACCAGCTCGGCGCTGGCGCGTCCGGGGATCACGCGGATGTCATGCTCGCCAATCGTGAGGACATCGCCCACCGAGAGCGGGCAACGACCACGGGACTTTTCGCCGTTGACCAGCACTCCGTTGCGGCTGCCGAGATCCTCAAGGCAGGGTCGACCATCGACCATCACGATCTTGGCGTGCTGACGTGAGACGCGTGGATCGTCGATCCGAAGATCGGCGGACTCACCACGACCAATCAGCACGGACCCCAAGCTGAGGTTGAGCACCCCCCCGTCGTAACGAAGCCTCCAGTCAGCCACAGTGGGACTGAGGATAGCGAGCTGCCCCCAGGGGCTCCAAGCCATTTTCCGGATTCCGCCGGGAATACCTAGGGAGCCTCGACAAAACGCCACTGGCCGGGTGGCAGCTTTGGGGCTTACCAACTCCGGCCAGTGGCTCTCACTCGCGAGCCCAGGACCTGGGCCCTTGGGGCTTTGGAGCCTCGGCTCCGACTGCGCCCTACTTCTTGAAGTTGTTCATGAAGTCGACGAGCGCTTCGATCCAGGCGAGCTCAGCTGCGTTGTAGATCGACGCGCGCACGCCGCCAACCGAGCGGTGACCCTTGAGGCCGACCATGCCCTGCTTTTGCGCGGCCGCGACGAACTCAGCCTCGAGCTCAGGCGTCGTCACGTTAAAGACGACGTTCATTAGCGAGCGACTGTCCCTGTCGACCGGGGAGCTGTAGAGCTCGGGACGACCGTCGATCGCGGCGTAGAGCAGCGCAGCCTTCTTCTCGTTGTGCGCCTGCATCGCGGCCAGACCACCGAGCGACTTGACATGCGCCAGCACGTTGCGGAGCAGGTAGATGCCGAAGGTGGGCGGGGTGTTGTAGAGGGAGTTCTCCGCCGCCTGGGTGCGGTACTGGAAGATCTTCGGGATGTCCTTGCGGGCGCCTTCGACCAAGTCCTTGCGGATGATCACGACCGTTACGCCGCTCGGGCCGAGGTTCTTCTGCGCGCCAGCGTAGATCACGCCGAACCTCGAGACGTCCAGCGGGCGAGACATGATGTCGCTCGACATGTCCGCGATCAGCGGGACCGAGCCCACCTCGGGGAAGGTCTGCCACTGGGTGCCCGCGATGGTGTTGTTGCTGCAGATGTGAACGTACGCCGCGTTCGGATCGAGCTGGAGCTGGGCCTGGCTCGGGATGCGCGGGAACTTCCCGTCCTTCTCGGTGGTGGCGGCCACGCGCACCTGACCGACGGACTTGGCCTCACCATAGGCCTTCTTGGCCCAGGTGCCCGTCACGACGTAGTCCGCGCTGCTGCCAGCCGGGAGCAGGTTCATCGGGACGACGGCAAACTGCTGACTTGCCCCACCCTGCAGGAACAGGACGTCGTAGTTCTCCGGAACGCTGAGCAGCTCGCGCACGAGCGCGATCGCCTCGTTGTGAATGGCCTCGTAGACCTTGCCACGGTGGCTATGCTCGAGGACGCTCATGCCCGAACCGCCGACATCAAGCAGCTCGGCTTGAGCGCGCTCGATCGCTGCCAGGGGAAGTGCGGACGGACCAGCGTTGAAATTCTTAACTCGGGCCATATTCCTCCAACCGTTGAGAGCCTCGGGCACCGGATAGAACTCCGTCGACCCCGGGTTCCCACAAACCTGCGCAGGACGCAGGAGAAACTATCGCGAGCCGCAATCAGCTCGACCAGGACCCTCACTATCACATCCCCAGCGCGGAAGTGACCCGGAACGCGGGAGATTTCGCGGCAATTTGGCGGATTTTTGGTTCAACCACTCTCAACCGACGGGCCGTGCGAACGCCGTCCGCAGCCCTGCCGGCCGCGGGCTTGGTTGCCGCGGCGGCGCGGAACCGCGGGTCCCGGAACAGGTGGAACCAGGTGGCCTACAGCGCCCGGTGACCGATGTCGCGACGGAACTGCATGCCCTCAAAGCAGAGCCGGTCGACCGCGGCGTAGGCCGTCTCGGCCGCGGCCTTGAGGCTGGCACCGCGACCGGTCACGCCCAGCACGCGTCCGCCGGAGGTCACGCAGCGCTCACCCTCGAGACTCGTGCCCGCGTGATAGAGCGCCACGTTTGGCAACTTGGCCGCCTCCTCGAGTCCGCCAATGGCGTCACCACGCCGCACTTTACCAGGATAGCCATGCGCCGCTAGCACCACGCACAGCGCCTGCTGCTCGGTCACGCGCACCGCACTGTCGTCGAGCTTGCCGCGCGCTGCGGACGCGAGCAGCTCAGCCAGATCACCGTCGAGGATGCTCATCAACACCTGCGTCTCGGGATCACCAAAGCGCACGTTGAACTCGAGCACCTTGGGCTCACCCGCCGGTGAGATCATGAGTCCGGCAAACAACGTCCCGCGAAACGGCGTCCCCTCGGCCTTCATGCCGTCGACCACCTTCTGCATGATCGAGACGCGCACCTGCTCGGCGAGCGCTGGCGTCACGATCGGCGCGGGCGCATAAGTACCCATTCCTCCCGTATTTGGGCCCTGATCGCCATCAAAGATGCGTTTGTGATCTTGCGCGGCGGGCAGCATGAATACGCGCTCGCCGTCACAGATGGCATGCACGCTGGCCTCGGCGCCAACCAGGCGCTCCTCGAGCACGACGCGCGTCCCCGCCTCGCCGAAGGCCGCGCCGCTCAGCATCTCACGCGCAGCAGCGAGCGCTTCCTTGTGAGTCTCGGCCACCACGACGCCCTTGCCCGCGCACAGGCCGTCGGCCTTGACGACCGGCGGGACCGCGAAACTGGCGACCGCTGCCTCGAGCTGAGACGCGTCGGTGATGGTGACGTAGTGAGCCGTCGGCAGGCCCTGACGCGCCACGAAATCCTTCATGAACGATTTGGAGCCCTCGAGGCGAGCTGCCAGCGCCGAGGGACCGTAAGCGAGAACACCGTCGGCGGTCAGCTGATCGACGAGCCCTTCACAGAGGGGCACCTCGGGCCCGATCACGACGAGCGCGACCGACTCAGCCTTGGCGACCTCGCGCGGCGCGCCCACGACATTGCGCAGGCGCTTGGTCGAGCCGGCGGGGGCCTCGGCGGTCCCAGCATTGCCCGGACAGACCAGGACCTCGGCGACCGAGGGTGACGCGAGCAGCGCCAGCGCCAGCGCGTGCTCACGACCACCAGAACCGACGACCAGGACCTTGCGACCTTGAGGCATAGCGCGCTGGCGCTAGCACATTTGCCCGAATCACGCAGCCCGCTCCCCCGAACCCCGCGAGGCCCTGTGGTTTTCTGCGACGCGGTACGTGAGCGGGGGGGATTGCCCAGATTATTCCCGGCATCTCAGCGCAGAATTCGTTCCGAGCAGAGTTTGAGAAACCTGCACCGCCGCCGCTCGCCGAAGCGCCACTGCCACCGGTGCTTCCTCTGGCGGCTCCCCCGTTACCCGCGTCCGCTCCAGTTGAGCCGCCGCAGGCCGACAGCACCAACGCGTCTCAGTCCGGGATCTCGATGACCGATGGCGGAGCGCGCCTTGGGCGTGAGACCGCACGCTCAACGAGGTGCGAGACGAGCTGCGGAAAGCTCCAACCCGCCGCCTGCGCGGCCTCGGGATAGAGGCTCGTGGCGGTCATGCCGGGTAGCGTGTTGATCTCGAGCACCGTCGCGCTCTCGGCGACGGCAAGCTCGGGGTTCACGATGAAGTCCACGCGCGACAGATCACGCGCGCCAAGCGCCACGTGCGCTTTGACGGCGAGCGACTGGAGATGCGTGATGAGCTCGGGTGCAAAGGGTGCCGGACAGCGATGCCGACTCCCGCCGGGCGCGTACTTCGAAGCGAAATCGTAAAAGCCCGCGCGCTCAGGCAAAATCAAGGTGGGCGGCAGCGCAAACGCCACGCCTGCGGCGTCTTCGAGCACACCGCAGGTCGCCTCGTGCCCAACCAGAAACGGCTCGACGAGCGCCTGAGGATCGAGCGCCGTGACCGCCGCCAGCGCCTCGACCAGCGCCTCAATGGGCTGCTCTGCGGTCACGATCACGACCCCGATCGCCGAACCGCCGCTGGCGGGTTTGACGACGAGCGAAGCGCCCAGGCTGGCGCGCGCTTCCGCAGCGGCCGCGGCGAGATCTTGTCCGCGCAACACCACTCGCTCGCTCGCGACCGGCACACCGACGGCGGCCCAGAGGCGCTTGGCATCGGGTTTGCTCGCCCCCAGCGCGCTCGCGCGCACGTCGCAGCCAACGTAAGGCAGCCCGAGCACCTCGAGCAGGCCCTGCAGGCAGCCGTCCTCACCGAGGGGTCCGTGAGTCACCGGGAACAGACAATCGGGCGGATTGTCGAGCAACCGTCGCGCAACCTGCCGCTCAAGCTCCTCGAGTCGCGCGTGATGCCCGGCCTGCAGCAACGCGCGCAGCACGCCCTCGGCTGAGCGTCGACTGACCGCGGCCTCACCCGAGGGACCGCCCCAAATCACGACCACGTCTAACGGCTGCATGGCTTATGGAACCTCATGAATCGGCAGGTGCAGCAGCTCGATACTGAGCGTCTGACTGAGCTCAAAGATCCGCTCATCGCGATAGAATTCACCAAACACGATGCGCGTGATGCCCGAGTTGGCGATCAGCTTAAAACAGTTAAAGCAGGGCGAGGCGGTCACGTAGATGTCGCCACCTTCGATGCGGACTCCATTGCGCGCGGCCTGCACCAGGGCGTTGGCCTCGGCATGCACCGTGCGCACGCAGTGCCCCTCCTCCATCAGATGCCCCACCTCATCGCAGTGCGGCAGGCCACGAATGCTGCCGTTGTAACCGGTGGCCAGGATGCTGCGATCCCGCACGATCACCGCCCCCACCTGTTTGCGGTCGCAGGTCGCGCGAGACGCGATGACCCGAGCGATCGCCATGAAGTATTGATCCCAAGTAGCGCGGGGAGTGCTCATGACAGAGACGGGCTATAGCGCGTCTCGCCGAGAAAACCGTGATTCTCGCCTCTCGGCCTCGCGGCCACTGCGCAGGCGGCTTGACCCGGCCGTTTGGTCGTGGCTTGTTCTCGCCGTGGATCCAGCACGCATCAGGTGGACGACCTCCGCAATGGCCGCGGCACTCGCGCTCTGCACGAGCCTTGCCAGCGCCGCCCCCAGCGACACGAGCCAGCGCCTCGCGGCGCTCGAGAAGGACCCGAAGATCGTCGAGCTCGCCAAAGAGCCTCTGACGCGCTGTCACACGGCGCTCGACCGAGCGCAGGCTGCCCGCGCCGCAGGCGATGCGCCGCAAGCCTTGGCGCTCGAGGCCCTGGCGGGCGACGAACTCGAGGTCGCGCAAGCCGTCATTCGCGCGGTGGCCCTTGAGGTCACCCTCGCGAGCCTGGAGCACAGGGCGCTCGACCTTGAGCGTCAAGTGACTCAGACCGAGATCCTGGTCGAAAACAGCATCGCGATGCGTGAGCGTCGCCGCCGCATGCTCGACGAACTCAAGGCGAATCGCCAGGCGGCCGCGCATCCCCCCAAGACCGCCCCTGCAGCGTCCGCCACGCCGGCACAAACCAAACCTGCTGCCAAGCCTGCTGCCAAGCCTGCACCCGATTCTGCCAAGCCTGCTGCCAAGCCTGCACCCGATTCTGCCAAGCCTGCAGCCAAACCTGCAGCCTCTTCCAAGCTCCCGGGAGCCAATTGATGCGAACCCTCGGACTTGTCTTGGCCCTCGCACTGGTGGGCTGCGCAACTTCAACTGCGCGCCCCTCGATCCTCGTGCAGCTCGAGGAGATTCACGGGCTGCCCGCAACGACGCAGTCGGGCGCGGCCGTGCCGCAGCTGCTGGCGCGCGCCGAGCAGCTGCAAGCTGATGCTGAGGCGGCGTGGAAACGCGGTGAGTCGGTCCAGGCTCAGGCGCTGGGTGAGCGCTCCCGCGCGGCCTACGCGGCGCTGCGAGAGGTCGCGCGTGCGGTCAAAGCCGAGCAGCGACTGGCGGCTGTTCAGGCCGAGCTCAGCACACTGGAAGGACGCTCCACCGCGCTCAAAGCGCGCCAGCAGAGTGTCGATGCTGAGCTCGCCGAACTTGAGCGACTCCTCGCCGTCGAGCGTGATGCCGAAGTGCTCGCGCCCGCCAGCGCGGCTAGCCCGGAGCGTGAAGCCGCGCGCCGCGATGCGGCTCGTCGTATCACGGCCCAAGCCCGGCTCTACTGCGCCGCAGCCCAGCTGCTGGGGGGCAAGACCGACAGCCTCGACACTGAGCTCGAGTCCCTGGATACAAGCCTCGCCAAGCAGCTCGTCCCCACCCGGATCGACGCTGCCTGGAAGGCGCGCGCGAGCTGTCTCGAAGCCCTCACGATGGCTCGCCGACCCCAGCTCGCCGACCACCCTGCCACCGGGGAGTCCGACGCCCTGATGGCCACACTATCGCACGCGCACCTCGGCCCATCGCGCGATGAGCGCGGCGTCGTGGTGACGCTCACGAGCTCGGGCAACGCGGCCAGTCGCGCTGCCAAGCGCAGTGCGCTGCTTGAGGCGCTCAGCCCCATCGTGAAGTCCTACGCCGGCGCGATGCTGGTCGTGACTCACCGCGCCCGCTCTGAAGCGGGTAAGACCGATCAGGAGCAGGCCCAGGCGCTCGCCAAAGAGCTGCTGCTGCGCGGCGCCAAGCAGGTCACGCCCCTGGCGGTGGGAGCGCGGCTTCCATTGCTCCCGCCCGAGCGGCCCGAGTCCGCGGCGGCCAACGAGCGCACTGAGATCGTGTTCGTCACGCCGACGCTGTAATTCGCCTTAGCCCTCGCACTGCCCAGCAAGCGCCCCGACCTGGACGCTTGCTGAGACGCAGCAGACTCGGCGCGCCTACACCCAGCGCACTCCGGGGAATACGGCAGGAATCACGCGCATGGAAACGTTATCATAGTGCCGGGGTGAGATTCCTTCACCGCCGGTGCAACTAATCCTGAGCCCGGGCGTCCTAACAAGAGGACCCGTCATGTCCCGCGACTCATGCTTCGGTGAACGCATCCTCTGGGAGTCTGGCCCGCAGCGGATTGAAGCCCCCGCTCAGGCGGTCTTGCTGTCGCGGCTGCTGATTGCGGTCGCAGCCATCGCGCTGTCGTTCGGAGTCGCGCGTGTGTTGGCGTTTGGCTCACGGGGCCCAGCCCCGTTACTGCTCGCCTTGGCCGCCACCCTGCTCAGCCGGGCCACGCTCTGGGTGCCGCGTTGGTGGCTCTCGCAGCTGCGCTATCGGGTCACCGACGACCACGTGATCTGCAAGCGCGGACTCTGGCAGCGCAGCATCGAGCGCAACGCCATCAGCTACGCGCGCATCTCCTGGCGCAGCGACTCCCCGGGGCTCGGCACGCTTGAGCTCGTGCGGGCCTTTCCGACCGGCGCGCTGCGACGCACCCTCACCTTGCGCCTTCAAGACCTGCGCGCCCCTGATGGCGTCTGGGCGATCATTCGCGGAGCGTCCGACGTCGCCTCGTCGAGTCCACGTCGTCTTTCAATCGGGCAGCGGCTCGATCGAGACGAGCGCGTGATTTGGGCGGCGCGGCCACGTTTCGATTCGAGCGACGCTCTACCCATCAACCTGCGCGAGTGGGTCGCGCTCAGCGGAACGCTGATGCTCGGTGGGCTCACCGTCACGCTCGCCACTCGCGGCTGGAGCATTCTCCGACGCTTGAGTGAAGCGGGTTTCGCCCGTAGCGGTGGCACTTTTCTGCTGCTCGCGCTCGGGCTGCTGCTCACGGTGCTCGTGGTGGGCAGCATCACCTGGCAGCTCGGTCGCCAGGTCATTTTGCGCCGGCTCCGCGCGCTCCGCTCGACGAGCTACCTCATCAGCAATAAACGTGTGGTCATTCAGCGCGGAGAGGAAGAGCTCCATCTCGAGCGCTCGCACATCGTCGAGGTGATCGACTCCCGCCAGGCTGAGGGGCGTGGCACGCTCTTTCTCGTGCTCGATGGCCCGCGTTCCCGCGGATTTGCCGCTGCGGGTGCGTTTGGAGAGCCCGTCGAGTTCACTGAACTCAGTCCGGTGTTCGAGCAGCTGGACGATCCGGAGGGTGCGCAGCTCGCGCTTTCCGACAAGACGCCCCTGCCGCCCGCGTCACGCGCCGCGTGAGCTCGACGCGCGGTCGCCACGGTCACCCCCGGCTTCGCGCATAGAGCACCATGTACTTCTCGAGTTGCCGCGCGGTGTACAGGCACTCGTCGTCCACGGCCAGGCCACGGATCCCGACGTCTGGCGGTGTCTCGTCGGGTTTCACCGCCTTATAGTACTCGAGCTTTTTGGCTTGGCCGCTGGCGCGCGTCAGCTCGTAGGTCCACTCCTCCGTGCCATACGGCACGCATTGGTGAATGAACGTCACAGGTCCGCTATGCGCAATGAACGAAAACGGTGAGCTCCCGAGCTCCGAGATCCGCTTCGCATCGGCCTGAGTCTTCGAGACGCGAAACAGGCCAGTCGCGGTTTGAAAGAGCAATTGGTCGCCGTCGCTCTGCAGTCGAGTCGGGAAGGCTTTCTTGGTCGCAAGCTCGGTCACCGAGCGGTCAGTGAGCGAAATGCGTAGGACCCGTCGTCCATTCCAGTTCGTGGCGTAGATGGCCTGAGCGTCTGCCGCAAGCGAGCGGTAGTCGTCGGCAGCGCTGCTCGTATCTTCCTCTTGGGACCGCACGCGCTCGATGCTGGCGATGGACTCGACGGGCCCGCCCTCCGTCCCGACGCGCTGCAGATGATCTGGAGGGTGCTTTGGATCACAAGCGAAGCCATAAACGTATTGGCCCTGCACTGCGATGGACCCTGAGAAGCCCTTGGCCAGTTCAACCGGCTCGCCGCCGCTGCGCGGCAGGCGATAGAGCGTCTTATTGCGGGTAAAGTACGCAGCATCCGCGGTCAATACGGGGCTCTTGGGCTCCCCCGCGCCGGTGTGGCGTCCAATCACTGTTGGCGGCGCGCCATCTCGCGGGAAGCGTCTCAAGGTTAGCCGCGCCAGCTCACGCTGATAGCCAAACGCAAAGACCCCGTCGCCCTCGGTGACCAGGTCAATCAGCTCCTCGCGAATCACCCCGATTGAAACCAGGCCGCGTTTGCCGATTGCTTTGCAGTGAACCAGACCCGTTTTCACCGTGGTCGCGGAGGAACCCAATGCGGGTGCCGCGCCGGACGGCGGTGCTGCCGGGGCCACGGCGCTCGCAGTGGCAGCAGAGACAGACGTGGCGGCGGCGGTCGCAAAGGGCGGAGCGTGCGACGTCGATTTTGACCGTTCGCACGCCGTCAAAGCCAACAACAAAAGCAGCGAGGTGACCTCCAACTGAGCGAGCATGGCGCGATGATACGCCACATCTAGCCTGCAAATCTCGAGGAATTTGCCGAAGCGAGCTTGCGACAGAACTGCTACACGCCAGCAATCCCGGAACCTGGTGCTCAGGGAAGTTGTCGCCGCGGCCGTGCTCGGCTGCCTGCACGTCGTCCAATCCGCATGAACAGTCGGCGCCGGCGCCGGCGCCAGCGGTTTGCGCGTCCAGGATCCGAGCCGTGAACCCAACTACCGAAGTCGTTCAGGTTCCAGGTCCCCACCTGCTGCTTCAAGCAAACCCCACTGAGGCCTGGCAACACATCGCGCCTTTCCTGGTCCGCGCATTTACAGCGCCGTAACGCTGGCTTTGGGCGTCAGTGACACGTGGCGTCGTAGGCCGCGCGCATGGCGTCCAGCAGCGGCTCGGTGCTCCCGACCGCGTCACCGGACAGCTCCCAGGTAAAGACGCCACCGAGTCCGCGGGTCTGAAGCGCCCAGCGCACCTTCGCATCGATCGACTCAGCGTCGTCGTAGGCGATGAGATCCGGACCGCCATCTTTGGTCAGCCACGGGACCTTGGCTGTTGAGTCCCAATGCCGTGTCCAACCATTGCCCACCAGGGGCGCAACTACCTTGTAATTGACATAGCGTGCGGTCGAACAGCTGCCGCCGCAATTGTCGCCCAGTGTCGTTGAGCCATCGTAACGATAGCCGTAAAACGGCAACCCCAGGACCACCTTGCTCGGCGCAAGCCCCCGGGCCCCAACCAGGTAGTCGACGTAGTACTGCGCGTTGCTGCTTGGCTCCGGAGCACTGCCTGGGAAGAGCGCGGCGTTGTGACCCGAGATCCCGGCCCACCCAGCATGCTGGTCGTAAGCCATCAGGTGGTAGTAGTCGATCATCGAGTCGATGGAGGCGTAGTCGAGCCATTGACCGTTCCAGTTGGTGCCCGTCACCGCCATCGTGAACAGCAGCGGCCGGTGCAGCTCGGCACGCAACGCAGAGATGAGCCCAGTGAATGCGCTACGATCAGCGGCATTTTTGGGGAATTCCCAATCCAAATCAACGCCGTCGTAGCCATTGTCGGTGACGAACTTGGCAAGATTGGCGGCAAACAGCGAGCTGAGCGCCGAGGAGCCAGCGACCGTGCGAAAATTTGCATCCTGGGCAGTGCCCGCGCCTCCAAGTGAGAGCAGCACCTTGGTTCCAACCGCGTGGGCAGCGGTGATGAGCTCGGGCTCAACAAAGCCGACGGGGACGTCAAGCGAACCATCCGGCTTTGGCCAGATGAAGGCGTGGGCCACGTGAGTCAGCTTGGATAGGGGGAGCCGGTTCGAGCGGTAGCCTGGCTCCCAGTAGACGTAGTACCCGGTGATCACCTGGTTCGCACAGGCGCCTGCAGCACCACCAGCGCCTGCGCTGCCGCCCGTACCACCCGCGGTGCCGCCGGCCCCGACAGCACCGCCGCCCCCGGCTCCACCAGTGCGCACACCGCCGCCAGAGCCACCCGCAGCGCCCACTCCGGCAGTGCCGCCTGACCCCGCGCCAGCGGGGCTTGAGTCCGAACCGCACGCACTGATCAACAAGGACAGCAGCATTGACGGGAGCAGGACACGACGTGCGTTCATGGGCGAGCCACCTGATAGGAGGGACCGTGAAGTGTAGCTCGTGACAGTCCCGGTGAACCATCGGCGCACCAGGAACTGACGCCACCTGCCTCCGGCCGTCACGCGGCTGATCCGACGAGCGGACACGCAACGTGGTCCCGCCGGACCAGCCAAAAGAAAGCGCTCGCGATACTCCTGACTCCGAAGGATTTTCCAGACACGTGCCGTTCTGGCGGATTCAATACTCACTCTCGCTTGATGGTCTGGCCGGAGCTGGTGTGATGGTTTGTTGGTTCGGCGTGACCTCTGCAGCGCCGTCCTGCGTGGCGCCCCGCAACTCTGCGCATCGCTTCGCTTTGCTGAACCGCAGGCGACCGCACGCGCTCGGTGCAGACAACCGCGCGCCAACTCAACACTGATCCGATGTCAATCAAAGTGATGTGATCACGCCGGTGCGGCCAAAAAGCCCGAAAGACTTTCGGTACCGCACGACTGCAAACAAACTCACCGACTGCGAGTCCGCCTGCACCGGGCGCGCTTGACGAACACAAGCACGCTGGCTAAGGTTCGCTGAACTTAGATTCAGAAACTGAGTAATGCATTCAGTGTGCCTGCCGGCAGGACCGTTTGTCCCCGCTGACATAACGAGGCTAAGACCATGCGAAAACGACGCGGTGCCATCATCGGTTATGGGTTCATTTCTGAGCGGGGACACGGCCCCGCCTACCAGGGCAACGCCGAGTGGGACATCGTAGCGGCAGCAGACATCTGCGGCGCGCGGCGTGAGCGCCTCGCGCAAACGTTTCCGGGCATCCATCTGTACGACGATTTTCGTGCGCTTCTGTCGGCGGAAGCGGGAAACCTCGACTTTGTCGACATCACCACGCCGCCGCACATGCATGCGCCAATTGCGCTCGCTGCGCTCGAAGCAGGTCTTCATGTTTTTTGTGAGAAGCCGATGGCCGTTCACCCCGATGAGGCAAGGGCCATGCTCGCGATGGCGGAGCGCAAGAAGCGGGTGTTGCTGCCGGTGATGAACTACAAGCATGCGCCGGTGATCCGTGCTGTCCGGCGCGCCATCGATGCGGGGCAAATCGGCTCGGTACGGCAGGTGACGCTCACGACGTTCCGCAACACGCATGCGCGCGGCGTGGACGACTGGAATCCCGACTGGCGACGCCAACGGCGATATTCCGGCGGTGGAATTGCGATGGATCACGGAAGCCACACCTTCTACCTGGCCTTCGACTGGCTTGGTTCCTACCCAAAAACTATCAGCGCGCGCATGAGCCATCTGGGTCGTGCAGACACCGAGGACACGTTCTCGGCCACCGCAACGTTTCCGACGGGAATGGCTACCATGCACCTAACGTGGACGGCGGGTGTTCGCAAGGTCATCTATACGATTCACGGTGACAAGGGCGCCATCCGGGTCGAAGATGATGACATCGAAATTACGACACACGCCGGACATAGCGGCGTCGTAGCGCCGGGAGATTGGCGGGTAACGACCGAGTCGGTGCCATCGGATTGGATGGACGCCAGTCACGTCAACTGGTTTTCGTCGCTGCTCGATCAGTTTGGCCGACAAATTGACGCGCGCGATTACGTTGGCAAAGATGCAATCGACGCGCTCCGTTGTGTGGAGCTGATCGACGCCGCGTACCTCTCGGCGCGTCGCGGCTGCAAGGACGTGACCCTCGGAGAGGTTCAGCAAGATGACCGACTTTGCGAGCTCAATTAGTGTACTCGTACTGCTCGGCGCCCTGCTCGCGCTCTACGCGGCCCGCGTTGTACGGGCAGGTCGTGCCCGCGATGCGCGCGTCGAGCGTGAGGGCGGCGGACCGCTTGTGGGCCAGGCACCCATGGAGATGGCCTACTGGGCCCTTTCGCCACTGGGGCGCCTCTGCAACCAGCTCGGGATCCGCGCAGCATGGGTGACGTACGGGTCGCTTGCGTTCGGGGCGGGGGCCGCCTTAAGCATTGGATCGGGTCACTACGGCATCGGTGCGCTCCTGGCCACGTTCGGGTTTCTCGGTGATGCGCTGGACGGAATGGTCGCTCGCCTTTCCGGCAGCGCGTCGGCGCGCGGCGAGCTGCTCGATGCCACGGTCGACCGTATCATAGAGCTTCTGATCTTCGGCGGGCTTGCTGTATCGCTGCGAGCCTCCATCCCGCTACTCGTCTTGACACTGCTCGCGTCAGCAGGTGCGGTCATGGTCAGTCACGCCACGGCCAAGGCCGAGGCGCTGGGGGTCACCGCGCCGCGCGGCATCATGCGAAGGACCGAGCGCGCGACCATTCTGACCGCGGCGCTTCTGGTCACGCCGCTGGTGGAGCACGGCGCGCCTCGCTACGGCACGGTGCCCCTGATCATCGCCCTTGCCCTGATCGGCGTGCTCGCCAACGTGTCGGCGTTGCAACGCCTCGCGAGCGTCTCTAGCGCGCTCGACGCGGGCGCGCGTAAGACCCCACGCGCTGGCCTCTTGGTGTTCGTGCGACACCAGGCAGCGGCGCTCCTCGGTACCGTGGTCGACTTCGCCACCATGACGACACTGGTGGAGCTTGGGCTCGCAGGGCCGGTTGCCGCGACCGGATGTGGCGCAGCCGTCGGCGGCACGTTGAACTTCCTCGTGGGGCGCCATTGGGTCTTTGATGCAACCACAGAACGTCCACAAGCACAGGCCTTGCGGTACGTCTTCGTGTCGGTCACGAGTCTCATTTTCAACATGGCGGGCGAACACCTGTCTACGGGCGTGCTGCATACAAACTATGTGATTGGTCGAATCGTAACGGCGTTACTGGTTGCCACCCTGTGGAACTATCCCATGCAACGGGCGTTCGTTTTTCGACCTCGGGAGCTCTCGTGAATCCATCTCAGCCAAAGGACCAGAAGGCGCACATTGCTACGGCGGTTCCCGGACCCAAGAGCATTGCAGGCAGGGAGAACGAGTCGCTGCACATCGCTCCAGGCCTTCAGAACTATGCCATCACCTCGGGCATCGTGGTCCGCGAGGCGCGCGGAAGCGCGGTCACCTGCGCCGATGGCAACACGTTCCTCGATTTCATTGGTGGCATTGGGGTCAACGGTCTCGGTCATTCGCACCCTGTTTGGGTCGAGGCAGTTCAGAACCAGGTCGCGAAGGCGGCTGTTGGTTCATTCACGACCGATGCGCGCATCGAGCTACTCGAGCGGGTCGCGGAGCGCGCGCCAGCCCCGGGCCTTCATCGCCTCCAGCTGTACTCGAGTGGCGCTGAGGCTGTCGAGAGTGCTCTGCGCCTGGCCAAATCGGCGACCGGCAAATACGAAGTCGCCTCCTTTCACGGGGGATTCCACGGCAAGACGCTTGGCGCGCTCGGACTCATGGGCTCATCGTTCAAGAACGGCCTAGGCCCATTCGCTCCGGGGTGTCATCTCCTGCCCTATGCTGACTGCTATCGCTGCCCCTTTCAGCTGACCCATCCGTCGTGCGGACTTGCCTGCGTCGACCAGGGTCGAAGACAATTGCGGATGCAGTCGTGCGGCTCGGTGGCGGCCATTGTGGTGGAACCCATGCAGGGGACCGCTGGCAACGTCATCCCCCCCCCGGACTTCCTCGTTGCCGTCCAGTCCATGGCCCGCGAGTTCGGTGCCCTGCTGATCGCCGACGAGATGATCACGGGCTTCGGGCGAACGGGACGTTTCTGGGGCGTGCAGGCTTCGGGCGTCACCCCGGACATCGTGACGCTAGGCAAAACGTTCGGCGGTGGATTTCCACTTTCGGGCGTTCTCACGACGGACGCTATCGCCTCGTCCAAACCCTGGTCGAACGCGTCGGGTTCCAGCTCAAGCTACGGGGGCAATCCGCTCGCTTGCGCCGCAGGCGCGGCCGTGCTCAGGATCGTCGAGGATGAGGATCTCGTGGCGAATTCTCTGGTGGTCGGACGGGCCATGCTCGAAGCGCTTGAGAGCATGGTCGAGGAGTTCCCCTTCATCGGACAAGTCCGCGGCGAGGGCCTCCTGTTGGCCATCGAGCTGGTCTCCGACAAAAAGACCCGGGAGCCGCTTTCGACAGCAGTTTGCGAGCGGATCTACCGCGCCTGCATCCAGCGCGGGCTTCTAACGATGGCGTACACGTCTCGTGTCCGGTTGCAGCCGGCCCTCACGATCGATGCGGCGACCGCGCACAATGGGCTCGCGATACTCCGAGAGGTGTTCACGCTCGCGCGCGAGGAGAGGTGGCTCGAGTGGACGTAAATCGGATCCGTGCCCACGTTGCTCGTCTGTGGCCACGCGCGAGCGGGCTCGTGGTCCTCCCCGTGCTGCTCTGGGCTGCCTTTCGCCTCGCTAGCCACGGGGGCCGCGTGGAACACGCTCTTGCGCTTCTGGCCGTTCCGCTGCTTGCACTTGGGTCGGCACGAAGCAAACGGCTCCTCGTCGGGCTCCTGCCCTTTGGGTACCTCGGCGTGCTCTACGAAGCGATGGGCTTCGTGAAAAACGTCGGACTGTCCACAAAGAGCGTTCACGTCTGCGACGTCCGAGCGTTCGACATTGCCATTTCGGGGATATGGATGGACGGCCAGAGGGTGAGCGTACAGGACTGGCTGCAAGCTCACGCCAGCCTCTCGCTCGACCTCCTGTGCGCCATTCCCTACGCGACCTTCATCTACCTGTCGCTCGCCTTCGCTGTGTTTGCCTATCGACGCGACATGGCCACTATGCTGCGCTTTGGGTGGACATTTTTCGCCGTGAACGTGCTGGGGTTTGCCACCTACCACATCGTACCTACGGCGCCGCCCTGGTACTACCATGCCCACGGCTGCGTCGTCGATCTTGCGGCGCGTGCGAGCACGGGGCCGAACCTCGCTCGCGTCGACGAGTGGCTGGGCGTCGGATACTTTGCGGCGTTTTATGGGCGGTCAAGCGATGTATTCGGCGCCATTCCCTCATTGCATGTGTCCTATCCACTGCTCGTGGCAATCTACGGCTACAGGCACTTTGCGCCTTGGCTTCGAACGGCCGCGTTCGCATACTTCGCCCTCATGTGTTTCTCCGCCGTCTACCTGGACCACCACTGGGTGCTCGACGTCCTCCTTGGCATCGTCTACACGCTCGTGGTTGTCGGCTGTGAGCACGCGCTGCGCTCCCCCATGCGTACGGTGACCCCATGAGCCGGCTCGTGGCATGGGCCTTACGCCATGGCCGGCTTCTTGGGCTCTTGGCATTGCTCATCAGCGTGCCGGCAACCATCCGAACCGCACAGCTCTACCTACACCTGCGCAGCGATCTTGAGGAGCTCTTGCCGAAGGATGCTCCGGCGGCGGTGGCCGTCAAGGAGCTGCGCGTGCGCATGAACGGGCTGCAGTACCTCGGGGTGGTGGCCGACGTCGGTCCTCACGGCAACGTGGCCACCGCCGATCGCTTGATCGACGACCTGGCGTTGCGTGTTCGCTCGTACCCGAAGGACATGGTCCACTCGGTGCGAACGGGCGACGGCGAAGAACGTCGTTTCGTAGAGCGCAACGCGGGGCTCTACTTGGACCTGGCCGACCTACAAGCGATCCGCGAGCGCATCGAAGCACGTCGAGATTGGGAGGTTGCCAACGCCACCGACATGGCCCTTGAGCCCAGCGAGCCACCATCGCTCGATTTTCGAGATATCGAGGCGAAAGCCGGGGCTCGACTGCCGCCCACCGGGCGCCGAACAGGGGAGCGGTTCTCGAGCCGCGAGCTCGGCGTAAGTCTTCTGCTGATCGAGGTCGGGGGGTTCTCGAGTGGCGCCGACAAGGGCACCTTGCTCGAACGCGTGAAGACCGATCTTCGCGAGCTCCGTCCCGACACGTATTCGAGTGGCATGCGCATCGGATTCACGGGGGACATCGCGATCTCGGTCGAAGAGCTTGCCGCGCTCGTGGCCGACGTCTCACTGTCGTCCGTGTTGGTGCTCCTCGCCGTTGGCATTGCGATCATTCTGTTCTACCGCTGGTGGCCAAGCGCCATCGCGCTAGGTCTCCCCCTGCTATTCGCGACGGTGACGAGCTTTTTCATTGCTTCACTGCCGCCGTTCGGGCTGACCGAGCTCAACTCGAACACCGCGTTTCTCGGGTCGATCATCGTTGGTAACGGCATCAACTTCGGCATCGTGCTGCTCGCCCGGTATATGGAGGAGAGGCGTCAGGGGGTCGCGCTGCCCGAGGCACTCAAGGTCGCGGCGCAATCAGCCAAGGGGGCGACGCTGGTAGCCGCCGTGGCTGCGGGGGTTTCCTACGCGTCCCTGGCCCTGACACGGTTCCGCGGGTTTCAACAGTTTGGAATCATCGGCGGCATCGGCATGCTCGTCTCGTGGGGCACGGCGTTCCTGCTCATGCCGCCACTGATCGCTTGGCTCGATGCACGCGTTCCAGTTCGCCTTGAGGCCCAGCGCAAGCGCGGGCCCTGGCTTGCGCCGGTGGCGCGCTTCGTCGGACGAGCGCCGGCGTTGATTTGCGTTGTTGGCACACTCGCGACTTTTGGGGCTGCATGGACGGTGAAGGGCTTCAGCATGGATCAGCTGGAGCACGACTTCGGCAAGCTGCGCCGAGCAGACACCTGGACCGTTGGTGAAGGGTACTGGGGCGGCCGCATGGACGAGCTGCTCGGCCAATATCTCTCGCCTGTGGTCATCCTGGCCGATTCGGAGGCGGGCGCTAGCGCCATCCACGAGCGGCTGGCGCGTGCCGCAGCTCCAAAAGGACCGCTCCACGCGCGGGTCGCCGAGGTTCGCGGGATCGACGATCTGGTGCCGGCGCAGCAGGCGGACAAGATCCGAGAGCTTGAGCGAATCCACGAGGTTTTCTCCCCGCGAATTCGTGAGCTGGTGCCACCGGACAAGCGTGAGCTTTGTGACCGCTTGCTTGGAGCCGGCCCGCCCAAGGCGCTCGGCTTAAGCGATCTGCCGGCTGCCTTCACGACCGCGCTCCGAGAACGCGATGGCTCGTATGGCAAGGCCGTGCTCGTCTATCCACGCCCCTCCAAGGCGCTTTGGCAAGGGCCTGCGATCGTCTCGTTCGTGGCCGACCTCCGAAGGGCCGCCGCGACAGAGCACGATAGCCGTCCAGGTCGGGTCGCTGGCGCGCTGCCGATTTCCGCGGACATCCTGTCGTCCATCGAGCACGATGGCCCCATCGCCACGGCGGCTGCGCTGTTCGGTGTCGTGATGACGGTTCTGCTTCTGTTCCGCTTTCGGGCCATCTCCTGGATCGTGGTTGGAGCGCTCGTGGTTGGCGTGCTCTGGCTTGCCGCCGCGGCGCTCGTTCTGCACGTGAAGATCAACTTCGCCAACTTCATCGCCTTTCCGATCACGTTCGGCATCGGCGTGGACTACGCCGTCAACGTGATCGGTCGCTACGTGCAAGACAAGCAGCGCGGGATTCTGAGCGCGCTCCGCGAAACTGGCAGTGCCGTCGTCCTCTGCTCGCTGACGACCATCATCGGCTACTCCTCGCTGCTTCTGGCCGAGAACCGCGCGCTCTTTCTGTTCGGGCTTCTGGCTGTTCTCGGGGAGATCGCATGCCTTCTGGCGGCGGTGACCCTCTTGCCCGCGGCTTTCGTCCTGTTCGAGCGGCGCCAAGCTCGCGCTTTGGCCGTCGCGGAGCCCGTCCCCTGATGGCACCCGGCTCACCCGTCTCGCGCCGCCTTCGGGGGCTCGCAACGCCCCGGCCCGGCCGGGCTAGGTTAGGCGTGGCTACCAAAACTGTGCCCGTGCTTTCGCTTCGCACGCGGCTAAGAAATGCCACCAGGGACGCGATCCTTTCGGCGGCTGAGGACATCATCGCAGAGCGCGGCATGCAGACCGCGCGCATGGAAGACATTGCCGCGGCCGCGGGTGTCTCGGTTGGGACGATCTACAACCATTTCTCCGACCGCCAGACTCTACTCGAGGGGCTTCTGGACACCCGTGCGAGTGAGTTCGTCGCGACGGCTCGGGCCGTGGTAGATCAGACCCAGGGCCAGCCGTTTGAGCAGCGCCTCCACCTGTTCTGCCAAACAATGGTCGGGTCGTTTGAGGCGCACCGCCAGCTGTTCGCTCTTTTCGTCCGGCAGGAGGTATGCCACCTTGAGCAGGGCAACTTTTCCTGGTCGCCCTTCGCGGCCATTCGGGATGCGGCCGATCTCCTGATGAAAGCGGGCGTGGCGAGCGGCGAGGTTGAGCCAGAGAACGCGCGCGTCTACACGATGCTTCTGCTCGGGATGATCCGCGGGCTCATCTCGGCCTCGTTTTTCGACGAGCTGGTAGCCCTCGAGTCCTTGGTTCCGACCCTCACCCGCGTATTTCTTCGGGGCGTGATGCTGAAGGGCGCCACCAAGGCTCGTCGGGCGAACAAGCTCGCCCCAGCCGGAGCGCGCAAGCGACGCCACAAGTGACCGCGCAGAACCGTTGGACCGACAGGCTCGCCAACGTGTTGGCGCTCTGGTTCGGCTGTGGTCTTGTGCCGCGGGCGCCAGGAACGGCGGGAACCATCGGAGCCCTGCCGCTTTACCTGCTTGTCTTGCCTCACGGGCTTGGCGCTGTCGCTGCTGCCGCCTTCGTGGTTACGGTCATTGGCATCTGGGCGTCGGCTCGGGTCGTGCGCCGCACGGGCCTCAAGGACCCTCAGATCGTCTGCATTGATGAGGTCGCGGGCGTGCTTGTGACGTGGCTGGGCGCCAAGCCAGGCCTGGCGTGGACGCTCGGCGGGTTTGTGCTGTTCCGGGTGCTCGACACGCTCAAGCCTTGGCCTGCCTCGTGGGCTGAGCGACGATTGCCTGGTGGTTGGGGCGTCGTGCTCGACGACGTTGCCGCGGGCGCGTGGGGGGCGGCGCTGCTCCTGGCGCTTCGCGCGGCACTGGGAGCGATGGGCTTGGCGTCCTGAGATGAACTCGGGCTTGCTGCGATGAAAAGTGCCTCAGACCTCGCCTAAGGCAGACCACAACTGCTGGGCTCGGAGCCTGAGAACGCGCTCTTCAGGTGCACCTCGACCTGCCTTCGGGCATTGTGGTCGCTGCGGAGGTGCTCGCAACGCCACCGGGGGGCGCGCCCTGAACCACGCACGGCTGCCCCTGTTCTATCGATGATGCATGGGCTGAGGAGACAACCGTGAAACGACTACTGCTTGGGGCCTTGATGGGAATTGGAGCGCTATTCGCGCTCTTGGTGCTGGGCCTTATGGCTGCCGGCTTTTTTGGGTGGCGGGCAAACAAGGCACTCGACAAGCGAAAGCCAGAAATCGTTGCCTTCACTGAGAGGTTCAGCAAATGCTTCTATGCTCGCGACCGAGCTTGCCTTCAGGCAACAACCATTTGGTCCGGAGAGGTCCTGACCGAGACTTGTGCCGGTGGAAAATCCAACTTTTTCAGTGAGCACCTTGGTCGACGTGGAATCGCCGTGCCGGTTGACAAGTCCTGGTCGGCGGGCTCTTTCCACCCTGTTGGCGGAACAACCAGAACCATCATTTCCGTTAGCATGCTCACGGCATTCGAACGCGATCCCAAGACGGAGGAGTCCTTCGTCTTGGTGGAAGAGTCCCACGGACTTCGGGTGCGCCAGTACCGCGTAGAGTCACCCCGGCTCTACGAAACACCGGCGGCCAAATAGGCGACGGCCCACCCACGCATCCCCCCAGTCTCAGGGAAGTTGTCGGTTCGGCAGTGAAAGCCAATCTCATGACCTATGTCCCGATCACGACCGTGCTCCTCGGCTGCGCAATCTACACCGCCGTAACTGGTCACTGAAGCTGCAGGTTCGCGTACCGCGATCTTATCGTCAGCTGCTGGCACAATTGTGGCACAGCCCAAGAGCATTCTTGGCGTGGGGGAAGGCAACTCCGGGCGACACAAGTCTTGCGAATAGCCGCCACCATGGCTTATCTTCGCGTATTTAGCGCCTCCCTTCAGCGGCAGTCTGATCCGGAGCCGCTTCGCGGCGGGTTAGTGAGTCACGGCACGGGTGACGGGGTCGCGCAGCGCGGCAGGATACTGATCCACGTCGGCACCGGAGGGAGCCGAGCATGGCTGCGTGCATGACCTTCGCTGCACCGAGTGTCGGAAGCCATTTGTGGCCGCGCCGGCGGCGGGCGGGACTCAGTGTGTCTGCGGCGCCGCGTGAGCGAGCCGAGTCTCAGGCGCGCTTCCGGCGCATGCGTCTGCTGCTCCCGTCTTTCTGGCCCGATCTCCCCAGGGCTCGCTCCTAGCCGCCGCTGGTCTAGCGCATCAGGCGACAGTTTCCCCTGGGACTAGGGGGGCCCGTGGAGCCGGTGGTGGCAACTGGTCCACCCACTCCGGCCTGCCAAGTTCGTCGTGCTCGCCCTAGCGAATAGTAACGCCGCGCGTTACTATTGACTGTGATTGGGAGTTTTTGCGATAGCGGTACGCAGCGCCTTTTTGGGCGCGAGCGGATTCGCTCGCTTCCCTCCGAGCTGCAGAGAATCGCCTTGCGTAAGCTGCTTATGCTCGACGCGGCAACGAGCCTGCTCGCTCTTCGAATTTCACCCGCTAATCGCCTGGGAAAACGCTCAGGTGATTGCCTGGGACAGCACAGTATTCGCATCAACGACCAATGGCGGACTTGCTTCCGCTGAATTGGTGCTGACGCAGAGGATGTCGAGAGCGTCGATTACCACTAGGAGCTCCATGATGCATCGCAACAAGCTCGCTCCAGTTCACCCAGGGGAGATTCTCGCAGAAGAGTTTCTCAAGCCTTTGGCGCTTAGCGAATATCGTCTCGCTAAGGGACTGTGTGTGTCTGCGCGACGTATCAATGAGATCGTCCACGGCAAGAGAGCGATCACGGCTGACACTGCGCTCAGATTGGGTCGTTTTTTCGGCAATTCAGCGCGTTTCTGGCTGAACTTGCAGACGGCGCATGATCTCCAGGTCCACACGGAACGGCTTGGCGAAACACTGGTTCGAGACGTGGAGATCCATCGATGCACGGGCTAGTCCGTCCGTGCAATCGCCTCCAACAGTTCGTCACCTGCAGACTCCCATGAGTCAAAGCATGGCACTAAGCGCCCTCCGCGCCGAGCGCGTCGCCCCCTCAGAACAACGCGAAACTCGGGGAAATTCCCAGCAAAACCGCGACATGATCGCCGTTCGGGAGGCGTCCCGCGAGCGCGATCAGCGAGAGCGAGAGCGAGAGGTTGTCGCTCTGAGTGTAGGCGAGGCCCGCGCTCACGTTGAACTCATAGGGGTCGGGACTGACGTAGCGCACGGCCGCAAGCTCACCGAGCAGCGCGAAGCGGCTATGCAGTCGCAGCGGCTGGCATAGGTCGAGACCGGCTTGAAATGCCGAAGGGCGTCCGCTGCCCACCGCCGCGCCTGGCTCGATCGCATAGCCCGCATTGAGTGCGATTTGTGTCCCGCCCACGGTGTAGCCGAGCAGTCCAAGCGCAGCGTAGCCGACACCCTTGCCCGAATTGTACGTCGGCAGCCGCGGGCCAAGCTGGAGTCCAACCGCGATGGCCTGCGTCTGCTGACGGGTGCCCAGGTGCCAATCGAGCAGCCCCAGCTTGAGCGAGGTCCACAGCGCGTCCCCGTTCCAGCGCTCGGTCCCGCGCAAGCGCGGTTCGTACGTGAAGGCACCGTCGACATCGAGCTCGACGTTGCGCGCCAAGCCAAGATTTAGCTCGAAATCCGGCACCGTCATGAGCTCGAACGAGTTACCCGGGCCTGCGATGCTCCCCAGCTACAGATCGAGTTCGAGGCGCCCTGGGTCCTGGAGCTCGAGATCCGTTGGCTCAAAGCGCGTGAGCCCACGCGCCTCAGCGGCCGCAGGCCAGAGCGAGCCGCCCAACGCAACCAGCATGCCGACGTGCAGCCGACGCGCCGCCCGCAGCGTGCGCGCAGTCAACGCTGCGCGGGCGAGCGGAGTGTCACTCACGCTCGCCCGGGGGTCCTCACTCGCTTCAGGCGAGCGGGTTCTTAAACACGATCGTCGCATCACGGCGCGGACCAACGCTTACAAGGTACGCGGGCACACCGGACTTCTCGACGATGAAGTCGACATAGCGACGAGCCGCAGCGGGCAGCGCGTCGAGCGTCTTGGCGTCACCGAGCGACTCGGTCCAGCCCTCGAGCTCCTCGTAGATCGGCGTCACCTTGCCGGGCTCACCGAGGTCGTCGATCGGGAACTCGTCCGTGCGGCCCTCCGGGGTCTGGTAGGCCACGCAGACCTTCAGCTTGTCGAGGCCCGTGAGGACGTCGAGCTTGGTGATGGCCAGGCCGTCGATGCCGTTGACGCGAATCGCGTAGCGCAGTGCCGGCAAATCGAGCCAGCCCGTGCGGCGCGGACGCCCGGTGACGCTGCCGAACTCGGCACCGACCTTGCGGAGGTGGTCGCCATTGGCATCGCCGAGCTCGGTCGGGAACGGACCCGAGCCAACGCGCGTCGTGTACGCCTTGGTGATGCCGACCACGCAGTTGATGCGGTTGGGGCCGATGCCGGCACCGATCGACGCTCCACCCGCGACGGCCGAGCTCGAGGTGACGAACGGATAGGTGCCGTGGTCGACGTCGAGCAGCGTGCCCTGGGCCCCTTCGAGCATGAGGCGCTTGCCAGCGCGCAGCGCGTCATCAGCGAGCTTGGACGCATTGCCGAGCAGCGGCACGAGGCGCTTGGCCTGCTCGAGCAGCGCCAGCGCGATTGGCTCGACCTCGGGCGTCTGCCCACCGAGTGACTCGATCACGGGACGCCAGGCCTCGATCGCGAGCGCGAGCCGCTCGCGGAGCTTCTGCGGCGAGCGCAGATCCCCGGTGCGGATCCCGGTGCGACGCACCTTGTCTTCGTAACACGGCCCGATGCCCTTTTTGGTCGTTCCGATCGCCTTGTCCGCAGCAGCCGCGGACTCACGCAGGGTGTCGACCGTGATGTGGTACGGCAGGATCAAGTGAGCGCGATCCGACAGTACGAGGCGCTTTTCGAGCGCCTGGTGACCGCGTGAGGTGAGCTCATCGATCTCAGCGAGCATCACCGCCGGATCGACGACCATGCCCTGGCCGAGGATGCAGAGCGTCTGCGGTCGCAGGATGCCGCTCGGCAGGAGTCGCACGACCACCTTCTGATCGCCCACCACCAGCGTGTGCCCCGCGTTGGGTCCGCCGGCGTAACGCAGGACAACCTCTGCCGTCTCGGTGAAGAGATCGACGATCTTCCCTTTACCCTCGTCGCCCCATTGGGCGCCAACGATGACAACGGACGACATGTGCATTCATTCCTGCGGCACAGATTGGCCGCGAAAAGCAGCGGGAGCGGGCCGTAGGATGGCCGCGACTGCTGCGCTGTGGTCAGAGGGCGTGCCGAGACCGAGTTGCCGGTCCGCGCCAGTGGTTACGTCGATGAGGCGAGTCCCCGCAGGGGTCGTCTCCAGAAGGTGAGAAAAGCGCCAGCTTTGCGCGTAGCTGAGAGGCTCGGTTTGGTCGGTGACGACCGCCGCTAGCCCCGCCAAGCGGAGCGCACGCGCCTGAGCCTCGGCGAGCTCTGGAGCGTGACCCACGACGAGCACGCGAAGCGGCATCGTCTGCGTCACGCCACTGGCAGCCAGGGCCCAAGCCAAATTATCGAGATCGACCGCGAAGCCCGCAGCCGGACGCGGCTCGAGGAAGCGCTCGAATAGCCTGTCGTAACGACCACCCGAGCCAATCGCTTCGCCCGGACCCTCCGCGAGGATCTGGAACGTGACGCCCGTGTAGTAAGATTGATGGCTCGGCTCGCCAAGATCGACGACGACCTTCGGCGCGAGCCCCTCGCGCGAGAGCCGTGCGTGCAGCTCACGCAGCTGAAGAAAGCCGGGCTCAGCCACGGTCCCCGTCAGGAGTGGTTCCGCGCGCACAAAAACCTGCTCGTCGCCATGAAGTTCCAGCAGCCCTGCTAGGGCGCGCTGCTCGGGACCAGCCAGACCCGCGTGACTGACGAGCTGAGCGAGCGCGTGCGAGTCCTTGAGCTGCAGGGCCTCGAACACCGCAGGGCGTTTTTCAGGCAAAACGCGGGCAAGCAGCGACCCGGCCACGCCCGCGTGAGCCAAGTCGACCACGAAACTCGTGAGCCCGGCGGCTTTGACGGCCTGGGTCGCGACGCGCAGCACCTCGAGATCTCCGGGTAGGCCACCGAGCCCAACGAGCTCGATCCCGGCCTGAGGCATCTGACGCTGGCGACGCGCGCGCTCGTGTCGGCGACGCAGGACCGTGCCCTGGTAGCAGAGCCGCGCGGGCGACGGAGCGTCGGCCAGACGCGCGGCCAGCAAGCGGGCCACCTGAGGCGTCATGTCCGGACGCAGCGCAACCACTTCACCGGACTCCGGCTCGACGAACCGCAGCAGCTCACCCGGTCCGAGTTCCCCAAGACCACGGGCAAAAATGGCCTCGTATTCGAAAGCCGGCACCACGACGCGCTCGTAGCCGTGCAGCTCAAAGGAGCCGAGCACGCGCGAAGCGAGGCTTGCCAGCACGACCGCCTCTTGCGGGAGCACGTCCCTCATCCCTGAGGGGATAGGGTGCTGCCAACGGGCGAAGTCCGCTGGGACTTCACTGGCATCCGGACGTGGTGGGGGCTGAGAGGCTCGGGGAACAGGCGGCAAGGCGCCGCATAGTAACAGCTCGTGGCCACCCTGCACGCCCGCAACGCCCGGGATCGGTCGGAATCGGCTCGGGCTGCGGTGGCCCCCCTCGCCAGGGCCGACCTGAGGCACTATGCGTCGCCCGCCATGAGTCACCCCGCTTCCGGACAACCCAGCGCCCCCAGTGAACTCGAGCTTGCCGAGCGAGGCGCCCCGCGTGACGGCACCCCTCAGCGCTGCGACGAACGGCTCTTTATCGAGTTTTTCGCGCTCGAGTGCGCTCGCAGCCCGGGCACCGCCGCGGTGGCTGAGCAGCTCACGCGCGGGCTGCGTGAGCGCGGCCTTGGCGGCGCCATTTATGCCGACGTCCACCATCCGCTTGGACTCGGCATCGCGGCCTTCAGTGAGGAGCCAACTCGTCTGGCGGTCGAGCTCCGCTCACTACTGGCCGATCCGTCCCTCCCCGACTCCGTGCGTATTCGGCCGGAGTTCACCCTGCTCGGGCGCACCTACTCTTCCGGCTACGAGCCCGATCTGCGCGATTGGTTGCTCGCGCGTCCCCGGCGCACCCTGACCAATCCGGAATGGCCCTGGGCGATCTGGTATCCGCTCAAGCGCGCCAGCGGCTTTGAGCGCCTTGAGGCGCGTGAGCGTGGCGGCATTCTGGCTGAGCACGGCGCGATCGGGCGTCAGTATGGCGAAGCGGATCTGGCCCACGACGTGCGCCTCAGCTCGCATGGGCTCGACACGCACGACAACGACTTCGTGATCGGGCTGGTCGGACGCGAGCTCTATCCCCTGTCTCACGTCGTGCAGTCGATGCGCCGCACGCGTCAGACTGCGGAACACATGCAGCACATGGGCCCGTTCTTCATTGGACGCGTGCTGGCGCAGGTCACGGACGGATGAGCCCAGCTCCGCTCGCCATCGTCTTTGATCTCGACGGAACGTTGGTCGACTCGCGACGCGACATTGCCGCGGCGGCCAATCACGCGCTCACGCTGCGCGGCTACCCCGCCCTGCCGCTCGACGAGGTCGCCGCAGCCGTCGGCGACGGAGCTCGGGTGCTGCTCGCGCGGCTCTCACGCGAGGCGCCGGAGAGCGCCGCAGTCGACGCGCTGTTGCAGGCGTTTCTCCCCTACTACACCGCTCACGCAGCCGACGCGACGCGCCTGATGCCGGGCGCGGCCGAGGCGCTCGTGGCCCTGCGCGCGCTGCCTCTGGCGCTCTGCACAAACAAGCCGCGTGACACGACGAACGCGCTGCTGCGCGCGCTCAAGATAGAGTCGCTGTTCTCAGCGGTGATCGGCGGCGGGGATCTCGCGCGCCTCAAGCCTGATCCTATGCCGCTTGCAGTGATCGCGCAGCAGTTTGGCCTGCAAGCGAGCGAGCTCGCGATCGTCGGAGATGGGCCTCAGGACATCCTGTGCGGTCGCGCCGCGGGCTCGCTCACGATCGGCGTACTCGGCGGGATTGCCAGGGAAGCCGCGCTGAGAAACGCCGCGCCGGACCTCTTGCTCGCGAGCCTCTGGGAGCTGCCACCCGCGCTCGCTGCGCTGGGCAGCTGAGCTGCAGCGCGGGCTGCGCGCTAGCTTGCCAAGCGGTGGTACGCGGTACTGAGCTCGACGAACTGGCGACGCAGCGTCTCCTGCACTTCGGCGCTGGCGTGCAGATGACGGTCGGGATGCAGCGCCGCCGCGAGCTTGCGGAAGGCGCGCCGCACCTCGTCGCGAGTCGCCGTCGGCGCCAGCCCCAGGCGAGTCAGATCGCGATATCGGTCACCCTCGACTGGAAGCCGACCGCGCCCGGTGGGAGACGGATTGCCGCCAGCACGCGCGTCGCGCTCGCGTCGACGGGGGCGACCGTGCAGAAACTCTTTCGGCTCGAGTGGACGTGCCGGATCGCTGCCCGCCACTCGTGGACGCGCGACGCGAAAAGCCACCCTCGCATCGGGCAACGAGAAGATCGCGTCGAGCCGTGAGCGCAGTTGTTCATGCAGGGCCCTGCTGACCACGGGCTCGGGCACCCAGCCCGACTCGACCAGCACGCGCCCAACTGGGCCATTTTTCCCAAAAAAAGCCTGACTAAACTGCTCACGTTGCTGCGCGGTGAGCCAGCCTTCGCGCTCGAGTCGCTCGCCGAGACGCTCGGCGACATCGGGGGACTCGATGCGCGCAACCTGTCCGTCCTGCAGGTGAACGCGATGCAGGCGCCCCGCGCGGGGCCCCTTGTCCTCGATCAACTCAAGGGTTCCGGTGGCCTGCTCGCGAAAGAGCGCTCCGAGCAGATCCCCGAGGGTCGTGGTGGCAAGGCGGCCGCTTAGGTTCATGACAGCGTGCCATCTCAACTACCTTTGCTCGCTTGAAACGGGCAAGATAACCGCATCCGGCCAATGGACCTCGCAGCGCAATTCGCAGGCGAATTTGCCTGGAGCGGCGTGGTGACGGCCCCGCACGCCCCCGGCAACCACCCGCACGTCCACACGAGCTAGTGCCCACGGCCACGCGAGCTAGGCGGCGCTGGGCGGTGAGTAAAAGTCCACCAGGCGGATCTGTTCGGCGGTCAAGGCCGCCCGCACGCGCGAGCGCTCGCCCAGGAAATCCCCACCGATTTGGAACGGACTCGCGGGATCGACCTCGATCTCGACCGCCTCGACGAGGTAGTCAAAGAGGTACTCGGAGGACTCGTACTCACCCTTCCAAATCGCCTTGAAATTCGCAAAAAATGGCAGAGCGGAGATGGTTGACATGCGCAGGTGCATGCGGTCTTCGCGCTCATTGGCGTAGGGAAATACGCGGAAGCCAAAGCCGTAGTAAGGGATGGTCGAGAGCGCCACGATGCGAGCCGGCCCCTCATAGATCGTGTCCCCTTCACGGTAGGGCGAGCCCACGCGCGCGCCGCGCGCACCGATGCGATAAGCCTCGCCGCCCGCGTTGATCACGCGAACATGGGGCATCGCCTTGAACAGCGAGGTCGGCAGAGTGCGAGTAGCGCCCGCCACGATGTAAGACATCATCCCAGGCGCCACCGTACGCAGCGGCGTCTTGCTGAGCATGGCCTTGGTCTTGGCATAGTCCTCGAGCATCGCGGCATCGATGCCAAAGCCGCAAAATGGGGCGATCTGGCCTTCGACTTCCACGAGACGGATCGGACGGCTGCCGGCGTCGGACTGCAGCCGTTCGATGTCGGCACTCAGATCGCTGCGCCCCGTGGCCCCGACGACCCAGGCCAAAGCGTTCCCGGTGCCGAGCTTGAGCATCCCGAAGCGCGGCAGCGGCGCGCCCTGGCGTCGCGCCTCATGCACGACCTCGGTCACGATCACCGTAAAGGTTCCGTCCCCGCCCCCAGTGAGCACCGTGCTGTAGCCACGACTCACGATCGTGCGGGCGATTTCGGAGGTGTCCGACAGGCGACGCGACACGAAGAGATCCCCTCCTGCCAGGATACGATCGAGCGTCGAGATGACCTCCTCGTTGACACTGCGGGCGTTGCCGTTGACGACGACGGCGATGCGCGGAGCGATCGACTGGGCAGACTCCACCACCTGGAAGGACGACGCGACTTTGGCAGGATTCGGATCCATGGGCTGCGGTACCTTGAGTCGGAACATCTCGCGCCGCCCGTGTGTTCGCAAGGGGCTTCGTAACTGACGCGACCGGCCGTATTGCGAGACGGGCTCGATAGGAACTTGTCCCAGAGGCCCCATCTCGACTAGGGTGACAGACGCTCAGTAGCTTCAAGGAGCCTCGCTCCAATTGGACTTGAGGGAAAGTGACATGACGACGATGAGGGCCTCGACTCCACGAAAACCTGCGACTCCCGCCAAACCCTCACGCAAGGTGACCCCACGTTCGGTCGGTGCGCCGGCGCAAGCCGCCGTTGACGGGGAAAAACCCGCCGCCCCCGTCGAAGACGACGCGCGTACCCCGCGCGGCTCGGCTCCCTGGGCAACGCGCCATGCCGCCAAGCGCGCGGCCGAGGCGGCAGCCCGCAACGCGGCTCCCCCTCCCCCCGGCAGCGCCCGGGCCACGCTCCGCACCCCCGAGGGCGCTGAAGAGCTCAAGGCGCGGCTCGGTGAGCTAGCCGGCATCGTGTCGCGCGTGCGCGCACTCAAGAAGACGCTTCCCCGGGATTTCTGGGAGATCGCGGAACTTTTGTCCGGCTGCAGTGAGCGCCGCCTGTTCGAAGCCAAGGGCTACGCGACGTTCGAGGCCTTCGCGGAGCGCGAGCTCGAGCTCGGCAAGGCCACCGCGACGCGCCTGGCGCGCATCCCGCGGACCTTCCAGGCCACGGCTGCCGAACTCGGCTATTCCGCATTGCTCGCCGGCCTCGAAGCCATCGACAATGAGCGCGATAGCGCGGCGCGGGTCGTGGCAGCGGCTCCGCCAAAGCCCCTGCGCCCGCCGGCTGCCATGCGCGGATAATCCCCGCACCTTGAGAACCGACGCCGCACGGGCTATAGCCGCGCGGCATGCGCTTTATCGACGAGTGCGAGATCGAAGTCGTGGCCGGAGACGGCGGCAAAGGCTGTATCGCGTTCCGTCGCGAGAAATATGTGCCCTTTGGCGGCCCCTCCGGCGGTGACGGCGGCCGCGGTGGCAACATCATCTTTGAGGCCGATCCGGGTCTAACGACCCTTTATGACCTGTATTTCGCCGCGATCTTGCGGGCCGATCCGGGTGGCCCCGGTCAGGGCAAGGACCGCTACGGACGCGGTGGCGAAGACCGCGTCATCCGCGTGCCGCTCGGGACGGTGGTCCTCGATCGCGATACTTCCGAGCATGTCGGTGACGTGACCGAGCCGGGCCAGCAGTTGTTGGTGGCCCGTGGTGGACGCGGTGGACGGGGCAACATTCACTTCGCGACGCCGACGGACCGCGCACCTCGGCGCGCCGACCCCGGGGAACCCGGCGAGCAGCGTCGCCTGCGCCTCGAGCTCAAGTCGATGGCGGACGTGGGTCTCGTTGGCTACCCCAACGTCGGCAAGAGCACGCTCATCAGCCACGTCAGCCGCGCGCGCCCCAAGGTGGCCGACTATCCGTTTACGACTCTGGTGCCGCACCTTGGCGTCGTCGTGATCGGCGAGACCCGCGCGGGGCTCAGCAAGAGCTTCGTGATCGCCGACATCCCCGGACTCATCCCCGGCGCCAGTGAAGGCATTGGGCTTGGGATCCGCTTTTTACGGCACATCGAGCGTACGCGCGTCTTTCTCCACCTCGTCAATCTGGAGCTCGATCCCGACCGCGATCCGGTCGCCGACTACCAGTCGATCCGGCGTGAGCTCGCGCAGTACGACGAGAGTCTACTCAAGCGCCCCGAGCTGGTCGTGCTCACCAAGAGCGATCTCCCCGACGTGCGCGAGGCCTATCCCGAGCTGGCACGACGCTTTGCCGAAATCGGTGTCGACCTACAGCTCATCAGCTCGGCGAGCCACGATGGCCTCGACACACTGATGAATCGCGTGGCCGCGCTGCTGCAAACGCCTGAAGGCGAAGCTCGCGCGCCGAATCCCGCCAGCGACGACGAACAAGACTGAGCGCGAGGCGCTCGCCTCTCACCGACCGGGCCCGCTCAGGGCCCGAGTCCGGCGATCGAGGCGTCAAAATCGTCGAGCTGACCGTCGTAGAAGTTGTCTTGCTCGACGTTGTCAAAGCGAGTGTACGCCCCAGTAAAGCGGGTCTTGATCGTGTCGGTCGGACCGTTACGTTGCTTGGCGATGATGATCTCGGCGATGCCCTTTTCCTGGGTCGTATCCGGGAAATAGTAGTCATCGCGATAGATGAACATGATCGCGTCAGCGTCCTGCTCAATAGCGCCGGACTCACGCAGATCGCTCAGCTGCGGGCGCTTGTCCTTGGCGTTACGGGTTTCCACCGAGCGGTTGAGCTGAGAGAGCGCCAGCACCGGCACCTGCAGCTCCTTGGCAAGCTGCTTGAGACCACGCGACAGCTCACTGATCTCCTGCTCGCGTGACCCCGCATCGCGACGCCCCTGCATCAGCTGCAAGTAATCGACCGCCACCAGGCCGAGCTTTTCGGGCTTCAGGGGGTCGTTGCTGCGCCCGATTTCCGCCTGCAGCCGGCGCACCTTGGCGCGCAGCTCAAGCAATCCGAGCGCAGGCGTGTCGTCAAGCCACACGGGCATGTTGCCGAGGCGCGCGGCAGCGTCGGTCAGCTTACGCCAGTCGTCGCGCTGCACGGTACCCTTACGGATGTCACTCATGCTGACGCGAGCCTCGCTCGCGAGCAGACGAGCCGCGAGCTGCTCGCGCGGCATTTCCAAGCTAAAAAACGCCACCCCGTAACCCGGTGTCTCGGGAGCTGGATCGGCGTAAGGGTCGTTTGGATCGATGGCGCCACCGGGGCGCGGACGCGCCACGTTGACCGCCATATTGAGCACGAAGGAGGTCTTGCCCATCGCAGGACGAGCCGCCACGATGTACAGATCGCCAGGGTGTAGTCCGGACATCAAGCGGTCGAGCTGGGTAAAGCCCGTGGGAACACCCGAGATACCGTCACCGCGAGACTGCGCATCCTGCAGGATCTGAAACGCGCCCTTGAGCGCGTCTTTCAGGGGCACAATCGCGTTGGCTTCCGGGGACAGCGCGATAGCGAATATGGCCTGCTCGGCGCGGTCGACGAAGGCCTGCACCTCACCGCAATTGCCGTAGCCCTCGGCAGCGAACTGCTGGCAACTCGAGATCACCTGGCGCAGTCGCCACTTCTCACGCACGACGCGCGCGTAGGCCTCGACGTTGGCCACGGACGGAGTCTCGTACGTCAGTCGGCTGATGTACGCCGTGCCACCAATCTGCTCGAGATAGCCCTGGTTTTTCAGCTCGATCGCGACAGTGACGGCGTCCACGGGGCGCCGCGCGACCGCGAGCTCGACGCAAGCTCCGTACACCCGTCGGTTGGCGTCCGAGTAAAAATGCTCGGGCTTGACCACCTCATTGGCAACGTCAAACGCCTCGCCCGAGAGCAGCACTGCGCTCAGCACGGCGGCTTCAGCGTCCAGATCGTGCGGAGGCACACGCCCCGGGCTGGCTACCAGCTCGGGCGGTCCTTCGGCTCTCCTGCCTCGATCACGTGAGTTCGAGCTCGACATCGGTCTCTCTCGCCAGCAACTGCGGAACCCGCCCAGTATACTCGATCAGGCGGGAGCTGGCTTTAGCGGCAAAAATAGCAAACGCCCCGGCTGCCATAAGAGCGACCGGGGCGCCTCGCGTCGAGAAGGATTACGCCTTCTTGACGATCTCAACCCGCAGGACTGCGATGACTTCGGGTGCCAGCTTGAGTGGCACTTCGAAGGCACCGAGCGCCTTGAGGGGCTCGGGGAGCTGGAGCTTCTTGCGATCGATTTGAACGCCCTGAGCTGCGTAGGCTTCTTCGATGTCGCGAGCCGTCACCGACCCGTACATCTTGCCTTCGTCGCCCACGGTGCGCTCAAGCTTGACCGCGATGGTCGCCAGCTTGGCTGCCGTTTCCTTGGCTGCTGCGAGCTCGCGAGCAGCGGCCGCAGCCGCTGCACGCTTGAGCTCGTCGATGCGAGCCACGTTCGCCGAAGAAGCCACCATGGCGAGCCCACGGGGCACCAGGTAGTTTCGGGCGAATCCGGGGCGAACGCGCACGAGGTCGCCGCCCTTGCCGAGGTTTTCTACGTCCTGCTTCAGGACGACCTTGATCTGAGTAGCCATCGTCTATCGCCTCACTCGTTGGACGTGAAGGGCAAGAGCGCGATATTGCGCGCCCGCTTGATGGCGACCGTCACCTCGCGCTGGTGCTTGGCACACAGCCCGGAGATGCGGCGCGGCACAATCTTGCCACGCTCGGTGATGAAGTACCGCAGAGCTTGCGGGTCCTTGTAATCGATAACCATGGTCTCGTCGCCACAGAAGGGGCAACCGCGTCGACGACCACGCCGGAGTCCACCGGGGCCTTCGCGGTCGAAACCGCGATCCATCACGGAATCCTTATCGTCCCTCACGACGCATCCTCCTTGTTACCCAAATCGGGGACATCGTTCATGTCGTCACCGTCTTCGAACTCTTCCTCCGAACGACGGGGACGCTCGATGGGATCGATGAAGCCAAGAGCGCGCTCCATGGCCTTCTCGTCCTCAACCTCGGCGGGCAGGTCGATCACCTCGAACTTCACGGTCTCGGGATCAACGGCCACGACATCAAGGCTGACGTCGGGATTGGTGAGCACGGTCTGGAACTTGATGACGTCGTCGAGCAGGCGCAGATTGCGCTCGAGCTCCCCGACCAACGTGTTGCCACCGACGTACTTGATGTACACGTAGACAGCGCGCTTGTAACGACCAACGGGGTAAGACAGCGAGCGACGACCCCAGGTCTCAACCTGAGTCAGCTTGCCGACTTCACGGGTCATCACGTCTTCGATACGCTGAGCCACCTTGGCTGCAGCTTCTTTGGAGACGTCCGGACGCATCAAATAGATGGTCTCGTATTCTCGATGCCGCACAACGGGCGCGGCCTTAGAGTCACTCATTCTGATTCTCCTCTCGGACTTTGGCACCATGGACAATTCCACGGAGCAAGGAGTCACTTTTTGCGTCGATTGACTTGGTTCATCACCGCAGCAATGCCGCGACAGATCACCTCGTCGACCACCGTTTGGGCCTGCTTGACGAGCGCGTCGAGCGGTGGCTGGTCCGGCGGGGGCCACGCCTCTAGCACGTAATCGGCGACTGCGCCCCGAAACTCCGCCGGCGGGCGGCCAATCCCGAAGCGCAGCCGGGCGTAGGCACTGGACCCGAGCTGTTCCGTGATCGATTTCAGCCCATTGTGGCCAGCTTCACCGCCGCCGAGCTTGAGCCGCACATCACCAAACGCCAGATCCAGCTCGTCGTGAACGACCAGTAGCTGCTCGGGCGAGAGCTTGTAGAACGCCAGGGCAGCGCGCACGCTGTGCCCCGACAGATTCATGAAGGTCTGCGGCTTGACCACGCAGACGCGCTCCTGCGCCACGGTGAACTCGGTCACCTCGGCGTCGAACTTGGAACGCCACGAAGCCCCGCCATGCTTGTCCACGACCTGCTCGACGACTCGAAAGCCGACGTTGTGTCGTGTGTCCGCGTAACGGGGCCCCGGATTGCCGAGCCCAACCAGTAGGATCACTTCTTGGCGGCGGGCTTAGCGGGAGCAGCTTTAGCAGCGGGAGCAGCCTTGGCCGGTCCGCCCTTGGCCTTGGGATCCGCAGCAGCGGCACCAGCGACGGGAGCTTCCTCTGCAAGCGAGGCCTCGGTCACAACCGAGACGATCGTCTGCGATGCCGGGAGACGCACCGAGACGCCCTCGGGGAGCGGCAGCTCGGCGGTCGAGACATGCGCGTCCAGACCGAGCTCACTCACGTCAAAACGGATCTTGACGGGGATCTGGCTCGGCAGGCAGCTCACCGGGAGCTTACGGAAGACGACGTGGAGCGTACCGCCCGCGACGACACCCTTGCACTTGCCGAAGATCTCGAAAGGAACTTCTACCTCGACCGGTGCGTCCAGCGAAATCTTCAAGAAGTCAGCATGGAGCAGGTCACGAGACAGGGGGTGGTACTGGTAGTCGGAGAGCAAGGCCGGGAATTTCTCCCCGCCTGCGACGTCCAGCTCGATGACGGTGTTGCGGCCGCGCTCGCTGACGATTACGTCTTTGAGGGCCTTCGGCGATATCGCCAAAGACAGGGCAGATTCGCCCTTGCCATAGGCGATGGCGGGAATGGTCCCCGCTGCACGCAGGCGACGCGACACGCCCTTGCCGGATTCGGTACGGAGGGTGGCGGGGACTTTCGTGAGCTCCATGATGTCGTTTACTCCTGACTGATACTTCTCTGGCCCGCGTTCGGCTGCGTGGACGGTGTCACACGAATAGCGAACTTACCGACTCGCTGTTGTGAATGCGGCGAATTGCTTCGCCCAAGAGCTTGCCGGTCGATAAAAACTTGATCTTGGGACACTGAGCGACGAGCGCGCTCGGTGGGATGGTGTTGGTGACGACGACTTCCTCCAGCACAGAAGCCTGGATTCGCTCGCTGGCCGGGCCGCTGAGTACGCCGTGAGTGGCGCAGGCCACCACGCGACGCGCACCGTTGTCCATCACGGCCTTTGCCGCGTTACACAGGGTGCCAGCAGTGTCGATCATGTCATCGATGATGATGCAGTCCTTATCGCGAACGTCGCCGATCAGGTGCATCACCTCACTGACGTTGGCCTTTTCGCGGCGCTTGTCAATGATCGCGAGCCCAGCGCCCATGCGCTTGGAGAACGCGCGGGTACGCTCGACGCCACCGGCGTCCGGAGAAACGAACACGACCTGGCCGTCGAAACGACGCGTTAGGTAGTCCTCGAGGAACACCGGCATCGCATAGAGATGGTCGAACGGGATGTTGAAAAATCCCTGAATCTGACCGGCGTGGAGATCAATGCTCAGCACGCGGGTGACCCCGGAGGCGACCAGAAGATCGGCAACCAACTTCGAGGTGATCGGGGTACGCGGGGAGACCTTGCGGTCCTGACGCGCGTAGCCGTAATACGGAATGACCGCCGTAATACTCTGCGCCGACGCACGGCGAAGCGCGTCGCACATGATCAGCAGCTCCATCAAATGGTCATTGACGGGCGAGCAAGTGGGCTGGACGACGAAGCAGTCAAAGCCACGCACGCTGTCGTGAAACTCGCAGAACGTCTCTCCATCGCTGAAGCGACGGATGGTCGTGCGACCAAGCGGAAGCCCAAGAAATTTTGAGATTTCCTCGGCGAGTCCGGGATTCGCGCTTCCAGTGAACAGCCTGACGTTCTTCACAGGGATCTCCATGTCCCAGCAGCCCTAAACCCTTGAAACCATTAAATTCTCGGATCGGGGGCGCTGCGGCGGCGGCAGACGTAGCAGCCGGTCACCACCCTGTCAACGAGCCCGCCCGCCGAGCCGGACGATACCTGGACACCTGCGCCGTTCCTAAGCCGATTTTTTGCTCAACGGTAGGGATTGGCCGGATCGATTTCCGGTGCTCGGCGCCCCGTACCCACCTGACTTGGCCGCGCTGTGCTCCGAGCTGCGGCGGTCGCCCCGGGCGTGGCGCTGCGAGCGGCGCCCAACGTCCCAGGCGCCGGTGGGGACGGAGACGTCACTGGCGCGCTGAGGCCAGGCCGCGTCACTTCGGGCACTACGGACGCGCTTGAGGGGGGGCTGGTCGGAGCTGGCGGACTGGGGGCCGTCCGCCCAAGGGCGAACCACAGCCCCACCAGCGCGAGAGCCACCAGGGCCAGCAGCGGCGTGAGCCAACGACCGCGAGGCCGCGACGCCTTGACGACACCCAGCAGCTCCGGGATATCCAGAGGCAGCCGGGGCGCGGCGAGATCGTAGCGAATGGTGGTCGCGCCAGGGTTGTTCTCCGGAGGGCGCGAACTGCGCGTACCGGCCCGGCTCGAGTCCGAGTAGACCAGCGGCAGCCCGAGCGAGTCCGTATCGGCCTCGGGTCGCAAGCCCTTGGGACGACTGTCGAGCTTGGCAGGAGATGCTGCCGCCTCGGATGGCGGACTGCGCACTGAGAGTCGGAGTCCGTCGAGCTCGCGACCGAGGGCGGCATCGACGTACTGCGCGAGTTCGCGCTGCGTCGCCAGCTCACCCTGGGTTGCGGCGGCTCCCTCCAAAGCGTCAGCGAATTCCGCGCAGGTTTGGTAGCGTCGCGAGCGATCGCGCTCGAGCGCCTTCATGCACACGGCGGTGATCTCGGGCGCCAGGTTTGGCGCGTATTTGGTGGGCGCGACGATCACGTCCGACGCGACGCGCGAGAGCGTGGCTGCCTCATTGGTCGACTTGAACAGCCGCCGCGAAGCGAGCGCTTCCCAGAGCACGATCCCGGCAGCGAACACGTCGGCGCGACGATCGAGATCCTCGTCACCCGCGGCCTGCTCCGGCGCCATGTAGGCCACTTTGCCCTTGAGGCGACCGGCGCGGTCGTCGGCGAGTCGAGCTGCCGCGCGCGCCACTCCGAAGTCGGTGATCCGGGCGCTGCCATCTCGGCCCGTGAGGATATTTTGAGGTGACACGTCGCTGTGAACGAGTCCGGTCGGTCGCCCCTGCTCGTCACGGAGCTCGTGCGCCGCGTGCAGTCCGAGCAGCGCATCGCACAGAATGCGTGTGACGATCGGCACCGGGACTCGCTTGCCCGCAGCGGCCTCGCGCGCCATCAAATGCGCCAAGGTATCGCCCTCGACGTACTCCATCACGAGATAGAAATCGCCGTCGGTGCCACCCACCTCCAGAATCGGCACCACATTCGGGTGATGAATCCTCGTCGCGAGTCGCGCTTCATCGAGAAACATCGCGACGAAACTGGGCTCGCGCGCCAGATGCGGATGCAAGCGCTTGAGCGCCACCAGCGTCTGCTCGCTGTCCTGATTGGCGAGTCGTGCCAGAAACACCGTCGCCATGCCGCCAGAGGCGATCTCGGCGACCAGCTCATAACGATCCATCCGAGGCAATCCGCAATTACCAGCTTGGAGAAGTCGAGCGGGCGGCAACGCTAAGACCTTCCTCGCATGCAGAACCGCTCCAACTCCAGGCCGGAGCGCGCGTCACCGTAGAGCGGGCTCGTCATCAGCGGTTCCACGACGGCTCCAACCCAATGGGAGCAGCAGGTGGCAGTCGAGTCAGAGCGCATCGTTGGTGCAACGGCACAGCTTGGCTCATCCTACACCCCTTTTCCGCTCAAACGCGAAACTGCGAACGACTGAGCCGCCCTCGAACTGTCCCCGCCACAAACGCCAAAAGCGGCCAAATAGGCCGCTTTCATGCGCAAATCATCAGGCGGCCCGCTGGCCCCAGGGCCACTTTCCGCTCCGCGCCTGAGGACCCGCGGAGGGTTTTCCCCTGGACGCTCAGGGCCAGGCGTTTGAGGCCTAGCTGTCGAGGACGAGCAGATCCGGCTCTTCCAGAGCCGCGATGATGTCTTTGGCGAAGGCCGCTCCGACGTCGCCGTCGATGATGCGGTGGTCGAACGAGAGACTGAGCAACATCACCTCGCCGATCACGATCTCGTCGCCGCGCACGACGGGCTTTCGCTTGATCTCGTGAACGCCCAGGATCGCCACCTCGGGGTAGTTGATGACTGGGGTGGCAAACAGGCCTCCCAGCTTGCCGAGCGACGTGATCGTGAAGGACGAGCCACCGAGATCCTCAGGGGCGATCTTACCGGACCTGGCTGCCTCACCGAGACGCTGGACGTCGGCCGCGACCTCAAGGACGCTCTTTTTGTCCGCATCACGCAAGACCGGAACGATCAGGCCCGCCTCGGTTGAGACGGCGATGCCCAGATCGTGGGTCTTTTTGAGCACGATTTCGTTGGCTGCGTCGTCAACCAACGAGTTGAGCTTCGGATTGCGCTTGAGCGCACGCACCACTGCCTTGACGATGAACGGCAGGTACGTGAGCTTCTGGCCTCGTTGCTCGGCGTGAGGGGCCAGTCGCTCGCGAAAGGCCTTGAGCGCGGTCACGTCGCACTCATCGACGTACGTGAAATGGGCCGCGGTGCGCTTGGAGCGCGCCATGTTCTCCGAGATCCGCTTGCGCAAGCCACGAATGGCCACGCGCTCTTCGTCCGCGCCGCGCGCGAGCACCAGGGGCTTTTGAGCCGCAGCGGGAGCCGCGGTAGCAGGAGCCGCTGCGGGGGCCTCAGAACGACGCGCATGAGCCGCCTCGACGTCCTCGCGAGTCAGACGCCCGCCCTTGCCCGAAGCCGGCACGGAGCGAAGATCGACGCCGAGCTCGCGCGCCAAGCGACGCGTCGCGGGTGCTGCCAGCGGACGTTCCTCGGAAGCATCGCCTGACGGGGCGCCTCGGTTGGCCAGCTCGACGCCAGGAAGGCTCGTCTTAATGTCGCCACAGGCCGAAGCCACCGGTCCCTCGTCGAGCGAGGGCGCCTTCGGCGCAGCGGCGGGCGCCGCTGTCGGAGCCTTGACCGGGGCCGGCGTAGGAGCGGGAGCGTCGAGCGGCTCCTCGGGCACGCCGAGCTCAAGCACGATCATCACCTCGCCGACCGGAATGGTGTCGCCAACGCCGCCCTTAAGCTCAGCAACACGACCGGACTTTGGCGCGCCAATCGTGACGGTGGCCTTGTCGGTCATGACCTCGACCATGTCCTGATTCTCAACCACGCGGTCGCCGGGCTTAACCAACCAACCGACGATCTCGCCCTCGGTTACGCCCTCACCAATGTCGGGCAGCCTGAACTCGAATTTGGACATGGTTGATGACTCTGCTCTTTCACAAATGCGGTTGCAGTAGCTCGCCATTCGCCTCAGCGGCGTCCGGCAGGTTCAAGCGCTTGCCACCTCGAGCACCGCCGGAAGGATCCGGTGGGCCAAGGGAAGGTACTCAGCTTCAAGGGTGTAGGGGAAGGGCGTGTCGAACCCGGTGACGCGCACCGGCGCCGCCTCAAGGTGGTAAAACGCCTTTTCGCAAATGAGCGTAATGATCTCACCCGCGAAACCGCCAGTGCGGGGCGCCTCGTGAACGACCACTAGGCGGCCCGTCTTGCGAACGCTCTCCGAGAGCATGCGGATATCGAGCGGCCAGAGCGTGCGCAGATCGATCACTTCACACTCAACGCCCTGATCGGACGCCTTCTGCGCGGCGTCGAGCGCCTCATAGAGCATCGCGCCCCAGGCAATGACCGTCACGTCCCGCCCCTCGCGCGCCACGCGCGCGCTCTCGAGCGGCACGGTGTACTCGCCCTCGGGCACTTCTCCCTTGGCAGCCCGGTAAACCCGCTTGGGCTCAAGAAAGATGATCGGATCCGGATCATCGAGCGAGGCCAGCAGCAGACCCTTGGCGTCGTAAGGAGTGGCCGGACAGACCACCTTTAGGCCTGGAACGTGCACAAACAGCGACTCTGGATGCTGCGAGTGATAGTGCCCCCCGCGAATACCGCCACCGACTGGCATGCGAATGACGACCTTGGCCGAGTGGTCCCCACCCGAGCGATAGCGATACTTCGCGAGCTCGTTGACGATCTGGTCGTAGGCTGGATAAACGAAATCGGCGAACTGGATCTCGGCCACGGGCAGCAGGCCCTGAAGCGCCATGCCGACCGAAGCCCCCACGATGCCGTTTTCCGTCAGCGGGGTGTCGATCACCCGATCCTCACCGAACTCATCGCAGAGTCCGGAGGTGACGCGAAAAACGCCACCGACGCGCCCCACGTCCTCACCCAAGATGACCACGCGGTCGTCACGACGCATCGCCACGCGAAGCGCGTCGTTGATCGCTTGAACCATGTTCATCTGAGTCATCGCATATCGCTCCGCAGCATTCCTAGCAAACCCCGTCCTAGCTCAGTGTCCACTGGGGGCACGGGGCCCAGCCAAGAGCTGAGCGCGTTGTTCGACGAGATGCCAAGGAGCGCGCTCATAGATGTCCTCGAACATCGTCTCAAGGCCTGGGGGTGGGGTGGCCTCCGCCTGAGTCACCGCGTCGCGGAACTGCGTCTCGAAAGCCGCCACCAGCTCCTGCTCACGGACGTCGTCCCAGAGCGAACGCTCCAGGAGCAGCTCGCGCAGCCGGGCGAGTGGATCGAGCTCGCGCCAAGGCTCCATCTCCGCACTGCCGCGATACCGGTTCGGATCATCCGAGGTGGTGTGCCCCCCCATGCGATAGGTGACCGCCTCGATCAAGGTCGGGCCTAGCCCCTGGCTGGCGCGGGCGACGGCGCGGCGCGTCACGCCAACCACCGCAAGGATGTCGTTCCCATCGACCCTGACGCCAGGGATCCCGTAGGCGTGAGCCTTCTCTGCATAGGTACGCGAAGCCGTTTGTCGCTCGCTCGGTACGCTGATGGCCCAGCCGTTGTTTCGGCACAAGAACACAACCGGCGCTTTGAAGACGCCCGCCATGTTCACCCCGCTGTGGAAATCACTCGAGCTGGTCGCTCCATCGCCAAAATAGACCAGCGCTGCCTGATCCTGTTTTCGGATCTTGGCCGCCCAGGCAAAGCCGACGGCGTGCGTGATCTGGGTGCCGACCGGAGAACTCACCGAGGCAAAGCCACCCCGCCGGTAGGTATAGTGATGGGGCATCTGGCGCCCCTTGACCATGTCGGTAGCGTTACCGAACACGTTATCAATGAAGCGCTGAAACGGCAGTCCGCGCAGCAAGGCCGCCCCGAACTCGCGGTAGCAGGGAAACAGCCAGTCCTGCTCGCGCATCGCGTAGGCGGAGCCAATGATGGCGCTCTCCTCGCCGAGCGAGCCGACGTGGAACCCGATCCGGCCCTGGCGCTGCAGGGCAAACAGCCGCTCGTCGAGCAGCCGCGTCTGCGCCATGTGCCGATACAACGTAACGAGCTCGACGTCGGCGAGCCCCGGATCGTGCAACGGATCAAGAGTACCGTCGTCACGCATCACGCGAACGACGTCCGCGGAGAATGCGGGTGGCAATGAAGAACGAGGTCCAGGAGCCATCATGGTGCTGGAAAGCGGTGGGGAGGCTGACGCGCGCCCGGAGCGTAGTCCAGAGCTTTCGCTTTCGTCACCCCTGTTGGGTCAGCGCGACGTCCATACCACTCGGCGCGAGCCCCCAGCGTTGACGCTGACCGGTGGCAGCGTCAGGTGGACCAGCCGCGGACTCCGGCCGACCCCTCGTTCTCCTTGGAACTTAGGCTCCAAGGGCCTGGAGCGCCTCACCGACGGCCTGCTCGACCAGCTCTGGCTCGAGCCCCAGGGACTGCGCCAAACTCTCCAGGGTGCTGCGCTCGACCTCACTCACCCCACCCGAGACGGCCGCCACCAGCGCCGCCACACGCAGCGTCTCCCGGCGATGCTCGACCAGTTGAATGGCCTGCCCCACCCCGCGCAAACGGCGCGCGAGACCATCATCGCTGAGCTGAAGGGTCAAATCTTCGAGCAGGGCAGCCAGCCGGGGCCCCTCGACCCGCTTGGCGGAGGCCTCACTCACCACCTCTTCGAAGAGGCGGCGCTCGGTTGAATCAAAGTCACCGTCGGCATTGGCAACTAAAAAGGCGGCCTCGACCACAGCCTCAAACAGGAGCGCAGAGGCTTCGTCGAAGCCCGACTCCGGCAAGGCGCAGCCCGCCCCCGTATCGGCGTAGCGCTGAGCCGCCTGTGCCAACACGCCGCTAGCTTCTGGCACTTGGCCGCTGGCGGATAGCCGCGCAACGAGCCGCTCGACGAGCCTGGGGCTGGAGGTCTTGGACATCGAGCCAGCAGCATAACCGTGCTTTGGGGCGAAAGTCAGCCACCGAGTCCTCGCCTTAGCCCAAGACAAGCTTCGGGCGCGACCGAGACGGATCAACGCCCTTGGGGTTGGGGCGGCGTGGTAACCGCCACCAGGCGAACGCCGACCCTCGCGACACGCCCAGCAACACAGTCGCGTGCCACCACCAACCTTGAGTCACGCTAGATTTAGGCGTCGCGTCGCACGAGACGCTCCGCCGACACGAGCTGGCCGACAGCCGCGGGTAATGGCTCGACCGAAGGCTTGAAAGCACCGTGACAACCTGCACCCTGGCCGAGCTCAGCCGCCAAAAAACCCTCGGCCGCATGATAACTCGAACGCACCAACGGCCCCGACGCCACGAATCCAAACCCGAGCTCACGCCCCAGTTGTTCATAGGCAGCGAAACGCTCGGGCTCCACCCAGCGCTCGACCGACGCATGTTTGGGAGTGGGGCGAAGGTACTGACCGATCGTGAGGACGTCGACCCCAGCTTGCCGCAAATCGCGCATTGTTTGCTCCACTTCGGCGTCGGTTTCACCAATGCCCACCATCAGCGATGACTTGACGAAGCGCGCTCCCCCAACGCGACGTGCATGGGCCAACACGGCGAGCGAGGTGTCGTAGCTGCAGCGCTTGTCGCGAATGGACTCGGTGAGGCGTCGAACGACCTCAATATTGTGCGCGTACACATCTGGCGGCGCCGCGAGTACCGTCTCGACGTCGCGCGTGCGACCGCAAAAATCGCCCACCAACGTCTCCACGAGTAAACCAGGAGAGAGGCGTTTGAGCGCGCGAACGGTCTCGGCGACATGCGCCGCTCCGCCGTCGAGCAGGTCGTCGCGATCGACCATGGTCAGCACGACGTACTTGAGCCCGAGCTTGGCGATGGCACGTCCAACATGCTCGGGCTCGCGTGGATCAACCACTCCGCGTGGATTACCGGTGTCAACCGCACAGAAGCGACAACCGCGCGTGCAGGTATCCCCAAGGATCATCACCGTCACCGTGCCCGCACCCCAACACTCACCCACGTTCGGGCAGCGCGCCTCTTCACAAACCGTGTTGAGCTCAAGCGAGCGCAGCGTCTTTTTTACCTGACCGTAGGTCTCGCCTGAGGGCGCTCGCACCTTGAGCCACGGAGGCTTGCGCTCGCTAAGACCGACGGGCGGATTCGTTGGGTCGGACACGCCAAGTATCTAGAGCGACGGCCCCTGCCCTGCCAGCTCTCTGCTAACAAAGGTCGCCCGTTCACGCAGTTTATGGCTCAGTCGAGGCTACCGAGCAGCCGTCCCACCGACTCGGGCGTCACGGGTAGCGCCACCCCTGCCTCCGTGAACAGCCCGGAGACGAGCCGCGCGGGAGTGACGTCGAACGACGGATTGATGGCGGCGACACCCACCGGAGCCATGCGCCGGCCTGCAAACTCAAGGACCTCAGCCGGCTCCCGTTGCTCAATCGTGATGGCATCACCCGATGGGGTGCTGCGATCGAGTGTTGAGAGCGGCGCGGCGACGTAAAACGGGCGGTCGTGGAGCCGCGCCAGGCAGGCCACGCCGTACGTTCCAACCTTGTTGGCGACGTCGCCGTTGAGGGCGATGCGATCAGCGCCCACAATGGCGAGACCGAGACGTCCCTGACCAAACAGTGACGCTGCGCAGTTATCGCTGATGACGGTGACGTCGAACCCATCACGAGCAAGCTCCCAAGCCGTGAGGCGCGCCCCCTGTAGCCAAGGGCGAGTCTCGTCGGCAAAAACGCGCAGGCGCTTGCCGGCCTCGACTGCCGCACGGATCACCCCGAGCGCCGTGCCGTAGCCACCGGTGGCCAGCGCGCCCGCGTTGCAGTGGGTCAATACGCTCGCGCCATCGGGCAAGTACTGCGCTCCCAAGGCGCCCATGGTCCGATTGGCCGCCACGTCCTGGCGATGTAGCTGACGAGCCTCAGCAGCCAGCAAGGCCACACGCTCGTGCCGACCAAGTCCGTGAGCGGCCTTCGCGACGCGCTTCATCCGCTCCACCGCCCAGCGCAGGTTGACCGCCGTAGGTCGCGCCTCGCCGATGGCCTCGACCATGGTGTCGAACTCCGCTGAACTCTCGGCCATGCGCGCCGCTAGTACGACGCCGTAGGCGGCCGCGATCCCAATGGCAGGCGCCCCTCGCACCCACATCTCCCGGATCGCGCGCACCATCTCAGCGGGTCCGCGCAACTCGACGTACAGCTCTTCAAGCGGTAGCAGCCGCTGATCGAGCAGGATCACACTGGCGTCATCGTCGCTGAGTTCGACGGCAGAATAGTCCGCCCCCGACAGGCAGACGGCGGGAAGTTTGGCCGACATCAGCCCTGCCCCAGTAGCCGCACCAGGATCTCGTTGACCATGCGGGGATCGGCCGAGCCCTTGGTCTCCTTCATCACCTGACCGACGAAGAATCCGAGCAGGTTCGTCTTGCCCGCGCGGTACTGCGTGGTCTGAGCGACGTTGGTCGCGATGAGCTTGGCGCAGAGCGGTTCAAGCGCGCCCGCGTCCGAGACGACCTTCATGCCGCGCTCAGTTACAACCTGACGTGGGCTCTGCGAATTGCCTTCAACGACCGCAAGCACCTCTTTGGCCTGCTTGCCGCTGATCTCTCCGGATTCGACCAGTTCGAGCAGCTCGCTCAGCTGCGCGGTGGAGATGGAAAACTCCGCTGACAGGCCGTGCACCTTGGAGCCACGCAACACCTCGGTCAGCATCAAATTGGCCACTTTTTGCGGATGAGGAAAGCTCGCCGTCACTGTCTCGAAGTAGCGTACGATTGCCGGATGCTGCGTCAGGGTGTCGGCGGCTTGCGCCGATAGCCCAAGCTCGCTCATCCATTCGGTTCGCAGCTGCGCGGGCAACTTCGGCAGCGACGTTCGCTCCTGCTCGATCAGCTCAGGCGAAACCACGAGGGGCGGCAGATCGGGCTCCGGGAAGTAGCGATAGTCGTGGGCCTCTTCCTTCGAGCGCAGGGTGCGGGTGAGTCCCGTGTCCGGGTCAAACGAGCGTGTCTCCTGCACGATGCGGCCACCGCTGTCGAGGATCGCGGCTTGCCGTGCCACTTCGCTATCGATGGCGCGCTGCAGAAAGCGGAAGGAATTGAGATTCTTGATCTCGCAGCGGGTCCCCAGTGTCTCGACGCCCCACAGCCGCAAGGATACGTTGGCGTCGCAACGCAGACTGCCTTCCTCCAGGTTGCCATCGTTGACCCCGAGAAACACCAGGATGTCGCGCAAGCGGCGCATATACTCGCCCGCTTCGGCGCTCGAGCGCAGATCGGGATCGCTGACTATCTCGACCAAAGCAACGCCCGCGCGGTTCAGGTTGACCAGTGAATCACCGCCCACGCCGTGCACGTTCTTGCCGGCATCCTCTTCCATGTGGATGCGATGGATGACGACCTTGCGTTCACCCGCCTCGGTGACGACCGTCAGCGAGCCCCCCGTCGCGAGTGGCTCCTCGAACTGGCTGATCTGATAGCCCTTCGGGAGATCGGGGTAAAAGTAGTTCTTGCGAGCAAAGATGCTTGTCTCGTGAACGGTGCAACCAAGCGCTAGCCCGGTGCGAACCGCCATGCGAACGGCTTCACGGTTGAGCACCGGCAGCGTGCCCGGCAGCCCAAGGCAACGCTGGCAAACGTTGGCGTTGGCTCGCTCGCCAAACTGGGTGGAACAGGGGCAAAACAGCTTGCTCTTGGTGAGCAGCTGCGCATGAACCTCGAGACCAATGACAACTTCGTAGCGGGGAGGCACGGGCCCATGCTCCCCCCCGAAGCCACCAGGGTCAACCCCGACTTTTCATGAGCCGGCGGGCTCGGGCAGAGGGGCCCGGCGGGGCAGAGGGGCCCGGCGGCAGCGCGCCCGAAATAGGCGATGCCCGGACTCGGCCGGGCATCGAAGGTCGCAAGGTCAGTGCTTCTGTTCCCGGGTCAGACCCGGATAGCTCGGATCCCCGGGCTCGTGGCGCGGGTTTTCGCTCTGGTGGTCCCCGTCCCGTGCTGGGATCCGCATCAGCAGGTCCTTCTCGAAGATGAACTGCTCGCGCGAGTCATAGGGCGCCGCGTGCATGCCCGAGTCCATGCGAATCGCGTCGCAGGGGCAGGCCTCGACGCAGAAGCCGCAGAAGATGCAGCGCAGCTCGTCGATCACAAATCGAACTGGGAACTTCTCGTAGCCGCGGCGGCTGTCCCCGACGGGGTACTCGCCGGGCTCGATGTGGATGCACTGCGCCGGACAGGCCGTCGAGCAGCACAAACAGGCCACGCAGCGCGGAGAATTGTCCTCGCGCAGGGTGAGCCGGTGAACGCCGCGAAAGCGCTCGGCGTAGGGACGACGTTGCTCGGGGTAGTTGATGGTGTTGATGCCATCATTGATCGACTCGAGCATCGGATCGGGAGTCTGTCCAAACACCCACTCCTTGGTGTTTCGGAAGAAATGAGCGGCGGTCAGCACCAAGCCCTTGGCAATCTCGGGCACGTAGGTCTGGACTGAAGCGGTTTGGCTCGGACGCGCGACGGCTTTACCGACGACGCCACGGGGTACGGTTGAAGTCGGAGTCATGACTTAGGCTCCCATCCGGCGTGTGCGAGTTCCGCCCATGGCCTTGGCAAACTGGGCCGAGGTGGAAGCGAGCATGGCTTGGTAACGAGTCGGTTCAAAGATCAGCCGCACCATCGCGACGGTCGCCCAAAGGCTGGCGCCGACGACTACAAGCTCGGTCACGTCAGCCGCGTACGCCAGGCCGCGCTCCATCGAAGCGCCGCCCTCTGCGGCCACCAGGACCAGCAAGCCCGTAATCATCACGTTGCCGAGTGACGCCGGCAAAAGCACGCGCCAACTCAGCTTCATCAGCTGGTCGTAGCGGAAGCGCGGCAGGGTCCAGCGAATCAGCAGCTGGAGCCAACAGAGCAATAACGTCTTTCCGATGAAGGCCAGCACGCCGAGCAGAACCACCACCAGGTGCGGCAGCGGCTGGGCAAACAGCACTTCCTGACCCAACGTCACGCGCAGCCCCGAAGCATCGAAGAACGGCAGGTGCCAGCCCCCGAGGAACAGCGCCGATATGAGCGCGGAGGAGGTCACCACCGTGACGTACTCGGCGAAGAAGAACATCGCGAACTTCATGCCCGAATACTCCGTAAAGTATCCGGCGACGATCTCGCTCTCGCCCTCGGGGATGTCGAAGGGGATGCGCTTGGACTCGGCGATAGCGGCAGCGAAAAACAGGATAAATCCGAGAGGCTGAACGAAGATCCCCCAGCTGTTGGCGGCTTGCCAGGCCACCATGAGATCGACGCGCAGGGTGCCGTAGATCATCAGCGCTCCGACCAGCGTCAAACCGAGGGTGACCTCGTAGGAGACCATTTGGCTGGCCGCGCGAATGGCCCCGAGCAGGCTGTACTTATTGTTCGAGGCCCAGCCGCCGACAACCGCGCCAATGATACCGAGCCCCGCCAGGGCGAGGTAAAATAGCAGGCCGGAATCAACGTCGAGTACCTGAAGCGACAGGGTCTGACCGGTGCAGACGGCCGTGGCCGGACCGAACAGAGTAGACCAGTCCCCCGGCACACCCAGGCAGAGCGGAGCACCGAACGGCACCACCGCGAGCAAGACCAAAACCGGAAAAAACGAGATGATTGGGGCGATCGCGTGCAGGAGCTTATCTGCGGTTGGCGGGATGAAGTCCTCTTTGAAAATCGACTTCAAACCGTCCGCCACGGGGTGCATAATACCAGCGAGCCGCAACCCGACCTGCTTTTCACGCGCGCAGTTCATCGCGGTGTAAAACGCACCGCCCAGGACTGCGACGGCCAGGATCGCAGGACCCGAGCCAGCGCCGAGCCGCGTGAGCGTCACGGCGTACTCGCTGCCACGCAGGCCGAGGAACGCGAACAACGAAATCAGGTGGGCGACCAGGCCCGCGGCTGCGGCAGAGCGAGGCTGGATCTGCTGAAATAACAGGTCGATCGAGCTTGCCACTCCCAGACTGCGCACGCGCCCGGCGATGCCAGCGGCGGTTGCCCAAACCGACAGGATCGCGAGCTGCGAGAAGACCAGAGCCTCCGTCGGGGTTGGGGCTTCGCGTCGGGCAAGCACCAGCCACCAACCGGCGGCTCCGGCAATGGCCAGAGCAGGCAGCAACGCCATCACGGCGGCGAACTTGCCCGGAAGGAAGATCACCGCGCGGTTCGGACCCACGCGGTCCTGGATCATCGAGCCCTGACGCCGATCGGCCCAGGTGAGAAGCACCGCGGCGGTCATCGAGAACATCGCGACGAAAAGCGCCTTGCCCACAATCAGAAGGGCCGGAAGAAACTCCCGCAGTCTGTCCATGCTCATGATTCGGAGCCTCTCTGAAGCTCGGAGCTAAGAAGGCTAGCCCTCAGCTCATCACTGCTGTTCCACGAAGGCTCGAGTCCGAGACCCTTCGCGAGCTGCTGTACCCAGCGCGTCACCGGCGAGCAGTCTCCGGGTGCCGGCACGATGCCGTCGGACTGTTGCGCCAGGCCCGCGTGGTTCACGTAGGTCCCGTTGACCTCGAGGGGGGCGGAGGCCGGAAGCACCACCTTGGCGCCGCTTAGCAAGGGGCCCTCGTGCGCCGTAAGAAGGATCCGCTCAACCTTGGTGTCGGCCAGGGCCGCAGCGTCCGCGACCAGCTTGGTCTCGGACCCAAGTCCGAGCACCAGCGTGACCGAGCCCGACTTGGCGGCTGCCACCAGCTCAGCGAACGGTCGAGGTTCGCCCCCGAGCACCTGGCGAACACCCACGGAATTGGGGTTCTTGTCCGCCAGCTGGAGAATCGCGTCGGCCTTGCCGGGGGCCCGCCCCGACTCGACCGCCAGCTCTGCCCCGAGCGCACGCCCGAGCCAGGCCAGGGCGGCGTTGTCCTCAAGCGAGAACTCTGCACCGAGGATCAGAGCCAACCCCTTACCGCGCGCTGCGCCGAGGAGCTTTGTCGCCCGCTCGACCGCTGAGGCCGGTGTCGTCGGTTCCACGCCGAAGCGAGCCGACGTGACGCGCTGGTCGTAGAGACGGTGATAGCCAAGCATGCCGGCATCACACATCCAGTGACCGTTGACGGCCTCGTTTTCACGCGGGCGAACGCGATGGACCTGATTGGTGCGCGGATCGAAATCCACGAACTGATTGCAGCCCCGCTCGCAACCCGTGCAAACGCCCCGCCCTGTGCGCAGGAACCAAACCCGCGCCTTGAAGCGGAAATCGCTCGAGGTGAGCGCGCCGACCGGGCAGACATGCTCGGTCATCAGGGTGTAGTCGTGGTCGAGCTGACGGCCGGGTGCAACCGAGATCTCGTTGAGATTGCCGCGCTGGGTCACCTCGAGAACGGGATCCTTGGCGACCTCTTCGCACACGCGCACGCAGCGCGTGCACACGATGCAACGCTCGGCGTCGTAGACGATGGTGGGCCCGAAAACCACGCCCTTGGGCTTGTGGACGGGCTCGTCCCGCATGCGCTTTTTCTGCGCGCCGTGGTTGAGCCAATAGTCCTGCAGACGACACTCGCCGGCCTGATCGCAGATCGGGCAGTCGACGGGGTGGTTGAGCAGGAGCATTTCTTGGACTGCGGCGCGCGCCTTGGTGACGTGCGCGCTGGTCTGACTCAGGACTTCCAGCCCTTCAGCTGCCGCCTGCTGACAGGCTGGCGCGAGCTTGGGCTTCTGCTCCTTGACGTACTCTTTGAGGGCTGGATCCCAGCGCAGCACGTCGAGCATCATCGCCTTGCGGCCGGGCGGTGGCATCAGCTCCACCAGACACATGCGGCAGTTGGCAGCGACGCTCAGTCCGGGGTGCCAGCAGTAATGCGGGATATCAACGCCCGCGCGATGCGCGGCGCGAATGATGGTGTCCCCAGGCTCGAAGGCAATCTCGTGGTCGTCTAACTTGAAGGTAGGCATCTGGGAACTCCGCGGCTCAGTGATCGCACTCGCCGCCAATCATGTTCAGAGAGCCAAAGCAGGGCACGACGTCGGCCATCATCTGCCCGGTCACGATGTGCTCGAGGCCACCGGTGATGTAAAAGCAGGGGGGTCGGATGCGTACGCGGTACGGGGTGCCGCTGCCGTCGCTCACGAGATAAAAGCCGAGCTCACCGTTGCCGCCCTCCGTGTAGGAGTAGACCTCGCCGGCGGGCAGTTTCAGGCCCTCCATGATGAGCTTAAAATGCTGAATGGTTCCTTCGATCGTCGAGTAGACCTCGGACTTTTCGGGTAGGACCACGCGCGGGTCATCCACGTTGACCGGGCCGCTGTCGGGCATGCGCTCGAGACACTGCTGGATGATGCGAGCGCTCTGACGGATCTCTTCGACGCGCACCATGAAGCGGTCGTAGCAGTCACCGGTCGAACCGACCGGCACGTCAAAATCAACCTCGCCGTACTTGAGGTACGGATGGGATTTGCGCACGTCGTAGGCCACGCCGCAGCCGCGCAGCGCGGGGCCGGTCCAGCCAAGCGACAGCGCGTCCCGGGCTGAGATGACGCCCACGTTCTGCAAGCGGTCGAGGAAGATGCGATTACCAATCAGGAGGCGCTCAACTTCGTC
>JBBRAB010000016.1:0-106320 GCA_038207155.1 Polyangiales bacterium
AGATCGGTCCGCTCACGGTCCCGCCGCCCTTGGCGCGCCCGACCGAGCAGACTGTATCAAACTGACCTTGTGCCGTCGCTCACGATGCGAGTATCGCGTCACTGAGCGACGCTGACAAGGACGGGGCTCGTGCACCGGATATACAGAATGCACAGTGGACGAGTTCCGACATCCTCCTTGGCTTCCGCCTCGTGCGCACGAAACCGAAGCAATGACGACATACAGTCTAAGCCTGGTAGCCTCCGCGGTGGGGGTCGGCGCGTTCGTGTCGCTACCGCCGGCCCATAGTCCATCTTTTCGTGGGCCAGTGAGAGGGCCGAACGGCGCGCTTCAGCATGGGGCTATGTAATTGTGTCACAGCAGCCTCGCCCGTTCGCGCGATCGCGCGATCGCGCGACCGCGTTCGCGTGTTCGCGTCCTCGCGCGCGATCGCGTGATCGCTAGAGATTCGGTCGGAATTGCAGCATCAGGAAGTACGTGAACACGGCGTGCGCGAACAAGCCGGGGATGAGACGGCGGGTGGTGTAGCTCAGGTACGACAGGGTGGCGTGCACGGTGCCCGCGAGCAGTACCAGTAGCGGATTGAGACCAACGGCGGGATCGGACAGCGTCACCAGGGTTGGCAGGAGCGACAGGGTCGCGAGCATCGCGGTGAGCCCTGCTGCGCGGCGCTCCCCGTAGCGTTTTGCTAGGGACGATTGGACCCAACCGCGCCACACGAGCTCGTCCGCGACCGCGCTGGCGAGTACCGCGAGCGAGAGCCCGCGGCTCTTCTCGAGCACGACAGGATCTCCCATCTGGAGGTAGAGCCGCAGCAGCCAGGTGTTTTGCGGGCTTCCGAACGGCATCAGTAGCGAGCGTGCGGCCCAGACCGCGACGATCAGCGCTGCCGCGGTGGCCACGCCGAGGGCCAAGTCGCCCGGGCGCGGACGCAGTCGATGGAGCTGCTTGTGGTACTTCAACCAATAGAGCGTTGCGACGGCCAGGGGCGCGGTCGCTAGGAGCGAATACCAACTGAGCGTCGGTTGGCCTGCGCGCTCTGGCGCGGTCAGCAGCGCGTTGGTGATGGCGGCGGCGACCGTCGCGGCAATGGCGGGGAGCATCAGGCTTGTGCCTTCAGCTGTCGCGCCAACCAATCGAGGATCGCCTCGGCGACCTCACCCTTCGGTCGACTCGTCAGCGTCTTGGTCGCATCGCTCTCCACGAGACTCACGCGGTTGTCGTCGCGACCGAGGGCTTCTTCGGCGCGATTGGCGACCACGAGCTCCACTCGTTTTTCGCGTAACTTGCGGCGCGCGTAGTCGATGATCGCCTCGTCCGAGCCTGTCTCCACTGCAAAACCGATCAGCACCGGGTGGCGACCTGCCCGACGCTTGCCGAGCCCCGCGAGTAGGTCGGGATTGGGCGTCAACTCGAGCTGAAGTGCTTCGGTCGAGCGCTTGAGCTTGGAGCTTGAGAGCTGCGCTGGTCGATAATCACCGACCGCGGCGGCCATGATGAGCGCATCGGCGCCGTCGAGCCCGGGTCCGAAGACGGCGTCGAGGGCTTGCCCGAGCTCAAGTGCTGAGCGCACTTCACGTCGCTCGACCCCGCTTGGCGTTGGCAGCGAGACCGGACCCGACAGCAGCGTGACCCGCGCGCCGCGCTCGGCGGCGCGCTCCGCGAGCGCAAAGCCCATCTTGCCTGACGAGCGATTTCCGATGAAGCGGACGGGATCGAGATCCTCGACGGTCGGACCTGCCGTGATCACGACGTGCTGACCCAAAAGATCCTGGGGTCGCAGGCAACGGCGCACTGCGGCTAGGATTTCCTCCGGCTCTGCGAAGCGACCGAGGCCCGACTCTCCCGAGGCGACCTCTCCCGTCACAGGACCCACAAACGTGATGCGTGGATCGAGCTTGAGTGTGGCGACATTGCGCTGCGTTGCGGCGTTGTCCCACATGCTTGGGTGCATCGCGGGGGCCAGCAGCAGCGGCTTTTTGGAGCAGAGCGCCGTGGCGGTCAGTAGATCGTCGGCGCGGCCCGCTGCGAGTCTGGCGAGGCAATCGGCGGTCGCTGGCGCGATGAGATACAGATCGCTCTTCGAAGCCAGCGTGACGTGGGACTCGCCCCCGACACCCGGCTCGAACATGTCCGAGAGCACGGGATGCCCGGTGAGTCCCGCGAAGGTAGCAGGGCCGACGAACTCGCGCGCCGCACGCGTAAGAATTGGAGTGACGCGCGCTCCGTCTCTGAGCAGGAGGCGGGCGAGGACGGCGGCCTTGTACGCCGCGATGCTGCCCGTCACTCCGAGCAGCAGCTGCCTGCCCGCGAGGCGCCCAGGACGGGCTTTGACGGGAGATTCACTCGAGGATTGGGAGCTCGGGCAGCCGGAGTGACTCATCGGATGGCGAGGTTAGCCCCGAGCGGCGCGCCTGGCGAGCGTTCTTGGCGCGCGCGGCGGCCTGTACTGCGGCGATCAACCGAAGCCGAGCAGTCGCCCGCCCTGATACACGGCAAAGCTGAGCAGCCAGGCCAGGATGCCGGTATATCCCAGCAGAAACAGCGGCCAGCGCCAGCTTCGCGTCTCGCGACGCACGACGGCGACGGTCGACATGCACTGGCAGGCAATCGCGAAAAACACTAGCAGAGAGAGCCCCACCAGGCCCGAATAGCGCGGCTTTCCGTCGGGGCGTCGGTCCTCCCGCATCCGTTCGCGCAGCGGAACCGCGACGTCGTCCTCGGCGCTCATGCCGTAGACGAGCGCCATCGTGGAGACGAACACTTCGCGCGCCGCAAAGGCGCCGATCAGTCCGACCCCGAGTCGCCAGTCAAAGCCGAGTGGCGCAAGCACCGGCTCGAGTGCCTTGCCGAGCTTGGCGCCGTAGCTCTGCTCGATCGCAGACGGCACGCTCGCGGTCGCGGTCACTTTCGTCTGCGTAGCAGCGCTCACCGTCACCTGGGCAACAGCGGCAGCTGGGCCCGCTGTCGTCGTCTGCGCAGCAGCTGCGACGGTCGTCGACCTTGGGCTTGTTAGGTTATGGTCCGCCGCCCGTGGAAACGCGAGCAGCGCCCACAGGGCCACCGTGCATACGAGGATCACGGTCCCCGCTTCACGCAGAAAATCACTCGAGCGCTCGAGCACCAGGCGAAGCGTCGCGCGGATACTCGGGAGCCGGTAAGGTGGCAGCTCGAGCAGCAACGGTACCCGACGCCCGCGCAGCGTGGTGCGTCCGAGCACCCAGGCGGCCAGCAACGTCAGTACCAGCGAAAACGCGTAAAGGCCGACCATCATTGCCGACTGGAGCGGCAGCCAGCCCCACAGGCGGCGCGCAGGGAACACGGCGCCGATGATCAAGGTGTAGACGGGCAGTCTTGCCGAGCAGGTGGTCAGCGGCACCACCATCATCACGAGCAGTCGATCACGCTTTCGCTCCAGGGTGCGTGTGGCCATGATGGCCGGCACCGCGCAGGCAAAGCCCGACAGCATGGGAACGAAGGCGCGTCCATGCAGCCCAATCGACCGCATCACCCGGTCGATCAGGAACGCGACGCGCGACATGTAACCGGAGTCTTCGAGCAGCGCGATGAACGCAAATAGTAGGGCAATTTGCGGCACGAACACGATCACGTTGCCGACGCCGCCGACCAGTCCGCTGACCAGAAAATCGCGTACGATCGATGGCGAGAGCTGGTGAGTTAGCCCGGTTTGGATAGCCGATACCGCTTGCTCAATCAGCCCGATCAAGGGGTCCGCGCCCGCGAACAGCGCCTGAAATAGCCCCATCATCACCAGGGTAAATACGAGAAACCCGTACACCGGGTGCAGCAGCACGCGGTCGAGCCGCTCGGAGATGCGATGCTTGGGGGCATTGGGCTCGGCCGTCCCAAGCACGGACGGCAAAATGCGGTCGATCCAGGCGTAGCGGGACCCAATGATCTCCAGATCGAGGTCACGTTCACCCGCACCGTCCCTGACGGCCTGACAGCAATCGCGCAGCTCGCTCGGGATGCCCTTCAGCTCGTCGTCACCGAGGCTCGACAAGGCCCAGAGTGCCAGTGCCCGACGCTCGGACTCCCGCGAGGACCAGTTGGCGGGGAGCACCTGCTCGACCTGCAAGATATCCTCGAGCAGCGCTTCGGGGTAGTTCACGCAACCCGTGGGGCGCTGCCCCGGGGAGCTGAGCATCGCCGCCAGTTGACGCCGAAGCTCCGGAAGCCCGGTGCCCTTGCGGGCGCTCGTCGGGATGACCGGTACGCCGAGTCGCATGGCGAGCCGAGCAGCGTCGGGCGGATGCTCGCGCACCTCGTCGATCATGTTGAGCGCCACCACGACCGGCAGCCCGAGCTCAAGCACCTGCACCAGCAGGTATAAATTACGCGCGAGCTGTCCCGCGTCGAGCACAACCAAAACGAGAGACGGACGCGGCTGTCCGTGGAGGCCGAGCAGCGCCATGATGGCGATCTGCTCCTCGGGGGAGCGCGAGCTCAGCGAGTAGGCACCTGGAATGTCGACCGCCTCGGCCAAGAGGGGTCGCCCCGCCTCGGCGCTGAGATTGAGCCTGGCCGCTCGGCGATCGACGGTGATGCCCGGATAGTTCCCAACGCGTGCGGAGTCGCCCGTCAGAGCATTAAAGAGCGTCGTTTTGCCGGTATTGGGGTTGCCGAGCAGCAGCAGGGTAGGCGGTGATTCAACCGGCCCCGCGGGGAGATTCACGGAGTGCTCCCCACCAGCGGTGGCTCAGACATCGCGCCGCTGCAGCCCTGGCAGCTGGCCCTGATGGGGCGAGCGGCGGGCTCCGGTCGCGGTCGCACGGCCACGAGCTGCGCCTCGGCGCGACGAATCGAGAGGCTCGAGCCGCGTACGCGCAGCTCAAGCGGATCCCCGAGGGGCGCCACCCCAACGAGCGTGATCTGTGTCCCTGGCAGCAGCCCCAGCTCCAGCAGACGTCGACGAAACGCCACGTCGCCTTCGACCTTTTCGATCAGGAGGGGTTTGCCTAGCTGGGATTCCGCAAGATGCATGACGAACTCAATTGTGGTGCAGGGATATAGAAAGTCAATTTCAAATACGCAACTCGCAGCGTTTTTAGCACCGTCAAGCCACCGGGCGGGCGCCCCCGGAGCGTGGGTCTCAGGGCTAAGAATCGAGGTGCCGGGGTTCTTTCCTGAGGGGATGACCAAAATCGATCGGTCCAAACCCTTGGCCGAGCCCGGGCGCAAACAGGATGGCTCGCCGCACGTAGTCGTGGGCTCGGGCCACCGAGTCACGCAAGGTCAGGCCCTCGGCGATGCCGGCCGCGACGGCGCTGGCGAGCGTGCAGCCGGTGCCGTGAGTCGAGCTGGTCTCGATGCGCGTCTCCTCGATTCTCAGTTCCTCTCCGTCGGCGGTGCGCAGCAAATCGACCAAATGCTCGCCCTCGAGGTGTCCGCCCTTGAGCAACACCGCGCCCGCGCCCAGCGCGAGCAGCGCATCGGCTGCGGCTGAAAAATCCTCCGCGCTCGCGATCGTGATGCCGGTCAGGGCCTCCGCTTCTGGAATGTTCGGCGTGACCACGGCGGCTCGCGGAATCAGTCGGCGCTTGAGACAATGAAGCGCCACCGGGTCGAGCAGGTGCGCGCCCCCTTTGGCGATCATCACCGGATCGACGACCAACGGCGTATTCGGGGCGTGTTTCTCGAGCACACGCACGACGACCTCGATGATGTCTGCCGAAAAGAGCATCCCGGTCTTGATCACGTCAGCGCCGAGATCCTCGAGCACGACCTGCATTTGCAGTGCGACGAACTCGGGGTCGACCGGAAAGACCCCGTGCACGCCCTGGGTGTTTTGCGCGGTCAGGGCCGTGACCGCGGTCATGGCGAAACCACCGAGCATGGTGACTGTCTTGACGTCTGCCTGAAGTCCGGCTCCGCCACCGGAGTCCGAACCCGCTACGATCAACACGCGACCTGTCATGCCGCCTGTCTAGCGCCAGTTCGGTCGGACGTCTCGCTCGCAGCGGTAGGAAATGCGCTTCAGCCCTACCCATTTTTGCCTCCTTCAGGTAAGGAAACGGGGCTCCCTGCCGGCCGAGGCCGTGACAGGGAGTGTTTTGGGCCCCTTGGCGGAACGGCAGACGCAGAGGATTTAAAATCCTTCGCCTTCGGGCATCCGAGTTCGAGTCTCGGAGGGGCCACCCACTATGCCGAAGTTCATCCACGCAGCGGATCTCCACCTGGGTAGCCCGCTGCAGGGTCTCAGCGTGCGCGACCCCGCATTGCTGTCCCGTTTTCGCGGGGCAACGCGGCAGGCGCTGACCAATCTTGTCGAGCTGGCGCTGGAGCGCCGGGTTGACCTGCTGCTGGTGGCCGGGGATCTCTTCGACGGCGATTGGAAGGACCAGTCGACCGGACTCTTTTTCATTCGCGAGATGAGTCGGTTGGCGTCGGCTGGGATCGAGATCGTGCTGCTGCGCGGCAACCACGACGCCCAGAGCGTCATCACGCGCGAGCTTCGACTGCCCGCCGGTGTGCGCTGGTTGTCCACCGAGCGGCCTGAGTCGCTCGACTTTCCACGCCTCGGCCTGGCCGTGCATGGGCAGAGCTTTGCCGAACGCGCCGTCGCTGAGAACCTGGCTCGCGACTATCCCGCGCCCCTGGCTGGGCGCTTCAACATCGGCATGCTGCACACCTCGCTCGAGGGGGCCACTGAGCATGCTCGCTATGCGCCGACCAGCCTGGCTGACCTCTGCCAGCGCGGCTACGACTACTGGGCGCTCGGGCACATTCATGCGCGGCGGGTGCTTTGCGAGGCTCCGTACGTGGTTTTTCCAGGCAATTTGCAGGGCCGCCACCCGCGCGAGACGGGGGGCAAGGGTGCCACGCTGGTCACCGTGGAGGGCCAGCGGGTGGTCGCGCTTGAGGAGCTTTGCTGTGACGCGGCTCGCTGGGTCACGCTCGAGCTCGATCTGACGGGTGTCGAGCAGCTGGGTGAACTCGATCAGCGCTGGGTGGACGCGGTCGAGTCTGCGACCCGGGAGGCTGCGGGGCGTCCACTAGCCATCCGGGCGCAGCTCACTGGGACAACGTCTCTCCACTCCAGCTTGCTCGCTCGGCATGGCGCCGCGCTCGACTCGCTCGGCCAGTACCTGGAGCAGCTCTCGGCGCATCTCCCTGCGCCGCATTGCATCGAGAAGGTCAAGCTGCTCACGCGATTGCCCAGCGAGTCGGCGGGCCTCAGCGCGGGCCTGCTCGGCGAGCTGCGCTCGATGTTGGAGCAGGCCCAGCAGGATCCCGAGCTGTGCTCAGCCCTGCAAAAGGAGCTCGCAGGCCTCGGACCCTTCTTGCCGCATGAGCTGCTCGACAACGCTCGCTCAGGTCAGGCGCGCGAGTTCACGGCGCCAACCGAGCGGGTCGACGCTCTGCTCGCCGAGGCATCCGAAGCCATCTTTGCGCAGCTACTCGGAGGCGCCAACTGATGCGCCTGCTCGAGCTTACCCTCGAACGGTTTGGTCCCTTCACCGACCAGTCGTTAGCGTTTGACCCGACCGCCTGCTTGACCGTGATCTACGGCCCGAATGAGGCCGGTAAGAGCAGCGCGCTGACCGCCCTCTCGGACGTGCTGTTTGGGATCCCGGCGCAGACGCCGCACGCCTTTCTGCACCCCACCACCGAGCTGCGCGTGGGGCTCCGCTTTCAGACTCGCGACGGCCAAGTCCAGCAGCTTTGGCGCCGAAAAGGCAACAAAAATACGCTGACGAACGCCAGCGGCGAGCTCGTGAGTAGCGAGGCACTGGCGAGCTGGGTCGGCGTCTCGCGCGAGCTTTTCGAGTCCGCGTATGGGCTCGACTCGGTGCGGCTGCGCTTGGGAGCGACGCAGCTGCTGGAGGGAGCGGGGCAGGTCGGAACCAGCCTGCTTGCCGCCGCGCCTGGGCTGGCGCCTCTGCTCGAACTCGCGCAGCGCTTTGAACGCGAGGCGGACGAGCAGTTTGTGCCGCGTCGCAAGGCCGGCAAGGCCGTTCACAAGGCGCTCGAGCGTTGGACGGACGCCAAGCGTGCGATTGAGAGCGAGCGACTCGATAGCCATGAGCTCGCGCGGACCGAGCAGGAGCTCGCGCGAACCACGGAGCTTCACGAGCGTCTCGAGGGACAGCGTCGGACCCATCGGACTGAGCGGATCGCGCTCGAGCGTCAACTCGCCCTGGCTCCCCTTCTGGCCGAGCTCGGAAATCTCGACGAGCAGCTCGCCAGGTTGGCGGAGGTTCCCGAGCTCCCGCCCGAGTTCGAGTCGGAGCGGGAGTCTACCCTGCGCGATTGTGACAACGGGCGAGTGCGACTCGAGGAGGCCCGGCGGGGGCGCCTCGACGTGGAAAAGACACTCGAGAGCCTGCCCCTCCCGGGTGAGCTGCTCGCCGCGGGTGACGAGATCGAGCGACTCGCGGTCGACGCGGGGGCCACGCTCAAGGCTGAAGCAGATCTGACGCGACGAACGGCGGAATGCGAGCGGCTCGGGCGTGAGCTCGATCGACTCGCGCGCGAGCTGCGCCTGGCGGATCGAGCGGACCTGCTGACGCGACCTCCGACGGCGCTCGAGCGCAGTGAGTTGCGGCGCCTCGCCAAGGAGCAGGCTCCCTTGCGTGAGGCCCAGCGCGCCGCCGACGTGCAGCGTCGTGAGGCGGGCTCGCAGTGCGAGCGACTCTCCTCGCAGCTGACGGGGCTCGTCTGCCCTGTAAGCGAGCAGGACGTGGCCGAGGTTGAGCGTCGACTGCACGCGCTGCTCGCCGAGACGCCCAAGAGCCGCGACGTCGAGCCAAAACAGGAGGAATTGGCCCAGCTCGAGCGCCAGCTCAGGGAACAACTTGGCGCCATGCGTCCGGTGGCAGCCGAGCTCGACTGGCTGCGTCAGGCCGCAGTCCCGAGCCGCGCCGAGCTCGATGAGTGGGCTCCGCGTTGGTCGGACGCTGAGGGGCAGCTGCAGCGTGAGCGCGACAAGCAGCAGGCGCTCGTTCATCAGCTGGAGCGGAGCCGGCACGAGCTATCCGCGCTCGATGGCGGCGCCCCGCCACCCACCCGCGACGAGGTCAAGCAGGCGCGTGCGGTTCGCGACGACCGCTGGCAGCAGCTCAAGGCGTCCGCCGCGAGTGGTTCCACGCCGCTTCAGCCAGAGGATTGGCGAGCAAATGCCGACGCCTTTGAAGCCTCGATGCGCGATCTTGACGCGCTCGTGGAGCGTCGCGATGCGGCCGGTCAGCGGCTGATTCAGCGCGAACACCTGCTTGATACCGTGGAGCGAGAGCAGCTCTGGTTGCGCCAGGCGAGCGAGCTGCGCGAGGCGAAAGAGCGGGCGCTCGCCGAGCTGCAACGCGAGTGGCAAGCGCTCTGGGCTCTCTGCGGAATTGCTCCGCTCGGGCCAGCGGCGATGCGCGAGTGGCTGCTTTCGCGCGAGCGCTGTTTGCTCGATGCACAGAGGGCGCAAGCCCTGGCGACACAGCTCGAACAACTGCGCGCCGAGCAAGAGCGTGGCGTGGCTGAGCTGCGTACGCTGGCTCAGACGCTCGCCGTGCCGGACGCGGCAAATCTGCCCAAGCGGGACCTGGTAAAGACCAACCAAACCGCTATCACCGAGCGCAAGGCAAGCGCCGCGCGGCGGAGAAACCTCCAGGAACAGCTGGAGCTGCGCTCCGGGGATCAGCGCAGCGCTGAGCGCCAGTGGCAGGAGCAGGCGAGTCGCCTCGCGGATTGGGAATTGGCCTGGAATAAGGTTGTTCCGTCACTGCGACTGGGAGCGCAGCTCAGTCCTGAGCTCGCTGACAAGGCCCTGGAGCTGTGGGACCAGGTCGCCGGCGAGCTGGTCAAATTGCGTGAGCTCGAGGAGCGTATCAGCAAGATGGTCGGTGACGCGGGGCGGTTCCGCAGCGAGCTCGAGCAGCTTGAGTCGCGACTCGGGACCAGCGCCGGAGCCGCGAGCGAGCACGCGCGGGTGCAGCTGCTGCGACAGCAGCTCGAGGCGGCGCGGTCGGCCCAGTCCGAACGCGTGCGGCTGCTGCAACAGCGATGCGAGCTCACCGAGCGCGAGCGCGCATTGCGCGAGGAACATAACGTCGCCCTGGCCAACCAGCAGCGGCTGCTCGAACTCGCAGGCAACTGCGCCCCCGAGCAGCTCGCCGAGCTTGGGCAACAGTCGAGTCTTCGTCGTGAGCACCGACGTCAGCACGATAAGCGTTCGCTGGCCCTGGCGGGCTTGGCTGACGGGCGTTCGCTTTCGGCGCTGCAGGCCGAACTCGCAGGAATCGACGTGCTTTCGCTACGCGCGAGGCTTGAGGACCTGCGCGAGCTCGAGTCCGGTCAAGACGACGAGATCAAGCGCTCCCTGCAGGCCCATCATCTGGCTCAGCAGGCCTGGCAGCAGCTACGTCAGCGCGCGGGTGCCGAGGACAGCGCTCAGAGCGCTGAAGAAGCGTTGACGGACTTCGTGCAAGCGGGCGAGCGCTGGGCCCTGTCTAAGACTGCCGCGCGGCTGCTCGGGTTCTGTCTCGAGGCCTACCGGCAACGGCACCAAAACCCGGTCCTCACCCGCGCTGAGCGACTCTTTTTCGACCTGAGTCTGGGGGAGTTTGAAGCCCTGGAGGTGCGCCTCGGCGAGCGCAACGAGCGAGAGCTTTTGGCGCGGCGGCGTGGTGGACAGCTGGTGTCGGTCGCGGGGCTCTCCGAGGGAACACGCGACCAGCTGTACCTCGCGCTGCGCGCCGCAAGCATCGAGTATCACGCTCAGCAGTCCGAGCCGTTGCCCTTGGTCTGCGACGACCTTCTGATGACGTTCGATGACGAGCGCAGTGCGGCGGCCTTGGCGTTGCTCCGTGAGCTCGGAAAATCGACGCAGACGCTCCTGTTCACGCACCACCGTCGCGTCGTCGAGCTGGCGTCTGCCCAGAGCGGGGTGCAGGTGCTCGAGCTTGGGTTACAGCTCCAGGGCTCAGTCGGGGGAGGGCCCGCGGGGCACGCGCGCCGGCGCAAGACGAAAACCTAACGCTCGCTCGACTCACTGACTGGCTCGCCGTTGGACGGAGCCGTCAGGGCGTAAATGGTGACGGGCAACCCCCCATTGCGCGTACGGGTCAGCTCCTTCCACGGCAACCGCAGGCGAGGGAGCGGACCCCCCAGCACGAACAGCGCTGGGCGGAGATCGCGCCGCTTCTCGAGCAGTCGCTCGAAGCGCGCCAGCAGGGCGTCGCGCTCAGCACGCGCCTCGAGACGGATCCCATAGGGCGGATTGGTGACGATCGCGCAGCCCGGCGGGATCTTGACGGCAGCCGACTCGAAATCCTCGAGCAGGCAGGTGCAATCGGCCGTGAGCTGCGCTGCCTCGAGGTTTGTTTGGCAGGCGGCCATGGCGCGTCGATCTTTGTCGCTCACCCAGGCTGCGGCCGCGCTGGGTTGTCGCAGAGCGGCGAGGCTCTCGCGCATTGCCGCGCCGTCGAACGCGCGCAGCACGGGCCAAGACTCAGCCGTCAAGCGACGGTTGGCGCCCGCAAGCTGTCCACCACGCCGGGCCAACCATTCGAGAGCGATCGTGCCGGCACCCGCGAACGGATCCCAGAGCTGGGTCGGGTCCGGGGAGAGCTCGTCGAGCATGGCGAGCAGCCCCGAAGCCAGCGTCTCTCGCAGCGAGGCTGGCGCAACCGCGCGACGCTGGCCTCGCCGATGCAGCCGTTCCCCGCTAAAATCGACGCTCGGCTGCACCGCGTCCCCGGTGAGTCGCAGGTAGAGCCGCTGCTCGACGGCGTCCGGGTTGTCGCTGGCGACGGGATCAAAGTTGGGCGTGAATTTCAGCTGCCGCGAGAGCTGCTGCTTCCAGCGGTCCGCGATGGCGTCGCTGTGCCATAGGCGCGAGCGATGCGAGACCACCTCGATGCGGATGGGCACCTCGGGGCGCAGGTAGGCGTGCATCGGCAGGCCAGCGAGCCCCCGCTCGAGGGCGGGAAAGTCGCGCGCCACGAACGAGCGCAGGCGTAGCCGAACCGCCTCCGCCAACCGCGTCGACCAGGCGAGCGCGCAGGCCTCTTCGAGCGAGCATCGAAACTCCACCCCGCCCTCGAGGGCGCGCGCGCTGCGACCAAGCTGCTCGCATTCCTTCGCGAGCCAAGGCTCGAGACCCGGCGCGCAGGTGGCAAAGAATCGGTGCTGTGAGGCCGACATGGTCGGCAACGTTGGAGGCTCGGAGGTCCCACGTCCAATCTTGCGAGAAAAATGGGATCTGCAGCTCGTGCGACCTGTGCGACCAGCCCAGTAGCCCACCTACAGGAGAACCCAAGTCTCGCGAAGTACTTTCAGGTCAGTCTTCAGGGCCTTTCACATTGGTCGTTCTGTACTTATTGAAATATGGTGCCAGCACCGAAACTCAGCCAGCCTCTGATGGTCGCCCTCTCCGCCGAGCGCTGTCAGCCGGACGTCTCGGAACTGCTCCACCGTCTGCAGCTCCTGGTCGGCGAACGTCAGGTGGGCGGCTACATCGAGTCGATCGCGGGCTCAGCCCTGCGAGCCGCAGTGTTGCCGCAAATCTGTCCCTCGCCGACTGACGGTTTTAGCCTGGCGTTTCGCTTCGCGTCCTGGCTCAAGACCCTGACCGAGTCCGGGGTCATCCCGGTTCCGGAATATCTCAAGCCCTGGCTCCCATTTCCGAAGGTGTTAGCGGTGCCTCTGGTGGCGGGTGAGCGGCACATGGGCGCGCTGGTGGTGGATCCGCTCGGCCTGCGCCGCTCGTCACTGTTGGCGATCGAGGCGCTCGCCGCCGAGGCGGCGGCAGATCTCGACGCGGTGGAGCGCTGGTGGGAGGCCGAGACCGATACCCAGCAGGGCCCAATGTCGGCCTCAGCGCGTCGCCTCAAGGCGATGGTTACGATCCACGAAGAGTGACCCGCGCGGGTCTAGTGAAGTAGCTCAATTTCAGCCAGTTTACCCTTGGCGTCGTTGAGCAGCGGGCTCTTGGGGAAACGGCGCACGAACGAGCGCAGGGTGGTCTTGGCATCGTTCCACGCCTGGATGTCGATCTGCAGCTGCGAGAGTAGGAACGCGGCGTCATCCATGACTTCGCGATCTGCCGAGGCCTCGGAGAGCTGCATCAGCTGCGGAATGGCCACGCGCTGCTGGCCGAGCGCGCGCAGGGCAACCGCGAGCTGGTAGATGGCTTGCGGGGAATGCGCGGCGTTCGCCTTGTAGCGCAGGGCCTCTTCGAAGGCCGACTGCGCCTCTTGCCAGCGCGCCATCTTCACATGGTCGAGCCCATTCTGATACGCGATCAGTGAGAGCTCGTCGCGGGCTCGCTCGACGGCAGCGTCAAAGACTGCTCGCTCCGTGCGGGTCAGGGTCAGACGCGATATTTCGGGGTATTTCTCGAGGATCTGCCGACGCTTGTTCTGGCTGACGAGGTCGTAAAAGTCGGCGGCGGCGCGCGTCGACTGCGTCGACTTTTCGTCGCGTTCCTGCAGTCCCTTGATCTCTTTCTGCAGCTGCTCGACCTTGGCGACCCCGTCCTGATTCTCCGCGCGGACGGCCTGAAGCTTGGCTTCCCAGGCGAATTTGAGCAGCACCAGCACGACCGCGATCGTAACGACGTAGGCGGTTGCCCCGTTGAGCACGAAGCGTCGCTCGTAGGTCTGCTGACGCTTGGCAATGCTCTTCAGATCGGCGGCCAGCGCGTTGACGAGATTGTTTGTCTTGATCGTCAGGCTGCGGCTCTCGACGATTTCGCGCTTGATTTCTTCGAGGTCGTACTCGTCCATTGCAGACTCGCGGGGGCCGGGCTGGGCCCCGCGCAGGCAGGGGCCGAAGTACTCGGGGGGTGAGAATGCGCGCAGCCGTCCCCTTCTGCCAGGGAGATATCCGGTCAGCGGTCGCCAGGCCGGCCGGGTCCCAAGCTGGTCCGATGCCGGGGTGGGGGGCGGCCGAATGGCCTATGGGAGGGTCCTTTTTCGTCAGGGCTTGCTGGCGAGCCGGAGGGAGGCTAGAGCCGGGGCCCGTGGAGCCAGCCGGTTCCCCGTGCCACCGGAGCCGTCATGGATACGAGCGACATTCGTAAGGGTCTGAAGATCATGTTCGAGGGCCAGCCCTTCATCGTCACGGACTTTCAGTTCGTGAAGCCAGGCAAAGGTCAGGCTTTCACTCGCACCAAGATGAAGAACCTCCTCACGGGAGGCACGATCGACCGCAACATTCGGTCCGGCGAGAAGTTTGAGGCCGCCGATGTCGAGGATCGCACGCTGCAGTTCATCTACCCCGACGGTGATGGCTACTGTTTCATGAGCTCGACCTCGGGCGAGCAGATCACGGTCAGTGCTGAGGCCGTGGGCGAGGACAAGGACTTCCTCATCGACGGGCTCGAAGTGATCGTCACCGTTTACAAGGGCAACCCGGTCAGCGTCACCCTGCCTCCGCACATCGTGCTGCAGGTGACTGAGACCGAGCCGGGCGTGCGCGGCGACACGGCGACGAACGTGACCAAGGGCGCCACCGTTTCGACGGGCGCCACCGTGCCAGTGCCGCTCTTCATCAACGAGGGGGACTGGATCCGCGTCGACACGCGAAGCCGTTCCTACATCGAGCGCACCAAGGCTCCCTGAGCCCGCTTGCCGCGAGCCCCCGCCAGACGAAACCTCGTCTCCCGGGGGTTTGTGCGTTTGTGCGCGGGTTATTTGCGCTTAGCGAGCAAGACCTCGCCGCGGCGGGTGCAGGCCAGGGCGCGCGCGCCGTCGGCCACGACGCAATCCGTGAGCAGTCCGGGAGACTCGAGACTGCCGCCGCGCCACAGCTCCGGCTTGGCTCCACCGAGCACGACCACCCCGAGCTGAGTGGGCGTCACCAGCCGGCGACCGTCGGTGGAGCGAGGTGAGCCCTTGGGTAAATTGCCGAGCCGCGGAGGGTTGAGGCAAGCACCGGGTTCACGCGCATCGAGGCAGGCCCCTTCAACGAGCAACACGGGGAGCTCCGTTGTCCAGTAGATGGGCTGCACGAGCAGCGAGGGCAGCGGACGTCCGGTGCACAGCCCCGGACGAGGTGCCAGCAGGCGCGTTGGCACCGTTTGGCTGAGCTGTCCGGTCTCACTCGCGAGCGCGAGTAAGACCTCGGAGCGATCACAGGCGGGCACGAGCGAGAGGATGCGCTCCCCGCGAGGACCGCGCAGCTCGGTGGGCCAACTTGGTGCGGAGGCATCGTTTTCAAGCGGCGCGGCCTGACCGGCGAGATCGCGTCGCTCGACCGTGCCGCCCGCCAGTTGGATCTGCAGAAACTCGCCGCCCGCCTCGAACCAGAGCGGACTCCAGCGGGGACCGCTGGCCTGAGTGACGCGCAGCCCCATGGGAGGAGAGAGCTCACTGTTGACCGTGACAAAACTGCGCGACAGCAGCCGTTCCAGCGCTCCGAGCTCCACCGCGGGAAGCTCTCCGAGCTGGTGAAGCCCGCGGCTGGCAGCGGCGACCGCCTCAAGCGGATCGTTGCGCTGCAGTGCCGCTTCGACCTCGACGCGCGTCAGCCGCGTGGAGGCATCCCGCAGGCTACCGCAGGGCACCGGGAGCCCGGCCCAGTTCCAAATGCGAGGCGTGCCGGCTTCAACGCAGACAGTTGCCAGCAGGCGGCGCAGCGCTTCAGCACCATCGCGAGCCTGGGCCGCTTCACTGCGCTTGCGCGCCTGGGATTCCAGTCGCTTGAGCGTCGCATCGAGACTCTGCGAGAAATGCGCTACCTCGGCTGATGCCCCCGCGGGTCGATCGAGCCAGGCCTGCTCGAGGCTGCTCTTAAGCTCTCCTTCGATGCGTTCACCACTGAGCGTCAAGAGGGGATCCTCGCGGCCATCGCCGTCGCGATCACTGGCTGACAGCTTCAGTGAGAATCGTTCGCCAGGGGCCGGTTCCGCGATGCGCCAACCCAATCGCAGGGCAGGCTCGGCGTTGGGCAACAGCAGTGCGAGCGCTTGGGTCGGCGTTCTGGCTTGGGCGGCGCGGTCACAGCGCGACGCGAGCGCGAGGCTCACTGTCGACGGACCCAGCTGCTCGAGCTGACTCTCGAGGATGCAACCTGGGCCGCGCGGGAGAAAGTCGGGCGCCTCAAGCAGCCGCTTGGCGTCGCTCCCGGGCGAGTAGAGCCAGAGTGCTGCGCGGCGCTCAAGCTGAGCGGGATCTTCGGGCACGACCCAGACCAGGGCGTCGAGCTGGCCGTCGCCCGTGAGCTCGGCACGCAGCACGAGCTCGGGGCGCATCCCGCGAGGCAGCTCAAGCCGGCGCGCGCCAAGCGTGACCACGCGTTCGGTCGATGGGGGCCGCTCGGCGCCAGCTCCGACGAACGCCTGGGAGCTCGCGCTGGCTGGGGGACCCGCGCTGGCCTGAGGAGTGGCGGACTTGAGCGCGTCGACGCGATAGGGCGTAAACGGGCGATCTCGCTGGCAGCTATCGCAGCCCCCAAGCAGCGGCACGGTGAGGGGCATCAACAGTCCCAGCAGTCGGGCTCGAGATGTCTTGGCGCCCAGGCTTGGGAGCAGCGGCATGCACATGAGACGAGCGACTAGCCGTCCCGGTGCAAGCGCGCAATGGCTGAGGGTGCGGCTGCGTCTCATCCGGGCGGTCTGCCCCTCCGGCCTGGTTTTGGCCCGGGCGGTGAAGCCGGCTAGAAACGCGCTCAAACGGCCGGTCGGGTTGTGATCAGTCCGACCGGCCGCGCCAGTCGGTGGAAATGAGTTTTCTCTAGAGATCCTCGGTGCTTGTAAGGCTGCCTCCCCCCGGTCTACCCTCACTGGCCGACCGCGCTGCACCCCCGCAGCACTTCGCTCAGCACGACGGGTGGACGAGATGAACACCGACCAGATCAGAACCCTCCTCGGACAACTGCAAGCCGATCCAGAGCTCCCGAACGTGTGGGACGAACTGGACGAACTACTCGGAGCGACTGAGCCCGCTTCTGAGCTGCAGCATCTCGTCCGTTCCGCGGCGCGCGGTCATCGACAGCGTGGCGAGTCAGCGCCGGCGGCGCGCCTCTTGCGGCATTCCGCCAGGCTTGCTGTCGCCCCTGAGGACCGCATTTCAGTGCTGTGGGAGCGCGTTGAAGTCCTGCGCGATGAGCTGTGGGACGAGGCCGCCACGATCGAGGCGTTGACGGAGCTGTCGGAGCTTGAGTCCGAGGCGGCGGCGGCGCAGCAGCAGCTGGCCGAGCATCGCGAACGCCTGGAATCTGCGGGGGATTTAGCGCGCACCTATGCCGAAGAAGCGTCCGGCGCTTCCGACGACGTCTATCGCAGTTCCATGCTGATGCGCACTGCCGAGATGCTGCTCCGCTTCAGTCCGAAGGACGTCGAGGAAGCGATCCTCGAGCGACTCGAGCAGGCGGTGCGTCTCGATGCGACCAACGCCCAGGCGGGTCGGATGCTGGAGCTGCTCCACCGTCGCTCCGCGCGCTGGGATGACGCGGCTCGCGTACTCGAGCGACTGGCGTCGCGCTCCGCCGATCAGTCGGTGCGCGCCAGCGCCGCGGTGAGGCTCGCACGCCTGTACCGCTACCGCCTCACCGACAATGAGCGAGCGGCGGTGGCCTATGAGCGGTTGCTCAAGGAGCAGGCCGGCGCAGCAGAAGCCATGGAGTTTCTGGCCAATCTCTATTCTGGCGAGGAACGCTGGGATGAGCTGGTGGCGCTGTACGAACGTGAACTCAAGAGCAAGGATCTCGCCAACCCAGAGACCCTGGGTGACATGCTTCAAATCGCGATGCTCCACCATCGCATGCGTGGTCGGCCCGAGGATGCCGAGCCGTGGTTTGAGCGCATTCGTAAGCTGGCCCCTTCGCACGAAGGGATGCTCGGGTTTTTCCGCGAGCATTGCGCTCGCCTCGGTGATGAAGCCCGTTGGCTCGAGATCCTGCGCGGCGCAGCTCGCGGCATGAACGATGGCAAGGACAAGGCCGCGCTCGTCACTGAGCTGGCCGAGCTCGCGGAAAAGCAGACGAACGCCCAGTCCGCGATCGAGCAGTACAAGGTCGTGCTGCGACAGGACCCCGACAACGACACCGCCCGCGACGCGCTCAAGCGCCTGTATCAGGCAACCCAGGGCTTTAACCCGTGGATCGAGCTGCTGCGGCAACAACTCGAGCGAACTCCCACCGAGGACCTTGCGCGACGCCTCGCGATTTTGCGCGAGGTAGCCGACGTCTATCGCCAGTACCTTCACAACGATAACTCGCTTGTGACGGTGCTGCACCAGATCGTGCAGCTCGACGAGAAGCTCGACGCCAACGACGTGGGCGAGCTGCGGGAGTTGGTCGCGCTGTACGACAAACTCGGTCGCCATCGCGAGCTGCTGACCTTCCAGCTCAAGCTGGCCGAAGTGACGCCAGACACCGAAGAAAAGAGCACGCTTTTTCGCTCGGCTGCGCGCCGCTGGCTCGAGCAGTTCTCCAACTTCCAGAACGCTACCGAGGCCTACGAGGCACTGCTGACTGTGCTGCCCGAGGATGAGGAAGCCCACGAGCGGCTGAACGAGCTCTACCGCAAGCGCCGCGCCTGGGCACCGCTCTACGACCTGCTCGGTCGCGAGCTCACTCGCACTTCGGCGGCCTCTCGCCTGGCGCTGCTGCGTGAAATGGCCCAGCTGGCAGCCGAGCGGTTGCACAAGCCGGATGAAGCCGTGGCGCTCTATCGCCAGATCCTTGAGCTCGAGCCGAGCGCCTCGGAAACCCTCGATTCTCTCGAAAAACTTGCCGAACGCAGCAAGGACTGGGCGACTCTCGCCTTTGCGCTCGAGCGACGCGCGGACGCCACCGAGGACCCCGCAGCGCGCTTGGCGGTCCTTCAGAAGCTCGGAGCGGTGTGTGCCGATCATCTGGCGGACAGCGCCGCGAGCACCCGTGCCTGGCGCCGCGTGCTTGAGCTGTCGCCGGGTCACGCTCGCGCACTCAGGGTGCTGAGGGACGCCTATTTGGCCAGCGCCGACATCGACGGCCTCGTCGAACTGTACGCCACCCAGAACGACTGGGACGGCCTGGTCGAGGTCCTGAGCAATGCCGCTGACAAGGCCAGCGAGGCTTCGGTCAAGATTGAGCTGTCTTACCGCGCGGCTCAGGTGCTGACCGAGCGACTCAATCAACCCGAGCGCGCCTTTCGCTCATACGAGCGGATCCTGGCGACCGATCCGAGCGATGGTCGCGCGGCTACCGCGCTGATTCCGCTCTACGAGAGGGATGAAAAATGGGCCAGGCTGCCTGCGCTCTACGAGCTACTGCTCTCGCAGGCGGATAGCGACGGAGAGCGCCGCCGGCTGCTCGTCACCCTGTGCGAGGTGTCCGGTCAACGCTTGCTCGACCGCAAGGGCGCTGTCGCTCATGCGCTGCGGGCGTTTGAGCTGTTCCCGTCAGAGCCGGAGATTCAAGAGCTGCTCGAGTCGACCTCACGCGCAGCTTCCAGCTGGGATGATTTCATCGCGGCCTTGACGCTCCGTTCTGGGACGCTGGCAGCCGAGACACCGCCAACCGCTACGGCCCCCGAGGCCGAGCTGCCGTCGGACGTGGAGAGCCTCGAACCTCGCAAGGCCAAAAAGAAAAAGAAGGGCCGGCGTGTCGAGCAAGAGTCCTCGGCGGATCTCAGCGCGGCCGTCGCGCAGAGCGCTGCTGCTCCAGCAGCCGGCGAAGAGCGTCGCGCAATTGAGCTGCGCCTGGCGCGCATCCTCTCAGGAGAGCTCGGTCGTCACGACGAAGCCATTGCGCTTTACCGCGCGTTGCTCGAGCGACGGCCCAATGATCCGGCGGTTGTCGAGGTGTTCGAGCCCATGCTGGCGCGTCTCGAGAAGCTCGACGAACGCCGCTGGTTGCTCGGTCATCGCGTCGAGCATGCCCCGGACGAGTCTGCGCGCATCGAGGCACTGCTCGCTTGGGCTCGTCTCGAGGAATCCCAGTTCCAGGCACCCGAGCAGGCGATTGAGGTTCTCCGGCGTCTGCTGGCGCAGTCGCCCGCGCATGGGGAGGCTCTGGCGGAGCTCACCCGACTGCTCGGCATGCTCGGACGAAGCGCGGAACTCGCCGAGGTCCTTGAACACCGCCACTCCCTAGCGGAGGGGACTGAGCGCGTCGAGTTCGAGATTTCCCTGGCGGAGCTGTACCTCGGACCGCTGGGTCGTCCCGAGGACGCACTACGGAGCGCCGTGATGGCGCTCGATGCTGCCGGAACCGAGCCACGCGCTTTGTCGGTGGTTGAACGACTGCTGGACGTCGATCTGGTTCGCCAGGCGGCCGCTGAGGTGCTCGCCTCGCGCTTTGCCGAGGGTGGTGAAGCACGTCGCGAGGCGCAGGCGCTATCGGTCCTGCTCGCCACGGCCGAGGGGCGCGAGCGACGGCTCGAGCTTGTTGCTCGCCTTGCCACGGTTCATGGCGTCAAGCTGGGCTCCAACGGCGCGGCGCTCGACGTCGTGCTGCGCGCCTTGATGGAGTTCCCGGATGAGCTTGAACTCTGGGATCGCGCCGAGGAGCTCGCCACGGCCGCAGGCCGTCCGAGTGAGCTGGCCGAGGCGCTCCGCGGGGCGTTGTCGACTCCGCTGGCTCCCGCGCTGGAGCTGGCCCTGGCCGAACGGGCTGCTCGCCAGCATGAAGAACGTCTCGGTGACCCCGTCGGGGCGGCCCCCTACCTTGAGCGCGTCTTGTCGCTAGATCCCGGCAATGTCACGGCGTTTCAACGCCTCAAGGACATCCTCACCGCCGCCGAGCGTTGGGGTGAACTCGAGTCGATGTACGACCGCGCGATTCAGCTGACGACCGATCCGCCCCGCAAGGTCGACATGCTGGTCGAGGTCGCGATGATCGCCGAGGAAATCATCGAGGATTCTCGCAAGGCCATCCGTTATTACGAGCGTATCCTCGAGCAGGACGAGTGCCACGGGCTGTCACTTGAAGCGCTCGACCGGCTCTACACGCGTCACGCGAGTCATGAGCCGCTGGCGGCACTGCTGGAGCGCCGACTCGAACTTGAGGGCGGCGAGCAGAGCTTCGAGATGCGCCGACGCTTGGCCAGGCTGCTGCTTGAGCAGCTGCACCGACCGGACGCCGCAATCACGCATGTGGAGCAGCTGCTCGAGGCCGATCCAAACGACTTTGAGTCGCGCGGGCTTGCCGAGCGACTCCTCGGGATTGGTTCGTTTGCCGCGCGCACCGCGCTCGCGCTCGAGCGTGTCTATGAGCAACGGGACGAAATGCGCGATCTCGTGCGCGTGCTGGCGGTGCGCTGCGATGCGCTCGCCGCCAACGCGACTCCCGAGGTCGAGCTGGAGCGGCGTGAGCTGATGCGGCGCATTTCCGTGCTGCGTGACGAGCGTCTGCATGATGACGCCGGGGCATTCGAAGTCTTGGCCAGCTATGTGCCTCTTGCACCGGCTGATCACGATGCTCGTGCCCGACTGATCGAGATCGGTCGTCGTCTGGGTCGCCTCGCGGAGGTTCAGTCCGTGCTTTGCAGCGCGTTCGACTCAGCCGGCCCCGACTTGGCGCTGGCCGCCGAGGTCGGTATGCAGCTCGCTCAACTCGAGGAGGGTGTCATTAACGACGCCACTGCTGCAGAAACCACCCTGCGCAAGGTGATTGCACTTGAGCCGGATTCGGCGAGCTACGCGCTGCCCGCCGCGCTCGCGCTCGAGCGGGTGCTCTCGGCCACCGGGCAGTCGCGACCGCTCGCGGAGTGTTTCCGGCTGCAGATCCGGCTCGAGGTGTCCGGTGACCGCAAGCGAGAGCTCTATGCCAGCCTCGGCCGACTCTGCCGCGATGTCTTGTCCGACGCTCCGGCTGCCGTGGTGGCGTTCCTTGGTTGCCTAGAAGAAGAACCAGGCGACGCCGCCGCTCTGGAGGCACTCGACGGACTCTACCAGGGCCAGGGGGCCTTCGCCGAGCTTGAGCGCGTGCTCGAGCGGCGCAAGGATTTGGCAACCGAGCCGCAGGCACGACGTGAGCTTAGCGTGCGAAGGGCCCGCGTGCTGTCCGAGCAGCTTGTTCGACGCGAAGACGCTGTGGTCGAGTGGCGGGCACTCGTGGATGAGCACGGGCCCGATCAAGAGGCGCTCAGCGCGCTTGAGGCGCTCTACGTTCAGCTGCAATCCTGGCGCGAGCTTGCCGACACCCTCGAACAGCACCTTGATGTGCAGTCCGACGTTGCCAGTCTGCTCGACCTTCTATCCCGCCTTGGCGACGTCCGTCGGCTTCACCTAGCGGACGCTGCGGGGGCGATCGAGGCCTACCGGCGCGCGCTCGACGTCGACACGACTCACGAGGCGACGCGCGCAGCCCTGCAGCAGCTATTGGCACCAGAGCAGGAGCGCACCGTCCGCCGTGAAGTGGCTGAGCTGCTGCACCCAATCGTGGCGCGCGAAGGCAATGCCGATCTACTCGGAGAGGTGCTTGAGATCGAGGTCGAGACGACCGACGATCCCCCAACGCGCCTCGACTTGCTCGCCGAGGCCGTGCGAGTGTCCGAGGACCTGCTCCAGAATCCGGACAAGGCGTTCTCCTACGCTTGCCGCGGCCTGCGCGAAGCCCTAGGGCACGGTGAACTCAGCGACTGGTTGACGCGACTCGACCGCCTAAGCGCGCTAGCCAGCAAGCAGGCCGCCCACGTTGAGCTGCTGCGTGAGATCGTCGACGAGATCTTCGACGGCGACGTTCAGCTAGCCGTGACGCTGCAAATCGCGGCCATGGCTCGCGACGCCCTGTCCGACAAGGAGTTGGCGCGCCAGTACTTCGAGCGCGCTCTCGAGCAGCGTCCGGAGGACTCACGTGCGCTTGGTGCGCTAGAGGCTTTGCATGAGTCCACCGGCGACGCACCGCGACTGCTCGACGTGCTCACTCGTCGACTCGAGCTTGCAGAAGATGACGCCACTCGCAAAGAGCTGATGTTCCGGCAGGCGCGCCTGCTGGTGTCACCCCTGAACGAGCCGAAGCGGGCCAGCGAGGTCTATGAGCGCATCGTCGATCTCGATTTTGACCCCCTTGCTGTCAGTGAGCTCGAGGCCCTGTGCCGCAAGCTCGAACGCTGGACTGCACTGGTGGAGCTGCTCGAGCGTCGTGCGGATCGTTCAGGTGCCGATCGCTCCGGGATTTTCGTGGCGATTGCTCGGATTTTTGCCGGACCGCTCAGTGACGAGCAGCGAGCGCTCGATGAGCTTGAACGCTCGCTCGACGCCGATCGCGCCCATGCAGAGACAGTGGCCGAGCTCGAGCGATTGCTGACCGAGGCGACTACCCCCGAGACGCGGTCGCGGGCTGCGTCGCTGCTGGAGCCGGTTTACCTCATGCGTAGCGACTTCCGCGCGGTGATGCGGACGCTCGACGCGCGGTTGGAAGCGGAGCCTTCTCCCGAAGAGCGACGCGAGCTGCTCGGACGCCTGGCTCAGATCTACGAGGAGCAGGCGGAGGATTATTTAGCAGCGCTCGAGACCCAGGGTCGACTGTTCCACGACGACATCGCGGATACGTCCGTGATGTCTGAGCTCGAGCGGCTCGCCAAGGTTGCCAACGCCGAGCGCCGGCTCGCCGAAATCTATGCGTCCGAGCTGGACGCCTTGAGCAGCGGTGACGACGCCAACTCGGCGGCCCTGGCCCAGCGGGCCGGCGAGCTGTTTTCCGGGCTGTCCGAGCGCGAAAAGGCGCTCGTTTATTACCGCCGAGCGCTGGCCTTCGAGCCTGATAGTGCGCCGCTATTTGCGGCGGTCGACGGACTGCTGGAAAAGCTCGAGCAGCATGCAGAGCGCGTGGCGCTGTACCGCGCTTCGCTCGACCATCGCTTCGAGCCGAGCGAGCGCATCTCCGCGCTGCACGTGATCGCGACGCTTGAACGCGAGCGGCTCGCTCGCCCCGACGAGGCAATGTCGGCGTTGCGTGAGGCCTTGGAGGTCGACGACAGCGACACCGTGACCCTCGAAGCGCTGTCGACCGCCTACCGCGCTGGTGAGCGCTGGGAGGACTTGGCTGCTCTCTTGCTCCGGCGCGCCGAACAGGCGGGCGGTGGAGTCGAAGCGAGCGTTTTCCGGCTTGAGCTGGCACAGCTGCTGCTCGCGCCACTCGGACGCAGCGGGGAAGCCCTGGATCAGCTCGAGGAGATCCTGCGCGATGGCAGCGATTCGAGTCGCGCGGTAGCTAAGCTGGAGCAGCTGCGTGCGGACGAGGCCCTCAAGTCACGGGTCGTCGATATTCTGCTGCCCCACTATCAGCAGGTCGATGATTGGCAGAGCCTGATCCGGCTCAATCGGGATCGCTATCTGCTGGCCGAATCGGCTGGTGACAAGGTGGCGGTGCTGCGGGAGACAGCCGAGCTCTACGAGACGCGGGGCAGTGAGCCCAGCCGCGCTCGCGATGCCCTTGGCGTGGCGCTACAGGCCGATCCCGAGGATCTCGAGGTGCGAGCGGACTTCGAGCGCCTCTCGGAGTTGATTGGAGACTGGGAGGGATTGGCGTCGCTCTATGAGTCGCTGATTAGTGCCAATCCTGAGCTGCTCTCGCGTCGGGACTACGTCGCGACTCTCGCGCGAACCTTCGACCAACATCTGGACGATCCGCGGCGCGCACTCGCCCATTACTGGGAGCTGCACCAGCTGGAACCTGGAGAGCTGGAGGTGCTCGAGCATTTGGAGCGTCTCTCAACGCTCCTTAGCGACTGGGGCGTCCAGGTGTCGACCTTGATCGCCAAGGCCGACGTTCTGAGCGGTGACGATGACCGCGCGAGCTGTTGGCGCCGCGTCGGTGAAGCGCGCCGTGACATGCTCGAGGACGTCGCTGGGGCAGTGGAAGCCTACGAGCGCGCGCTTGAGCTCGACGAAGCAAGCGCCTTTACGGTGGACTGTTTGGCTGAGCTACATGAGCAGCTTAACAATCACCGCCGGTTGGTAGAATTGCTGGTTCGTCGTGTTGAACTCTGCGATGCGGACGACGATGAACTCCGTTTTGAGCTGCTGCTCAAGGCGGCAGGGCTCTACGAGACTCAGTTGGCCGAACCGAGTCAGGCCGTGGATCTGCTCGTGCAGGCGTCTGCACTGCGTCCGGCGGACACCACCGTGCTCGGTCATCTCGCCAAGCTCTACGAGAGTCAGGGGGCCTACAACGATCTGCTCGAGAATCTGCGGACTCAGGCAGGTGCGGCCGCCAATCAGAGCGAACGAGCGGAGCTGCGTCGGCGCACTGCCGAAATCCTGTGCAAGCAGCTCTCAAGTCCCGAGGAGGCGCTTGAGGCCTACCGCCAGGTGCTCGATGACCTTCCGGACGACGCCGCCGCAATCGACGCAGTCTTTGCGCTCGGTCGAGAGCAGGAGGACCAGCGCGAGAATGTAGCCGCTGTGCTCATCCCGGTGCTGCGCGCGGCGCGGCAATCCGCGAGGCACATTGAGGCCCTCGAGCTTCGCCTCAGCGTCGAGACCGAACCAGCGGTGCGCGCCGAGACCCTGCGCGCGATGGCCGAACTCGCGGAAAACGAGCTGCAACAGCCCGAACGCGCGCTGGAGTTCTTCCTCAAGGCGCTCGCGGAGATGCCGAGCGAGCTCGCGCTGCACGAGGAGTGCGAGCGACTGGCAGCTAAGTTGGCCGGTTGGAGTCGCTTGGCCGACGTGCTTGAGGAGCGGGCTCGCTCCAGCTTCGAGCCGGATCTGGTCGAGAGTCTGTCAGTCCGACTTGGCCGTATCGCTGAGGAGCAGCTCGGGGATGCGCTGCGTTCGATCGCCGCCTACCAGCGCGCGGTCGATCAAGTGGGTGAGCGCCCTGAGCTACTCGTTGCGCTCGATCGACTCTACACGGGAGTCGCTGATAACAGCGCTCTGCTGGATATCCTGGAGCGACGGCTGCAGGTGGAGTTCGACGACGCAGTCTGCGCCGAGCTGTCGTATCGCTCGGCGGTCCTGCAGATCCAAGCCTTCCAGCGCCCCGAGCTCGGGCTTTCGTCGTTGCGGACGACCCTGGAGCGGGTGCCCAATCACGCAGGTGCGGTCGAGCAGCTCGAACAGTTGACGGACCGTAAGGACCTCTTCGAGGAGATCTTTGAGCTCCTGGAAGGCGTCTACCGTTCTCAGAGTCGCACCGACCGTTTGGCAGAGCTCTACTCGAGGCGCGTGGCCTATGCGGGGAGCGCCTCGGAGCGACTCGAGATCCGTCGTAGCCTCGCGCGGGTGCTCGAGGACGATGCGCACGACCCTGCAGCGGCGCTTCGCGTGCTCGTTGAGGGGCTGTCCGACGATCCTTCCGAGTCGAGCGTGCTCGATGAGCTTGAGCGCCTCGCCGCGCTGACTGGTTCCTGGGGGGTCGCTGCCGCGGCTCTCGAGGCGGCGCTCGACGCAGCGCGGACGCTGACGCCCGAGCTGGCCCGCGAGCTCTACGTGCGAGTGGCAGGCTGGTACCGCGACCGCGCTAGTGACAATGCGGCTGCCGAGCGGTGTCTGCTCCGCGCACTCGAGTGGGACGCCGAGAACGAGGAGCTGCTCGTCGCGCTCGAGTCGCTGCGACGCGTGCCGGGTCGTGAGCGCGAGCTGATTGAGGTGCTGCGTCGGCGTGCCAAGCTCAGCATGGGTGACGACCTTCGCACCGAGCTGTTCCGTGAGGCCCGAGGCCTGTCGGGAGTGCTCAACGATTCGGCCTTGGCTGAGACGGTGGTGCGAGAGTTGGTCAAGCTAGACGACGTCAACCTCTGGGCGCTTGCAGAGTTGACCGAGCTGCGTCGCGCCGCTAGTGACTCAGCCGAGACCTACGCACTAGTCGTTCGTCGCATTGAGCTTGAGGTGGACGGCGGGTTGCTTCGCAGCTTGCGATTCGAGGCCGCCACCTTGGCGCGCACGGCCCTCGGCAAGCCCGAGCTGGCAATCGCTCTGTATCAGCAGCTGTTCGAGGATGATCCGCTCAATGTGACGGTCGCTTCGGCTCTGCGCGAGCTTTACGCCGAGACGGGGCGCCACGCGGATGCCGCTAGCCTGCTCGAGCGTTTGAGCGAGCTGGCCGACACGCCGGAGCAGCGCGCCAATCTGCGCGTCGAGCTGGCGATCCTGCTCGATTCTCACTTGAAGCGTTCGCGCGATGGCGTGACGTTGCTGGAGGGGATCCTTGAGGAGCTGCCCGGACATGCTCCGGCCGTGCTGGCTCTCAGCCGGATCTACGAGGCACTTGGGGCGGATGCCGAGCTCGCCGGTTTGCTCGAGCGTCAGATCGCGAGTGCTGAGCAGCTGTCGGATCTCGATGCGGAACTCGCGCTGCGGGTCCGCTTGGCCGAGGTCCAGGTGGGGCGTCTCCGAGATTCCGCAGCAGCTCTAGTCACGTATCGCTCGATTCTGAGTAAGCGACCCACCCATGCGGTGGCACTTGCGGAACTCGCGCGACTCTACGAGGCGGCGGGCAGTTTCGCCGAGCTCGCGGAGATCCTTGAGACACAGCTGGCTCAGGCGGACGCAAGTGAGGTGGCGGCGCTGGCGCGTCGTCTTGGTGAGGTTCGTGAGCGGCTCTCCGATGGCCCAGCCGCTGCGCGTGCCTTCGAGCGTGCCTTGGCCTTGGCTGAGGACGACGGGGTGCTTCGCGCCCGGCTCCACCAGCTGTACGAGGTCCAGGGAGATCACGAGCGATTGATCGCCAGCGTGGCTCGCTCGGTCGACCTCACTGCTGACACCCCAGAGAAGGTGAAGCTGCTGCGTGAACTGGCGCAGCTGCAGCGCGAACGTCTGCAGGATATGACGGGAGCGGCCGAGTCCCTGGAGCGCGCGAGCGCACTGCTGCCCGAGGATCGCGAGCTTCTCCTGCAGCTCTGCGACGCCTACAGTGCGTCGGGTCGCGGTCAGCAGGCGGCCGAGGCACTTGAGCGGATCGTGGCTTCCTACGGCGGCAAGCGTTCGAAGGAACTCGGGGAGATCCACCGTCGTTTGGGCGATGCCTACGCGGCGCAAGGGCAAACCGAACGTGCCCGCGACGAGCTCGACAAGGCCTTCCGGATCGAACCCGGCAATGCGCGCGTCAGTCTGCGGCTCGCGCAGCTCTCACTCTCACTTGGGGATGCCAAGCGGGCGCAGAACCTCTACAGCTCGCTGCTGATCCAGCTCACCAAGCCGGACTCGGGTGCGGGCATTACCAAGGGGGAAATCCTCGGTCGTCGTGGGGAGGCCTTCGTGGCGCTCGGTGAGAAGGACCGCGCCAAGCAGGACTTTGAGCGTGCGCTGCAGGCAGAGCCTGGGCTCGATTGGGTTCGCTCTGCCCTGGAGGCGCTCAAGGGCTGAGTTATGACCATTACCGTGTTCATCGACGGCCAGTCCGTCCCTCCAGAGTCAGCGAGCGTGAGCGTCTTTGACCGGGGACTCCTGTTTGGAGACTCCGTCTTTGAGACGCTCGGAACTCATGGCGGGCGGCTTTTCGCGCTTGATGAGCATGTTCGCCGGCTGCGACGCAGCCTCGGTCTCGTGTTCATCGAGCTTGAGGTCAGTGACCAGTGCTTGTGTGAAGAGATCGAGAGTGCGGTGCGCCTCTCCGGGAATCCGGAGAGTTACGTGCGCGTGATCGTCACGCGCGGTAGCGGCGAGCTGGGGCTCGATCCGGCGCTCGCTCGCGCGCCCACACGCATCATCATCGTGACGCCGCTCAAGCGACCGTCTGCCAGCAGCTATAGCGACGGCGTGACAGCGATCAGCTACCGAACCCAGCGCACCGCCGAGGCCACTGAAGCTGTGGGCGCCAAAGTTGGCAACTACCTCGTAGCGGTGCTGGCCATGCGTCAGGCCCGTCCGGTCGGCGCCAACGAAGCCTTGATCGTGGATGGTGACGGACGTGTGCTCGAGGGGGCCACCTCGAACGTGTTCGTGTACCGCCAGGGTCGCCTGATCACGCCACCCGAATCGGCTGGGATCCTAGCGGGAATCACGCGTTCGGTGGTCCTGCGCCTGGCCGAGGCCGAAGGCCTAGTGATCGAGCAAGCTTGTCCGACGCTCGCGGAGGTCTTTTCCGCCGACGAGCTGTTCATCACCTCGAGCATTCGGGAAATGCTGGCGCTCGTTCGAGTCGATGACCACGTGATCGCCTCGGGTCGTCCGGGGCCGGTGTATCAGGCTCTGTGGCGTCGGTTTCAGGCCGACGTGCACTGAGGCCCTGGCCCTTAGCGCGCGAAGGCCCGAGTCTCGGGCCTTCGTTAACTCCTGAGCGGGTAGCTCAGCCGGCGTCTGCTGGTACGTCCGCGGTCGGTTCAGCTGCGGCGGGTGCCGGCGCTCGCATCGGGATCTGGAGACTGCCATTGCCCTGCGCGAGCAGGATGGAAATGGCCTTGTCGAAGAACCCTCGAAGGAATCCGATCTCGTGGGGCGGATCGGTGATGAGTCCCGCAGCGGCCACGCGCTTCATGGTGGCCACGACCTCAAGGGCTGCCGTCTCGCCGTCGCGATTGAGTACGCTCAGCGCGCTGTCCTTCATCGTGAGCACGAGCCGCTCACGAACCTGCGGGGAAAACAGTCGATCGGTCGCAGACTGAACTGCGGCTTCCATCAACTGAGAGAGGAGCTCCTGCGCGGGCGGCTCTCCGGGCGTCAGCCCGTCACCAACGGCGGCGAGCACCTCATCGACTGCGCCCTTCGGCGGCAACCAGGCGCGGAATTCGGGTAGCTGGTGCAGACGCGCAGATTGCGTCGCCAGAAGCCGCGCGTCCTCGTCGGCGAGCTCAAGTCCCTCATCGTCGAAGGGATGCTGAGGAACCTCGGCGGGGGCTGGATCAAGCAGCGCCGAGGCTGTGGTGAGTCCAAGCGGTAGGGGCACTCCGCGCTCGCCCTGAAGCCGGCGGGCCGCGGCGATGCGGGCCCGGGCCCATTGCACCGGCACCGGGACGGGCTTGAACAGACCCCCCGGCATCAGACGATTCATGGCGTCCTTGAGCTGGGTGCGGCTCTGCTCGCCCGCCTCGACGCGATGGATCCCGAACTCGTCGTGCAGGTAGATGAACGCGCTCTTGTGGCGACTCGCAGGCATGTGCGAGGCGAGGATCAAGACCACTCCACCTGAGGCGTCTGGAGCGAGCAGCCACGCTTCCACTTTGGTCGAGGGAGCGCCGGTGGCGCCGAAGACCGTGACCCGACGTCGCTCCGGGACGGCGATTCCGCGTGCACGCAGGATCCCGAGGGCTCGCTTGGCGGCCTTGCGCGCCGGACCTTCGGGGCCCTCAGCGGCGGCGGCAATAGCCGCGGCATTCGGGCGCGCGGTCCAGGCTTCAATGAGTGCGGGCGCATTGGCGCCGGCGCTGGTCAGCGCCGCGAGAGCGCCATCGACGGAGGCATCCAAGACCTCGGGCGGAAAGGTGAGCGTCGTGAGATCTGTGGTCATGGTCAGGATTCCGAGATGCCGTTGCAGACGGCGATCGCATCGATTTCGACGCGAGAGTTACGAGGAAGCGCGGCAACCTGCAGGGTGGCCCGGGCCGGATAGGGGGCGGAGAAATACTCTCCGTACACCGCGTTGACGGTGGCAAAGTCGGCGAGATCGGTGAGGTAGATAGTTGTACGAACCACTTCACCGAGCGTTGTGCCGGTGGCGCTGAGCACTGCCGTCAGGTTGTCGAGGACGCGGCGTGTGGCCGCTTCAATCGAGCTGTCGACCAACTCACCTGTCTGCGGGTCGAGCGGGATCTGACCACTGACGAACAGCCAACCGCCTGCGGTCACCGCCTGCGAATAGGGGCCGATCGCGGATGGGGCGGCACTGGTCTCGATAGCTCGCTTGGACATGGACTGAGTCACGCTGGGGCGCAATAGTGACCCCTCAACTAGCCTCGATCAACGCCCATAGTCGCAAAATGGCCAGCTTTTTCCAGCTGCTCTCGCCGCGACGTCCGTTTCTGCCAGACAAACGCCGCGCCAACCCTATCCGCCGAGTAGCCGAGCGCCAAGATCGCCGGCGGCGCCACATTCTTCCTGAGCTCGTCGACGCGCCTCAGTCCCCGACCGAGCGTCGACCGGCAATCGCCCTGCCGAGCGTGATTTGGTCAGCGAACTCGAGCTCGCCGCCATGAGGCACGCCGCTGGCGATTCGGCTGATCCGGAGTCCGAGCGGCAGCAGCTCACGCGCCAGCAGCAGCGCGGTGGCCTCACCGTCGACTGAGGGCGGGGTTGCGATGATGAGCTCCTCGACCCCTTCGGCTTGAATGCGAGCCGTGAGCTGCTCAAGGGGGAGGGACTCGGGGCCAACGCCATCAAGCGGCGACAGCAGCCGTCCGAGTACGAAATAGCGGCCCTTCATGGCGCCGCTTCGCTCGAGCGCGAATAGATCCTGAACTCTTCCGACCACGCAGAGCAGTCGCGCGTCGCGACGGTGGTCGAGGCAAACGTTACAGATCGCGCTGCCCGAGGGTGCGACGCTCGCGAGATTGCCGCAGCGCTCGCACGAGCGTACGGAAGTCGGCAGTGACGCCAGTTCGCGCGCGAGCTCGGAAGCCAGCTGTCCGCCTTCGGCGACCAAATGGAGCGCGAACCGTTGAGCCGTCTTGTCCCCGACGCCGGGGAAACGGGCCAGTAGAGTCACGAGTCGTGAGAGGCTCTCGGGTAGCACTCGCCAAGCTTAGGGACTCCGGGCCTGGGAGCAACCTCGAACGCGCGGCTAGGCCAGCTCGGGCAGTCGAACCTCACGCAGCCGCGCTCCGAGCAGCTCGATCGCGTCGCGCACGCGCGGGTGTTGGCGCACGCGGTCTTGAGCCGCGCGAACCCGCCTAGCGCGCTCAGCGCTCTCTCTCGCGGCGAGCGTTGGCTTGCCCTTGGCAGCCTGACAGGCATGTTCGATCTGGAGTCGCCGCAGAGGTAGTTCGAGTGCGATCGCCGCCTCACAGCACAGCGTCGACACGAGCTCATCGGCGAGACTCTCGCCGAGCACATTGTCCGGCGGCCAACCGAGTGTGAGCAGGTCACCGTCCCGTGAGAGTGGGACGGCATGCTCGAGGGTTGCTGCGATATCAGGGCGCTTTTTCTGCACTGCCTCGAGGATCTGCTGCAGGTACGCGAGCAGTTCCCCCTCGGAGTCAGTCTCCTCGGGAACGACGTCTTGTTCGACAAAAACAGCGCTCTCTGCCAACGGCGCCTCTGCGGCGGTGGGGCTTGATGCAACTCGCGCGGCTGGGCGTTCGCTGGGTTGGTGCGGCGTGGTGACTGCCGCTGACGCAACCAGGGCGCCCGAGGTTGGCGCGGGGCCGTCAGGGTCTTCGCCACCCGACGACCGGGTCTCAGTCGCGCGCTTTGCGGGCGTGGCAGCCTCGCGGTTTTGCGGACGCGACGCCAGTTCACGGGGGGGCTGAGCCCCGGCATTGGGCAAGCGTGCAGCAGGAGAGCCCGCCGCCGCGCCGGCCAGGCGCCGCTCGAGCTGTCCGAGCCGCGCGAGTAGTTCATCAAGCGGCAGCAGGGGAGGGCGGCGAGCGAGACGAACCAGCAGCATTTCCAGCGCCGCACGCGGCTGACCGCTGCGCGCGACCTCGTCAAAGCTCGCAGCAAAACCATGGTGGAGTCGAACCAGATCGTCCACCGAGCAGCGCTCGGCCAGCTCAAGCACGTCGCGCTTCTCCTCGTTCGGGAGATCGAGCAGATCGGTCGCGCCCGAGCAAACCTTGGCGACAGTTAGATCCCGCAGCAGCAGCAGCAAGTCGCGGGCGACATGCTGCATGTCAAACCCTTGATTGGCGAGTCGCGCGACGAGCTCAAGGCAAGCGGCGGCCTCACCATCGACCAGGTGGCGTGCAAGCTCCTGCAAGGCCGTGCGGCTGGCAACACCGAGCACCCGGGCCACGGACTCGGCGTCGAGCTCCTGATCGTTCCACGCGATGACCTGATCGAGCAGGCTCATGGCGTCACGCATGCTGCCAGCGGCCTCGCGGGCGATGATCGACAGCGCTCCCTCCTCTGCGTTGACCCCCTCAGCCTTGAGCACAAAACTCAGGCGGTCGGTGATCAGTCGCGCCGGGATGAGCTTGAAATCAAAGCGCTGAACGCGGCTGAGGATGGTGACCGGAACCTTGTGCACCTCCGTTGTCGCGAAGATGAACTTGACGTGAGGCGGAGGTTCCTCGAGCGTCTTTAGGAAGGCGTTCCAGGCGCTCGACGAGAGCATGTGGACCTCGTCGATGATGTAGATCTTGTAGCGGTCACGCGCCGGACGATAGGGCAGCCCCTCTTGGAGTTTTCGGACCTCGTCGACGCCGGTGTAGCTCGCGCCGTCGATCTCCCGCACGTCGACATCGCCGCCGGCGGTGATCTCCAGGCAGGCTGGGCACTCGAGGCACGGCGTTGAAGTCGGACCTGGGTCCACGCCCGGTTCAACGGTGCCTGGACGCCCCATGCAGTTGAGGGCTCGTGCGAGCAGTCGCGCGCTGGTGGTCTTACCCACACCGCGCACCCCGGTGAACAGAAATGCGTGGGCGATGCGCCCTGACGCGATGGCGTTAGCCAACGTCTTGGCGACATGGTCCTGGCCAACCAAATCCTCGAACCGCGCGGGGCGCCATTTTCGCGCGAGAACCACGTAACTCATGGTGGCATCAGCCCTAGCAGATCGGGGGCTCGGCCACCAGCCCTGTCGATTTGGTGGGCTCGTCGGCGGATTCGATCGCGCGCGCAGCCCAGGGTGAACTCGTGTACCATCCTAGTAGCGTTTCGTCGGTAGCTCCTCCATGTCACCAGGCTTTTTCATCGGGGTACTTAGCGCTGAGGCCATCAGTCAGGTGGCGATCGGGCTGTTTTTCGGCGTTGCCTATTGGCTGGTCCAGTGTGAGGCCGAGTACCTGGTGTTCGCCTTGCTCAGCTGGTCGGTCGCCCTCATCTCAGGCGGGATTGCTTGGGGGGTCGCGCGGGGCCCCGAGATCTTTCCACACTCGGCCGCCGTGACCCATGTGGGGGGCGTCCTCTGCATCTCGCTCCACCTGATGTTCGTCGCACTGTTTGTTCGCGTGCGTTCAATTCGTCCCTACGCACTGACCGCGGTGCTCGTCACGACGATGTACCTCGCGTTTATACTTGGCGGCTTCTGGTGGCGTCCAACGGCTCTGACGCGTCTCGGTCGTGGCTGGCCGATCTCGGCGACGATTCCCGAACTGCGTGGCGAAGTGACCCTGGTGGGCGCCAGTTTCTACCTTATTTCTGGGATTTTTGCCCTGATCTCGCTGATCGCCTTGATCCGCGCCTATCGCAGCAACGTGCGCGAGGCAGGGGTCGTATTGGGCGGTGGCGCGCTGGCGATTGCCGCGACCGCCAACGATTCTTTGGTTGTGGTGGGTTGGCTCAAGAATCATTACCTGATCCCGCACGTCTTCATGCTCTACTCCTTCCTGGTCGCTCTCTCGCTGTTAATGCGCTACCAGCGCGCGTCGCGCGGGTTGGTGGTCACGGCGACCACGCTCAAGGAGCGTTCTGAGGAACTCCGACGCTCGTACGCCGATCTGGAAGATGTCCAGCGCGAGCTCGTGACCAAAAAGCAGCTCGCCGCAGTCGGTGAGCTCGCGGCCGCTATCGCCCACGAAGTTCGAAATCCCCTGGCGATCATCGTCAATGCGGTGGCGGGCCTGCGTCGACCCACGTGCAGCGACCCCGACCGCATCACGCTCCTCGGGATTGTCGACGAGGAGACCGGGCGCCTCAATCGCCTCGTCACCGATCTTCTGCGTTTCGCGCGGCCCGTCACGGTTCGACGCGCAGCGGTGGGCCTCCACGAGCTGGCTAAGCGCGCGGAATGGCGTGGCGACGAGAGCCACGAGATCATCGTCGAGCTCCCCGACGAGCCCGAGCTGCGAACCGTTCAGGCGGATGCCAACTTGCTAAGACTGGTGTTTGATAATCTCGTGTCGAACGCTTGTCAGTCGATGCCGAACGGGGGCCAAATCCGCATCGCGATCTCTCGTGGGAACCTTGCGGGCCGGGACTGCGTGCGTATCGACGTGATTGACCAGGGTCAGGGCATGGACGAACAGGTGCTCAGTCGCGCTATTGACCCATTTTTTACCACTCGACCGAGTGGCACTGGGCTCGGTCTGCCAATCGTCCAGCGCATCATCGAAGCGCACGGCGGCGCGGTCGAGATTGACAGCGAGCTTGGACGCGGTACGATCGTGAGTCTGCTCCTGCCGATGGATCCCGACGCTCTCGGAGCCAACCTGGCCTAGTTGGGTGGCTCGTCTCGCTACGGGTCCGGTCAAGAGCAGCCTCTCTGACTAGCGAGGACGATGATGCCGATTTCTGCTCAGGATCTGCGCCGTGAACTTGTCGCTCTCGACAAGCAGCATGTCTGGCACCCCTACACTGAGATGAGCGCTTGGCTTGAGACCGCCGAGCCCCTCGTGATCGCGCGGGCTGAGGGCTCGCGCTTGTACGATCTCGATGGTCGTCACTACCTGGATGCGAATGCTTCATGGTGGACCTCACTGCTTGGTCACGGTCACCCTCGGCTCGTGCAGGCTCTCACCCAGCAGGCACGCGAGATGGCTCACGTGGCGCTCGCCGGTATCGTGCACGAACCTGCGGCCCGGCTCGCCAGCGAGCTGGTGGCGGTCGCTCCTGACGGCCTCAATCGCGTCTTTTTCAGTGACGACGGCTCGACGGCGATCGAGGTCGCCGTCAAGTTGGCGGTGCAGTATTTCGCGCAGCAGGGGCAGCCCCAGCGGCGACGCTTTCTCTCCCTGGTTGGCGCATTTCATGGCGAAACACTGGGGCCCACGGCGCTCGGCGGGGTGGACGTGTTTCGGCGTCCGTTCAACCAGATCGTGATGCAGGTCGATTTTTTGCCATCACCGGCGGATGGTGTCGAGGCCGCGCTCGAGGCGCTCGAACAGGCGCTGACCGCGCGGGGTAGGGAGTACGCGGCGCTCGTGGTCGAGCCTCTGGTTCAGGGCTCAGCCGGGATGCGGATGTATCCGTCGGAGTTCCTGTCGAGAGCGCGTGAACTCACGGCGCGCCACGGCGTGCTGCTGGTCGTGGACGAGGTGTTCACGGGCTACGGTCGAACGGGTCCCATGTGGGCCAGCTCCAGAGCGCCTGACTGTCGACCGGACATCCTCTGCGTGGGTAAGGGATTTTCCGGGGGCATGCTCCCGATGGCGGCGACCCTGGTGACCGATCAGCTGTTTTTCGGCTTCTGCGGCGACCGTTCCCGCGCGTTTTATTACGGTCACACCTTCTGCGGAAATCCGCTCGGCGCTGCCGTCGCTCGAGAGGTGCTCGCCGTTTATCGCGACGAGGCCATCCTCCAGCAGGGCATCCGCAAGGCGGAGCCGGTGCGTCTCGCATTCGAGTCGCTGCTGGGACGACCCGGGATCCGCACGGCGCGTGCTCTCGGTATGGTCGCCGCCGTCGAACTCGAAGAACCAAGCGGCTACCTCGGCTCGGCGGGCTGGCGCGTCTACGCCGAGGCGCTGCGGCGTGGGGTCTACCTGCGTCCGCTCGGCAATGTCGTCTATATCTGCCCAGCGCTTACGATCGACGACTCAGATCTGGGTGAGCTGCTCAATGTTGTGGTCGACGTGGTTACCGAGGTGGGCGCGTCGCTCGCGTCGCCGTGACCCGTGCGCGGCGTCGCGGACCCCCCTTATGCCCGCCGCGCGCTCCTGCTCGTCCCCTGAGCCCACCAGCTTGAGGCCACGGTGTTCCGATTGCAGCGGGACGGCGTGCCCGCCCGCTTGCTGATCGAGCCAACTGACGAGCTCGTCGGTGAGGAGCAGGGCTCGCTCAAGGGCGTCCGATTCCACGCGCTCGAGGGTGTCTTTGCGCGTGTGATAGTTGTCCACGAGCGTGCCGCAGTCGACCGCCAGAATCGCGATCGAGGGGATGCCGACGGCGTGGAACGCCGAGCCGTCGGTCGCGCCCACCGGGATCGTGACCTTCGTGATCGGGAACTGTTGAACGCCTGCGATGTTGAGCGCTTCGTGGATCAGCGTCTCGTCGTACTTCGTCCCGAGGAAGGTTTCGTGCGTCACAACGCCGAGGTGCTCTGCGGTACAGATCCCGTCGAGGAAAATTCCGAAGCTCGGAACCTCCGAGAGCTCGCTGCGGTGCTCAGCGGTAAAGCGCTTGGCACCCCGCAAGCCCGCCTCTTCACAGCCCGTGGCGAGCAGCACCAGCTCGGTGTGCTCGAGTCGCCGGGTGGCATGCCGGGTGGCTCCGTGGAGCTTTGCCAGCTCGCGAATGACCGCGATGCCGGCGAGGTTGTCCATGGCGCCTGGAACGACGCGCTGCGAGTCGTAAAAGAACCAGTAACTCAGGGTAAACGGCAGCAGCGTGGCCAAGCTGACGCCGCACACCCAGCCGAGCTGGGCGCGCTGGAAAACCGCGCTCGGTAGCAGGGCGGCGAGTGCCGTGGCCAGCAGGAGCGCGACGCCTCCGAGGACTCCGAGCGCCATCACCCAAGTCGCCTTAGGGCCAAAAATGCGCCAGAGCGTGAACTCTTGGGCGGAGTCGAGGTGCGCGCTCACGTAGATCCGCCTCAGCAGTTCCCCGCGCGGCGCGATTCGACCAACCACGTTCTGCGAATTGCGCCGAGGGAACAGTCGATCGACGTACTCGCGATACAAAATGAGCTCGAACGCCGGCATGGAGCAACCGAGCAGCGCGACGGCGAAACCGAGCGCCGGATGCTTGGTCACGTAGAGCAGCAGCGCGAGGCTGACGCAACCCACGCCGAGGCGAAATGAGCCGAGAAACGCGGTCGGGTGACAGGTGAAGGCCTCCAACTTCGAGGAGCTGCATAGACGTGAAAAGTCGTGGTGCAGCCGCTGCGCAAGGCGCCGCTCGGATAGTCCTCCTGAGGGTCGCGGACCGAGCTCCTCGAGCACGCTACGCATGAAGCGAAGCATCGAGGCTCTGTAGCGTATGCGGCGTCCGCTCTCGCCGGCCTCGTCGTCACAAAATGGCGCCTTGGGTTCGCTCAAATTCAGCATAGGGGCATCCCGCCTGATGGGTCCGATTTCCGGGCGGGAACCGCTCCCCGCCTGACCGCGAAACGCGCAGAGCCAAGCCACGCAGAGCTACCCCACACCAGGCAACTCCGACGCAATCCGTGGCGCTACTCCGCGGGCCTGCTCTGCCGTGAGGCATTTCGGGGACGCAGGTATTGTCGGCCCAACAATCGCTCCGTCAGTGCGCTGACCCTTACGGGGCTTGCCGGACAAATGCAATTACAAGCGCTGTCGCGCGGCCCATGACAGCGCTTTGAAATGGCCGTGTAATGCTTGTTATGGCGAGCTCGGCAGCGCGCCACGCGACGGGGTGGTGAGCGAAACTGGCTCAATTAGCACGAAAAGGCGCACTAATTTTGGGGCTTCGATCAGCCTGCGAGATTGGTGCGTAACTTTTTGATGACGCCCTGGCTCTTGACGAACCGCTTTTCCGAGTCGAAGTTTGCACGATGAGTCTGCGTCAGCATTACCTGCTCGTTTGCGTCAATCGGCGACCGCCCGGCAATCCGCGAGGCTCCTGTGCGGAGCGCGGTTCCGAGGCCATCCTCACTGCGCTCAAGCGCGCGGTGGCTGAGCGCGGTCTGGCGCAAGAGGTGGCGCGAGTGCCCAGTTGCAGCTGTCTGGATGCCTGTGAAGACGGGCCTTGCGTGCTCGTCGAGCCCGAACACTTCCTCTATGCCCACGTCACGGAGGCCGACGTGCCCGAGATCGTTGAGGCCCTTGCAGAGGGCGGACGGGTCGAGCGATTGGTGCGGCCCTTGAAGTAGCGGCGAGCCCGAGGCGCACTTGTTCCGGCTCCGGCTCCGGGTCCTGGGCCGACCGTCTGGAGCTGGTGGTTGACCCGCGCTCGCCAACAGAGGAAAGTGCGCGGCGTGAGTGAGACTAACGAGCAAGCGACTGGGTTCACGGACGGCGTGACGGGATTGACCGAGCCGACCCTGCTGGTGGTCGACGACGACGAAGCCAATCGCCTGAGTCTGCAGCGGATATTTGAGAAGGAGGGCATGAAGGTGCGGCTCGCCGCTGGGGCGCGCGAGGCACTAGAGGTGCTGCGGCGCCATCGCACCGATGTCGTGCTCACCGATCTTATGATGCCCGGCACGACTGGCGCCGAGCTGCTACGTGCCGTCAAGGAGGTCAGCCCGGACACCGAGGTCGTGCTGATGACGGCCTTTGGGACCGTGGAGGTGGCAGTCCAGGCGATGAGGGACGGTGCCTACGACTTTGTTGAAAAGCCGCTCAAGCGCGTCTCGATCGTCAAGACCGTTAAAAAGGCTGCCGAGCGTCGCTCGCTGGTCGCCGAGAACCGCTCACTGCGTCAGGAGCTACGTCGCCTCTCGGAGCGTGGCGTGGTCGGACAGAGCCCCGCCCTGCGGCGAGTGCTCGACATCATCCGTCAAGCGGCTCCCTCGTCCGCCACTGTCTTGGTACTGGGAGAAAGCGGTACCGGAAAAGAGCTCATTGCACGCGCCGTGCACACCCAAAGCGGCAGGCGCGGCAGCTTCGTTGCCATCAACTGCGCAGCGATTCCCGAGAGCATCCTGGAGGCCGAGCTATTCGGCTATGAGAAGGGTGCCTTCACCGGCGCGGCCGCGCGTCGTGACGGGCGGTTCGCGCGCGCGGTAGGCGGCACTGTCTTTCTCGATGAGATCGGGGAGCTTGCCCCGGCGGTGCAGGTCAAGTTGCTGCGCGTCCTGCAAGAAGGGGAGTTTGAGCCCCTCGGGGGCCTGCCCCAGCGGACGGACGCGCGCATTGTGGCAGCGACCAATCGCGATCTGCGTGCTGAGGTCGCGGCGGGACGGTTCCGCGAAGACCTGTTTTATCGGCTTAACGTCATCTCGGTCACCGCGCCTCCGCTGCGCGCGAGGCGCGAGGATATCCCGCTCCTGGTTGAACATTTTCTGTCGCTCTACGCGGAGAAAAACCACCGGGCAGCTCCGAGCATCGAGCGAGGGACGCTGGACGCGCTGGGCGAATACGACTGGCCCGGCAATGTCCGCGAGCTCGAGAACGCCATCGAGCGAGCAGTCGTGCTGTGCCGCACGGGTGCCTTGTCGGTTGAGGATTTCCCCGAGTCGGTGAGCCAGCGCAGCGCCCCAGCAGCGGGCGCACTGACCTTCGCGCTCGGGACCCCACTTGATGAGGTGGAGCGCCGTATGATTCGCGAGACACTTCGGACGACGGGCGGGGACAAGTCCCTGGCCGCTCAGCTCCTAGGGATCTCAGCCCGGACGATCTACCGAAAACTCGGCGAAGCCGAGGGGACGCGCGGGGAATTGGGGTCCGTGAGCGATTGACAAATTGTCACGGCTCGACGCAACGCCGCTCGCTCTCGTGACAGGTTGTCCGGGCACTTGGCCGTTTCCTCAGATTCCAGTGGATTTCTGGTCGACTCGCGACAAAGAGGCGTGGCACGCCCCTCGCTAAGGAACCAACGGACCCTCAGTGTCGTTCGACGCCCTCCTCAAGAAGTACTTCGCGTTCGTCCTGCTCGCCCTCGTCGCGATGGTTGCCTACCTGCAAGCATCGGGGGTCATGCAGCTCGTGGGCGCAGCACTGGTTAGTCCTCCGGCGGCGAGCGCGTTTGTCGCGCGTCCCGCTCCCCCGCCACCGCCGATGACGCAGAAGTCTGTCGAGGCCTTGCTGTCGCGCAATCCCTTCGACTCGATCACCGGGGCGCTCAACAAGCGTCCCGAGACCGAGTCGCTGGAGCCACAGCGACTTGACCTGACCGATCCTCAGGCGGTGCTCGGTGCCCCGGCCTGTGACGGGATCCGCGCGGCCATCATCACGCAGTCCGACGATCCCGTTTGGTCGGTGGCCGCTCTGGCGGGTCCGGGTGAGACCTCGCCGAAGATGCGGCGTGTTGGCGATGAGGTCGGTGGCAAACAGGTGGCGTACATCGGTTTCAACCCGCGAGAGGGGAGTCCTTCGGTCTGGATGCTCGCCGGCGGTTCACTCTGTCAAACCATGCTCTTTGCCTCACAGGCGGCACCGGTCGCCAGCGTCGCAGCGGCGAGCAGCGCCGCGCCCGTCAGCACCGACGGCGATTCCGCCCGCAAGGGTCCCCCGAAGATCGCGCCGGATATCGCCGCCAAGATCCAGAAGATCAGCGATACCGAGTATCACGTCGATCGCTCCGCGCTCGACAAGATCATGGAAGACCAGGCAGCGCTGATGCGCGCCGCTCGCATCGTGCCAGAGCAAAAAGACGGTCAAACCGTGGGTCTGCGGCTGTTTGGTGTACGACCCGATACCTTGCTCGGCACCATCGGGATCCAGAACGGCGACCGTCTGGACACCATCAACGGCTTTAACATGGCCAGCCCCGAGAAGGCACTTGAGGCCTATGCCCGGCTGCGCACAGCCGAAAGCCTCAAAGTTCAAATCAACCGTCGTGGCCAGCCGGTCACGATCGACCTAAAGTTCAAGTGATCGCGATGAAGACACGGACCCTCCTCCCTTGGCTCCTGACCAGCATCCTCGGCACGACCGCGGTGCTCGCTCAGCCGGTCCCTGCCGCGCAGCGTCCTGCTGGCAATCTTGTCCCTGGCAATCTCGCTCCCGCTGCGGAGCGCGAACCGCCAGGTGCTCAGGGCGCGCTGCCCTCCACCATGGACGCGATCGCTCGGGCAACCGACGTCCCGTTCCGCGCCAAGCCTGCGGGGCACCTCGTCAAGTTCAACCTCCAAGAGGCTGATCTCGCCGAGCTCGTGAATCACATCAGTGGACTCACGGGTAAGCGCTTCATTTACGGCGCCAAGGTCCGGCAGATCAAGGCCACCGTCGTCTCGCCTGAGCCGGTGACTCTGGCTGAGGCCTACGAGGCCTTCCTCTCAATCCTTGAGGCCAATGGGATGACCGTGATCCCCCATGGGCGCTTTTTGAAGATTGTGGATTCTGGCGGCGTGGTGAACCAAACCACCCCGATCGTGGCGCGTGGGGAGCCAGTACCGGTTTCCGACCGCTACATCACTCGGCTCTACCGCATGCAGAACGTGGGGGCTGATGAGGCCGCCAATCTGCTCGGCAAGTTCAAGAGCAAGGAGGCAGATGTCTCGGTCTATAGCCCCGGCAACCTGCTGATCCTAACCGATACGGGCACCAACATCGACCGGATGATCCGGATCCTTGAGGAGATCGATGTCGGCGGCGCCGGTCAGAGCATGTGGATCGAACCGGTCCATTATGGTTCTGCCAACGAGATGGCCCAGCGCATCAACGAGGTCTTCGGTCTCAATGCGGCCCCGGGCGCGGCGGGCGCGCCGGGCGGCGCGGGCGGCGCCTCTGCAGGCGGGCTTTCCAAGGTGGTCGCCGACCAGCAGTCCAATTCGCTGATCATCCTCGGAACCGAGGACTCGTACACGAAGCTACTCGAGGTGCTCAAGCGCCTCGACGCGCAGCCGGGGGACTCTGGCCGCATTCGCGTGTTGCCGCTGCAGCACGCCAAGGCCGAAGAGCTTGCCGCGGTGCTCAATCAGATGCTTCAGGGCGCCAAGTCCGGTGGCAGCGCGGCCTCCGCGGCTCAGCCTGGCGCGGCTGCCAGCAAGGATCTGTTCGAGGGTGAGGTGCGCGTCACCGCGGACAAGGCGACCAACTCGCTGCTGATCACCTCACTCGGTCGCGACTACGCCACCATGCGTCTCGTGGTCACGCAGCTCGACAAGGTTCGTCGCCAAGTCTTTATCGAGGCGGTGATCATGGATCTTGACGTCTCGGACACCCAGAAGCTCGGAACGTCTTGGCATATGGGCGATCAGGAAGACCTCGGTGGAGGCAATAAGTCGCTGATCGCCGGCGGCCTCAAGGCGCAGAACTCGCTGCCCTTCCCGCAGAATCAGGACATGCTGCAAGGCTTTGCCGTGGGTGTGCGCGGTCCGGCGCTCGATGGCACGCAGAACCTGCTCGGCACGGGTCTGAGCATCCCGGCGTTTGGCGTGGTGGTCAACGCGCTAACCACCAGCGGCACCACGAACGTTCTGGCGACGCCGCACATCATCGCTACCGACAATATCCCCGCCGAAATCACGATCGGGCAGAACATCCCCCTTCAGGAAAATATTGGCGGCGGTCTCAGCGGTCTTGCGGGGCTCGCGGGTGCCGGAGCAGCACCGGGCGCAGCGGGCGCGGCCGGCGGTCTTGGTGCGCTCGGCATGCTGGGTGGCATGGGCATGGGCGGCGGCTTTTCTGCTCCCCGTCAGGATGTCGGTATCAAGATCAAGGTCACGCCCCACATCAACGACTCCAGCCAGGTGCAGCTCGAGCTCCAGCAGGAGAGCAGCGACCGCGGCGCATCCTCGGGCAACATTGGGGCGGTCACCATCATCAAGCGCACGGCCAACACGACCGTCACCGTCGAGGATCAGCAGACGGTGGTGATCGGCGGCTTGATGCGTGAGCAGCTCGTCAAGAGCGACGAAAAGATCCCGCTGCTTGGCGACATCCCGGTGCTCGGGTTCTTGTTTCGTCACTCCAAGACCGAGAAGCGCAAAGCGAATCTGCTGCTGATCCTGACGCCCTACGTCGTGCGGGACCAGACCGATCTGCGCAAGATCTTCGAGCGTAAGATGCAGGAACGTCAAGAGTTCCTGGATCGCTACTTCGTCTTCACGGGCAACGACTGGTCACCGCCTCGCGACTACTCGCGCGCCAACGGCGTGGTGGAGGACATTCGTCAGGCCTATTTCCGGCTCGAAGAGCAGGAGCGCCTGCTGCGCGAGAGTGAGCCCACCAAGCGTGCCCACGCGGGAACCGCACCGATCGCGCTACCCGAGGTACCGACCTCCTCGAGTGCCCACACCACGGGGGCGCAGCCCGCTGCTGCCGCACCGGCGGGTGCTGGGGCACCGCTGGTTCCTCAGAATCGAACGCCCGTCGCAACGCCGCCTGCCGGTGCCGCGCCGACCCCAGTTCCCGCCACCCCTCAACCCTTCCGCACTCGGCGTCGCGCTCCCCAGCAGGGCGCGCTCGAGGCCCCGGTCGTGGTCCAGCCGATGGCGCGTAGCGTCAACGTCGAGCGAGCGGAGTAAGCCTTGGTCGTTGAGCGAGCTCTAGGGCAGGTACTAGTGCGGCGCGGAGTCCTCGGCTCCGACGCTGTTGAGCAGCTATTGGCTACCCAGGTCGACAAGGAGTCGTCTCTGGTGGAGCTGATTGTTGCCGGAAAATGGGCCACGTCGGCGGAAGTTGGCGGGGCGCTTGCGGCTGAATGTGGTCTGCCGTTCGTCGAGACCGTCGCGGCCGACAAGGTGGAGTTGACCATCGCGACTCGCATCCCGATCGGGTTCTCAAAGACCAATCGGGTGCTGGTGGTGGACGAGTCCGAGAGCTCGGTCGCGGTCGTCTGCGCGGATCCGTTCAACGTCGAGGCGCTCGACGGCGTGCGCGCTCTGTTCGGCAAGCCGATCACGACGACGGTGGCGACGGCCGAGGTGGTGGTCGACGCCATCAACCGGGTCTACGAGCGCCAGACCAGCTCTGATGTACTGGAGTCCAAGGACGACGCCGAGCAGGAGGAAGAGGTCGACATCCTCGAGTCCGACGACGACGCCCCGGTGATTCGCTGGGTCAACAGCCTGTTTTTCCAGGCGGTCAAGGAGCGAGCCAGCGACATTCACATCGAGCCCGAGGACCGCGAGGTCATCGTGCGCTACCGAATCGACGGTGAACTGTACGTCGCGCGCCGCGCGAGCCGCCAATTCATGAGCTCGGTCGTGGCCCGCGTGAAGATCATGTCAGGCCTGAACATCGCCGAAAAACGGCTGCCGCAAGATGGGCGCATCTCGCTCAAAATTGCCGGGCGCTCACTGGATATTCGTGTCTCGACCGTGCCGACCAGTCGCGATGCCGAGCGCATCGTGATGCGTCTTTTGCACAAGACCAACGTGCTACTCGATCTGTCCGAGCTCGGGTTCTCCGAGCGCGACTACCGTTTGATGCATCAGCTGATCGAGCGCCCCGACGGCATCATCTTGGTCACGGGCCCGACCGGCAGCGGTAAGACGACTACACTTTATGCCTGTCTGAACCGCATCAACAAGCCGAACGTCAACATCCTCACCGCCGAGGATCCGGTCGAGTACGAGCTCGGCGGGATTCATCAGATCCCGGTGCAGGCCAAGATCGGGCTGACCTTCGCGAACGCGCTGCGCGCGTTTCTCCGTCAAGATCCCGACGTCATCATGGTCGGTGAGATCCGCGACAAAGAGACCGCGGAAATTGCGATCCATGCCTCGATGACGGGTCATCTCGTGCTGAGCACGCTCCACACCAACGACGCGGCGGGTGCCGTGACTCGTCTCGTGGAGATGGAGATGGAGCCCTTCCTCGTGCGCTCGACGGTGATCGGCATTCTTGCTCAGCGCCTCGTTCGGCGGCTGTGCCCCCATTGTCGTGAGGCCTACACGGCGACGCCGTTCGAGCTGCAGCAACTCGGGATTGATCCCGAGCGCTCACGCTGGCGCAAGGAGCGAAAGCTCAACCCGAAGTACCAGATCCAGGGCTACGAGCCTCAGCCACTCGGCTGGTTCGAGCAAGAGCCGCCCACCTTTTACCGGGCCAAGGGCTGCGAGCGCTGCGACAACAAGGGCTTTACGGGCCGTGTCGGTATTTACGAGCTGCTCGTCATGGACGACGTCTCTGGCGCGTTGATCCTTCAAAAGGCGGACGCTCAAACCATCAAGCGCGCGGCCCAGGTGCAGGGCATGGACTCGCTGCGCGACGATGGCGCGCGCAAGGTTATGCAAGGCAAGACGACGGTTGAGGAGGTCGTTGCGGCAACACAAGAGGACATGTTGCTCGACGAGTAAGTAAAATGGCCGTCTACGAGTACCGCGGTGTTGAGATTAAGTCTGGCAAGGCTGCCAAGGGGGTCCGCGACGCGGAGAGCCCCAAGGCTTTGCGAGCTCTGTTGCGTCGTGACGGCGTCCTGCTGACCGAGGCCAGTGAGGGCAAGGAGAAGAAGAACACCAAGGGTCGCCGTGAGGTCGATTTTATGGCGTTCTTCAAGCGCGTCAGCACCTCGGAGATCGCGATCCTGACGCGACAGCTCGCGACCCTTGTACGCGCTGGCGTGCCGCTCGTGGAATCCCTGACGGCCCTGATGGATCAGGTCGAAAACGAGATTCTCGTGCGGATCCTCGGCGAGGTGCGCGACTCGGTCAACCAAGGGACGCCGTTTTCAAAGTCGCTGGCTGTGCATCCAAAGGTCTTTCCCCCGCTCTACGTGAACATGGTCGCGGCTGGGGAGGCGTCGGGCAGCCTGGAAGCGGTGCTCGAGCGCCTGGCAGATTTCACGGAGAACCAGAGTCGCCTCAAGGGCAAGGTCTTTGCTGCCCTGATGTACCCGGCCCTGATGAGCGTGGTTGGCTTTGGTGTGGTGACGCTGCTCATGGTCACCGTGGTGCCGAAGGTGACCGCGATCTTTGATAGTTTGGATCAGGAGCTGCCGATCTACACGCGGGCCCTGATTTTCATGTCCAACACGATCTCAGACTACTGGTGGCTATTGCTCGGTGGGATCGGTGCGGGCGTGTATGGGTTCATTCGTTGGATCGCGACCGAGTCCGGGCGTCGGCGGTTTGACCTGTTCAAGCTGCGTGCTCCGGTGTTCGGTCGGCTGAACCTGCTGGTCGGCGTGGCGCGCTTTGCGCGCACCCTCTCGACACTCCTGGCTAGCGGCGTGCCGATCCTGCGTGCCATGGAAATTGGCTCCAACGTGCTTGAGAACGCCATGCTGCAGGCAGCCGTGGCTAGTGCCATTGGCTCGATTCGTGAGGGCGAGAGCATCGCGGAGCCCCTCAAGCGCAGCGAGCTCTTTCCTCCGATGGTCACCCACATGATCGCCATTGGCGAGCGCACGGGCCGCCTCGAGGAAATGCTCGAGAACGTGGCGCGCGCCTACGAGTCGGATGTGGACACTAAGGTCACGGCCCTGACGAGTTTGCTCGAGCCCCTGATGATCGTCGGTTTGGGCCTGTCGGTGGGCTTCATCGTGATCTCGATCATGGTGCCGTTGATGCAGATGAATCAGGCGGTGCAGTAGCCGATGGCCCGCTCGTCCAACAACGCCCCTCGCATCTTCTTCCCCTGGGAAGCGCGCGTCGGTATGCGTCGTTGGTCGCTGATCGGGCGAGTTCGTCCGGCCTTGGCGGTACTTGCCATGATCGGGCTGGTTGTCAGCATCGCGTATCGCGAGCGCAAAGCCTCGGGCCAGAGGCGGACCCGGGCTACGCTGCTTGACGTCCGCCACGCCGTGGAAGCCAGCATGGCGGATCACGACGGCGGCTGTCCGCCCTCGATGGAAGAGGTGGCGCGGCTGCGCGGAACCCAGGGGCTCCCGCTGGACGCCTGGGGCCACCCGCTTGAGCTGATTTGCCCCTCACCCATTGAGGGAAATTCGTACGATCTTCGCAGCGCTGGCCCCGACGGGATCCCGGGTGGGCTCGATCGCCTTGAGTGATGTTTGGAGGACCAACATGCAGTCTGTAACGATTTTGCAAAATTCTGAGTTTTCGTCAGCCTACCTGCGCAGACTCCTGCAGCGACAGCGTGCTCATGCGCGTGGCATGACGTTGGTCGAGATCCTGATCGTACTCGCGATCATCGCGACGATCGCGGGAGGGGCCGCGGCCTACGCGCTTCCTAAATTCAAGGAGTCCCAGATCAAGGCTGCCGTGATGTCCTGCCGAACCGTGCGCGGCGCGGTGCACACCTGGCAGGCGGCGAACAACGAGTCGACCTGTCCGACCGTCGCGCAGCTCATTCAGGACAAGCAGCTCGACTCGGCCAATGCGGCGACTGACCCGTGGGGCCAGGAATTCATCCTGATTTGCACCGATGACGAGGTCTTCGTGGGTTCCGTTGGTCCGGACAAGAAGAAGGGCACCAAGGATGACATCCAGGTCCCTGCTGCCGCCAAGACCGGCGCAACGCCCTGAGTGCCAGCTGCCTGATGGTTCATTCCTCTCACGTCGTCAGCTTGCGGCGCCGCCAGGCGCTTGGGATGACGCTCGTCGAGATTCTTGTGGTGCTCGCGCTGATTGCGATCATGGCGGCGACCGCGATGGCTGGTTCCGGCAGCGTCGGTGCAAGCCGAATGCGGGGCGCCGCCACGGCGATCGTGTCACTAGCGAAGGTCGCCATCACGCGTGCCAACGCGACCGGGCACCCCGTGCGAATGGTGTTTAACCTCCAGACAAAGACGGTGGGTCTCGAGGAGAGCGCGACCGGTCGCATGCTGCGCGCCAAGCCGTCTGCGTCTGCGATCGCGGCTGCGGCGGCCTCAGGAACGCCCGGATTTGAGAAGGCCGCCGAGCGCGAAGCTTCCTCATTTCTGGCAGGAGCGCAGTCGGCTCGTCCGAGTTTTGTCGCCGCCACGGGCATCGAGCTCGGTGACGAGCGACTCGAGCCTGAAGGCCACGAGCTGGGGACGCACATCGAATACATTCAGGTGCAGTCGGAGCATGATGAGGAGCCCGTCACCGAGGGTAAGGCGTTTCTCTATTTTTGGCCCGGCGGGGGCACGGAATGGTCGAGCATTCAGCTGCGCGTGGTCGGGCAACAGGAAGGCTTGACGATCCTGGTGAGTCCGCTGACTGGGCGCGCCAGGATCAAGAAGGGTCGCCTGGACCTGCCCAAGCGCAGTGAAGAGGGTATTATCTCGGAGCGGGAGGGGCCGCGATGACGCCGCGTGCAGCCCGCGGTTTTTCGCTACTCGAGGTGCTCGTCGCGCTGGCGATTCTGGGCCTCGGGTTGACCGCCATTCTTAGCGCGCAGACGGGGCTGTTTGCGACCTCGACCAAGGGCGCTAACATGGCGATTGCAGCCAACCTCGGGCGGTGCCGCATGAGCGAGCTCGAGGTCAAGCTCCTCAAGAATGGCTACCCGATCGGCGATGACAAGGGTGAGGGGCGTTGCTGCGTGGATGATCCCGACAGTCTGTTCGAATGCACCTGGGTGGTCGGGGTCGTTGTACTTCCCAACATGAACAACAACGCCGACGGTGGCCTGTCACCTTCGTCGTCTGCGTCGCTCGACGGTGGCCTGCCTCCCATGGGCTCGGGTCCGACGGTGGCTGGACTCGGCTCGGCGGGGCCCATGGGTTCTGCGGGCCCTCCCGGCTTTACTTCCGGGTTGAGTCCGACTGACACCTCGGGTCTTGGCTCAGGTCTCGGCGCGCTCGGGATGCTCGGAGGTGGCATGGGTGCCCTCGGTGGAGGCATGAGCCCCATGGGTGGCGGCAAGATGGGGCAGCTCGGCGGCGTATCGGGCGGCAGTATGGCGGGCATCGCGTCGATGGCGATGTCGATGGTCTACCCCGCGCTCAAGCCGATGATGGAAGCCAGCATTCGGCGTTTGACGGTCACGGTGAAGTGGAAAGAGGGGCGTTCCGCGCGTGACCTCGAGCTCGTGCAGTATGTGACGAACCCGCAGCAGGGCGGCATGATGGCCGACGTGCCAGGTGGCGTGCCGCTGCTGCAGCAGATGATGGGGACGCCGGGCTTGACCCCAGGCTCGACCCCGGGTTCGACGGGCACCCAGTCGGGGACGAGCAAATGACGGCCTCCCGCTCCACGCGTCGCTTAGCGAGCGCTGGGTTCACGCTCGTCGAGGTGCTCGTTGCGATGGCGGTGCTGGCCTTCCTCGCCATGGTTATTTACGGCGCGTTCTCCGGCATGAAGCGGAGCAAGGAGGGCGTCGAACGGCTCAATGATCGGTACCGGGAAGGACGGATGGCGATGGGGCGCATGGTGCGCGAGCTGCAGAGCGCTTACGTGTCGCAGCACATTCCGATCCCACCGACGCCTCAGGTGCAAAAAACGGTGTTTCGCGCGCAGTCCGGAGTTCCCGGCGATCGCCTCGACTTTGTGGCGTTCGCGCACCGGCGGCTCGACGAGAATGCGCGCGAGTCCGACCAGGCGGAATACTCCTATTTTCTAATGCCCGATCCGGACCACCCGGAGGTCAACGATCTCGTGCGACGCGAGAGTCCGCGCATTGATATGGAACCCGATCGCGGTGGGCGCATCGACGTGCTGGCGACCGACGTCGATCTGTTCGATCTCGCCTTTCTCGACCCCACCACAGGCCAATGGATCGAGCGTTGGGACACGACGCAGGGCACAGAGCAGGTCGGGCGTCTTCCGCTTCAGGTTCGGATCACGCTCGTGCTCAATGGTGGACAGCGCGCTCAGGGGAGCTCCGGACGTAAGCCGATTCGCCTCGTGACCAAGGTGGTCATCCCGATCGAGAAGGCCTTGACGTTTGCCACTCAGGGGGGTGGATGAACCGGTTGCTACGGCGTAGTCGACGTGGGCGTCAGCGCGGGGTTGCCCTGCTGATGGTGCTCAGCGCGCTCACCATGTTGGCCGTGATGCTGACCGAATTTCAGCAGGAAACGAGCGCTGAGCTCGCCAGCGCGATGGCCGAGCGCGACTCGCTGCAGGCCGAATATGCTGCGCGCAGCGCGATCAGCTTGACGCGGCTGCTGATCGCCTCCGAGCCGACCATGCGTCGCGCGCTCGGGCCGCTGCTCATCATGGCACGCATGGACAAGACCCAGCTGCCGGTCTGGGAGCACTCCGACATGGTGCTCGGGTTCTTCAATGACTCCGAGAGTGCCAAGGCTCTCGGCTCGCTGGTGGGTGGAAGCTTTGATCAGGTCAAGGGGCTCGGGCTCGGCAAGGGGGCGCGCTTCGAGGTCAAGATCGTCGACGAGGACTCGAAGCTCAACCTGAATTTTGCCGCACGCGGCACCGTGCCGGCGCGCATGGTGGTCACCAACCAGTTCAAGGCGCTGACGACTGGCGCGCAATACGACAAGCTATTTCAGGAGCGGGACGCCGACGGCAATTACAACGAGCGGCGCTCGGTCTGTTCCGCAGTGGTCGACTGGACCGATCCCGACACAGAAGCCGAGCCCTGTACCCCGGAGGTCAACGCTCCCAGCCAGGGCGGCTCGGAGGACTCCTACTACGAAGGGCTAAAACCGCGCTATCCCCGCAAAAATGCGGCATTTGATAGCTTGGAAGAGATGCACTTGGTGCGCGGCATCAGCGAGGAATTCTGGTCCACGTTCATCGAGCGAGACGTGTCCGATCCCAGCAAGCGTACCGTGACGGTCTGGGGTGGCGAGCAGGTCAACGTGAACACGGCCAACGCGATGACGCTCATGGCGCTCGTGTGTCCCTTCGTGGCGGACATGAATCCGGCCTGCATCGATCCGATGACCCGCTCACGCGTGGTGTCGGGACTCGAGATGATGCGCGGGTTCATGCCCGGCATTCCGCTGTTCAAGAGTCCCAAAGGGTTCGTCAGCTTTCTGGCATTTGACGACCCCACGGATCCCGCAGCGCTGCTCTTTGGCACGTTGGGGATTCCGCCAATTAAGCTGATCAGCGCTGGCGAGCTGATCCGACGTCTCAAGGTCCGCAGTGATATTTTCAGTATTTACGCGACGGGCATCGTCCGCACCGGACGACGTGAGACCCGGACCCGCGTTCACGCGGTGGTGGACTTCCGTGGGGCACCCCCGCCTGGCCAACCCTTCGGCAGCACGTCCGCCGCAGTGAGTGGGACCCAGGGCATCAATCAGATGGCCGCGGCGGCTGCATCGGCCGGAGTCGCTCCCATGGGCAGCGCGTCGGGCGCGGCCGGCTTGGCCGGACCGATGGGCTCGGCTATGGGAGCCATGGGCCTTCCCCCGGGAACCTCGCCCGACGCCATCACTGCCGCGATGGCCGCATCGGCAGGCGGGCATTTCATTTACTATCGGATTAACTGAGAGCGCAGATCCATGGCAAGGCTAGTAGGCATCGAGATATCCCCGACCCACGCGCGCGCGGCAGTGCTTGTCACCGCCTATCGCAAGACCAGCGTCGAACGGGTCGTTGAGGTGGACTTGCGCGACGTGCCCAGCCGCTCGACGGCGCTGCACGATGCGTTCGGACCTCTGCTGGGGCATGGGGAGGGGCTGGCGGTGGCCGTCGACGGCAGTCAAGTCTTCGTGTCGCGACTGTCACTCCCCGCGACCGCGGTTCAGAAGCTCGAGATGATCGTGCCATTCGAGCTGGAGAGTCGTCTGCCACTCGAACTCGAGGAGTTGGTGTTCGATCATCAGCTGATCCGCGAGCGGGGCGCCAATGAGACCGTTCGCGTCTTGGCGGTCGCTTCGCGCGAGCGGTTCATCCGCGAGATCCTGGACCTCTGTCGCACGGCCTTCGGGCGAGAGGCGGAGCGCGTCGGTTGCGGGGCGCTGCCGCTCGTCAACCTGCTGCCGCTCTATCCCAAGGGGACCCTCTCGGACGAGCCGATCGCCCTGCTCGATTTGGGCCTATTTCAGAGCGAAATCCTGGTGGTTTCGCGCGGGGAACCCGTGTTTTCTCGCACCCTGTCGATCGGGGTGGCAGGTCTGCCCGCCGAGGCCGCGCAGCTCGCCGCGGCGGTGCGCCAGACGCTACACGCCGCGGCCGCGCTCGACGACGCACCGATTTCCCTGGCCTACCTGCTCGGAACCGGGGCGGGGATCGAGGGCGCCGAGGCCTTTCTGTCGCATGAACTCGGTCTGTCGGTCTTGCCCCTGCCGCCGCTCACCAGCCTGGGCGTGACCGAGCAGGATCAACCCCGCTTTGCCCGAGCGATCGGGGTGGCTCTCGGTCTCGGCACCCGACCGCGCGATCCGGATCTGCGCCAGGGCGCGCTGAGTTTTCAGCGCGGTTACGCCGTGGTCAAAGACAAGGCGCCGGTGCTGCTCGGGCTGGCCGTCTCGATCCTACTTAGCCTTGGGTTTTCCAGCTGGGCCAGCCTGCGTTCGCTCGACAAAGAGCACAGCAGCTTGACCGCCAATCTGGCGCAGCTGACGCACCAGACGCTTGGGGAGGAGGCTACGGACGCTGACTCCGCCAAGGCCCTGCTCGAACGAAAGCTTGCCGTCGACGAGCTGGATCCAATGCCCCACGCGGACGCTTTTGACGTCATGGTCGAAATCGCCAACGCCGTGCCAAGCACCATCACTCACGACATCGATGAGCTCGACGTGCAGCGTGAGCACGTCAAGTTGACGGGCATCGTCGGCTCTGCGGCAGAGGCGCAGCAGGTCGCCACCAAGCTGAAGGAGCATCGCTGCTTTACGGAGGTGCGTCTCGGTAACGTGACCCAGGTGGTCAACAGCACGCGCCAGAAATACGGACTTGAGTGGGACGTGCGCTGTCCGGAAGACGCCAGCGCGAAAAAGAAGAAGTCCGATGAGAAGGCCGCCGACAAGTCGGGAGGTAGCAAGTGAAGCTGCGCGCATGGTTTGACGGTCTGGACGGTCGCGAGCGCAAGCTGCTCGTCGTATTTTTATCCACGCTTGGCGCGCTCGTGCTGGTCGGGGGCCCCCTCGGGGCCGCGAGCCTCGCGGCGGCGCAGCGCGACGACAACGCCGGTCTGAGCGAGGTGATTGCCGAAATTGGGGCCAGCGAGTCCAGCTTGACGCGGCTCGATCAGGCCCGTGCTTCGCTGCAGCAGCGCTACGCGCAGCCGGCGCCACCCCTGGCAGCCTTCCTCGCACAGCACGCCAAATCCGTCGGACTCGAGGTGCCAGAGAGCCAGGACCGCCCACCGGTGCCCGTCGGTTCGTCCAAGCGCTACGAGGAGCGCAGCACAAGGCTTCAGCTGCACAAGGTCGGCATGCTTGCACTCGCAAGCTTCCTCGAGAAAGTCGAACAGTCCCACCTACCCGTGGTGGTCTCGCGTCTTAATATCCGCAAGCGGATGTCCGAGCCGGACTCCTACGACGCCGAGGTTGTCGTCAGTGCCTACGACCGCAAGGAGCTTCCAAAGCCCAGCACGGACAAACCCGCCGCCGGCACGGACGCTCCCACCGGGGTGACGCCATGAAGCCCAAAACGAAGCGATGGCTCAGGGCAGGCCTCTATCCCCTGGCTTACCTCGGTTTTTTTGCCGTATCAGCTCGCCTGACCTTCCCCTACGCGCAGGTCAAAGAGCGCCTAGTGACTGAGTTCAATGCGCATCAACCCGCCACCGGCGGCATGCGGCTGGCCGTCAGGGAGCTCACAGGGCGCTGGCTGACGGGCATCGAAGCCCGCGGCGTGCAGCTCACGCAGATCCCTGTCTTGACGTCCGGCTCCGTCCCAACATCGGACAAGAACGCCCCGAAACCAAGGGTAAGTGAGCTTGAGTCAGTCTGGGGCAGCGTCAGTCTCCTGCGGCTGCTCACGGGCACTCTCTCACTCTCGTTCGGCGCGGCCAGTGACGGTGGCTCGGTCGATGGCAGCTACGTCTCCTCGTCGAGTGAGGACCAACTCGCGGTCAGCTTCGATGGCTTCGGACTCGGCGACATCCCACTGCTCAGCGACCTCGTTGGATTGCCGCTCGCGGGTAAGATCAACGGAGAACTTGAGCTGACTCTCCCTGAGCACAAAGCCAACAAGGCTGAGGGCAAGCTTGAGCTCAAGCTGGACGGGGTGGCGGCTGGCGACGGAAAAGCCAAGATCCTTAACGTGATCGCACTGCCCCAGTTGCGAGTTGGAACCTTCAACATCGCGGCCAAGGTCACCGACGGCAAGCTCAAGATCGACTCATTTTCTGCCAAGGGTGCAGACGTCGAGGTCGCTGGGGATGGGACCATCCGGCTGCGCGAGCCCGTTGGTACGAGCCTGCTCGACATCGGCCTTCGCTTCAAATTCAACGACGCGTACAAGAATAAGAATGATCTGACGCGCGGGATCTTTGGCCAACCTGGCGGTATTCCAGGACTATTCGAGATGGATCCGAAGGTACGTCGCAGCAAGCGCGAGGACGGGTTCTACGGTTGGCGTGCGATCGGTAGCTTTGATCTCCCGAGCTTCGAGCCCTCGGCCACTGCTGGCGGTAGTCGAGGGGTCGCGCCGCGCCTCCCCGCGCGACGTCCGGGCAGCGTTTCGGCGGACTGACTGACAGTGTGAGCATGGCTCACCTCCCGGTTGAGCGGAGCTCGCCCATCGCGCAAAGCATTACGGCCACCGAGCTCTCTTGAGCTGCGGTGGCCGTGGCGCATGGTCTTGGCGTTTAGGTCACGTCACGAGTCAACGGCGATTCCAAGGCGGTGGCGCAGGGCCTGGTACTTCGGATCCACCGAGAACAGCACGAGGGCCTTGAGTCGTTCCTGCCCCGGAACGGCGCTAGAGCTCTCGTCAGACGCGCGGATCAGCTGGGCCGCGGTATCGAGATCATGAGCGATCACGAAGCCAACGCGATCCGCCGACAGGTCCACCGCGGCCGCCCAGCGCTTGAGATCGAGGGACGTGCCGTCCTTCAGCAGGTTCGACACGACGCGGGTGAGCTCGTCGCGCTCAGCGCCCTTGAGTCCGCGGTCGAGCGCCGCATAGGCTTCGTTGACCGCGCCCTCGATCTCGGTTGCCAGCGGGAATTGCGGCGAGATCAGCTTAATTGCCGCAAATAGCCAGGATTTTAGTCCGGTTCCAGTGGGAAGCAGTTGCCTCAGGTAAAAGCCTGGTCGCGTGTACGCCAGGTGCCGGGCCGCGATGAAGGCCGCCGCCTGGGGCGGGACCTGCGAGCTCATGGCAACGCGTCCGAGCCCGATCGCACAGGGCGAGGAGGCAAGGAACGACAGCCCTCCCAGATCATCCCTTAGACCGAAGCAGGGCGGCACCGGAATGCCAAGCACCCCACCCGCGTAAAACAGCGTCTGGGCCATCGGTGCGGGGTGCGCCGCCAGGTCGACTGCGTCCGACAGCTCGTGCCCGAGCTTGGCGAGCGGTTCGGTTCGCGCCGTGACCACGGCAGGCTCGATCAGCGAGAAGAGACGAGTCAGCAGCGGATCGAGCAGCGGGTGGGTGGTCGCGAGCCAGTCCTCTTCGGTGAAGACCGCCTGCGCCGGGGCTGCCGTTTCGGCGCGCATCCGTTTGTAGAAACCCTCCTCCTGGGGGTCGCCCACCTTCATCACGGTGACGGCCTGACAGAGGCACCAGGCACCATCGGCGTTCTTCGTCTCCGCGTGGAGACGCCGAATGGCCTTGTAAGAGTCGACGCGGAAGGGATCGAGGTCAAGCAGGGCCAGCTGTGCCTCGATGGCCTGCTCGAGGAATTGGTCGGTGTCGCTGGCGTACAGCTCAGCCAGGCGAACGAGGTGGGCCTCGTTCGAGGGCTCAAGCTGGCGGAGCTTCTCAAGCGTCTCGACCGCCTTTTCGCGCCATCCAAGCTCCTTCTCGTACAGATCAACCAGCTCGCCGAGCGTCGCCAAGTGAGCGACGCGATCGGTTTCGAAGCGGAGCAGCTCAAGCTTGTGGTGGAGCAGTCGCTCGACTCCGACATGGTCCGCCATGCCGCGCCGCAGATCGATTGCTTCACTGAGGGCCTTGTGAAGCGAGGGATCCAGCTCGATCACCTGCTCGTAGTAGGACAGGGCCGTATTCACGTCACCGAGTTGGCGTGCCGACACGATCGCCGCCGTGTTGAGGTACTTGGCCTTCTGCTTGGGATCCTCGACAAACTCGGCCAACTTGAGCACCACCTCGACCAGTCGGTTCCAGTCCTTTTCCTCGCTGTAGAGCTGCATCAGCTTGGACAGCAGGCGCCGGTCATCGGGACGCTCGTCGAGTGCTGCGACCAGGCTCTTGGCGGCCCGTGTGCGGTCCCCGAGCTTTTCGGCCGTCACGTCGCCGATGTCGATCAGCAGCTGGACGCGCTCGTCGGCGTCAGCGATGTCGAGATGACGGTTCTTGGTGCGAATGACGTCGTCCCAGCGCTCAAGCGCGGCAAAGACCTGCGCTATCGAGACCAGTGGCTCAGCCATGGTCGGGTCGAGGTCGGCCGATTCCTCAAGCGACGCAAGCGCTTGCTCGTTGGCACCGGTTCGCCGAAGGGACTCGCCCTTGCGGTAAAGCACAATCGCGCGATCGCGCCCACGCAGTCGATCCCCGAGGTCCGCCAGGATGCGATCGGCGAGCTCGACGCTGCGAGCGGGTTCGCCCTTGGCAAAGAGCACAGCCCCAACCGCTAGAAGTGCGTCGAGATCATTGGGACAGAGCCGCTCGAGGGCCTCGGCGGCCGCCTCGGCGCTTGTCGAGTTGCCGGCCTCGACGAGGGCCTGCACCGCCCGCTGCAGGGTGCCTGTGATGAACTCACGCGGCAGCAGCTCGATGCGGTCGACAAGCACTCCGTAGTGCTTGGCCGCCTCGTGCAGACGACCGTCCTCGAAAGCCAGATCACCGAGCACCGCGAGGGCGTCGACGTTGGTCGGATCGAGGTTGATAGCGGCGCGGGCCATTTCCTCGGCTCGGCCGGCTTCGTGCAGTTTGCGCAAAAAGATGCTGGAAAGCTCCCCGCGCAGACGTCCCTGGGCGCGCTCGCCCTTGGTCCGGTTGATCTCCTGTTCGAGCAAGGTCGCCGCCGCGTGGGGGTTGCCCCGCGAGAGATAGGCCTCACGCAAAGCCGCGCTGGCCGCGGTGTGAGTCGGCTGGGCATCGAGTGCGAGCTTGTAGCGTTCGATGGCCTCGTCGAAGTCCCCGCGACCTTCGAGCAGTTTTGCGGCGCGCAGGTACTGCTCGGCGCGCGCCTCGGGCAGGGTGGCCTTCTCGGCGAGCGCGTCAATTGCAGCGAGCGCGGCATCGGCATCGCCGAGCGACTCCCGCAGTCGCGCAAGCATCTCGAGTGCTTCGGCATTCTGCGGCTCGTGAACCAGCACGAGTTCGAAGGCCGCCATCGCACGTTCCGGCGACGCGAGATGATCTCCGCACACTCGTCCAAGGGCAATCGCGAGGTTGACGCGCCGCGCCTGGTCGTCGACCAGCTCGAGCTGGCGCTCAGTCAGGTCCGCGACCTGCGACCATTGTTCCAGGGCGCGATAGTTGCGGACCAGGCCGGCAACCGCGCTCTCGTGATGGGAGTCCAGCAAAAGGATTCGTTCGAAGGCCGCATTGGCGTTTTCGTGGGCGAAGAACTCCTCTTCGTGCACGGCGGCGACTCGCTCAAGGAGCTGGATCTTCTGGCGCGGAGTCGCTGCGAGTTTGACCTGCCGCTCGATGACGTCGATCAGATCGGCATAGCGCCCGAGCTTGGCGTAGAGCCGGTCGATGGAGCGGAGCGCTTCGAGCAGCTCGGGTTGCGCGACCAGCACCGACTCAAGGAGCTTAATGGCTTCACTGTCGTTGGAGAGCCGTAACTCGTGGATTTCGGCGAGACGCACGAGCACAGTCGCCTTGGCGTCACCCGAGAGGGCTTGAGAGCGTGCCTCGAGCACTCGCGCGTAGCCGGCATAGTCACCGGCAGCCTCACAGATCCGTGCCAGGCCTTCACTGGCCTTTTCGTGACCGGGATCCTCCGACAGCACCGCTTCGTAAAGGGTGCGGGCTCCGCCGGGATCTCCGAGCTGGTGTTCGGCGAGCTCGGCTGCCTCGGTGCGAAGAGCTCGCGCGCGGGCCGGGGTGGGGGCAGCATCGGACCAGCGCGTCAGCACCATCCCGAGCTCGGGCCATTGCTGGGCCTTGCGATAGATGTTGGCGAGCGCTTCGAGCGCCGCCGAGTTGGAAGGATCGGTTCCAATCACGGATTGGAAGCAAGGCAGCGCCATGTCGGGGCGCGAGACCTTGTCGGCGTACCAGCGACCGACGCGCACGAGCAGCGCGTTCTTGACGTCGCTCGGGATAGTCGGATCCTCAAGGGGACCGTTGCAGGCGTCGAGAACCTCCGCCCAGGCGTCAGCGCGGTTGCCCGCGAGCCGCTCGATCTCCTCGGCGTAGCTGTCCTTCTGGACGTCTTCGCAGAGAGCCTGAGTGAAGGCCACCAGGGCCTGCTCGAGCTCACCGAGCTCAGACACGTAGAGTCGTCCGATTTCGGCAAACGAGCGGGCGCGTTCCGTACGGCTCTCGGCCTTTTCGCCGCGTTGCAGCAGGATCTCGATCAGCTCCTCAAACTTGTTCTGCAATCGCAGCACGCGCTCAAGGGACTTACAGGCGATGTCGTCGCCCGGCTCGAGCGCAACGGCGGAAGCGTAAAAGGGCTCAGCCGCTCCCGGATCGCGCAGGGCCTGCTCATAGAGCCGCGCGGTGCGCAGCAGCAGGCTTCGTCGGGCGGTCTGCGCTTCGTCGGAGACTTCGGCCACGAGCTCGGCCGCGGCGATGCCAAAGGCCTCGGCGATGCGACGAGGATCGGCGCCTTCATCAACCGCGGCGTCGAGTGCGGCGGCGGCCTCAAGGCTGGCAGGTTCGAGCACCAGCAGCTCGATGCGCTCATTGAGCTCCTCCTCCGTCAGGGTGCACACACGCCGCTCAGCGGAGGTCGCCAGCGCTTCGAGTCGCGCCAGCACGCCATGAACGCTGCCAGAGCGTTCGAGCGGATCCTTGGTCAGTAGCGAGAGTACGAACTCGTCGAGCTCACGATTCACCCAACCGCGGGGCGCAAATTGACTTGGCGGGGTGGGGGCAACGGTGAGATGAGCCGCGGCCTGCTCATAGGCACTGCCCGTGAAGGGCGGACGCCCCGTCAAGAGCTCGTAGACCAGAGCACCAAATGCGTAGACGTCACTGGCCGGCGTCGGGGGTTCAAGCGCGAGCAGCTCGGGCGCAATGCTGGCTGCGCGCACCACAAGTCCGTCGAGGGTGTTCGGTTCGATGCAGCGAGACCGCAGGCGATCCGTGCCCGCGTCGAGCAAAACCACCAGCGGCTGACCGTCGACATCGCGACTGAGCAGCACATTTTCCGGACGCAAATCGCCGTGCACGAGCCGACGCTCGTGGAGCTTGGAGAGGGCGGCGAGCAGTGAGCGCAGCAGGGGTCGGGCCTCATTGAGGTGAAGCGGTCCGCTGCGCGCGAGCCGCGCCGCGAGGGATTGACCTTCCACATAGTCGTGTACGACAGCCACGCGGCTACCGTCATTGAGCAGAGCGAGGCCCGAAGGAAGCCCGGGATCGGTGACCCGCGCTAGTAGGCGGGTGTGCACCTGAAAGCGCATCAGCGCGCCGCGATCCTGGGCCGCACGCAGTCGCAAGACCTTGAGCCTGAGCTGGCGTTCCCCCGTACGACCCACGTAAGAGCGAGCGACACGGCCTTCACCGAGCTGACGCACGATCTGGACATCGAAGAAGCGATCGCCAACGCGCAATGCGGGATCGTTTTCAGTTCCCCGCGCGCGGAGCAGATCGAGCTCGGGACTCGCGTCGGTTCTTAGGATCCGCAGTGCGTCTGCGAGGGCTTCGAGCGCCTGGCGCTCTGCGCAGTACTCGATCAAAGCGCGAGCAAATGAGCCCAGTGCTTGGGTGCCGCCGATCGCCTCGGGATCGAACCCGAGCGTGTCTCGCGCAAGGTCGGTGAGGGCCGAAAGATCAAAGAGGCGTTCCAGCTCAGCTTGAAGTATGTCCAGCTCCATGGGGGTCCTCGAAACGCGATGCGGCGGATGATTGGTTAGAATCCAGCCACTTATTTAAGAGTCGGGGGCTCGGCGACCCTCGAACAATAGCCTGGGATTCCGGCACAAGTGGAAACAAAGCGTCCGCTCTCAGCGAAATCTATGCTCCCAAGTGCGCTGGAATGTTGCAGCTACACGGTGTTCTTGCATTGCCTGGCGGAGCTGTGGGACAAGGGGCCAAGTGAAGTCCGAATGGCTCCTTCCTGAGCGCTGGCTCCCTCTGGGGTTGCTTCTGGTTGCCGTGAGCGCGGTCCCGGCATCCGTGGTGTCGCCTTCGGGCCTACCTCGGCTACGTCACCTCGAGCAAGAGCGGCTCCGAACCGAGGAACAGATCTCGCGACTGTCTCAGGAGATCTCAGAACTGCGGGCCGAGGTAGAGCAGATCAAGTCGGATCCCGCAGCCGTCGAGCGCGTCGCCCGCGATGAGCTCGGGCTCGTTCGGCCAAACGAGTTCGTCTTCCAGTTTGGTCGATGAACTCTTGCCCGCTCGCGGGCGGCGAGCGACGATGCAGATGGTGACCGTCGAGCTTGCCCACCGACTCTTTGAGCGCGGAATCCTTGGCCGCGAGGAACTGGGCAGCGCGCTGCACGACGCGAGCATGCGAGGCGTGGCGCTGTTTCAGGTGCTCGTCGAGCGGATCCCTGGCTTCCTCGGGCGCTTTGAGAGTGAGTTCGGCGCAGGAGAGCCGGCAGCGACCACGTTTGAGCCGGATCGCGCGCTGTGCGCGCGCCTCCCACTCGGGATGTGTGAGCGATTGCTCGCCGTGCCGCTGCCGTTTGACACGACCGCTCACGCGGTGCCGCTGGCGGTGGTTGATCCCTTCGATCCCCATGTTCCAGCGGAATTTTCCCATCACCTGGGGCTGCGGGTGCGTCGCGTGCGCGCCACCTTCCATGGCGTGATCGAGGCGCTTGGCGCGCTTCGTCCGCCGCAGATCGACGCCCGCGACCGACACGTCTTTCCTGATGCAGCTGAGGACCGCACGCCGGCCTTCGGCACGCGCGTGCCGCGGCAACTCGGGACTGAGCTCACGCGACGCAGTCACGCTCGCGGGATGAGCGTGCCGCCCGTCTATGCACCCTCGCAAAGCGAACCTCCGATCCCGCTCGTGCGCCAGCGCGCGCGCAGTGAATCGACGTCGACCTCGGGCAGTTTCGATGCGGTGCGTCCCAGCGCGCTGCCCGAGCTCACCGAGCTGATGGAGCAAGTGGAGGCGGCCCCGTCTCCGCGCGCGCTGCTTGAACGCTTGTGCGGCGCGGTGACTCTGCTCGCTGCTCGTCAGGCGCTTTTTGCCCTAAAAGCAGGCAAATTTGAACTGCAGCTGGCTGGCAGCAATCCCGTAGTGATCGACGAAGCGGAGCCGAGTTTTCTGCTAAGTGCCTGCCAGGCCGGCTACTTTTTCGGGCCACTGCCGCGTAGTGATCGCTATGCCCCGCTCGCGGAGGTGATGGGGATCGCGATGGGCGAGGAAGTCTACGCGGTCCCGATTCAGGCGCGTGGCAAGGTCGTGCTGGTGGTCGTGGTCGCGCGACTGGTGGATTCGTTCTCCGCAACGCGGCAGCTTGATCGCCTCGTCGCGGCCGCGAGCAATGCGCTTGAACGGATCCTCAAGGATCGCCGCAGTCCGAACTAGCGAGGTGCCCGCGTGGCAGTCCGAACTAGCGAGGTGCCCGCGTGGCGCCGCAACAGTCTTGGGTCGAGTTGCTGTGGGTTGTTGGTGCGGCGCGGACACGCCGCGTCCGCGCTCAGGGGAAGCGGGCTTGGACGCCGAAGTGCAGCTCCATCGTGGCGGACATGGAACGCAGCACTCCGGCGGTGAGACCGGCTTGACCGTAGATGCCAAAGCCCTTGGAGAAATCGTACTGCGGTCCCGCGCCGATATGAAACAGGAGATCCTGCTTGTAGACCGGCGTTTGTGTCACAAATCCGGTGCGATTGTTCCAAAGGTCGTTGCCGGCGCCCTTCTCGAAACCGAGCCCGATGGCGGGTTCGATGAAGACCTTGAACGGGCCATCGTTGGTCGCGTACATGCGCGCGCCCGCCCCGAGCTGCACTGCCGGTTGGGTGTTCGTTGGCGATTCCCCAGCGAGACCAAAGCGCGCCCACACGAAGGGTTCGATGAACCCGATCGGGGCCCAGCCGAGCGCAACGTCGAGCGCGGGAGGAGCACCGAAGCCACAGAATTTCTGCTGGTCGTTGCCCTTGGCGGGCTCAGGCTCCCGGCAGAACGGTGAGTCCGGATAGCGAAAGCTCATGCGGTACCCAGTGACGAACGCCACGCGCAGTCCGACCTGACCGCCGTGACTGAAGCTGCGGTCGCCTTCGCCGGGCTCGGACGCGGCCTTCTTCGACTTGGCTGCGGCCTGCTCGTCCTCGTCCTTGTCTCCGTCCTCGTCCTCATCGATGCTGGTAGCGGCGCGTCGGCTTCCCGCAGCGGGCGTCGGCGAAGCGGTGTCCGGGGCCGCAGCGAGAGCAATCCCGGGCAACAAGGTTCCAGAAGCCATTAACCAAGTGAGCCAGCTGAGACGCGCCATGATGGGCGCGAGCCTAGCCGCGAGCCGGGCCGGAAACAACTCCAGTTGGGCTGGGTCGGGCTCGCCCCAGCGGTTTTGGCCGATCGTCGGGCGCCCCGACTGGTGCGGGACCGCGTGGACTTGGGGGCTGAGGGCTTGGCCGTATGGGCTAGGCAGAGGCTGCCGTGGTGCTGCGCGGTTGCCGGGCGAGCAGGGTATCGTCGGTCGGCAGGGCGCGAGGCAGAGTGATGCGCGCGGGTCGGCGTAGCGCTCGTGGATCGCCGAGGTGTCCCGACGCGATGCAGTAGGCGGCGGTCTCCATCGACGCAAGGTACGCTGGCTGGGCTTGACCAGCCCCGCCGGTCACAAAGGTTCTGAGGGAGGTTTGTTGCGGCGTGGTGACGTGCAGGCTGCCCTCGAGCAAGCGGCGATCGGGTTCGATCACGCGCGCTCCGGCGGCGACCAGATCCCCGAGCGCTCCTTCGCGCGCGAGGACCTCCAGTACTTGACGCGAGGCCGGGCACAGGAGGAGATCCAGCTGTCCCGAGAGTCGCTTGCTCTTGAGGAGCGTGGCCGCCGTTAGCAGGGCGCGCAGAGAGCCGCCAGAGTCGCCGCCGACAATGACCTGAGATACGGGGACCGACAGCTCGCGCGCGAAGCGCACGCGGCCCCCGGGTTCGCGAATCAAGGGCTCCAGGCTCGAGAGCTCCAGGGAGTGGTACGCACCACAAGGCGCGCCAGGATCGACACTCAGTGCACGAAATGCCTTGGAGCGGCGCTGATCGCGCAGGAAAACCTCTGACTTCTCGTCGCTGGGAAACAGTGCCGTTAGGGCGCCGAGGCTCGGGGCAGCTGACGCGACAAGGGCGCGTTCATCGACCGAAAGCCCGCGCGTGGCGGTGCCACCAAACTCCAACACGACCGGGTGACCCGACTCGGCTTTCAGCTTCGCGACGCGCTCCGCGAGTCCGATTCGCTCCAGCTCAAGCGCCAGGTCACGAGCTCCGACGAAGGGCGCAAATCTGCCCGTGAGCTGCAACTGAAAGACGGCGAGCTGGGGGGCGTCGAGGCTGCCCGAGGTCAGGGCGAGCGCGAGCTCTGCGGCTCCGAGCGGCAGGGCGAGACAGCCGAGGCCTCCGAGCATGGCGAGCCGAGCGTCGTCGGTGAGCACAATTCGACCGGGCGACGCGAACCGCTCGAGGTGAACCGGTCCCGCAAAGCCGAGTCCCGGACGACCGATGATGCAGCCGCTGTTCGCGAGCGCCTGGCGATCGACCGCAGAGAGCCGCGGAGTCAGTTCCGCCGTGAGCGTGCAGTCGGAGTCGTAGACCACGGTGGTCTCGACCGCGAGCGGGTGAGTACCCGCAGTGAGGCTGGTGAGCAGTGGCCGCTCCAGCCGCGCGAGCGCGACCTGCTCGACGCGGATCCTCGCCGGGCCGCCGGCATCGACGGGCTCCAAACGACTAGTGAGGATCTTTTGCGCGAGGCTCCGAGGGAGATCCGACGGGCGGATAGTCATGGCTGAGCTCGTCCCGTGAGAGGGCTATTGAACTGCCAAGACGCTATCCGGTCCGTCGGTTGGGGGTCAAGGACCATCGGTCCAGCGAGCCGAAGAGCGACCGAGCCGGGGCCGGTTCCACGCTGGGCCTACCCCAATTTTTCCCAAAATTTAGGGGAGGGTGAGACTCTTTGCGCTCGACTCCACATGGAAATTCACTGTGGAGCAGAAAGCGGGTAGGCTAGCCCATATGTTCCGAGAGGCTCTGCAGAGCGTCGTCGACAACACTTCGGGTGGACTTGCGGGTCTGCTCATGGACTTCGAGGGAATTCCCTTGGAAACCTACTCGCATGCGGACACTCAGTTCGACATCGAGTCCATCGGGGCGGAGGTGAGCGTGGTCGTCAAATCGATCCAGCGCGCGTCCGAGATGCTCGATGCGGGGATCACCAGCGAAGTGGCGTTCACCAGTGAACGACTGACGACCTTAATTCGCGTCATCAACGATAACTACTTTCTCGCGCTCGCGCTTGCCCCCGGCGGCAATCTCGGCAAGGGGAGGTATTTGCTCCGCATCGCGGCGCCCAGGCTGCGCCAGGAACTGGAGCTCTGAGTTTGGCTGCTGTTCGGCGGCGTGCGCCGCAGCCCAAACCCAGGCGAGTTCCAACGCGTGGCGTGACGCCAGCGCCGGCGCCTCGCCGTGGCGACACGCTCGATCCGAACGGCTATCGCCTGCTGGTGCTGAGCGGTCCCAATCTCGACCGGCTGGGTCGTCGCGAGCCGAGTATTTACGGCACGGCGACCCTGGAGGACATCCATCGACGTCTGGAAGCGCTGGCGCGCGAGCAGGGTGTCTCGGTGGATTGTCGCCAGACCAACCATGAGGGCGTGCTCGTCGACTGGCTGGGCCAGGCGGCTGACGGCGGAATTGACGGCGTGCTCATCAACCCGGGCGCGCTGACGCACACTTCGTATTCGCTGTACGACGCGATTCGCGCCTCGATGATTCCCACGATCGAGGTTCACCTGTCGAATCCCGACGCGCGCGAGGAGTTTCGGCGGCATTCCTGCACGGCTCCAGCCTGCGTGGGTCGCATCGCAGGCTTTGGCTCGCTCTCCTATCAGCTCGCGCTGATCGGACTGGTCGAGCATCTGCGCGCCACCGCTGGTGCGCGGCCGATCGCCCGCGCCACTCGCTAGGCTTGCTGCGTGGCTCGCTCGCCGGCGCTCCTGCGCGCGCCACAGAGCTGGCCCCGCGCTGTTTGCGCAGCTGAGGTGGCGCAGGTGCAAACCTGGTTTTGCACCGAGGCAGGTCACCGTGGGGGACTCTGGCCACAGTGGTCCGGGTTCAGCGAGGATTTGCGGGGCGAGCTTGTGATGCAGGGTCGAGCTTTGCGCGCGTCGTACTGGGGGGCACAGACAACGCTGGGTCGGATGCGGCGCGTTGTTTCGTTCGCGCGTTGTCGTTTCGGAAACCCCGCCCTAGAAACCGAACCAGTTCCAGATCGCCTCAACGCCGCGCTCGGCCAACGCAGTGGTCGGTGGGGCGCCTTAGACGCGGCAATCCGCAGAGAACCAGATCATGCAGCTATCCCTGGACGAGCTACGAGCCATTGTCGACACCCTCCGCGCCGGAAACGTGGGGGAGTTCGAATACGAAGACGAGCAGGTCAAGCTGAGGTTGAGCTTTGGCGTCCCATCGTCGGGCACAGCGCTGACTCCGACTGTGACCTACGCCATGGCCCCGCCCGCAGTGGCGGCAGCCGCCACTCCCATAGCGGCGACAACGCCCGCACCGGGGGCAGAGGAGCTGGGCTGCGTGTTTGTGACCTCACCCTTCGTCGGGACCTTTTATCGCTCGTCGTCCCCTGATTCGAAGGCATTTGCCGAGGTGGGCTCGGACGTTCGCAAGGGACAGTCCCTGTGCATCGTCGAAGCGATGAAGCTCATGAATGAGATCGAGTCGGAGGTCTCCGGCGTGGTCGTCGAGCTGCTCGTTGAAAACGGGAGCAGCGTCGAATACGGCCAGAAGCTGTTCAAGGTGCGTACGGCCTGAGCTCGGAGACCCCATGTTCAAGAAGGTACTCATCGCTAATCGCGGCGAAATCGCGCTGCGCATCGTACGCGCCTGTCGGGAGCTCGGGATCGCCACCGTGGCGGTCCATTCCGACGTGGACGCCAACGCCCTTCACGTCAGGTTCGCCGATCAAGCGGTCTGCATCGGACCCGCCGCTCCGCAGAAGAGCTATCTGCATATTCCCGCGTTGATCGCGGCTGCCGAGATCACGGCGGCCGACGCCATCCATCCGGGTTACGGTTTTTTGTCTGAGAACGCCAAATTCGCTGAGATCGTCCAGCGCTGCGGACTGTCCTTCATTGGGCCAAATCCGGCTGCGATGCGCCTGTGGGGCGACAAATTGCTCGCTCGCGAGGCGGCGAGTCGCTTCGGACTGCCTCTGCTCCCCGGAAGCGTGGCCCTCACCGATGCGGTGCACGCTGAGGCCGAGTCGCAGCGGGTGGGACTGCCCGTCATTCTCAAGGCTCGCGGTGGCGGCGGTGGGCGAGGGATGCGCATCGTGCGTGCCCTGAGCGAGGTCGCCCGTGCCTATGAGTCGGCTACCGCCGAGGCGGCCAATGCCTTCGGAAACCCGGAAATGTACCTGGAGCGCTATGTCGAAAACCCGCGCCACGTCGAGTTTCAGGTACTGGCGGACCAGCACGGTCAGGTCTGGGTGCTCGGTGAGCGCGAGTGCTCGCTTCAGCGACGCCATCAGAAGCTGATCGAGGAATCGCCTTGTTTGGCGCTGTCCGACGAGCGCCGCGCCCAAATGATCGAGGTGATCTCGCGCGCCGTGCGCGAGACGGGCTACACCACGCTTGGCACGCTCGAGTTCCTGATGGACGACGACGGTCAGCTCTACTTCATGGAGATGAACACGCGCGTCCAGGTGGAGCATCCCGTGACCGAGATGGTCACGGGCGTGGATCTGGTTGTCGAGCAGCTCAAAGCCGCCGCTGGCGAGCGCCTCGACCTCCCGCACAAGGGGATTTGGGGGCCACGCGGTCATGCGATCGAGTGTCGCGTGATGGCTGAGGATCCGGACACCTTTGCGCCTTGGCCGGGCCTCATCACGGAGTATCACCCGCCGGGTGGAGCGGGGGTGCGTGTGGACTCCGGCGTCTACGGCGGCTTTCGCGTACCAAGCGCGTACGACTCACTGCTCGCCAAGGTGATCGTGCACGCGTCCAGTCGTGAGAAGGCACGGCGGCGCATGCTGCGAGCGCTTGATGAGTTTATCATTGGCGGGATCCGCACCAACATCGCGCTGCACAAGGTCCTACTCGAGGCAGATGAAGTTCGAGCGGGCACCATGACCACCCGGAGCGTCGAGGAAATCCTCGCCCGGCGACGCGCGCAGCCAAAGAGCTGAGCGCGTCGGGAGCAACTCAACCAGAAGCGGAACGGTTGAGTATCTGTCGTGCGGGCGCGGCCAAACGCGCTAGCGCGAGCGAGCAGGCTTGCGCCCCACCTGCTCGGCCGCGAACGCGACTGGGCAGCTGCGGACCACCGAGCAGCCAGCGCAATCGGGTGCACGCGCCGTGCAGCAGCGACGACCGTGAAAGATCAGGGTGTGCGACAAGATGTCCCAATGCTCGCGCCCAAACAGCTTGATCAGATCGCGCTCGATCGCCACCGGCTCGGTCTCTTTCGACCAACCCAGACGCTGCGAGAGGCGCTGGACGTGGGTGTCGACAACGACTCCCTCCGGCTTACCAAAGGCCACTCCGAGCACGACGTTGGCGGTCTTTCTGCCAACGCCGGCAAGCTCGATGAGCTGCTCGAGCTGCCCCGGCACCTGGCCGCCGTGCTCACTCACCAGCGTCGCTGACAGCGCCTGGATGTTGCGCGCCTTCTGCCGAAACATCCCGAGGCGTCCGAGCACGCCCTCGAGCTCGGCGAGCGGGGCTACCGCGAGAGCCGCGGGGCTAGGCCAACGCGAAAAGAGCTCCGGTGTGACCTGATTGACCGCAACGTCGGTGCTCTGCGCGCTAAGCACCGTCGCCACGAGCAGTTGGAATGGCGAGGCGTGCTCAAGCTCGCAGTGGGCATCCGGGTAGGCGAGCCGCAGCGTTGCAAAGGTATCCTGAGCGGTCGCAAGGGGCACGCCGCGCTTGGCCAAGCCGCCCTGCGACTTGGCCTTTACCGGCTTAGAGCTGCCTTCGGCGCTCACGACTCGCTGGAATCGTCGCCTTCAGGTGAGGCGTCGGGCGTGTCTGAACTGGTGTCCGTGTCCGTTGCGTCGGGTGCGTCGGGTGCGTCGGGTGCGTCGGGTGCGTCGGGTGCGTCGGGTGCAAGGGACGGAGGCAGCAGGCTGCGGCCGTCGCCGCTCTCGCCTTCGCCCTCGCCTTCGGGTTCGGCACGTTCGCCCACGGCTTCGAGAGCCACGACGCGCTCGTCGTCATCCACCCGCATCACCTTGACGCCCTGAGCGTTACGACCCGTCTCGCGGATGTCCTGCACCGAGGTGCGAATGGTCTGTCCGCGATCTGTGATCAGCATGACCTCATCGGTCGGACCGACCAGCGTGAGTCCAACGACGGGGCCGTTGCGGTCCGAGCAGTCGATCAACATGATGCCCTTACCGCCGCGGTTCTGCAGGCGGTACTCCTCAAGCGAGGTGCGCTTGCCGTATCCACGCTCGCAGATCGCCAGCACCTGGGCGCGTTCCGGATCGGTAGCCGTCATGCCGACGACCTCATCGCCCTCTTCAAGCTCAATCGCCTTGACGCCGCTGGTGTTGCGGCCCATCGGGCGAACCTGCTGTTCGTCGAAACGAATGCATTTGCCCTTCTTGGTGGCGATCAGGAACTCGCGCGTGCCATCGGTCGTGAGCGCCGTCAGCAGGCTGTCGTCGGGGCTGAGCTTGACCCCGATGATGCCGCTCGTGCGGTAGTTCTGATAGTCGATTACGCTGGTCTTCTTGATCTGCCCGCCACGCGTAATGGTCGTGATGAACAGGTTCTCATCAAAGCCGTGAACTGGGGTGATGGCGGCGATGCGCTCATCTGTCCCAAGCTCGATGAAGTTGACGATCGCCCGGCCCTTGCCGGTGCGGGCCGACAGTGGCACTTCGTAGATCTTTTTCACCCACAGCTTACCCAGGGTGCTGAAAAAGAAGACAAACGAGTGGGTTGAGGCAACAAATAGCTGATTGACGAAATCGTCATCGCGCGCCTCCATGCCCCGGTTGCCCTTGCCGCCGCGCTTCTGCGCCTTGTAGGTCGTGTAGGGCGTGCGCTTGATGTAGCCCTGGTGGGAGATCGTCACGCACATGTCCTCGACCTGGATCAGATCCTCGATCTGAATGTCGGCTTCGTCGTCGACGATGTCGGTACGGCGCGGTTGACCGTGCTTGGTGCAGATCTCTTCCAGCTCGCCGACGATCACGCTCATCAGCAGGGTCTCGTCCGCGAGAATGGCGCGCAGCGAGGCAATCAGATCCGCCAGCCCTCCGTACTCGGTCGCGAGCTTGTCCTGCTCGAGGCCCGTCAGGCGTTGGAGACGCATCTCGAGAATGGCCTTGGCCTGACGCTCTGAGAGGAAATAGTCCCCGCGCTTGCGGGCGGCTTCGAGCTCCGCCTCGGGACGGCCCGCGCGCTTGACGAAAGCTTCCAGGCCCTTGAGCGGCAGCTTCATCAGGGCAATGCGTGCCACGTCGGGATCCGACGACGCCCGAATCGTGCGAATCACGAGATCGACCTCGGTCACGGCCATGCCGAGACCCTCGACCAGCTCCAGCTGCGCCTCGGCGCGCGAGAGCTCAAAGCGAGTACGCCGGCTGACCACGTCGCGCCGGTGTTCGATGAAGATGCGCAGCATCTCCCGCAGCTCGAGTACCGCCGGGCGCTGACGAACGATAGCTAGGTTGATGACGCCGAAGGTCGACTGCAGATCGGTCTGGCGATAAAGCTGGTTGAGGACGACCTGGGGATAGACGTCCTTTTTGAGCTCGATCACGAGACGCATGCCGTCGCGGTCGCTCTCGTCGCGTGCTTCGCGGATGCCCTCGATGCGCTTGTCGCGCATCAGCTCGCCAATCTTGGCGTGCAGCCGGGCCTTGTTGACCTGGTACGGCAGCTCCACTACGACGATCTGCTCGCGCTCAGTGCCGGAAACCTTCTCGACGATCGTCCGGGCGCGCACGGTGATCGAGCCGCGACCGGTGCGGTAGGCGGACCAGATCCCCGAACGTCCGTGGATGATGCCACCCGTCGGGAAATCCGGCCCCGGTACGATCTTCATGATCTCTTCGAGCGGGGTCTCCGGATCCGAGATCAGCAGTATCGTCGCCGTGATGATTTCCGCCAAATTATGCGGCGGAATGTTGGTGGCCATGCCGACGGCAATGCCGCCTGAGCCGTTGACGAGCAGGTTGGGGAAGCGGTTAGGAAGTACGGTTGGCTCGAGCTGCGTGTCGTCGAAGTTCGGCGTGAAATCGACGGTCTCTTTCTCGATGTCAGCCAGCAGCTCAGCGGTCACCCGCGCCATCCGACACTCGGTGTAGCGGTAGGCGGCAGCGGGATCCCCATCAACGGAACCGAAGTTGCCTTGGCCGTCGACGAGCGGGTGCCGCATCGAGAAGCTCTGCGCCATGCGCACGAGCGCGTCGTACACGCTGGCGTCGCCATGCGGATGGTAGTTACCCAGCACCTGACCAACCACCGTGGCGCACTTACGATAGCCCGCGCCCGGGGTCAGATTGAGGTCACGCATCGCGTAGAGGATGCGGCGATGCACCGGCTTCAGACCGTCGCGGGCATCGGGGATCGCGCGCCCGATGATGACGCTCATCGCATAGTCGAGGTACGACGTGCGCATCTCGTCTTGAATGCTGATCGGGTGCTCGTGTTGGGGGCTCAAACCGTCGTGTTCCATCACGTCTCTTTCGAAGGCCGAATAGGCTCCGTACCCCAGCCAAGCAGGGATGACAACAGGCGAAAACGCCTGGAAGATCCGGCCTGTGATGTTGTTTACCGGCTTTCGACGCGGAGGCCGGCCAAAAGGAGCCGCGGGCGCGAGCGGACGCCGCCTGCGGGGGCGTTCTGGGCCTCCTCAGGGTGACCGAGCCGGGCTGCGCGCGACTCGATCGAGTGCCCCGCGCTGCGACCAGCCTGGGCTCAGCTCAGAAAAAGTTACCGATCGTGAACTCGAAGACGTTGGTCTCTTCGTACGGAAGGGGCTTGAACGGAAAGCCCCACTCGAAGCGCAGCGGGCCAAGCGGCGAGAACCACCGCAGCCCGAAGCCGTACGAGGTGCGCATCGCGGCGATGCTCGACCAGCCGTTAAAGCAGGGGCTGGTCTCAGGGTAGAGCGCCAGCGTGGTCTTGCAGTAGTTCTGCTCGAGGTTCCACGCGTTGCCGGCGTCGGTGAACACGACGCCCTTGATGCCAACCGCTTCCATGATCGTGAACTCGAGCTCGATGTTCTGGTAGTAGCTCAGGTTGCCGCCGATATTGGCGCCTTGCGCGAGCGGAGCGCTGTTGGGATCCGTCGAGGAGGTCAGCGGAATCCGCGGGCCGAGGCTGCGGAAGCGGAAGCCGCGGACGTCGTAAATGCCGCCGAGGAAGGTACGAGCAAAGATCGGCACGCCCGACGAGGAAGGGCTCGTCACGTGACCGCCCTCCATGTTCACCTTGAAAACCAGCCACTTCATGAGCGGGTAGTAAAACCGCGCTGTCATATTGTGACGTAGGAACTCGTTGTGACTACCGAACTCGGAGGCCGCCAGATCACTCGAGGCGCGGAGATAGATACCGCTAGTCGGAAACAGCCGGTTGTCGCGGCTGTCGTAGGTGAGTGCCGGGCGAACGCTCGAGGTGAAACCGTCGTTGAATAGGTTGGCCAGCGGCAACCGACGGAACACGCTGAGACCGGTCGAACTCGCGAAAAATGGCGATGAGGTGTCGGTCGTGACCTGATCGAGCTGGCTGGTGTACGTCATCGAGGCGTACAGCCGCGGAGCGATCAGCGGATAGCCGAAGGTCAGGCTGGCGCCCAGACTGTTCTGCGAAAAATCTGAGTAGCGACGCAGCTGGTTGAAGCCCTCGACGCTCGTATTGAATTTACTGTTGAGAAAGTACGGCTCAAAGAAGCGCACCGTGAACATGCGCCGCAGCCCGCTCAGCTGCGCCTGGGCGGACAGGCTCTGGCCATTGCCGAACAGATTGGCCTGTTGGACCTGCGCTGTCGCAATGAAGTTTTCGATGCTGGAAAAGCCGGCTCCGACCTGGAACGTCCCGGTCGGGCGCTCACCAACCTCGATGAACACGTTCATCTGGTCGGGGGTGGAGCCCTGCTCGGTCGAAATGTCGACGCGCTCAAAGTAGCCAAGTGCGGTGACTCGGCGCTTGGAGGACTCCAGCTTGGACTCACTGAACTGGTCGCCCTCGGCGATTTCAAGCTCACGCCGCATGACCTTGTCGCGGGTTTTGGTATTGCCGCGGAACTCGATCCGACCAAAGTGCACAAGCGGACCGCGCACGATCGGGACGATTACGTCCACCTCGCGGGTCTCGGGATCGACGCGAGTCTCCGGATTGGCTTCCACACTGGCGAAGCCGTTGTCGCGATACAGGCTGCGGATGTGCTGCAAATCCTCAAGCAGCGCAGCTCGATTGAAAAAATCTCCCGATTCGGCCTGCACCATCATGCGCAGGTTGCGTCGACCCTTGAGCGGCTCGACCTCACGCCCGTCGGGGCCCTTCTCGAAGATGCGCAGCTGACGAATTCGGTAGCGGGGCCCTTCGTCGATGTTGATCGCGAGCTCAATGCCCGACCGATCCGGGGTCAGCATCACACGCGGGGTAGCGACCGCAACCTGAAGGTAGCCACGATCGTAGTAAAGCGAGCTGAGAATTGCGACGTCGCGCTCGAAGGCGTCCTGACGGAACGGACCGCCCGCGCCAAGGCTCATGATCGAGGTGGCCCCGGTGAACATCGCATCCCGAAGCTCTTGGTCCGAAATATGTCCGTTGCCAATGAAGGTGACGCGCTTGACGTTGACCTGGGTGTTCTCCCGCACCGTGAAACGAACGGTCACCTCGTTGTTACGAAGTGGCACGATTTGCGAGTCGACCTGGGCTAGAAAATAGCCCTTCTCCGCGTACATATCGCGGAGCTTCTGCACGCTGCGCGCAATGGCAGGGTGACTCACGATCGTGTTGGGCTTGAGCTCGATGGCCTCGGTGAGGTCATCCTTCTCAATCGCGTCGTTGCCCGTAAATTCTACGGTCTGGATGCTGGCGCGCTCACGCACTACGAAGCGCAGCACGACGCCCTGATCATTGCGATCAAGTTCCACCTGAATGTCGTCAAAGAAGCCGGAACCCCACAGTTCACGTACGTCCTTCGCGAGGCGTTCCGGATCGAACGCGTCGCCGGGGCGCTGACGCAAGTAGGCGAGAATGTCGGCTGCAGTGACGCGGCGATTGCCGGTGACGATGACGTCGACCACGGGAAGATCGCGCGCTGACTCCGCTTCTCCCGAGGGCAGCTGAGTCGAGCGGGGCATTGCGGCGCTGAGCTCGCTCGGAGCGTCTTGGGCACTCGCGACGGACCCGCAAAGGGCGGTGCCGACCAGAATCGCTGTGAGGACTGCGGGACGCAGCTGTGCCAGCGCTGGGCGCAGGGCTTGACGGTTGGCGCGTGAATTCGGCTGCATCGGAAGTCCGGGGCGTTTAGGGCCTCAAGGCCGACACGAGGTCAGACCGTAGGAGACTCCGGCGCCTGCGTAGCCCAGAGCGGAGCGTCGCTCAAGCCAAAGCCACGATTTGTGGCGGGTCCCAGCATGAACGGCGAGCAACTGGCCTTGAATTGGGGCGCTGGCGCTGTCAACCGCCGGGCGCTGCGCATCCGCTCATGCGCCTGCGGCCGTGTTGCGAGGGTCCGTGCGGAGCCGCGGTACGACGCTGTCGCTCGCGCGAGCGTTGCCACAGCGAGTCACGCGGCCGAGCCAAGACGTCTCCCGGCGTAGTCCCAATGCCCAAGCTCGATGGCGTCGGGCAGCAGGCCGACGGCCCGCGCCGTCAGACGTCGAGTTCGTTGGCATCCGCCGCGCGGTCCATGATGAACCGGAAACGCGGCGCCGGGTCACGCCCCATGAGATCCGCGATGATTCGATCGGTCTCGAGTTGATCCTCGATCGTGATGGCCAGCAGGCGGCGCGTTGCGGGATTGAGCGTGGTCTCCCAAAGTACCTTGGGCATCATCTCGCCGAGGCCCTTGAAGCGCGTGATATCCGCCTTGGCGTTCTTGTTCTTGGCCAGGAAACGGTCGCGGTCTGCGTCGTCGCAGGCCCAGTGGGTCTGCTTGCCGATATCGATGCGGAAAAGGGGGGGGACGGCGACGTAGACGTTGCCGTTGCGTACTAGCTCCGGCATGTGACGGTAAAAGAACGTCAGTAGCAGGGTCGTGATGTGGTTCCCGTCCGAGTCCGCGTCAGCCATGATGATGATGCGGTCGTAGCGGAGCTTGCTGATGTCGAAGTGTTGTCCGACGCCACAGCCAAGGGCAGTGACCAGATCCGAGTACTCCTTGTTGTCGAGCACCTTGCTCAGAGCGGTCGCCTCGGTGTTCATCACCTTGCCTCGGAGCGGCAAGATGGCCTGATGCTCGCGGTCGCGGCCTTGCTTGGCTGAGCCACCTGCCGAGTCGCCCTCGACGATGAAGAGCTCGGAGCGCGCGCGATCGCTGCTGCTGCAGTCACTGAGCTTACCGGGTAGGGTCAGTCGCCCGCTGGTGGCCGTCTTGCGGGTGACCGAGGCGGAGGCTGCGCGCGAGGCCTCGCGGGCACGAGCGGCCAAGATGATCCGGGCGACGATCTGCTCGGCGACCGTTCGGTTGGTGTTGAGCCACTGTTCAAGCGCCGGCCGCACGAAGCCGTCGACGTAGCCCTGAACCTCGGAATTATTCAGGCGTTCCTTGGTTTGGCCTTGGAACTGCGGTTCCGCGATGAACACACTCAGAATGGCCAGCATGCCTTCGCGAATGTCCTCCGCGCTGAGCGTCAGTCCGCGTGGTGACAGCCCGTGGGTTTCGATGAAGTTGCGGATGGCTTTGACCACGCCGCTGCGCAGCCCAGACTCGTGCGTGCCGCCCGATCCGGTGGGGATGCCGTTGACGTAGCTGCGCACATGCTCGTCCGTGGACTCGGTCCACTGGATCACGAGCTCGATCTTGCAGCCGTTTTCGCGCTCAAGCAGGAAAGGCAGCTCGTGCACAGGTCGCGCGTGACGCTGCGCCAACACGGCCTTGAGATAGTCCGCAATGCCGTCGGCGTGGTGGAACGTCGCCTTGTCGCCATGGGCTTCGTCGAGAAACGTGATGTGCAGGCCGCGATGGATGTAGCTCGCGACCTCGATCCGCTCGCGCAGCAGCTCCGCCGAAAACTCCGTCTTCGGGAAGATCGTGGGATCAGGTCGAAAAAAGACGGTGGTGCCGGATCCCCGGACCTGCGCCACCTGCGCGATTTTTCCGAGCGGGCGCCCCTGGTTGAACTTCATCTGCCATTCGGCGCCATCGCGCCGAACATTGACGATCACCTCAGTCGAGAGGGCGTTGACGACGGACGCACCGACACCGTGGAGACCACCCGAGGTCTTGTAGTTGTCTCCGTCGAACTTGCCGCCGGCGTGCAGGGTGCAGAAGATCAGCTCGAGCGCGGATTTCTTGTGCTTCGGGTGGACGTCCACCGGCATGCCACGGCCGTCATCCGTTACCGTGACCGAGCAGCCATCCTTGTGCAGGGTGACGCCAATCCGACTGGCGTGGCCATTCATGGCCTCGTCGATCGAGTTGTCCAGGATTTCCCACACGAGGTGGTGGAGCCCGGTACTGCCGACGCCGCCGATGTACATGCCGGGGCGCTTGCGAACAGGATCGAGCCCCTCGAGGACCGTAATGTCTTTTGCCGTGTAGTTCGTCATCGTACGACCCGGTTGGCTCAGCGTTCAGGCAGGGTGGGGGCTTCGACTGGAGGGAGAATGAGCTCGATGAACTGGCCTCGCTTGATCACGTCGCGACCTTCGCCGCCGCGCGGACCCACGTCCACGCGATCGAGCGTGATGCGCTGCTCGCCGCCGAGTGAGGTGCGCGCCACGAGTGCGTCCTCGCGCGCTCGAGCCAGGCGGAAGCCGACCACCTGGTCGTCTGCTTCGAGCTTGATCAGGCTGACTCCCTTGCCGGCGCCGCTGAGGTAGTTGATCTCGGTGAGCTTGCAGCCGAGTGCCTTGCGGTTACGCGAGAGTACCATGATGGTCTCCTTGCCGGTCGCCAGGGCGACCCCGACAAGCGTTGCGCCGTCGGCGAGCTTGACGAGCTTACGGCCCGAGCGGGTGCTCGGCTCCACGAAGCTGGAGAGCCCAAAGCACAGGGCCTGCCCGTCGCTGGTGACGGCTGCGGCGTAGTGCTTGGGGAGCTTGCCTTCGCGCTCGGCGATTTCGCCAATCATGCGGGAATCGAGCGAGAAGGCGGCGACAATCGCCTCGCCGTCACGCAGCTTGAACATCTTCTGGATCGGTTCGCCGTAGCCCGTCGTGGCCACGATGTCGATGCAGCGGGCGGTGTAGGCCGAGCCGAGGCTGGAGAAAAAGACCACCGTCGACCGCGTGGAGCTCGCCAGGCAGTTTAGGACTTGATCCCCTTCTCGGAGCCGCGTGGTCGCAGGATCGCGGATCTCTTTTTGGCGTTTAACCCAGCCATCGCGCGTCAGCAGGATGTGATTGTCCTCGGCGACGATCAGGTCCTCGGCCGTGATTTCTCGCTCGTTTTCCACGCTTGCGATCACGGTGCGGCGCTTGTCGCCCTTGGCGTAGGTGCGCTGGAGCTCTTCCAGCTCGCTGCGGACGATCGCCCAGCGCCCGCGGGAATCGTCCTCCTTGAGTAGTCGCACGATGTCTTTGGCGCGCTTGCGCTTCTCGGCCAGCTCTTTCTGAATCACCAGAATCTCGAGGCGGGCCAGACGATAGAGCTTGAGTTCGAGGATTGCCTCGGTCTGTTCGGCGTCGAGCTTGAAGCGCGTGATGATCTTCTGAGCGGCGTCGGCTTTGCCGTCGCTGCGCCGAATGAGCGCGATGATCTGGTCGAGCGCGTCAAAGACGGTGACGAAACCCTCCAGCACATGCATGCGCCGCTCGAGCTCAGAGAGCTCGTGTTCCAGGCGATGGGTCACCACCTCCAGCCGGAAGTGCAAGAAATGCCAGAGAATCGACTGGAGATCGAGCCGTTCGGGTCGACCCAGCTCGGGGTTCTCGGTGGGCACGAGGCAGGTCAGGTTGACCGCAAAATTCGTCTGAAGTGGGGTGTGCTTGAACAGGTAGGCCATCACGACCTGTTCATCGGCTTCCTTCTTCAGCGTCAGCTCGATCCGCACATCGTCGGTCGAGACATCCCGGACGTCGAGCAGGTGCGGCATCTGGCGCGATAGGGCCACCTCCGCGATGCGCTCGACCAGGGCCGACTTGTTGACGTTGTAGGGAATACTGGTGATAAATACGAGTTTTCCGAGGCGAGCGTCCGGGCCAGCCTCCCAGGTGCCGCGCACCTTGACCGAGCCCTGTCCGGTTTCGTAGATGAGCTTGATGTCTTCGGCGGGCGAGACTATTTGCCCGCCCGTTGGGAAATCAGGGCCCTTGATGCTGCGACACAGCTCGCGTGAGGTGAGTTGTTTGCCGTCGACCAGCGCGTCGAGCAGCCTGAGGCTGGCCGAGCAGACCTCATCCAGGTTGTGCGGCGGAATGCTGGTGGCCATGCCCACTGCGATGCCCTGCGCGCCGTTGACCAGTAGGTGGGGAAAGCGAGCGGGAAGCACGACGGGCTCGCTGCGCGTTCCGTCATAGTTTGGCCGAAAATGGACCGTGTTCTGCGACAGCTCGCGCAGTAGCTCGGACGCAATCGGAGCGAGTTTGCACTCTGTGTAGCGCATGGCGGCGGCTGGATCCCCATCGAGGGAGCCGAAGTTTCCGGCTCCGTCGACCAGCGTCGCGCGCATGCTGAAGGGCTGGGCCAGGCGCACCAGGGCGTCGTAGATCGAAGCATCACCGTGGGGATGAAAATTACCCATCACGTCACCGACGACCTTGGCGCACTTGCGGTGGCGCTGGTCATGGGTGAGCCGCTGCTGCCACATCGTGAACAAGATCCGGCGTTGAACCGGCTTCATTCCGTCACGCACGTCGGGCAGAGCGCGCGACGTGATGACGCTGATGGCGTAGTTGAGGTAACGCGCTTGGGCGAGCTCATGCAACGGCGTAGGCTCAGCTTTCCGACTGGCACTGAACATGTCCAGTGTGCCGTCGTCGCTGCGACGCTTGCCGCGGGGCGCTGAGGCGCCCGCCGTCGGTGGCTTGTCTCGATTGGCCAAGAACGATGCTCCTTGAGGGGCGATTGGCTAAGTGGCTTTCGTCTGGAAGTCAACTGGCCAGGCAGCCACCTGTGGTAGGCTGCGCGGGTGAGCTCGCCCGCTAAGTCGCGACTCTTGGCGTCCTTGCTGCTGCTTTTTGCTGGGCCGACGGGCTGTTCTCAGTCGTCTCGGCGACCCCCGTCCTTGGAGACGAATTGTGGCTCGGCCTGCGCGGCCCTCGGGGTGGGGCCCTCGGTCACGAGCTGCAGCGAGGACTGTGTGCGGACCTGGCAGGGCGCGGCCGAGAGCTGCCCGCTGCCTCTCGCGGAGTGGATGCGATGTGTGGCTCGCGGCGGCGGCGAGGAGGATTTGAGACGCCTCGCACCTGGGATGTTGAGCTCGAGCGGTGCAGTCGCTAGCCGGCGGGTTTGTGCTCCAGCGCTGGCCCGGGTTGATGCGTGCCGCGCGCGTTGCGCAGAGGCCGGAGTGGTCTTGAGCGGCGTGGAAACGCAGGGCGCCAACGAGGTCCTGCTCGAGCTAACGGGCGTTGGCTGCGCTCGCTGCGAGGCGCTGGCAGGCGCGCCAGCGGGCGCGCCTTGCCTGGTGGCGCGGCCCTGCGGTGAGTCGTGCTGTGACTGTGGCAGCGGCGAATGGCGGGTGCGGGCTTGCTCGCAGGGCAGGTGCCTGGCTCAGCGCTCCGCTTGTGCCGTGGGCTGCGTTTTTCGCGGTAGGACGGATAACCACACGCCGCGATTGAGATGACCCGAACGCTCGCTAGCTTGCCCTAGCCGCGGTAGTCGTCGATCGAGATCCCGTAGCGCTGCATCCAGCGGTGGATTTGCATGCGCGCTTTGCCGAGCTCCCGACCTACCGCGGCGATGTTGCCGTCGTGGCGCTCGAGCAGCGAGCGCAGTTCGGCGTCGCTTGGCAGGTCCCGGCGGCTCGAACCACCGGGGCTCGCCAGGTAGGGCTCGACACCGGGCGGTGCTGACGGCTGGCGTAGCGGACTGCCGTAGTCGTGCATGGCGTCGCGCACGGAATCCGGAAGCAGCACCTCGCTGAGCGTCTCGTTTTCCGTAAGCGCGAGGCCGCGCTTGATGCACGCCTCGAGCTCCCGAACATTGTAGGGCCAGTCGTAGTTGGTGAGCCCGAGCATGTAACCGAACGACGGAACGACGCCCGGGTGGCCGTGGCGTGCCAGAAAGGCGCGAGTCAGTAGCAGCAGATCCTCTTTGCGTTCGCGCAGCGGCGGTAGGCGCAGCTGGTATTCATTGAGCCGCGCGAAGAGATCTTCCCTGAATTTCCCAGCCTGGATCAGGCGCGAGAGATCGCGGTGAGTCGCACAAATGATGCGGATGTCCACGCGTTCCGGACTCGTGGCTCCGAGCGGAAAGACCTCACGGTTTTGCAGTACGCGTAGCAGCTTGGCCTGGGCTTCGAGCGGCATATCGCCGATCTCGTCAAGCAGCAGCGTGCCCTCGTCGGCGAGGCGAATCAGCCCGGGTTTGTCGCGATCGGCTCCTGAAAACGCGCCGCGCTTGTAGCCGAAGAGCTCGCTTTCGAGCAGCGTCGGAGGGATCGCTGCGCAGTTGACGCCTTGAAAGCTCCCGTGGCGCTGACTGCGCCGATGGAGCTCGCGCGCCGCAACCTCCTTGCCGGTACCGCTCTCTCCCAGCAGCATCACGCTGAGCGGGCGGGTGGCAATCCGTCCGAGCTCAGCCGCCATTCGATCCATCTGCGCGCCGCCGAGCAGCCAGGAGTCCTCCGAGCGACGCTCGTGACCCGGCAGCAGGGAGCCATCGAGGCGGTACGGCAGGTACGGTTCAACTCCGCGGTCGACGAACCGCAGCAGCGCGTCTCCGATCCGGATCTCCGCCGAGGGCTCTAGCCAGGCTTCGCTCGTGGGGTGTCCGTCCACCAGGATCCCATTGCGGCTGTCGAGATCACGAATCCGGGCGCGTGTGCCCTCCCAAAGCACCTCGGCATGGACCCGTGAGACGGCCTGAACCGGCAGAAACAGATCCGCACTTGGGTCGCGGCCGATCACGGTGCGCGGGCCGCTCAAGGCCCAGCCGCCTGGGAGCTCGAGGAACTCGGAGGCATAGAGCAGGATTAGGCCTGCGCCATGGCCGGGTCCGCCTGGGCCTCCCGAGAGAGGACCGGCAATTTGCTGCATCGCGCCAGTGGTTCGGTTCTGCGTTGCCATCCGTCGGGGCCTTTGAGGGACCGACTATAACCGAGTTGGGGCGGCTCGGTCGCGTGGCAGCTTGATTTGGCGCAGACCGCCAATTGAGACATGGTTACCCTGATGTCGAAAGCTCTGCGCGTCGCTGCAGTTCAAATGAGCTCCTCGGACGACTGGGCTTGGAATCTGGAGCAGGTCGCGGGTCGCGTACAGCTCGCCCAACAGGCGGGGGCCCAACTGGTTGCCTTGCCCGAGAATTTTGCGTACTTTGGCAGCGAGTCGGGTCGCTGCGAGCTCGCTGAGTCACTCGACGGACCCCCTGGGCCGATCCGTCAGCAGCTCTCGGAGCTGGCCAGGTCTTACCAGATCGCCATCCTGGCGGGCGGCTGGGCTGAGCGCAGTCCGGACCCGGCTCGCCCGTACAATGCGAGCACGCTATTTGGTTCCGATGGTCAAATGCTGGCGAATTATCGCAAGATTCACCTGTTTGACGTCACCCTGCCGAGTGGCAAACGCTATGCGGAGTCGGCCAATACGCGCGCGGGAACGGAGCTTTGCGTCATCCCGTTTGGCGGGCTGAGCCTCGGCATGAGCATCTGCTACGACCTGAGGTTTCCAGAGCTCTACCGAGCGTTAGCTGCGGCCGGAGCCAATGTGCTGACCGTCCCGGCGGCGTTCACGCGCGAGACCGGGCGCGAGCATTGGCACATCCTGCTGCGGGCTCGAGCGATCGAGTCCACCTGCTGGGTGGTCGCGCCGGCTCAAGTGGGCCAGCATCCCCGGGGGCGCGAGACCTACGGACATGCGCTGATCGTCGATCCTTGGGGGCGGATCTGTGCTGAAGCCGAGTCAGACTCGCCCCTGGTGTGCGCCGATCTCACTCAGACTGAACTCGACGCGGTGCGGTCGCGCTTGCCGAGCTTAGCTCAGCGACGTCTTGGTCTCGCCGCGCCGTAATGCGAGACCGCTGAGCGGGGGCCGGCCCGACCGAGCGTGAGGCGGCCGTGAGCAGGCCCGCTGCGCTCACAGGTGGCGCTTGGCGATATCCGTCCACGCGCCCGAGGGCTCCAGCACGATGTAGTTTTTCCAGAACGGGCGCGCGCGTTGCACTTCCCCGATTTGCTCGAGTGCCATGGCCAGATTGAAGTAGGCGTCAGAGAAGCGTGGATCGGCAGCGAGGGCACCTTCGAACAGTGGAATTGCGCTCTCGGGCAGTCCCCGTTCGAGCATGACGTAGCCCAGGTTGTACTGCGCTTCGGGCTGATGTCCGTCGATCTCAAGCGCCTTGCGGTACAGCGACTCGGCGGCGTCCGGATCGTTGTTGCGAAAGCGAATGTTGCCGAGGTTGGTGTACGCGATCGCGAGCCAGGGATCGAGTCGCACGGCTTCGTAGTAAAGCCGCTCGGCCTCCGACATCGTTGACGGCTCCTCGTCAAGCTGACTGGCCTTGAGGTAGAGCTCGTAAGCCGTGCGGGAGCGCTCGCGTCCAGCGGCGGGTCGCAGCACGCGCACGACATCGTCGCGCAGGGCGCGTACATCAAAGTCGAACAGCAATTGGCCGGTCGCGGGCTGAAACGACAGGCCATCCTGCGGGCGGACAACAACTTGGCGCCCGTCGGAGCAGACCCGCAGCTCTGCCAGTGGGCGCGAGACTTTCGGCAACGAGAGGCGCAGTGAATCGATGGCGCGAGCCACATCACGCAAGCGAACTCGACGCTGCAGCAGGTCTTTGGCGGCGCGTAGCGCGATCAGGTCCTGGAAGGTGTAGGCGCGACGGCCCTTACGACGACCCGACGGCTCGACGACTTTGTTCTTGTCCAGCGTGCGCAGCTGCGAGGTCGACATCCCGAGCAGTCGCGCAATCTCGCTGCGCGTAAACATATCCGTGAGGGGCTCACGGCCGAACGACGGCAGCTCCTCATTGCTGGGGGTCGACGTGGCATCGGCCTGAACGCGTCCACCGCCGGGACCAAAGACAACGTGAATCACGTTCTGGTCACGACGATTGCTGCGGCGCATGCGGGATGTTCGAGTGCCTGCCAAGTTCATCTGCCTGCGAAACCAATAACCCCACGCTCGTCTCGACAAGGCGGGCTGTCAAGGACGACGGGGACCCCTGACGTTTCGCACTGAACGGGAGCGCTGGCAAGGTTGGAACGATAGGAACTGAGCATCCGAGGATTGTTCGGTCGTACGATTCTGTTGCGCCTACGTTCACCCTTGACGAATCGATTGCGCCCCGTCTGCACCGTCATGTGCGGGATTCATTTGGATAATTCACGAGGTGGGCAAATCTGTTCAGTCGTTTGCCCAGGTAAGGAGTGACCCGCTGCTAGCCGCTCGCACCCGGCCCGTGCGAGGAGGTGGCGCGGGTGCGGCCAATGAGAACGAGCTTGGTCGCATTTGTGGTTGACACGCGCGTCGCTGCTGCTCGCGCGACGAAGTGTCGCGGCGCGCGTTCAAGTCCAATCGGTGGTGCGAGGGTCGCGCGGAACTTACGCGCCGCTAGCGACGCGGTCGCGCGCTGCGCTCGGGGACGAGTCTGAGTTGAGCACTGATGTCGACATCGACGCGCACGCCGCGCGCGTCGACGCGCAGGGTGATCTCGGTTCGCAGTTCCGAGAGCGGCGCTTTGGAGCGCAGCTGCGCTTCCAAGCAAGCGACACGCACCGCGCGCAAGCGCGCGTGAGGGTCGAGTTCGAGCAGTGCCAGCAGCGCGGCTCGCTCGCTTGCCGGGAACAGCCCCCCATGCCCTGCATCGCGCAGCAGGATGCTACTGGTGCCGTAGTAAGTTTGGCCGTCTACTTCGGTCCTGGGCGCTCCCTCACTGACCACATCGGCAGCTTCGAATAGTTCCCGCCAGCGGTAGTCCGTCGCGCGCACGAGGGTCCGCGAGCTCCGCTCAAGGAGCGGATGCTGGCGGGTCTTGGCGAGACCGGGTCGGGGAGGCCGCGACACGTTCGTATCCTAGGGGTGTTTTCTAGCGCTGGGCCAATTCCGAGCATCTGGTTGGAGCGGCGTGGACTCCGGTGAGGACCGCGCTGGGGACCCACTCTCGCGCGGCCGCCAGCGGAGCGGGCCCTGCTGCTGAGGTGTGTAGGCCTCTCTGCTACCCGTCATTCGCGCTGTTAGGCGAAGGCGGCTTCGCGGAGGGCCTGTCGGGAGTGCAAATTTCGCGCGTTTTGTCTCACGGCTTGTTGGCACGGCGGGTGCATAGGTAGCGAGCATGAGTGCCACCCAAGAACTCGCGCCCGTTGCCGTCGACGTCTTCGCCAAGTCTATCTATCAAGAGCTCTGTTCGAGCGGCTACTCGCAACGTGACGTGATGGCTCTCGCGGGTGAGCTCCTCTCCCTACTTCGCGACGACGTTCGGAGTCGGACGGTGCGACCGGCCGCCGTTTCGGCCTGATTCGATCGTTGCAGGTCCGTCCGCTGGGCGGACGGGGGTTGCTTACGGCCGATTATGGCTGTGAACCGAAAAGGGTGGTTGACGGCGGGATTCGGGTCGTGAATCCTGGTCGCTGAATCGCGAACTTGATGCCTTCTCCGATGTCGCCCCAGTCTTTTGCGTTTTACATCATCGTTAGCGAGAAGGGTGGAGCCGAGCGACGCGAGCCGTGCACTGCCACGGAGGTCAGCGTCGGCCGCGTTCAAGGCAATGATTTGGTGTTGCCGAAGGGCAACGTCTCCAAGCAGCATGCCAAGATCTTCTTTCGCGACGGTCGTTTCGTCGTCTCCGATCTGAACAGCACCAACGGGACCTACGTCAATCGCCGCCGGATCCAGCAGGCCACCTCGATCAACGAGGGCGACCGGATCTATATCGGTGATTTCGTGCTTCGGCTTGAGCCGGGTGGGGGTGTCGGCGCCGGAGCGCCGGAGCATGCGCCCGTACCGGTGGGGCCATCGCTGGCTAACGCGACTAACGAGTTTTCCGCGGTCGTGAGACCGACCATGTCGCGGGACGTGGCTCCGACCTCGGCGGCCTATCCCGAGGTTCCGGCAGCACCCCGAATCCCCGGTGGAGGTCCCCCGCGCGGCACGATCCCCTCATGGAGTGATCACACCACCGGCAGACTGATGCCGCAGCCCGAACTGCCCGGGGGGCAGCGCGTCGCGGTTTCGGATTCGCAGTCGAATTTCAGTCCTTCCAATACGCTCAGCCCGAGTGAGCTCGATGCGGGCGCGGTACTCGGTATCGTCGTCGAATCCGTGCTCGATGTGCTCGGCGAGCGGTGGTCAGAGTCCTCGCCGGACGGGGAACGTCGACTGACGGTCGAGCGAGTGCTCGATGAACAGCTGCAGCGACTGGCGCGTGAGGGCCTCACGGGCAGTTTCAGTCCGGAGCGGCTCCGTCTGCAAGCGCTCGCCGAATTGCTCGATCTCGGGCCGCTTGGTCGTTTGCTCGACGATGGAAGTGTTTCGGAAATTGTGGTTCCGCGCTTCGACCAAATCCTGGTTCGACGCACAGCTCAGCTTGAGTCGACGGAACTCACTCTGTCCTCAGCGCGGGCACTCAACCGCATCATCGCTCGGCTCTGCGCGCGGGCGGGAGCTCCGCTGGCAACCGGGGAATTCCACGTTCGTCGACGTTTGGCCTCCGGGGCCTGGCTCACGGCGGCCCTCCCACCGCTCGCGATCGATGGGCCGAGTCTGGTGCTGCGGCGTGCTCGATCGGCGGGGTCGTCGCTGCAGCAGCTCGTTCGCGCTGGCACGATTTCCAGGGCGATTGCCTCATTTCTGCAGCAGGTGATCAGCGCCAGGCTGCGGGTTCTGATCATTGGCTTGAGGGACGCTGAGCCCGGCGCGGTGTGTTCTGCGATGGTGGCCGCGATTTCCGATGGGCCAATTGCCGTGCTGGAAGGAGACGTCGACACTGGCTCTGCGAGCGCGGCGGTTCCGCTCCTGCGCTGGTCAATGCTCACCGAGCGAGAGCCTGCGCCGGTGGTGCGCGCTGCAGCACAAGCGGGTGCCTATCTGGTGGCGTCACCGGATTGCGCAGCGTTTAGCCGAGCCTTGCTCGAGCACCTCTCGCTTGGTGTGCACGGCGCGCTCGTACTCGTGGAGGCGCCCTCAATTGAGTCGGCCCTCAACGCTATGTCGCTCGATCTCGCCGAGGCCAGCGAGCACTCGTCGGTTGAGCTTGCTCAGCAGCGTATCGCGGCTTCGTTCGAGCTGATTGTGGAAGTCGTGCGCTACGCTGATGGTCGCCAGCGCGTTGTGCGGTTGATGGAGCTGACGCGCAGCAGCGACGGCCCGACACTAGCGCTCAGCGACGTCTTTACTTTCATCACCACCTCGACCTCGGCCGAGGCTGTTGAAGGCACCTTCCGCGGCGCCGGGGTTGTGCCCCGCGTCGTCGAAGAGATGCTGGCGCGCGGAGCTGCCTTCGACACCAGCGTGTTCTCGCGACCGGCCGTGCGCTAGTTTGTCTTCGCAGTCCTCAGCTGCCGCTCGCGACAGACTGAGGTTGCGACGATTCAGCCGCCGTCGGGAGCGGTCGACTCAGTCGCCCTTGCGGGCGGCGGCGAGCTGACGTCCCATGCGACGCTTGGCGATGGGTCCGACGCGATCAATCATGAGCTGACCATTGAGATGGTCGTTTTCATGCTGAATGGCCACCGCAAGCAGCCCTTCAGCTTCGAGTTCAAACGGTTGACCGTCGGCGTCGAAGGCGCGGACGCGAACCGCCTCGGCGCGCTTGATTTCTTCCGCGACGCCCGGAAACGACAAGCAGCCCTCGTTCCAGAGCTGCGTGCCCTTGGTCTCGAGTATCTCGGGATTGATATAGGCGCGCAGCTCGCTCGGTTCACCCTCGTCGGCCACGTCGATCACGAACACGCGCAGGGCGACGCCGATCTGGTTCGCAGCCAGACCAACACCTGGGGCGTCGTACATCGTCTCTGCCATGTCCTCGAGCAGCTGCCGGAGGTCGGCGTCGAACACCGTGACGGGCAGGGCGTTCTCGCGAAGTCGGGGATCGGGGTACTTGAGGATCTTTCGCAGGGCCATGGACGGGGCACCAGCTAACACCGAGCGAGCAGGCTCGCAAACTACTGCTGCTGCTCAGCGGCGCTTCGGGTAAATCAGGCGCCCCGAGACGTAGGCATCGGTTCCGCAGAGCTCCCAGCGCGGCTGCTCGATGCGCGGAGCGTCTGTCGGGGATTCAGGCCCCGCCCAATCAACTGCACCCGGGCGCCCGCGCGGCCCGAGCAGCACGGGCGCGATGAAGGCATGCAGTTCGTCCACCAGACCGTCCGCTAACAGACTGCCGGCGAGCTCGGCTCCGCCCTCGCAGAGGACGCTCACGACTTCGCGTGCGGCGAGCTCCACCAATGCCAGGCGCATGTCGCAGCGACCCTCGGCGGTCGGAGGGACCCGTATCACACTGACACCCGACGACTCGAGCGAATCTCCGACTGCGCGAGACGAGTCTAGGGTGGTGATGACGCAGGTGGGTATCTCCCCCGCGGTGGTCACGAGCTGGCTGTTCATAGGGAGTCGCAGTTTGCTGTCGACCACGACGCGGATCGGGCTTCGACCTGGGACTTCACGCACTGTGAGGCGTGGATCGTCACTGCTCACCGTGTTGATCCCGACCATGACTGCGTCGTGGGCGCCTCTTAGCTCGTGCACACGGGCGCGGGATTCCGGACAGGTGATCCACTTGGAGGCGCCGGAGCGCGTCGCGGTACGACCGTCGAGGGAGAGCGCCAACTTGAGCGTGAGGTACGTGCTGCCGTCGGTGATGAACTTTGACCAAGGGCGGATCAGTGCGCGGCACTCTTTCTCAAGCACGCCGCTGATGACCTCAATTCCCGCCTCCAGCAGTCGTTCGACGCCGCCTCCGTCCACGTTCGGGTTCGGATCACGACAACCGACCACCACGCGGGCTATGCGGGCTGCGATCAGTGCGTCCACGCAGGGTGGGGTGCGTCCCTGATGACTGCATGGCTCCAGGGTGACGTAGGCGGTTGCTCCGCGTGCCTTGTCCCCCGCCTGCTCAAGCGCGACCACCTCGGCATGCTCACGGCCTGCGCGAACGTGATATCCCTCACCGACAATCTCTCCCTCGCGCGACAGCACGCAACCGACGTGCGGGTTAGGTGACGGATCGCCAAGGCGCGCAAGCTCGATCGCCCGCGTCATCAGCTGGATGTGGATCTCTGCCATGGCGAACTACTCCGGACTCCGCGAGCGAACGAGCTTGCTCATCTCGTCCATGAACTCATCGACGTCGCGAAACGAGCGATAGACGCTTGCAAAACGCACGTAGGCGACGCCGTCGAGCTTCTTGAGCCGCTCCATGACGCGCTGGCCAATCGCTAGACTGGGAATTTCCCGCTCGCCGCTTTCGGCGAGCTCGCGCTCCAGTTCCACGGCTTGCTCCTCGAGCACGTCCGTGGAGACCGAGCGTTTGTTACAGGCGATCTGCATGCTGCGCAGGAGCTTTTGCCGATCGAAGGGTTCGCGCTGACCCTCTTTCTTTACGACGCTCGGAAGCGTGTGCTCGACGCGCTCGTAGGTCGTGAAGCGCTTGCGGCAGGCGTCACACTCTCGACGACGCCAGGTCACGGTACCGCCCGCCACGAGGCGGGAGTCCACGACACGACTGTCGAGCTGGCGGCAAAACGGGCACTCCATTTCGGACGAACTCCTAGCACAGACCTGAAGGAGGCTGGGGCCCCAACCTCCCCAGACCGCTTGGAGCGTCGGGGAACTGCGCCGGGGCAGTCCTGAGGGCTGCGAGCTGGGCCCCAAACGCCGAGAGCCCGACTACCCTAAAATCCGAAAAGGACCGAGGGGTCGGGCTCTGGGCAGAACTGGAAATCAGCCTTCGAAAGCCGAGATCAACAGAGAGGCGTTGGTGCCACCAAATCCAAACGAGTTGGACATAGCCATCCGGACCTTGCGCTCGCGGCCCTTGAGCGCCACGCAGTCGAGCGGCACCTGAGGATCCTGGTCCACGAGGTTGATCGTTGGCGGAATCAAGCCAGTGCGAATCGTCTGCACGCAGACGGCAGCTTCAGCCGCGCCGGCTGCACCCAGCAGATGACCCATCATCGACTTGGTGGAGCTCACCCAGAGCTTCTTGTCGAGAGCGTGCGAGCCGAAAATCTCGCAGATCGCCTTGGCTTCTTCCACGTCCCCGGCTGGGGTGGAGGTACCATGGGCATTGACGTACTCGACCTGCTCGGGAGCGACGCCGCCATCCTTGAGCGCCTGGCGCATGGCGCGCAGTGCACCGATGCCGCCCGGGACAGGCTTGGTAATGTGGTAGGCGTCGCACGACGCGCCGTAGCCCTTGATCTCAGCGAGGATCTTGGCACCGCGAGCCTGTGCGTGACTGAGCGACTCCAGGACGAGCGTGGCAGCACCCTCGCCGCACAGGAACCCGTCGCGACCGGTGTCCCAGGGGCGGCTGGCGCCCTCGGGATCATCATTGCGACGGCTCAGTGCGAACATGGCTGCAAAGCCACCGATCGCGACTGGGGTAATCGTTGCTTCGGCGCCGCCGGCGATCATCACCGGGGCCTTGCCGTATTGGATCAGGCGGAAGGCTTCGCCAATCGCGTGCGCGCTCGAGGCGCAGGCACTGGTGTGGCAAAAGCTCGGACCGCGGAGTCCAAAGTGGATCGAGACCTGACCCGCCGCCATGTTGGCGATAATTGAGGGGATCAAGTAGGGACTGATGCGTTTCGGTCCCTTGTCGCGCAGCAGGTGTGCGCACTGTTCGAGCTCTTGGAGCCCACCGAGGCCGACGCCGATGTAGACGCCAACCTCTTCCTTGAGCTCTTCGGTCAGTTCCAGCCCGGACTCCTGGATTGCCATGGTCGTGGCAGCCAAGGAGAAGGGAATGAAGCGCGCCATCTCTTTGAGCTTCTTCTTTTCGACGTATTTCGTCGGTTCGAAGCCCTTAACTTCAGCGGCAATGCGAGTCGGGTAGTCAGGCGTGACGGGAAAGAGCGTAATCGGACCAGCTCCGCTCTTTCCTGATGTCAATGCTTGCCAACTCGATTCGGTGTCCACCCCTACCGGGGTGACCATGCCTACTCCCGTGACGACGACGCGTTCCATAAACTACCTGCTGGACCGAATGGGTTGAGAAACGGGAAAACTACGGGCTCTTAGGCGCCCATGGCCTTCTTGACGTACTCGACGGCGTCATTGACCGTCTTGATCTTCTCGGTGTCCTCGTCGGGGATGTCGATCTCGAACGACTCCTCGAATGCGAGCACCAATTCAACGAGCCCGAGCGAGTCGGCGCCCAGATCGTCCGTAAAGGAAGCTTCCAGTTTGATCTGGTCGTCCTCCACGTCCAACTGCTCCTTGATGATTCGCTTGACCTCGGCCTCGATGTTGCGCCCTTCAGCCATGTTTCCTCCAAAAGGGGAGCGGCTGATGCCCGCTCCAGCGTTGCTGCCTCCACCGTGGAGGCGTTCATTGTCGATAGTGAGAGTTAAATGTACATTCCGCCGTTGATTCGGAGCACGTGCCCCGTCACATAGGCGGCTTCATTGGAAGCGAGGTAGACGGCGGCGGCTGCGATCTCCTCGGGGGAGGCAGCGCGACCAGCCGGGATATTGCTCACCATGGCGGCTCGCTGCTCGTCGGTGAGGGCTCCGGTCATGTCCGTCTCGACATAGCCCGGGGCAATGGCGTTGACCGTCACGCCGCGCGCAGCGTACTCGCGCGCCAGGCTCTTGGTGGCGCCGATCAGGCCCGCCTTCGAGGCTGCGTACATGGTCTGACCTGCGTTGCCCATCTCGCCGACGACGCTTGAGACAAACACGATGCGGCCCCATTTCTGGCGCATCATCAGCTTGGAGGCAGCACGGGCGGCGTAGATGGCGCCCTTGAGGTTGACCGAAAGGACGCGGTCAAAATCCTCGTCCTTGATGCGAAGCAGCAGGGCGTCGATCGAGATCCCCGCGTTGGACACCAGGATGTCGAGACGACCGAGGCGCTTGGCAACCTCGGCAATGGCCTTCTCTGCCACATCTCCAGCGGACACGTCGAGCGCGAGCGTCTCAGCAGTTCCACCTGCGGCGACGATCAGGGCGACCGTCTCGGCAGCAGCAGCCTCTCTGATTGCGTAGCCGACAATGACCTGGGCGCCTCGCGAGGCGAGAGCGAGCGCGGTTGCGCGTCCAATGCCTCGGGAGCCTCCCGTGACGAGTGCCACTTTGCCGGTTAGGTCGAACATGCCAGGTTCTCGATTCGATCCGAACGGGGCGATCCACCCCTGTCGTCGGGCGCCTACTTAGCACGCTCCGCTCGGCGTCCAGAGGGAAATCGCCGTGCGAAAGCGGGTAGGCAGCGGCGCCGCTCCTGCGAAATCCGCTTCGCGGCGCCCATCCTTCATATTTTACGCCAAAAACGCGGCAACTTTGGCGATCCCGGCGGCATCGCCCACCGACAACACGCTGATGCGCTTGTCGATACGCTTCACCATTCCTGCAAGCACGGCGCCCGGACCGATCTCCAGAGCTTTGGTGACTCCGGCGTCAGCCATGGCGCGCACGGACTGTTCCCAGCGCACCGTGCCGTCGACCTGACGGACCAGCAGCTCAGCGATGCGAGTCGAATCCCCATTGGGGGTTGCTTCCACGTTCGAGACGACCGGGCAGCTGGGGGCGTTGATGGTCAGCTCGGCGAGCGCGGCCTGCACGGCCTTGGCCGCGGGCACCATTAGGGCGCAGTGGAAGGGTGCGCTGACGTTGAGCGGAATGACCTTTAGGCCGGCTGCGCTGCAGGCGGCCTTGGCGCGCTCCACCGCGGAGGCGTGACCCGAGATCACGACCTGCCCAGGGGTGTTGAAGTTGGCGGGGGACACGATTTCGTCGCCCGCCGCCTCGACGCACAACTGGGTGATCTGCTCGGGCGTTGCACCCATGATGGCGGCCATCGCGCCAACGCCCGCGGGCACGGCCTCCTGCATGGCTTTTCCGCGCAGGTTGACGACGCGCACGGCGTCTTCGAGGCTGAGGGCCCCGGCCGCCACGAGGGCGCTGTACTCGCCGAGCGAGTGTCCAGCGACGAAGCTCGGCTGAGCCAGGTCGGGCAGGGCCTCACGCAGCGCAGCCAAGGCGGCGATGCTGGTGGTCAAAATCGCAGGCTGAGTGTTGGCTGTCAGCGTGAGCTGCTCAGCAGGACCCTCAAAACACAGCTTTGAGATCGACCAGCCGAGGGCTGCATCTGCGCGTTCGAACACCTCACGAGCGGCGGGCGAGCCGTCGAACAGCGCCTTGCCCATGCCGACCGCCTGCGTGCCTTGTCCCGGAAAGAGCCATGCAATCGTCACGATTATTCTCCTGTCTGCCGCGACGCTGAGCGTCGGGGTTGGGGTCAGGCGGTTATCAGCTCAAGCAAACTAGAGCTGAACGAGCGCACTGGCCCATGAAATACCGGCGCCCAGGGCGCACATCAGTACTCGGTGCCCGGGCAAAATGCGACCCTCGCGGACCGCCTCGTCGAGTGCAATCGGAATGGAGGCACTCGAGGTGTTGCCGCGCGTCGCGATGTTGATGACAACCCGCTCGTACGGAACACTCAGGCGAGCGGCCACCTGATCGATGATTCGAAGGTTGGCCTGATGCGGCACGACCCAGTCGATATCGGAGGGCTCAAGGCCTGCTGCGGCTACGGCCGCCAGCGAGGCGCTGGTGAGCTTGCGAACGGCGACGCGAAACACGTCCTGCCCGTTCATGTAGACCTTGTTGCGGTGCTGCTCGAGAATCTCGGCAGTGACCGGTTCACGACTGCCGCCTGCCGGAATACAGAGTGCATCGGCGAGGGTCGAGTCGGTGTGCAGCTGCGTCGAGAGCACCCAGCCTCGACTGGTGTCGTCGGTACGCGACAGCACGACGGCGCCCGCGCCGTCACCAAACAGAACGCAGGTGTTCCGATCGGTGAAATCCATGATGCTGGTGAGGGTTTCCACCCCGACGACCAGCACGTTGCGCATCATGCCCGTACGGATGAATTGGTCGCCGATGGACAGCGCGTAGAGAAATCCCGCGCAGGCCGCGGCTACGTCAAACGACGGGATTTCCTTGCAGCCGAGCTTCTTCTGCAGATACGCGGCGCAAGCGGGCAGCGGTGTGTCCGGGGTGACAGTGCCGACCACGATCATGTCGAGATCGTCGGGAGTCAGTCCGGCGGCTTCGAGTGCGCGCTGGGCGGCGACGAGCGCGAGATCGCTTGAGGCTTCGCCAGGGGCAGCGTAGCGGCGCTCACGGATGCCAACTCGCTGCTGGATCCACTGATCGGAGGTGTCAACGAGGCGAGCGAGCTCGTCGTTGGTCACGACCCGCGAGGGAACATACGAACCTGTGCCAGCGATCCGACTACGCGGAAAAGTCTGCTGCTCCGTGGACATCCGACTGCTCTCCGATTCGCCAGGCAAGGCATGCGCACCGCGCCCCGCCGCTCGAGGTCACTTCCGGCAAAGCTGCCGGGAACGTTCGAGCGGAGAGGCGCTGTCGGCGGGCGATGGTTACTCGCCCGTAGGCTCGATCGTCTCCGCTGCCGCGCCAACCACCTGCTTGCCCTTGTAAAATCCGCAAGACGGACATACTCGGTGCGAAATCATGGGGGCTGCGCAATTCGCGCAAGGCACGACGTTTGGTGCGATCACCTTGTCGTGATTCGCACGTCGCATGTCACGCTTGCTGCTCGTCTTGCGTCGCTTGGGGACTGCCACGGGTCCTACTCCTTCTTATTCTTCAGACGTTCCGCGATTGCAGCGAGGGGCTGCAGCCTGGGATCGATAAAGTCGGGATCGCCGTCAACGGACTCCCGAGGGGACGGGGGGATAGCCGGCTCCGAGTCCGCGCGCAAGTCGGATCGCAACGGCATCATCGGAACTTCGAGCAACAAGAACTCACGAAGGAAGTCATCGAGCGTGATTTGCTCGCCCTCGTAAGTGTCTTGCTCACTTTCCTGATCACTCAGCTCTCGCTCCTCAGCCGTCTGCGGGCGGCGTGTCCGGCCCGCGGCTGCTCCACTGGTTTCCGGGCCGGGCCTGGGGGCGCGCCGGTCGGGTCGAGCGGGGGCAGCGACGGGCGAGAGCGACAGCCGCACCTCAGCGCGGAGGTCGTAGCTGGCCGGGTCGAGCGTGCGCGAGCAGGGGAGGCTCACAGTCACGCTCGCGTGACCCTCGACGAGGACGCGGTCGCCCGTCTTGGAGATGGTCAGCTCGGCGCGTCCGGGAGCCTCAGCGGTCAGCTCGGTGGCTTCGAAGGCGGACTTGAGCCAGTCGCACGACAGCTCCCATTCGCACGACTTGGGGCCACGCTCAAGATCGGCAATCCGGACAGTGAAGGTCGGCGACATCACGGCGCGGACGCTAGCGCCCGGGGAGGGCATCGGCAATGCCGCCGAGCAGCCAGGTCGCCGCGGGGGGCCCCTCCAGGGGCGTCTGGGGCCGGCCCGGCGGGTCCCTCGATGGCCCTTCGAGGATGCGGGCGTGATAGCGTCTGGCCGCGATGTTGAGCCGCGAGCTACCAAAGCGCTGGCAATCGAAATGGGTCGACGCGGGGCTCCTCTATCTGCTCGTCCTGCTGGTCTACGCGCTGGTGGCGGCGCCCACGATTTGGCACCAGCACACCCCGTTCAATCATTTCGCCCTGCAGGCTGAGGCATGGCTGAACGGGCGCTCGGCCTTGGTGGGTCCGCCCCCGAGCTACGCCTACGGCAATGATTTTGCGCTCTACGATGGGCGTTGGTACGTCGTTTTTCCGCCGGTGCCAGCGCTGCTCCTGATTCCGTTCTTGGCCTCCGTTCATTCGGCCGAGTCGCTCTGCGATGGGGCGGTCTATCTGCTGCTCGCGCCGCTTGCTCCGGTGCTGGCTTGGCGCTGTTTCGAGCGGCTTCGCGCGCTGCGGCTGGCGCGGTTGAGCGACGCTCAGGCCTACGGCTTGGCACTGCTGTACGCGTTTGGCAGCGTCTATTTTTTTTCGTCACTCCAGGGTACCGTTTGGTTTGCGGCGCATGTGGTGGCGGCGGTCGCGACATGGACGTTTCTACTTGCCAGTCTGGGTGCGAGTCGCCCTTGGCTGGCTGGCATCGCGCTCGCGGCAGCGCTCGGGTCGCGCACTCCACTGGGTTTTGCTGCGATTTTCTTCCTGTTTGAGGCGCTGCGGAAATATCGCGCGGGTGCGGGCTCTGTCGCGCGACGCCGCTTACTCGTTGAGCTAGCCAGCTTTGCGACTCCCGTCGTAGTGATGGTCGCAGCGCTCGCCTATTACAATTGGGTTCGGTTCGGCGTGGTGACGGAGTTTGGCTACCGTTACTTGAGCGTGGCCTGGAAGATCCGCATCGAGACCTGGGGCCTGTTTTCGTATCACTACCTCGGACGCAATCTCGCCGTCGTGCTGGCAGGACTGCCGTTTAGCCCCGGTGGCGAGCCGGGCGCCGTCTGGAGGATCAACGGGCATGGCCTGGCGCTCTGGCTCACCAGCCCCTTCTATTTGGCCCTGCTGTGGCCTCGGCGGCGTTCGGTGTTGCAACGCAGCTTGCAGGTGACGTTGCTGCTCGTGGCCCTCCCCACGCTGCTTTACCAGAACACCGGCTGGTTCCAATTTGGCCAGCGCTTCTCGAATGACTACGCCCCGCTCTTGTTCTTGCTGCTGGCGGTCGGGGGCTATCGGTTCGGCTGGGTTTTCCGCCTGGTCGCGGGCGTGGCGCTCGCAGTGAACCTGTTTGGGGCTCGCAGCTTTCAGCGTCCTGGCTTCGAGCAGTACTACTTTGTCGATCCGAGTCAGCGCATCCTGTTTCAGCCGGACTGACTCAACGCGGATTGTCGCGCCTGGCGCGCGCTCCTATTTCACGCGAGCCGATGCGCAGCGGCCCGCGTCCCTTTTGGGCACGCGGACCGCGTTGCCGAAAAATGCGGCAATAATTGCCGTATTGCTACTTGCTGGCGTGTCGAATCGTCACCTTGCGGATCTTCGGGGCGCTCTTGGGGTGCTCGCCCTCGACGGGGGTCGACGCCAGCTTTTCGATCACCTCTTCCGGGCCGCAGACGCCGAAAATAGTGTAGCTGCGGTCGAGGTGCTTGGCCGGGGCATCGAGCACGAAGAACTGCATGCCGTTGGTGTTCGGTCCACGGTTGGCCATGCAGATGAGTCCGCGCTGATCGTGGCTCGCGCCGGACCAAACCTCATCGGGGATCACATAGCCTGGCTCGCCCTTGCCAGTACCCTCTGGATCACCGCCTTGGATCATGAATCCCTTGATAACGCGGTGAAACGTGGTGCCGTCGTAGCCCTTACGCGTGACCCACTGCTTGGTCGCGGGGTCCTTGTACGGCCGCAGTCCGCGCGCCAGCCCGACGAAGTTGGCAACCGTAGTTGGTGCGCGGTCTGCGAATAGGTCGCAGATCAGCTTGCCTTGGCTGGTGTCAATTTCGGCGATCAGGCGCCCCGAACCGGCGAGATCCTTGGTCGCGGCGGCGAGCTCGAATTGACCCTGAAGTGGATCGTCGGGCGCGACAGGAGCGGCAGGTCGGGCTGCGGGTGGCGGAGTTTTGACGAGCTGCGGCGAGCTCGACGTAACAGCCGCGGCACTGGCAACCGGGGTCGGCTCCGGTGTCGCTTCCGCCTCGGGGGCGGGCGTCTTGTCGCGGCATGCGGCGAGGGAGAGGGTCACAAACAGGAAGGAAATCAGGAGATTCGAGCGCATGGTTCGCTTCACGGGACGGCTGGAAGTTGGAATTGAACGGTTTGGCCAGCAACGATTCCGTGCTGGCGACAGTAGCCTGCGGGGAGCTCGAGCACGTGGGCGACGGCGCAGGGGATGCTGCGGGCCTCTTCGTTCAACACGGGCACCTGTTCGAGGATGCCGGTGATGAATCCGCTCTGCTCGATGAACAGCATGTCCAGTGGAATGCAGGTGTTTTTCATCCAAAAGGAGCGGATCGACTGCTCGTCCCAGCTAAACAGCATGCCGGAATTTTCGCTAAGCTCGGTGCGAAACATCAGTCCGCGCGCGCGCGTTTGCTCGCTCGTTGCCCATTCCACGTCCATGCTCGGTTTGGCCGCAGCCTGACTGAATTCGACTCGGCCGTGGCGCAGTTTGGGACCTTCCGCTGCCGGCTGCGGACAGCGCTCAGCGCGCTTGGCAGCTGGCGGCTGCTGCTCGGGCGTTGGCACCAGGCAGATTGGCTTTGGCGGCGTGCTGGCCCTCGGCTGCGCTGCCGGTGTGGCGGCCGCTGGAAGCGCAGTGGCGGGGGGCGGCGGGGGCGCTTCAACGCGCTGGCAGGCGCCGGCGAGGACCGTCAGCAGCAGAGCTCGGTGGAACGGCATCGGCAAGGCTGTAGCAAGGCTGGGGGTGTGACCGCAAGAGCAGCGCGTGGATCGTGGCTTGAGCCGTGGGGCTGATCTTGCGGCGCAGCTCGCGAATTTGCGGTATCTTGCCCTGCGGCGGCGCTGCGGGCCCGCCAGGCTAGACCCGGTCGATTCCCGACGGGGTGCCTCCGCCGGTGGTAGAGAGTCGAGCCGACCATGATGCGACGAGAAATCTTGCTGCTTGGACTGGCGTTGACCGCTTGCGGCGGGTCGGTGGACTCGCAGCCCTTTGCGGCGGGTGCCCAGGGCAACGCGACTGGGGCTGCTGGGCAGCGCTTACCCGGCGACGGCGGCGCGGGGCTTGGAGGTTCGGGGGCGAGCGGTCCCGCAGCAGCGGGTGGGGCAGCCGGGTCGAGCTACGTAGAGCCGGCCTGTCCGGAGCAACCGCGCCCGGTCGTGGAGTTCGGTTGTCAGCCCTTCTCGGGCGGCAATGGCTGCGGGCCCGGCGAGGGCTGCTACCCCGACGTGAGCTACCCTTCACGGCCATGTCAGCCTGAATCCTATCGCTTCAGCTGCTCACAAGTGGGGTCGGGCAGTCAATGGAGCCACTGCGAGGGCGACTCGGATTGCGCCTCGGGTCACAGCTGCGTCGTCTCGTCGCTCGGGACGAGTTGCAGTCAGCTCTGTCCGCTCGAAGGCAGGTCCGGCTGCCCGTTTGGGCTATTCTGCGAGCCGATCGACGTGCCGGGGGTTGGCGCATGTTTCTGAGCCCGCCGGGGCTGCGTCGCTCACTGGCGCGGTGCGGATTCGCGTCGATGCTGCTCGTTTCTATGCTCGGGGTCTGGTCCTGTGGGGGACGTTCCGAGCTGCATCAGGGGTCGGGTGAGCCACTGCAGCCCTGCGAGACGACGGTCGACTGCGTCGATGGCGATCGCTGTCGCGAGCGCGTCTGTGCGGGCGGCTGGTGCGAGACGGTTCACAAAACCGAGTGCAGTGACGGTGACGCCTGCACCGCCGATCGCTGCGAACCGACTACCGGTACCTGTGAGTTCAAGCCGGTGGCTCCGGACGCCGATCACGATAGCTTTTCGGCCATTGTGAGCGTGACGCAGGACGCCAAGACCACGAGCTGTGGCAACGACTGCGACGATGCTTCCGCCCTGGCTCACCCCGGTGGGACCGAGCTATGCGATGGCGTCGATAACGACTGCAACGGGATCATCGACGACGGCAACCAGACCTACACTTCGTCGAGCGACGTTCTGGCACTCACGAGTCCCGCCGATGGAACGCCTCAGGCCGGCGACATCGCGTTCGATGGGGAGCGCTTTGGGATCACCCTGGCGACCTCGACGGGCCATTGGCAGAGCCAATTTCTAGCGATTTCCCCGAGCGGTCAGCTGCAAGTGCCGGCCACGGCGATGACTCGCACGGTGGCCGACTCGATGGCGGGACCGCTGCTGTTCGAAGCGGGTGTTTACGCCAGCGCCTGGGAAGACCGGCGCGGCAATAGTTTCGACATCTTTTTCAATCGCTTCGATCGCGACGGCAGCAAGCTGGCGCCCGATCTCCAGGTGACGAGCGAGCGTGGTTTCAGCATTCAGCCCGATCTCGCCTGGACCGGGGAGGAATACCTCTTGGTCTGGGCAGACGACGCAGGCAGCAACCGCTACCGCGTTTACGGCGTGCGCATCTCGCGCGACGGTGCTCTGCTCGGCAACCGCGTTGAGCTGACCGGTCCAAGCGAGGATGCGCGCGCTCCGCGGCTAGCCCTTGGCAAGACTGGCGCTGGCTTGGTCTATGCTTTGGCCGGGGGGGACGGACTCGGATTTCTGCAATTGAGTCGAAGCCTTGAGCCGAAGGGCAAGGCGCAGCTCCTGCCGACCCGTCGCGCTCCGATCCATCCGACCCTGAGCTACCTCAACGGTCGCTATTTGGTCGTCTATGGCGAGCATGAGCAAGGTTGGGGGCCAGGTGTCTACGGCTTGGTCTTGGATGAGCAGGCGCAGCTCCTCCGATCCGAGACGCTACTGAGCTCCGGACAGTCCCTGTCGCGCGGCCATGCTGCCGTCTCGCTGGGCGACCGACTGCTGCTCGTCAGCTCGGACGACGCCTCCACCCCAGGCACCCTGCAGCTGCGTTCGCTCGTGCTGAGTTCCGAGCTCGAACCGCTGGCCCCCGCGGTGGCTTTGACGAACTACCAGGGGGACCTGTTCGAGCCCGGCCTCAGTCACGGCCGGGGCAAACTTGGCGTTATTTTTCAGTTCATGGGCGCCGACCAGCGAGGCGTGGGCTACGTCGGGCTCGACTGTGAGCGCTCGCTCGCGGGTGGCACCCCTCCGCGCTAGCCGACGGGGCCGCGCTCAAGTGTCGAGCAGTCGCATCTGCCGGTGGCGGGGATGCGGCACGAACTCGATCGGGTATTTCCCGCTCCAGCAAGCGTGACAGAAGGTCTCACGTGGATCGGCGCTGCCCCCCTCGAGCACGGGCAAATGACCCGCGGGACGTGCGCCGCGTCGCGCGGCCTCCACGGCGGTGATCATGCCATCGAGCGAGAGATAGCCCAGGCTGTCACTGGTGACGTACTGGTTGATCTCCGCCAGCGTATGACTCGAGGCGATCAGCTCCGAATGCGTCGGGGTGTCGATCCCGTAGTAACAGGGCCAGAGGTTGGGCGGACTCGAGATCCGCAGGTGGACCTCTTTTGCGCCCGCAGCGCGCACCATCTTAACGATCTTGCGACTCGTCGTGCCGCGCACGATGCTGTCGTCGATGATGACGACGCGCTTGCCCTCGAGCACCGGGGCGACCGGCGCCAGCTTCAACTTGACGCCGAAATGGCGAATGCTCTGTTGCGGTTCGATGAAGGTCCGTCCGACATAGTGGCTGCGGACGAGGCCAAGCTCGAAGGGGATCCCGGCGCGTTCGGCGAACCCGATCGTGGCAGGCATGCCCGAATCCGGGACCGCGATCGCGACGTCAGCGATGACCGGATGCTCGTCGGCGAGGCGACGACCGAGGTTCTTGCGAGCCTCGTAGACATTGATGCCGTCGAGCGTCGAGTCCGGGCGCGCGAAGTACACGTACTCGAAGATGCACATCTTGCGTTGCGCCTTCGGGAACGGTCGCGAGCTCCGGAGACCACGGGGATCGATCACCACCATCTCGCCCGGATCAATGTCGCGCACGAAGCGCGCGCCGATCAACTCAAAGCTACTCGATTCACTCGAGACGACGTGACACGGGTTCGGCCCTGGCAGCAGCCCAAGGCAGAGCGGTCGGATCCCGAGGGGATCGCGAACGGCGACGAGTGTCTGGTCCGTCAGACAAATCAGCGAAAATGCGCCTTCAACCTGGGTCAGAGCGTCCGCGATGCGGTCTTCGACTGCGCGTTGGGTGCTGATCGCGATCAGATGGACGATCACCTCCGTGTCCGCCTGAGACTGGAAGATGCTGCCGCGCTCCTCGAGCTTTTCGCGCAGGGCTTCGGCATTGGTCAGATTGCCGTTGTGCGCGACGGCGATCGAGCCACGCGAGTAGTCGACGGCGATCGGCTGGGCGTTCTTGATCGCTGACCCTCCGGCAGTCGAGTAACGCACATGACCGATGCTTGATTCACCCTTCAGCTTGGCGAGCTGCTCGGGCGGAAAGACATCAATGACGTGACCCATGCCTCGGTGCACCGAGAGCTGTTCACCGTCACTCGTGACGATTCCAGCGCTCTCCTGACCGCGGTGCTGGAGCGCATGCAGGCCCAAATAGGTGAGATTGGCCGCTTCTGGGTGTCCGTAGATGCCGAAGACTCCACACATGAGGCGTTCACCTTGTGACTCTGAGCGAGCGCCGGTCCGGGGTGGGCCAGCGGGCTGCGAGGTGGGCGAAGCATGACCGCAGTGGCGAGGTGACGCCCGTGGATCTGGCTCACGCGGAGACAGGATTTCTCAGCCAGAACCGTCTGGCCGGTTAGCATAAATCGCCGCAATTGCAGCGGCGCTGCACGACTACTGAGTATTCGCGCGGATGGGCTGGCCGGGTTGCTAAACCCGACCAGCGTCCGGCGAGCGCGTCAATCCTACACAGGCGGAGCAGCGGTTGGGGCCGGTGCTTCGGGCGTCTCGGGCTGTGGGGTTGGCTGCGGCGTGGCGTAGGCGCGCTGCGGTCGAGGTTGCCAAGCGGAGCCGCTGACGAAACAGGCGTAGCCCCAACGGAGCCACGCGATCAGCGAGAGCGCGAGCCAGAACGCCCAGGCGAGCATGAGCAGACGGAAGGTCCAGAGGGGCGCGCTCAGGACCCAGGGTTGCGGAAGCTGACCCGCGACGTGATCGACGTACCAATGCAGCCGCGATTGAGAGCAATCCGTTCCCGCGACCTGCATGTCGGGGCTCACGACGAGTCCCAAGTAGACGCCGGCGATCAGCACGCCCAGCATGGCGATGCTGAGCCCAACGATCCCAACCTGCAGCCAGTTGTGTCGCCAACGCGACGTGGTCACGTAGTCACGACGCCACCACAAAAGAAAGAACCACACCGGGACGACTGCGACGGCGGCCGCTGGAAGCTGCGTGAGTCCGGCACCGAGCAGCAGCCATTGCCAGGTCTTGAGCGGAGAGCGCGGTACGCGGCCAAGTATCCAGGCTCCGAGCAGCACTGCGAGCGCGTAGGGCCAGAACAGCAGCACTGGCCCCCAACTGGGGCCCGTGGTGGCCAGTAGCCAACGATTGTCCGGCAGCGACAAGGTGAGGTTGGCGTTGACGGCATTGCCATCGACGCGGAGCTCCGGCGAGCGATAGAGCAGCGACAGTCCGCGGTTCTCGCGGAACGTGAGCTTGATGTCCGTCTTGCCGGGCGCGATGGCCAGCGCAACCTGCGATTCGTTCGGGGAAAATGGGCGCGGCTGCTCGTTAACAAAAATGGAGTCGATGCGGCTCCCCGCCGGCAGCGTAATGCGCTGCATCGCGGCCAAGCTTGAGCGCAGCTGCAGGGTAAGCACGGTCGTTCCGAGTCGCGTGCCGGGTGACGTGTCGATGTTCACCGCGTCGATCGTCTTGGTGCTGCCGGGCGAACCGAAAGGACGGCTCACGTCAAAGCGCGCCGATTCGCCCGGCCAAGGGCGAAAGAGCCAGCTGTGCTTTTGCTCGCTCTGGCTTGCGAGTGGCACGAGCCCGCTCGGCGCGACGCTCCAGATCTCACCCACCTGAACCTGCCAGATCTCGTAAAACGGCAGGTCCTTCGGGGCCGAAAGCGCGAGCGTTGGCAGGGTGTCCAGCAGCGATTCAAAGCTGGCTTCCGTATCGTCCCGACCGAAGCTGATGATGACCTGACCGTTTTCTACGGGGCGCTCGGGCTGGGTGATGCGTTCCGTTACGAGCAGCGGATACCGCAGAACGATGGGCGTGCCAGCTGCGGTGAGCCGCCGGAGGTGGGTCGTGATTCGGAACGTGACACCGAGCTCGATCGAGCGCGTGACCTCTAGCCAGGGCGGGATCGCCGCTGCTTGCGTGGGCTTGGCGGCGCTGGGTTGCGAGCTCGGGCGACGCGTGAGCTGCAGTGAGCTCGCGGGGCGTTGGCCCGCTTTGAGACCCGCGGCGTCCCAGTCAGCGCTCGAGAATGACGCGCTGTGCGGCGTGTCTGGCCAGGCCAGGGTGAGCTCGTTTCCAGGGACGGCACCCACGAGTCTGACGCGGTGGGCACCCGCCTCGAGTCGCAGCAAGAGGAACCCATCGGGACTTGCCGTTAGAGCACTGGAGCGGTGTCCGTCTACCTCCACGCCTTGCGGCATCCAAGAGGCGAGCGGACCCGGGACGCGGAATACGGCCCTCGTCGCGGCGGCGACCTCAAATTCAAGCGCTAGCTCGTCCCCCTTGGCCGTGATGCGGGCGGCACCGACGCTGAGGCAATTGGGCAAGCAGCTGGCGGGTGCGAGTAGCCTGTCGCGCAGCGCGTCGAGCGTCGCGGTGGCCGGCGTTGCGTTGGCGGGCGAGGCGTGAAGGAGACTAAGCCCCAGCAGCAACAGCACTGGCGCGGCGGCGCGAGTCTTGATGGGGGCGGCGCTCCAGCCACGCCGAAGGACGAGGCCGAGCAGCGCGAGCAGCAGGCCGACGCGCAGCGCCATCAGCAGCCCGGTTTGCAGCGGCGAGAGCAGCCAAAGCCGCATCTGGTGCTGGCGTTCGACCGGACCAGACCAACCGAGGGGCACTGCCTTCCACTTCCAGGTGGGAAGTCCGGGCCCCGTCTGCACGACTGCAGTCGGATCCTGCGAGAGGTTCACCGCCGGACCTTGTTTCTGCAACGACCCCATCTGCATTATCTGCAGTGAACTCGGGGCTGCAGAGCGAGCCATGGGAGCTGCTGCCGCGGCGGGGTTGCCCATCGAGCCTTCTTCGCCCTTGGCGCGCACGCCGGTGCCGCCTTCTTTGTTGTCAGCATTGTTGGCGGCCTGCTCGACGTAGCTCGTCCTTTCCTGTTGTTCTGCGAGCTGCGGGTGAAGCGCGTAGCGGATCTGTGGCACGACGAACTGAAGCGTGAGGATGACGAGGACGCCGGCGGCGCTGAGCCACGCGATGGAAAGGGCTCGCAACAGCCATGCCCTGGCAACGGTGCGCAGCGCCCAGAGCAGCACGATAGCGGCCCAAATATAGCGCGGGGCATCGGACTCCCCGTGACAGAGCAGCAACGTCGCGCCCGCGATTAGACCCCAGTACCAGCGCGTGAGCTTGGTGACGGCCAGGCAGATCACGACCGCGAAGAAGAACTCAAACAGCTCAAAGCTGGTGAGCCATGCGTCGCGGGCTGAGTCGACGCCGGAACTGGTAAGCAGCGTCCAGCCAGGGGGAAGCATGAGCGTGGCGCGCAGGGATTTGACGTCTTCGTTGAAGCCGACTGCCGGAAGGGACCGCCCGCGCAGCCACCGCGATTCGGCGACTAGGTTGACCTGAGCGTCGCGGAGCTCAACCCCGCGACTCTTTCCGTCGCGACCGGTCGTGATCAATAGATCGCGCCCAGCGCTGGCGACGTGACCGAGTTCTGCGTCGGGCCAGTCGAGACGCCAGCCGTTGGAGAGGCTGCCGTGGATGCGGTCCTGCGAGGTGAGCGCAGCGCCGTCGAGATCGAGCCAGAGGGTTCGCTCGAGCTCGAGCTGATTTGGCGGTGGGGTCGCCTCTCCGCGGCGCCGGGTGGTGAGCTGGAGTGATTGGCCCGAGCGCAATTGCCAGGCCGAGAGGTTGCGCCAGTCTTGACTGAGCCGCGTGCGCGAGGGTTCGATCGGGGCGTCCCCGTGGATCTCCACGTCGCGCAGCGATGAATTCGGGGAAAATACCCAGGTTTCGAGCTCGGGCCAGCTGGGGCTTTCGACCTTGGGCGCCGTCAGTTTTGGCGCGTCCCCGACGACGCGCGCGTCGAGCTCGACCTGATGCGTGCCGGCACGGACTTGAACCGTGAGCGTTCCGTCGGGGTCGAGCTGCGCGGGGAGCGGCGAATTGAGTCGCAGCGCGACCGTCCCTGCAGGCAGGACCTTGCCGAGCTTGACCTCGCGAGCGTTACCGCTCACCTCGAACACGAGGCGGGTGAGCACCGTGACCGGCACCCCGTCGTTCACACGCCGGAACAGCTCCAGGCTAAGCGCGTCGGCCGCGCTGCTCGTGGCGGCCGTTTGAAGCCAGAGCGTGCCGTCGCTCTCCCGGCGCGGTGCGGCCACGGGACGTCCTTCGAGCCGCAGCGACACGAGGCCCGTCTCGCCGCCGAGCGCGAGCGTCTCTGGCGGTTGCTCCCAGTGAAACTCCCCCGAAATGCGATGGTCGCCGGGGGCGAGGTCAATCGTCGGGAGCCCGTCTGCATCGAGGACGACGGCGCTCTTGCCGTCGACCGAAACGCGCTCGGGCCAATGGGCGACCGAGCCGGGCAGGCGCAGGCGTGCCGGCGCGTCCGCCCAAGCGAGCAGCTCAAACTCGGCAGATTTCGCTCGCACATCCAGGCTGAGCGAGCCGGGAAATAGGCAGAGCGGGTCCTTGTCGCGCGCGACGCACTGGGACGTCTCGTGTCCCGCCAGGACCCAGGGGATCCAGGGTTTGAGCTCAGGCGGCACGCTCGCGAGGCGCTCGGCGGGCAGCGACGGCGGCCCGCCGAGCGCCGCTGTCGGCAGCAGGAGCAAGGCGCACAGAGTGAGCACAAGCCGGTGAAGGACGCCAAGCGGGAGCTGTCGCGACATGGGCGCGAGCATGCCGTCAGAACGCTCGCGGCGGCAAGCGGCAAGGAACGCTTCGCCGCGGGCATCAAATACAGAGCGGCCCGAATCCCAGCTCCCGCCACGCGAGAGCCAGCCTTCGGGGCGCGGGTGTTGCTTAGAAGCTGTGAACGAAGGAGAGACGACCGACCGCCGCGTTACCGTCGACGCGGGTGTCCTTCTTGGTGTCGTAGCCGAGGAACAGGCCGAGCGAGTTGCCCGCGCCGTACGCCACCTCGACATGGCCGCCTACTGGGAAGCCGAACTGCGTCTTTTTGGTTTCAAGGTTGTAGGTGTACTCTAATTGAGGGCCCACCGACACGGTGTTGGTGGCCTTGTAGAGCAGCCAGTTGCGTGTGTGGACGTAGTCGTCCGCGACGTCGTTCTTGAAGGGCGAGTAGAGCACCGTCCAGACCCAGGACTCAAAATAGAACTTGTCGAGGTTGACGGTCGTGTAGAGCTGCGGCGCGTTGATGGCGACCGCGCGCTTAGCGGCCCAGTCAAACGCGATACCGGCCATGGGCGTCACCGCGACGGGGCCAAAGGTAAGCGCAGGACCGAGGTCGAACTCGCCCCAGTAGCTCTGCACTCCGCCAGCGACGTAGTTCTCGGCCATGTATATGTCGGTGGCGAGCCCGATCGAGTCCGCCAGTTTGTGCGTCGCGCCGGCCCAGAGCTGCAGGCCGAACATGTAGTCATGATCGATTCGGAAGTAGCTCGCGGGGGGTGCCTCCTTGGCGGGTTCGGCTGCGGGGGCGGGGGCGGCCGTGGCAGCGGCAGCGGCGGCTGCGGGCTCGGCCGTAGCCGCGGCCGGAGCAGGAGCAGGAGCAGGAGCAGGAGCAGGAGCAGGAGCAGGAGCAGGAGCAGGAGCAGGAGCAGGAGCAGGAGCAGGAGCAGGAGCAGGAGCAGGAGCAGGAGCAGGAGCAGGAGCAGGAGCAGGAGCAGGAG
>JBBRAB010000017.1:0-100245 GCA_038207155.1 Polyangiales bacterium
CCTGGGCGACGCAACCCTGACTGCAGCGATCCTCGATCGCCTAGCGATGAACGCGATTCGAATCGACATCGATGGGCCCAGCTACCGACAACACGTAGCCAAGACTCGCGGCACCAAGCGCGCTTCCGCGACCTAGAATCGCCCAATGCTCAGCTCGGCCTACCCGAGTAACTCACGGCGGCAATGGATCAATATCCTGCCGTCGTCTCCGTCTTTGCTAAGGCCGGAGTGGATCTCTGCCAACGCCGAGATTGGATCAATTTGAAGCTGCCGCTGAAGCCTGAACAATAACCACCAAGCTACAGTCCCTGTATGGCCTAAAATTCAACCCATTTCGCCCCGATGTGCCGGTCGAAGCCTTGCACATCACGCCGGCGATGGACGCCTTTTTGCGCCGGGTGCAGCTCAGCATTGCCGACGGCGGCTATGTCATGATCACCGGCGAGCCTGGCACGGGCAAGAGCGCTGCGTTGCGGCTGCTAGCCAAAGGGCTGAGTGAGCTGCGCGACGTGGTGGTCGGCACGGTGGAGCATCCTCAGTCGCGTACCATGGACTTTTACCGCGAGCTTGGGGAACTCTTCAGCGTGCAGCTCCAGGCACACAACCGTTGGGGAGGCTTTAAGAACCTGCGAGCGCGGTGGTCCGAGCAAATTGCCTCATCGCTATCGCGGCCGGTGCTGATCATCGATGAGGCCCAAGAGGCGCTCGCTAGCGTGCTTACTGAGCTGCGGATGCTGGCCAGCAAAGAACTCGACTCCAGACAACTGCTTTGCGTCGTGCTCGCCGGCGACGACCGGCTTGCCGAGCGGCTCCGCAAGCCCGATTTGCTTCCACTCGGCAGCAGGATCCGCCGCCGATTGACCCTGCAATACGCCACGCCCGATGAGCTGCTGGCCTGCCTCGATCACCTGCTCGAGGCAGCAGGCGCGCCCAGTCTAATGACCCCGGAGCTGAAGGCCACCCTGGCCGATCACTCAGCGGGAAACTATCGCGTGCTCATGAACTGCTGCGCCACCGCTGCAGATCGCGATTTGTCTCGCCTCGACGAGACGCTCTGCCGTGAAGCCTTTGGTCAGCCCACCAAGAAGCCTGCCGGAAAGCGCCGCTGACCAACGCCCACCCAGAACCCCTCACGAAACCTGATGGGCGTCCCCTCAAGTCACGTGAGCACGCTCACTCCAGCACAGGTGGAGGCGCCGGGAATCGAACCCGGGGCGTTGGGCCCGGGGCGTTGGGCCCGGTGGAGTATTCCAGGCATTTAGGGGCGCTTTTGACGGCCGTGAATCCTTTCCCGGAGTCTGTGGCTCCTAACACGCAGAGGTTCCCATGTGCTCACCCGTCGTCTGTTCCAGTTGCGGTAAACCCTCCTACGTTGGTTGCGGCATGCACATCGAGCAGGTGCTCGGTCATGTCCCCCCTGAGCAGCGCTGCAAGTGTCGCGAACAGGCCGCACCCCCTGCGCGGCCGGCACCGAAGCGCTGAGTACTGGTCGTCGCGCGGTCGTCGCGCGCTCGTCGCGCCAACCGAAGCGTTGAGCTTGGGTCGGCGGGAGCTGGCACAGCTCTGCTACGTCGCGAGCGCTCGAGAGTGCGTAGCCGTGGCTTACGAGGCCGCGAGGCTCTTCTTCGTCTCAAGCGCTTCCCAGCGCGCCGTGAGTCGCTCGACGCCTGCTTTGGCCTGCTCAAGCGCTGTGTTCAGGCGGGCCGCTTCCGCGCCTCCACCAGCGTAGGTGGACGGCTCAGCCAGGCTTGCCAAGAGACCGGACACTCCTAGCTCGGCCTGCTCGATCGCATCGGGCAGTCCCGCGAGCTCGCGCTCTTCGGCAAAACTGAGGGATTTCTTGCCGGCTCCACGCTGGGAGCGTTCCCCCTTGGCGACCGGAGCCGTCGAACGTGAGGGTGCGGGCCGCTGGCTCTGGGCGCGCTCGGCGCGCAGCCGGCGCAAGGTCTCGTAGTTGCCCGGACTGTGGGTGACCGTGCCGTCGCTCTCGAAGACCAGCAGGCTCGTCGCGACGCGATCGAGAAACCAGCGATCATGGGTGACGACGAGCGCCGTGACACCCGAGTCGACCAGCATCGATTCGAGGGCGCCCAGGGTCGAGACGTCAAGATCGTTGGTGGGCTCGTCGAGTACCACGACGTTTGCTCCCTGACGCAGCAGGCGCGCAAGAGCGACGCGGGCGCGCTCACCGCCCGAGAGCGAGCCAACCGGTTGACGCTGCCGCATGTTGTCGAAACCGAAGCGCTCAAGGTACGTCCTTGGCTCGATCTGTTCGCCGGCGAACTCGATCCGCGAGCTGTCTTCGCACACGTTTTCAAAAACAGTCTTGTCGTCTTCGAGTCCGCTGCGCTGCTGGTCGAAGTAGGCAAAACGAGTGTTTTGCCCAACAACCAGCGTGCCGGAGGAAGGTGGGAGCTGCCCGAGCAGGGTGCGAAGCAGCGTCGTCTTGCCACTCCCATTGGGGCCGATGATCCCGACGCGCTCGCCCTGCGTCAGGTAGAAGGTCACGTTCGAAAACAGGGTCTTTCCCCCGATCCCGCCCGAAATGTCCTTCAGCTCGAGGATGGTCTTGCCGCTGCGCACCAGCTCGAGGTTGAGCTCGAAGGCCTTTTCCGTGCGTGGGCGATCAACCGACAGGGCCGCCTCGGCGCGATCGATGCGGGCTGCTTGCTTGGTCGTTCGCGCCTTGGGCTGACGCTGTAGCCACTCGAGCTCACGCCGTAGGAAATTCTGACGGTTGGACTCGACGCGTGCGGCGTGCATCTGTCGCTCTGCCTTCTGCTGAAGGTAGAGCTCGTAGCCGCCATCGTAGGAGAAGGCTTCACCGTCGGCGACCTCGAGCGTGCGCATCGCGACGCGATCGAGCAGGTAGCGATCGTGAGTGATGAGCAGCACGGCCGAGGGGAAGTCCTCGATCAAGGTGCGCTCGAGCCACTCCGTGGTCTCGGCATCGAGGTGGTTGGTCGGTTCGTCAAAGATCGCCAGATCAGGCCGTGAAATGAGCAATCGCGCCAGCGCGACGCGGCGTTGCTCTCCGCCGCTCAACTCCGAGATGTGAGCGTCGGGTCTGCGCACGGCGAGTGCTTCCATCATCGCCGCGACGCGATGGTCTTGGTCCCAGCCACCAAGCCGCTCGACCTCTTCGCCTGCCGAGGTCTGCTCGGTCAGCCACTGCGACACATCTCCCTGGCCGTCGGCCAGAGCCTGACAAGCCTTGGCATGGCGAGCCGAGGCCTCGGACCAGGCGCTTAGGCCCGACATGACCGCTTCGGCCGCCGTCGGATCGCCGTCAAACCGTGGCACCTGCTCGAGCATCGCGATGCGAGCGCCGCGTCGGCGGATCAGCTCCCCTTGATCAGCCACCTCGAGGCCGGCAATGATCTTGGCTAGAGTGCTCTTTCCAGCACCGTTTTTGCCGACGACCCCCACGCGTTCTCCGCTTCGCAGGGTAAAATCGACGGAGCGCAGGACCACCTTGTTCCCGTGCGCCTTGTGAACTCCATGGAGGCAAACGACCGGCACGGGCGGAGACTAGCGGGGCGTCCCGGGCGCGCCACTCGGTCGATGGGTCGGAGCTTGCCCTCCGACGCGGCTCCCGCGAGGCACAAGTCGAACTGGGGGCTAGGTCACGCCGCGGTCGCGTCGGAATTCGTGGCACTGAGCACAGCCCGAGCTGAACTCACGACAGACCGTCGCGCGGATTTCGTAGATGCGACAGGCGTGTGGATCGTCCGCTGTCCCGTGGTGAACGCAAGCCCCCGACGGTCCATGCGGGAAGGCGCGCAGGCCAAAGTGACCGTCCACCAGCTCAGCCACGAGCTCATGTCGCCCGAGCGACCCCCACCGTTCAACGTCCTGATCGGTGACCAGGATGGTGCCCTCCCGCTGAAAGCAGCAAGCCCCACAGGCGAGGCAGTCGAGGGGCTCGGGCTCAACGACGGGCAGTGAGCGGTGGGGCAACGACGACACGGGTCCACCGTACTGCGCGAAGCAAAAACCCCCAAGGCAAAAGTGCCTTGGGGGCCTGGTCCACGGAGACCCACGCGCGGGCGCGAGCGGCGCCTCAGGCGCGGCTTACTTCAACAGCACTGGCGGCACGGGCGGGATGGCGAAATCATCCCAGGCCGGCGTCACGTTGAGTCCGAGCGCCTCAGTCGCGCTGGCCTTGCCGGACACGTCGGTGGTCACCAGGTTGTTCTGGTTCCAGAGGTAGATGGCCGGGTAAGTCGTGAGCTTGCCTGCGTCATCCACCTTCACCGTCGTCACGTAGAGCTCGGAACCGACCACCAGATTTGGCACCGTGCCGATCGTGTGCTTGGTGTAACGCGACGACGAGAACGCGATAAAGTAATACGTCGCGCCGTTGGCTGATTGCTTGAGCGGAGCCCATTTTGCCCAGCTGTTATGAACCGCGTTGCCCTTCAGGTTGGTGCAAGCAGCGGGATCGTTAGCCGCAAGACGGATGGGGTCACCGCCCTTGCTCGGCACGATGTAGAGCTCGGCGTCTTCACGGTAGTAGACCTGCAGCATCGTGTTTGGCACGCGGTTGAAGGCGATGTACGCGTCATCGGGAGAAAAGTCGGGGTAATACTCGCCCGCCACGGGATCACTGGCGCCCGCTACTGGTGCCGCGGTGCCGCCCTTGCCATTGCCGAAACGCACCGTGTAGATGTCGCAGCGGGTCGGTCCCGGATCACCGGACTTCTCGCCACCGATCCGACCGTCATTGCTCTTGTCCGTCGAGGTGTAAGCGATCAAGTCACCCGCGTGACTCCAGTCCGGCGTCACCGCTGCGTTAGTATCGCCCGCTCCGCGCGAGATCACGTCCCAGGCCGAGCCTTTGGCGCCGAGCAACGCACCAGCCACCGTATCCTTGTTTGTGCCATCGGCTGCGAGCTCTGGCACATTGGCCTTGCTAGCCAGATCGACCCAGATCAGATCGTCTTTGTTGCCACCCTTGGTGAGCGCGTCATTGGAGCCGTAAAAAAGCCAAATATTGGAAAAATCATTGGGGCCAGCGATGGTGCGCGCCGCCCAGGAGGTGACGTACCGGCGGCGCCCCGCGTCCCAGTCCGCGAGCGAGAAGCTCGTGACGCCTTGCACCGTCGTTTGCGTCATCGCGCGACCGGCCGGCGTCATGAAGTCCGGGACATTCCCCACCTTGTCGGGTTCAATGTTGGCTACCGAGACGTTCCACGGGTAGGCGTCTGTGAACGCGACGACCTTGCCATCCGGGCTCGAGCTGTGACACCCGATGCATTGCGGCTGCCCCGTAGTTGCGCCCTTGACGGGTTGCCGGGGCTTGCCATCTCGCGTGGACACCGACTCTACTTGAGTGTTCTGCAGTGCCGTGATCACACCCTCATCGCCCGGTCGAAACCCGAACAGCATCGACTGCGTGGCGTTGTCCTGCTCGATACCCGTGGCGTGCCAGAACACCACGGTGCCGCCCGCGTCCACCGGCGCGACGCGGAACTTCGACACGCTCTCAACGATGCCTGAGCCGCCCTTTTCGCGCAGGGTCATTGTGATGTCCTCCTCCATCACGTTGCGCGTGAGCTTCTCCCACAGATCCTTCGGCATCGCCCAGGGGAGCTGCGTGGTGTACACGACCAGATCATTGAGCTCACGTGAGGCGTGAAAACGGATCTGAAAGAGACCCGTGCGGGGTCCAGTGCTCACCGCGACGCGCGGCCTGAGCCAATTGCGCGGAAAGAGCGAGCCGTCTTGCGGCTCGGTGATGCAAGAGCCGGGACCGCTGGCGGTGCCCGCGAACTCACTCGGGCCCGCCTCTGCGCCTGCTTCCACGACCGCGTCCTTAGGAAAGTCCGTGCACTTTTCACAGGTCGGCGTCACGGGCCGACCCGTGGTGACGCCGGCATCGAGACGGAAGCCGGGCTTACCACCCGTGCCGGCGGGGTTGTTCGGGTCGCCAGGAACGCCAGCACCGTTGATGTCGGAACCATCGCTCGCTGAGCAACCCGCGTAGGCTGCAGTCACTCCCATAATTGCGAGCGGGAAAAGCAAGAAGTGGGACTTCATGGGGATCTCATCTCCGTTGAACGGAAGCGCGCGTTGGCAATCGCGACAACCCGGCGCCTCGGCTATCAGCTCTGACCACACAGGATAACACGGCAACGAAACTGCGCCCGCGCTCGTCACTCAAGCGCAGCCGCTGACGTCGCGCGTGACGCTGTGCTCGCGCTGGCCACTCAAGCGCAGTCGCCGATGTCGCGCGTGGCACCGTACCCGCACTGGCCGCCCGAGGGCAGGCACCAACGTCGCGCGAGACTCGGCCGCTCCACCGCGGCTTGCCTGGCGTACGCAGTCCGCAGCAAAGCTGGAAAAGTCTAGTCTGGGCGCCTGAGTTCAGAGGCCCGTTACCCCTGATTTCGCGCAAGGTGAGGAAAGTGAGCCGTGTCGCGGGGGCTCCGTCACTGTTACCGTTGGTTTCGCATTCGTCTCACACCCGCTGGTGTGCCGCACGCAGTCCGCTTCGACTTAGGAATTGAGGAAGGTCCACCATGGGTAAGCCCCAGCTACTGAAGTTTGCCTCCGTGGTTCTCTCGGTGCTCGTTCCCGCTGCGTGGCTCTTCAGCTGTTCCGCGGCGGATGACAGCGGGCTCGGAGAAGCCGGGGCCATCTCTGCTCCCAACGGGGGCATGGACCTATGCAAGGATGGCAAGTGTACGAAGGCGATTGACGGGGGTTGCGACGGTGGCGCAGCGGTCCGAATCAAGAGCTTTAGTCCGGGGCGTCTGCCTCAGGCCACCAGCGGTGATAGCTGCAATCAAGTGATCGATTGGGGTGGGAGCGACGCGGGCACCGATCCTGTCGAGCCGCCCCCGTCACTCGAGGAGACGCACGAGTGTCCCGCGGGGACAACCCGGGTCCACGTCCGCGATATGTGGTCAAAGCCCGCGGTCCCCACACTTGGGAAACTGCCCGCGCGTCCGCCGCTGGTCTACGTGATCGACAACAACGCGTTCAACCGCGCGTACGGTGCGCGCCAAGAGAGCGTCGGTTGCGAGTGGTATTCCACCTGCGTGGCGATCGCGCCATCGAACGGCCTGTTCCAGTTCAACGCGCTGCCACTCGGCTGCATTCAGGACGCGGCACAGGGCGCCTCAGGGCGGCTCGACCTCTCTAGCTACTCGGGAAAAAAGGACGTCTGGGTCGAGTACGATCGCAGCGGGACGGCGCTCGTGCAGGACTACGCGCAGTATGGCGCGCTGCCTTCAGACCCCGGGCATTTCCTGGCGACCGATGACCCGACGAAGGTCAAGCTTTGCGCCCCGGGCAAACCGGATCACTCCATTCCGGCGGGTGCAACCAAGCTTCATGTTCGTTGGCCCTGGAGTGATCCCGCCAAGACGGGCTATCCAGGAACGGGTTGCGGTCTTCAGTCGCTCGGATTCGAGACTCCGCCCTATCCGAGCGCCCTCAAGGTTCAGTTCCCGAACTGCACGATGCAGGCGGTGCTTGAGCTCGAGAACGGGCAGTGCCCCTGGTACTACGTGCTCGTCCCGGACGACAAATTCGCCGGGAAGGTCGCGCTGCGCTACCCCGACGATCAGAAGAACCTGTTTACGCCCGACATCGCCGTGCCTGCGGCCGATCCCAAGGTCAAGGAGTACTGGCTCGGGTACAACGGCGCGCCGGACAACACGGCCATGTTTGGCACGGCGTGTATGAACTGGTCGCAGCGCGCCAACGCCTACTATTTTTACACCAAGAATCCTGGGCCAGGTTACGCCGGCTGTGGTGGCGATGCGAACATCACGGTGGATCCGTGCAATCCGCCGGTCCCGGACGGCTACTCGACGGTGCACTTTAGGTACATCTGGGCCGGTCAGAAGATCTTTACCTACTTCCCGAAGCCCGCGTTGATGCCGCGTTGGATCGTGCTTGAGGTCAACGGTGGTGGCGGTGACAAGGACGTGATCTGCTACCGCGAGGCGGACAGGCCCTGGTTTAACTGTCCGGTCCCGAACCAGGAGTTCAAGGCGGGCGCCACCTGGCGTGCGGTTGACAAAGCGCATCAACCCGAGTGGAACACCGTGACGCCGCGTGAGTTTCCGGCAAAAACCGGGGAATACTGGCTGCGCTGGTACTACGGCAAGCCGGACATCGCACTGACGAGCAAGTTCAAGTTCTACGAGTACTATCCCGATGGCACCGGTGGCGACTGGTCCAAGACGGGCGACTGGGGCGACAAGAACTGCGCGCCTAAGCCCCCTCCGGCCAGCTTCAAGATCGGCTACGGCGGTTGGTTCCCCTACGACGAGACCAGCTACGCGTACCAGTACGGTGCGTCGCTATCGCGCACCTTCAAGAATCCCGACACCGTTCAAGACTTGCTCAATGTGTTCACGTTCGAGCGTTACGAGCTGTGGAAGTCCAAGTACGTCAAATACGACGATGACGCTTGTGGCGCCGGCACGGCGCGCGTGGACTCCTCGGACTCAGTCTCGCCAACCGTCAGTGAAGGCCAGGGCTACGGCATGGCAATGGCTGCGGCGATCGGCGACAAGGTGCTGTTCGACAAACTCTGGATGTTCACCCGCCATTATCTCTCACAGAGTGCCAAGAAATTCTGTGGCGGCCTGATGGGTTGGGCCTGGAAGGGCAAGGGGGACTGCCGTCCTCTCGATAAGCCCTGCGATCCCGACAAGGAAGGTTGTGACGGTGACAAGGACAGCGCCTTTGACGGCGACGTCGACATTGGGATCGGGCTGGTCTATGCGGCCATGCAATGGCCCGAGTACCGCTCGGCTGCCGCCGGTTGGCTGCAGAAGATGGAGTGCGAGATCGACACCGTGAACGACGGCAAGTGGTTCTACGCAACTCCGGGCGACACCTGGAACAAGACCAACTGCAGCGGCTACCCGGGCACTCCGTGCAGCTACACCAAGGGTGGCAACGGTAAGGTCAATCTCTCCTACTATCCGCCGGGCTACTTCCGCGTCTTCGGGGACTTCCTCAAGGCCTATCTCAATCCCAAGCTGTACACCGCCGACCAGCGTGAGCAGCATCGCGGGTTCTGGTACAAGACGGCTGAGACGGTCTACGAGATGTTCGAGCGTTGCTACGCCGACGGCGGGACGCATCCGGCGCTGGTGTCCGACTGGGGCCACTACGCGACTCCTTGCGATAGCAGTGCTGACAACTACAACTGGTCGCGCGCGCTATGGCGGATCGGGATCGATGCCGCCTGGTTCGGCAATCGCACGGATCTGCCGGAGAATCAGCCTAATTCGTCGGGCAAGTATTCCGGTAAGACCCGCATGCAGGCCAAGGTTGAGGCGATTCAGGACTTCTACGCCAACTTCTACAAGAAGAATCCTGTAATGGAAAACGCCAACCGCTTCTCCAGCATCTGCCAGCAGTTGTCGTCCGACGGCGCGGCCAGCGGTTGTGACCCAGCGCTTGGTCACAACTCGTATTTCGTCAACACCGCCATGTGCGCCTACGTCAGCGTCTACGACAACGCGGGGGCGACCACTCCCGATATTCGGCGTGAAGCTGTCGAGGAGGCCGTCTCGACGAGCATCATCAATGACCGCTACTATCAGGAATCGATCGGCGTCTACACCCTGATGTTCCTGACCGGTAATTTCCCGAACCCCATGATGGTAGGTAAGTAGCATGAGCCGTAATTCGCGATGGTTCTGGCTGCTCGTCGGCGCGCTGCCCGTCGTTGCAGTCGCGTGCGGTGCCTCGGAGAACTCCAGCCTCGGTGAGCCCGCCGCTCAAGGCGGGGCTCAGGCTCAGGGGGCGGCCGCGTCGAAGGGCGGCGCTGGCCAGGTTCAGGGCGGCGCGGCGTCGCATCTGCCTCCGTCAACGGTGGTGGATCCGGACACCTACGCCACCTCGTGCGAGCAGGAAAAATGCACGGCCACCGAGAAATGCCTGCAGTCCGCGTCCGGTTCCTCCTGCGCGGTTGCCTGCGAGGGGCAGCTGGTCTGCTCCGAGAAGGCGCAGCTCTCGTTCTGTGATCGCCAAGGCGGCCTCGTCGGCTGCGCGGCTCCTTAAGGTCAGCCTTGCAAACGAGGGGCGCGCGGCGCCCCTCGGTCGCGCCGTGCACGGATGACCGAGCCTTCGGTTCGCTGCTGCAGCTACGCGCCGTGCACGGATGACCGAGCCTTCGGTTCGCCGCTGCAGCTACGCGCTGCGTCGGGCGACGATGGCTCCGGCCTGAAACACCAGGAGCTCATTGGGCTCGAAGGATGTCCAGACTTCTCCGTCCGTGAGCGGGGTTGTCGCGATCACCGTCACCCGATCCTCTGGCTGCGTGACTTGGCGAAAGTCGACGCACAGATCCTTGTCGAGCAGTCGAACGCTTTGAAACGGAGCCTGTCGAAGCACGTAGCTGAGTTTCGTCGAGCAGAAGGCGAACAACAGCGAGCCCTCGGAAAGCAGAAAGTTGAACGTTCCGAGCTGTCGTAGCTCGCCGGCGACCTCCGCGATTGAGTCCACCAAGGCCTCAAATGCTGGGCGACCTGCTGGGTGCTTGAGCCGAAGTTGCTCCAGGATGTGACAGAACGCCGCTTCGCTATCGGTCGCTCCCACGGGGGAAAACCAACCCTGACGGCGGCTGGGTGAAAAGCCCGGCAAGTTGCCGTTGTGAGCAAACACCCAGTAGCTGCCCCAGAGTTCTCGTTGAAAAGGGTGACAGTTCTCGAGCGCCACCTGGCCTTGCGTGGCCTTGCGAATATGCGCAATGACCGTCCGACTCTTGATCGGGTACTGGCGAACCAGCTCCGCGATCGGCGAGCTGTTGGACGGCTGCGCGTCGAGAAAGAGTCTCACTCCGGTGCCCTCGAAGAAGGCAATGCCCCAGCCATCGGCGTGTTCGTCCGTCGCGCCACCGCGCAACGAGAAACCGCCGAACGAGAAGCAGATGTCCGTCGGGACGTTGCAACTCATTCCCAGCAGCTGGCACATCGAGCTCGTCTTGTAGCATGGAGCAGAAGCTCGAAGAGACGCGGTCGGACAATGGGCCTGAGGTGAGGAGGACCTGACTGTTGGTGGTGGGAATCCCCCAGCACCTGTTGGAAAGCTATGGAAATTCAACAGGTTGTTGGCGTCAGCGAGAACCTGAGTATGATGCCGACATGGGTGTCATTGAGCGGCCCGATGGTCAGCGTTTCACCCTCGGAACGAGGAGTCTGATCGGACGTGCTGCGTACTGCGCGGTTCGCCTCGATGACCCGATCGCGTCCGCCGAGCACGCTGCCATCCACTGGGACGGCTCGCTCTGGGTGGTGCGAGATCTCGCCAGTACCAACGGGACCTGGGTGGACGGAGTCCGGATCGACGTTGGCAAGAAGGTTGAGATCACGAGCGGCTCGAAGCTGAGCTTCGGTCGGCGCTCGAACCGTTGGACGCTGGTTGAGGCCTCTGCTCCTCGGGTGCGTTTTCGACGCTTGGAGCCGCCGAGCTACGTCGTCGAGCCGACCGGTGGCATCGCCGTACTGCCCAGTGAAGAGCAACCCCTCGTCACCCTCTGCGCGGGTCCCGACGGTTGGTTCGCTGATCGGGAGGGAGAGGGGCGCTTGCTCAAGGACCAGGAGTTGCTCGTGGTCGATTCCGACCATTGGCGCGTGGAACTACCGCCCGCGCTGTCTGGCGTCGATGACACCGGGTTTGGCTCGAGCACGAGTTGGGCAGCTTTCGAGCAGATCCAGCAACTTCGCTTCGAGGTGAGTCGCGATCGCGAGGCCATCAGCCTGGCGCTCGAGGCGGGCAGTCAGATCAAGCGACTCGGGCACCGCGCCTATCACGAGCTCCTGTTGGTCCTCGCTGAGGCACGCTTGCGTGATCGCGCTGCAGGGTTTGACGAAGACGAGTGCGGCTGGCTCTACTCCAATGAGCTGGCCAAGGCGATCGCCGCCGACGTCGGCAAAGTGAACGTCGACGTCTATCGACTTCGACAGCAGTTCGATCTGGCTGGGATACTCGAGGCCCACCGGATCGTGGAGCGCCGCGGGACCACTCGCCAACTCCGGATCGGGGTAAGGCAGCTGGAAATCGTCGAAGGCGCGACCCTGCGCTCGACGCCACCGGCCGAGTCGTGAGGGATGCTCCGCTGGCGGTCAAGTGTTCAGCCAGCTCCCCGTCCGGTCAGCGGCAAGCGCGGTAACCTGCTGGTTTGCGGACAGGATTTGCGAAGTCAGGGGCGACCGTTGTAACTAGACACCATGACGTTGCGCCTCGCCCAGGACACGGAGCTGCTGACGATAGTTCGCCGAGGGGGCGAGGCGACCCCGGCCGCGTTCGCCGAGCTCGTGCGGCAATCCTATCCCGAGGTGTGGCGGACCCTGACGTCAGTCCTGGGTGCGGCCACCGAGAGCGTCAACATCGAACCCGGCGACACTGTGCTCGTGCGTGACGACTGCTGCGTGATGCAGCGCGACAAGCTCGTGCGTCGCCGCTTCCAGAGGCGTGACGAGGAGCATCGACTCGAAGACGGTGATCTGGTGGACGCCCCCCCGCACGCCGACGACTACTGGAAGGAGTTTGATGCACCGCGCAATGGCGTCGCTCGCATTGAGTGGGATCGCGGCTACTGGGGTCAGGATCTGGCCAACGAGCAGCGCACGGGACGCGTGATGATCGCGACCTGTGAGGCGCTCAGTGTTCCGATCAAGGAGTTTGCCTTGAAATCCCTGTCGGACTCGGCGCGGCGCGAGTTCTCCGAGGCGTTCGCCACGCGCTGCATCCCTTTGATGCTCAATCAGTTCTTCGGCGTCAGGGCGTTTCTCGGGAGCCCGGATACCCTGCTCGTGGCCCGCGCCGATCAGCATGGTACCGACAAGCTTCAGGCTGCTGCTCGCAATCCTCCCCGTCCTGATTCTCAATACATCATTGAGGAGCTCCCGCGCACCAAGCCCGAGGCATTTCGCTTCTTCGAAGCCCTCACGACGAGCGCGCGTGAGAGTGGGCTCGGACGCGCGGAAAAATCCGTGCAAGGGCTCCCGAAGTCAGTGGTGCTCGACATCCTGACCTTGATCGCCGTGCCCCAGTTCCACGGCACGCTCGGTAACCTCCTGCGCATGCAGTTCGTATTCATCCAGCCCTTCACCGTGCTGGCAGCCAATTTGGCCAATGCGGGCGCGGTGTTGCAGCCGGCCTGGGACATGCACACGCAGCTGCGGATCCTGTCGTCCGCTCTGGCCAGCGGGCTACCGCTCGAATAGCTGAGCAGCCTCTCGCGATTGGCGGACTCGACTCACTCGTCGACCGCGAGGAGCGCCTCAGTCAGTAACTGAAGGCGCTCAAAGGTGAACGAGACGCGCTCGACGGGCGAAAGTGCCGCGACTCGTTTGGCAAAATCGCGCAGACTGAGGCGCTTGGCTTGGCCCATTCGCTCCGGGATCTCGATCCTGAGCTCAACCTCGAGTGCGAGCAGCAGCACAGCCCAGTCGAGCCCGCTAAAGTCCGGGCGAGCCGCGCGCAAGGCGCTGAGGGGACTGGCTGGGTCGACTTGTCCTTCGAGGGCCGACTGAACCAGCTGAACCACGCGAGTCTCTCGGGATTTAGGGCGCTCCGCCATGGGGCTTACTCCTCGGTGTCGTGCTTGGCGTTGATGGAGTATTTGCGTACTTGGGTCAAAAAATCCTTGGGCTGCCAGTACTGAAACTCGAAGCGCCCAAGGATCAGCTTGGCCCCCGACCGCATCGGCATGGCCTCATTCTGGGCGAGGCGATGACCCTCGAGAAAGGTGCCGTTGGTCGAGCCAATATCGATCACGCGCAGACCGAAAGGTGTTGCCTCAAACGCGCAGTGCTCGGTCGAGATCGATAGCTCGGGGACCACGACATCCGCGTCGCTGGTTCGGCCAACGACGATGCGCGCGGTGCTCGCGCTCTCCAGAACGCCAAGGATCCCCACCCCGATCAGAACGCTCGAGGTAGGGTAGTCGCTGAAGAATCGGGCTTCACCGCGGGTACGCAGGTCGGTCGCTAGATTGCGAAGGTACGCCATAGGCAGTGGGTTTCCCCACGCCCCAGACTATCCTGCTACTCTCAGCCTTGCCATGGGAACGCGCTCCTCTTTCCCGCCCCTCGCGGCGGCCGGACTCGCTCTGCTCGCGTGCGACGCCAACACGAGCGTCGACGTGTCGGAGCCGGGACCCGTCGTGACGCGGATCTATCGGACTCAGCCGTCGCCTGTGGGGGGAGCGGGCGGCGAAGAGGCGAACGCGAACGGTGCGGCGGGCTCACCTGCAGGAGCCTCAAGCGTCGCTGGGGCCACTGGGGTGGCCCTGGAGCCGCTCTAAACCGCTTCCACGCCGACCAAAGCAACCAGTGCGCCCGGATCGGTGAGATCCGCATATGCCCAGGTTGCACCCGCGCTTTTGAGCTCTTCGACTGGGACACCGCTGGTGCCGACCGCGAGCACTTCCGCGCCGATGGCGAGGCCCGCCGCGATATCGAGCGCGGTGTCACCGATCACGACGACTCGGCATTGAGAGGGTTCAAGGCCCCAGTTGGCAGCACCACGTCGCGCTCCGGCTGCGAGGAGTTCAGAGCGTGCGAGCGCGTCCGAGCCGAAACCGCCGAAGCCAAAGCGCTCCGACAGCCCGACCCTGCCGAGCTTGGCGTAAGCGCCCTGCCGAAGGTTGCCAGTGCCAAGACCGATCGCCAGGTGAGGCCCCGCAATCGCGAGCGCGTCGAGTAGTTCAAGGACGCCGGGAAGGATTTTTACTTCCGTGGACGCATTGAGCTCCTGATTGAGCAGCTCGATGTAACGGGCTTCCATCGGACCGTCGAGCTGCTGGGCGGCGTCAAGCTTGGCGGCCGTGAGTCCAGCCGCCAGGATCGCGACATCCGTCATGCCACGCAGGTCGACTCCAGCCAGGGAGTCTGCAACTCCCGTGCGTTCAGCAATGGTCGCCTCGAAGGCGCGGCGCCCGGCACCGTCGGCGTGGAGGAGGGTTCCGTCGATGTCGAATAGGAGGATGGTGCGCTGCGGCTGTCCCATGGGCGGCCGAGCCTAACCATCATTTCCCGGGGCTCGCAAGCTTTGGGCTGGAATTATCGGGTTTATTGGCCTCGGCGCCCAAGTGCAGCGCGGACTGCTTCGGTGAGCACGCGCGGAGTGAAGGGTTTTGGGACAAATCCCACGCCCTCCCGGGCTAGTTGCATCAAGCGCTCTGGATTGGGCGCGTAGCCGGAAATCATCACGATGGCGAGGTTGGGGTGGTGCTCCCGAAAGCGACCGAGCGACCCACTGGCGTCCACCGCCCCCAGCATGACGTCGCTGATCAACCCGTCGAGCGAGGCCACCTCGGCGGCGATGCTCACGGCCTCTTCCAGGTCCGAGGCGGACAGCACCTCGAATCCGGCGTTCTTGAGGACGCGAACCACCAGGTTCCGAACGGTTCCCTCGTCATCGACGACGAGGATTCTCTGAGGACCACCCGTCGCGACCGCTGGGGGGCGCGGGGTGGCTTCTACGCTGATCGGCAGATTGAGCTCGAAGCGAGCGCCCTGATTGGGCCCGCTGACGACCGTGATCTTGCCACCGACGCGCTCGACGAGCGCCTGAACCGTCGCCAGGCCAAGTCCGGAGCCCTTGCCCGGGTCTTTGGTGGAGTAGAAGGGCTCAAACAGGTGAGCCTGCGTCTCGGCGTTCATGCCCACACCTGAGTCCGAAACGATCAGTTCGACACGGCCCGTCGCCTTGAGGTGATTGGCGCGGATGGTGAGCTTTCCGCCGTGTGGCATCGCGTCACGCGCGTTGATCGCGAGGTTCATCACGATCTGCTGGAACTCGGTGCTGCTGAGACCGAGCGCGGGCAGCTCTGGCTCGACGGCGACGTCGATGGTGACCTGCTTGCCGACGAGGCGCGCGAGCACCGTCCCCAGCGAGGTGAGTACGGGGCCGATATCCGCGCGGCGCGGCCCAACCACCTGATGCCGCGTGAACGCCAGCAGCTGCCCCGTGAGACTGGCAGCGTGATCGGCGGCCTCCTGCACCGCGAGCAGGTCCTCACGGCAGGCGTGATCCCTTGGAACCGAGAGCGCGACCAACTCGGTGCCCGAGCGGATGATGGCCAGCAGGTTGTTGAAGTCGTGGGCCAGACCGCTGGCGAGCCGCCCGAGGAGTTCCACCTTCTGGGTTCGCAGCAGCTCGTCCATCAGCCGCTGCTCCTCGGTGACATCGCGACACGAGACGACCGTGCCCGGCTCGTCTCGGAGCCCGGGATCGAGCCGCTGGAACACGACACTCATCCGTCGCCGACTCTGTCCGTCAGCGTGCAGCAAAGTGCAGAGCAGTTGCGCTCGCCCCGTGCGCGTGGACTCTTGCCGGGCCGCTTCGGCCGCAAAGTGGTCAGGCTCGGCGAGCAGGGTGAGCAGCGATTTGCCAACCAGTTCCGAGGGCTGCACCCCGAGCGCCCGCTCAAGCGCGGAGTTGGCCTCTTGAACGACTCCTTTGGTGTCCAGCAGTGCCACGACCTCGCTTACGCTCTGCATGATCCAGCCAAAGCGCTGTCGGCTGAGCTCATGCTGTTCTTCGGCGCGCGCGACGCGCGTCGTCAGCGCATGAACGACCAGTTGTTGTTGCTGACGCTGGCGTCGTTTCGACCAAACCAGGCCGAGCCCGAAGGAAGCCAGCAGGGCGGGCAGCGCCCACCAGGGCCGGGTCGGGCACCAAAGCGCCAGTCCAATGGACGCCGCGACGGCGCCCGCTAGCAGCCAACGTGGTGGTGCCACGTGACCCATGCCAGCAGACGGCAAGGCTTCCGGTTGGTCTTCTACAGCGTGGCGCAAGACTCGCGCTGGTGAGCCCCCAGATACCGGTGGCTCACCCCCTCCAGGACAAGCATCGCACCGACCGCTCGCCGGCACCAGCCCCGAAAAATTCGTCGGATCTCGGCCGCGGGGTCCTTAACTTGTCAGGCCGGCGAGCGCGGCCCGGCCAAGGCAACTCACGCCCTGCGAGGGGCCGTGCTAGACGCCGGCGCAATGCTGATTCTTGAGGACCCAGGTCCGCTGCTGGCGCAGGAGTCACCGGTGACAGTTCGCAGCGCGTTCCCTACTCGGACCGTTTGGGTTGGCGCGGCCTTGTGCTTCACGAGCCTGACGACGGTCCCCTTGGCACGCGGCGCCGAGCACCACGAGCTCCAAAACACGTCGACCACTGCGCTCGGCGTTGAGTCGGCCGCCTCGATCGGCTCACTGGCGATCGTCTACACGCTGGCCGAATCGCCCGCGACCTGCAGCTGGTGCCGCACCAACGGGTTTGACACCACCGTGCGACATTGGTTGCGCGCCGACGCTCCGCGCTGGCCTGGCTACGTCAGTCACGGGGTGTCGCTCGGCCTGATCCCGGGCGTCGCACTGGGGGTGCTCGCCAATGGGGCCTACCACGACGGTCAAGGCCACCGCTTCGGGGAAGATGCTTGGATCATGGCTAACAGCTTTGCCGTGACGAGCGCGCTCGCGCAGGCCGTCAAGACCTCGGTCGCGCGGCAGCGGCCGTCGTTTCACTACGGCGTGGAGGGCAAGACGGAAGCGAGCAACCTGCCGTCCGAGGCCAATCTCTCCTTTTTTTCGGGCGACACGGCCTGGGCGTTCAACCTGGCAGCGTCCGGCACGACCTTGGCCTATCTCAGGGGTTACCGCGCGGCGCCCTATCTGGCAGCCGGAGGCGCGGTGTTTGCGACCTCGGTGGCTGTGATGCGAATCAACGCGGACATGCACTGGGCCACCGACGTCATGACGGGGGCTCTGGTCGGGACGGGAATCGGTATCGGAATGCCGCTCCTGCTGCACGCTCGGTCGGCGGATCCCTCCAGCGCCCAGTTTAACCTGACTCCCAACGCAGGGGCTCCAGGGCTGGCGTTTAGCGGGATTTGGTGAGCAGTTCCCGCTGACTGCCTCGGTGTGAGAGATTTTGTCGAAACGATACCGCATTCGACCTGGCTACGGTATCCTCAGGCGTCGGGTTGGTCCGGCGTAGAACCCCGAGGCTCGGTCGTCGTGAAGCAGCGCATCACCATTGTCGAGGTCGCCAAGAAGTCCGGCGTTGCAGTGAGCACCGTCTCGCGGGTCCTCAACGGAGGCTATGCGAGCCCCACCGTGCGTGCGCGCGTTCAGCAGGTCGTTCGACAAATGGGCTACGTCCCGTCGACCAGCGCCCGCGGGCTCAAGCTGGGTCGCACGGGCTTGATCGGGTTCACCTCCTGGCACGTGCATGGGGGTTGGTCCATGGCCTTGCTTGAAGGCGTGGAAGAGGAGCTCTCAGGTCGACCCGAGAGCGTAGTGGTGTCCTGCCTCGGGCTGCGCGGGGTGCACGATCCCACAGCCGTTAAAGCCTGGGTTGCCGAGCGCCGGATCGACGGGCTCGTATTTGCGCGACCGATGGAACGCGACCGTGAGCTGCTCGAGCTGCTGCGTCAGGCCAGTGTCCCGACGGTCGTGATATCGCCCGACGACGACTACGGCTACGGACTCAAGCTCGACACGGACAACCACGCGGCGGGGCGCGTGGCAGCCGAGCATCTGGTCGAGCTCGGGCATCGACGAATCGCCTTTTTGGGCGGCCCAAGAGAGTCGTTTGACTCGCGGCAGCGTCTGGCAGGCCTGGAGGAAGTCTTGATCGAGCGGGGCATCGCTCCCCTCACTGAGCACGTCGGATTTGCAGCGAGCTACGATCCGGAAGCCAGCACCGGCTACGCCAAACGCTGGCTCGCGACGCCCAAGTCGACGCGACCCACGGCGGTCGTGCTGGGCAACGATGAACTCGCGATGCAGTTCGTGCGCGTGCTGCTCGAGCGCGGTGTCTCCGTTCCGGCGGACGTCTCCATCGTTGGGTTCGACGGTGTCTCCGAGGCGGCACGCTTCTGGCCTGGCATCACGACCGTTGCGCAGCCCATGCGCTCGATGGGTCTCATGGCTTGCCGCTTCCTCATGCGGATGATCGATGGCACCCAGGAGGTGCCTGCAGAGACAATGACCTTCGACGTGGAGCTGGTGGTGCGCGAGAGCACCGGGCCTTGCCACGAGGTCGCGGACGGTCCGGATGCCTCGGCGCGTCGAGTCCCCGCCCCAGCGCCGGCGAAACGTTCCAAGGCCTAGCTCCAGCGCGTGGACCCTGACCTGGGCGAGGGCCGGTCGCCGAACAGGTGAATCGCCAGTCGGCGGGGCACGCGAACGAACCGTTGCAGCGCGAACCGTGCTAATAGGCGGCCCGATGGCTGACTCAACGAATGTGACGCCTGATCCCGAGAGCTCCCCCGGAGCCGAGCGTCAGCCCATTGCCGATCCAGTGCCCGGGCCACTCGGGGTGCTGCCTGGAACCCTGCAGGAGAACCTACTCGGCGCCATCGCGCGAACCGTGACGCTCGCGGGACTCATCGCTGCCGGCGTCACCGCCACCGCGCAGCTCACGGCAGGCAAAGCTTGGGTTCCCGGCTTCATCCGCGAAAACGATCTCGGCATGGCGGCGCGCATGCTGTTTCTCGGGTCGCTTGGCGTCTCCCTCCTGCTGGGTGCCGCGATCGCGGCAGGGCTTCTGCTGTGGGGGCGGCGTCGCAACTGGGGAGCCACTTGGCTTGAGCCTTGGTGCTGGTGGCTCTCGCCCTTGATCGTGGCGGCGGTGTTTCCGATCTTTCTGCGCTTCACGCCCTGGCAGGACCGTCACGCCGATCTGCTTCTGTGTGTCGCGGGCACGCTATTTCCGCTCGAATTTCTGCTCCGTCGAAGTTTTGGAGCGGTACCAGCGCCCGTGTCGCGCGTGACCGCGCGCATCGTGCAGCTGCTCGGCGCATTTCTCCGTCGACGCGGGCCGCTGCTGCTCGTCCTGGCGGGAAGTCTCGCCTACGCGATCTTCATGTCGTTCTACATGGTGCGTTGGCACCATAAGCTGCGGACCCATGCCTTTGACTTGGGGATCAACGCCAACCTCATGTCTGGCGGACTGGTCGGGAAATTCCTCCACAGTACGATCGTGATGCCCGAGGATCCGTCGCGCTACATCAACAATCACGCGAAAATTGGGGGTTACGGCTTTCTACCAATCTACGCGCTGTTCCCGCGGGCAGAGACCCTGTTGATCATCGAGAGCACCCTGCTTGGATTGGGCGCTCTGCCCCTGTTCGCGTTCGCCCGGAGACGCATGGGGGAACTGAGCGCAGCTTTCTTGGCGCTCGCGTACCTCTGCTACCACCCGATGCACGGGGCAAACTTCTACGAAGTCAACCACGTGCCGATGGCCTGTCCCTTCATTTTCGCCACCCTCTGGGCCGCGGACACGCGGCGCTGGGGCTGGTTCACCTTCTTCGCCATTTGGGGTGGCTTGATGCGCGAAGATGTCCCGGTCGGACTGGCGATCGTTGGAACGGTGCTGGTGCTATCTGGGCATCGCCCCAAGCAGGGGCTCGTTCTGGCTCTGGTGTCCACCGCTTGGTTCGGATTTTTGCGTTTCTACGTGATGAATCAGGCCGGGGAATGGTGGTTCCCCAACATGTACCGGGAGCTGTGGGCTCCGGGCCAGACGGGCTTTGTCAGCGTCATCAAGACGCTCGTGTCAAACCCCGTGTTTACCCTGGCCAAAGTGAGCGGGCGCACTCAGCTGCTCTACCTGCTTCACCTGCTGGTTCCCCTGGCGTTCGTGCCGACTCGGCGTTGGTGGGCTTTTGCGGGGTTCATTCCTGGCGCGCTCTTCACGCTGCTCGGGACGAAGTACGCGCCCCTCACGATGTATTCGTTCCAGTACACCATGCACTGGACGCCTTACCTCTTCGTGGGAGCCGCTTTGGTGCTGTCTGCGATCGAGCGCGAGGAGGGGAGCGCTCGGATGCGAGCCGCTCTCACCACGGTTTGCGTCGCGTCCCTGTTCATGACCTACCAGCTTGGCGCGTTCCCGCGGCGGGACACCATGCGCGGCGGCTACGACCACATTGACTTCACCTATTCCGCCGAAGAGCGCGAACGCTATGCCGCGCTGCGCGAGGTGATCTCGCACATGCGCAAGGGAGCCTCGGTGACAGCCACCGAGAACATCGCGCCCCATGTTGCCGACCACGTCTATCTCTACGCGATGCGTCAGGGCACCTATGGGTGCGAGTATCTGCTCGCTTCGAGTCGCGAGCTGCGGCTGCAGCGTACCAAGCCGAGTCTTGGCGAGGCGCTTCGGGGCAAGGGCTACGGCCTCGTGTTTCAGAAGGCGGACTTTGCTCTGTTCCAGCGTGGCGCGGACCCCAGCAAGAACGCGAAAATCATCAGCGAATGGGCGCTGTGAGTTCCTCGCTCCCGTCCGCCGACGCCGAGGTAGCAGCCGCCTCGGCCGACGTGCGTCGACGCCAGACTCCCGCCAAGCGCGCGCTGCGCGCAGCGCTGCTCGTCCTGGTGGGGGTATTCGTCGTCCGTGCCCTGTGGCAGATGGGGAAGGGCTGGGATCCGCGGCAGGTGGAACTCCACTGGGGCCCGCTGCTGCTCGGAACCCTGGTGTTCGTTGGCGCGAGCTTCGTGCAGTCGCTGGGCTGGCATGTCCTGCTCGAGCGCATGACCGGCCGCAGCGTGCCCCTTTTGCCGCTGTTCGACATCTACATGGCGGGGCAGCTGGCTCGCTACACACCGGGCAAGATCGCGCTCCCACTGGTGCGCATCGCAGGGGCGCCGCGGCTGGGCGCCAGCGCGCGCCTCGTGGCCTCCTCGGTGGGGCTCGAGGTCATCTCCTGGCTCGCGAGTGGGGCCCTGGTGGGCGTGGCCGCGCTGAGCCTTGCCGGACGGCACGCCGCCTTGGTGCTCCAGAGGCTCGGTGGACTTGCTTTGCCGGGTGCCCTGCTGGCGCTGGTCGGCGTGTTGCTGATGGTGGCGGTTGATCGGCGACGGTTTCCCAAGTTCCTGCTGCGGTTGATTCATGCCGAGGGACAGGGGCCACTCGCTCCCGTCAAGATGGTGGGGTTCCACGCGCTGTCGTGGCTCGGCGCCATCATTCACGGGGTGCTCATGACGCTGGCCGTTGGAGCCACCTTTGGCGCGAGTCTCGAATCGGCTGGGGCCTTTGTGCTCGCGCCGATCGCCGGATTTCTAGTGCTGGTGGCCCCAGGTGGTCTCGGCGTTCGGGAGGTCATCCTGACCTGGGTGCTAGTTCCAGCAGTCGGCGATAGCCGTGCTCTCGCGGCAGTGCTCGTCTCACGCCTGACCTCGGTCGTGGCGGATCTCGTTGCCTGGCTGATAGCGCGTTTGCTCGCCCAGAAGTCTCAGTCCGCCACCCTAGGAGCATCGCAGTGATGGAGCCAAGTTCGTCCGAACGCCAGCGTCCGCGCAGTCTGGTGATCGCTCCGACCTACGAGGAGCGCCAGACGCTCAGTGAGTTCGTCCGGAACCTGTTTGCCGCCGCCCCTGACGTGGAGTTGCTGATCGTCGATGACGCTTCACCCGATGGCACCGGTCTGCTTGCCGACGAACTAGCGCGGCGTGACCAGCGCATCCACGTGCTGCACCGCGCAGGCAAATCGGGGCTTGGAACCGCGTATCTCGAGGGCTTTCACTGGGGCCTTGCGCGCGATTATGAGCTGTTTTTCGAGATGGATGCGGATGGTTCGCACGATCCCGCGCATCTCGACTCATTTTTCGATGCGCTCGCGGCGGGGGCACAGGTCGTGCTCGGCTCTCGTGCGGTTGCCGGGGGTCGCGTGGAAGGCTGGGGCCTCGGGCGTCACCTGCTATCGCGTGGCGGCTCGCTGTACGCGCGCACGATTCTGGGAAGTCCAGTGCGCGATCTCACCACGGGCTACAAGGCTTTTCGCCGGAGCGTGCTTGAGCGTCTGGACCTCTCGCGGATTCAGTCCAACGGCTACTCGTTTCAGATCGAGCTCACGTACCGTGCCGAGCAGCTGGGCCTGAAGATCGTCGAGGTGCCGATCGTGTTTGTCGATCGCGAGGTGGGAATGTCCAAGATGGACCGCAGCATCATCGTCGAAGCCGTCCTGCGCGTCTGGCAACTGCGCCTAGACGCCGTCCGGACAAGGTCGTCGATTTGACTCAGCCTGAAGCAGCGACGCCGTCGTCTGTTCGCGTCGGTACCAGTCGGCAACGCTGGTGGCGCTGGGGGCTCTCCCTCGTCTCCCTGGTCGTCTTTTTGTGGATCCTGAGGTCGGGCGGTTTGCCGATCCTGCCATCGCGGGCTGCGCTCAGTCACCTGGCTCCGATGGCCGTGTTGGCTTACGGGGCGTTGTGGCTGGTGGCCCAATGGCTGCGAGCGCTGCGCGCCGTTTACTTGCTCCGTCCCTTGGCGAAAGTGGCCTCTCGCCATGTGATCGACGTCGCCTTGGTGGGGAGCGCCGCGCTGCTCGTCTTTCCGATGCGCATGGGCGAGCTGGTGCGACCGGTGATGATGCGCCGCCACGGCGTATCGGCACTCGCGATGGCTGCGACCGTGGGGCTCGAGCGCATCGTGGACGGTCTGTTTGTGGGTGGGATCCTGTTTGTGGGTCTCGTGCTCGATCCAGGGGATGTCCACCGCAGCGGCGGCATGATAGGCGCTCCTCAGTTGGCGCTCATTCCTGTCGCCGCGCGACTGGCCCTGCTCGGCTTCGCCGGCGCACTCGCGATGATGGCGCTGTTTTACTGGCGCCGGGACACGGCGCAGCGTCTGGTACAGCTGTGTTTCGGTTGGTTCTCGCTTCGCCTAGCCGACTGGCTCTCCGAAGTGCTGGCGCGGCTCGCTTCGGGGCTGCAAGCACTCGGTAGCTGGCGTTGTGCCGCGCAGTACTTGCTGTGCACGGCGGCGTTCTGGTGCGCCTATGTGCTTGGTATTGGTTTGATCCTGCGTGGAAGTTCGCTTGGCGAAATCGGCTTCGCTCAGACGTTGACGGTCACTGGGCTGCTGTCGCTCGGGTTTCTGCTGCCCGCTCCGCCCGGTTTCTTTGGGGCCTTTCAGACGACCTACTACGCCGGACTATCGCTGTACGTCGCGCCGGAGCGAGTACAACACCAGGGCGCGGCCGCGGTGTTCGCGACCTACGTCCTGCAGGTTGGCTTGACCCTGCTGGTGGGAGCGGTGTCGCTGTGGCGCGAGCGCCGAAGCTCGGCGCGCGGGAGCGTCAGTGCTGGCGCTCCCGACGCTCCCACAGCGTGAACGCGTGGCTCTTCTGAAAGGCATCGCGATGGGCTAACAACTCAAAGCCCTCGCGCGTGAGCCGAGTATCGGTGTCGCGACAATGCCCATCAAGTGCCGCAAACTGAGCCTGAGCCAGCAGACTGGACTCCGATAGCTCGCTGCTCACTCGCTGCACCGGCTGGGGCCAGCGCCGCGCCGCGGGGCCATAGGACGGCACTTGGAGTTGGTTCAAGTGGTAGAGGCCGGTGGACATGGCCGCGCCACAGGAGCGCACAAACACCAGGTCGCTCGCGAACGCAGGTCGCGGCGTGGTTGGTACCGTCACGAGACGATAACCCCCAACGCGTTGGCCGGGCCCGGAGCGTCGCTCCACGAAGTCAAAGAACAGGAAATCGCCCGCCAGACTGTCGACACCGATGCTCTTGTCGCGCGCGTAGTGAATGTGCGTGACGCCAAGCTGATTCAGCAGGCGGCGCATTCCCTCGGGGTTGCCGGTGCTGCCGTAGTCGATCCCGTATTGCCAGAGCTGACTGTCGAGGACCGACTCGGCTCCCGCACCCAAGTGAAGGTGCTGCTGGTGATAGAGCACCCGGGCGCCCTTCGGCAGCTTTGAGCGCAGTTGACCATAGGCGTCATTGGCGACCAGGCGCTCCTCGTAGCGGCCACGGTAGCCGGCACCGAGTAGGGTCGTTACCTTGGCGACGATGTCTCTGGCCATGCCGTGGGTGGCGTAGAAGTAGGTGTCAGCACCCCACACGGTCTGCAGCGTGATGAGCGCGACGAGCGGAGCTCGAACGAGCCAGCCGTGCTGTCGCCAGAGCAGCAGTAGGATCGCAGCCACGGCTGCTGCGTGGAGTGGGAGAGCCGCTTGCAGGTAGCGGTCCTGGTGGTGCACCCAGAACCATCCGAACACTCCAACGTGAACGTACGCGACGAGCAGCCAAATGGCGCGAGTCCTGCGCAGGAGCAGGAGCGCGGGTAGCAAGAGCGTCAACAGGGAGCCGAACACCGGCCGCTTGCCATGAAACGCGGCCCAATCATTCGGAACGAAGGTAAAGTCGAGCGTGGCGCGCAGGCTGTCGAGCACTCCCTTCCAGTCATGACTTGGCGCCCACATCTGCGCGGCTGCATAGCCATGGGCGAGTTTGTACGCTGCTACCGGCGACCAGGGATGCGATGGGAACCAACCGGGCAGGCTGGGGTAGACCGGATTGCCGTAAAGGACCCAATTCTTGAGCCAATAGGGACTGGTGGCGACGAGCACCACGAGTACGGCCCACAGCGGCGCGGCGAGCCAACCCGAAGCGCGCCGGTCCTCGTGCGCCTGGGCGGCGCGACGGCTCTGCCAAATTCGCCTGAACCACAGCAGCGCGGCAACCAGCAAGGGGAACGGGATCAGTAAAATGGCGGCGGTCTCTTTGACCAGTAGGGGGCCTGCGATGAGCAGTGCCAAGAGACAGAGTCGTTGGCGGTCAAATCGCCGCACGAGAGCCAGCATTACGAGCGCGATGGCCGGGGCGAAGGTAGCCGCGAGGTGGTCAGCGCCCAGCGTGACCGAGCTGTCGTAGACGAACACGCCCGGGAATAGGAAGCGCGAGGCCCAGACCCAGCGCGCGTCGATTCGCGGTACGAGTCGACGGAGCAGGGCCGGCATCGCGACGACCGTCGTGAGGGCGAAATAGATGAACTCGACATGGGCGGCGAGCTCGAGTTGATCAAACGCTCGTGCTCCTGGCACGAGGAACGCCCAGGCGTAGAGGTAGGACGCGAGCTGGGGGCGTGCAGCAAACATCCACCCCTCGACCGAGCGTCGTAGTCCTCCGTGCGCCACCAGATCTTCCGCTAGCGCGAGGTGCTTCCAGCGGGCGTCAAATTGGATGTTTTCCGGAGATAAAATCGCGAAATAGACTAGGCCCAGCGCGACGCAGCCAAGGCCGAGGGCCAGCATGGCCCCCAGCGAAAGTCGCTTTGGGGGCAGTCGAGTCAAACGCTTCCAGCGACGGCTCGCCCAGCGCGCTACGCTCACGGACGTGACGCAGAGCAGCACCCCAGGCAGCAGGTAGAAGGTGGGTGCGCGCAGTAACTGAGCCACGCCGAGCACAAACACCAGCCAGCCCTGAGCGAGCAGCCCCAAGGCCAACGCGACCGCCACGTGTTCGTCGCTGCGTAGCTGAAGTCGCAAGAGGCGCGTGAGCGCGACGTGACCAACGCCGAATCCCGCCACGACAAACGCGCTGGCCGCCACCCAATAGCCCAGGTAGTGAAAAAATAGCCAGGTTCCGAGCGGTTGAAACCGGTCGAGGAAGGCGGCAAAGCCGACGACAGCGGCGCTAAGCAGCAGCGAGCCAGCCCAGCTTCGCCAAGGGGGGAGACGCTTGAGGGTCGTGATCACGGTGGCCTTCACTTGCAGGAGAGTTCTCCCGGCAGGCTGAGGCTATCACGCATTAGGTCGCGCTAGCGTGACGCTTCGCGCGGGGGCGAACGCGACCTCCGCCCCTGGGGCAGCCTCAAGCGCGCCTGAGCTACGCTCGCCCGTGGCCGGCGCCGCGGATCAACTGACGGATGAAGTACGGACGACGATCCTGAGACTCATGATAGGTGCGCGACACGATGTCCGCCATGAGTCCAAGCGACAGCAGCTGTACCCCGATCATGATCAGCAGGATCCCGAGCAGCAGCAGGGGGCGATCGGCCAGTGGCTGATGAAACAGCAGCTTTTCGACCGCCAGAAAGACGCTGATCGCGCCGCCAAAAAACAACAGCAGCAGCCCCATCAACCCGAAGACCTGCATCGGGCGCGTCAGGTACTGCTGAATGAAGCGCACGGTAATGAGGTCGAGCACGACCCGTAAGGTGCGGCCGATCCCGTACTTGGACGTGCCGTACTGGCGGGCGCGGTGGTTGACTGGCATCTCCACGATGTTGGCTCCTACGAAGGCTGCCACTGCGGGAATGAAGCGGTGCATCTCGCCATAGAGGCGCAGCTGTTTGGCGAGATCCCAGCGCATGGCCTTGAGCGTGCAGCCGTAGTCGTGCAGCTCCACGCGCGTGGTGCGACTGATCAGTCGATTGGCGATGATCGACGGCAGCCGGCGGTTGATGAAGGTGTCTTTGCGATTCGCACGCCAACCGGCGACGAGATCAAACCCTTCATCGAGCTTGGCGAGCATGCGCGGAATGTCAGCCGGGTCATTCTGGAGATCGGCGTCCATCGTGACGATCGAGCGACCGCGCGCGGCATCGATGCCCGCCTGCATGGCCGGAGTTTGGCCGAAATTGCGACGAAACTGCACCACGGTGAGGGCCGGATCAAGCGCTGCGGCGCGCTTGAGCAGGGCAAAACTACCGTCGCGCGAACCATCGTCGACCAGCACGAGCTCCCAAGTCAGCCCGGTTGGATCCAGGGCTGCGTGAACCTGCTCGAATAGGTGAGGGAGGCTCTCTTCCTCGTTGTAGACGGGAACAACAACGGAGAGGTCGAGCTCCGGTTCGGACAGGGGCATCGCTGACATGGGGGTCTCGCGGTCTGTTGGGGCAAAACTGGAGCCCCGGCCGGCCCAAGGCTTAGCGCAGGGTTCAGGCCGGCGCCCCTCAAATCGGGCCTCGCGAGTCGCTGCCCAAGTGACTGCGGGAAGGGGGCCCTTGCGGCGCGGGAACCTGCAGGCTAGAGGGCCAGAGTGCTCGATCCGACGTCGTTTGAGGAGCCTGCCTGCCCGCTCTGCGGCAGCCAGCAGAGGGAAACCGTCGTTCGCTTCAGCAAGGCACCGCCGTACGGCGTGGTGCAATGTAGAGACTGCGAGCTGGCCTATTTGTCACCTCGGCCGACGGAGACTCAGATGCTCGAGCTCTATCGAGCTGACGACTATTTCGCGAGCAGCGAGGACCAAGGGTACCAGAGCTATGAGGCTCAGCAGGAGCCGTTGCGACGCACCTTCCGTCGACTGCTCGAGACCCTCGCGCGAACTGGGCACACCGGCGGCTCTCTACTGGAGGTCGGCTGCGGCTACGGCTACCTGCTTGACGAGGCGCGCCCGTTTTTCTCGCGGCGCGTGGGTACCGACTTTTCCGCGGGCGCCGTCGAGGTCGCGCGGTCGCGAGCGGACGAGGTCTTCGTGGGGCCTGCCGAAGCGGCGGGCACGGGGCCCTTTGACGTCATCATCACGAATCACGTGATCGAGCATGTCTACGATCCGGTGGGGTTCGTGCGTTCGCTAGCGGCGCGCTGCCGACCGGGAGGCACGATTGTGGTCTCGACGCCGGATTTCGGAAGCGCCTGGCGTCGGGCAATGGGCGTCCGTTGGCCGTCGTACAAACTCCCCGAGCACGTGCTCTATTTCGCGCAACGCACGCTCAAGCGCACGCTCGAGGCGGCGGGGCTTGAGCGCTTGGCGCCGGTGCCCTATCCGCATGCGTTCCCGCTCCCGCTGGTGGCGGAAAAGCTCCACCTCAAGCTACCGGCCGCGTTTGGACGCTACAACCTTTGGATCCCCGCGACGACGGTGGCCATGCTCGCGCACGTGCCGATGGTCGCCAGTGAGCCTGATGCCGACTCGGCAAGCGCCCCACCTGCCGCTGTCAGCTCCGCGGGTGAGCCGTGAGCCTCGCGACGCGCTTGCGGCGCGCTTGTTCGCGCCAAGGCTTGCGTGAGTCTTGGCAGCAGTGGCGCAGCGAGGCGCGTCAGCGCGTGCGCGTGCTTTTGCCCCGTAATGCCTACGAGTGGACGGCGACTGCGGTGCTGCTCGTTGTGCTCGGCGCGTACCTCGTGCGGTGGTTCCAGGGCAACGCGGCCATGCTCACCGAGCCCAATCTGCAGAACGACGACGCACGCACCGTCATCTTTCCGTTTCATCGCTATGCCAGTGATCCGGCACTCCGCGATGATCCGATCGCGCGAGAGATGCTCGATTACGTGCCCTATGCGGTGCGCTGGCTCTACGCGCTGATCGTGCCTGCGGTGGGCCTGCTCGTGGCCACCAAGGTCGTTCAGCTGCTGGCCTTGGCGGTGCTGTTTTCCGCCGCCGCGGTGCTCCTGTTGACGCCGGGGCTCGGCCTGCCTGCGGCGTCGCTGCTGCTATTTTTCGTGTTGCATGACGCGACGCAGATCGATCGAATTGCGGGCGGACTGCCGCGCTCCTTCGCGTTTCCATGCTTTGCTCTGTGGGTGGCTGGGGCCGTTTCCCGGCGCCTGCGACCCCGCGCTGCCGCCGCCATCATCGCTTCGCTGACCTATCCCTCCGTGATGCTGATGGTGCTGGCGGCCGAGGGCTTGCTAGCGCTGCGCGGCGCTACCAAGAGCCGATTTCGCCCCTTGCTGCGGCGCGTTTTGCGCGTCGCCATGGTTGCTGGAACCTGCTTTGTGCTGCTCGTGCCGGCCCTGCGGGGAGACGCCTCGCGTGGCGCCATTCACACCCTGGCCGAGGCCCAGCAGGAACCCGCTTTTGGTCCCACCGGGCGCCTGCGTGTCCTGCCCCTGCCCGACGCGCGTCGCGAGCTCGGGCACGCCGCGTTTCTTACGCTAGGCGTCAGCGGGACCTCACCGCTTGCGGCATTGCAGGAGGAAGTCAGACGGCTGGAGGCGCCGGTGCTGCTCGCGGTGGTTGCGCTGCTCGGCGCGCTCGTGGTGACCGGGGTCACGTCGGTGCCCTGGGCGGCGCTGGCGCTCGGGTGTGGCGTGATGTTGACCTACACGCTGGCGCACTTGCTGGCTTTCCGGCTTTACTCGCCGGAGCGCATCTATTCTTTTGGCATGCACGCCGTGGTGACGGCTCTGTGCGTGGACGTCTTTGGACGCCTCGCCGGTGGACTCCGGCATACGCGGGGGCGCGTGCTGCGCAGCCTGAGCGCGGCGGGGGTGATCGTGTTCGCGGTGTTGGCACTTGGCGATGGAGTGCGCGCCAAGCTCGGCATGACGATCGATCGACGTCACGCGGCCGCGCTCTACGATTTCGTCGCTCAGCTGCCGAAATCGGCCCGCATCGCGTCTCACCCGATGGACGGGGACGACCTGCCGCTCTGGACAGGGCGGGCAAATATGGGTGGCTACGAGACCCTTCAGCCTTGGTTCAAGGGTTCCTGGGCGACCCAGCGCGCTCGCACCGAGGACACCCTGCGAGCCTTCTACGCGCGCTCTCCGGCGCAGGTGCTCGACTACGCCCGCCGCAACCACGTGAGTCACTTGCTCGTCAACCGGCTGCGTTATCGGGGAGACGTATCCCGCAATGCCGCCTCGTTTGAGCCCCTCACGAGCTACGCCCGGCGCCTCACCCTTGGGCGCGGCCCAGAGGAGTTCGTGCTGTCACGGCCGCCGAGTTCTGCAGTCGTGCTGAGTCACGGCTCCCTTGAGCTCGTGGACGTGGCCAAGCTGGAAAAGGCCTGGAGTCAGCCGTGACCCCGCGCAAAACCTCGCCCCTCGGCCGCACACAAGCGCTAGGCTGGCCGCGATGACCGTGACCGTGACCGAGTCCCGTCCGGAGCTGAGCGTGGTGCTGCCGATGTACAACGAGCAGGCGGCGCTTGGGCTCGCGCTCTTGGCGATCAGTCAGCAGCTCGCGGCGACGGGGCGAACGTTCGAGCTCGTCTGTGTCGACGATGGCTCGCGCGACCGCACCCTGGCGTGCCTGCAAGAGCTCGCTCTGACCGAGCCGCGCGTGCAGGTGGTGGCTCTCTCTCGCAACTTCGGCAAGGAGGGCGCGATGGCGGCGGGGCTCGAGGTGGCTCGCGGTCAGGCCGTACTCTTGATGGACGCCGATCTGCAGCATCCCGCCGAGCTCATTCCGAGGATGGTGGCGCTGTGGACCGAGGGCTACGATGTCGTGAGCGCCGTCAAGGAGCGACGCGCCGACGAGAGCTGGCTCTATCGACGTTTGGCAGCCGTCTTTAATCACTTGATGGGAGGCGCTGCAGGTCGCAGCTTTCAGGGCGCCTCCGACTTCAAGCTCCTCGATCGTCAGGTGGTTGAGGCGTTGCGGGCCTGTCCCGAGCGCAGTCGCTTTTTCCGAGGCCTGGTTGCTTGGGTGGGATTTCGCACGGTGGAGGTCCCGTTTCAGGTGGCTGAACGCGTTGCGGGGGAATCCAAGTGGTCCGCCGCTGGGCTCGTGCGCTACTCCGCTCGCAATCTGCTCTCGTTCACGGCGTTTCCACTGCGACTCGTGGCGCTCGTCGGGTTTGTCACCTTGCTCGCTGGCTTTGGTCTCGGACTTCAGACCCTGGTGCTTTACGCCACGGGCCGCGCCGTCACGGGATTTACGACCGTGATCCTGCTGCAGCTGATCCTCGGCGGTTTGATCCTGACGAGCGTGGGGGTCATCGCTGTTTACCTCTCCGAGGTCTACGATGAGGTCAAAGGTCGTCCGGTCTTTCTGGTGCGCCGAGACCGGGAGCTCGGGCGTCCTTCCGCCCCGACCGAGCCGGGCTCGCCGCCCACGCTCTGATAGCTTCGGGCTCACGCTGGTGATGGCGCCTGGGCGACTGGCCGTCTATTCAGTCTCGCCTGTTTGCAGGATTAAGCCCCCTGGGCGTTTTTTTCTCCAGGTTTGGCAAACCCGACCGTTCATCCATATGCAATGAGCATGGCCCTCGGATACGCATCGATGGTGAACGGCGCCGCCCAGGCTGTTGGGCGGGAGTTTGGCCGTTTCAACGGTGCCGCCGAGAAGGTCGCGCGCGTGGGCGCGCTCGTGTCTTCCGGTGATCGGGTCTCGCTCTCAGCCGAGGCCGTGGCGAGCTCGGCTGCGGGCAGTGATGCCAGCGTGAGCGGGCTCGAAGGGCCGATGGTCGACATGCGCGTCGCCAAATACGCTGCCATCGCCAACATGCGCGTGATCTCCGCCTCTGATGAGATGAGTCGCGCGCTCATCGACGTCGTTCACTCCAAGCGCTAGTCGCGTCGTGAGGCATGCTGAGGCTGGGTTCTGCGAACCTGGCCTTCGTTTCATTTGGGGACATGGTCCGCTGGTCGGCCCGCCTCGGATGCAGGCTTCCGCGAACCCATCCGGGGTGTCAACGGCTCCAACCGAGCGTAATCTGGGGACGATCGCCCCCGGCTGGCGTTCTGTAAGGTCTGAGGAGCATTGGTTATGGCACTTCGAATTGTTGTTGTGGGCGGCGTGGCGGGCGGAATGAGCGCGGCGGCGCGGGCGCGTCGACTGGACGAGTCGGCGAGTATCACCGTGCTCGAAAAGACCGGGCACATCTCGTTTGCCAACTGCGGGCTGCCCTACTTCGTCGGAGGCAAGATCGTCGACGAGCAGGAGCTCTACCTCACGACCCCCGAGCGCGTGCAGGAGCGCTTTCGCATCGATGCACGCGTGCGGCACGAGGTGACCGCGATCGATCCTCAAACCAAGACCGTTCACGGAACCAATCTGGCGACTGGCGAGCCCTTCTCGCTGCCATACGACAAGGTGATCCTGGCACCGGGCGCGGCCCCGATTCTCCCCGCCATCCCCGGGCTCTCAGCGCCAAACGTGTTCACGTTGCGCAACGTCGAGGATGCGCTCGCCCTCAAGGCCTTCGCTACGAGTCCGGGCGTGCGTCGCGCAGTCGTGGTCGGCGCAGGCTTCATCGGTCTTGAAATGGTCGAGGCCCTGGTTGCTCGCGGGCTGTCGGTCACTGTGCTCGAAAAAGCGCCCCAGGCTCTGCCTCCCCTCGCCGGCGAAATGGCTGGCTGGGTCGAGCACGAGCTGCGAGCGAACGGCGTGACACTGCGACTCGGGACGGGCATCGCCGGCGTCACGCTGCGCGAGGGCAGCGTGAGTGAGGTCGTGACCGAAACCGGTGAGGCCATCGCGACGGATCTGGTGCTGCTCGCGATGGGAGTGCGCCCCAGCCTCGCGCTCGCCGAGCTTGCGGGGCTCACGCTGGGCGCTCGCGGCGGGATCCAGGTTGACGCGGCCTTGCGCACCAGCGATCCCGACATCTACGCGGTCGGTGACGCGATCGAGGTCGTGCACGGCGTGACGCTCAGTGAGACGCGTATCCCGCTCGCAGGGGCCGCCAATCGCCACGGTCGCACCGCTGGTGAGCATGCGGTGACGGGTCAAGCCGCTCCCGCAGCGACCGTCTTTGGGACCGCAGTCTTGCGAATTTTTGGTTTGGACGTCGCGATGACGGGGCTCGGTCCGGTCGCGGCGCGTCAGGCCGGTTTCGATGTCGACTTCGTGATTATCCACCCAAACGATCACGCCAGCTATTACCCCGGGGCCACCCCGATGCATCTGATGCTGACCTACGACACTCAGTCTCAGCGGGTGCTCGGTGCTCAAGCGGTGGGGCCCAAGGGCATCGATAAGCGCATCGATGTGATCGCGACCCTGCTGCATTTTGGCGGGACCCTTTCAGACCTTGCCAACCTCGATCTCACCTACGCGCCGCAATTCTCCAGTGCCAAGGATCCGGTCCACATGGCGGCGTTCGTCGCGCAAAATCAGGTCAGCGGGCTCACTCCCTCGGTGGATACCTTGCCGGACGGCGCTCAGCTCGTGGACGTTCGCACTCCGAGCGAGTTTGCGGCCGGCAGTCTCCCCACGGCCATCAACCTGCCACTCGACAGTCTGCGCGAGCAGCTCGGACAGCTCGATCCCCAGCGTCCCGTCGTCACGATGTGTCGCGTCGGTCTGCGCGGCCATGTGGCGACGCGGATCCTCAAGCAGCGCGGCTTCGCTGAGGTCTCGAACCTTCGCGGCGGGTACCTGCAGCACAAGCTGCGACACGAGTGAGCCCGCCGCTGGGGCTCGCGGGTGAGGTGTTGGCTTGCGGACGCGGCCAACACACATCCAGGTGCGGCGGGAGTGGTCGCCGTGCGGGGCTCATGGCATGACTTGGGCAATGCTCGAACCGCAGCAACTCGTCCGGCGCAGCTTCAGTTTCGTTGATCTGCCGCGGCGCAGCGGCGATAGCGAAGCGGTGGTGGGGGTGCACGTTCCGCGTGGGACGCCGCCCCCTGAGGGTTGGCCCATGCTGATCGTGCTGCATGGCTCTGGCGAGCGAGGTTGTGACGGCGACCGCGCGCTGGTTGATGCGCGCAGCTGGGTGTCGCAACCCGACGAGCCAGGGCGGATCGTCGTGGTACCGCAATGCCCGACCGAAGAGCGTTGGGTGGACGTGGATTGGAAGCAGGGGACGTACGAATTTGAGCAGGTGGCGCAGAGCCGCATCCTGTCGCGCTTTCTGACCTGGCTCGAGCTGTTTGAGGCGCAGCAGCCCGTAGATCCAGGGCAGCGGTTGCTGACTGGACTGTCGATGGGTGGCTATGGAACTTGGGATCTCGGGCTTCGACATCCTGAGCGCTTTGCCGCGCTCCTGCCGATCTGCGGCGGAGGCGATCCCACCGAGGCCAAGCGTTTGCGGGACCTTCCGGTGCATGCGGTGCACGGCACGCTGGATGACGCGGTTCCGGTCGAGGCCAGTCGCGCGATGGTGCGAGCGCTTCGCGACGTGGCCGCGCCGGTCAAATACACCGAGTGGCCTGAAATGGGCCACGCCGTCTGGGCCCGAGCCTATGCAGAACCTCAGATACGCCGCTGGTTTCTCGGGCAAAAACGCGGGATTTAGCGGTCGCCGCCGGATCGTCGACGGACGGTCGAGCAGTCACAGTGGAAAATCGGAGGCCGTTCAAGAGTGCAGCTATTCTCGCGAGAAGCGAGGTAGAGTGCGCCGGTAATGGCAAAGCTCAGACTGCATTCCCCGGCATCATTTCCGGGTATTGGTTCCGAAATCCTGATCCCCGGCGATGATGTCATCATCGGTCGCGGACCGGAGGCTCACATCGCGCTGCCCGAGCCGAGTCTCTCCCCGCGTCACGCGCGTCTGGCGCGCGGACCCGAGGGCTGGTGGGTGGTCGACCTCGGAAGTCAGAACGGCGTGTGGGTCGGACAGCAGCGTGTCCAGCAGCATCTGCTGCGCGCTGGAGAACTGCTACGCATTGGCGCGGTCGCTCTTGAGCTGATTCCTGACGCCGTCGAGGCGCAGCCGGGGCCCGTCGGCGGCACCCAGGTCATGCCCCAATTCGGAGCCCCAGTCGCCGCCGCCGCACCCGCGCAGCAGCCTCCGTTTGCAGCGACGGCTCCCGCAGCGCAGCCCGCATACGGCGCGCCCGCGCAGCAGCCAGGGGCTCCCATGGGCCAACCTGCGCCCTTTGGCGGCGCTCCTCCAGGTGCCCCTCGGCCTCCGAAGAAGTCCAAAACGGGACTATTCATGCTGCTCGGCGTGCTCGGTCTCGGCGCCGTCGGTGCAGCCGGTTACTTCGGTTGGCAAGCGACGCAGGGCTCCGGTGCCGGTGCAGCCGCGTCGGCTTCAGCCGCAGCCGTCGCTGGTGAGGCTCCCGCCGGCGCTCAGGGCCCGGTGCTCGCAAGCATCACGGTGACGCCCGGTATGCCCGAGCAGCCCGTCGTAGTCCCCAATGCCGTCAAGCTGACGATCGGTGGCAATGCGGTCTCCGCTGCCAGCAACCTCACGGTCTCCGCCGCGAGCCAGGTGGCACCCTCGCCAAGCCCGCTGCTGACCGCATCGGACAAGGCGTATGAGATCAGTCTCTCCGAGGAGCCCGAGCTCCTGACTCCCGTGACGCTCGAGTTGACGGTCGATCCCGCGCACGTCGGCGGCCAGTCCCCGATCGCGGCCTTCTACGACAGTCAGCAGAAGCAGTGGCAGCTTGTTCCGACTGAGTACGACGCCGCCTCGCGCGTGGCGCGCGTTCACACGCGGCATCTCTCAGTCTGGACGCTGTTCTATCCCGCAGCGGGGACCGCAGTGGAGCTCGGCAAGCGCGTCGCCGTCGTCTACTCCACGACCGCCACGCCCAGTCTCGGCACCAGGACGCTCGCGGCAAAAGAGCACGCTAGTCACGTCGCGGCTCGTCTCGACGAGGCCTTCAATCGCTACGAAGTCGCCGGATTTACCCTGCCAACTGGCACCACCTTCGCCGTAGTCGACACCGCGCTCGAGGCGGCCACCAAGGATCACGTTGCTCCGCACGCTGTGTTCACCGCGGGTGCCAGCACCCCGCCTGCTCTGGCCCACAGCGCAGCGCGTCAGGCCTTCCTCGCGATCGAGCAGGTGTCTCTGAGCACGCGCGCACTTGCCGCGCGCCGCTGGTGGGCAGTGTCCTCTGCTGAGTTCGCGGCCCGCGCCTTTGCAGGTAACCCTGCGCTCGGCCTTACTTCGAAGTTCCTCGACACCCCGCTGACCGCAGCCGACACCAAGCATGAGCTCGAGGCCGCGTCGCTCGTGGCGTTCGTCGTGGGCTCCAAGGACCGTCTGCCGATGGTGCTCGCGCAGGTGACCGAGGCGATCCGCGCCGAGGACTCGGCGAACGGTCGTTCGACGCCGTCACCCGTGTCCGCGGTCGAGACGGGCGTCAAGAAGGCCACCGGAAGCGCGCTCGTTGAGCATTATCTGCGCTTTGCGGGCTGGTTGCTGTTTGATACCACGGGCGCCAATCCCAAGGCGAATCTCGCCGAGCTCTGCGCCAAGACCGGTGAACTCGACGCCGCCGCACACGACGCCAAGACCGACGAGACGGTTGCCAGCGGTTACACCGCGAAGGTCAACTGCATTGTGCGCAAGGGTGGTGGCAAGCCGCAGCCCCTGGCGCTGCGTCTCGGCGGAACGCTCACGCCAGGCTTTGCCGGCGCGGCCTATCGCCTCAAGGACAACAAGGCCGTCAAGGGCGCCAAGCCCTTCGGCAGACTCGCCAAGGGCGTGCCACTCAAGGTGGACTTCGCCTCTGAGGATCGCGTCTACGTGTTGCTAGCCAACCCCAGCGTCGAGCGCGAAGCCGCGGTTGCCGTCGAGGTTTCCGACTCAGCGATCGTGACGGTGCTGACTCCCGCCGAGGATGGCGTCATCAAGCCCAAGCAGCCTCAGCACTTCAGTCTGGAGCTGAGTGACGTCCCCGCGGCGCTCAAGAAGATCGCCGTCGAATGGGATTTTGGTGACGGCAGTCCCGTGGTCAAGGGTGAGGGCGCGGTTGCCAAGGGCAAGGCCAAGCTCGAGGCCGAGCACGCGTTTGACAAGGATCAGGAGTTTGCCGTCAAGGTGACCTACTTCGATGCCTCCAAGGCGCGCACGCGCTTGGGCACCGCGGTCACCAGTGTGATCGTCAGCTCACGCACGGTCTCGCTGTCGGCTCCGACGGCCGCGGCGCACGCAGCGGCACCAGCGGTATTTGCAGCCAAGCTGACGGCGGGCGCCGCTCCTGAGTCGCCTCTCTGGAGCTTTGACTTCGGTGACAAGACCGCTCCCGTGGCGAGTCCGCTGCCGCAGGTGGCTCACACCTACGCGGCTGCTGGTGAGTTCACGGTGGAAGTGACGCTCGCCTCGGGCAAAACTCCCAAGGCGATCCTCGCGAGCGCCAAGGTCACCGTCAAAATTGCCGCAGCTCTAGCGATTCCCGCACCGAGCGCGGCACCAAGCGCAGCACCGAGCGCGGCACCAAGCGCAGCCCCGAGCGCGGCACCAAGCGCGGCACCAAGCGCGGCACCGAGCGCGGCACCGAGCGCAACGGCGGCGCCTGCCAACACTGGAAAGACGGGTCCGGCTGCAACCAGTACGGCCAAGCCCAGTGCAACGGCGGCGCCGGCTAACACCAAGGGCAGCGCGGCGCCGGCATCCACGGCCAACAAGGGCAAGAACGTTGTGCCGGATGGCAAGGCGCCTCCACTGACGAAGAAGTGAGCCGCTGACGCAGCGGGCTCGACGCGTTGAGCCCGCTGCGACCACTTCGCTCGAGAACGCATTGACGGGTTCGGTTCGCCGAGCCCGTCGGCGTTTTGTCTGCTGTTGACGGCACGGCGCGGGCTGCTCGCTACTGCAAAATGGTCAGCCCGAGCGTGGGGTAGGCCAGAATCCCGGAATTGCTCAAATTCTGAGTCGTCAGTCCCGCCGCAAGGTCCGCTTCAGCGTGCAGCTTTAGCCACCAGGCAGGAGACAACACCACACCAACGGCGAACACGGGATAGAGCGTGAGGGTGCTGCAAACGCGCCACGAAAGCCGAAGCCCAGGCTCAAATCCACCCCGGCCCGAGCTTGCTTCAGCAACTGTCGTCGAAATGCGAGCCGCCAGCCACTGGTGGCCAGTCGGGCTCCAACTCCCAGTCTTTAGCGGGTGAATAGGCCAATCCCATGTGGGCAATGATCGCCGGCGGATTCATTCCGAGATTCGCCGCCCCTGCCAGCAGCCGGCGTTTCTCGTCGTCGCTAAGGGGACGCGAACTAGACGCCTGGTCGAGTGCGACCGCCGCGTCTACAACCTTGGCGATCGAGCCGGTCGAGAGCGACAGATCCGTGCCGAGCTCCGTCTGATAGTGACCTGGTTCCGGGACGTGGCCAGGTTGAAAGCTGGACAAATCCGTCGCGCATCCCGACGTGACCACGCCGCTACAAACACAAGCCAATAGACGATTCAGGTGACGTACAGCTGCGCGGATTGTGACCCGTGCCTGGAGGAATACAAGTGCCGCCTGGTTATGGCTTGCACGTCGTGACTACGATTGCGAGTCGCGGCGAGTCGCAATCGTAGTCACGACTGCGGTGGAGGCCATCACGGTGCGCCGCCACTCGCTCTCGCGCGTTGCGGGCAACTTGCATGCTTGAACTCGATGGCAGTGGTCCCGGCGGATTTCCTCGGGCGACTGTGCCGGTTTCAGCCCCCGCAGGAATTGTGCACCTTGGGCCCCGTTATTCGTCACGGCCCCTCTTGCGGTCCGGTTGCGGCCCGGATAGCGTCGATCTCGTCAGGCTGGAGGCAGGGGCAGTGGTTGCCCTTGCGGGCGCGAAAGGGGCAGGGCAATGACTCAAGCAAAGGGTTGCGAACGGTATTCGGTTCGAGGTTATCTGGGGCTCGGCGGGTGCTCCGTTTTTCTAACATTGGCGGTGTCGAACCTGCTCGGTTGCACTCGCGCGACGGTACTTTGGTCGCGCCGCGCGCCACTCTGGGGCTCGCTCCTGTTGGCACGAGCGTCGGACATCGCGGGAGCTTTTTTGCGCGCACCATTGATGCGGCCGAGGCCAGGAGCAAGCTCACCTTCGAGCCGTTTGACTATTGGTATGAGTTGCGCGACATTCGGCCCTTGGCGGCTTGCGCGATGCGATTCAAGTCGCCGGCGGGCAACGCACTGTTAGGCTACGAGAATAGAAGTGATTTCGCAGTGACGGTACCGCGAGGGCAGGCCAACAGCTACGGACCAAAGAGCCTCGATCAGCCGCAGGAGGTCTTTCTTCCCGGCAAGCACGAACAGGCTCACTGGGCAGACTATGCTCTCAATCTTGGGCTTGTATGGAAGCTCGCGGGCGACTCGGCGGCGGTGGATGCGGGCACGCGTCACTGCGGGTTTGCTGACTTGACACCCGAGCAGCAGGCCAACCGGCAGTCCGTCGCAGCTCCAATGCCCGAGCCGCGCAGTGCGCTCCCCAGCGCGCTGCGAGCCCTCATTAAGCCGGATATCCCCAGCTCCGCCAAATACCAGCCGAGCGCGCCGTTTGTTCACGAAGTGAAGCTTTACCGTCGCGCGGCTCCCGCAGCAGGGGGCTCAACCACGGGCATCGCCCCAGCGGGCGGGCAAAGTGAGGGCGGCACTGCCGAAATAACCCAGGCGCTAGGAGTCGCCGATCGGACCGAACGAGCCCCTTTCCGCTTCAAGGTAACGTCAGTCCACTACTCGGAGTCCGAGGGCGCCTGCGGCTCGGTCGATCCCTATACGGCTGTAGAATTCCTCAAAATAAATAAGATCCGGATCTTGTAACCCGCCACGTTGCCCACTCATGCCAACCGACATGCAGCGAGCAACCGTGCTGCGTCCCGCGCCTCAATGGTGTCGATACGCTACCGCCGCGTCGCAAGGTCGCGCGTCGCGAGCAGCCGTCACCACGCCGCGCAAAACAAAATGCTAGCAGCTCTCGCTATGGGAGTCGCTTGCGAGTCCCGCTATGTCCCGCTACCAGTGACGTCAGCGAACCAGCTGCGTCTCGCTACCAGTGACGCCCGTAAACCTTGCTCGGACTGTGATCCGGGGGGGAGTGCTAGTCATGCGGGCGTGTCGCTCACGGACTACCGTCTCGAACCCAGCGAGCCGATGGCTCCGACGCGCACGCGACGGGCGGAGATGACGGAGCGCGAGCCGCACGAGGTGATAGCCCAGCATCGCATCGCATCGCGCAGCTCCCCGCCGAGCAGGCGCAGCAGCTCCCCGCCGAGTTGGAGCCTCTGCCCCAGGGGACCTGAGCCCAGTCCAGGAACGGCTGCGGGTTTTGTCTTGGCGGCGTGGTGACGCCGAGCGACGGGTAACGATTCCCTCCCACTGACTTCACCCTATTCGCCCGCATACCGATGAAGGTCCGAGTAGGAGACGGGTGCCGCGGGTAGGTGACCCTAGGGATATTCCTAGGTCGCGGGCGGGCTGGACGGGCAAATCTGCTGTATTATTCGGCCAATGGCGCGCCTCAAATATGCCCTCGCGGCAACCCTCTTAGTTTTCGCTGGAGCACTCGTCGCAGCTTGCTCCAGCACTGACTACACCACCAGCTCGGCCAACTGCGACAACGGCCAACTCGACACCGGTGAGACGGACGTCGACTGTGGTGGTGACTGCGGCAAGTGCTCGGCAGGCAAGCTCTGCTCCAAGCCCGAGGATTGTGCCAACGCGCTGCCCTGCACCGAGGGGCGTTGCCAGCAGGCGCACTGTACCGACAAGGTGAAGAACGAGGACGAGATCGCGGTTGATTGTGGTGGCGCTTGCGGCGGGTGTCCCGAGAACACCGCATGCACCAAGGACGTTGACTGCGTGAGCTCGAACTGCAGCGCCGGCAAGTGCCAGCCAGCATCCTGCACGGACAAGAAGAAGAATCAGTCGGAAACGGACGTCGACTGCGGCGATCCGCTCAAGCTCTGCGTGCTGTGCGGAAGTGGCAAGGCCTGCGTGAAGGCGGACCAATGCGAGAGCAAGATCTGCACGACTGGTAAATGTGCGGCTCCGACCTGCACGGACAAGCTCGCTAACGGGCTGGAGGGCGGCGTCGATTGCGGCGGTACCTGCCCGACCCTGTGCGGCGAAGGAAGTGCTTGCAAAGAAGGGCAGGACTGCTCGAGCGGCGTCTGTGTCAAGGGCAGCTGCATCGCCCCTTCCTGTGGTGACCAAACGCGCAACGGTACCGAGACAGACGTGGACTGCGGCGGGAGCTGCGACAAGTGTGCCCTCGGGTCCCGGTGTGCCAAGGCCTCCGATTGCAAGATAGCGAGCTGCAACAAGGGCATCTGCGAGCGACCAGGCTGTACCAATGGGGTCAAGGCTGATGGTGAAACGGACAAGGACTGCGGCGGCCCGGAGTGCAAACCTTGCGCGGACACGAAGATCTGCTTGGCCGACCCGGATTGCGAGAGCAAGGTCTGTGCGGGCAACTTCTGCGCGGTGCCAAGCTGCAACGATTCGAGAAGGAACGGTGCCGAGGGTGACATCGACTGCGGAGGCACCTGCGCCAAACTCTGCGTGAAGGACCAATCCTGCACCGTCAGTGGCGACTGTACGGACAAGATCTGCTCCGCGCACAAGTGTGCGGCCCCGGCGTGCGACGATTGGCAACAAAACGGCGGTGAGACCGGTAAGGACTGCGGCGGTTCTTGCGCAGCGACCAAGAAGTGCACTCAGGGCGTCGGCTGCGACGTCAACGGTGACTGCACGAGCGGGGTCTGTAACGCCGGGATCTGTGCGGCTCCCAGCTGCACTGATGGCGTGCTGAACCAGACCGAGACGGACAAGGACTGCAGTGGCGGCTGTAACCCCTGCGCTGATGGCAAGAGTTGCAAGGCCGTGGACGACTGCGTGAGCAGCGTCTGTAGCGGCGGAGCCTGCGCTGTGCCGACCTGCATCGACACGAAGAAGAACGGGACTGAGGCGGGCCCTGATTGCGGCGTCGCCTGCCCCGGTAAGCTCTGCGGCGTCGGGGTCACCTGCGGCGGAGACGGTGACTGCGGCTCAGGGGCTTGCACGGCAGGCAAGTGCGCTTCCGCCAGTTGCTCCGATGGTCGAAAGAACGACAGAGAGTCTGATGTGGACTGCGGAGCCAGCTGCCCGACGAAATGCGGCAGTGGCCAGAGCTGCGCGGGTGAAAGTGACTGTTCCTCATCGCTGTCCTGCGTGCGCAGCGTCTGCAAATCCGCCGCTTGCAATGACGAAGCCCAGAACGGTTCAGAGACGGATGTGGATTGCGGCGGCAGCTGCGGAGCCTGCCCGGATGGCGGGAAATGCGCCGGCTCAGGCAGTAACTGCATCAGCAAGGTCTGCAACGGCTCAAGCCGTTGCGCGGCGGCGAGCTGCTCCGACAGAATGAAGAACCAGCTCCCGATCGTCGAGTCCGACGTGGATTGCGGGGGCCCTTGCTCCACCAAATGCGCCACCGGCATGATCTGTGCCACCGGCACCGACTGCGTGAGTGGTGTCTGCTCCACTAACAAGTGCGCCGCTCCCGGCTGCGATACGATCAAGAACGGTGACGAGACCGATCTCGACTGTGGTGGCTCGGGTGGAACGAACGGGTGTGCCACCCTCTGCGCGGTGAACAAGAGCTGCGCGGACGATGCCGACTGCGCAAGCTCGTGGTGCAATCCCTCAAACGAATGTGCGAACCCAAGCTGCACCGACACGCTCCAGAATGGTACGGAGACGGACGTGGACTGCGGCGGCTCTTGCTCCTCCTCAGGCAAAACTTGCGCCATTACCAAGAAATGCAAGGTCGCAATCGACTGCTTCAACGCTTGGTGCAACGGCGGCGCCTGCGCCACGCCCTCCTGCACGGACACCATCTTCAATGGCCTGGAGACCGGTAAGGACTGCGGCGGCTCGGTCTGCGTCAGTTCGACCTGTACCATCAACGCCAACGCCAACGTCAACGCCTGCTACCAGTGCAAGGGTACGGGTGGCTGTAGCGTCGACCAGGATTGCCGCTCGCAGAGCTGTGATACCGGGGCCAAGACCTGCAAAGTGCCCCCGGCCACGAGCGCCAACACGACCGCTGCCGAGCGCGTGGGCTGCTTGCTCACCAAGCAGGATGGCGGAACCTGCTGGCCCTGCTCCGCTGGAACCTACGGCGGCAATCAAGCCGACGAGTCTATCTGCTGGCAGCACTTGACCTGCTACGCCCGGAAGAACTGCAGGCCGGGTCAGCCGTGCGCCGACAGCGCCGGTGCCTGTGGAGTCAACATCATTGGTGGTGGATCCGCTCCACAGGGCATGGCGGTGAAGACTTTCAACGAGACCGCCCCCGACTGCACCTGTCCGTAACCCACGCCGCACCAACCCCAATAAGCGAAACCCCCGCCGGCATGCCGAGCGGGGGTTTCGTGTATTTGCCCTGGTTTTATGGGCGTTGAGAAGCGTGTTGAGTAGCGCGCCGCGCGACGGACGTTCGTCCCTAGCTGGTCACGATCGACAGCTTGGTCTTGCCGCCCGGGAGACGCTCGTCGGAGATGCCCTCGAGGAAGGCCTCAATCGGCATCGCGCCGAGCTCACCACTCACGCGCGAGCGCACGTTGATGGTGTCGGACTCTTGTTCTTTTTCTCCCACCACCACGATGTACGGCACCTTCTGCATGCTGGCCTCGCGGATCTTGTAACCCACGCGGTCCGAGCTCAGGTTGGTCTCGACGCGCAGCCCGTTGTCGAGCAAGCGCGCGGTGACGGTCTTGGCGTAGTCGTTGAAGCGCTCACCGACGGGGATCACTGTGACCTGCAAGGGGGCGAGCCACAGCGGGAACGCTCCCGCGAAGTTCTCGATGATGATCCCGAGGAAGCGCTCGATGCTGCCGTAGCAGGCGCGGTGCAGCATGACCGGCGTGTGCCGCGCGCCGTCGGCGCCGACATACTCAAGCCCGAAGCGACCCGGCATCGAGAAATCGAGCTGGATCGTGCCGCACTGCCACGAGCGCTTGAGCACGTCGCGGATGTGGAAATCGATCTTGGGGCCGTAGAAGGCTCCGTCGCCGGGGTTGACCTGATACTCGATGCCCGAGCTATCGAGCGCACCCTGAAGCGCGCTCTCGGCCTGACTCCACATCGCGTCGCTGCCGATGCTCTTGGCAGGACGCGTGGACAGCTCGATACGCACGTCGGTGAGGTCAAACGTCGCGTAGACCTCCTTGAAGAACGCGATCAGCATCGAGATCTCGCCCTCGATCTGGTCGGCGGTGCAGAAGTGATGCGCGTCGTCCTGGGTGAAGGCCTGCACGCGGAACAGCCCGTGACGGACGCCGGACATCTCACGGCGATGCACGAGACCCATCTCCGCAATCCGCAGCGGGAACTCGTTGTGGCTGTGCAGACGGCTGCGGTACACGAGCAAGTGGCCCGGGCAGTTCATGGGCTTGAGCGCCATGGGCCGCTCTTCCTCGACATTGTCGTGGATGACGGCTGGGTTCTTCTCGTCACGCAGCTTGAGCTTCGTGAAGAACATGTGCTCGAGGTAATTGTCGTAGTGCCCCGAGGTGTGCCAGAGCTGCTCGGAGAGCACCAGTGGCGTGCGCACCTCTCGGTAACCGCGCCGCCGCAGCAGACCGCGCATGTAGTCGACGAGCGTGTTGAAGAGTGAGGCGCCGCGCGGGAAAAAGAAGGGAAATCCCGGGGCTTCGTCGTGGAAAGTGAACAGGTTGAGCTGCTCGCCGAGCACGCGATGGTCACGCTTGCGAGCCTCTTCCTGCTGATGCAGGAAGTCCTCGAGCTCTTGCTTGCTGAAAAACGCGATGCCGTACACGCGCACCAGCTGCTCGCGGTTGGCGTCGCCACGCCAGTAAGCACCGCTCACCTTGGTGAGCTTGACATGCTGCAACCAGTTGGTGCTCGGGACGTGCGGGCCGCGGCAGAGATCCACGAAATCCCCATGCTTGTAGAAGCTGAGATCGGAGCCGCGCTCACGGATGCCCTCGACCAGCTCGGCCTTGAACTTGTTTTGTCCCCCGTCGATCGCCTTGTAGCGAGCGTAGGTCTCGTCGGCGTCGTCTTTGACGACGCAGCGCTGAAACGGCAGGTTCTCCTTAGCGATGCGCAGCATTTCTGCTTCGATCTTGGGGAAATCCTCGGGAGTGATCTTGCCGGCGTCGGGCAAAAACAGGTCGTAATAAAAGCCCTCTTCGATGGCCGGGCCAATCGTGAGCTGAGCCTTCGGAAAGACGCGCAGGATGGCGTCCGCCATCACATGCGCGGCCGAGTGCCGGAGCACCTCCAGGGCATCAGCGTCCTTTTTGGTGAGCAGTGCCACCGTGGCACCGTCGGGGAGCGCCACCTGGAGATCGCGGATCTCCCCGTTGACCCTGGCGGCCACGGCGGCCTTGGCGAGACCGGGCCCGATCGACGCGGCTAGATCCGCGGCGGTGGCTCCAAGGGCGAGCTGCTTCTGACTCCCGTCGGGGAGTGATATCGTGATCATCGATGTTCAGCCTTTCTCGGTGGCGCGGATACGAGCCGGCTACCGCTTCGTCACGGCGGAAACAACCCGTCGAGACCGGCGAAACATAACGCGTTCTGGCCCAGGGTCCAGAGGTCCGCTCCTGCCCTTTGGTCGACCCGGACTTAGCGAAGCGCGCTGCGCTGGCCGGGCGCCTACTTGATCCAGCGAAATTCCATGCCGGCTGCGCGTGCGGCTTCGCCGTCGGCGTCGTCACGGTCCCCAATCACCAAACAGCGATTGGGCTCGACCCCGAGGGCCTCGGCTGCGAGCAGAAAGCCGTCGGGTGAGGGCTTGAGGTGCCGCGGTCCGCCGGGCTCACCGCTGGCGATCACGCGATCAAACAGCTCGAAGGCGCTCAGGCTCTTGAGCTTGTCCGTCGCGGGATAGTCGCTGACGAGCGCGGTGCGTCCGCCGTCATTGCGAAAGATGGAAATCTCAGCCAGCAGCTCGCGTCGCCGAAGGCCCTTGAGGTAGCGGCAGGGGCGACGAATCATGTAGTCGCGCACGAGCGCTTCGACCTCGTCCTCGGGCAGGGCCATGCCGAGCGCCGTGCGCGCCAGCTGCGCGTGAAACGGCGTGGGATCGCACTCGGCGCCTTCGTGCCTGAGGCACTCATGCTCGTGACGGAAGCGCCGAATGACCTCGAGTTTGCGGCGACCGGCCATCAGCAGCTCGGCTGCCATCAGGAGCTTGAGCGGCAAGGGGCGATAGAGCGTGCCGTCGAGATCGACCAGCCAGGCGTCGTGGGTGCGTGGAGCCTGCGTCATCGGGACTCCTGAGGGAGGGCAAGCGCATCAAGCGCGGGAGTGGAAAGACCAAGCTGCCGAGCCGCCTCGAGCGCGTGCTGCAAGCGCAGCGGTGCCGAGCGGCCAGCGCAGGCATGGCGAGGCTCAGCTTCAAGGGCGCGCGTGAGCTCGAGCCGCAGCGCCGTGCTCGGGAGACTCATTCCGAGCAAGGCCTGCTCGAGTTCGAAGGCGTCGTTGAACACTCGCTCGAGCAGATCCGGGTGCTGGTGCAGGAGCGTTCCGACGTCGCTGTCGATGGCTACGCCGCACGCGTTCGTGACGAGAATGTAGATGTTTTTCAGGGCGAGCTCGAACTGGAGTCGCTCACGCTCTGGCTCGACATGCGCCGCAAGTCCCTGGCGCTCGAGCAGCTGCGTCACCAGCACCGCGTGGGGTCCGTAGACCGGAGTCGACAGCAGGGGACGCGCGACGCGGCCCGGCTTTTTCTCGAACCAGACGACCGCCACGGTGGGCTCGGGCAGACCGCGCTTTTCCCAGACTGCCGGGCGCAGTTCGTTCTGCACCAGCACGAGGTTCGATGCGTAGCTACGCAGGGGCCCGTCGAGCACGCTGGCAAGATCGGCTTCACCGACGGTGACGATGCACAGGCTAACTCTGGGGTGGGCCGCCACGATGCTCGCCATGTCGCTGCGCCGGAGCAATGGCGTTACCGACACTCCGAGCTTGAGCAGTCCCAAACTGAACACTCCACCGAGCTCGCCCTGTCCGACGACGAGCGCGGGGGCGAGATTGGTCTGAGGAGGAAGGGACGAGAACACCATGCGAAACCGCCTTCGCACTTAGCCGATCCCCGACACGAGCGCGAGGGGGCGTCGCGGAATTCCGCGCGGGTCGTTCAGCCGGTGTGCTGGGCGGCGAGTTGACCGCAGGCCGCCGCGATGTCGGCTCCACCTGAGTAGCGTCGCACCACCGGAAAACCGGCCGAACGGAGCGACTCACGGAACCGCTCGGCCTCGTCAGCCGTGGCTCGTCGAAAGGGATCCTCGCCTCCGATAGGATTGTACGGAACGAGGGAAACGCGGGGCATCAACCCCGAACGCGCAGCGAGCTCGAGCGCCAGCTCGCGCAGCGCGGCGGCGTCCTCGGGTGAGGTGTTGACGCCCGACAGCAGGGTCACCGCGAGCATCGGAGCGTTGGCGGTCTGGCGCACATGGTCGACGACGGCGTCGAGCACCGAGCGCAGAGGCTGCGCCCCCTCGATCGGCATCAGTTGGCGGCGCAGCTCGGGGCGCGCCGAGCCGAGGGACCAGCCAAGACGGATCCGAAGCTGGGACTCAGTGAGGCGGCGAATGCCCGAAGCGATGCCCGAGGTGCAGACCGTGATGTTGCGCTGGTCGATGGCCTGGAGGGCGGGATGCGAGAGCACCTCGATGGCGGTGATGACGCGCTCGACGTTGGCCAGGGGCTCGCCCATGCCCTGAAACACCACCCCGTGGATCCGGGTTTTTTCGGGCAAATCGAGCCGAACGCGCCGCACCTGCTCAACGATCTCCCAGGTCTCAAGGTTCCGCGTCAGTCCGAGTCGCCCGGTGGCGCAAAAGCGACAATCGAGCGCGCAGCCGACCTGGGACGACACGCAGACCGTGAAGCGACCGGCCTTTTCGAGTGGGATCCGCACGCATTCGACGCGTGCGCCGTCCTCGCTCGCCATCAGGTATTTGACGAAGCCGTCGCAGGGCGAGGCCGCCCGCTCTGCGATCTCCAGCTGCCCGATGCGGTAATCGAGGGCGAGCCGCTGACGGGTTTGGCGAGAAACTCGCGAACTTGGCTCACGGAACGGGTCTTTGTCGCGCTGGTGGATGGCCGCACAGAAGCGCCGGACGTCCCCCGCTTCGCAGCCGACCCGCGTTGCCAGAGCCTCAGGCAGCTCACCTTGAATCGCGCACAGGGGCACCCCCGGGTCCTAGCGGAACGTTTGCTGCCGGACAAGCGGGCCCGTCCCCGCACTTCGATAAGTGCGCGACGTCCCGACGCCCCCTTACACATCTCCGCCCGGCGATGGTAGGCTCAGCCTCAACCATGGGTTTTGGCCTCACCTTCTGGGGTGTCCGCGGCAGCATCGCCTGTCCGTCCCCCGACTACGTGACCTTCGGGGGCAACACGAGCTGCATTGAGCTTGAGGTTGCCGACCAGCGCATCATTCTCGATGCGGGAACGGGCCTGCGCGAGCTCGGCAATCACTACCTGCGCGGCGACGTGCGTGAAGCGACGATGCTGCTCACCCACACTCACTGGGATCACATCAACGGTTTTCCGTTCTTCAAGCCCGCCTACACGCCGGCGCGGACCTTCCGCATCATGGCGGGGCACCTTGGCGAGGGCGGAGTGCGGAATGTGCTCTCGGGGCAAATGGCCGATCCGACCTTTCCCGTGCCGATCGAGGCGATGAGGTCGCGCCTCGAGTTTGAGGACTTCAAGGCAGGCGATGATTTCCAGCTTGGGGGTTTGGTGCACGTGCGCACGGCAGCCCTGCGACACCCCAATGGTGCAACGGGTTACCGCATTGAGCATGGGGGTCGCGCGGTTTGCTACGTCACCGATACCGAGCATATCCCGGGTAAGCCCGATCAGCGCGTCCTCGGCCTGATCGAGGGCGCCGATCTCGTTATCTACGACTGCACCTACTCGGACGAAGAGTTTCCTGAGCGCGTCGGCTGGGGACACTCCACCTGGCAAGAGGCGATTCGCCTGTGTCGGGCGGCTAACGTCAAGCGGCTCGCGATCTTTCATCACGATCCCGACAACGACGACCGCATCATGCACCTCGTCGAGGACAAGGCGCGTGCGCTCTGGGACGGCGCGTTCGTCGCTCGCGAAAAATCGCACCTCGATTTCGGTTGAGTAACGGTCGCGCGCGCTCCGGCAGCTCAGTCGTCGTCTGGTGACCAACAGAGCCCGACCGGCAGCTCTTCGCCAAAGCGCGCGATCTGCTCGGCCTCGTCCACGGGCAGCCACTGGCGCACTCCGCGCACCCAGAGCTCCGGAGCGCCATGTCGTTCGAGCCTGAGCGCCACCTCCTCGCGCAGGGACTCACTGACGTCGAGGCTGCGCTCGCCGGTCACTCGCGCCATCCACGCGGCAGCTTTGGCAATGCTTGGGAGCTCGTCCCAGCGCTCGCGCAGCAGATGGTCGAGCCAGACTTCCACCTGGCGTGGCGGCACCACGTGGTGCGCCCCGGCGTAGAGCGGCACGCGCGCACCGATCCGCCCAAGTGCGGCAAATAGACCTGGATCACGTTTCGTCCAGGTGCGCTCGAGCAGGGTTTCGCCGAGGGCCGTACGCTCGCGCAGCTCCAGGCGCTCGAGCGCCGCGACGCACTCCAGGAGCTCTGGCTCGGCGAGGGGACGCCAAGGCTTGACGTTTCCTTTGCGACGCTCCGCCCTTGGGGACAGCACGGGCTGCAGTCGTTCGCACAGCAGGCTCTGCTCGGCGGTATCCATGCCGCCTGCCAGGCGTCGCCAAGCGATGAAGAACTGCTGCCAACCGCGGATCTCGTCCGGGAACGCTAGGCCTTCGCCGAGCACCGAGGCCAGGTGACGCACGCGCGTGCGGTCGAGCGGAAACCCGAAGCCGGGGCGCAGCAGAAAGCCGGCGAGTTGCCAGAAGATGCGTTCGTGGTCCGGCGTGCGGCGACGCGCCTTGAGTCCCCGTGACAGCTCGTCCAGCAGCTGACGATTGAGCTCGAGCGACCAGCGCGCGCGGGGACCGAGCAGCTTGTCCAGCTTGCGAAACAGCTCTTTCGTCTCGCGTGGTTCCACGCCGCTCCGGCCCTTACCAAAGACGCGCGAGATGGCCTCTTGCGCCTCGGCCATGGCGCTGCGACCCGGAGCCACCGACGGCGCCACCGAGGGGCGGAGCTCCGGCTCTTGGCCGCGCAGCTCGAACGCCAGCGCAAAGCGCTTGCCCGCTAACGGACCCTCGCCGCGCCCAACGCAGTGCAGCTCGAGTGTGCCGACCGCGCTCAGCTCACCCTCGAGCAGCACCGGCAACGCAGCCCCCTTCGGCCCCGCCCCGAGCTCCGCTGCCAACGGCGCGACCAGCTCAAATTCGTCACCGAGTTCCACCACCTGACCCGCAGCGTGCAGGGGGCCACAGTCGGTCGAGTACAGCTCGAAGCGCACGAGCTCTCCGAGCCTCAGGCTGAGGCCCGGCAGCTCTGCGCGGTGGGGTTCCCCTTCGCGAGCACCACGCGGCACCACGCAGACGCCGCGTGGGCGAACGCTGGACTGTCCTTGCAGCTCGAGGCCGACGAAATAGCCATGAGCCGAGCCACCGCCGATGCGTCGGCCGCGTCCCGACAGCGCTCGCCCAAAGAGGGCGGCTCCGCGCGCCACCGCCAGCTCCGGGTGAGGTTGCGGTAGCACGAGCGGCGACGCGCCGAGCAGGGGTTCGAGCGCGTCAAGCAGCCGCTGCGTGAAGCGCGCTGAGCGAAAGGGACCGCCATTGAACAGCAGCGCGTCGATGCGCTGCTCGGGCGACAAGTGACGCGCCAAAAATGCCGCAATATGCCTGGTAATCGCGGGATCAGACTCGTAGGGCAGACCGAGCCCGACCAGGGCCGCGCGGCGCCGCGGTACTGCGCACTCGCGCTCGACCGGCGGCAGAAAACCGTCGAGCACCCAGGCCTCGAGCTCCTCACGAGTCACGCGCGCGCTGCGCGTGCTGCCGACCAGCGCCGAGCCGCGACGACCGAGCGTGACGACGCCTTCGGTGGGCGCGTCCGCCGACAGCAATTGTTCCTTGAGTTCGCGGCATGCCAGCGTGAGCTCGACGAACTCGCTCGCCTCCAGACTGTCGCGCTCGCCCGCCAGTCGCGCCTCGAGCTGATGGGCGATGGCGCGATCGATGTTGTCCCCGCCGAGCAGCAGATGCGCTCCGACGGCGGTGCGCTCGACGCTGAGCGTACCCGCTGCGTCGCGCCGCACCTCGAGCAGCGTCAGATCGGTGGTGCCACCGCCCACATCGCAGACCAGCACGCGCCGGCTCGCTTGCGGCGATTCGACTGACGCAAACAGGCTCTCGATGCCCTCGCGCTGCATGAAATCGTAGAACGCGGCCTGGGGTTCTTCGAGCAGACGCACCTGCAGACCGAGCTGCCGCGCCGCTTGCAAGGTGAGCTCGCGCGCGGTCGGATCGAACGAGGCTGGGACGGTCAGGATCACGCTCTGTTGCGCCAGTAATTCCCCAGGATATGCCTGTTCGAAGGCGTCGCGCAGGCTCGCCAGCAGGCGCGCGCTGGCCTCGACGGGCGAGAGCTTCGGCCCCTCGTCGCTGCCCCAAGGCAGGATCGCCGCGGTGCGCTCCACGCGCGGGTGACATAGCCAACTCTTGGCACTCGAGATGGTGCGCTTCGGGAGCTCGCGTCCGCGCCGGCGCGCGTAGTCACCCACCAGCCAAGCGTCGGGCGCAAGGCCTGGGAACTCGCCGCCGAGTGGCGCGTGCAGCACACTCGGGAGGGTGAGCTCGCTGCTGGTTTGGCCCGGCGCGGTGACGCGCGTGATCGGAACGACTTGCGGCGCTCCGTCCTCCGCAAGCCTCGCGGTCGAAATGACGCAGTGGGTCGTACCGAGATCGAGTCCGACGCTAAAGCGCGCCTGACCGCTCACGGCGCTTGGACCTCAGAATCGCTGCGCACATTGAGCTCAACCTGCCAACGTTCATTGGCGACCAGCGGCTGCACCGGGATGGCCGAGAGCTCAAGCGTGCCAACGCCGGTCACCGCCGCGCGCAGACGTACCGGCACGACCTCACCCAGAGCGCGGCCGGCGGTCGGCAAGGTCACCTCGATCGGAGCGAGCTCGTCGAGCTCTTGCTCGGTCCAGGACTCGAGCTCGCGACCGGGCAGATCCTCGCGTCGCACCGTGGAGCCAAAGAAGCGGAAGGTCACGGGCTCGCCGACCACCACGCCCAGCACTTGCTCGGGCAGAGCGGCTTGGCTGCCCTCTTCCATGCCGAAGGGCGCGAGACAGAGCGCGGTGATCGGCGGCTCCATTCCGGGCACGGCAGGGGCCGGACTCTCGATCCCGACGTAATACGAACGAGCCGTGCCACCGCGGATCCGTAGACCACGACCGCGCCGCACTTCGCCGAAATAGGCCGCGCCCCGCGCGACGGCTAGCTCGAGATCCTCGCCGGGCAGGACGCGCACGGCGGGAGCGCCATCGGCGGCGAGCCAGCTGTTGAGCGTGCTCAGTAGCCGCTGACGGAATTCCTGCGCCTTGAGCACGCCGCCGTTGAACAGCACTGCAGTGGGGCGCAGCAGCTGCCCCTGACTCACCTCGCCAAAGCCGGGCACGCGCCGCAGCGCATCTGCCTGACGGCCGAGGAAAGCGGCCAGATGCCGGGTGATGGCGGGATCGGACGCGTAGGGGAGACCGACCTGCGTGAGGCCGACGCGCTGACGAACGGCGGGGCGGGCCTGCGCGGGGACCTCGGGGAAAAACCCATCGACGAGCCAGCTCGTGAGCTCGCTTCGGAGTAGCTCGCTGCGCAGCGACGAGCCGAGCAGCTGCGACCCTTTGCCGGCGATCACGACCGGCACTCGCTCGAGTTCACTGCGCGAAAAGAGCTGCTCTTTGGCGTCGCGCGCCGCAAATCCGAGGGACTGCAGCTGCCAGCGGTCGATCGAGGCGCCATTGGCTTCAAGCTTGGCCTTGAGACCATGCGCGAGGGTGAGATCCATGTTGTCGCCGCCGAGCAAGATATGCTCGCCCACCGCGACGCGATGCAGCTCAAGCGAGCCGTCTGTCTCGCCCACCGCAATGGCGGAAAAGTCCGTGGTTCCTCCCCCGACGTCCACCACCAGCACGACGTCGCCCACCTGCAGGTGCTTGCCGAAATCGCGTCCCATGGCCTCCAGCCAGGCGTACAGCGCCGCTTGCGGTTCCTCGAGCAGGGTGACGTTCTCGAGACCCCCCGCCAGGGCCGCTTCGACCGTGAGCTCGCGTGCTGCGGCGTCAAAGGAGGCGGGCACTGCGATCACGATCTCCTGCTCGGCGAGCGGCGTACCCGACTCGGGCAGCTCACAGCGCGACCAGGCCTCGGCGAGGTGATCGAGGATGCGAAAGCTCGCTTCAACAGGTGAGATCCGCTCAAGCTCGGGCGGAGCCGAGAGCGGCAAGAGATTCGAACGGCGATCGACCCCGGCGTAGGAGAGCCAGCTCTTGGCGCTCGCGATCACGCGACCAGGGGACTCCGCGGCGCAGCGGCGGGCCCACTCGCCAACGGCGTGGGTGCGCCCTTGATCCCAGGGCAGTGCCAGCGCGCCTTCACCCGCATGGGCGAAATACAGCACACTCGGCAGCAGCGGACGCGCCTCGAGCGCGCCGCGCCCCACGAGCTGGGGAATGTTGACGGCCACACTCTGCGGGCGCTCGCCGTCAATTGTGCGCGCAACGGCCAGTGCCGTGTGGGTGGTGCCAAGATCGATCCCAATCGACAGGTGACTCATAGTTCGACCTCAGCGGCGGCGAGCACTTCGAGGCGCGTGCCCTCGGCGACTTCCGGCAGCTGTACGCCAGCGGCAACCCAGCCGCGATGGCGCAGGATGCCCGTCCAGGGCGGGGTGCCACGCACGTCACCGATCGGACGCGTCGCGACGGCGTCAAAGCCTGGCTGCAACGTGACGCTGGCTCCCTCGGCTTCGCTTCGCACGGACTCGAGCGTGACGGCTTGCTCAATGGCTCGACGACAACCCGAGTGCACCAGCCTCGCCGCGGCTCCGACGTCCGCGTCGGGAAAGGAGGTGATGTCCTGCTGAACGAAATCGAGCAGTCGTCCCTCGCGCTGCAGGAGTTCAAGCAGCTGCAGTGCCGGACCGAGGTCGCGTGGGCGCGCTTCGGCTGGCACGGGCTCCTTGGGGGGAGCAGGCAAGGCGATTGGCTCTGGCTGCTCGGTTCGTTGAGCGAGGGCTGCGAGCTTGGCGGCATAGTCGCTATCGCTGCAGGCCCGGAAAAAGCTGCCGAGGGCCAGGGCGAGTCGCGAACCGAAGGGGAGGGGTGCGTCCATCGGGGCGGCGGGAGTCTACCCAGAGTAGACTCGGCCCGCCATGGCTCGCACCCTGACCGACCTCACTGCGCTCCTCTCGGACCTCGCCCCGCTCGCGGCTGCTGAGGATTGGGACAACGTGGGCTGGTTGCTCGAACCCGAGGACCCCCCGCCCATCACCCGGGTGCTGCTCGCGATCGATCTGACCGAGTCCGTTCTAGTCGAGGCCCTCAGTCAGCAGATCCCGATGATCCTGGCTTATCACCCGGTGCTTTTCAAAGGCCTCAAGCGCCTGACCTCCAAGACTCCCACTGAACGGATTGTTCGAAGCGCGCTTCGTCACGGCCTGGCCGTCTACAGTCCCCACACCGCGCTCGACGCGGCTATCGGTGGCATGGCCGATTGGCTTGCAGGCGCGTTTGGGCCTGGTGAGACGCGGCCACTCGAGTCCCGCCCAACGCTGCCGCCGGGTGTGGGCGCTGGACGGTTGCTGCGTCTCGAGCAGCCCCTCGGGCTGCAGTTGGCGCTCGAGCGCGTCAAGGCGCATCTCGGGCTGCCCGGTCTCCGGTTGGCGGCGGCGGACTGTCACGCCGCAGGAAAGCCGATCGAGACGGTCGCAGTTTGTCCCGGCGCCGGCGGCTCGCTCTTTGAGCGACTCGGCGCGGTGGATCTCCTGCTGACGGGCGAAATGCGTCACCACGACGTCCTGTCCCGTCGCGAGAGTGGCACGAGCGTGATGCTCACCGATCACACTCACTGTGAGCGAGGCTACCTGCCGCTCTTAGCGGACAAGCTGCGGGCGCTCGCTCCCGACGTGGATTTCCTCCTGTCCAAATGTGACCGTGAGCCACTCGTTTGGGTTTGAGGCAGCAGCGAGCCACTCGTTTAAGCTAGCTCGCAGCCGCGCCAGATTCCGTGTTTTGTTGTGGGCGGCGTGCTGGACGCTGGCGCTCACTCGCTCTTGTTGCCGTAGACCTTTGAGCCCGGGGGGACGCTGCGAATGAGCCAGGTATTGCCGCCGATCACGCTGCCAGCGCCAATCACGGTCTCCCCGCCGAGGATGGTCGCGCCAGCGTAGATCGTGACGTCATCCTCGATCGTCGGGTGACGTTGCCGCGGGCGACCATCAACATCATCACAGCGCTTCACGCTCAGCGCACCGAGCGTGACTCCCTGGTAGAGCTTCACCTTGCGCCCGATCACGGTGGTCTCACCGATCACGACTCCGGTGCCGTGATCGATGAAGAACCCGGGTCCGATCTTGGCGCCGGGGTGGATGTCGATCCCGGTGCGCTCATGGGCATACTCCGAGATGATGCGCGGGATCATCGGGACCCCTTCGCTGTAGAGCACATGGGCCACGCGATGGGCCATGATGGCCTCGACCGCGGGGTAGCTGAGGATGACCTCTTCGATGCTTCGGGCAGCGGGATCGCCCTCGAAGGCCGCGTGGCAGTCGGCCTCGAGCGCATGGCGGATGGCCGGCAATTTGCCAAACAGTCGCAGCACGATTTCCTCGGCCCGCTGAGGGCAGTCCGCCTCGCTGCGACCAATGCTCGCTTCGTAGCTGAGGACGCGACCGAGCTGATCGGTGAGCAGCTCGTGCGCCGGATAGAGGTGCGCGCTGACGCACGAGCGCAGGTTGTCCGGGCGCAGGGTGCGTGAGCTGTAAAATCCGATGAAAAGCACCGGTTTGAGATGCTCATAGGCCGCGATGACCGCCTGCTTGTTGGGCAGCATGGCGCTCTTGAGATTGTTGATCGCGGCGGGCCCCTGGTAGCTTTCGAGCACCGCATCAATGGCGGATTCAAGCGTGTGACCTGGACGTGGTAGCGACATGCGAGTGTTTCCTGTCTACCACTCCTAACGGCGCTCGGGTGCAGCTCGAGTCAGCGAGCGGGCACGGAACTGCCTGCCACCCACTTGGTCATTGCGCGTGACCCGAGTAGGCTTACCCAGTGACCGAGTCTCGGAATCCCTTTACGCTCCCCGCTCTCCCTGACGTGAGCTACCGCTTGGTCGAGGATCTCAGCCCGCCGGGCCCATCTGGGTTCCTCAAGCTGCTGCGACGGCGCTGGATGGCCGAGGGGCCGGGGCTGCCCGCGACCGAGCCCTTTGTGTACGACGAGGTCGACCGCCGGTGCCTCGATGCGGTGGTGATCGCCCCGCATTTCCGGGGCAAGCAGGGGGAGCTGCGGACGTTTCTCCGCAGCGCCCCTCGTCCTCCAGTCGTGATGCGCGACGCCAAGCGGGGAGCCGTAGCAGAGCTTGAGGGACGCCTCGGACTCTGGGAGCTGCCCGCTGGGCTCGTCGAGGCTGAGGAATGCTCGCCCGAGGGTCTCGTGCAATGCGCTCGGCGCGAGCTCAGTGAAGAGCTTGGACTGACGGCGGAGCTCGCGGAGTTTATGCCGCTCGGACCGAGCACGTTTCCTTGTCCGGGGGTGATCGCCGAGCGTCACTTCTTTTTCCACGTGCGCGTGGAGCCCGCGCTGCAAACGACCCCGTCCCTTGACGGCTCAGCCGTGGAGCTGCTTGGGGTCACGACGGAACTGAGCGTCGAGCAGGCTCTGTCCCTGTGCCGTCGGGGTGAGATTGAGGACGCCAAGACCGAACTCGCGCTGCGTCGTCTGGCGGAGCTCGACGGAGAGCTCTCGTGAGCGCGCGGGCTCCGCTCGTGTTTGTCGCAGCCAAGCGCTCTCAGTACCAGAAGCACGTCCGTGATCAGCATGATCCGCGCGCACTCGAGCTCCTCGCGCGGCACGATCTTACCGTGGCGCGTTGGCAGAAGGCGGACTCCGAGCATCGTCGGACCTACGACGCGGTCGTCGACCGACTGCGTCTCCTCGGCGCCAATGTCGTGGTGCTCTCGCGTCCCCACGCCGAGTTTGACGCTCACGGAGCCGCACTCGTCGTGACGGTCGGAGGCGACGGCACGTTGCTGGCCGCTTCGCACAATGTGGCTGACGTGCCGATCCTTGGCGTCAACAGCTCGCCGGACCACAGCGTCGGTTTTTTCTGCTCGGCGCGCCGCGAGACCTGCGACGTCGAGCTCGCTCGCGCGCTCGAGGGGCAGCTCGGTGGCGTGAAGCTGGCGCGCATGCGGGTTGACCTCAACGGCCGCGTCTATTCGTCCCGGCTCCTCAACGAGGCGCTGTTTTCTCACATCATTCCGGCCGCGACCTCGCGCTACATCCTGGAGCGCGACGGTCGCCCCGAGGACCAGCGTTCCAGTGGGTTCTGGATTGGACCCGCAGCTGGCTCAACCGGTGCCCTGCGTTCCGCGGGCGGCCATATCTTGCCGCTGCGCTCGCGCAAACTCCAGCTCGTGGTGCGCGAACCCTATGAGTCACCCGGCGCTCGCGTGCGCTGGCGTCGCTTCGAGGTGTCACCCGGAAAACACCTTGAGGTGCGCAGCAAGATGGACGACGCTGCGCTGTTCTTGGATGGACCGTTTCGTCGAGTGGAGGTCCATCTCGGCGACCTCCTACGATTCTCGGTCTCGGATGAGTCTCTGCATGTGCTCGGCATTGGCGGCAAGCTGCCTGCCCGGAGTCGGACCACGCGTCGTGGCTGACTCTCGACTCCGCTCTGCTCCCAGAAGCAGCGCCCCTGCCGCCAGTAGTCGAGCGCCAGGTACCGAACAGAAAAACGCCGCGGTCCCTGAGGAACGCGGCGTTTTTTCATGAGCTCGTTGGGAGCCCACGCAGGACTTAGCGCTTGAAGGGGGCCTTGCCCGCGTACTCCTGGGCCGCGCCGAGCTCGTCGGCGATGCGGAGGAGTTGGTTGTACTTGGCAATACGGTCGCTGCGGCTGAGGCTGCCCGTCTTGATCTGGCCGGCGTTGGTGGCCACTGCGAGATCCGCAATGAAGGAGTCCTCGGTCTCGCCCGAGCGATGCGAGATAACCGACGTGTAGCCGGAGCTCTGCGCCAAGCGGATGGTGTCGAGGGTCTCGGTGAGCGAACCGATCTGGTTGACCTTGACGAGGATCGAGTTAGCAATCTTGCGCTCAATGCCCATCGCGAGGCGGGTCTTGTTGGTGACGAACAGATCGTCGCCAACGAGCTGCACGCTGGCACCGATCTTGTCGGTGAGGAGCTTCCAGCCGTCCCAGTCGTCCTCGGCCAGGCCGTCCTCGATCGTGATGATCGGGTACTGCGAGACGAGCTTCTCGTAGATCGCGACGATCTCTTCCTTCGTGCGGGTCTGCTTGTCGAAGGTGTACTTGCCGTCGGCGTAGAACTCGCTCGACGCGCAGTCCAGACCGAGAGCGATGTGCTCGCCGGGCTTGTAGCCAGCCTTCTCGATCGCCTGGAGGATCTTCTGGATGGCCTGCTCGTTGGACTCGAGGCGCGGCGCAAAGCCACCCTCGTCGCCCACGGCGGTGGTGAGGCCTTCAGCGGCCAAGATCTTCTTCAGGGCGTGGAACACCTCGGTGCCGGCGCGGAGCGCCTCGCCGAAGGTCGGCAGACCCCACGGAACGATCATGAACTCCTGGATTTCCAGGCCGTTATCGGCGTGCTTGCCGCCGTTGAGGATGTTCATCAGGGGCGTCGGCAGGACGCGCGCCTGAACGCCACCGAGGTAGCGCCACAGCGGGAGACCGACGCTGTCGGCAGCCGCGCGGGCCGTGGCCATCGAGATGGCGAGGATGGAGTTGGCACCCAACTTCGACTTGTTCGGGGTTCCGTCAACCTCGAGCATGCGAGCGTCAACGCCCGCCTGATCGAAGGCCGAGAGGCCACAGAGTGCCGGCCCGAGGATGTCGTTGACAGCGGCAACCGCCTTGAGCACGCCCTTACCGACGTAACGACCCTTGTCGTCGTCGCGCAGCTCATGGGCCTCGTGCACGCCGGTCGAGGCGCCACTCGGAACGGCAGCGCGGCCCGAGCCGCTTACCGTTTCGACTTCAGCTTCAACCGTGGGATTTCCGCGGGAGTCCAAGATTTCGCGAGCAGTGACTTGAATAATCTCTGGCATGGGGGACCGCACATATCACGAATGGCGGGGGGCGGCGAGGGGGGGCGGCAGCTGATTGTGGACTGCCCGCCTGCACAGGTGCTCACCCATTTCGCGGCTGTCGAGGATGCCGTGAGCATCGCGTTACACAGCTGTTTCACAACTGCTCACTGAATCGGGCCTCGCGCAGAGGATTCCGCGCAGACCCGCGCGCGCGCAGAACCTGCGCATCCAGCGCGTCAGGGCAGAATGACCAACGATGGACTCGAAATCGTTACCAAGTAGGGGAATCGGCCGCTCGGCAAACGAGGTGCCGCGCGCACCCGGAGCACCGCTGGCCCAGCGGTTAGTTGGGACAGCTGCAGGCGCGAGCAACGCCCGTCTCCACCGTCGTCATCGACGGCTCGGACGTCGCCCGTGGGGCTAAGCAGGGCCAGTTCGCTGTCGAGCAGCTCGAAGGTGCAGGCGCCGTCACCAAGATCGCTGAGCCCCGCGCTAAACTGCCCGCTTACCGGAATGATCACTTTGTAGAAGTCCACGTCACCGGCGGTTTCGAGCATACCGAAGGTATTGCGTTTGGACTCCGACGCGCTGGCACTCGTATCGTTTGGCTCAGTCTCTATGGCCTCGAGCTGACAGGTCGCGCTGCAGCCGTCTCCGCTGGTCGTGCCACCGTCGTCACACTGTTCTTGTTTGGGAAAACCTTCGAGTCGAGCATTGCCGCAGGCGGCCGCGTCGATTCTAACACTCAGGGCGTAGGTGCCCGCATCGCTCGGGGTGAGGGCGTCAACGAGCAGCGACCAAGTCTCGCCTGATTTCACCGGTACGATCAGACGCTGACTGCCGCAGCTCTGCTCGGACTTGGCGCTCGTGCAGCTGCCTCGCAGCGCCAGCGTCATGGGGTTTTTACTCGAGAGCGTTGCCACAAGCGTGCCCGCGTTCGGTACCACGACGGAATAAACCACCTCTGCGCCCGACTCACTGACGGCGCCACACGAATTGGTCTGGTGCGACGCGTGTCCGGACAGATCCCCCGCGACATAGGCCGGTAGGGTGAGCGGCGCCGCGGCGGTGCAGCTGTCCTTGCAGGCAGCGGTGCAGTCCGGATCGCGGCAATCGGTGAGGCCGTCAGTGTCGTTGTCGAGTCCATCGCTGCAGTTGGCTTCTTGCCCCGAGGCTTTGCCACCCGACGGTGCGCCACCGACGATTCCGGCGCTCCCGCCATTGCCGCCAAAGGCGCTCTGTTCGCCCGCGCCCGCCCGCGAAGGCGAAGCTGCAGATGGTTCTTGGGCTTGCGATTGGCAACCACCAACCGCGAGCCAGAGCAGGAGACTGGCGACGGAACCTACTTGCTGGCGGGGCATGAGTAGTTGAGCTTCCAGGTGCGAAGTTGAGGCGACAGGTTACCCGCCGAGGAAGGATGAAGCTGCACCTCGAGCTCGAGATACTGGCCGATACCGGTGTCGCCGTGCAGGGCTTCGTAGAGGTTGACCGGGCAGGGCGAGGGACCGCCGAGTGAACAACGCTCGGTGTCGTTGGCGCGTGATGCCGTGATCAAATCCACGAAGGTTGCCGACGGGAGCGCCGCTTCGCTGTTGGCCGTGCGCGCGCGCATGACGATGTTCGAGTCCCCCGGGGTACGCGCATCGTAGGTGAAGAACGTCCAGATCGGACTCGCGTCGTCGGGACATTGTCCTTCGTAGACGCGCTTCACGGTGGTGCCGGTGAACGACGCGCGGCAGGGCATTTCGACCTGCAGTTCCGCGCGCGGATCGCGCTGCAGCCGCTGACAGGTGGACGGACACAGGGTCAATCGCGTTGGATTGGCCGCGTCGAAGTACCAGCCCTCGCCACAATCGCCGGCACTCGCGACTGCAGTCAAACCATCCCGGGTAGCGCCGGACTGCAGGAGCACCGAGGTCAGACTCGGTTCCGAGAACTGTGAGTCTGGCAGTGGGAAGCTGCACTTGACGCGCTGCTCGGTGATCGTCCCGAGGGCATCGAGCAGCTCGGTGGAAGTCCCGCCATCGAGCTGTGAAATGTGAAGACCCTGTCTCGTGCCGCCCGCCAATGCCACTTGGTCGATCAGGTCTGGATCGCCACCGGGAAGTCCGACGACGTACGTCAACACGCCGTCATGCTCGTAGGCCTCGCGTGCTCGCGCGGCAAGCTCGTCGCTGGACGTGTTGCAACGACTCCGGATGCCCTTGGTGACCAGTACGACGGCCGTCAGCTCCTGAGGATGGGCCTGCGCCACCTGACTCCCCCACAGGAGTGCACCGTCGAGGGCGGCGTAGAGCGGCGAAGAGCCGCCGGCAGTCTTGCCGGCAACGGAGGACAGGAGTGCGGTGGCCTGCGCTCCGCTGCTGCTGCCCGAAAGAGTACCGAGCGCAACCAGCGGTGAGGCGCAGGCGGCCTCATCACAGGCGGCGACATTGCAGCCCCAACTGGGCGTGTCATCGGGGAAGAACCGAAGCGCGACGCTCTGATCTTTGACTGTTGGGCTCGTGACGAAATCCGCTAGCGCCAGCTTAGTGCTCTCAAAGGCGGGGCCATCCATGCTGGCGGAGCGATCGATCATCAGGAGCAGATTGGAGTGGCGCGAACGGGCGATGCTCGTGATGCCAGAACAGTCTGGCGGGGCGCAGCGGTTGCCAGTGGCAGACATGCCCCAGTTGTCACTGACGACGCACTCGCCGGCTTGGCTCGCCGAGTTGACGAAGATGTCGACGGCTGTGGTCGTCGTGATACAGCCGTCGAGTGAGATGCAGCTGCCCGGCGGTATCGTCGCCGTGGTCGTGCAGTGCCGGGTGGCCTGGCTGGCGTCGGGATTGGCGCGACCGAACTCGCCGGAGCCCGCAGCAAACAGCATCACGTCAAGGCCCGCGGGTGCAGGCACCGTTCCGTGGTTGCAGAGCGGCAGGGTCGTCTCACAGGGCACACCCACCGCGACGTCCCAGCTCGCGCACGCGCTGGTCTGTCCAGGGAGCCAGGGTTGGCAGACGCCTTCTTCCGGGACGTCGTCCTGCGGTGAGCAGCTGGCCTGGCAACTCGTTGCCACCGCAGCCACGCAGGTTTGAGTCCATTGGCGCGCGCCGACCGCAGGTCCCTCACACCAAGAGGGCAACGTGTCGCCGCAGTACTGGTCGTTCCAGTGCCCTCCGGCGTAGCGCTCACCGCAGTGCTCGCGTCCCGCCTGATTATTGGGCTCGCCGTAGTTCCAATCAAAGTACCAAGGCGGCGAGCCGTCGACCCAGCGAAAGTCTCCGCTGCCCGTGTCGTCACGTAGCCCCATCCAAATCGCCGACGTCTCGTGCTGGCCGACGAAGCGATCCTCTTGCGGCGAGTTGGGCGTGACCAGATCCCAGTCCGCACCGCGGGCTTGGCAGGCAGCGCGCGCCCCGTCCCAACTATTGGCGCTGGTCTGTCGAAAGTAACAGCGATCTCGATCGGGACCGAGCAGCTCGTCGGGGGCGCAGGGGCAGGTGCGTCCGCAGCTGGTCTGCACCATCGCGACGCAGGTCGAGTCCCAGCTGCCGTTGCAACAGCTGGGTCGAGCCGCACAGATCGTGGCCGCGCAACTGTCACAACTCCCCGCAAGCGGCACGCCGGTCTCGCAGAGCTCGTGCTCGCAGGTGTCGGGGCGCTCGGTGCAACACTCGGGATGGCTGGCGCAAACCTTAGCGACGCAGGGATCGCAGCCCTGAGCGAGCGGTCCGCCCGCGCGGCACTTGGAGTGGCCGCAACCGGGTTGCGTCGCAACCTCAGCGCAATGGTGGTTCATCTGGCACTGCTCGCCGAGCTGGCAAGGTTGTCCCAGAGCCCGCGCTAGGCGCGACGGCGGGAAGTCCTCGAGTGCGCCGCCGGGCCAGGGGGCGGCCAGGCCCCCGTCAGCCACAAGTCCGCCTGCGGGCTCCTCGGAGACGAGGTGACAGGTGGGATCGCAAGGCATCGAGGGCCCGCAGGGTTGCCCCGGCACGAAGGCGGCACCCGGGCGCAGCGGACTGAGCCCAGCCGTGAGGTTGACGCCCGCTGGTTTTCCGTCTCCCGGTTGCGCTTCGCAGGCCGACCAGCGTCCCGCATTACAATGCTGTTTGCCCTGAAAGCAGCTGAGCACAGCGCCCTGTCGCGGAAGCTGTTCGTGACAATCGCGCACGCTCCCTTCCTGGCAGCGCAGGTCTCCGTTGAGCAGGGCGGCTGGCTCCCCTTGGCCGCTGCGCGTTGGCGCAAGGGCTTCGCGGGACTCAGTCTCGCAGCCCAGAGTGAGGCCACAGAGCGCCAGTACCCATGGAACCTGGGCGCGTGATGCTCGCCAGAGCCGCTGCAGAGTCGTGCCCTCGACGGCAGCAGGGCGTACCGGCGAGAGTCGGAACTCGTGCTCGCAGCTGGAAGGGCGGTTCATGGGGCTCGTCTCAGTGGTGGTGCCGTGACGTCGAGTGGACCTCACCCGCAAAGTCGGGGAAGGCTCCGGAGTGTTTCCGCTCCGACGCACCCCGGGGCCAGAGGTGCGCGGGTAGCCTAGCCGTAAGTCCCTCAGAGGAAAGATAGGGAAAGCCCCCATTATTCAGTTCCTTCCCGGGGCGACACTCAGTCCGTCGCCCGGAGTTCTGCTGCCGGCAGAATTCGAGCGTCCGCCCGCTAACCAGCCCCCAGAACTTGGGCAAAGAGCCAAGGGGGCGGGCGCAGGTCGGTGGGTCGAACTCTGGTTCCCCAGGTGACAGCTCTGCGGAGCGGCCGTGAAATCCCCGCTTCGCAGACGAATTGGCGCTCGGCTCTCGGGAGGGCTCGATTGGGCCTTGTGGCCGCGCCAGCTTGTCACCTAGCCCGTGCTCAGGCCCTGCCAGACACGCGCCTCGGAAAACAGCCGCACGAGCTCTCCGTCGACGTGGCCGTCGCGTACTTCGAAGCCGAGGATGTCGAGCGCCTTCTCAACGGGCACCGCGCGCTTGTAGGGGCGATCGCTAGCCGTCAGTGCATCGAAAATATCGGCGATGCTCATGATCTTGGCCTGCAGGGGGATGGCATCGGCGTGCAAACGGTTGGGGTAGCCCGTCGCGTTGAGTCGCTCATGATGCGCTCCAGCGATCGACGGCACCTTGGCGAAGGTGCGGCCCCAGGGGATGCGCGAGAGAAAGCGGAACGTGTGGCTCACGTGGCTGCGGATCTCGTCGAGCTCAGTCGCCGACAGCGAGCCACGCATCACGCTGAGGCTCACCACCTCTTCCGGCGTGAGCAGGGGTTGCGGCTCGCCGTGGAGCGTCACAAATGAGCGCCGACCGAGCTCCTCGATGCGCTGAAAGTCTCCCGCTTTGAGGACAGTGGGCTCGTTGGCGGCGAGGATCGTCTCCCAGGCGTCGTCAAGCTCCAGCTGTTGACGAGCCAGCTCTTCGTCAAGTGCCAGCAGCTCTGCGGTCGGTCCGCCACGCTCGAGCACGCGCAGCTTGCGCGCCAGGATCTCGGCTTCACGCGAGCGCACGATGTAGTCCAGCCTGAGGCGAACGCGCTGCAGCTCATCGGGGTAAAGCTTTTTGGCCTTCACGAGCACATGCTCGCGCACGCCGATCTTACCAAAGTCGTGCAGCAGTGAGGCGTACTCGAGTTCGCGCAGCTCGTCGGGGCGCCAGAGCACGTCGCGGTACGGTCCGACGTCGGCGCGCTCGACGGTTTGCGCCAGTTTCACCGTCAGCTCGGCAACGCGACGGGAATGACCGCTGGTGGTCGGATCGCGCGCCTCGATCGCGTCGACTGACGCGCGCACAAATCCGTCAAAGAGTCCGCTGATCTCAGCGTACAGCAGCGCGTTCTCCAGCGCGATCCCGGCCTGCCCGGCCAGGGTCGTGAGCAGCTGCTCGCTGCGGTCGTCGAACGGAATGACCTTATGCTCGAAATCTTCCGCGCTGCGCAGCCGTTGCTTGGGGTTGCGCTTCTTGTTGATCAGCTGGATGACGCCAATCACCTCGCCGCGACTGGAAGCGAGCGGGACGCACAGCATGCTGCGAGTGCGGTAGCCGGTGCGGACGTCAAAGGAGCGATCAAATCCGAACGGCGAGGCGACGGGCAGATCGTAGACATCGTCGATCCTCACCGTCTGCTGCTCGAGCGCGACCCAGCCCGCCATGCTGCGCGAGCTGATCGGCATCGAGAACTCGCTCCAGTCAAACTCGAGCGAATCATTCTGGGTCAGCTTGAAGCGCAGCTGTCGGCGCGCCAGATCGGGGGCCTCTCCCTCGACGACGTACAGGCTGCCGGCATCGGCACCGGTGATGAAGCGACTCTTTTCGAGGATCAGCCCGAGCAGCTTTTCGATATTGCGCTCGGTCGTCAGTGCGCGCGAGATTTCAAGGATCTCTCCGAGCTCATACTCAAAGCGAGTCAGCGAACGACCGCGGCTCTCACTGCGGGCGTGCGAGGCCGAGTACTCGAAGGACTGTTCTACCGCGACGAGTAATTCGGACGCCGTGGGGAACTCGGGCAGCAAGGCCGCGAGTCCCGTATTTCTTGCGGCGTCGAGCTCAGTTGGCTCAAGGGGGCCGAGCAGGATCAGGCGGGGGCAGCTGGCGCTGTCGTCGAACCAGGGAGAGAGAACGTCTGGCACCCGACCAAACAGTTCACTCGTGCTCAGGTAAACGCGCAGCGCGCCGCGATGCACGGCGAGCAGCGCGGGATGGGGGCGCGAGACAATGCCGTCGCTCAGCACCGAGCGCAGACTCGTCCAGGCGGCGTCCAGCGGAGCGAGGCTACTGGGATGGGAGATGGGGCTCATGGAGTTTCCTTCTCGTGCGCCCGTTCGCTGGCGCGTCGGCGACTCGCTTGTTCCGCGGCGTGTCGCTGATTGGCGAGCTCAGCGTCGCGTTGCTCGTACGCTCCGATGATCCGCTGCACCAAGGGGTGTCGCACCACATCGATCTTACCAAAAGTTTGAAATGCGATGCCCTCGATGCCCTCGAGTAGCTCGCGGGCTTCTTGCAGACCGCTGCGCGTTCCATACGGCAAGTCACTCTGCGTGAGGTCGCCAGTGACGACCGTCGTTGAGCCGAATCCGATGCGAGTCAGGAACATGCGCATCTGTTCGGGGGTGGCGTTCTGTGCTTCGTCGAGGATGACGAACGCATCGCTCAGGGTACGACCGCGCATGAACGCCAGGGGCGCGACCTCGATCTGCCCGCGCTGGCGCAGTTGCTCCACCTTCTCGACGTCCATCATGTCGTTGAGGGCGTCGTACAGCGGACGGAGATAGGGGTTCACCTTCTCAGCGAGATCCCCCGGGAGAAAACCGAGCTTTTCCCCCGCCTCAACGGCGGGCCGCGTCAGGACGATGCGCTTGACCCGCTTGGCGAGCAGCGCGTTGGCAGCCATCGCCATGGCCAGGTACGTCTTTCCCGTCCCCGCGGGACCCAGGCCAAAAGTCAGATCGTGGCGGCGAATGGCTGCAATGTACGCGCGCTGCCCGGCGGTCTTCGGCACGATTGGGCGCCGCTTCGGACCGACCTGAATCACCTCGTCGAGCAGCGAGACCACTGTGGCCTCGGGGCTAAGAGCCAGCTCCTCGAGCACGCGGGCCACGTCGCGCAACTCGAGAGCGTGACCGCGCGCAGCCATCGAGGCCGCTTCGCGTAGGAAGCGATGGACGGCTTCGACCTGAGGCGACTCGCCGGCCAGGTGAATCGTGTTGCCGCGCAGGTTGACGTCGACCCCCGTGACGCGGGCCACCTCGGCAAATACCTCGCTACCCGGGCCAGCCAGCGTCAGCAGGGTCGCCGTGTCTTCGACCTCGAGACTCAGACGGCTCGGTCCGAAACTGCTCTGCACCCGATAGGCTCCTTGTGGGGACTGGACCAGCGGAGGCTGGTGATCCGCGCGAGCATAACCCCAGCCCTACAAGTACGCACCTGCGGCGGCTGTCGCCCCCAGCCAACCCCGTGCGAGCTTCCCCTTTGTTGGCCCTCAGCCGGCCCTCTAGGTACTCACCAAACCACGCATGTTGACCTGGTCTCGCTGGATAGGCGTTGGGGCTGCCCTAGGCACCATTTTCGCGCTCATTCCCATTGTTCGGGGGAATGTGCGGCTGGAAAATGGCGCGGGACCGCTCGGTAAGCTTCAGCAGCAGGCGCTAGGCAAGTCGGCCGCACCCGATTTTGCGGGTCTCGATCTGCTGCACCTGGAGCACCGCCCCCAGCGGGTGCTCGCGCCGCTCTCGAATGGTCGGCATGCCGAGCTGACCCTGGATCCGCAGGTTCAGGCGGTCGCCGAGGGACAGCTACGTCGCTACAAGATGCCGGAAGCTGGGCTTGTCCTGCTCGACGTCAAGACCGGGCGCATCCTGGCCTACGCGAGTCAGGTCAGCCAGGGGGCTCCGTTTGACGTCAATCTGCGTGCCGAACCCCCGGCTGCCAGTGTTTTCAAGGTGATCACGGGTGCGACCCTGATCGAGCGCGCCGGTCTGAACGCCGGCACCGAGCAGTGCTACCACGGCGGCAAGAGCCGGATTTCGGCCGACGAACTGCGCGAGGACGCCGCCAGGGACCGCTGGTGCGCCACCCTTGGTCAGGCCATGGGGCGCAGCATCAACGTCGTCTTCGGCCGGCTCGCACAGAAGCACCTCAAGCCGACCGACGTCTCTGCGATGGCCGGAGCTTTTGGTCTCGGCGCTCCGGTGCCCTTTGCGGTCGCCAACGACGCGACCAAGGTCGACATTCCCGCAGATCCGATCGAGTTCGCGCGAGCTTCGGCCGGCTTCTGGCACACCACACTCTCACCCCTGGCAGCCGTCGGCATCGCCCAAACCGTTGCAAGTGGGGGAGTCACCCTCCAGCCCCGCATCGTCGACCGCATCCTGGACCCCCAGGGCAAGACCCAATGGGAAGAAGAGAGCCGACCGAAGGCCCTGCGACGGGCAATTCAGCCGGCGACGGCTGCGGAGCTCACTCGCATGATGCTCCAGACGGTCAGCGAGGGCTCGGCCCGGTCGGCCTTCCACGACGGTCATGGTGAGGCCTACCTCCCGGGGATAGAGGTCGCGGGCAAGACGGGTACGCTCACTCGGGTCGAGGGCGAGCGCTACTACACCTGGTTTGTTGGTTTTGCTCCCGCGAATCAGCCGGAGGTCGCCGTCGCCTCACTCGTGGTCAACAATCCCAGTTGGCAGATCAAGGCGCCCACCTTGGCGCGCAATCTGCTCCGCGCCTACTTTGCCAAGGCGGGACGCCAAGGCGTCACCCTGCCCTAGCCGGTTGCTCCAGCGCGCTCAGAGTATCGGTTCCGAGTCAGCGGGTCTAAAGGTAATCCGCCACCCTGCCGTTCACTATCCTAGGACTCCTGAGTCCGAGGCCGGGCCGAACAATGGGTTGGTGCGGTAACGGAACTCCTCTGCTAGGATAAGGTCGTGCAGGTCACGCTGCGGAAACTCGGAAAAGGCTCAAGAGCGGTCAACGGCCGCTTAGTGCGCGCGCCGCGCAAGGGCTCCGTCGTGGTGATCGAGTTCTCCGACGGCATGCACGAGTACGTGACGACGCCTGTTCGTCGCGTTTTGCGCCTGGCTGCGCGCGACGTCTTCTACATTGAGACAGTCAACAGTCGCTATCGTCTCGAGGTGCGTGATCGTGAACACGCGCTCGATGACGCCTCGAGCGGCTGAGGTTTCGCCGCGCCCTCCCGGCGCGTCACGGCGCTCTGCCACGGCGCTCCCGGCGCGTCACGGCACTCTGCCACGGCGCTCCCGGCGCGTCACGGCGCTCTGCCACGCGGCGGCTTGGTGCGTGGGAAACGGCCCTGGCTGGCGGCGCGAGCGGCGAGGTCCGCACCCGCGGCACCCCCGGCGAGTGGGCCGCCCAGGGGACGAAAGGCCGCGATCTATCCGGGGTTGCTGGGGGCCCTGGCCTCCAAAAGTCCTTTTTCTGGCACTAGCTCCCGAAACGCAGTATGTCCCCGACCCCGCAAAGGTGGCTGAACGCCTCCTGCATCACTACTGAGAGACGACGATGGGAAATTTCGACCGACGCAATTCTTCGAAGATGAAACGTCGCCGCGGCCAAGAAGCAAAGAAAGCTCGCCTCAAGCGCCACGCTGAAGCGACTCGCAAGGCCCGCGCGGCAGCCACGCCCGCCAAGAAGAAGTCCTCGAAGTCCTCGAGCGCCAGCTGAGGCGGTGAGGTTCAGCGCGTCCCGCTGACCCTTACTGCGAAATAGCCCGTGTCGGCGCAAGCAGCGCTTGATGCGGGCTTTGTTGCGTCTTGCGTCATCCGCAGCGCCCCGACTGACCTTGGCGCAGCCGGAGCAGTGGCTCGCGTGATTACGGCGCGCCGAGCGTGCGCGTCGGACGGTGCACGTCTTCGTGCACTTTCACTCGCGACTCGATCACTTCGCCGAACAAGCCCAGATCCCCACTGGTCCGGTGTTCGCGGACCAGCTTCCAACCGCGCTCGCCGTTTTCCCACTCCTGCGTCACGCGCGTGCCACGCAAGATGTCGTCGATCAGCGGTACCCACGAGACATCGACCTGGACCGTGGCGTGAGTCTCATCGCGAATCACGAGTCCGGACATCTCGACGTCGACCACGCGCAGTTCGCGGCCCCAAGTGCTGCGTCGGGCCAGAAAGTCCGAGCGAACGGCGGCGTCGACGTGCACGATCGCCACGTCGACCTGCCCAAAGCGCGTAGCGAGATTCAGCTCGCGCGCAGCATCGGACACTCGCTGTGCCGGGGACACGGGAGCAAAACAGCCAACGAGGGCAACGGAGAGTGCCAGCCAAGCGGAGAGTCGCACGTCACCTCTGTCGATAGCAGCGTTCGTGTCGCCCGGGAAAAAAACCTGAGCGCGGCCCGCTGCTGACTAGAGCGGGGACACCAGAGAAAAATAGGTGGTCCCCCCGGGCCAGGCGAGCTCACCCTGACCCTTGGCGTAGCCAAGACCCCAGCGCAGGGGTTGTCGGTACCCGAACACCACATCGAACCAAAGCTCGCCGCCCCAGCCCAGGTGAAAGGCCTCCCAGGGGTTGCCAGCAGGGAGTTGACTGAACGCGCCACCGTAGTCCGCTCCGATGGCAGCGCTCACCCCGCGCAGAAACACGGGCAACGTCGAGACTCCGCGCTCCACAAAGAACAGAGGGAAGCGTAGTTCCGTCTGTCCGAGCGCCACGCGGCTTCCCTCAAAGGCTCCGGCAGGAAAACCGCGCAGCGCAAATCGACTGCGACCGACCCCATCGAGCACCGCAGTGAGCAGCTCCGAGCTCGCCGCCCCACCGAGCGACCAGCCGCGGGACGCCGCCCCGTCACTCGCGCCGATCGCTGCGGACACGGCGAGAACGGTGTGTCGACCGACGGGCACCGGAATGTACCCACTCGCCTGGGCGTAGGCGCTCGTTCCGTCGAGTTCCCCACCGAGGCGTCGATCACTGCGCTCGACGGACGCGAAAACCGAGACTCCTCGCTCTCGCCCCACCGAGTAGAGATAGGTTTCGGTGTTGGAGAAGCTGTAGCTGGCTCGCATCCTGGAGACCGCATCGCGGCGCGGTTCCGTGGGCAAACTTGCGTAGGGATCTGCCGCCGTTCCGGTCGGAAACACGCTGCTCACCCACCCAAAATCATAGCCAAGACGAAACTCCTGGTCGTCAAACTCGCCAGGCAGCGGGATGACCGCCGAAGAAACCAGCCCCTGACGCAACTCCGGCAGTCGCGCTTGGAGCGTGCCGTACTCATAGCGTGAGCTGTAGTCCGAGATGCGATAGCCGCTTGCAACCCAATGAAACGGCAGGCGTCGATAGGCATACGAGAGATAAAGATCGGGCTGGGCGCCTTCGGGTTCAAAAACCACGCTGGCCTGCGCCTGATGGTTCCCAACCACGTCTCCACCGACCACACTCGTGGTCAGGCGCACGCCATCACGGTCGCTCCGATAGTCCACTCCAAGTGCATGCGGTCGCAGCGTGGCCAAGGGTGAGTACGGGTGAATCTCGAGTGGAGGGCCCTCGGGTACCGTCAGGGGCGCCGCGTAGTCGCGCGTTGGTTGCGGCGACTGCCAGCTGAGCGCCGGCTCGAGCGGCAATTGAAAGAGATCGTAACCGGCGGAGGTGTAACCGACGTACACCAGCTGTTTGCCGTCCGGGGACAGGGTCGGCATGAACGCGCCGGTGCGCACGTGAGTGATTTGCCTGGTTTTCCCAGTCGCAAGCTCGAGCGCGAAGATGTTGGAGATGCCGGTGCGATCGGAGCAATAGTAAAGCCAACGGCCGTCTGGCGACCAAGTGGGTTGACGATCGACCGCGCGATCGAGCCAGGGGCTGTACGCGCGTCCGGTGGCCAGCTCGATCACGCGCAGATCCCGGTAGCCACCGTGACGCCAGGTGCCCAAGGCCACGTAGCGACTGTCGGGAGAGAACTGAGGGACGAAGACCTGTTCCCCGAGACCGCTCGCCGAAAGTGTGCGTTCTTCGCCCAGGTTACGGCCATCCCAACGGGCCACGCGCAGCGTCGTCGTGCCTGCCCGGTCGGTGACGTACGTCACCCATTTGCCATCGGGTGATACGTCGGGATCGCGCGCGCGGCGCCCGACGGTGAGACGGATGCGCGATGACTCGAGTCCAGTCGGCGACTCGGTATCCGCAGGTTGAAGATGCAGATCCGAAAACGCGTAGCGACGTTGCGACGGGGCCACGCTCTCGAACACCATCGAGCAGTCGGGCGTGAACGCGACGGTGTCGCCAGTTGAGCGCGCGAGCAGTCGCGCGTCTTCGGCCGCGGAATCTAGCGAAAAACGGTAAGCGCCCGAGGTGGAAGAGCCGTCATCCCGGAAATAGACTAACTCGTCACTGTCGCCAGCGCGGCAGTGAGCCGGAACGAAACGGGGACTCGAGGTGGCTCGTCCGTGATGGGTGAGTCGCTTGCCCTCATGCCACCCGGGACCCACCATCTGCTCCATTTGTTGGCGGACGCGCTGATAGGTGGCCTTGTGAAATCCCTCGTAGAGCTCTTCAAGCGTGCGCCGCGTGGCGCGGTAAAACGGGCGTGATATGCCGAAGGGAATGAGCTTGTCACTGGCCTCGCGTGATGCCTGTTCAAACAGCGCGGGCCCATAGACTTGCTCGAGGTACTCGCAGAACTTGGCACCATAGAGGTACGGAAGGTTGCCACCGGGCCAGCGGCGATTGTTGCTCGTGATCTCGTCGAGTTGCGCCAGGTTGCCCTCGAGCGCGTCCGCGCGCAGGGCCATCTCAAACGTTGTTGACCGCAGCCTCCCAACACCCGAGAGGCGAGTTTCCGCCAAGACGGCGAGCCCTTCGGTGAGCCAGCGTGGTTGCAGTTGATTGGGGACGGCGGTCTTGCCGAGCACGGCGTTGATGAACGCGGGCGCGCCCGCCACGTCGTCGAGATGAACGATGTGCGTGAGCTCGTGGGCGGTGAGCGTGGGAAGCCAGTCGTCGTAGTCCCCGAGATCGCTCATGTCGTCGGGCGCAGTGACGTACAGTCGCACCGTCGAATAGGGCATCACGTTGGCGAACCCGTTGGACGAATCCGAACTGTCCGACAGGACCAGTTCCGTCCGCTCACGCGGCTGTCGTCCAAGCCAGACCACCAGTCGCGCCTCGAGGGCTTCGGCATAGCGGGCGGTGCGCTGCGCTTGCTGCTCGAGACCCCCGTGATAGTGCACTCGAAAGTGCTCGGTCTCGAGGGTGTACCAGCGCAGCTTGGGATCCCCGCCCCACGCGGTCGCAGGCATGGCGAGTAACCCCAAGAGCAGGGGTAGAGCCGCCAAGCCGCGTCTGCGTCGCACCGCGCTAAGCTCAGAGATCGTCGTGGAAGAGCGGCTCGCGATTGCGCACGTAGCGGTACACAAGCTGGCGACCTTCGGCGGAAATATCGGTGAACTGCGCGCCGAAGCCGGGCGGCGCGCCGTCAAAGCCCGCGTTGTCGCCTTCGCGCGTCCAACGGACGACCGCCTGAGCTTCGAACTCGTATCCGCCAGGCAGCGTCACCTTGAGCAGGAGGCGGGTATCAAGCGGCAGGATCTGATAGGTCGCGACGAATAAGCCCCCGGCTTCAATTACGTCGTTGCCGCTCAGGCCTTTGTAGAAATTCGTTGGACTGTGCGCCCCGAGTGCCGCCTCGACGCGAGGAAGTCCCGCGGCGGGCAGAGCTCCCGCTGACGGCCAAGTCCCCGGTGCAGTGGCCGCTTGAGCCGGCGGCACCGGCGCGGCGGGCGCTGGCTGCTGCCACGCAGGGGGCGGCGCAGCGGCGGGCGCTGGTTGCTGCCACGCAGCTGCGGGCACTGGTTGAGCTGGTTGTGGCCTGGCCGCGGGCTGCGGCGCAACTGCGGGCGCCGTTGCTGGTGCGGGCGGTGGCTGCGACGGCATCGTGGCCGCAAAGCTCGCGCTATGTTGAGGCGGCTGCTGGGGAAAGCCAGCCTGAGGCGGCTGTTGAGGAAAGCCAGCCTGAGGTAGATTCTGAGGAAACGCTGGGCGCGCCGCGGTCTGCTGCGGCGGAAACGCAACAGGAGCCGGGATGGCCTGCGGTGCCGCAAAGGCCGCCGGGGTTGGACCTGCCAGCTGGGTCTGCGCGAAGGCGGGGATGTGGGGAGCCGCCACAGCTGCCGGGAATGCCGGCTGGGCCGGTGCGGGTGGCTGGAATGCCGGCTGGGCCGGTGCGGCAGGCGCCTGCGCCACCACCGTTGCGAGCGAGTGCACCATGCCAAGCGAGCCAGCCACCGCTTCAAGGGCGCGGTCGACCGCAGCGTGGCCAGTCGGTTGCTGTTGCAGGGCACCAAGCGCTCGTCGCACAGCGGCGAGCGCTTCGGGAGCGCTCACTGCGGCGGCCGCTCCCTGGCTACTTTCGATGCGGTGAAGCGCGGCCATCGCCTGCGCGATGGGCTCCGCGGTTGCCAGGAGACTCTCCGGGACTCCGGGGGTCTGAAGCGCTCCCAGGCCCTGAGCGAGGCGCTCACGAGCAGCACGTGCGGTCGAGATGACGTCGGTCATTCCATACTCTCCGAGTCCGGGCAGCATATCACCCGAGCCCCCGCGCCGGTGAGGGATCGTGAGCGACGAAGCCAGTCCACCAATTCCTTGCCGGCCACCGGGCTTGGCTCCTCCTCGGAGTCCGTACAGATTGCGGCCGACTCCACTCCGATTGCTCCGTCGCCCGTGCGCAGCAGCAGAATTTCCCTGAATTCGGCCTCTCCGGGGGCCAGCGCTGGCGTGAAATCTCGGGCAGCTGAGGCGCCCGTGACGAAGAACCGCAGCTCATCGAGCTCGAGCGCGAGGCCTGGGACCGGGGACAGCGCGCGGAGCCGCCGCAGCACTCGCTCGGTCGACCAGGACCAATTCACCGCCAGTTCGCTCCCCGAGGGGTCGGGCGCCCAGGTCGCGTCCCGCTCCTCCTGCGGTCGGGCAAGCGGGCGCCCGCCAGCGGCCAGTTCGCGCACGACCTCCCGCAGCGCGCCGAGGGACGGACGGTCGAGCGCGCGAGCCAGCTGCCACGCGTTGCGGTCACCCACCTCGATTTCGCGCGTCGCGAGGATGTCCCCCGTGTCGTAGTCCTCGCTGAGCCGGTGCACGGACACCCCGGTAGTTGCATCGCCAGCGTCGATCGCGGCGAAGAACGGATTGGGTCCGCGATGGCGCGGGAGCAGCGAGGGATGGGCGCCCAACCCGCCGAGGCGCGCTCGCGCAAACCAGCTCCGAGGCAGTCGCCTCGTCCAGAACCAGCTCACGACCAGGTCGGGAGGGGCCTGCTCAAACCAACCGTCGACCTCGGGCTCCCAGGGAAATGACGGCGGCTGCAGGATGTCGAGCAGGTGGCTCTCGGGGAGCAGCCGCCGGAGCCGCCGCCGCCCGACGTGCTCCACGGGCGAAAGCACCGCGAAGGCCAGCTCATGACCATCCCGTGCCAGGGCGAGGGCCGCGAGCGGCAGACCGAAGAATCCAATGCGGAAGGGCTGGGCCATCGTTTGTGTCGAAAACTTGCTCGATTCTCTCAGACCCTGCTAGCTCGGCACCATGGTCTTCGGTACCGGTGGCCGTGCCTTCCGTCCGGCGCTGCGCGCGGGCAACCGCTTCGACCCAGCTGCGGCCGACAGGCCCGTCGTTGTCTTCGATGAGGTTTATAAGGCATATCGCGCAGACTGCCCGGTCTTGCGTGGGTTCTCGCTGACGATTCAGCGCGGGGAGTTCGTGTTCGTGACCGGCCCGAGTGGGTCCGGCAAGAGCACGCTCCTTCGCATGCTGTACGCAGCGGAGGGTGTGGATGCGGGTCGCATCCTGTTTCTCGGCCGCGATGTCGCGCGGCTTACGGCCGAGTCGGTTCCGTACCTGCGACGAAACGTCGGGGTCGTCTTTCAAGACTTTAAGCTCGTCGACGGCTGGACCGTCTCCGAGAACGTCGCGGTGCCACTCGAGGTGCTCGGACTGCCTGAGCGTCTCGTGAAGAATCGCGTCGGTGAGGTGCTCGAGCGGGTCGGACTGGCGGGGCGTGGCCCCGACAAGGCCGGCAGTCTCTCGGGTGGCGAGCGGCAACGCGTCGCGGTGGCTCGCGCCATCGTGGGCGAACCCGCCATGCTGCTCGCCGACGAACCGACCGGGAATCTCGATCCCCAGCTGGCCGTGGATATCCTCGGTTTGTTCGAGGATATTCACGAAACAGGGGTGACCGTGCTCTTTGCAACGCACGACCGCAGCCTGCTCGATATTCGACCGCGCCGCGTAGTGGTGCTCGACGAAGGTCGGGCATTTGATGTGCCTCAGGGACTCGACGCAGCCGCGCTTGGGGCCGCATGACGAAAGGGATGCCATGAACTCGCTTGATCGAGCCTATCGAGGGGCAAAGGGCGACTGGCAGCTTCACCTGCTCAGCGTCTTTTCTGTTGGTGTGGCCTTCGTCTGTTTGGTGGCGACGCTGCTGGTCGTGGTCAATGTCGAACGCGTGCATGACCGCTGGCGCCACGTCAGCCGGATCTCGGTCTATCTGCGGTCTGGGGCCGAACCTGCGGCCATCGCCGATCTCGAGAAAGCGCTGCGAGCGAGCTCCGGAATTGGTCAGGTGCGCTTCGTTTCAAGTGAGGCGGCGCGTCGCGAACTTCTGAACGATGACTCGACCGACGCCCTAGCTGCACTCCCCGAGCAGGCGTTTCCCGCTTCGCTTGAGGTGGAGACCGCCGAGCGTCTGCTACCTGAGCGTCGGCAGCGCATCGCGGCGCAACTCAAGTCGCTGCCCGCCGTCGAATCCGTCGAGACCTACGAATCCTGGGGTGAACGCCTCGGAACGGCTCTGGTGGGAGGCGTGACTGCCGCCGCGATCCTGGCACTCGTGGTGCTGGCTGCGGTGATCAGCGTCGTGTCTTCAACGATGCGACTCTCGCTGCAGCGGCGACGGCTCGAGGTCGAAGTGCTCAAGCTGGTGGGCGCGACTGACGCCTACGTGCGTCAGCCATTCGTGCTTGAGGGAGCGTCCCAGGGGGCCTGTGGTGCAACCCTGGCCCTGCTGCTGGTGGGGCTGCTCTACGGCATCGTCCGCACCCAGCTCGATGGTCACCTCTCGGGACTTCTCGGCATTGCGCCCGAGTTTTTGCCGTGGTTCGCCGTACTTGGGTTGATTGGGCTCGGTGGAGTGCTCGGAGCCGCCGCGGCCCAGCTGAGTCTGCGAAAGCTTCTGGCGGTATGAGCCGCACCGGTGGTTGGAGCTTGGTCTGCGCACTTGGCGGTGTGCTGGTCGCCTCGTCGTCGAGTGCGACGCCGTATACACGCGCCGACGCGGTGGCCGCGGCGGCAGCGCCTGCAGTGGCTCCGCCGCCCGAAGTCGCCGCGCCGGACCAACCCCCAAATCTATTGGCCATGGCTTCGAATGCCGCCGAGCTCGATCGAGCCGCTTCGATCCTGGACGCTGAAGAGCGACAGCTGAAAGAGCAGCAAGCCGTCGCTCAGCGCGAGCTCGGGCAGCTCGGGCAACGGGTGATCACCAGCGGGCGCGCCTATGTGCGGCTCACCCGCGCCGGACTGCTCCCGCTTGGGGGCGGTTTTGAGGCGTTTCTCCAGCGCGCCACGCGGATCGAGCGCCTCAAGCGCTCAGTCGAACTCGATCTCCAGCGCCAGACCGCGCTGCACCGTCGGGTCGTCGAGATCGGTCAACGTCTTCAGAATCTCCAGGGGCAGCGTGCGCCGCTGGTGGCGGGTCAATTGGCCTCCCTCCGCGCTCGCACCACGCTGGCTGACGCGCAGGATCGCGCCTCGGCCTTCGAGCGCGCGTTTTCTCCCGCTCAGTCGGCTCACACCGCCGTCTACGGCGCGCGAGTCGATGTCGCCGACGAAAATCAGGGCTTTTCAGCCATGAAGGGGCGACTGGCGTTCCCGGTCACTGGTCGCGCCGAGATCCTGCGAGCCAAGCGTCGCGGGGGTGGCGGGCCAGGCCTTGAGCTGCGTGTCTATCCAGGAGCGCCCGTTCAAGCGGTTTTCCCGGGGCGCGTGGCCTTCTCGGAGCGCTACGCCGACTACGGGCGCACGGTTATCATCGACCATGGTCAGGGCTACTTCACCGTGACCGGCGGACTCGACCAGGTTCAAGTGAGCGTCGGCCAGAGGGTGATCGCCGGGGCAACGCTTGGCACCGCGGGCGCCGCCGAGGGTGGCGCCGGGGTCTATTTCGAGGTTCGCCTCGCCGGGGAACCGGTCGATCCCGCCCCCTGGTTTGGCCTGTAGCCAGCCGACTTGCTGAGAGCGCAGGCATTGGGTTGGTTCGGCGTGGCTCAGGCTGTGTGGTCGGACCGACTCGCGCGCTTCGGGACCAGGATTTCGCAGCGGTCAGGCGCATTTTTCGCAATTGCGGAGTCGCTGTGGTCGAGGGGCGGGATGCTCTGAACGGAGTCCCTATGACCACTCGTATCGACCAGCATTCTCCCAGTTCTGTGGTGCAGCTCGAACCCTCAGCGGCTCGGGCCACTCCCGCCCCCGCGCGCCCCTTCGCAACGGTACTTGCCGCCGGATCGCAGGCCGCCATCGCCAGTGCCGAAGCAGCCGTACGCAACCTGCCGGGCGGTATCGCGCTGTCTGCGCCGCTCCGAGGCGGCACCGCTACTCCCGTCTCGAGCGCCGCAAGTCCAAGCGTGGCGTCGACGCCTGAGGGGTCGATGGGGACCGCCGGTTCCAGCGCACTCTCCTCGGAACTCGATCCGAGCGCCGGCGCTGACCGCAACCTGTACTACCTCCAACTCCAGGAGAAAATCAGCGCGGAGAGCCGTGAGTATTCGACCGTATCGAACGTACTCAAATCGCGTCATGACAGCATGAAAAACGCCATCAGCAATCTTCGTTGAGTCCCCCGGGGAGGTTCCAGAGTCTGGAATCTCCCCGGACTGCTTCTGGGGGTCGCGAGCCTCCGATTCAGTGGCTCGTCTCACCGTCCCTTTCCCCAAAAATCGCGCTAGACTCGAGCTCCATCAGGTCTCCATGTCCATCAACCGTATCAGCCAACCCAGCTCTTCCCTTCCAATCGACCAGGCCGCGGGCGCCACGGCTGCGACCTCTGCTCAGGCTCCGTTTCAGGTGGGTCGCACCCAGCCTGCCGTGGAGTCTGCGAGCGGCTCGGCATTTGACCAGCTGCAGCGCGGCGCGATTGACCGCAATCAGTACATCGAAGCGCGCTTGCAGCAGGCAGTCGACGGGCTACCCAAATCACTCGAGCCTGAGAAGGTCTCCTTCATTCGCGAGACTCTGCGGGCCCAGCTCGATACGGATCCGATGCTCGCCGATTTGCTGCGGCGGATTTCGCCGACCACCGAGCGCTGAGCGGAGTGATTGATGAGCGACGCTCGCGAGCAGTATTTTCATTGTCCGCGTTCGCAAGCGTTGGGAGAGTTTCTTAGCGCACAACCGCTCGATGCAAGGTTGGCGCTGGCTGAAGGTCGGGTGTTCGTTGGGGTTCGGCGAATTGGGGAGCCGAACCATCCGTTGAAGGCAGGGGATATCGTGCGAGTCGCCGTCTCACGACGCGTCGACTCCAGCCTGCAGGTACTACTCGAGGTCGAGGGCATTGTGGCGGTCAACAAACCGCACGACTGGGTGAGCGAGCCCGATGCTGCCGGTACCACTGCCAACGTGCGGGACGGGCTGCAACGGTTGCTCAACTGTCGTCGGGTGCACGTGGCGACTCGCCTCGACGTGGGCGTCAGCGGCCTAGTATTGGCGGCGGTGAGCGAGTCCGCTAAGGCTCACCTGACGCGACTCCAGCACGAGGGCGCGCTGCATCGGCGCTACCTGGCGCTCGCTGCGGGTGTTTGCGAAAAAAGTGGGCTCTGGGAGGGTGAAGTCGCCGCCGACGCGGCCCCCGGTGTGCGGCGCACCCGACAGGCCAAGGCAGGCAACTGCGCCGCGGATCGCGCTGAGTCGACCGTGCCCGCCACGGCCTTCGAGTGTCTCTCCCTGTGCCAGTCGTCGCTGTTTTGCTCTGGCACGTCGGAAAAGCAGAGAACACCCGTCGCGAGGGGGCTCCCGACTCCGGCGAGCGTCGCGCTGCTCGACGTGGCTCCGCGCACGGGACGGAAACACCAGATCCGAATCCACGCGAGTCGCGCCGGCTTGCCTCTGCTCGGGGATCGTCGCTACGGAGGCTGCACGCGCCTGACGGCACCCGATGGTCGCGTGATCGCGCTCGCGCGCATCGCGCTGCACGCCCACGCCACCGAGCTCACTCTCCCCTCGGGACGGCACATACTCGTGAGCTGCCCAGTTGCCGATGATTTTGCTGACCTCTGGCAACAACTGGGCGGCGCTCTTTCGCTGCTAACGCGCTGAGGAGCCTGGCGCGCTGCTTGGGTCGAACCGCGCAGCGCTTGGCTCGCAGCGCGCGGTGGGTGCGGGGCACGGTCTGCGCGAAGGCGGCGGGTGCGGGGCACGGTCTGCGCGAAGGCGGCGGGCGCACGGTCTGCGAGAAGGCGGCGGGGGCGGGGCACGGTCTGCGCGAAGGCGGCGGGTGCGGGGCACGGTCTGCGCGAAGGCGGCGGGTGCGGGGCACGGTCTGCGCGAAGGCGGCGGGGCGCATCGCAAGCCCAGTGACTCTGCGGAAGCTTCCATTTTCAGCTGGAACTGGTCGGTAGGGAGCTGTGGGTGGTGACGGTCCAAATCCTCGAGGAGTTTCCGGCTCCCAGCTGAGTCCCCTCACGATAACCCATGCACTAAGAGAGAAACTCGGGGGGGGGGCTGACCAGGTGGCTTGACTCTACGTTATGACTCGCCAGTCAGTAATTCGAGCCGGCCCTGGGGTTGCTCGCAAAGCCACTTTGCAAGGGTTTTCATTGGAGCCCATCGAACTGTCACGCGGGCGCCGAGCGCCTGGGCGAGGTCTTGCATCGGCGAATGAGTTCCGTTGACAACGCATGGCCCTCTGCAGGTAGTCTCCCCCCCATGACGAAGAAGATCGAAGTGACGGAGCTGATTCTTCGTGACGCGCACCAGAGCTTGATGGCGACGCGCATGGCCATGGAGGACATGATCCCCGCATGCGAGGATCTGGACAATGCAGGCTACTGGTCGATGGAATGCTGGGGTGGCGCGACGTTTGATTCGTGCATCCGGTTCCTCAACGAAGACCCTTGGGAGCGACTGCGGACCTTCAGGAAATTGATGCCGAAAACCCCGCTGCAGATGCTGCTTCGCGCGCAGAATCTGCTCGGCTACCGTCACTACGAGGACAGCGTTGTTGAGCGCTTCGTCGATCGTGCGGCGCACAACGGCATGGACGTCTTCCGGGTGTTTGACGCGCTTAATGATCCGCGCAATCTCGACGTTGCCATGCGTGCCGTCAAGAAGGCGGGTAAGCACGCCCAGGGCACGATTTGCTACACGATCAGCCCGGTCCACGACGTCCACGGCTTCGTGGCTCTTGCCAAGCAGCTGATCGACATGGGCGCAGACTCGCTCTGCCTCAAGGACATGGCTGCACTGCTCAAGCCGCAGCCGGCGTATGACATCGTCAAGGCCATCAAGACGGCTTGCGGTGAAGAGGTGCGGATCCACATCCACACCCACGCCACCACTGGCGTCACGCTCGTGAGCTTGATGAAAGCGATCGAGGCGGGTGCCGACCAGGTGGATGCCGCCATCAGCTCCCTCTCGCTCGGGCCGGGTCACAACCCCACCGAGAGCCTCGTCGAGATGCTCGAAGGCACTGGCTACACGACGAACCTCGACATGGAGCGGATCGGACGCGTCAAGCGTTATTTTGCCGATATTCGCCCGAAGTACGCCGAGTTCCTTTCGAACATCACGGGTGTCGAGACCGACATCTTCAAGAGCCAAATCCCCGGCGGCATGATCTCCAACATGGAGAGTCAGCTCAAGCAGCAGGATGCTGGCGATCGCCTCCAGGAAGTGCTCGAAGAGGTGCCGCGCGTGCGTGAAGCTTCGGGCTTCCCGCCCCTCGTGACGCCTACGAGTCAGATCGTTGGTACCCAGGCCGTCTTCAACGTGCTGATGGGCCCGTACAAGCACCTGACGGGCGAGTTCGCGGACTTGGTACTCGGTTACTACGGGCAGACGGCTGCTTCGAAGAACCCCGACGTGCTCAAGGCTGCCCAGGACCACGCCAAGAAGCCCGCCATCACCTGTCGTCCCGCCGACTTGCTCAAGCCCGAGTGGGACGAGCTGCGCGCAGGCGCTGCCAAGCTCGAAGGCTTCAATGGCGCCGACGAGGACGTGCTCACCTTTGCGATGTTCCCCCAGGTCGCGCCGAAGTTCTTCGCGACGCGCCCGCAGGGACCCAAGAATGTGAGCAAGAAGGTTGTGGCTCCGTCCGCTGCTGCTGCCGCTCCTGCGGCTGCTCCGGCCCCCGCTGCCGCGCCGTCTTTGTCGGGACCGGTGAACTACGCCGTGACCGTCAATGGCAAGCGCCACAAGGTCACAGTCGCCCCCGGCGAGTGAGTTCATTCAAGCCTTTCACTCGTCGAGGTCACGACTATGAGCACGGAACAGAAAACCTTGGAGCTCCGACGACGGCGCGCGGAGCTCCATCTTGGAGGCGGTGCCGACCGCATCCAGAAGCAGCATGACGCCGGCAAGCTGACGGCTCGCGAGCGCATCGAGTATCTGGTCGACCCCGACTCTTTCATGGAGATCGGGGGCTTCGCCCAGCACCGCGCGACTCTGTTCGGCATGGCAGGCAAGGTCCTCCCGGCTGATGGCGCCGTCACCGGTACGGCGCTCGTCGATGGTCGCCCGGTGCATCTTGCCAGCCAGGATTTCACCGTTGGCGGTGGCGCCGCAGGTGAAGTCCACAGCGACAAGATCGCGGAGATGATGAAGCAGGCCCTCAAGACGGGGACGCCATTCGTCTTCATCAACGACTCGGGTGGCGCTCGCGTGCAGGAGGGCATCGATAGCCTCTCCGGTTACGGTCGCGTGTTTCACCAGAACGTGATGCTCTCGGGCTCGGTGCCGCAGATCTCTCTGATCTGTGGGCCCTGCGCGGGCGGCGCTGCGTACAGCCCAGCGCTGACGGACTTCATCATCCAGACGCGTCAGGGCCAAATGTTCATCACGGGTCCATCCGTGATCAAACAGGTGACGGGCGAAGAGGTCACGATGGACCAGCTCGGCGGTCCCGACGCTCAGATGAGCTACTCGGGCGTCGTGCACTTCGTCGCGGAAGACGACGAAGATGCCATCGATATCTGTCGGCATCTACTGAGCTTTCTACCCTCGAATAACCTCGAGGATCCGCCCCGGTACGACAGCGAGATCGGGGAAGACGACGAGGAGATTAGCGCCCTCGTGCCCGACGATCCCAAGAAGCCCTACGACGTGCGTGACGTGATCTGTCGCGTCGTTGACGACGGAGATTTTCTCGAGGTTCAAGTCAGCTTCGCTGAGAACATCGTGGTCGGGTTCGGGCGGCTTGGTGGTGGGAGTGTCGGTATCATCGCCAACCAGCCCATCGTGCTGGGCGGGGCGCTCGATATCAACGCCTCCGATAAGGCCGCGCGCTTTGTGCGATTCTGCAACGCCTTCAACATCCCGCTCGTCACGTTCGTGGATGTTCCAGGCTTCATGCCCGGGCTCCAGCAGGAGTACGGCGGCATCATTCGCCACGGCGCTAAGATGCTGTTTGCCTACTCGGCAGCGACGGTGCCCAAGCTGACGGTCATTCTGCGCAAGGCCTATGGCGGCGCGTACCTCGCCATGTGCGGCAAGGATCTCGGTGCCGATCGGGCGTTTGCCTGGCCGACCGCCGAGGTTGCCGTGATGGGAGCCGAGGGCGCTGTCGAGGTTGTCTTCCGCAAGGAGATCAAGGAAGCGAAGGACAGCGCAGCTCGCCGCAAGGAACTCATCCAGGAGTACCGCGACACCTTCGCCTCACCCTACGTTGCTGCGTCGCGACGTTTGGTGGATGACATCATCGAGCCCGCCGAGACTCGGCGAGTTCTCATTCGTGCACTGGCCTTTCTCGCGACGAAGCGTGAGCTCCGTCCCGGCAAGAAACACGGGTTGATACCGCTATGACCGAAACGGATCCCAAAGTCGCCCTTTCCAAGGCGTTTTCGCCTGAGCAGGTCGAAGCGCTCGGCCAAGCCCTCAAAAAGGGCTGCTGCTGTTCGACGGACAAAGGCGAGACCGGTGGTTGCTGCTGCACTGAGAGCATCGCCGAGGTCAAAGGCCTACTGCTGAAGGTGCTCGAGCGTCTCGAGGTCATCGCGCCCGAGAATGCTGTGCCTGACTCACACATTGCCATCATGAGTGCCGTGTTTGCGGCCCATCTCGGCAAGCCGGTGCGTGTGCGCGGCGTCCGTACGCTGCGAAAAGCCGACAGTTGGTCCAAGTCGGGCCGCACCACGCAACACTCCCAGCGACACCTGAATCGGACCTGAGTTTTATCCCCTTTTTTCTCCCCGGGGCAGCTGCCCCGGACCCCGACGAGATGCCATGAAGCTACAGATCACGATCGACGGAACCCTGTACGAAGCGGACATCGAGGTACTCGAGGAGGACGGGGACGCTCCCGTGGCGACGCGAGTCTCGGGTGGTGCACCGCGTGCCGCCGCGCCTCGCCTCGCGCCCCGGGCTGCGGCGCCAGCTGCCTCCAACGCGCCCTCTGCGCCTCCCCCCCCCAAGGCACCTGCTCCCGCAGGGGCGGTTGACGAGAACAAGGTGGTGCGCAGCTCCATCGTGGGTATCGTCGTCAAGATCCTCGCCAAGCCCGGTCAGGCCGTGCACGCGGGTGAATCCGTGCTGGTGCTCGAAGCGATGAAGATGGAGAGCAACGTGAACACTGCCCTCTCCGGCAAGGTCAAGGCCGTCTGTGTCGCTCCCGGTGAGAGCGTCAAGAAGGGTCAGATTCTGATCGAGTTTGAATGAGCCAAGGGCTGATGCGGGGTACAGCTGGGAAATGACGTCCGTCTTCCTTCCTGTGCCCCGCGGGCTTTTGGTGACTAGCCTGCTATTTGCGGGATTTTGCGCAGAGCTCGGCTGCGGCGCCTCCCGACCCGTCGCCGCGCCCGCCGCCGACGCGCCGGGCGCGCGTGCCCGCGTGCCCGCCGCAGCTGTGGGAAGCGGACCGGCTGCAGGGCCCAGAGCCCCGTCTGCGCCGCTCGTCCCGCTTGACGGTGCCGCGAGCGGTGTCGTTGCCGGCTCGCCGCCGCTCGGTCCGGGTACGGACACCCAGGGAGCGGCGCCCAGTTCGTCGACCTCGGTTGCCCGCTTGCTCGCCGTGGGGGCCGAACCGCGGACGGGTCACTGCGCAAAGTCGCCGCCCGATCCCGCGCCCGTCGAGAGCAAGCAATGGGTCGAGCTGCAGCTTGCCTATCAAGCCGGCGAGCTGCACCTCCTCAAGGCCCAGTCGAAGGAGGTCCGGCAAGCGCGCAGCACCCCGCGCCGGATGGGGCGCTTCGCCGCAGAGCTGTGGATCGGTTGCGAGCTGATCGAGCGACTGCGCTTCGAGCTGCCGTTGCTCGCGACGTCAAAAACCAAAGAAACTCCCAAGAATTCTCCGAATTTCGAGGCGGGCTTGAGAGCCGCCGTCACCCTCAGCCTGCCGCGAAGCGAGCGCGCCACCCGGCTCGTGCTCGTGGATCGAGTGCGAGGCACCCAGCTGGAGCTCGACTGGGTCGATATTTCGAAAAAGCTGGAGCCCGCTACGCCCACGCCCGCTGCGTCCGCTGCGTCCGCGCCCGCTGCTCCAGCGTCAGGCGAGCCGAAGCCGGATCGTTAGCGATCGGCGCTGCTCGCCGGGGCTAGGCGGTGCCCCAGCGCTCCAGCAGCCGTAGGGGGAGGCACAAGTCGAACAGTCGGGGGCGACTGGGCGGCCGTTCCTAGGCGGACCCAATTCTGGGGCTGGTGCTGGGCCACCCGGACGACGACGGAGTGGAGCCCGAAATTGACGCCAGAGTGGCGCTCCCGGTCGCCTTCGTGCGAGTCTTGCCGCTGCCATGAAGTGCGACGCTTGCGGACACGTCAATATCGAGGGAGCGCGCTTTTGCGCGGGTTGCGGCGCAGCGCTGCCGACCCGTGTCGAGGGGGCCAATGACCCAATGATCGGCCAGCTCGTCGCCGGTCGCTTCCGGATCACCGGAGTCCTCGGCGAAGGGGGCATGGGGGTCGTCTACGTCGGCGAGCAGCAGATGGGTTCCTCCATCCGCAAGGTTGCCGTCAAGACCCTGCACGCCCACCTCTCGAAGGACGCGAGCGTGCAGCAGCGCTTCACGCGCGAGTGCGGCGTGGTGGCGCAGCTTGAGCACCCGAACACCATCAAGGTGTACGACTTTGGTCGCACCGACGATGGCACGCTCTACATCGCGATGGAGTTCGTGTCGGGCAAGCCGCTGGCCGACGTGATCAGCGAACAGGGCGCGATGTCTCCTGAGCGCACCGTGCATGTGATGCGGCAGATGTGTGGCGCTCTCGACGAGGCGCATCTGCAGGGCATCGTTCACCGCGATCTGAAGCCGGAGAACGTGATCCTCACCGAGCGTCACGGCGAGCGTGATTTCGTCAAGGTGCTCGACTTTGGAATTGCTGCGCGCACCGAGTCCGGTGACGCTCAGAAAGAGCAGAAGCTGACTCAGCAGGGCATGGTGCTTGGCACTCCGCCGTACATGAGCCCCGAGCAGTTCACGGGCAAATCGCTGGACGCGCGCAGCGACGTCTATTCGCTGGGCGTGATGGCGTACGAGCTGCTCACTGGGAAGCTGCCGTTTGAGGCGGATACACCGTGGCAATGGGCGACGCAGCACATGACGGCGCAGCCCATGCCCTTCGAGGTGGCAGCTCCCGCGCAGAACATTCCCGAGGGCATGCGTCAGGCTATCCTCAAAGCGCTCTCCAAGGACCGCGAAGACCGACAAGGCAGCGCGCGTGAGTTCTTCGCGGAGCTCTCCGGTGGCTCTCGCATGACGGTCGAGGCCAGCGCGCTGCGCGTTGAGGCCGCGTCGCCGGGTATGGGGTATCAACCGACTGCAGCGATGCCAGCAGTGCCCGGGTTTGGGGGGGCGCCGCCGGGCACTCCGACCCCGCCCGGCATGGCGCAGGCCCCGATGCAGATGGCTCCGGTGCACGCCCCCATGGGTTCAGTCGGTGCGATCGCCGCGCCCCCGCCCGCCCGAAAATCTGGTGGCTCCAACAAGGCCCTGCTGTTTGGTTTGGTCGGCGTGGGAGCGGTGCTCTTGTTGGCCATCGGCATCGTCGCGATTCGCTCCCACAAGTCCGACGACGTGGGTCCGCTCTCGCTTGGAAGCGCAACGCCCATCGCGAGCAGCGACGGAGGGTCCGCGACCGTCAGCGCCGAGCCGCCGGTCGTGACGCCACCCATGGACCCCGGCACGACTCCGCCCGCGGGCGGCCACATCCCCGCCAGTGGTGGAAAGACCCCGGCCGGCAAGACCGCGCCAAGCGCGACCGCCACCCCTGCGGCGACCGGTGGCGGAGCGACGCCCGGCGGAGCGACGCCCGGCGGCACTCCGAAGCCGGCGGGAGACACCTGCGGGACCTGTATCAGTGCGGCTTCCAGCGGCAACATCGCGGGCGCCAGTCAGGCGTACAAGACCTGCGCGGACCCGGCTCAGAAGAGCGCCTGCGCCAACCTCGTTCGACCGAAGGCTATCGGCTTGGCCCGTGCGGCGGCTATGAATCAGAACTGCAGCGGTGCCAATGCCATCATCGCGGCAGCCACCGCGATGGGTGCGGGCTCCGCCCCTCTGGCCGCCTCGTTGAACGGAACAAGTTGCAAGAAGTGAACCGCTTTTTCTGCGTATACCGGCGGGCTGATTACCCCGCCGTCGCTTGACGGCTGACAAACGGCGCGTCTAACTTCGCCCACTGCTGACCCGCTTGCAGACTCGGCACCTGAGTTTGGCATCGCCGTTGGCCCGTTCGGACCCCCCGCATGAAGACCCCATTACCTTGGTCGGCTCTCTGTCGCTCGGCTCGCTACGCTGGGATGTGGGTGGCCCTCGATAACTGCCGCTTCGATCCCTCGACGCGCCAGCCCATCGAGGGAGACGTCGTTGATTCTGACGACGAGCTCGCCGTGCTCTGCGGACGGATGCGGGAAACGGGTCGCGCCAACTGCGCGATCCTGTTTTGCGACGACGAGGTCCTCGTGGAGTCCCGCCGCAGCCCAGTGCCTCCGCCGGTGCAGCTCCGCGCGGGTCGCTGAGGTCCGCCGCGCGGCCGCGTCAGGCGGCCGCAGTGCTTGGCCGCCAGGCGCACCGAACGCGGGTCGGCCCCCGCCGCGCGCTCGGCGCGCCTTGGGCCAAAGACTATCCGTGGTTTGGCAAGAGGCCGGCAGCCTGCATGGCAGCGACTTGGTCGAGCAATGCCTGCCGCAGCGGGCGGTACTCCAGTCCGAGCTTCTCGCGACTCTTGGTGTTGTTGATCCGGATGGGGATGCCGAGGTTGTTGCGCAGGAACCTCCAGCTTAGGCCCATGAAGGGTCCGACCAGGTAGAGCAGGGGAGCCGGAAGCGCGCCGCGCGGGATCGGATACCGGTCGCCGTATTCCTCCCGCAGCAGAGCGGCGATCTCCGGCAGGCTCATCACGTCGGCGGCGACGAGATGCCGCCCCTCGGCGTCCGGGAGCGCCAAGGCGCGGCAATGGGCCAGCGCGACGTCACGCACGTCCACCAGCGCGAAGTGAAGCGCAGGCGCGCCTGACTTGGAACGACCGTCGAGCAGCTGCGCGATCAGATCCGTGCTGGTGGCGTCCCTGCGCGTCGAGAGTGCCGGGCCGACGACGAGCCCCGGGTTGATCGTGATGAGCCTCCAGCGCGTCTGAGTCTTCGCGATGCGCCAGGCTTCCTCCTCGGCCACGGTCTTCGAATAGGAATAGGGTTGGTGACGCTCGCTCGAGCTGCGGTTCCACTGCTCCTCGGAGAAGCCGCCCGGGCAATGCTCAATCTCGCTAGCGTCCCCGTGGATGGCCGCGATGCTTGAGGTGAGCACGACGCGCTCGACCGAAGGACAACTCTCGACCGCCTGCAGCACGCGCCGGGTGCCCTCGAGTGCGGGCTCAATCAGCTGCTTTCGCGGGTCCTTGATGCCCTGAACGACGAACGGTGAGGCGGAGTGAACGACGGCGCGGCAACCAGCAAATGCGCGCTGAAATCCCTCGCCCGCCAGTAGCTCGGCCTCGAACAGCTCGAGCTTGCCAGGGACGCCTTCGGCGAGTGCCTTCAGGTGACCGATCTTGGCCGCGTCATCGAGCTTGCGAACCGTGCCATGCACGGTGGCACCGGCCTCGAGTAGCGTCTTGACGAGCCAGGAGCCAATGAAGCCAGCGGCCCCCGTGACTGCGACGGGGGAGGGCACCGGATCTTGCATGGCCGAAGCCTATCGCAGAATCGGCTTGAGAATCGCTTTGCCGTCTTTCACCACGACGTCAAAATCCACCTGCTTGCCTACATGCTTCTTGCGAAGCTCGCTGGCTGAGGCTTCGAGCTTGCGCGCGAGCGCTTCCACGCTGACCTGACCCGTTTCGCGAGTCTGCTGCTTGGCGGCGGCGAGCTTCTCGTGGATCTGTTCGACGCGACTGCGCGAAATGGCGCTCGCAGCGGGCGAAGCTGCGGGTACTGCGGGAGCTGCGGGGCGTGCTGCAGGTGCCGCTGCGGGAGCTACGGGGCGTGGACCTGCCGCGCTTGGTGGAGCCGGACGCGCGGCACTCGGTGGAGCCGGACGCGCGGGTGTGCCCGCGGCAGGTGGCATGCGCGGAGGCAGTTTTGGAGGCAGTCCGCGTCCAGCGACGGCCGCGAGCGGCGAGACGACGCGAGGTGGAGCGCCCGCGGGAGCGGCCGGGCCTGGAGTTGACATGGCGCGCGGCTGCGAGGGCGGAGGTGCCGGCTGGGAGATCAGCCGGGCCGGCGCTGGCACGGGACCCCCGCGCGGCAGCGGACGGGGCTGCGGGCTGCTGGCGCGTGCCGGCTTTGGTAGGGGCCTTGGCGGCGCGTCCAGGGGCTCGTCGAGATCGAAATCGCCGAGATCCGGCATGGGTGCCGGACCCGCAAAACTGTCTTCGAGCGCCTTGGACAGCTCTTGCTCGACCGCGGTCCGAGCCGCCACGGGATCGAGCTCGGGGCGAATCGACTCGCTCGCGTCGGGTCCGAGACCTCTCCGTCGACGTTCCGCCTCTGACGCGATCGGCGAGACTCCAACCGTCTTTTCAGCGCGCAGCACGTGACGGCGGTAAGTGCCGTTCTCGATCTCGCGCATGATGCGCATCCAATACTGCGAAAACGTATTGAAGCGCTGGATGATGGTCTGAACCTTGAAGCGCTTGGCCGTGTTGCGGATCTTGGTGCGACGCAGCAGGTAGATCCGTCGCTCGACGTCTTTGTGCACGACGGCCGGAGGGGTCTTTTCGATCCCCATGAAGAACTGCTCGTAGAGCGACCGCAGTCGTTCGACGCGGAGCTCTAGCTCTTCGATGGCAATGTCGAGCTCGTTCGGTTCCACGGGTTCCTCAGGGCTCTAACGGCACAATCTCGAGAGCATCAAAGCAGACTGGTACGTCCCAGTCATTGAATCCCAAGTGCTCGTGACCTTCGCCGGTCAGCGGGTTTGGGTCCTGGAGTTTCGCGAGCTCGTGGCCGTCGATCCACCATTGGACGGTCTTGCCGTCGCGTCGTTCGATCACGAAGCGGTAGGGGCGACCCGCCACCACCTTGGAGTTGTGCAGCTCCTGGCTCTCCGGATCGACTGGCACCGCGATGCGATCCTTGCCGTGTTCATCGAGGCGCGCCAGCACGTGAAGCCGATTCTGCCAGCCCCCGTAGATGAACAGGTAGCTGGTGGCGTCGTCGTAGCTGGTCCCCTTGGCGAAACCCTGACCGTCACCCCAGAGCTCGACCTTGAGGTCCCCCTCGGGCGACGCGCTGGTGGCGGTAAACGCGATCCGGGCGTTGAGCGGGAGCTTGTGTTTGAGCCAGGCAGGATGGTTGCGCGCTCCCCGGGCGCACAGCTTGCCTCCCTCGAGCTTCCACGCCGGGGAGGTGGCTAGCCAGTCCGGCCCGAGCTCAGCTCGCTCAAAATCATCGCGAAATGCGGGGAGTTTGCGCAGCAGCGGAGCCTTCTGGCTCTCGGGCGCCTCCCCCTGGGGCTCGAGCGGGACACAGCCGACCGCGAGCAGAAGGCCGAGCCAGGCTCGCAGTTGACGTCTCTCGCTCACGAGGCGGATGCTACCACAGCGCCGCGCGACGCTGGGTCGCGGGCTTCGCCGTTGTCCCTCCGATGTTCCCCACGCTATTTCAGCTTCCACTCACGCACCTGCACTTGGAGTTGGGAGGCTTCGGGACGGTGCTCGGGCTGCTCGGGGCGCTGCTGGCGATGGGCGCCGCGACGTTTCGCCTCTGGAGGTTGACCCTCGCCGGACTGCTCTGGGCGCTGGCCGGACTCTGGCTCGCCCGTAGCTTTGGGCAGGTGGACTGGACCCTTGGGGGCGTCGAGCTGCGGACCGAAGCGCTGCTTCAAGCCCTGGCCCTGCTCAGCTTGGCCTACGGACTGCGCCGCGCGAGTCGGGGGCGGCTGGCCTTTGGGCGGCTGCTGGGTCCGGCGAGTGAGGCCCTGGCAGTCGGGCTGCTCGCCGCACGCCTGAGCGCGGTCGCGGCCGATCCGGTGCTTTTGCACGCGCCCAGGCTCTGGCTTCAGGTCGCCGACGGCGGGTTTCTCGGGCTGCCGGGGCTCGTGGTCGGGCTTGGCTGGGCCCACTTCCGCTTCCCTCGGGACGAGGTGAAGCGGGCGGAACTCTGGGATGCTCTGGTTGGACCGCTGCTAGTGTCGGCGGGGCTGATGCGACTCGGCTGCTACGCCGAGGGCTGCGACTACGGTCGCCGTTTGAGCCCCGGTGCGCCCGGCTGGCTGCAAATTATGGGAACGTTTCCACGCCGGATCAACACCCAAGGGCTGATCTCAGGGGCCCCTGCCTGGCTCGAACAGCAGCGGCATGCGGGGCTTGCGAGCTCGGCCGGTCATGCCTATCCCGTCCATCCGACGCAGCTCTATGAGCTCGGCTGGCTGCTCGCAGTCTGGGGACTGTCGCGGCTGCCGGCGCTGAGGGGGCTGAGGCTGGGCATGCGCGCGGCCCTTGGGGCGATGGGCTACCTCGCCGGGCGCTCATTGGTTGAGCTGCTGCGGGGCGATCCCGGTCGTGGGCTGCTCAGTCGGGGACTGCCAGCGGCGCTGATGCTTGGGGTCGGCGGGCTGCTGGTGCTGGTTTGGCTGGAATTTGCCTGGAGTCAGCCCTTGGCCAGCTCGGGTGAGAGGCCGCTGGCGCTGGGGCTGCGCGGCGGGTCGCTCGGCCTGCTGCTGGCGTTTCCGCTGCTGCTCCGGGCGCTTGGCGGTTGGCGGCAAGTGGAGTTGTCCCTGACTCCGGTGCTCGCCTTTCTGACGGCGCTGCTGCTCCTTTGGGCTGTCGAGCCGAGCCGGCGACCCCCGGCGACCCGCCTCAGTCGCAACCGGCCGATGCGCCCGCGGACCGCGCGTTAGAGCGACCCCAGGGAAAACCCCTCTGGACCAATCGAGACCGATAGCGCTAGGGTTCGCTCCCGGGGAAGGCTCAGGCTCACGTTGGCCCCTGACCCTGTGAACCCTTTGGACTAGGAGCAGCGGATATGCATCAAACGCTTGGCATGTTGGTTGGGTCGGGACTCGTGGCTTTGGTGTTGTCGGCGTGTGGTGGCAGCAGCCAACCCGCCAGTAACCCTAACGGCCAGGCGAACTTCAACGGCGGCTATAACAATCCGCCGCCGAACGGTAACTACCCGCCGAACGGTAACTACCCGCCGAACGGTGCGCAGCCGAACAACGGTTACCCGCCGAATGGCGCGCAGCCGCAACCGACCGCGGCGCCTCCGCCTCCGCCGCCCCCCACGGGTGGTCCTGCGCAGCCGGTCGATGCCGCCATGGCAGCGCCGATCACGCCCCTGCTGCAGCAGGCGGGTCGCACGCAAGCTCCGCCCGGCGCCAAGCCGATGGGTCCGCCCATCGTGGCGAACTTCACTGCCGGTCAGACCTTTGAGTCTGTCGTGCAGATGAGCGGCAACCGTTGCTACACCGTTGTGGCTGCGGGTGGTCCCGGAGTTGGCGGCGTGCACATGGAGCTCTTTGCGACCTTCCCGCCCCTGCCCACGCCCTTTGCTGTGAGCCAGGACAGCGGCACGAGCTCAGTGCTCGGCGCGAATCCCAACTGCCAGAAGCAGCTGATTTCGGCTCCGATGAAGCTCGTCATCAAGGTTCCTGCCGGTCAAGGGATCGTGGCGGCGCAGGTCTACGAGAAGTGAGCTCGACGGGAGCTCGCGCAGAGGGGCAGATGGCTGCCTCGTGCGAGCTCCCTTTCGACGCCCTCGTGGTGCTTGGCTGTCGTATGGGTGAGCAGTTTGCTGGTGCGGCGCGGCGACGTGTGGCGCGCGCGCTCGGCGTCTATCAGGACAGCGGAGCCGAGCTCGTGGTCGTGAGTGGTGGCGTCCTTTGGCAGGGGCAAAGCGAGGCTGCGGCCTTTGCAAACTGGCTCGTCGCGCAGGGCGTCCCGCGTGAGCGACTGCTCGAGGAAGCGCGCAGCCGCGATACGGTTGAAAACGCGCGCGAGACGGCGCGGCTGCTGGGCGAGCGACGCGCTGGCCGTGTGGGGCTCGTCACCTGTGATACACACATGACGCGAGCGTGCACTTGTTTTGCGCTGCTCGGGATCGACGTCATCGCCTTGCCTTGCATCACCCCTCCGCAGTCGCTTCCCAGTCGGGGACGCATCGTTGTTCGTGAGTGGGTTGGCACTTTGGCGGCGCATCTTCGGCTGCGCCAGGAGCGGGCATGACTTGGGCGGCGCGCGTGAGTCGACGTCGAGCTCCGCAGGGCGCGCGCCTCGCGCGTCGCCTCGCGCCGAGATCTGCGCGGAGCGGCCTTGTGGCGCTGCTGTTCGCGCTTGGCTGTCAGCAGTCTCCGACACCCAAAGCGACGCGTCCCGCCGTCGTGGAGTCGCCTCGACTGCAACAGCTACGCGCGGCCGAGTCCGTCGGTGACGCGCGCGAGGTGCGCGAAGACGATTTGGCGTCGCGCGACCTAGCGGTGAGACGCCGCTCGGCGCGCCTGCTGGCGCGGGTAGCCGACGCGTCGGCGCGTGCTGGGCTCGAGCGGCTGCTGGGCGACGAAGACATCGAGGTGGTCAGCTGGGCTGCCTTTGGTCTAGGTCGCGGCTGCGCGACCTACGGAGCGCAACCGACGGTCGCGCGCCTGGTGGCGCGAGCCACGAGCCTCGTGCTGGCCGGACCCCTGGCACGCGCGCCACTTGGCGCATCGAGCGTGCTCGAGAGTCCCTCGCCGGCGCTCTCGTTGGCGGACGCGCTTGGTCGCTGTGGAGGCGATCAAGCTGAGGGCAGTCTGCGCGCTTGGCTCGAGCTCGAGCCGCGCTGGGCAGAGGCCGCCGCGCTTGGGCTCGGTCGCTTGGCATCGAGCGCCAAACACCTTGAGGAAACCACGCTCGTAGCCCTGCTGGAACGCGCCGAGGCGCGCCCGCCCGTGGCCACGGCGCTCTATCCATTTTCACGCCTGAGCGAGCTGGATGCCCCGGTGGTCGAGCGGCTGCTCGCGGTGGTCAACACGGCGCTCGGCAAGGGTGGCGATGCGCGTCGCTATGCGCTGCGCGCCCTGCCACTCGGGGGCCCTGGAGCGGTGCCGCTGCTCGAGCGCGTGCTGCTCGATCCGGCGCGTTTCGATGACGCCGAGCGCTCAGACGCGGCGCGCGCGCTTGGAAAACTGGGGACCGAGGGACAGACCGCGCTCGGGCGCGCGCTTGGGCGGCTCGCCTGGCGTGCGGATCAAGTCAGCGAGTCGACGGTGGTGTCCAAGCATTGGGGCCCAATGCTGGAAATCCTGGAGTCGCTGCACGGGGTTCCTTCCGAGGCGCGCGTGCAACTCGAGCAGCTCGCCGATACCCCAACGGCGCAAGGCAGCACCCCCGCCATGTTGCGGCGGCTGGTGGTGGCACGCTGCCGTGCGGCTGCGTTGCTGGCCGATCGCGCGTTCACCGCTCCGCGTCTGCTGAGCTGCGATCCGGTGGACAATGGTCGCGAGGGGCAGCTCGCGCTGCTGCGCGTGCTCGAACGTGGGAGCCTGCTCGGCGCGCGTGGTCGACGCTTCGCGCAGCTCGCCAGCGAGGGTGAGCCGACCGTGCGCATCGCGGCCTTGCGCACGTTGCGCCAGCACCCAGAATTCCCGGAGCCCGCGGGGCTGCTCACCGCTGCGCTTGGCGCGGAGTCGAGCGGCGTCGTTGCCACTGCGGCGCTCTTGCTAGCGGATCAGCCCGAGCGTGCCGGGCGCAGCGTAAGCGAGCGCGCTGGACGCAGCGCAAGCGAGCGTCACAAGGCGACCAAGCAAGAGTCCGCGCCTCCCGCGCTCGAGCTGCTGGCGGCCGTGGAAACCGCGCTCACGCGAGCCTTCCCACCCGATGCGCTCGAGGTGCGAGCCAACCTGATGGACGCCGTCGTCGCGCTCGGGCTGCTCCGAACCAAGCCAGTGCTTCAGAAATACTGCAGCTCACCGCAAGCCATGCTGCGCGAGCATGCCGAGCATGCCTTGCGCCGCTTCGGTGAGCCTGAGCGACGTTGTGAGGCGCCAGAGCCCGCAGCGGGAGCAGTCACCGCGCTGCCTCGCTCGCTGCAGCGCGTGCGGTTCGAGACCGACGTCGGGCCACTCGAGCTCACGCTCGATCCGGAGCTGGCACCCCTGGCCGTCACGCGACTGCTCGAGCTGTTGCGCAGCGGTTTCTACGATGGGCTCAGCGTGCATCGCGTGGTGCCAGGCTTCGTGGTGCAGCTCGGTGACAAAGCGGGCGACGGCTACGGCGGCGCAGGACGAGCCGCGCTGCGCTCAGAGCCGAGCCCCACGACCTTCGCGGCGGGCTCCGTCGGGTTGGCGCTCTCGGGTCCGGACAGCGCCTCAAGTCAGTTTTTCGTGACGCTCGGACCCTATCCCCACCTGGCGGGCGACCACGCGACGGTGGGCCGGGCGAGCGGGGGTTGGGAGCGCCTGACGGTCGGGGATCGCGTCATTAGCGCCAAAATCCTGCCCTAATACTGTCCGGGCGCGTTCTGGGCAGCGGGTGCTAGGCTCGGCGCGCCATGCTGCTCGTCGTCGATATTGGCAACACAAACGTCGTCTACGGTCTCTACGAGGGGGAAACCCTGACGCACACCTTTCGCACCTCCACGGTGCGGACTCGTACGAGTGACGAGTACGGGGTGCTGCTGCACCAGCTGCTGACCCTGCGGGGCGTCGCTACCGACGCGATCGACGGGGCCATCATCGCGAGCGTGGTACCGCCACTGACCGAGACGATGGCTCAGGCCATTCGCGTCAACTTCGAGCGCGAGCCGCTGATCGTCGGGCCCGGTCTGAAGACGGGGATGCCGATCCTCTACGAGAACCCGAAGGACGTCGGCGCCGATCGGATCGTCAACGCGGTGGCCGCCTACGAGCAGCTGCGCGAGGCGGCGATCGTGGTCGATTTTGGGACGGCCACGACGTTTGACTGCATCTCGGCTGCGGGCGAGTACCTCGGGGGCGTGATCGTGCCGGGCATCACCGTGAGCCTCGACGGACTGCTGGCGCGCGCCGCCAAGCTGTCGCGCATCGAGCTGGCCGAGCCCCCGCGCGTGCTCGGTCGAAATACGACCCATGCGCTACAGTCGGGCATCATTTTCGGCTATTCGTCACTCGTGGATGGCCTGATCGCCAAGCTCACCGCCGAGCTCGGTGGCCCGCAGCGCGTGCTGGCGACCGGAGGCCTGGCGACCATGGTGTCCAAGCATGCGATCAGCATCGAGCGAGTGGATCCGGAGCTGACACTGCAGGGGCTTCGCCTCATTTACGAGCGCAATCGCTCGGCCTCCCCCTCGTCATCGGGTTGGCGGCGGCCTTCCCGTCCGCGCTAAGGCATGCCCCAGATGCCCCACTGCGAGCTGCTTGTGACCCGACGCGGTCCGCGTCAGAGGGTCTCGGCGGGTGCTCGTGCGCGCGGCGCCCAGCGCACTCTGCTCGCGCTGGGCATGCTGATGGTCGTGGGCTGCCAGCGGCACCGCGGGGCGCCGCCCGCTGCGCGCTGGGTCAGTCTGAGCCCCGCGGTGACCGAGACCCTTTTCGCGCTCGGAGCCACGCGCGAGCTCGTGGGCGTCAGTGACTATTGTCACTATCCGCCAGCCGCGCAGCAGCTGCCCAAGCTGGGGACGATTCTGACTCCGCGCTACGAGGCGTTGGCTCAGGCGCGCCCGAGCTTGATCCTTGCCGAAGCGAGTCAGGGAGCGCGCCACGAGATGGAGCGCATCGCGCCCGTGCAGTGGCTTGCCTGGCTGACCCCAGCGCAGGTGGCGAGCTCGACGCGCTTGCTCGGTCTCAAGGTGGGCCACGCTCAAGAAGCAGAGCAGCTGGCGCGCAAATATGAGGCGCTGCTCACGGTCCCGGTGGCGCCCAATGCGCCGCGCGTGCTGATCGCCTTGGCGCATGCTCCAGGCAATTTGACCGAGGTCTGGTACATTCGACCGGGCTCACTGCACGGAGCTGCGCTCCACGCGGCGGGGTTTCGCAACGCGGTGGCTACCGAGCCCGTCGGTGCGCCGCGGCTCGGACTCGAGAGCGCGATCGCGCTCGATCCCGACTGGGTCGTCGTGCTGACGGTCAAGGCTGAGCCAGCCCCGCTGCTCGAGCGCGATTGGCGCGCCCTGACGGGCATGAAGGCGGTGCGCGAGGCGCATCTGCGCGTGCTCACCGCGCCCGAGCTCGAGGTGCCAGGGCCGCGCATATTTACGCTCGTTGAGCGACTACGACGCGAGCTGTCTCCGGGCGCCGAGGAGCCTCGCCCGTGACCACGCCGGCCAATCCAAATTCGCAGCGACCACCACTGGTGAGCGAAGCGCTTGGATGTCAGGCGCTCGTGGTGGAGCGTCAGCACAAGCGCGTGCTCGATGGCCTTGAGCTCTCGATTCGACCCGGCGAGCGCGTGGCGCTGGTCGGCGCCAACGGTGCGGGAAAATCCACGCTGCTCGCATGCTGGCTCGGACTGCTTGCGCCGCGCTCGGGATGCGCGACGCTGGCAGGGCGCGATACTCGCCTGTTTTCAGCCAAAAAGCGCGCTTGTCAGCTGGCCTGGTTGCCGCAACAGGCGCTCGAGGATGAGCCGCTGACTGCGGAGGAGCTGGTCGTGGCGGCGCGCTATCGCTTCGACGAGTCGACGCTGTCAGCGCGGCAGCAGGCGCGCTCAGTGCTGGAGGCCGTCGGCGCGCTGGCCTTGCTGGAGCGCAGCGTGACCGAGCTGAGCGGTGGTGAGCGTCAACGCGTGGCGCTCGCGGCGCTGCTTGCCCAAGCGGCGCCAACGCTGCTGCTCGATGAGCCCGCCAATCACCTCGATCCCGCGCAGCAGCTACTCACGTATTCGCTGCTCGCACGGCGCGCGCAGGACACGACGATCGTGGTTGTGACTCACGACGTGAACCTACTGACGGCGCTCGCGCCGCCCGAGCAGCTGCGCGTGCTCGGACTGGCTTTGGGGCGTGTGGCGTTTGATCTGCCGTGGTCCGCTGCCGAGCTGCCAGAGGCGCTCGCCGCGCTGTACGGCACTCCGATGCGTGCGGTGGGTGAGGGCGCAGAGCGGGTGATTTTGCCTCGCGTGGGAGCGCTGTCGTGAGCGCAGCAAAGACCACTGGCATGCTCGGCACGGTTGGCGCACCTGACGTGAGCGCTCACGCGTCCAAGCCGCGGCGTCAGCGTTGGGCGCAGGTGACGCTCGTCTTGCTGCTGCTTGGACCGCTGCTTGGCCTGGTATTTCCGCGACTTGACGGGCCTGTAGCGGATTTCGTGCTGTACCAGCTGCGCATTCCGCGCGTGCTCGCCGGGCTGCTGGTGGGGGGTGGTTTGGGTTTGTCCGGCGCGGTGACGCAGGCTGTGTTTCAAAACCCGCTAGCAACACCGAGCACCACGGGCGCGCTGGCGGGAGCAACGCTTGGCGCGCTCGCCGCACTGCTGTTTGGCGCGGGTGCCGGCTGGCTTGGACTATCGCTGGTGACCTGCGCGGCCTTCTGCGGAGCAATGCTCGCCACGCTCGTGGTCGTGGCCGTTGCCGCGGCTGGTCGGGCGCGCAAGAACGACGTGCTGCTGGTCGGTATCGCGGTCACCCTGGCAGCGACTGCGGTCGCCACTGCGCTCGAGGATCTCGCCGATGCACCAGTGCTCGTGGCGGTCTCGCGCTGGTCGCTCGGACACCTGGGGCAGGTGGGCTACGGCTCGCTCCTGGCGAGCACTCCGCTGATGCTGCTGGCGACAGGAGTGCAGCTCTCGCTCGCGCGCCCGCTACAGACCCTGGTGCTCGGGGACGCCACCGCGCATTCGCGAGGCGTCGCGGTGAGCCGGGTGCGCACGATTGCGCTGCTGGCAAGCGGACTCAGTGTGGCGACCGCGGTGGCCTTCGTCGGGCCGATCGTATTTGTCGGACTCGTGGTGCCGCACCTGGTACGGCTCGGATTTGGCGCTTCGCAGCGCCGAGTGCTGCTCGGCTCCTGGCTGGGCGGAGCGCTCTTTCTCGTGACCTGCGACGCGCTGGCGCGCGTGGTCGTGCCCGGTCGCGAGCTGCCCGTCGGGGTGCTCACTGCAGCGCTCGGAGCCCCAGCGCTCGCCTGGCTCGTTGCGAGGCGGAAATAGAAGGACTGCATGTCATCATCGCTTCGCCCCAAAAACCTCAAGTTCCCCTGGCGACTCGTCGTGGTCGGGCTGGTCGTGGTCGCGTTGGCCATTGCAGCTCGCGCGCTCGGTGCTGAACGCTGGGTGGCGGGGCTAGCGGCCACGGTGCGCGGTTGGGGCGCCTGGGGCGTGCTGGCGTACGTGGCCGCGTACGTCGTGGGCGCGCTCTGTCTGGTGCCTGGGGCGGTGTTCACGATGGGCGCCGGTTTTGCTTACGGTCCTTGGTGGGGCGCGCTGCTGGCGGTGCCCGCGGCGACGTTTTCAAGCTGCGTGGTGTTCGTGCTGTCGCGCACCGTGCTGCGACCCGCCGTCGAGGAGCGCATCGCGGCTTCTCGACGACTGCGCCTGCTCGATCGCGTGATCGCCGTGCATGGCGCGCGCGCGGTGGTGTTACTGCGCTTCTCGCCGATCACACCGTTCAATCTGCTTAATTTCGCCTTCGGCGTGACCTCACTCCCGCTGCGACATTACGCGCTGGCGTCCATCATTGGCGTGCTCCCAGGCTCGCTGCTCTACGCGCATGTCGGCGCGCTTGCCACGGACGTCACCGGACTACTCGCGGGCGGTCACGCCAGTCCGTGGAAGCTCGCCGGCATGGTGGGCGGGGTGTTGCTCACCGCGGGAACCGTAGTCTGGCTCGGACGCAGAGCGCAGCAAGAGCTAGCGGGAGTGATCGAACAGGAGGAGCTAGTGCCAACAGTGGCGGGAGATGACGGCGGGGGATGCTGGCGGGGGATGAGGGCGGGGGATGATGGCGGGGGATGTAGGCGGGGGATGTAGGCGGGGGATGACGGCGGGGGCGGGAGGCGGGGGCTGAC
>JBBRAB010000018.1:0-82365 GCA_038207155.1 Polyangiales bacterium
GAGCAGCCAAGCGCCGCTGTGGCAGCGGCGAACGCCAGCGGGGACTCGTCGCGCTGTGAGTACAAGGGACGTCTCGATCGGGAAGCGCGCGAGAGCGCGAGTCTCGGTAGCGTGACACCCAACGTTCGACGCGTTTATTCCCTGGTGGGTCAGGGGGAGGAGCGTCGCAAGGTGCTGCTCTGTCGCGAGGTGGATACCAACCTCGACGGGATCAAAGACGTCGTCCGAACCTTCAATGACAAGGGTGAGAGCCTGCGCGAGATCGCGGACGCCGACTACGACGGCAAGGTCGATACCTGGGTCACCTTTGCGCGCGGCCGCATGGCGAAGGTGGAGTTTGACGGTGACCACGATGGGCAGCCCGACGAGTGGCGCTACTACGTCCAGGGCAAGCTCTCTCGGTTGCAGCGCGACACCAACAAGGACAACAAGCCCGACGTCTGGGAGATCTACGAGGACGGTCACCTCCGGCGTATGGGTCACGATCTCGATTTTGACGGTCACGTGGACCGTTGGGATCGCGACGAGGTCGCCGAGCGTGCGGCCCTCGAGAAGGAGCTTGCTGAGGAGGAGCGCCAGAAGGCGGCCGCCAAGGCGGCCGAGGCAGCTGAGTCGGGTGATACCCCGGCAAAGCCTGGGTCTTCAGCCAAGCCGGCGGCCTCATCGGCAGCGCCGGGCGTGACTGGCAAGCCGGAAGGCGCTAAGAAGGCGCCCTGACCGCGGCAAGGGCTTGCGGCAAACCCCTATGGCCGAGCGAGTCCAGAAACTATTAGCGCGTGCCGGTATTGCGGCGCGACGCAAGGCGGAAGAATTGATCGTAGCCGGGCGCGTACGCGTCGACGGCCGGATCGTGACTGAGCTCGGGGTGCGCGCCGAAGTGGACGCGCGGATCGAGGTCGACGGCAAGCGGGTGATGGCCGAGCCACTCGTCTACGTTCTGCTGCACAAGCCGCGAGGCGTGGTGTGCACGCTGCGTGATCCCGAGGGGCGCCCCAGTGTGGCCGCCCTCGTAAAAAATCTTCCGGTGCGGCTTGTGCCCGTCGGTCGTCTCGATTTTGCTACCAGTGGTGCCCTCCTGCTCACCAATGATGGCGAGTTCGCCGCGGGGCTGGCGCATCCGAAGCGCAAAATCGATAAGGTCTATATCGCGAAGGTCGCCGGCGTGGTGGACGAGTCCGCGCTCGAGCGTTGGAAGCGCAGTATCGTGATTGACGGCCGCGCCACACGCCCCGCCGCGGTGCGTCTGATGCGGACCGAGGGCGGCAAATCCTGGCTCCATATCACCCTGCAAGAGGGGCGAAATCGTCAGATCCGCCGGCTCGGCGAGGCCGCCGGTTTTCCCGTCATGCGCCTCAGTCGCGAGAGCTTTGCGGGCTTCACGGTCGAGGATCTCTCGCCGGGCCAATACCGCATGTTGACGGTCGACGAGCTCCGGGATCTGCGAGATCGCTTCGGCGTACCCCGTCGCGCGCGACCCGCTGCCGAGCATCAGCTCGCGTCGCGCCGCGCCGCTAAGCTGGGTCCGCGCCTTGAGCCGTCCACGCCGCGTTCGCGTCGCGCGGGCGCCAAGGGCCGCGTCACGGGTTGGCACGGTGGCATCCCAGGCCAGGTCACTCGCGGCAGCGTGAGTGAGGATGCGGCTCCCCAAGGGACCGGTCGCTCCGGACCGCGTCGCGACGCGCCGGGAGAGCCGGAGGCACGGAGCGCCAAGGGCCCACGCGGCAAAGCCACGGGGGGTCGCCCGAGCTCGCGTCGTGAGGAAGCGCCGCGCGCAGCAGCGAGTCCTCGCGGTAAAGCCACGGGCGGTCGCCCGAGCTCGCGCGGTGAGGAAGCCCCCCGCGCAGCAGCGAGTCCTCGCGGCAAAGCCACGGGGGGTCGTCCGAGCTCGCGCGGTGAGGCGCCTCCAAGAGGCCGGAGCGCGGGAGCGGCAGCTTCCGCTGCCACGGCGCGGACGCCACGGGCCAAGGGCCCGGCGCGTAAGCGGTAGCGCGTTGGACGAGCTGAACGGAGCAGGGGCCTCTCGACGACGAGGGGCCCGGCGGGGTTATTGGGCTGTGAGCTGCCAACGCTGATCGAAAAATCCGCCCATCACGATGCTCGCTCCCGCACCAAGCACCTGTTGGCCCTGTGCTGGCAGAACGTGGCGATCGTAGACCACGTAGTCGGGGAGCAGTGCGGGGAGCGACAGGGCCCGATAAAGGCCTGCGACCGTCGGTGCGGTGAGTACGCCGAGCAGCCTCTGGGGACGAGTCGGATCCGGATAGACGAAGAAAGCGCCGAGTTCATTGCCCGACAGCGGCTTGTCTCCAACCTCGAGCGACTGCGCGTTTACCCGGATCGGAAGGCGTGCGGCGATGGCCGCAAGCCAGCAGTGATCGCTGGGGATGCCGACGTAGATCGGGCGGCGCGGATCGCTCGCGGGGTCAAACTCGACGTCCGCCAGGACAGGGATTTGTAGCTCAACGCCTGGACGCGGTGCGGCCATCCGCAGCGCTACATCGCGATTGGCAAAACGCGTTTCCGGTCGGCCTGTCCCGTAGACAAACACGTGCGGTGCGTTCCAGAGTTCGGCGATCGGTCCCTCGAGTCCGGGCAGACGCGACTCGACCTGCCCCGGTTGTCGACGGCGGAATTTCGAACCCTCGAGCAACAGATCAATCGGCTCATTGGGCTGAAATTCTAGGGTTTCGCCGTTTAGGACGAGGGTGCGTTGCTGCGCGACGGAAAAGCCTTCGGTCGAGGCCAGCTTCAGTCCACCCACGCCGCTGAGCTTACCTTCCGCCCTGCCGGGCGAAGTGATGCGCAGATCCGCCTTCGCCATGGTGCCCACGGGCTCGATGCGCGTGATCTCTACCCAGAAGCTTCGCGCATAGCGCAACGCGGAGCTGGCGAGCGTCACACGGGTCGGAGCGCTTGGACGACGTTGACGCGAAAGCCAAGGAAATAGTCCCGCGTTGGCGTAAGTCTTTTTCCATACTGCATGCCCGAGCTCGGGCCAATCCTGCTCTAGGGAGTAGCCGAGCTCCGCGTAGCGTTCGGTGAGTACCCTCGAGTTGGCGAGCGGCATGTCCTTCGTGCCATGAGCGACAAACAACGGCAGGTGACGCCCGGACTCTGCCCAACTAACCGTTGAGGCTCGATGCATCAGTGCGCGCTCATAGGGCAGCAGCGGTCGCCCCTGCACGTCGCGTCGCACGAAATAGCTGTGATAACCGCATAGCGGCGCTGCGGCTGCGAATCGCTCCGGGGAATGGAATGCCAGCTCCGCCGTGCCGGTGCCCCCCATCGAGACTCCCGTGATGGCGACGCGCGAGGCTGGCGCCCCGTAGGTCAGCGCCGCCCAATCGAGCGCGGCGAGCACCGACTGCTCGCCTGCGCCGCGGTAAAACGCATTGCCGTGAGCGGCCGGGGCGACCAGGAGTCCTGGCACGCGCGGATCGGCGTCCTTGGCGGGTCCGTCGAGGAACGCCTCAAGAATGCGGCGCGGGTAACCGTCGTAGCCGTGCAGTAGGGCCACCGTGGGGACGTCGAGTGGCGCGCCGACTTGGTAATTCGCTGGGACGTGAACCAGCATCGGTGCCGGGCGACCGTCAAACGGTGAGAGCAGGGCGAGCTCGTGCACGCCGGGCCGCTGATACGGCAGACGCTTTTCTTCGAGCGCCTTGAGCCAGCTCGTCAGCTCAAGCTGCAGCGCCCGGAGCTGTTCTTTCTGTCCCGTCACGGCTGCGCGCGCGATACGCGTCTCAAGCCAAGTCAGACTTGGGCCAAGCGCAGCTCTCGGACCCTGAGCGGCCGTGGTTTCCGCGGCGCGGGCCTGCGCCAGCTGCGTGAGCAGCTGCAAGAGGGGTTGGCTGAGCAGCACCGAATGACGGCGCTTAGTGCCAGCAATCTCGAGGTGAAGTTCGAGGCGCTGGAGCTCCGGCCCTAGCCACGCGCCGAGCGGCGCAAGCTCGAGCGCAACCTCTAAGCGTTGCTCGGCGTTGAGATGCAATGGGCCAGGACGCAGCTCGCTGCTACCAGTGGCTCCCACCACCCGCACCACGAGTTCAGCGTTCGGGTCGGTCACTCCCGCAGGCGCCTGCACCTGAAGGCGAAGTTTTGGAATTCCTTGATCGGTCAGGAGCCGAAGCTCTGAGGTGACCAGGGTCGAGGCGGCCGCGCCCATTGGGTTGAACCCGGCAATCGCCCAGCGTGCACGCTGCGGCGCTCGCCCCGTGGCGACGTCGACGACATGGGCCGCAAAGCTGGCCTTGGGTCCACGTCGCTCGTAGAGCAATTCGACGGCGTGCCAGCCAGGCGAAAGTGAGCGTTCGACGAGCTCCACTCCGCGCGCTCGCGGTAACGCCAGCTGGCGCTGGTACACGCCGCGACCATCCACCCGCAGCTCAAACAAACCGTCGCCTTCGAGAAGAAAACGGGTCTCGCTCGCCTGCTCGAGATACAGCCACCCGCTGAGCGCGAAGGCCTCGGAGCCTGCTCCGCGCAGCGAAAGCTCACTCATCCAGTCAAAGTCACCCGCAGCATTGACATGGACGGAGGTTTTTTCCCCGCTCGGGCGACTGCGCAGGCTCGCGAGTGACGGTTGCGCCTCTCCGACGCTCCAGCCCGCCACGACACCATCCGGCGGCAGCAGGAGCTCCCCCCCATGCTCCGCGCTGGCTTGCGCTAGGCTCGCATGAACGAACCCCAGCAGCGCAAGCCCAAGTAGCGCTCGGCGGCTACTCCACCAGGCAGTGGGCCAAGGTGCGCGCGCCATCCTTGAAGATGATGTTGAGCTTGTTGCCCTCGAGGACTTCCGCAACGTAGCCATCACCAAACTTACTGTGGGTGACGAGCTCTCCGAGCGCAAAGCGACGGGTCATCGCGTAGCGAGTGAAGGCCGTGACGGGCTGCCCGAGCACGCGGGTTTCCCAGTCATTCGTGCGGGCGCCAGCTCCACCACGAATGTTGAGGCTACCCGCCTTATTCACGGATCGATTGCCGCCCTTCTTAGGTGGCGGACTCGAGGCGCGAGCAGGTTCGAGCGTGCCGTCCTTGCTGCGAATCACGGGGACAACTGCCAGAGACGCGTCCTTCGGAGGCCCCTTCTTGTAGTTGTGCTGGGAATCGCAAGTCTGGCAAATCACCCGAACGGGCTGCTTGCCGACCATGGCGATGATCCGGTGTGACAGGACCATCTTGCACTTAGTGCACCACGCATCGATCTCGCTTCCGGCAGACAGCGAATTCACTTCTCGTTCTCCTCTGGGCGACGGGCATCTGCCGAGGGCTCGGCAGGGGGGGGGGTGGAGGTCGACTCTTTAGCAGCATCCACCTGGGACGTTACTTTAGGTTCAACCCGGGCGATGCGGTCTGGGTTAGGGACGAAACGCACCTGGGTGCGTACCTCAAGCGAGACGCTCGAGAGCACTCGCGTCAGTTCATCGGCGAGGTTGGTCTGCTCAAGAAATCCGCGGACCTCTCGAACGACCACGCCGAACAGCTCATGCTTGGTGTCCTCAACCTGCGCGACCAACAGCGAAAGCACCTCTTTAGGCAGCTTCAGATCAGTCACGCGTTGGCGCAGGCTGTCTGGGCTTTCGGTCAAGCGCTCGAATCCTCGCTTGAGCAACTCAGGCAAGAGCCGCTCCAGTCGAGATCGATCCGGCTCCCGCTCGTCTCGCTCTCGTCGCGGCGGGGCATCGCTTGTCACGGGGCGGAGCCTGACCCGAGGGCCTCCGTGAGTCAATCCTCGGCGGAGATTCCGTTGAGAGGAAACTCGGAAATCTGGCTGGGTTCTGCGAGACGGGCGGTCGTTGTGCGGCTAGTCTCTGCTGGCGTGAACGCCGCGTGGCTGAGATCGGCCCTGGTTGGTTTGCTCCTCACGGTGCCGGCCTGCCGACTTGCGCCGCGAAACCGCTCGTCCAGCTCGAACGCCGGGATGGCCCAGTCCGCGTCCAAGCTATTCGGCCGGAGCTTGCCGCATCAGGCCCCGGCGGCCCCCAAGGCCTTGCCCGCTCGCCGTGCCCCCAAACCCATGGACAATTTTTCGGGTTGTTACGTGGGCTATCCGCTCGGCGAGCAGCCCGAGCGCGACGTCGCCCGGCTGGGATGGTTGTGCGGACCGTCCAATGGCATGCGCCGGGTCGAGCGAGCCAACAAGCGCGCAGAAGAGGGTGTCTCGATGCTGATGCTGCGCGAGGTCACGCGCGCGGGACAGTGTTGGCGATGGTTTTTCGTGGCAGGGCGTGGCGTGACTGGTCTCGAGTTTGAGATTGAGGAGGCCGGTGGCCAACAGGCGTTTTTCGAGGGAGGGGGACCCCGCTGGGCGGTCATCCCCGCGACCCGCCCGTACTGCGCCGCGAGCTCGGGCCTCCTCCAACTCAAGCTGCGCACACGACAAGGCGAAGGCCAGGTGGCGTTTGAAGCGTGGACCATGTCAAGCGCACCTCTCAGCTCGCATCCGCAGGTCGCGACGAGCGAGCGCCCCGCGGACGCAATTCCGTGAGTTTTGCGCCCGGATTTAGGCAACTGCGCTATAAAGAGTGAAACCGCATGACTGATGTCTTTTCGGATCGGCGACGTCGAGTGCTTGAGGCCATCGGCACCGGAGTCTTGGTGTTGTTCGCTGCGCCCACCGCGCTGCGCAACAACGACGTTGAGCACGAGTACCGACAGGACTCGGACTTCTTTTACCTCACTGGTTTCGACGAGCCAGACAGTCTGCTCGTCCTCGACGGTGCCTCAGACAAGCCGTTTATTTTGTTTGTTCCACCCCGTGACCACGAACGTGAGACCTGGGATGGACCACGCGCTGGCGTCGAGGGGGCTCAGCTCAAATTCGGCGCAGATCAGGCCTATTCGAATCAAGAGCTGGAGCAGCGCCTCGCCGGACTGCTCGCGGGGCACGAGCGCGCGTACTACACCGTCGGACGTGTCGCTACCGACGACGGGCGGTTCTTTGCGGCGCTCGCCGAGCTGCGACGGGGCGCGCGACGGGGCGGCCATTGGCCAACCACGCTGATCGAGCCGGGTACCGTGCTGCATGAGTTGCGGTTGTTCAAACGTCCCGAAGAAATCCTGGCGCTCCGGCGCGCTGTGGAACTCACCGAGCTTGGGCATCGCGCCGCGATGCGGGCGACCCGCCCCGGCGTGTACGAGAACCAACTCGAGGGCATTCTTCGTCACGAATTCCGCGCCGGGGGCTCCGAGCGTTGTGCCTACACACCCATCGTGGCTTCCGGTGCGAACGCGGCCGTGCTACATCATCGCCGCAATCAGCGTCGGATCCAGGAAAACGAGCTGGTGTTGATCGATGCCGGCGCCGAGTTCGACTACTACGCTGGCGACGTCACTCGCACATTTCCGGCGTCGGGACGCTTTTCGCCCCTTCAGCGCCAGGTTTATGAGTGTGTGCTCACTGCTCAGCTCGACGCGATCGACGCAACTTGCCCGGGAGCGACCCTCGACGACGTTCACGCGGTTGCAACGCGACGCCTGATCGAGGGCTTGCTCGAACTGCAACTGCTCACCGGGAGCGTGGAATCTCAGCTCACCAGCGGGGAGTTTCGACGTTTCTATATGCATCGTACCAGTCACTGGCTCGGCATGGACGTGCACGACGTCGGTCGGTACACCCGTGATGGCAGCGCTCGCTTGCTTGAACCCGGTATGGTCCTGACGGTCGAACCGGGGCTGTACTTTGGCGCCGACGACCCGCTGGTCCCGAGCGAGTTGCGCGGTCTCGGGATCCGGATCGAAGACGACGTTTTGGTGACGGAGTCAGGTGCCGACAATCTCAGCGCAGCGATCCCCAAGACCGTGGACGAGATCGAGTCATGGATGGCTGGCTAGCGTCCCGGGGTCGGGACCGTCCCACGCGGACGATGGCGTCCCGCTCGCCGCAGGGGGCTCGGGATTCCGACTGGCCGGGGCCAAGGCACGGAAATTACTCACCGCGAGGACCGCAATCGGTCAGCAGCACGATCCGGCGAGACCGGACTGTTCGGCACACAATCCAGGGGAGAATTGCCTGGCCGTCTGACCGAAACTCAAATCGTCAGCTCGCTGGAATCCGACACGCTCAATTGCACCCTGACTTGACGGCCGCACTCAGCTAGATATTGTTTCGTTCGCACTGCTCCCGTCCGTAACTTTGGTGGGGGGAAGGTTCGTTCGGTAAGTTTACTGGAATCGCGCATGACGACTGACGACGCACGAAAGCTATTTGTTGCTGGACTGTCCGACTCCATCTCTGAGGAGGTGTTGCGGCAGCTGTTCGAAGCCACCGGTGGTGAGGTTGTGGAGGTAAGCCTTCCTCGCGACCGCGCCACGGGTAATGCCCGCGGGTTTGGCTTTGTCACCTTGGCAACTGGGGACCAAGCGGAAGCCGCGCGCGAGTCGCTCGATGGCTCGTTTCAAGGAGGTCGATCCATCTCGGTTCGCACCTTCCAATCGGGGTCACCACGGCGTGAACCGCGCAGCGAAGCCGGGGTAGGTCCCGCTGAAGATCGCACGCTTTACGTCGGCAATCTGCCCTACGACGCGACCGTTGCCGAGGTGGAGGAGATCCTCTCGAGTGTTGGCGTGACGCCCGTGCTCAGGGTGCATCTCCCACTGGGGCCCGATGGCAGACCTCGTGGGTTTGGCTTCGTCACTTTGTCGAGTCCTCCCGCGGTTCAGCAGGCCGTCGACGCCATGGCGACTGCCGACCTACGTGGTCGCCGAGTGATGGTGAAGGTCGCGCATCCGCGCGGCAGCGCGCCACCCGGCGGTCCCGCAGGCCGCTTTCCCAGCACAGGTCCACGCTACTCGGATTCCCCGTCGGGTTACGACGGTGGCGGTCCGCCTCGTCCCTCATTCCGCACACCGGAACCCGGGCGCACTGACGGTGGCGGTGGTGAGGAAGAGGAAGGCGAGGTCGCTCCCGGCATCGGTCGTCCCAGCAAGGACAAGCGTCGCAAAGGTGTCGGCGGGCCCGTCGCCAATAAGCGCGCCAACGCTGGCGTCGGTGACGCTCGTCGTGAACGCGGCGGCGGCTCGTCGTGGCAGCGCTGGGAAGAGAAGGACGAGAAAGACGACAAGGAGGACAAGGACGACTGACCTCTTGGTCGGTACGCGGATCGATCCGCGAAAGGTCGGTCCGTCGCCCTGGTTTCTGACCGGGACTCTGTCCCGGGCCGGTTTGCGCGCCAAGCAACGCGCGTGCTACTAACCCCGTCCACCGCAGGCCGTGGGCCAGTGATCTTGCCTCGAGGAATTCCCCGTGAGCAAGCCTGGCTTTTGGCGAACTTTGGAGGTTTGAGGACTGATGATCTTCGACTGGCTCTACGGTCTGTTCTCGAACGACCTTGCCATCGACTTGGGCACGGCGACGACGCTCATTTACGTCAAAGGCAAGGGTATCGTTAGCTGCGAGCCGTCCGTGGTGGCAGTTCAACGTGATTCTCGTGGCGACAAGCGAGTCCACGCTGTCGGCAGGGAGGCCAAGGAGATGCTTGGGCGTACCCCGGGTAACATTCAGGCCATCCGTCCGCTACGAGACGGCGTGATCGCGGATTTTGAGATCACCGAGGCGATGCTGCGGTATTTCATCGCCCTGGCCCACAATCGACGCACGCTCGTCAAGCCTCGGATCATCATCTGCGTGCCCTTCGGCATCACCGAAGTTGAAAAGCGCGCCGTCAAAGAGAGCGCCGAGAGCGCCGGAGCGCGCGAAGTTCACCTGATTGAAGAGCCTATGGCGGCGGCAATCGGAGCCGGGCTTCCAATCACCGAGCCGAGCGGCAATATGGTTGTCGACATTGGCGGTGGAACCACGGAGGTTGCCGTGATTTCACTGTCGGGGATCGTCTACTCCCAGAGCGTTCGCGTCGGCGGCGACAAGATGGATGACGCGATCGTCGCCTACATGAAGCGCAAGTACAACCTTGCCATCGGTGAGCAGACAGCCGAACGCATCAAGATCAGCATCGGCAATGCCTATCCGCTCGACCAGCAGTTGACCATGGAGGTCAAGGGCCGCGACATGGTGGCCGGCATTCCCAAGACCGTCGTCGTCAATTCTGACGAGATCCGCGAGGCCCTTGCGGAGCCCATCAACGCCATCGTTGAGGCTGTGCTGCTGGCCTTGGAGCGGACGCCGCCAGAGCTTGCGGCGGACATCGTCGACAAGGGTGTGGTGCTCACCGGTGGTGGCGCTCTGCTCAAGAACCTCGACGTACTTCTGCGCGAGGAGACCGGTCTGCCGGTCATGGTTGCTGACGATCCAATCAGCGCTGTCGTGCTTGGGAGCGGCAAAGCTCTCGACCATCACGAGCTTCTCAAGGCCGTCGCCATCGGTTGATGGTGGAGTCGTCGAGGGGATGAATGAGCCCGCTACGACGCTATCGCGACATTGTTCTTGTCATCATTCTTCTGGCCGTTCCGTTCTTCTTTCTAAAGACGAGCGTTCGACGGCCGGAAGACATGAACTCGCTCGACCGCGCTTTGTCCGTGGTCGCGACGCCATTACAGTCCGGCGTGGCTTCGGTCGCTCGCTGGGTTTCCGGCGTGATCGGCGACTATTTCTATCTGGTTGACGTCAAGGCTGACAACAACAAGCTGGCCTACGAAAACGCCCGGTTGCGCTCCCGAGTGCGGGAACTCTCCCACCTCGAGGCCAGCAATCGGCGCCTCGAACGAATCCTTGGGCTCAAGGAAACGATCGCCGAGGAGACCACCAGCGCCGTCGTCATTGGCAAAGACACGCTCGAGTACTTTCGCGTGGCAGATGTGATGCTCGACAATCCGTCCGGGGCGGTGCGCGAGAATATGCCGGTCGTGTCACTCGATGGCGCTGTCGGCACGGTACTGCGAGTCTCCGGCGATAAGGTCAGCGTTCAGCTCACGGTTGACAGTGGCTTTGGAGTGGACGTCGTCGTCGAGCGCACCCAGGCGCGCGGGTTTGTGCGTGGCGTAGGGGATCCGCGCAAGTATGCCGTTCGCGTCGAGTACGTGCGACGCACCGACGAAGTGGACGTGGGTGATTTCCTTGTGACCAGCGGCGTGGGTTGCCGTTTTCCAAAGGGGATTCAGGTCGCGCGCGTCACCAAGGTCACCAAGCGGGATTTCGGCATCTACCAAGAGGTTGAAGCTGAACCCACCGTCGATTTTTCCCGTTTGCAGGACGTCTTGGTCGTGTTGACGGATCCGAAAGACTGCGCGCCGCCGGGCGCGCGAAAACGCGTCAAGACGGGGAAATAAAGCCGGGTGCGCAACGCTCTTTTCCTTGCCGTGGGCGTGTTGCTCATTCTGCTCCAGTCGACGCTGTATCGGGTGCTTGAGCCGCTCCACGTGCCTGGGCTAAATCCCAGCCTCGTGCTGCCATTGGTTGTGTTTCTTGGGGTCCACGAGCATTCCATGGCTCGCGGGGCGATGCTCTCGTTTCTGCTCGGATACTTCCTCGATCTCATCGCCGGCGCACCGATCGGGCTCTGCACCTTCATCTACGTGGCGATCTGGTGGATGTCGCGCATTGCGGGGGTGCGCCTCACCGCCCAGTCACTGCTGACGCGGGTATCGCTCGGTTTCATCTTCACCGTGGTGGAAGCCACCAGCACGCTGATCCTGCTGTCCATTTTCGGAACGGACACGAAACGTCCGGTTGAAATCGCTTCGACCGCCGTGCTCGCTCACGCAGCCTCCACAGCCTTCGCTGCGCCCTTCATCTTCCGAATTGCACAACGCGTGCATCAGATTAGTCTGCCCGCGGGTTCACCGGAGGGTGGTAAGCAGTGAGCATCCTCGTACAGCGCTCGGACGTCGGTGAGTTTCGCCGTCGCTACCGCTGGATGGTGCTGGTGGTCTTGGCGATCTTTTCCACGCTGTTCGGTCGGCTCGTGTACCTGCAGGTCATCCAGGGGGATATCCATCGCACCCAGGCGCGTCGCAACATCGTGCGTGAAGTCAAACTGGCGACTCGACGTGGCGTCATTCGCGACGCACGCGGCCATGTGCTGGCCGCCAATCGTCCGTCCTACAATGTCTACGTCGTTCCGACCAAGCTCAATCAGGAGAGCACCTGGCCGAAGCTCGTGCGCTTGATGGGGCTCGATCCCGCGGGTTCCAAGCAAATCCTCGAGCGCATCGCCAAGGTGCTGGCTCTGCCCGAGGAGGACAAGCGTCGCGCCCAACAGCTGCTGATCGCGGTCGACGTGGATCGCGATATCGTAGCTAACCTCGAGACGCACCACGACCAAATGCCGGGCGTTTCAGTCACGCCCGTCCCGGTCCGCTACTACCCCTATGGCGAGCTTGGGGCTCACATGGTCGGCTACATGCGCGAAGTCGACTCAGCGGACTTGACGGAGCTCGAGGCCCAGGGCTATCGCCCCGGTGACCGTCTCGGGGCCGTGGGCGTGGAGCGGCGTTGGGAATCGTATCTGCGCGGCAAGCGCGGTATGCGTAAGGTCATCCAGTCCAAGCGGCGCTTGGCCAACCGCGAAGAACTCGAGGCCAAGTACCTCGAAGAACCTCGCGTCGTCAGCCCCGTCCCAGGTCGTGATATCTCACTTACCGTCGACATTGAGCTTGAGCAGTCGATTGAGAAAGCGCTGCGCGGGCAGCTCGCCGCCTCCGTGGTCGTTGTGGAGGTTCGTACGGGGCGGGTGCTCGCCGCGGTCTCCAAACCCAGCTACGATCCGAACATCGTCTCGGGTGGCGGTGGCATCGAAGCGGTTCGAGAGGCCTTTCGGCGGCTCTACGTCGATCCGCTCAAGCCGATGCTCGACAAGACCATCTCGGCTGCCTACCCACCGGGTTCGACTTTCAAGCCGTTCACGGCGTTGGCGGCCCTCGAAGAGGGCGTGATCGACCGCGATCTGCAGGTGGATTGTCATGGAGGCTACGAGTACGGCAAGCGCTTCTTCCGGTGTACGGGCGTGCACCGTCGCGTCGATCTGCACAGCGCCCTCGTGCACAGCTGCAATACCTACTTTTACTCGATTGGTGCCCACGAACACATGCAGCTCGACCGCCTGGCCAAGGTGGGCCTGAGTTTCGGCATGGGGGCCAAGACGGGCATCGGCACCAACCCCGAGGCGCGTGGTCGCATGCCGACACGCAGTTGGTACACCCGTCGCTACAAGGGGGCGTTCCGCGGTGGTTTTACCCTGCTCGCCGCGATCGGTCAGGGTGCGACGACCGTGTCTGTCTTGCAGCTCGGGTTGGCCTACGCGGCGCTCGCCAATGGTGGAACCCTCTATCAGCCTCAGGTCGTGCGCAGCATTGAGACGAGCGACGGCACCGTGGTGCAGGAGTTCCCGCCGCGCGTCCGTCGCCTGATCGCAATCGATCCTGGCCATCTCGAGATGATCCGGGACGGCTTGCGAGGGGTTGTGTCCGAGCGCGAGGGCACCGCCCATGCCGGCACCGTGGAGGGCGCGGACATGGCCGGAAAGACCGGTACCGCGCAGGTGAGTCACGTGACTCCGCGCGGGGTCGATCCCGACAAAATCTGGTATTTCAACCGCGACCACGCCTGGTTCTCGGGCTACGCGCCGGCGGCCAGCCCCGAGATTGCGATCGTCGTGTTGGTCGAGCACGGTGGCGGTGGTGGTAAGAACGCAGTGCCAGTGGCGAGCCGCGTCGTGCGTGACTGGCAGAAAATGCGCGAGAAAAAGCCGGAATCTCGCGAGCCCGGGATCGACATGCCTGAGAGCGAGGAGGTTCCGTAATGGTTCATCGCGGGCGGATTTCCTTCAAGAGCGGGCCTCAGATCGACATGGCGCTGCTGTTTTGCAGCGTTTTTATCGTGATCGCCGGACTGGTCAATCTCTACAGCGCCACGAGCGTTTACGCAGCGTCGACCTCGAAGTCGTCGCTCGCGGACATGTACGTCTCGCAGGTGTACTGGATCGTGGTCGGCGGGCTGCTCGCGGTGCTGATCGCCGCGATCGACTACCGAAATTACGAGCGCCTCGCGCTAATGGCGTACGTGGGCGGACTAGTAACACTGGCCCTAGTATTCGTACTCGCGACCGATGTTCGAGGTTCGTCGCGCTGGATTCAGGTGGGAAGCTTTGGCTTTCAACCCTCGGAGTTCATCAAGATCCTGCTGATCATCGTGCTCGCCCGCTACATCCACAACGACCCGAGAACCGAGGCGCGTCGCTGGATTGATCTATTTGTTCCGATTGTTTTGACGGTGATCCCAGCGGGTCTGGTGATGGCGCAGCCGGACCTTGGCACAGCGCTGATCTATCTACTGACGGCCGGTTCGATCCTTGCGATGCTCCGGATCCGAGGCGGCAGTCTGCTTTGGGCCACGGGATTGGGGGGCGCGGCGCTTCCGATGGCGTGGAAGTTCTTGATGAAGGACTATCAGAAGGCGCGTATTACGAGCTTTCTCGATCCGGAGCACGACATCACTGGCAGCGGCTGGCATGCGCTTCAGTCAAAGACGGCGATCGGTAACGGGGGGTTGACCGGTTGCGGCTACATGCGCGGCACTCAGAACCAGTTTGGATTTTTGCCCGATCAGTTCTCGGATTTTCCTTTCGCCGTGTTCGGTGAGGATTGGGGCCTGATCGGCGGAGCCGTGCTGTTGGCCCTCTACTGCTTTCTCGTGATCTGGTCGATTCGCATCGCGTCGCAGGCCAAGGACCGTTTCGGAGCTGCGCTCGCGATCGGCGTCGGGGCCATGATCTTTTGGCACGTCGTGTTCAATATCGGCATGGCAGCAGGTGCGCTGCCCGTGGTCGGAGTGACGCTTCCGCTCTTTTCGTACGGCGGCTCCAGCGTGATCACGTCGATGATTGGACTCGGCCTGCTGATGAACGTCTCCATGCGGCGTTGAGGTTTCTGCTCGCGCTCGGGCTGCCCTGCCTGCGGCTCAGCTACGGCATCAGGCGCTCAAACAGGTCGCTACTGAAGAGTCCGCTCGGGTCGAGTTGGCGCTTGAGGTTTCGAAATTGCGTGAGGCACTCGGTGCCATAGGCTCGTTCAAGATCAATCGGTCGAAGCAGCGTGTCCTTGGCTAGGTAAAACCGACCGCCTGCGGCGACCACGAGCTCGGTGAGTTGCTGCGAGAGTGCCCAGAGTCGCTCGCGGTTGTCGGCTCTGAGGGGAAAATCCAGGGCCAGCGACCAACCATTGACCGAATGGGACAGCAGGTAGTCGTCGGCGCGGTGCTTCTTGAGCACTGCGAGGTTGGCGACCTCGCCGGCTTGCTGACAGGTCTCGAGTACCCGCTTCATGCACTCGTGTGCATGTTGGCTCGGCACAAAGAACTGGTATTGGATCAGGCCTCCGGCACCGTAGGCCTGATTCCAATCGGGAACGTAGTCGAGCAAGAACGCAAACGCGGCATGTGACTGCAGGTAGCTGTTGCCGTCAGCACGCCGCGCCAACCAATACTTGGTCGCGTTGATCCAAGGCATTCCAGGGGCGGAAGCCAGAGTTCTCAAGACTGGCGAGAGTTTGCTGGTGGGCAAACCAAACAAGCGAGTTGGAAGGCTTTGCCCCTCCAGACTGAGGCTGCTGGCTGGGCTGGGTTCTTCCTGTGGTTGGAGGTAGCGGGCCGCGTGAAGCTCGCCGCGACCAAGACTTTTGCCGCGCGAGAACGCATCGAGCCAGCCCACGGCGTAGTTGTTGTTCTCAGCAAGTGACTCGAAGGTCGCCAGGGTCTGTTCGAGGTTGCAAGCTGCCGCCGTGACGACTTTCAGTCGACCACTGTGCACGCGTGAAAGTCGCAGGGTGACTTGCACCACCGCCCCGAGCAGACCAAGTCCCCCCACCACCGCTCGAAAGAGCTCCGGTCGGTTCTGTCGACTGCAATCCAGCAGCTCACCTGAGGCCGTCAGCAATTTGATTTGCTCGACGTGATCACCGAATGGGCCCACTCGGTAGTTGTTCTTGCCGTGGACGTTCATGGCCACGCAGCCCCCGAGGGTTGCGTGCATCGTTCCCGGGACCACGGTCGGCCAATAGCCATCGCTGATCGTTTCGCGCCAGAGGTCCCCGATCGTGAGACCGACTTCCGCTGTTAGCAGACCAGTTGCCGGCTCCCACGACAGCACGCGCCGCAGGGCAGTCGTGTCAACGACCAATCCGCGACTGTTCAGTGCGGCGTCTCCATAGCTGCGTCCAGCGCCTCGGAACGTGACACTGAGTCCCTCGGCCCTTGCGCGAGCGAGTACTTCAGTGAGCTCCGCAAGTGAGCCGGGCTGCTCGACGCGGCAATTGGCGCTGACCGCCTGCCCAAACCCAACGAGCTGCCGACGAGGGGAGTCAGTCCGAAGACTCGGGCAAGGGGATTTAACCATGGGACCGCGCGTAATTGACCATGCCACGCGCGCTCCCGGTCGCAACTGGGGTTGGGGCGCTCGGCCAATCATCCCGACCGCACCTGGGCGCTCTTGCTCGACTGGGGCCCGGGCTTGGGTCGTGGTAGCTAAGGTGCGGTGAGTCCAGCCAGCAACGGTTCACCCGGCTCCCTTGAGGTCACGACCATGAGTAACAAGTCTGTACTGATTACCGGAGGCTCCGGCTTCCTTGGAATCAACCTTACGCGATACCTTCTGGAGCGCGGCTACCAGGTCACCTCGCTTGACCTGCTGCCGTTCGACTATCCCGAGCGTCCGCAGATCCGCGAGGTTCAGGGAGACACGCGTGACGCAGCCCTGGTTGACGAGGTGATGAAGGGTCACGACTACGTCGTGCACACGGCGGCGGCACTCCCGCTGTACTCGGCCGAGGAGATCTTCACGACGGACGTCGAGGGAACGCGGATCGTCATGGACGCAGCGCGGCGCCACGGGGTCAAGTGCGCCGTCCACATCTCGTCAACCGCCGTCTACGGCATTCCGGATCACCATCCGCTCTGTGAAGACGATAAGCTGGACGGCGTCGGTCCTTACGGACAGGCCAAAATCCAGGCAGAAGTTGTGGTTTTGGAGCAGCGCGCACGCGGGCTCGTCGCACCCATCATTCGTCCCAAGTCCTTCGTCGGACCTGAGCGTCTCGGCGTGTTCGCGCTGCTTTACGACTGGGCCCTGGACGGTCGCGGGTTCCCGATGATTGGCAGCGGCAAGAACCGGTACCAGCTGCTCGATGTCGCGGACTTGTGCGAGGCGATTCACCTCTGCATGACGCTGGACCCGAGCGTCACGAACGACACGTTCAACATCGGCGCCAAGGAGTACACCACCATGGGTGAAGACTACCAGGCGGTGCTCGATGCGGCCGGCAAGGGGAAGAAGATCGTGCCCTTCCCAGCGGCTCCCGCCGTGCTCGGGCTTCGCGTGCTCGAGGCCATGGGGGTTTCCCCGCTGTATAAGTGGGTCTATGAGACCGCCTCGAAGGATTCCTTCGTGTCGATCGAAAAAGCCGAGAAAAAGCTCGGTTATGCCCCGAAATTCTCGAACAAGCAGGCCATGGTGCGCAACCTCGAGTGGTACCAGGCTCACCGCGATGAGTTTGCGAATCGCTCGGGCGTGACGCACCGCGTGCCCTGGAAGCAGGGCGCGATCGGAATCCTCAAGTACCTGTTCTAATTCCGAGGTTCTTGGCTAATGGTCGGACACCGCTGCTCGCGGTCTCCGGCCATTAGTTTGTCTGCCGTCAGCAAAGAGGGCGCGTCGGTGAGACGCTGCAGCGTACAGCGCCGCCTCAATCCATGCGGAAGAGGTCGTCGACGTCCTCGCGCGTCAAGCGCTTGCCGCCGCCGGTGTCTTCGGTGAGCACGCTGGCCACCAGATCCTTTTTCTTCTGACGCAGCTGCAGGATCTTTTCCTCGATCGTGCCTGCGGCCACCATGCGATAGACGGTGACGACCTTGCTCTGTCCGATGCGATGGGCGCGGTCCGAGGCTTGATCCTCAACCGCCGGATTCCACCAGGGATCGAAGTGAATCACGGTGTCAGCCGCCGTCAGGTTCAGGCCGGAACCACCTGCCTTGAGGCTGATGAGGAAGGCCGTGACGGTTGGATCGCTCTGGAACCGCTCAATCCGTTCTGGTCGGTCCATCGTGGAACCGTCCAGGTACTCGTAGCGGATCCCATCCTCATCCAAGGCTTCCTTGACCAGCTTCAGCATTGAGACGAACTGGCTGAAGATCAGTACCTTGTGACCGCCCTCGTACACCTCTTCGACCAGCTCGCGCAGGGCAATCAGCTTGCCGCTGTCGTCGTGGCTGAACTCGCGAGGCAGACCAAGCAAACGGGGATCGCAGGCGGCTTGACGCAGCTTGGTGAGCCCCGCCAGAATGTGAAGCTGGCTCTTGGCGAGTCCCTGGCGCTCGACTTCACCCATGACGTGGGCGCGTACCTCGCGCAGCACCTGGAGATAGATGGCCTTCTGATCGGGGGCCAGATCGATGATCTTGTCGACCTCCAGCTTGGGCGGCAGCTCTTTGACCACCTCGAGCTTGGTGCGACGCAAAATGAAGGGATGAATGACGGCCCGCAGGCGCGCGGCAGCCTTGGAATCCCCCTGATCGATCGGACGACCGTAGCGCTCCTCGAACTTCGGCAGCGGACCGAGTAAGCCCGGCGTTACGAAGTCGAAAATGCTCCAGATTTCGCTGAGACGATTCTCGATCGGCGTACCGGTCAGGGCCAGGCGGCGCTCGGCGGGCAGCTCTTTGGCAGCCTGCGCGGTCGCGCTCATGGGGTTCTTGATGTTCTGCGCTTCGTCCAGGATCGCGTAGTCCAGCCGCAGGTCCTTGAGCAGATCGATGTCCCGGCGCAGCAGGGCGTAGCTGGTGATGACGACGTTGGCCTCTTCGAGATCCTTCTTGTTCTCGCGGCGTCCCGCGCCGTGCCAGAGGGCGGTCGTCAGCGACGGGGCGAAGCGCTCGATCTCGCGCAGCCAGTTGGTCACGACGCTGGTCGGGGCCACGATCAAGGCGCGTAGCGGCTCTTCCTTCTTGTCCTGCTTGAGACTCAGCAGCAGCGCAATGGTCTGAATGGTCTTGCCGAGACCCATGTCATCGGCGAGCACGCCGCCGGAGGCAATCTCGTGAATGAACCGCAACCACGACAAGCCCTGCTCTTGGTAGGGGCGCAGCGTGGCTTTGAGTGAGCGTGGCTTCTTGAAAGCCTTGATTTCGTCGATGTTCTCGAGTTTGGCGAACAGCTGTTTGGTGGTCGTGGCAATCGACGACTCATCGGCTTGAGTCAGGAACTCCTGGACGCGTCCCGCCTGTGACAGCGGCAGCTTGCCGGTCTTTCCCGCGGCCGACAGTAGCTCGACCTCGCGATCGAGCAGCTGTTGCACGCGCTCGGTGTCGAGGGCTGCGTAGGTATTGTCGGCGAGGCGAACGTACTTTTTGCCCTCACGCAGGCAGCGTTCGATCTCGGTGCGGTCCGCCCCAACGCCTGCGGCTTCCCAGGTGACCTTCAGGTTGAGCCAATCCACCCCGCTCGAGACGCGCGCCTGCATTTGCAGGGGCTGAGGTCGAACGCGGGCGCCTACGAACTCCTCCGGAATGTAGAGCTGCCAGTCCTTGGGCATGGAGGGAATGCCTTGCGACCAGAAGCGAATCGCGCGGTCTCCGCGGGCGATGAAGGACTCGCCGCTTTCATCGGCGGTCAGGCCCGCGGCCAGCAGCACTTCGACGGCTTGCTGCTGGGCCACGATGTCGCAGCGAATGCAGCGCGCACGCTTGTAGCCCTCGGCCGGAGGAAACAGCAGTACCGGCGGCGAAATCCCGTCTGCACGGACCTCTACTTCTGTTGCTCCGTAGAGGGCGCGCAGGGTCGCGCGGGCCTCCGTCAGACTCCCGCCGGCACGCAGTGCAAATGTAGGTTGTAGGTCGACGACGTCAGCGACTTGCGACAGATCGGGCAGTTCCGCCCCAATTTCGCCCGCGACCCGCGGCAGGCCAGCCGTGATGATGCTGACGAGTTCGGAGGCCGGCTCAGCGATCGTTGGGCTGCGCAGAAAGCGGCGGAGCGAGGCGACTGACACGCGGCGATCGATCGGACGTGCGATGCCCTCGGTTGTATCGACGTGCCAGCCAGGGGCGCCCTCGAACCAACCACCGGTGCTCAGCGAAAAACGGCGACCGTTGCTGGGGCGCTCGAAGGTGGCGCGTGCCACGACCGTGTCCGAGCCCACCATTTCAAGGTCGAGACGGGGCCGCAGCATCTCGTCCGAGAATCGCAGCTGCATCAAGGCCGGCTCCAGGAGAACCCGACGTTCCTTGAGCAGGGGCAGCAGTTCGGCAGCGTCCTCTCCGCGGATGTCCACCGCCGGATGCCGGGGGTTGCCGCTCTCGAATCGGGCGAGTACGCGCAGTGCGTCGCGATCAGCGGTCGGATTGATGGCCTGCGCGTTGAGTGCAACGCTCGGAAGTAGCGGCACGCGCGCATCGGTATCAAGCACCGTGACCGTGAGTGCTGCAGGGCGAACGTGCACGCGGAACTCGAGAGTTGGGGCGCGCGGCGGAGCGGGAGGTGGCAGCCAGGCGCCGATCCCGGTGTTGCGAGCAGCCGCGTCTAAGCCGTTATTCGTCTGAGTCGGCTGATTCTGGGGCTGCGGCGCGCTTGGCGCATTGGCGCCCCCACGGCGGCGGCGGTCGCGGCGTCGACTCTGCTTGTCGTTTTGCTGCTGATTACCGGAAGACTGTTGTCCCGAGCCGCCATGCTGCTGACCTGACTGAGCCCCCGAGTGCTGATTCTGCGGGGGGGCTTGCTGCTGATTCTGCGGGGGGGTTTGCTGCTGATTCTGCGGGGGGTTTTGCTGCGGCGTGTTCGGGTCGCGCCGCGGGAGTTTGGCGCGGGCTTGATTGCGAACCGTGATCAGCAGCGCGGCGACGTGCTTACAGTGTTGATTGGTCTTCTGAAACGCAGGGCAGGTGCAGTCCGAGGTGATGCCCTCGCCACCCAGCTTGATCGTCACTTCGTAGGGGGCAGGATCCGAGCCCTTGACGCGACCAGACGCGAGCGCCTGATCCACCGAGACGCCCTCGACCACCTTGCGCTTCTCGTAGTCGAGGCCACGAAGGAACGTGCGCGCGCCGAGCAGTCGTCGAAGTCCGCGGTCGGACAGAGTGGAGAGTGCGTCGGATATCGAGGATGACAACGTGATGGCCTCGTGAACGATGGATCAGTGGAGCGCCAGGAGCGTCGCAAGGGCGACGAGCGCGGTGAGCTTGACGGCTACGGGCAGCACCTGCGTGAGGCCGGTGCCGAGGAGTTCAAAGACGATTTCGACAGGAGTGACCGGAGCAGCTGCTCGGCGCGGCGCGCCAAGCAGAAGTCGTCCGGACTCGGTCACCGCTAGCAGCACCGTGCTGGCGAGGGCTGCAATCAGCATCCACCCGCCCAGCGCGCTGTTGGCAGCGCTTGGGGCGCGGAGCATGGCCGTGAGCGCCACCCCGACGGCGAGTGGAAGTCCGCTCAGCGCGAGGATTGCGAAGGGGCCGCTGCGAGCCGACTCGCGCGATGCTAGCTCGATGCAGCTGCGATAGCTTGGGGCGAACTCGGTCGGGATGCGAGTGACGCCCGCTTCACGGGGAAAGACCCGCAGCTGGCGTTCAACTTCTGCGCTGACCGTGCGTGAGGTGCGTGAGGTCAGGGCAAATGCGCGACCGACGCAGAGTCCGAGCACGGCGAGACCAAGCACCGCCACCGCGCTTAGGATTGTAGTCTGATTCTGGTCAGAAAGCTGGGGCCCAAGCAGGTAGGGGACGAGACAAGCAGCGGCCACTGCGGGGTAGGCTTGAGTGAGGATCAGCTCATGTTGCCCGAGTTGGCGAGCGTGCTCGGTCAGGTCATTGAGACGCTGTGATGTGCGGGAGGCTTCAAGGAGTGCGGAATTTGAGAGTCGACCGGCGCCGCGTCCAAGCTCGGCTTGAGGCTGGAACCAAGCGAGCGCGGTGGTCGCGGGCAGCAGCGCGGTGGCTGCCGCGAGCGAGAACAGCAGGGCGTAGGCGGGGCCGTAGGGCGTCGCCAGAGGCGCGCCGAGGCGAATCGCGGCAGCCAGGCAGAACACGGTCGCTAGCAAGGGGGCGAGCGCCGCCAGGATCCCCTGGAACAGGCTATCGCCGAAGGCGCTCACGAGGCCACCTCGTCCCGAGTCGCCGCCGGCGCGCGCGTTTCGGCGTCGCCAGAGCTGACGGCCAAGCAGGGCCACCGCTGTCGAGCTCGCGAGCGCGACTAAGCCCGAGGCGCCGAGGCGCCAAGCCATGGGCGTCGGAAATAGCCAAGCGCACAGCCCGACCAAGGCACCCGCGCAGATCAACCCGCGCACCGCCTGCGAGCGCAGTAGCGCGGGGCTGACGTCCGGCACGTCAGACGTTTGCACGATTCCCAAACCAAATGCCACGGCGAGGGCCCCGAAGCCGCGCACCGCCAGCGCTGCCAAGCAGACCACCAGCGCCGACGGGCCCTGCTGGACAGCCAGGGTTGCCCCCACCACGACGATCACGACCTGGGTCGTGAGACTCGCTGAAAAGCTCAAAAGCGTGCGTGAGTCGAGGCGACCCGTTGTGAGCGCAACGAGCTCGGCAACCGAGGCAGGGGAACGCGCGTCGGTTCGATCGAGTCCGGCCTCCAGCGAGATGTTCGACGCTGCGAGGCGCACCGCGTCGCGAAACGCTCCGCTTGATTTGAGGAGCACGAGGCTGACGAGCAAGCCTCCAACCCCGAAAAACGGCAGGGTTCGCGCCAGAAATCCCAGCAGTTCCACGATCGGAACGTCGGAAGCATGTAGCCCGCGTCCAATCACGAACACGACTCCGCAAAACGCTGCGATGGCCAAGCTGACCAGGTTATCGCTGAGGAGAGCGAGCGCTCCCGTGCCCCGCGTGAGCAGCACCAGGCTACGCGCCAGGCCCCGCGATTCGGCGGCCAACACACGCTCGGGCAGACGCGAGCCGAGCTGGGTCGATAGCCAGCTCACACTGGTCGCAAGTCCCGCACCCAGCAGCAGAGCCAGCACCGCGTAGGTCGCTGCTGCTAGTCCGGCGTGGGCGACGCCCAGGCGCGACAACGTCAGCTGCGCTCCCACGACGGCGGCGGCCGTCAGTGCCGTTGCCAGATACGCTACCCCGAGTCGACGCAGCAGCAGCGCCACGGTCGCGCGGCGAACGGCCGACAACACTCGTCGTAGCTCGCCGCCGCCCGTGGCTCCGCGAAGCACGGCACGCAGGACCAGCGACGCTACGAGCAGCGCTGCGACATAGAGGATCGTGGTGAGGCCGAGGAGAATCACGGCAACGAATTCGGGGGCACGGGCCACCGCCTCGCCTGCGTCCACGATGGACGACAGGACCTGGCGGAACGCCGGTTCGGCTTGTCTGTACCAGCCCCAGGAGGCGACACCGCTTCCCGTAAGGGCGGCGAGTAAGGCCTCGAGCGGCGGCGCCCAGTCGAGGAGCACCGAACCAAACGACTGGGTACGGCTAGCACGGCGGTCCTAGGGGCCGCAAGGACTCCACGGGCGATCTTTGCCCCCCCCCTCCCCAAATGCAAACGCGGGAGGTTTCGGGGCTGCCGAAACCTCCCGCGCTATCACGACAGGCAGGGAATCAGCGGGGAATCTCCTTACCTTGCATCACCATGAGGTGATACTTGCCATACTCACTCTGACCGAGCGTCGCGAGCACCTCGATCAGGAGGCGGTAAGGGGTAGTTGCGTCGGCGATAATGACCGCCTCGGAGGACGAAGGATCGAGACCCTTGGACTCCCGAATCCGGCGATCGACCTTACGGGCGGCCTGGAGCGCATTGCCCAGCTTGACGATGTAGAGGTCGTTGGCGCCACTTCGCTTTTCCTGGGCTCCGACTCCCGCCTGGGCGAGGGATTCTCGTCCGGGCAGGTCCAGGATTTTCTGATCGCCCACCAGGATCTGAGTCTTAGAAACCATCACCAAGACGCCCTCTTCCGAGGGTTGAGTCCGGATGATGGACTTCGGCAACTTCAGATCATCGTTCTGGGGGGCAGACGCGCTCGACTCACCCAAGGTCTTCAAGAGGAAGACCAGGATGATCGTCATGATGTCGAGCATGGCTGTGATGTTGAGGAAGTTGACCTCTGGCTCATGGGCGTTGCGACGGATCGATTTCCGTAGCCCCGCTTTGAAGTGAGCCATTGACGCCCGATGGGGCGGGGGAGCAGCTTCCTGCGTCATCGTGGCACCTTAAAGTTGACGTCAGTAAAGAGGGTTTTTCCGGTATCGCGCATATCTGTGCGCAGGGCATCGACGACGCTAATGATCGTCTGATACTCCGTGCCTGGATTGGCAGCGATGTAGACCTGTGTCTCGTCGGCGAAATCCGGCGAGGCGGATTTCAACCGTGAGGCACAGGAATTCAGCCCCTCATAGTCGTAGTGATCCCCCTTCTTGGGGATAGCAATGCCTTCTCCTGGACCAGTGCAGCCGGGTGCGATGTTGCCGCCAGATGCCTTGAGCGAGAAGCCGTCATTGACGATGATCACCGTGAGATTGAGGGCCGTGCTCTCGATGTCTTTGCGGACGCCCTTGCCCTGGCTCGCCGGCGGTGTGGTCTCAATTGAGGCCGTAAAAACCACCGCTACGGTTGCGAGCACAAAGATCAGGATGTTCGTGATGATATCGAGGAAGGGGACGACGTTGAGTTCGCCACCTTCCTCGTCGGGAGCAAGCTCTTTCGGCGCACTGAGCCGGCGAATCTTCGCTCGCTGAGACGCGCTGAGTTTGTTGCTAGCTTCCATGAGGGGATCCCGGCAGCGCTCAGTGACCGGGGCCCTTCTGGAGGGTCAGGAGGTTGAAGGTGCGTTCCAACACGTTCTCGAGATCGTGCTGAATCGTCTTCGCGCGGGTGTGAAGCAGGATGTGTACGATCATGCAGAACACGGCGATGCCGAGCCCAAGTGCCGTGTTGTACATAGCTTCTGCGATACCGTTTGAGAGCATCGCCTGCTTGTCGGACTGCGACAGACCGGCGGCCGAGATCGATGCGAACACCGAGATCAGACCGCTAACCGTTCCGAGTAGTCCGATCAGCGTGGCGATATTCGCAAGCGACCAGAGTGCACCGATACGCTTTTCAACCTCGGGCTTGAGCTCCGAGAGTTTTTCACTCAAGGCCGCGTCGATCTCATCCTCAGACTTGGTCGCGTGGGTGAGACCCGAGCGAACCAACTGGAGGACTGGATAATCACTCGCCTCGCAGAGCTTGATCGCGCGGTCGATATTACCCGCTGCGACTAGCTTCTTGATTTGAGCGAAGAACTCCTTCGAGTTGACGCGGTAGCGCGTGGCTTGAAAAATGAAGCGCTCGACGACGATAGTTAAAACGATTGCCGACGTGATCAGGTTAAGAACCATGAACGTCGGATTGTGTTTGAACGCCGAGATGAGCTGACCGGACGCGGATCCCTCGGCTGCGAGAAGCAGAAGCTGCATTCCCCTGTCCCTTTCTTGCTGCCCTATGGCTTTCACTGCTCCCAACGCGGGCCAACCCACGTATCGAGCGTCTGAGACTATAGTCGGCTGACAAATCCGAACGCAAGCGCAGGTTTGCATTCAATGTCATCCGAGCCTGCATAAGGGGTGAACTTGGCGCTTTTGTGGGCGATTCACCCAACCCATTTAGGTAGGCAAGCCCACCTACGGCGAGCACCTCTCGGGTCTTTACCCATCCAATCGACATCCAAGCGAATCCGGCTGGTGGGCCCTAAGATGTCTGGGGCCGGGGGTTGAGGAGGGTGTCCCGCTGCGGCGGGGCGCCGCCCTGAAAAAAAACAGAGAATGTCCAGTCTGACGGGAACCTCGGAGCGCGGCGCGCTGTCCGTCCTAGAGAGCCGCAGGTGGTTGTCAGACTGAGGATAGGTAACGTTTCCAGCTGAGCGATTTCTTGCGCAGACGGAACGGGTGTCGGGCCGGATTCAGTGAAATTGGAGGCACGAAGCGCACAGTGTAGACAAAAGTTCCGTTGGTGGTGCAAAACTGCAGCCTGAATCGGGAAAAAGTCCCTTGATTTCGCCGAAAGTTCCCACAGAGCAAGAACAGCAGTACTGCACGTGAAGACGCTTGACGGGCCAGACCCGATTTCAGCAAGATGCGGCAGCCTCAAAGTCCGCCAACAGCGGACGTGGGGGCGACTGAGCAAACACCAGCGACTCGTTCACACGGTCCCGTTCAGGGAGCCTCGAAGCAACGAGCAGGAGCACGGAAGGTAACCAGCAATGGCTAGTCTTTGGCATCACTACCAGGCAGGCGGTTGGGCTATGTGGATCATCCTCTTTTGGTTGATCTGCTCGATTGGCATCATCGCCGAACGCGTCGTTTATCTGTTCGGATCGTCCATCAATAAGGACGTCTTCCTCGCGACGATGCAAAAGTGCATCCTCGCGGGTGACGTCGCCAAGGCGGTCAAGATGTGCTCCGCAGCGAACGCTCCGCTCGCGCGCATCGTTCAGGCGGGTCTCGTTAAGGTCAATCGTCCGGACGAAGAGGTCCAGGCGGCAATGGACGAGGCAGCTCTCCGCGAGATGCCGAAGATCAACAAGCGCACGAGCTTCCTCGGTCTCTTCGCGAACCTCGCGATGCTTTCCGGCCTCTTCGGCACGATTATCGGCCTCATCAAGGCGTTCGGCGCCGTCGGTGGCGAGTCGGTCGATCCCAGCCAGAAGGCACGTATCCTCGCAGAAGGTATCTCCGAGGCCATGAACTGCACGGCCTTCGGTCTGATCGCCGCAATCACCGCGCTGATGGGCTTCGCCGTCTGCAACGGCAAGACTCAGCAGCTCGAGGACGACATCAACGAGGCCTCAGTCCAGGTGCTGAACCTCGTCGTTTCCAATCGTCAGAAGGTCAATCTCCAGGGCATCGAGCAGGCCTGATTAGGCCCGAGCGCTCCCCTGTAGTGTGATGAGCAAGGTGCGGCGGGTCGAGTTTCCGACTCAGGTTGAGAATTCGCCCCGCCGGCTCAGTTAGAGCCCCACAGATTTAATCGAGGTGCAACTATGGCCGGCATTGACGTCGGAGGACACGGCGGAAAACGATCGGTGAACCAGGAGATCCCCCTGATCCCGTTCATCGACTTTCTCCTGTGCCTCGTGTCCTTTCTTCTGATCACCGCCGTTTGGACTCAGATGGCTCGCATTAACGCTGACGCGAACGTGCCTGGGCCGCCCAAGCCGGACGAGCCGGTGGAAATCAAGCCCGAGAAGGAGCTTCACGTCGAGATGCGTGGTGAACGCAAGTTCCAGATCATCTGGAAAGAGGGTCCCACGGTCGTCAATACGATCGACGTTGAGCGCAAACAGGTCAAAATCGGCGAAGGGGACGACTTTACGTACCCCCTGCTCGCTGAGAAGATCACTGCGGAGTGGAAGACCACGGGCTCGCATCGTAACGCAGCCGACAAGAAGTTTGACCGAGCCGTGCTGCACACTGACAACACCACGCAGTTCGCGGAAGTGATCGCCGTTATCGACGCGATCTACACCCCGAGTCGCGATTTCAGCATCGCAGGTAAGACCGAGAAGGTTCCGTCCTTCAACGTCACCTTCGCGGTGAACTGAGCCTGGAGAACGAGGACAACCATGAGTGGCCAAAAAGCACTTTCACGGTTTCATCAGCCGATCTCCGTGGCCGGTCGAAGGCTAATGCATCACGTTCCTCTGAAGTTCGTTCAGAAGAAGGTGGGCGGCGGTGGCGGTCGTTCGGTTAATCAGGAAATTCCCCTGATTCCGTTCATCGACTTCTTGCTCTGCATCGTGCTCTTCCTCTTGGCCAGTTTCTCGGCCTCGGGTGAGTTGCCGATCGACAAGAGTGTGAAGCTGCCAAAGGCGGAGAACGTCATCGACATGACGGACGCGCCGATGGTGGCCATTACTGGGACGCAAATCCTGGTGGACGGCACGGCAGCCGGCAGCACCCGCACGATCGAGGAGGCCAATCGCCTTCAGCGTGTGGATGAGCTCTTCGCGATCTTGAAGAACAAGCGCGAGCTCTGGAAGCAGGTCAACGCGGGGAAGTCTTTCCCCGGAGTAGTTGTGCTCCAGGTCGACCGTCGGGTTTCGGCCCTGGTCGTCAAGAGCGTGTTCCAGACTGCCGCAATGGCGGGCTACCCGAGCGTGAGCTTCATGGTAGGTCGTCTGGGCAAAGCCGGCGGCAAAGAGTGAGCGTATCCGCGGTTTTCCGCGGATGAGGCCGGTGCACGCGGTATATCCGCGGCACCGGTTTCTTTTTTTCTAGGAGGCGTTTGGCGTGGCGACTAAGCGAGTCATCGTGATGAACCCAGGGCTTCCGAGTCTCAACCAGGCTCGTGAAGAACGCAAAAGGACGCTTGTCTCAGGCAAGTTCCGCCTGCGTGCCATGGCGCCGCAGTTCTGGCTCTGGACGCTACTTGGGATGGCCGCGTTTGGCGTCATCTACTGGCGGATCGCTTCCGGTCAGCTCGAGAGCCAGAAGTCGGTGGTGATGGCGCGCCAGCGCGCGGTGCATCGCAGCCTCGGGCCCCGCATTCTGCCGTTCGCCGAGCGTGTCGAGCGGCTTACCCTAGGGCTGGCCGCGACTCCGCAGGCTCAGTTCCTGTCGCCAGAGCTGGTGCTCTCTGAGCTGCAGCGCCGTCCGGGAGTCTACCTGCGGCTTCGCCTGGACCAGGCCAAGGACGCCGCCTCCATTCGACGGGCGGCCAGTACCTCGCTCAACGACGGGTTCACGTCGTGTTTTTTCATTCGAGAGGCGCAGCCCGATCCGACCAAGGGTCCCGCCTGCAGCACGAGCTCGAATTGCCAGGCTGGTTTCGTCTGTAACGAGTGGGACGTCTGTTCGGTGCCGCCTCGTCCCTACAATCTGCGGTTGGCCTATCGAGCACTGAAGGTACTGCTACCCGAGTTCACCGACACCCTGCACGAGGCAACCAATGATCTGGAGGTGCGCGCGCAGGAGCGTGAGCTCGAGCAGGTGACCCGAGTCGACGTACCGGTCGCCATCGAAGTACTCCAGCGAGCCAAGCTATTCACCGTGGTCCTCGATGAGCCTGAGCCGGCGGTGGAGCAGCGCGAAGACGCCGAGCGACGCAAGGCAGGGATCTACGACAGCCCGGACCAGCGGGTCCAGCGGCTTGCGCATTGGGCGAGGGTCGGGGTTTGGGACCTCGCCACGGGCAGGCCGCTCGTGCGTTGGCGCGGGCGCGCCGAGGGGCGCCTGCTCCAGGCGGGACGCCGGGTCACCCTGAGCGCAGACGTGGAGGCCTCACGGGCTCGTCAGGCCAACAGTTGTGCCTTGGCGGTTGAGGTCAAGGAAGCCGTATCGCTGTTGGAAGAGCGACGGCATGCGGCGGAGAAGGCTGCGGCGGCAAATCCGAACTGACTCGAGCAGGGGACAGCGGCGCGGAGTCGCGCCGCATGCGCCCTCGACTAGCGGAACAACATCACGACGAGCAGCACGAAGATCATGAGCCCGAGCACCCCGAGCACGAGGGTGCTCACGCTGATCTGAATCACGCCGGGGGGTGAATTGAGCGCGCGAACCGCAGGCTTGGTCGCGTCCTGCGCCGGCACGGACTCATGTCGCAGCACGACGGATGGCGCGACGGCAGGCGAGTGGTGCTTAGCGGCCTTCGGTGGCCGTACGGTGTCGGGGGCGTTGGGCGGCAGCCCCGCCGCCGGGCGCGGCGCGGGAGGTGGGGTCGACTGCACCACGGGAGATGAGCGAAACGACGGCTCATCATCATCCAACAGGGTCGAGGCATCTGCCAGGTACTCGTCGCTGGACGAGTTGGTCATGACCGTGATGGCGTCGTCCTCGGCGTCAGCGAGCGCGGGTGGCGGCAGCCGGGCGGGCGCCGGTAATGGGGCCAACGGCGGGGCCGCGCGCGGTGGCTCCACGGGCGCGGTGGCGGGCGGTGCCGGAGTGGCTGCGCGCGCTCGTCGCGGAGGCGCTGGCGGCAGCGGCGCTCGGGCGGCATGGATGGGCGCGAGCGGGATGGGACGGGGCGTCACCGACGGCTGAGGCGTCCGCAAGTGCTGCCGAGGCTCGACTGCGAGCGAGTCCATGAGCACACGCGTGGCGTCGTCCTCATCGTCGCCAGCGTCCACCAAGGTATCGCGCGCCGAACCAGCCAAAGCCGGATTCATCATCCACGGTTGGACGTGCGTTTGCGTGTGGATTTGCTCGGGATGAATTTGCTCCCAGATCTCATCGACCGCCGGGAACGACTGCCACGCATCGCCGCCCACGCGACAAATCAGGGCGTCCGATGGCACCCGCCCGGTGCGAATGCCACGCACCAGGACGTCTGAACTCACAGGGCCGACGGGCGTTCCGTCACTGCGACTCACCCACCATTCGCTCATTCTCGTGTCGGCCTCTCTGCGGTCGCTTTCACGCTGCTTACGCTGTATTACGGGGTGGCGCCCAGCTCGTCAACCGTGACGTTCGCCAAATCTGGGACCGGCCGAGCTTAGGCCGACGGCAGTGGTTCTGTTTCGAAGAAGCGTCGTGAGTCAGGCGGGTGTGGAACGATTGGGCCAGGGGTTCGGTCCTGGCGCGTCGCTCGGCCATTGTTGCGCTCGGGCGCGTCGCTCAGCAATTGCTCGGCGAGCTGCGCTCCTGCAGCGCGCTCGCGAGGGCCAGCGTGCGCTTGGCCTCGGCGACGTGCAGGGACTCGATAAGTCGACCGTCAAGCACGACCAGACCCTGACCCTGAGTTGCCGCAGCGGCATGGGCCGCGACGATGCGTGCTGCCTGCTGGACGTCCGCCGCTGACGGCGAAAACGCTGCGTGACAGGCCGCGAGTTGCTTGGGATGAATCAGGGTCTTACCGTTAAAACCGAGTTCGCGTCCCTGCAAGCAAGCCGCGCAAAGACCGACCTCGTCCTCTAGGTCGAGGTGCACGCCGTCCAGGATGGTCAGGCCGTAGGCACGGGCAGCGAGCAAGGCGAGCCCGAGCGAGGTGAGCATGGGGAGGCGCAGCGAGGTGTGCAGGGCGCGCAGATCCTTGGTGAGATCGCTGGTACCGAGCACCAGGCACTCGACTCGCGGGTGGGCCGCCGCGATGCGCTCAACTGCGAGCACGCCCTTCGGCGTTTCGATCATGCACCAGAGGCGGGCTTTGGCCTGGCTGGCGTCGAGCTTCCCGCCGTGCTCGCGCACGAGCTCGGGCGACTCGACCTTCGGCAGCAAGATGCCCGCGCAGTCGAGCGCTGCACAGGCGTCCCAATCGTCGACTCCCCAGGGGGTCTCGAGTGAGTTGATTCGCACCACGACCTCGCGATGCCCGAAACCTCCGGCGATGACGGCACTCGTGACCTGACGGCGAGCCAGCTCCTTGGCTTCGGGTGCGACGGCGTCCTCGAGATCGAGGATCACCACGTCGCAATCGAGCGATTTGGCCTTCTCGAGCGCACGCGCGTTCGAGCCAGGCATGTACAACGCACTGCGGCGAGGGGCGGCCAGTGGAGTCATGAGGGCACCAAAGTGACCCCTCGGCCGCGGGCTTGCAACCCCCGGTCACTCAGGTCGCCTCGGGTTAGTTGAGAACGGGGGCGACCGGTCCGTACTCGAAGGTGAAACTGAAGGACTCGGGGGCGCTCGGGACGCCGATCCGGAGGCTCCCGCCCTGCTGAAGCGCGCCAAAGAGCAGCGCTTCTGCCAAGGGACGCTTGATTTCCGTCTCGATCAGTCGAGCCAGCGGGCGCGCGCCAAAGTCCGGGTCATAGCCGAGCTCTGCCAGCCGCTGGCGAGCCTCGGGGCTCACCTCGACCGTGACGTTGCGCTCGACGAGCAGCTGAGCGAGCTCAAGCACGTACTTGTCGACGACGCGCTCCATCACGACTGGGGTGAGGCTCTCGAACTGAATACGGGCGTCGAGGCGATTGCGGAACTCGGGACTGAAGGTGTTCCGGAAGGCTTTGTCATCCTGGCCGCGACGCTCGCGATGACCAAACCCGAGTGGCGCGCGTGTCAGCTCTGCCGCGCCGACGTTACTCGTCATGATCAGCACGACGTTGCGAAAGTCGCTGCGCTTGCCGTGCGAGTCAGTCAGCGTGCCATGGTCCATGATCTGGAGCAGCACGTTGAAGATGTCGGGGTGCGCCTTCTCGATTTCGTCGAGCAGCAGAACCGCGTGCGGCGTCTTAGCGATGCCTTCGGTGAGCAGGCCGCCGCGATCGTGACCCACGTAGCCGGGGGGAGAGCCGATCAAGCGCGAAACGGTGTGGGACTCGCCGTATTCGCTCATGTCAAAGCGCAAAAGGCCGATCCCAAGTCCCTTGGCGAGCTGGCGCGCCAGCTCGGTTTTTCCAACACCGGTGGGGCCTGTGAACAGGAAGCTGCCCGTCGGCTTCTCCGGATTGCGCAGGCCGGCACGGGCCAGCTTGATCGCGGAAACCAGGCTCTTTACGGCCAAGTCCTGGCCATAGACCAGGTTGAGTAGATCGCCCTCCAGGTTGCGCAATGACTCGCGATCGTCATTGCTGACCTGGCGCGAGGGCACCTGAGCCATGCGCGCAATCACGTCCTCAACGCGTGAGGTGGTGACGATGCTACCCGAGCCGAGCTCGAGGCGAGCGTCCGCACCTGCTTCGTCCAGCACGTCGATGGCCTTGTCGGGCAGCTTGCGGTCGGGCAGGTGCCGCACGGTGAGCTTGACCACAGCCTCGAGCGTCTCGGGCTCGTAGCTGACCTGATGGAACTCCTCGTACTTCGGGCAGAGTCCGCGCAAAATCGCGACCGAGTCCTCCGCCGAAGGTTCGCTGACCTCGATCGTCTGAAAACGGCGTGCGAGCGCGCGATCGCGCTCAAAATGCTGACGATACTCCTCGAAGGTGGTGGCACCGATGCAGCGCAGGCGGCCCGATGCGAGCACGGGTTTGAGCAGGTTGGCTGCGTCCATACTCGAGCCGGAGGTTGCCCCCGCGCCGACGAGCGTGTGGATCTCGTCGAGAAATAGCAGGCTACCCGGACGTTGCTCGAGCGCTTTGACCACGGACTTGAGTCGACTCTCGAACTCGCCGCGGTATTTGGCGCCAGCGAGCAGTCCGCCAAGATCCACCGTCCAAACGACGGCATTTTTCAGGGTGTCCGGTACATCTCCGAGCTGCAGCTTGGCGGCCAGGCCCTCGACGATTGCCGTCTTGCCAACGCCGGCATCCCCGACGAACAGCGGGTGATGCTTGCGTCGCCGACTGAGCACCTGAATCGCGCGGTGCAGTTCCCTCTCACGACCGACCAGGGGCTCAAGCTCGCCGCGCGCCGCACGTTCGTTCAAGTTGACCGCAAAGCGCTCAAGCGGATTGGCCTCCTGCTGACGAGTGCCTTGGACGCCGGATTCCTCGTCGTCCCCAGCCTCAAGCAGGCCATGGTCCTCGCCGTCGTCCGGCGTACCCGAGGCGCCGCTGGTGATGAGAGAAATGACGTCGAGTCGTCGGATGTTCTGCTCGTCGAGCAGCCCGGCGGCGAGTGAGTCCACTTCCGAAAATATGGCGACCAGTAGATCGTGGGAGACCAGCTCCGGCTTGCCGCTCGACTCAACGTGCAGCGCGGCTCGCTGCAGCACGCGCTGAAATCCGCGCGAGGGACTGGGCGAGATCTCGTCAGTGCCCGTGGCGGCTGGCATCTCAGCCGTCAGTATCTGATCGAGCCGTTTTTTTAGCTCATCGAGGTCGGCGCCAGCGCGTTCCAGCAGTCGCGTTGCGCTCTTGTCATGCAGCAGCGCAAATAGCAGATGCTCGACCGTCATCAGATCATGTCGGCGCCGCCGCGCTTCCTGAGCCGCCAGGGCACAGGCAATTTCTACGTCGGGATTCACGCGCATGGCAACCTCTTCCTAAGTCCCCGCGAAGGCCGCGTCGAGGGCATCATTGGCCTGTCCCCCCATCACTGGCTCCAGTGTCGGACGGCTCGGCTGTACAGCGCAGGGGGTGTCCATTGGCGCGCGCGCAAGCCTGGACCAGATCCGCCTTCGATTCGGCGACGTCCCGACTGAAGGTGCCTGCCACGCCGCGTCCGCGCAGGTGAACCTCGAGCATGATCCGCGTCGCTTCGACCTCCGTGCGCGAGAAGAACTGAGTGAGCACCAACACCACGAACTCCTGGGTGGTGTAGTCGTCATTGTGGAGAATGACGTCGTATCGTCGTGGGCGCCGTGTCTGGGGGCGCTCTGCCACGTCAACGTCCGGCTGCTGCACCGTGGAGTTTTGGCGTTGACTCATGAACGTAACTTGGAGCTTGGCAGGGTCGAGGCAGGTGTCGAGCCTAGGGAACCATCGACCGGAGGACCCAGCGAGCAAAGGCACTGGCGGCCTCAAGCGTGAGCGCAGCACCAGTGGTCGGCGCTTCGCGCCTGGTTTCCATCGGCAGGCCTGCAAGTGGTGAGGGGCGACCGAGCTGAGCGAGGTCGTGTTGGGTTCGTTGGCGCTCCGCGGCCTCGAGCGCCGCCTGCTTGGCGAGGCCGCCTCCGGCGACAAACTCAAGGATCGCTGCGAGCTCGCCGACGTCGAACCACGTGCCGTGAGCGACGCAGTTATCCAAGATCACACCACTCGAGCGGCCGTAGTTGCGGCGCAGCATGAGCTCGCGGCACTCGGGGCAGGCTCGGTAGCTGACCTTGCCAGACGTCAGCGGATTGCGTGCCGAAAAGCGCCGCTCCCCAAGGCTCGGAGTGTGCTCGTGTCGCGCGATCATCGTCCGAAGCACGTCCATCGGGAGGTATTGTCCACCGCAACCCGAGCAGTCGTACATGACACCGTCCTCGCAGCTGAACGCGTCCATCGTCTTCTGACTGCAGATGGGGCAGGGCAGGCTGCCGCTCTGAGCTGGCACGGGCTCGAGTCCGAGCTCAATCCCGCAGGCGGAACAATGTCGCGCCTCGGGAATGTTCATGTAGTAGCAACCGCCGCAACGCAGGGTCGCAACGGGGCTGCGGCAGTAAGGGCAGGAGCGCGCCGCCTCACGAACGAGACCGCCGCACACCGAGCACTCGTAACTGCGCGCAACCTTCACGGCAGCACAATAGCGCGATCAGGGGTGAGTCGTCGCCCCCTCGGCTAGCTAATTGTCAGCAGCCCCAGAATGGTTCCGGCGGCGGCCTATGGGGCGCGCCGCCGGGATCAGGGCGGAGTACGGCACTCAGGTGGCCGTCTTCGGCGGCTCCTTCGGCAGCTGCGCTACCGCATTCTCTTCGGCGCGCTTGAGGTCCCACAGCAGGTTCTTTTTGGCGCGGCGCGTCCGCTGCTTACGGCGTGTCCGCGGGTCTTGAGGCGTTCCCATGGCGCGCGGCTTAGCGCAGTTTGCGGGGACTGTCTGGGCAAATTCGTTTCGGAGCGTCAGGAATCGTCGCTGGCGCCCGCTGCCGCTGGGCTGGAACGACTGGCCGAGGGTTCGTCAGAGCCCATTTCCACGCCGAACCAACCCCATCCGGCTCGGCGTGGGAGCTTGGTGAACGGATCTCCCTCCACAAAATCGGTCTCGCGCGTGGCCGCAAAATCGACAGAAGGCCCACCGCGGGCGTCCTTCCGTTGAACCGAAAACCGACGGCGTTAGAGGACGGTCCAGGGGCTGGTGCCACGAAGCAGCTGGTCCAGATCGCGAGGCCCATTGGCCGTCTCAAGCTGCTGGGCGATGCCCTGATCGTAGGTGGGGCGCTCGACGGCGTAGAGCACGCCGAGGGCCACAGGGAACTCCGCGAAGGGCATATGGGTCAGCAGATGCGCGATCGTTTGGTTGGTCTCGTCGTGGATAAGCACGTCTGCGTCCGTCGTCCCATCCTGACCGGGACGAATGACCTCGAGCGCGAGGATGCGTGGATTGAGGCGGACACCAAGCTCCCCATTTTTTCCGTAGCGCAGTGGCGCGCCATGTTGGACGTGGAGCTGACGCTCGGCGGCCAGCGACTTGTCGGTAAATGAGTCGAATGCGCCGTCGTTGAACACGCTGCAGTTTTGGAAGATTTCGACGAACGCCGTGCCGCGATGGGCGGCGGCGCGCTCGAGCACCGAGGTGAGATGGGCGGCGGCTACGTCGATGCTGCGTGCGACGAACGTTCCACCGCATCCGAGGGCAAAAGTGGCGGGATCGACTGGATGATCCGCGGTGCCCTGCGGGCTGCTCTTGGTGATCTTGCCCTGTTCACTGGTCGGACTGTACTGGCCCTTGGTGAGACCATAGATCCGGTTGTTGAACATCAGGATGCGAAGGTCGACGTTGCGACGCAGGCAATGCAGCAAGTGATTGCCGCCGATCGACAGACCGTCCCCGTCGCCCGTAACGAGCCACAAGCTCAGCTCGGGATTGGCGGCGCGCAGTCCGGTGGCGATGGCAGGAGCGCGACCGTGGATGGTGTGAAAGCCGTAGGTCTCCAGGTAGTACGGAAAGCGGCTGCTGCAGCCGATCCCGCTAACCCACACGATGCGCTCCTTTGGGATCCCGAGAGTGGGCAGAAACTTCTGGACGGTATTGAGGATCGCGTAGTCACCGCAACCCGGGCACCAACGCACGTCCTGGTTGCTGACGAAGTCTTTGCGAGTCAACTGACTCTGCGGAACGAGGTCGGACATCGACTTAGTTCTCCAGCTCGGTGCGGATGGCGGAGACGAGCTCTTCGACGTGGAAGGGCTTGCCCTGAACTTTGTTGAAATTACGGGTGGGAACGAGGAATTCGGAGCGCAGTAGCTGCGAGAGCTGTCCGAGATTTAGCTCTGGGACCAGGATGCGTTCGAATCTCTGCAGCAGCGCGCCGAGCCCTGGCGGGAAGGGATGGATGTGCGTGAGATGAAGATGGGAGACCGAGAGGCCGTCCTGCGAGCAGCGTCGAACGGCTTCGTGAATCGAGCCGTAGGTTGAGCCCCAGCCGACCACCAGGAGGCGTCCTTGGTCTGCACCGACGCACACCTTGGCGGGCGGCAGCCCGCGCGCGATTCGAGCGACTTTTTCGGCGCGCAGGTGGATCATCTTCTCGTGATTGACCGGGTCGTACGAGATGTGCCCCGTCGTGGCGTCCTTCTCGAGTCCCCCGATGCGGTGCTCGTAGCCGGGGGTTCCCGGAGCGACCCAATGGCGGGCGAGTGTCTCTGGATCACGCTCGAACGCGCGGAAGCCCTCCACCGGCGGCAGCTCGCGCCGCGCGATTGGGGGCAGTTCTGCGGTCGACGGGATCCGCCATGGTTCAGCTCCGTTGGCGAGGTAGCCGTCGCTCAACACGATGACTGGAGTCATGTGCGTGAGCGCGATGCTGACCGCTTCGTAGGCCACCTCAAAGCAATTGGCGGGCGTGCTGGCTGCCAGGACGCACACGGGCGTCTCGCCATTGCGACCGTGCACTGCCTGCAGCAGATCGGCCTGCTCGGTCTTAGTGGGCAGCCCGGTGCTCGGACCACCCCGCTGCACGTTCAGAACCACTAGCGGTAGCTCCGTCGACACCGCCAACCCGAGCGCCTCGGTCTTGAGCGCCATGCCCGGACCGCTAGTGCTGGTGACGCCGATCGCGCCGCCAAATGAGGCGCCGATTGCCGAGCAGATCGCGGCGATCTCGTCCTCGGCCTGGAGCGTGACGACGCCGAGCGCCTTGTGTTTGCTCAGCTCATGGAGAATGTCGGTGGCGGGTGTGATCGGATAGGAACCGAGCACCAACTTGCGCCCCGCGACCTGCGCGGCAGCGATCAGGCCATAGGCGAGCGCCGTATTGCCGCTGATGCTGCGATAGAGGCCGGGGGCGACCTTGGCCGGAGGCACCTCGTAGCGGACGTGGGAAAACTCGGTTGTCTCGCCGTAGGCGTAGCCGGCGCGTAGCGCCAGGATATTGGCCTGCGCAAAGTCGGCGCGTCGCTTGAAACGCGCCTCGATCCACTCGATGGACGAGTCGAGCGTGCGACTAAACACCCACAGCATGAGCCCGAGCGTCCAGAAGTTCTTGCAGCGCCCCGCCTCTTTCGTCGAGAGCGCGACCGTGCGCACCGCGGTGAGCGTCAGCTTGGTGATATCGAGCGCGACGAGGTTCCAGCCCGCGAGCGAGCCGTCTTCCAGCGGATTGCTGGTGTAGCCAGCCTTGTCGAGATTAGCCTGCGTGAAGGCGCCCGTGTTCACGACGAGCAGACCCCCAGGAATCAAGTCGCGCAGATTGGTGCGCAGCGCTGCCGGGTTCATCGCCACGAGCACATCGGGGGAGTCGCCAGGGGTAAAGACGTCCGACGAGCCGAAGCGGATTTGGAACCCCGAGACGCCGTAGAGCGTCCCCGCCGGCGCACGGATCTCGGCGGGATAGTCAGGAAGCGTGGCCAGATCGTTTCCGGCAAGGGCCGTCGAGGTGGTGAACTGGTCGCCCGTGATCTGCATCCCGTCGCCGGAGTCCCCGGCGAAACGGACAACGGCTCCGGACCGCCGCATCACGGTGGACTGAGGCTGAACTGAGGTTCGGTCAGTGGTTGGTTCGTTCATGGCGCGTCTTCAGAGCAGGCTGTCGCTCCCCAATCGGGGCACCGGGGATACCTAGGGAGCCCAGGCCGCCAGCGTCAGTCTGATTTGGTGAGAAATGTGCCCATTGTCAAGTATTCCGATGGGGAATAGAGACAATCAAATCAAGGCAAATTTCCCCTGAATGGGGCCTTCAGGCCTCGCCCCAGGCGCTCAGTCACCTGGGGCGGACGCGCGTGTTCACGCGGTCGGGGCGTGCTTGTCGAGCAGTTTGCCGACGCGCGGCATGGCAGCCTCGACGTGCTTTTTCGCGGTAGGACGCAGCTTCTCGTAGGTCTTTTGCACGACGCCGCTATTAGCCTTTTTGGCGCGATTGTCCGTCACCGCCAGCAGGCCATCGGCCACGCGTGGCGCGTTCTGCGTGATGAAGGTGCCAGGAGCGATGCCCTTGGTGAGCGCTTCTTTGTGCAGTGGATCCATGGCGTCGAGGAATTCGTCGAGCAGGTGATCGACCGCCTGACGAATAAACCCTGGCTTGACGCTCTTGACCACGGAAAACGCCGCCTTAACGGCCAGTCCTGAGAGACCGGACTTGTCGGCCACCTCTTCGTCGAGCACGCGACAGGCGTCATCGATGACCTGCTGACGCTTTTCCCCGGCACCGAGTCGATCCTTGAGCTCTGTCACTGGTGTCTCTCCTCCGCTCGACCGTCTTAGGCCAAGCCTGCCGACGGTTATCACTCCCCCCCGAGCTGTCAACGTGCGCAGCTGGGCCAGCGAGCGAGGAAACCCCTGTCGCCCGACCGCTTTTCTGGGGACTCGAGTTGCTCTTCCCACGGGCCGGTTCTAGGCCAGTGACTTCAGTCAGGCCTCCGCGCGGTCGTATCGGGGCACAAGTGACTCGCGGCTGGCTCCTCGCCTATTCGGTCGGTCGGCAAGCTGGGATTTCCTCCGCGGGTCGCGTGTCACGGTGGGCTCGTCCGCATAGCTAAGCTCTCGGAGGGGCGCTAAAGGAAGCGTACGCCAGCATGGGAAAGATTCTCGTCGTCGATGACCAGCGCAATATGCGCACGACCCTCGCCATGATGCTGCGAGGGAACTCGTTCGACGTTGATGAGGCCGGGTCTGGGGAGCAAGGCAAAGAGCTCGGGGGGTCCGGGGCTTACGACGTCGTGATCACCGATCTTCGCATGGGCGAGATCGATGGTATCGAGGTTTTGCGTTCGATCAAAGCAGCTCAGCCGATGACGGAAGTCATCGTAATGACCGCGTACGGAACGATCGAGAGCGCTGTCGAGGCCATGCGTCTCGGCGCTTTCGACTACATTCAGAAGCCGTTTGCCGAAGAAGAGCTGATCGTCAAGGTCTCCAAGGCCGTCGAGAGTCGGCGGCTGCACGGGCAGGTTCAGCTCTTCGCGCAAGAGTTCAAGGAAAAGTACCATTTCGAGAACATTATCGGACGCTCACATGCGATCCGCGATGTGCTCACGCGCGTCGTCAAGATTGCGCCAACCGACGCGATCGTCCTGATTACGGGCGACAGCGGTACGGGCAAGGAGCTGATCGCTCGCGCCGTGCATGCCAACAGTAAGCGTTCCGAGCGTCCCTTCGTGACCGTCAACTGCGCTGCGATCACCGAAACACTGCTTGAGAGTGAGCTATTTGGACACGCGCGCGGCTCGTTTACTGGCGCCGTTTCAGCGCGCAAAGGCTTGTTCGAGGAAGCCGACGGAGGCACCTTCTTCTTCGACGAAATCGCCGAGACGACCCTGAGTTTCCAGGCCAAGCTGCTGCGGGCGATTCAGGAGGGCGAGGTGCGTCGGATCGGTGAGAACCGTCCGGTGAAGGTCGACATCCGGGTGATCGCCGCGACCAATGTCGATCTCGCGTCCGCCGTCGAAGAGCGCCGTTTCCGCCAGGATCTGTACTATCGCCTCAACGTGGCTCGCTTTCATTTGCCGCCGCTGCGCGATCGCAAGGAAGACATTCCGCTGCTCGCCGCCTTCTTCCTCGAGAAGTACAATCGCAAGATGAACGTGCGGACCAGCTTCGGTGAGGACGCCATGGAGGCGCTGGTAGCCCATGACTATCCGGGAAATGTGCGTGAGCTCGAAAACCTCGTCGAACAGGCGGTAGCCCTGTCGGGCGGCGAGGTCGTCACGGTCGACGACATCCTGCACCAAGGTCCCAAGCGCACTCAGCGTGCCACGGGCAAGACCCTGGCGGACATCGTTGACGCGGCTGAACGGGACGCCGTGGAGGTCGCGCTGCGGTCATTTGACGGGAGTCGTGAGCGTGCTGCCGAAGCGCTCAGCATCAGTCCGACTACGCTGTGGCGGAAGATGACTCGACTCGGGATTTCTTACGACGCCAAGGGCTAAGCTGGGTTTGGGCTTCGTGGAACCGCCGGGCGCGACCGAGGGGGTCCGTCCGGCGCCTGAAATTTTGCCCTGATTTGCCCGTTGGCGCATTCGGCGATAAGCCGCCCCGCGAGGTTCCCCCTGCACACCGCGCTCTTTGACTACGAGCTACCCGAAGCCAACATCGCTCAACGTCCTGCCGAGGCGCGCGATGGGGCGCGGATGCTGGTCGTCGAGGAATCGAGTTGCCAGGACGCCTGGGTGCGTCATTGGCCTACGCTGGTGCCGGAGGGTGCGCTCGTGGTGCTCAACGAGACGCGCGTTCGTAAGGCGCGCTTGCTCGGAGAAAAGCGCGGTTCGGGCGGGCGAGTCGAGTTGCTGCTGCTCGGGCCCAGTTTGACCCAGCAGGCTGGCGCCGAGGTTTGGCGCGCGATCGGACGGGCGAGCAAACCGCTGCGCGAAGGCACCGTGCTCGATTTTGGGGCGCTGAGCGGCTGCATCGTTGCCAAGCGCGAAGACGGCGAACTCGAGGTGGCTTTCAGCTCGCCGAGTGGTGTCGAGGCCGAGCTCGAGCGCGTCGGACACATGCCGATTCCACCCTACGTTCGTCGGGATGATGACGCCGACGACGAAGAACGTTACCAGACCGTGTTCGCACGCGAGCTTGGTTCCGTGGCGGCGCCGACGGCGGGTTTGCACCTGACCAGCGCCATGCTGAGTGCACTTCAGGCACGTCACTGCGAGCTCGGGAAGGTGACCCTGCACGTCGGACTCGGTACCTTTCGTCCGGTCTCCGTCGACGATCTCGATCAGCATGTCATGCATCGCGAGCGCTACGAGGTCTCGCCGCTGCTCGCGGACCAGATCGCTGCGGCGCGCCAGAGAAACGCGCCGGTGGTGGCTGTTGGCACCACGGTGGTGCGTGCCCTGGAAAGCGCGGCGTTGGCTGAGGCCCCGGGGCTGGTACGTCCCACTTCGGAAGAGACTCAGCTGCTCATTCAACCTGGCGTGAAATTCCAGGTGGTCGATGCGCTTCTGACCAATTTTCACCAGCCGCGGAGCACGCTGCTTGCGCTGGTTTCCGCGTTCATTGGGCTCTCGCGACTCCATTCGGCCTATCGCGAGGCGTTGTCGCGAGGCTACCGCTTTCTGTCCTACGGAGATGCCATGTGGTTGCCTCGGAGATTCGAATGAAGCCGCTCTCGTTTGAGGTGATCGCGCGTTCGGGGCTCGCCCGCCGGGGGCGCATGGCGACGCAGCATGGCGTGATCGATACTCCGGTGTTCATGCCGGTTGGCACTCAGGCGACCGTTAAGGCGACCAGTCCTGCCGAGGTGGCCGCCTCCGGCGCACGCATGGTCATCATGAACACCTACCATCTCTGGCTGCGCCCCGGACCTTCGACCGTCGCGGGGCTTGGTGGCCTCCACGAGATGGCGCGTTGGCCCCATGCCATCGCGACCGATTCAGGGGGATTTCAGGCGTTTTCTTTGGCAAAGCTCTGCAAGCTGAGCGAAGACGGGTTCGCCTTTGCCTCGCACCTCGACGGTTCGCGTCGCATGCTCACCCCGGAGGAATCGATGCGGGTCCAGGGCCTGCTCGGTGCCGACATCGCGATGCAACTCGACGTCTGTTCGCCTGCCGGTTCGTCGCCGGCGGTGCTGCGTGAGGCGGTTGAGCGCACCACGCGTTGGGCGGCGCGATGTCTGGCCGCCCGCCAGCCCACGCAAGCGGTGTTCGGCATCATTCAGGGCGGGACGGACGTCGCTCTGCGGCTGGAGCATGCCGAGCAGTTGGCGGCGCTCCCCCTGGACGGTCTGGCTCTCGGCGGGTTCTCGGTGGGCGAGCCCCCCGCGGCCATGCACGCGGCGCTGGCCCTGGTGGTGCCTCAGGTGGACGGCCTGCGGCCGCGCTACCTGATGGGCGTTGGGACGCCCTCGGATTTGCTGCGGGCGATGGGCGTGGGGGTCGATGTCTTCGATTGTGTGATGCCGACCCGCAACGCCCGCGGCGCACAAACAGGCGCGGTTCCGCGACGACCCCAGACCCATTGAGCCGCACTGCCCCTGTCCCGCCTGTGCGGGGGGCTTTAGTCGCGCGTACCTGCGCCACCTGTACCAGGCCGGAGAAATCCTATGTCACCGGCTGTTGTCGCTGCACAACCTCCACTTTTATGGCTCGCTCATGGCTCGCGCACGGCAAGCGATCGAGGAGGGGCGCTACGACGAGTTCGCTTCAGCGACGCTCGCCGAGCTCGAGAGCAACGCGGATCCCGATTGACGGCAGGCGGGCGCCCTGCTCGGTCGAGCGGTTTCGGCTGGGCGTCGGCCAGATTGTCAGCCCGGCCGACGGGTGTCAGCGGGGAATTAGCGGTAGACCAATGGGGCCGAGGAATTCCCCATCGGTGGCGGTTTCGTGAGTATAGTGGGGCTGGAGAATGAGTCAGGAAAACAAGCCGATCGGTCGGATCCTGCTTGAGCAGAAAGCGATCACCCAGGAGCAGCTCGACGAGTCGCTCGCGGATCGCACTTCTGGTGGACGGCTTGCCTCGCGCCTCGCCGAATCCGGCAGTGTGAGCGAGGTTGACGCGCTCAAGGCGCTGAGTGAGCAACACGGCATCCCAGGTATCGATCTGTCGCAGCTCTGCCTGCGCCTCGAGGACCTCGACGTGCTTCCCCGCGAGATTGCGGAAAAGCACCTGATCCTGCCCGTTCTCATGCGCGACGATCGCTTGTTTGTCGCGATGGGCAACCCGCGTGAGACCAAGGTGCTCGACGAACTCGAGTTCGTCACCGGCAAGAAGGTCTATCCTTACGTCGCGCTCGAGACCTCCCTCAAGCGCGTCATCGTGAGTGCCTACCAGCGCAAAGCGCGGGGCGAGGCCTACTACGTCGGACCGCATTGTCCTACGGAGGTTCTAGAGCGTTTGGGGATTGGCGCCGATGGCATTCGCCGAGCGGGGCAGGGGTACTCGCTCTCGCTGCCGCTCGCGTCCATGGCTCCCCAGGCAGCAGCTTCGTCGCATCCTCCGGCGAGCGAGCAACCGCCCGAGTCGGAGATACCGTCTCCGCCTTCGATTCCGACCAATGCTCGCGCCGTGGTGGTCGATGACGCCCTGGCTCGCAGCGCCTCCGAGGACGTTCACGAGGCAGATTTCGGCGATCTGTCGCGTGAGCTCAGTGTGGTCACGGACATGCCGACCTCGGGTGCGCCGGGGGAGGTTGCTCCGGGTACCAAGACGGTGCTCGTCGTTGACGACGAGGCTGACATTCGCAAGATGGTCACGCGGCTACTTCAGACACGTGGCCTGCGCGTGATTGAGGCGGATCGCGGACTGCTCGCGCTGCGCCTGGTCAAAGAGCATCACCCGGATCTGATCGTGCTCGATGCGATGCTGCCCGAGGTGCATGGCTTTGACATCGCGCGCCGCATCAAGAACAGCGAACGCTACAAGGCGACGCCGATCGTGATGATGAGCGCGGTCTATCGCGGTTGGCGTTTTGCCGAGGACCTCAAGCAGAGCTGCGGGGTCGAGCATTACATCGAGAAACCCTTCCGCATCGATGATCTGCTGCGCGCGGTCGACGCCTGTCTGGCGGGCACGAGCCAAGAGCCGCTCGAGCGCAATGACTCCGCTGAGGCCGAGGCCGCCCTCAATGAGGGGGTGGCTGCCTATAAGGCCGGGCACCTCGAGGAGGCGGTCGGGCACCTCAAGCGCGGGGTGGCTATCGACCCGCTGGCCTACCGGCTACATTTCCACCTTGGCTTGCTTTATGGCAAGCAGGGTCACGTCTACGAAGCAATAAGTGAGCTCGAGACCGCAATGGAGCTGAACTCGCGTCACTTCGCGGCCGCAAAGAACCTAGCCATCCTGTATCAGAAGGCCGGCTTTCGAAATAAGGCCTCGGAGACCTGGGAGCGAGCTCTCCGGCTCGCTCCGGACGAGGAAACCCGCAAGGGGATTCGCGAGCACTTACTGAACCTGTTGTGAACGTCGCTTTCGTCTGCGAGGATGGCCCCCCCGGTTCTCGGAACCCACCGGCTCGATGAAGTTCTTCTGCCCCAGCTGCAAGGCGAAATATCAAATCGCCGACGAGAAGGTCGCTGGCCGATCGGTCAAGATGAAATGCCGCCAATGCGGCTACCTCATCGAGATCAATCAGTCGGTGATCGATTCGGCTGCGGGCGCGTCCACGGTTCCACCGGGAGTTGAGTCGCGGCAACCCGCGGCCACCCTCGAGCCCCCGTCGGTGATGCCGCCGACCGCCGCGCCATCGGCACCAGTGCAGCCGAGGGCAGGAGGGCCGCTTCAGTCCGCGCCCGCTCGGCCCCGCAAGCCGACGCCCGCGGTTTCCGCTGCGCCGCAGCCCAGTCCTGCCGCTCCGGTGGCTGCTCGTCCAGTGCGACCCACACCCACTCACGCGCTGATTCCTGCTGCCGGGCACGCGGCTGTTCAGACCGCTCCTCCGGCAGCGCGTCCGATCCGTCCGACGCCCGAGCCTCGGATGCGCAAGCCGACGCCTCAGCCTCAATTGCCCTCGCGCACGAGCTCACTTCCCGCAGAGCCGCAGCCTGCAGCTCGACCTGCCGCGGCGCGCCCCGCCTCGGCACCCGTGGCCGCGCGACCTGCCGCGGCGCGCCCCGCCTCGGCACCCGTGGCCGCGCGGCCTGCACCAGCGGCGCGCTCAGCACCCGGCGCCGCTCGTCCTGCCTCAGCACCCGGCGCCGCTCGTCCTGCACCAGCACCCGGCGCCGCTCGTCCCGCCTCAGCACCCGGCGCTGCTCGCGCTGGGATCGCGCCAAAGTCGGCTCCTTCGGCCGCAAAGGCTCGCCATCGCGGGGGACTGGTTGGCGCGTTCACGTCAAGTGTCGAGACGGCCACTCCCGCCCAGGATGTGACGGGCGACGAGTGGTACGTCGGGATCGCTGAGATTCCGACGGGTCCCATGACGCTCGCGGAGCTCCGCACGCGAGCGCTGCGACGCGAGGTCACTGCCGTGTCGCTGGTCTGGCGGGACGGTTTTGAGGATTGGAAGCCGCTCTCCAGCTATCCCGAGCTCGTCGCGATCCTCGAAGAGTGTCTGTCGAGTCCCGAAGCCTCATCGCCGGATCTGTTCCCGCCGCCGACTCCCGCACCTGCGCCGGTTCGCACTACTGCGTCCGCTACTGCGACGCCTGAACCCACCGGCGCCCCGCTCGGTCCAATTTCGGTCTCCGTCGCAGTCGAAAATCCCGTCTTCGCTGAGCGCCGGGCGCCAGTCTATTCTCAGGCTCCCGCCGAGCTAACCGCGGCTGAGCTTGAGGCGATGGGCGTCAGTCAGCGCAGCGGTCCCTCGATGGGGGTGCTGCTTCTGGCGCTCTTCGCCGCCGTCATCCTCGGGGCGGCAGGCGCGCTCGTGTTGCCGGGCCTCTTGGTCAACAAGCCCGCGGTGCCCGTGGCCGCAAACGCGCCCAAGGCCTCGGTGGGGACTCGCTCGGGTGATACTCCGCCCGCCGGCAATGCCGCGGTGGGGCAGCCTGAAACGCTCAAGGAAGCTCCCATTGTCGCGGTGACGGGACGAACGAATCCGTCCGGCGGTCCCCTCGCGAAGACAGCGGACAGCTCAGCCGCCGATGCTCAGAAGGCCGCCGAGACGAGCGCTGGACTCAAGGGACTGGCTGGACTCAAGGGCGTATCGGGTCCGCAAGGTGGGCCGTCTGGCGCCGTGCAGGCGCCAACGTCCGGTGAACCGCTCGACGCAGCTGCGGTTCAACGCACGGTCGCTCGCTACACGCCCGCCGTGCGGCGCCGTTGTTGGCAGCCCGCGCTCGACACCCGCGCGCAGGACGCTCCGACCTCGGCCCGCGTCATGATCTCGATCCAGGTGGCCTCGAACGGGAAGGTGTCAACGGTCTCGAGCACCGGTGATCCACGCGGCTACCGCGGCCTGGCTCGCTGTATTGAGAGCAGCGTCCGCGGCTGGGAATTCCCGCCGTCTTCGGGACAAACGCCGCAGTTTAACGTGCCTTTTGTCTTTGCGGCGCAGTGACGCGCGTTGGCGGTCGTGGCAGCGCGCGCTGGTACAAACGCCGAGCTACAAAAGGCGCACGCCACGTCACCGTGAGGCAACGTGGCGTGGTCGAGGTGGCTCGTAAGCCGGGTTCTGTCCAGTTCCGTGATCCTCGCGGAACCTAGCGATCATTCCTCTGGTGCAACCGTTACCGGTTGCCTCTAGCAGCCTACCCGGGGGCTTGGGCGGGCAGCCCTCAAACGCCCCTCTACATGGCCTTGCTCCGAACGGGGTTTTCCATGCCGCTCTCGTTACCGAGCGCGCGGTGGGCTCTTACCCCACCGTTTCACCCTTACCGATCAGCTTGCGCGGACCGGCGGTTTGTTTTCTGTGGCACTTTCCTCGAGCTCTCACTCACCGGGCGTTACCCGGCGTTCTGCCCTACGGAGCCCGGACTTTCCTCCCCCCAGTTCCTCCAACGGAAGGACTGAGAGACGATCACCTGAGCCGCCTCGACTCAAATGGTCTAGCACGCAGGGCCCGGCTGCCCCAGGTCGACCAGGAAAAAACGCCGGATCGCTTGGGGTGGTTCCACGCCGCCCAAACCATGGGCTTTCGGCTCGTACAAAACGACAGCGCCCCGCGGATGGCGGGGCGCTAGGCGAGTGGGGCGATGCTCAGGCTGCGGCGACGTTGTCGAGATCCAGGCGGAGCCCGGACTCAGCGTCGAGCGCGATGATCTTGAGCTTGAGCTTGCGCTTGGCGCGCGCCTCGAGTTGGCGAGCGCGCTCACGCGAGACGTTCAAGCGGCGACCGATCTCTGCAAGTGAGAGCTCATCCTCGGAGTCGGCCATCAAGCGGTGCTCGACGATGTAGCGCTCACGCGAGTCGAGCGTGGAGAGAGCTGAGCGCACGACGTCGCGCACTTGGTCGCCATCTTGGTTGGCCGAGTAGCTATCCTCTTGACCTTGGTCTGGAGAGACGAGCGTGTCGACGAGAGAAGTGACGGCGTCGTCAAAGACCTTGGAGTCCAGCGAGACATCGCGTGCCTCAAGCCGACGCATCATTCCAACGATCTGCACGCGTGAGACGTTGAACTTCTCGGCGAGCAGCTCGTCGGCGTGATCCCCTTCACCCACGAGATTGGTGATGCGCACCTTCTCGCGGCGGAGCTTGAAGAACATCTTGGAACGCAGCGCGCCGGAGCCGACGCCGACCATGCTCCAGGAGCGAATGATGTAGTTCAGGATGTACGCACGGATCCAGTACGCCGCGTAGGTGACGAAGCGATTGCCGCGGGCCGGCTCAAACTTGGTAAGAGCATGCACGATGCCGAAGTTGCCCTCGGCGATCAGCTCCGAGAGGGGCAGCCCGTAGCGACGGTACTTGACCGCGATCGCCACGACGTAGCGCAGATGAGCGCGCACCAGCAGGTCCTTGGCCTTCTCGTCCGCATTTGCCAACCAGCGGTCGCAGAGCGCGAGCTCTTCTTCGCGACTCAGCTTCGCAAAATGCTGAACCATCGTCATGTAGCGGGACAGGGAGGGATCAGTTTCGCTTGCCATGTTGCGGTTCTCACTCTCGGGAGGTTTGGTCTGACTAGACTATGTCCTGGACATAGGTTCGTCAATCCCGGTGGGACAGTTTCTTAGGGTCGGCTCGAACTAGTCTACGCCCCCGACTCAAGAAGGTTTCGCTCACCGCCTCCAGCCCCCAACTTTCGTCAAGTCCCCCCTCTCGATTTTGGCGAAGAAAGTTGGGAATAAAATAGACTTCAGGGCTGCTCCCTCGCGCTTAGCGCCAGAAAGTCAGCCCTGAAAGTGCGGTACTCAGACCTGAAAGGACGAGCCGCAGCCGCAGCTGCCTGAGACGTTCGGGTTGCCGAACTTGAAGCCGGCACCGTTGGTCGTCTCGACGTAGTCCACCTCAGTGCCGTCGAGGTACTGGTGACTGAGCGGATCGACGAACAGCGGGATGCCGTGGGATTCGAAGCGCTCGTCCATCTCGCTGGGGGCTTCTTCAAAGTAGAGATCGTATTGGAAGCCTGCGCAGCCTCCGCCGATCACTCGCAAACGAAGGCCCTGACCTTGCAGGCCCTCCGAGTTGGCGATTTCTTGAACCTTTGCGGCTGCAACGGGGGTCAACTGGATCATGTGGTTTCGACTCCTCAAGGGGGGCACTACCCTGGTCCACAGCGCCGTGGACTGCTCCTCGGTGCGCGGCCTGCGGGTGTGGATTCCGCGGGAGTATAGGGCGCCATTGCCGCGTCACAAGGCCTGGGGGAGCGGATCTTTGCTGGGGGCCTGACCCTGGCGCGCGCCGCCCGCAGCGGAATTAGCGGGGATTTGGGCCTTTGGTGGCGCGCTGGTCGTGAGCTGAGCCCAGGAATAGTAGATAATGGAGCTTGGGCGGCCGGCGCAGCTCACCCAGAGTCCGTCACCCAGCAGGGAGAGATCGCTGCTGCCGGCGCACGCCGCCAGTTCCAGGGGAGGTGAAGGCTCGTTGAGGCGAAAGAGTCGAGGGGCCGCGCGGTCGAGCAAAAGCGCGAACCAGCTCGAGTCCAGCGCCACTAGGCGTCCGGGCCCCACGAGGGCGGGCGCCAAGGTGACCGGGTAGGTCGTCACCGACGCGGGGCGCTCGACCGAGCGACTCGTGAGGTGACCGTCGACATCGAGCACCAGGAGTTCCGAGCCTGGCATCAGCGCGAGAGCGACTGGACGCGTGCTGAGCCAAAGCAGCAGCTGGAGCCCTTCGCTGCGCGACCAGCGATAGATTTTCTGTTGCTCAAGCAGGAGCACAGCGGAGTCGGGGGGGCTCGTCGCGAGCAGCTGCGTGAAGAGGTGCCCGCGCGTCTGCGGCGTCCAGCCCTGCCAACGGTGAAAGCGCTGGAGCGTCCCTGCGGCGTCGAGCGCCAACCCGCGCGGACCCACGACCGCGCTGAGCGGAGCCGTGAGCTGCTGGGTTACGGCAGTTGACGTGGCCACGCCGCGCCACCAGCCAGACGAGCCACACTGCGCCCAGAGTCCCGAATTTAGGCTGAATAATTGGGTGGATTTCGTGCAGCTGTCAAACGGGAGTTGCCTCTCGCTAAGCGGTGCGGCAGCCGAGAGCCAGCCTCTCAGCAGACCGGAGCGCGTGAGCCAGTAAGCGCCGCCCGCCGGGTGAGCCACCGGCGCCTGCGCTGGAAGGGCGTCGTCCCCGGCGCGTCGCGACAACACGGCGCTTGGGCTGAGCTCGAAGAGCTGTCCCTCATCGGTGAGGGCGAGCGCGTGCTTGGGCGAGAGCAGCGCGAGCGGGAGCAGCAGCGTGCCCGGGATCACAAGGGCACGCGGGGCGAGCGGAGCCTGACTCGGCGCCTGGCTCGGCGCCTGGCTCGGTGCTGCGGCGGCTAGCCCCGGCGCGAATAGCAGGCCCGTGAGCGTCAGCCCGACGAAGGCCGCTCGACTCAAACAGGTGGGACCTCGGTCGCGCATGGCGTCTGGCCCGAGGCGCTAGGGCTCGCGCGCCAGGGATTCGGCGGCGACGTCCAGCGTACGACCGGCCTTGTCGAGCTCGAGGGCGCGTCCCACCCAGCGAAAGCGACTGCCGCGCGCGGCCGTGATCGGCTCGGGGAGTTGCAGGCGGACCACGCAGGAGCCCGCGGTGCAGGGGACGGAAAACAGGGCGCGAGTGACTGAACCCTCGAGTCGCGACTCCAGGAGCTCACCCGTGAACCAGAAGCGCTCGGGACTGCGCGACTGCACGGCAGCCTGCGCGAGCTCAAAGCCACTGCGCAGTCCGGCGCACAGCTCGAGCACGCGTTTGTGCCGGGGCGCGGCGTTTTCGAGGGATAGCTGCACGATGCGTGGCGCTTGCCCGTCGAGAGACGCGCGCAGGCGTGGGCGAAGAGTTCCCGGTGGCAGGGCGACAGCAATGCTGAACTGACCGTCCGGGGCGACCGTGACTGGACGCTCGTCGAGGGTCAAGCGCGCGCCCTTCTGGGTGCGTCCCGAGACGAGCACTTGAGCCTGATCGGTGCTCCACGAGTCGTGGGGGGTCACGAGCTCAAGCGGCGTAATCCCGATGCGTACGGCCAGCACGCCCCGCATCACCTCGCGCGGCGTGCGCGGCAGGGTGACCGCGTAGCTGATCTTTTTCTCGAGGGGCAGCACTTGGGACGCCGTCCCCGCGAGTGACGAGGTGACGTCGAGTCGAACCTCCGCCTTGCCCTCGGCATTGAGCGTCACGGGGCGTCCGTCAATCGTGACCAGTGCCCCGGGCAGGGCCTCAACGTTGACGACAATCTCCGGCGTCGCGCGCTGCAGGCCGGAGAGCTCGCTGTGCAGACGATACTCGAGCGGAAAGCTCGCGCGCACCTCGGACGGACGCAGCTCGTCGGGGCGCTCAACTCGCAGGGAAACCTCGTTGTTTCCGAGGAGCAGCGGTTGCGCCAGCGCGAGCCGGGCGCGTCCGGATTTGACGATTGCGAGCTGCCCCGCGGAGAGCACCTTGGTGCCGTCGGGGCAGTTGCTGCAGCTGACGTCCAGCTGGTCCCGCTGAGCCTCGTCGGTGACCACTTCAACGCTGAGGGTCGGAGTCGTGCGCCAGAGGAGCACGCCGGTGCCCGCCACGAGTACCAACGCGGCCGCTGTTCCTCCGAGGATCGCTGCGAGACTGCGCCGCGCCGCCACCGTATTTGGCGGCGGCATGCGCGAGCCGGGCGGCGGCATGCGCGAGCCGGGTGGCGGCATGCGCGAGCCCGCTGCGGGCTCGGGGAGAGCCACAGCGGCCATCGATTGGGCGCGCAGCAGGCTCGCGGGCAGCTCTCCAGCGACGGGGTCGCCATCACGTGCGCTGAGCGACGGGTAGGGAGTGAGCGCGACGTTGGCGGGGGGCGGGGGCGGAGCCGTCGTGGCGAGACCCCTGGGGAGCTGAGCGCTCGGCGCGGGCGCGGCTTGGCCCGGATTGAGCGGGGCGATGCCAGGAAGGGCCACGCCCATCAGGGTCTGCTTGGGTCCTGTCCCAGGGGCGTAGGCCGGGTGCGCTGCGGGGCTTGGCGCCGCAGGCAGCGGAGAGGCCGGAGCGCCGGGCTGCGGCGCGGCGGCCTGCGGCGGGTCTGCTCCGGGAGCGAGCGGCGACGCGAAGCCGAGCAGGGTGCGGTTGGCGCTGGGCACGACCCGCACGCCAGCTGCCGAGGGCGAAAAACCAAAGGGCTGTTGTGCGAGCAAAGTGCCGCAACGAAGGCAATTGGTGCGACTGGAGTCATTCTCCGTGCCGCAGGCCGGACAGGCGGGCATCTTGCCAGCACTATAACAGAGGGCCCCCGATTTCGCGCCAGCCAGCGGCTGCGATTGTTGGCAGTTTGGCCCAGTGGGAAGAAATCCGCTATCCGCGGGGCAGGGCCATGCTTGGTAAACGCATCATTCCCTGTTTAGACGTTCGTGACGGTCGTGTCGTCAAGGGCGTGAACTTTGTCGGGATCCGCGATGCGGGCGACCCCGTGGACTGCGCTCGCCGCTACGACGCGGAAGGCGCCGATGAGATCACCTTTCTGGATATCACTGCGTCTCACGAGAATCGCGGGACGATCCTCGACGTTGTGGCGCGGACGGCTGACGTCGTCTTCGCGCCGCTGACGGTCGGCGGTGGCGTCACCGAGGCTGAAGACGTGCGACGCCTGCTGCTGGCAGGTGCGGACAAGGTCAGCGTTAACAGTGCCGCGGTAGCGCGCCCCGAGCTGATCGACGAGGTCACGCAGGCCTGGGGCAAGCAGGTCCTTGTCCTGGCGATTGATGCCAAGCGCAGCGCCAACGGTGGCTGGGAGGTCTTCACCCATGGAGGCCGCCGCGGCACTGGCATCGACGCGATTGAATGGGCCGTGCGCGGTGCGCGGCTCGGCGCGGGAGAAATCCTGCTGACGAGCATGGATCGCGACGGGACGCGCGCCGGCTATGATCTGCCGCTGCTGCGAGCGGTCGTGGACGCGGTGCCGATCCCCGTGATCGCCTCGGGCGGCGTTGGTGAGCTCGAGCATCTGAGAGAAGGTTTGGTTGAGGGCGGCGCGGATGCGGCCCTGGCCGCATCCATCTTCCACGAGCAGAACCACACGATTGGCGAAGCCAAGGCTTACCTGCGACAACACGGCGTCTGCGTACGCGAGGAGCGACACGAATGAACGAGGTAAGCTTCTCGGAGATTTTAGGCGCCGCGCAGCTGCGTCGCGCCGCATTGCCAGGCGAGCTGGCAGGCTATCTGGCTCTGGCGGTGGCCGATCACTTGATGGGTCAAGCCCTCGAGCTCACCCTGCCGCAACTGCAGCTGGTCGAGGATGGCCGCGTTCAAACGAGCGGTGGGCTCCCTTGCTCCGAAGAGCGCGCCGAGGCCCTGCTGGTGTCGCTGCTCTCACGCTTGCTGCTCGTCGCGAGCTCGGTCACGCCTGGCCTACTGCGCGCGAGCCGTCCGCGTCTGCATCGCAGCCTCGCCGAGCTCGTGCGCGAGCTTGAAACCGCCCTAATTCCGGTCAATCGTGGCGCTGCGCGCCGCGCGCTAGCGCGCCTCTGCCGCGAGGTGCTGCGCGCCCGCGGGCAGGCTCAGGTGGAGATTGCTCCTCAGCTGCTCGCTCCTGAAGGCGGCCCTGTCGGCGTTGTGGCGCCCCTACGTTCCTCCCGTCCGACGCCCGCCGTGCAAGCGGTCGTCGCCGTCGCTGCGATGGTTGAGCCAACGGTCGTGGAGGCGCCCGCAGTGGCGTGGCTCGACCACACCGTCCCTCTGCCCGCCGTGACTCGCGCTGCGCAGGTGCCGACGTTTGGTAGCGCGCTGCCCGTCGTGATCCCGGATCTCGATGTGCCCGCGCCGAACCAACCCCCAGAGCGAACACCCGTGGTGTCGCAAGCCTTCACGATGCCCCTGCCGGCGGTGGAGGTGCGTAACTTTTCCGCGCCAATCAGCCCGAAAAACACTGCTGCGCCTGCGAGCGTGCTGCAAGCGTCAGCGGCCGAGCCGGTTGTCGAGACTGTCGCTGCCGACACCGCTCCGATGCCGGCGAGCTTTGATTCAGTCGACGAAGACGACTGGATCGAGGTCCCGATGGACGATGGCGAGCCGTCGATCGCTCTGCGACTCGCCGGGGTGGCCAAGGCGGTCGCCGCTCATCGTCAGGCTCATGCGCCCAACTCGGTAGACGCGAGCTCGTCGGTGAACGCGCCCACTTCCGCGCCTGATGCTACGGCGGCTCCCGCCGCGCCTTCCGCGATGTCGAGTGAAGAGGCCGCGCCGCTGCTGCTCACGCGCTTGGTCTCTGACAATTTGCTGCATGACACGGTGCTCGACGCGCCCGTCGCTTTGTACGAGCTCGAGGCAAGCTCTGCGCCCTCAGCCGTCGAGCAGATCCTCAACCAACTTGCGGCGCCGAGCGCACAGGCATCAAGCTGCACCAGTCAGAGCGCGCCAGTCTTAACGGGGCAGCCCACGACGGTTCTGTTTGACGATGACGAGCTCTGTCGCGGCCTGCGTCGCATCGCCGAGCTGCAGCTCACCCCGGAGCCGGTCGCGGTCTTCACCGAAACGCCGCCTCCCGCTGTGGTCAGCGCCGAGCCGGAGTCACCCGCGAATCGCGGCCTCACTCGGACACTCTCCGGACTCGGAGGCGCGCTCGCTCTGGCCCTCGTGGTTGGCGGACTCGGTCTCCGACTCGCGACCCCGAGCGCGGCGAGCGCGAGTCAGGTTCCCGAGGTGGCGGCTCCCGTGGCTATGGTCATGCCGCCGCAAGGGGGCGTCGACCCTCTGCAAGCTCTGGTTCCCAGCTGTCAGGCGAGCCTCGAGGTGCGTCACTTGGCTGGCAGCTCACGCGCTCGCTTGACGCAATCGGCTCCGTCGCCCTACGCCAAAGGCGAGGAACGCCCGGGGCCGCTCGCGCGGTTCGAGGGATTGCGCTGCGGCGCGCCGGCCGAGCTGCTCGTCGGGAGCCGCGAGCAGGGGTGGCGGCGCCTGCCGATCGAGCGTTTGGCGCTCGAGCAGGGGCCGCAGAACGCGGCTCCGCAGGTGGTCGTCGATCTAGCTGCCCAGTAGGGCAATCGGGATTGACGCTGCCCGTGGATATCCGCGAAGATGCGGCTTATGCACGAACAGAACCTCGCGATCGTCAAGGGACTGGTCAGCGTGGCTTGGGCTGATGGCAAGGTCGCCGCTGAGGAGATGCAGCTGATTGACGGCTTGCTCGAGGCCTTTGGGGCGACCCCCAGCGAGGCCTTCGAGGTCCGTCAGTTCGCCAAGGTCCCGCGCACCATCGAAGACGTCCCGTTGACGGACTTGAGCGCTGACGACCGCCGACGACTCGTGCACCACGCTGTGCTCATCACGTTCGTTGATGGTCATCAGGATGAGCGCGAGCGTGAGGTACTGGCCGCGCTCGTCGAGAAGCTACGGATACCCGAGCAAGAGGTGGGTCCGCTGCTCGCTGCGGCCGAAAAACAGGCGCTGGCGCTCGTGCACCTGCTCAAGCTCTGAGCCCCGACGAGCTGACGCGCGGGTCCGCGTCGCGCGGGTCCGCGTCGCGTGGGTCCGCGTCGCGTGGGTCCGCGTCATGTGGATCCGCGTCGCGCGGCCCCAGAGCGAGCGCGCACCACGCCGCAGGTTAGCGAGCGGTCAGCGCGGGCGCGCCAAGGAGGCCAAGCGATCGATCTCCTTGAGCAGGGCGATTGGGCTAAAAGGCTTGGTGTAATAAGCCGAGGCGCCCGCTTCAGTGGCCTTGCGCCGCGAGTCATCATCGTCGAGCGCAGTGATGATGACGACGGGGATGGTCGCTGTGGCGGCCTCCGCCCGCAGGCGCCTGCATACCTCGAAGCCGTCGAACTGACCGGGAAGGTTCAGATCGAGCAGGACGAGCTCTGGGGGTTCTGCCGTGGCCGCCTCAATGGCGCGACTACCCGTGGACACGGCCGTGACCGAGTAGCCTCGAGCACCGACGAGGGCTTCAATCATGCGGCGGATAGAGTCTTGGTCCTCGACGACGAGAATTCGCACCACTTCATCATAACCGCAAGTCGTGACCTGGCGGTGCGGTAAAATGGCGGCGGCCAGGAGTTTTCCGCGAATTTCTCGGCGTGGTCAGCGGGCAGGGTTCGGAGCAGGGTTGAGGGCAAGGGGGTTGCGTGGCAAGTCTGGCCCGTGCCTTCGCCCGATTTGACAGACAACGCTGCCGGCCCTGCTGAGCTTGCGCTGCCCCTGACTGAGCTCCAGCGGGGCCAGGCGGAGCGGTTCCTGGAGCTACTGCTGGCGGCCAACGAGCAGTTCAACCTGACCGCCCTGCGGAGTCCCGAGGAGGCTTGGGAGCGACACGTGGTCGAGAGTCTGCGCGTGGTGCCGCTGCTTGGGCCATGCAAGACGTTGCTCGACGTGGGCTCCGGCGGCGGCGTGCCAGGGATGCTGTTTGCGATCGCTTGCCCAGACACCCAGGTGACTCTGCTCGAGGCCACCGAGAAAAAGGCGCTATTTCTTGAGACCACCGCCAAGGCGCTGGGACTCGACAATGTCACGGTGGTCTGTCGTCGTGCCGAGCAGGCTGCGGGCGTCGGCGAACCGATGCGCGGCGCCTTCGATCTCGTGACGGCGCGCGCGGTGGCTGCGCTGCGCATCTTGCTTGAACTGACGGTGCCGTTTCTGCGCGTTGGAGGCACCCTGGTGGCCGTCAAAGGCGAGCGCGCGCCAAGCGAGCTGCTGGAGGCTGAGCGCGCGATGAAACTCTTGAACGTCGAGCTGGTCGACTCCGAGCGTCAGAGCACGGCCACCGTGCTGCGGCTGCGCAAGACGGCGCCGACGTCCGACAAGTATCCTCGCCGTTCGGGCGAACCCAAGCGGCGACCGCTGTGAGCCAGCTGCCTCCGGAACCCACGCTCAAATACCTGGCGCATTATCCCGCCGATGTGCTCGAGCAGGTGCGTGAGGTCATCGCGACTGGGGAGCTTGGTCAGCGGCTCGCCAAGCGTTATCCGAAAGCGCCGGAAGTCACGACCGATCACGCCCTTCATCCCTACGTGATGGCGCTCAAGAACGCCTATCTCAAGACCAGTCCGACACCCCACCGGATCTGCTTTGACGACAAGCTGAGCACACTGCACCGCTCGCTCGGTCAACATGTCGCCATCTCACGGGTGCAGGGGCAAAAACTCAAGGCCAAGGTCGAACTGCGCATCTCGAGTCTGTTCAAGCAGACGCCGCCTGAGTTCCTGAAGATGGTGGTCGTGCACGAGCTGGCACATCTGCGAGAGCGCGAGCACAACAAGGCGTTTTATGCGCTCTGTTGTCACCAGGAGCCGAATTACCATCAGTACGAGTTCGACCTTCGGCTGTATCTCACGCACCGCGACCTTTCCGCGCGCTGAGTGCTGCCGCTCGCGCTGAGGGAGGCTAGCTGTCGCCGCCCAGCATGCAGCGCGTTTCACAGCGGTGATGCATGGACTGACCGAGCTCGAGCCGCAGTCCGAGCGCTTGGGCGACCGAGCCCGCCAGGACCCAGCTGAGCCCGCCGGGTCGTCCAAGTGAGGACGGATCCCCAACGCCTCGCACGAGTGGCCCCTGGGCGCTCTCCGGTACCACGGGTCCGCCATCCTCGATCGCGAGCTCAAGACCGATGCTCAGCGGGCGCAGCGAGAGCAGGATCTCTCCACCCATGCCCGTGGCCGCGATGGCTTGATCGGTCAGCGCGCGCAGCAGCAGGCTGAGGAGCCCGCGGCAGCCCATGTAAGGCGCTTCAGTGGGCGCATCGACGCGTAGCGTGACCCCGTGTCGCGCCGCGCGTGAATCGGCCGCGCCGGCGACCTGATGGAGCAGCGCGGCGAGATCGAGCGCGCTCGACTGCTCACTGGTGGGCGCGTGCACGATGCGGTCGAGCTCTGACACGAGCTCAGAAAATCCCGCGGCGCGGCGTGACAGACTCAGCGCGAGCTCATGTTGATCCCCGAGCTTGCCGGCGACTGCGGCTACGTCGGCGCGCAGTGCTTCAGTGGAGGAGCGCAGACTGCGCACGAGCGGCGAGGCGATCGCCACGAGCTGCAGCAGGCGGTCACTGTTGGACGGCGGCTGGGACGGCGGAGGAACCGATGATGGGTGCCCACCGACGGTGAAGGCTTCGGCCAGCTCTTTGGCGTACACGGCGCCGAGTTCCTGCGCCTGTTCGAGCTCTTTGCGGAGCTGCTGCAGCTCGCGCTGTTCGCTCGGTACGTCTGCGGGGAGCGAAAGGATTTGACGATTGAGCTCGAGCTCGACGCGCCCGGCGTGGCGCACTGCCATGCGGTGCAGCCAGCGGTGTTCGAGATCACGCGCGCCACTGCTGTCCGGACCCAGCTCGGCGCTGATGTGAACGATATCGTTCTCACGGCGGACGCGAATGTGCGTGGCGGGCCCGCCCGTTCCCACGCCGACCAAAACACTCAGCATGCGGCGGAGATCGGACTCAACGCCTTGCACCTCGGTGCCTGCGCCGGGCTCGACCGCGATCCGCGCGTCCGGCGCGATCTCGAACAGCAGGGACGCGACGTCGATGCGACCGCGGCGCCCTTTGGCGTGACCGGGCTGCGACTCAAGCTCGCTCATCAACTCAATGGCGCCATCGAGCGCGTCGAGCATCGACTCGACCGGTGGCGGTCGAACTGACGGCACTTCGGGGCCGACTCGCAGTTGGGTCACGCCCTCACGAAGTGCGCGCGAGGTGCCGCGTGCCTCCTGCATGAGCAGCCAACCGAGCTCCTGGCGGGTCAAGGTGTTGTCAGTCACAGCTGGCGAGCTTACAACGGCCACGCGGCCGCAGAAAGCCTGAAGCGACGCGCGGCGTTTTATGACGGGTATTCTGTGGGCCTGTACGGTGGCGAGTGGGCGCGCTAGACCAGGGCCCCGCAGACATTGCCGTCGCGGACCCACTTCACGGAGCAGAACATGAGCGTTGCGCGCGGCGGCCGACTCCCGGCTGCGATCGACAGGGCGATGCAGAGATTGAACGCGAGCGTCCACGTGGACTCCGCCCTCTGGCGTGAGGACATTCAGGGCTCGATAGCCCATGCGCGGGGGCTCGTGAGGGTAGGCGTCCTCAGTGAGTCCGAGGGACAGCTCCTGGTCGAGGGCCTGACCAGCATCGCGGGTGAGATCGAGCGCGGCGAGTTCGTGTGGGATCCCGTCAAAGAGGACGTCCACATGAACATTGAGTCCCGGCTGGTGGCGCTCGTTGGCCCGGTTGGCGGCAAGCTGCACACGGCGCGCTCGCGCAACGACCAGGTGGCGACCGATCTGCGCCTGTACACGCGCCGACAGATCGACGTCACGCTCGAGTCGTTGACCCAGCTTGCCGACGTTCTACTCGACCGCGCAGGCGAGCTGATCGACGTCGTGATGCCGGCCTACACGCACTTGCAGCGCGCGCAGCCGAGTCGACTCAGTCACCATTTGATGGCGTGGCAAGAGCTGCTGTGGCGCGACCGCGGACGACTGCTCGACGCGCGCGCGCGCCTCAATGAATGCCCACTGGGTGCGGGCGCGGTGGCGGGGACCGGCTTTGCGCTCGACCGCGTCGGAGTCGCTGCTGAGCTCAACTTCGACCGCCCCACGCGCAACTCAATCGATGCCACAGCAAGTCGGGATTTCCTGATGGAAACGGCGTCTGCCCTTGCGATCCTGGGGGTTCACCTGTCGCGCATCGGCGAAGAGATCGTGCTCTGGTCGAGCTACGAGTTCGGCTTCATGTCGCTGAGCGACGCGTTCTCGACGAGCTCGTCGATGATGCCGCAGAAGAAGAACCCCGACGTGGCCGAGCTGGTGCGCGGCAAGGCCGCTCTTCTGATCGGCCATGTGACGAGTTTGTACGTGCTCGAGAAGAGCCTAGCGTTCGGTTACGGACGTGAGCTGCAGGAAGACAAGCGACCGATCTTTGACGCCTTCGATGCGGCGCAGACCTGCCTCGATGCCCTGGTGGGCGCGATTGGGACCGCCTCCTTCCGCGCCGACAAGCTGCGTGCCGCGCTCGATCACGGCCATGTCTGTGCGACGGATCTGGCAGATTATCTGGTGCTCTCGGGCCTGCCGTTTCGCGAGGCGCATCACGTGGTGGGGCACCTCGTGCGCGAGGCCGAAGAGCGACAGGTGCAGCTCGGTGAGCTGTCGCCCGAGGTGCTCGCCGCGGCCCACCCGAGCCTGGTCGGACCCGAGATGGCCAGCGCCCTCGACCCCGTGGCCGCTGTGGAACGTCGCAAGCTGATCGGCGGCCCGGCAAAGGTGCGCGTCTTGCTCGAGGCCAAGGAAGCCCGCGAGCGCTGGAGCTGAGCGTCACGCCGGGCTTGGTCGTGCCGCTTCAGGCCGCAGGTTCGGGCCAGCTCTGTCGGGGTGGCTCGCAACTTCTCGGGCAGAGCTGCCGTCTAGGTCGCAGCGAGGTCTCGCGCCTCGCTGCCTGAATCCCCAACGCACTCGCGCTTCATGATGACGTTATGGGGACGCCTCAGGTAGACTCCCGATTTGTTGCCACATCGCCGCTCAGAAGAGGTTCTGGCAGGCGATGACCGACAGCCAGGCGCACCTATGCAGCTCGATTTTTCTGCCCGTGAGTTGACGATCAAGCTGGTCTATTACGGACCCGCCCTCAGCGGAAAGACGACCAACCTCCAGGCGCTCCACGACGCAAGCGCGCCGGACGCCACGGGCCGCCTGATGACCCTAGAAACCAAGGACGATCGAACCCTGTTCTTCGATCTGCTCCCCCTGGTATTTCAGGGCACTCATGGCCTGAGCGTGCGCATCAAGGTGTTCACCGTGCCGGGGCAGGTCATCCACGCCTCAACGCGCCGTTTGGTGCTGCAGGGCGCGGACGGGGTGGCCTTTATTGGCGATTCGCGCGAGAGCGAGACGGACGCCAATGCCGAGTCCTTCCGTGACCTGCGAGAGAATCTCAAGCAAAACGGCTTGAACCTCAAGCAGATGCCCTTAGTGATTCAGTTCAATAAGCGCGATCTGCCTGGGGTCCGAACTGAGGACGAGATCGCCGATCTGGCAGCCCAGGGACGTGAGCCCGTGTATCTGGGGGTCGCGACCAAGGGAGAGGGCGTGGTTGACACCTTCGTCGGGTTGCTGCACTCCACCTGGCAGGCGCTCGATCTCAAGCATGAGCTCACCAAGAAATTCGGCTTTCAGACGGGACCGTTCTTTGAGGAGGTCCTGTCGAAGTTCGGTCGCAACGAGCGCATCAAGGACGTACTGACCCGCCGTGTGGGTGGTGCGAGAGAGGCGGCTCGGTGACTGATCTACCGCCAGCCAATACCCTCGATCGGTTGACGATGGAGGGTGGCTTTACCCTGGAGGAGCTCGTCAACCGCGCCACGTTGGTTGAGCTCTGCGCGGGCGTGGCCGAGCTGTTCTCGGTTCCCTTGCGTTTGTTCAACGGCAGTGGCGCGCTCGTGGTCGATACCCACCCGTCGCCGCGTCTACACCAGTATTTCGGGACGCAATCCGGCGGTCGCCGGATCCTGCGCGACATCGTCGAGTCGGTTAAAGCCCTCAACCCGACGAGCGGCATGGCCATCTCGGCGGTGTGCCCCTCGAGCTCGCGGTTCCTGGTGGCTCCGGTGATCTACGACACACGGCGGCTCGCGCGCTGCGTGCTCGGGCCCTTTGTTCCGTCTGAGCTCGAGCAGGTGCCTCCAGCGCTGTTTCAGATCGACCCAGGATTGGAAGCAGGCAGGCTAACTGAGCTGTGGCGTGAGCTGCCGCGCATGACGGACGCCAACGCCAACGCCTGCGTTCGCCACCTGACTAAGACCCTTGAGCTGGTGCTGTTCTCCGGTCATCGCGCGCTGCTTGCGAGCAACATGCATCTGGCTAGCACGCAGGAAAGCTACCGCGAGCTCGAGGAAAAGAACGCCAATCTGAGCCTGGCCTATGAGCGTCTCAAGGAGCTCGATCGGCTCAAGAGTAATTTCCTCGCGACCGTGTCGCATGAGCTGCGCACGCCGCTCACGTCGATCATCGGGTACTCCGAGATGCTCTCGGCGGGTATCGCTGGCGAGCTCACGACCGAGCAGCTCGACTTCGTCAACACCATTCACGAGAAGGGCGAGCAGCTGCTCGAGCTCATCAAGGGCCTGCTCGATCTGACCAAGCTCGAGAGCGGCACCCTGAACGTGCGCATGTCGGAAGTCGACATGACCGCGCTGCTTGAAGACGTCGTGGCCACGCTCACGCCGACCGCGCGTCGCAAAGAGGTGGAGCTGACTGCCAGCTCCGAGCCAGGGCTGCTCCCGGTCTGGGGGGACGCTCCTCGGTTGCGGCAGGTGTTCGTGAATTTGACCGAAAATGCAGTCAAATTTACGCCCGCGGGAGGCTCTGTGCGGCTCACTGCCGCCGTCGTGATGGAGCTGCTCGAGGACGACGAGGACGGTCCGGCGGTTGTGCTCAAGGGGCTCAAGCGCCCGATGGTGGAGGTGCGCGTCGCCGACACCGGCATCGGGATCCCGCCTGAAGAGCGCAACAAAGTCTTTGACGCCTTTTATCAGGTGGACTCCTCGTCAACGCGTGAAGCGGGTGGCACGGGCCTCGGTCTGTCGATCGTGCGGCGCCTGGTGGACTCACACAGCGGCCTGGTCTGGATCGAGGGCAATCAGCCCAACGGGACGGTGTTCTGCGTCAAGCTGCCCTGCAAAAAGGGGAGCTTTTCCGGGTGAAGGGAGCGGCGGCGGACTCGCTCGGCGAGTTTGAACGCATCGAGCGGCTCGAGGCGCTGCTAGCCGGAGGCAAGCGCGACGGAGTGCGGCTCGGGATCGGCGACGATGCCGCGATCTTGGAACGCCCTGCGGGTGAGCTCGTGTGGACGGTCGACGTGAGCGTCGAGGACGTTCACTTCAAGCGCGCTTGGCTCGACTGGTCGGACGTGGGCTGGCGCAGCTTTCACGCGGCCGTCAGCGATCTCGCCGCCATGGGTGCGCGGCCAGTCGCCGCGCTCTCGTCTCTGGCGTTTCCACGGGATTTAGCACAAAAAGACCTAGAATCGCTGGTAGCGGGTCAGGCCGCTGCTGCGCTCTCGCTCGGTTGTCCGGTGATTGGTGGCAACCTCAGCGCGGCTGCGCAGGTGAGTGTCACGACGACCGTGCTCGGGACCGGCGGACCATTTCTGCTGCGCTCGGGCGCGCGCGTCGGCGACGAGGTGTGGCTGTTGGGCGAGCTGGGAATGGCTGCGGCGGGACTGCGCTGGCTCGCTTCGGGGCGGCGACTACCGCGCGCCGGAACGCGGCTGCGCAGCGCTGTCGAGCAAGCGCTGCAAAGCTGGCGGCGACCTCAGGCACTACTGGGCGCGGGCGCTGCGCTGGTCGGACGCGCTCACGCGGCGCTTGACATCTCAGACGGGCTCGTGGGCGACGCGGAGCACCTTGCTCAGGCCTCGCAGGTGTCGCTCGTGATTGAGACGAGCGCGCTTACCGACTGCCTCTCGCCCTCGCTGACGGCGGTGGCCAACGCGCTTGAACTCGAGCCCATTGAGCTAGCGCTCTACGGCGGCGAGGACTACGCGCTGCTCGCCACAGGCCCGGCCAACCGGCGACCGTGCGGGGCCAGGTGCATTGGCTGCGTCGAGGCGGGCCAGGGCATGCTCCTGGCGACTGAATCGTTGCGCAGCCACTGCAGCGAGAGCGGGCACGACCATTTCCGGGCGCGCTAGCCCAAGGCGTGGTTGCCTTGGGCTCCATGACGAGCGAGCGCCGCGCCTTTTCTGTCGCCATTTACCCGCGCTACGAGCAGCGGGTGCTGCTGATCCTGCATAAGCGCTTAGCGAAGTGGCTGCCGCCGGGAGGCGAGATTGAGGCCGGCGAGACGCCGCTTGAGGCCGCGGCGCGCGAGCTGTTCGAGGAAACGGGGCTGCGCGGGGCGTTCCCGAAGACGAGCGACATCGAGGGCGTGCCCGATGGCTACCTCGGCTACGAGGAGCATGCGGCGGGCAGCAAGGGCACCCACATGAACTTCGTGTTCGTCGTCGACGTCGACAGCGCGCAGGTGCGTCCCAACGACGAATTCAGCGAGCACCGTTGGGTGAATCTCGACGAGGGCCCCTGGGAAGGGGGCCCCGTCAACGTGCGCTCGTTTGCGGTGTTGGCGCTGTCGGCGCCTTGAGCTTACTTGCAGGCAGCCGGCATGCCGGCGCCACGTAGCAGACCCGAGAGCATACCAACTGCGCTGCCCGTGTCTTTGCCCTGAGCGGCCATCGCGCCGCAGGTTGCAGCGGCCTGCTTGAGGTAGGTCGCAGTCGGCTCGGGAGCGTTGGCGGCGTTCTGATTGAGCGCTGCGCAGCACGCTGAAAGATTGCCACCCGGACGCGCGGTGCCAGTGCCGTGCTTGCCGCTCGGAACGGCGCTCGGCACCTCGGGCGGAAGCTCTGCCAGGGCCAGCGTGGGCGCGGTGGCTTCCGTGGCCGGAGCCGCGGACGGCAGGGGCGGAGGCGCATCGTCCTTCTTGGGGCATCCCGTGAGGAGCGCAGCAGCGGCGAGTTGCAGGACGAAGGACGTGATGCTGAACGTGCGGTTCATGTCGGGCCTCTCGTAGTGGAGGAGCACAGCCAGCGGCTCCCTCGCCACCCTTCTACCCGAACTGAGGCGGAAAGGCGACTCCCTGTCACGCGCCAGCACCAGTACCGGTGTTTTCGGGGCCGCCACCCGGTCTTAGCGTTTCCCGGGCTTTTGGGCCGATTCGAAGTGGAAGCGGCGGGGGGCGGACGGTGGGGGACGGTGGGGGCCTTCAGGCTCACGCGGAAGCAACCTTGCGACCACCGACAAACCTCGCGATGGCTTGCCAATGGGGTGGCTCCCAAGAGAGAGCGTTGTGTCCGCGCGCGGGACGCAGTACCAGCTCTTTGTCCGCAGTAGCGAGCGCGGAGAAGATCCCCCGTGCTTTGGCGATGGGGCTCACGGCGTCCTCTGCGCCGTGCAGGATCAGCGCCGGCGTGCCGCAGCGCGCGAGCTTCGGCAGCGGATCGAAGACGGCCGACTCGCCTGCGAAAAACGGCGTTCCTGGGGCTATTTCGCGTCGCGCAAGCGCCCCGCTTGGGTCCCCCGGTGCCAACGAGCTATGCTCCCCGGATATGCTCAGTCCTTCATTCTGCTCGCTGTGGACCGGCTACGCCCTCGCTCCGCTTTGCCTGCTTGCTCCGCTCTGGTTCGGCTGCTCGTCGAGCAGTGACGCCGCTCCAGCTGCCACTGGCGGCACCGCGACGGGGGGCGCCATCGGCACAGGTGGCGCGGGCACTGGTGGCATCGCAACGGGCGGGGCAGCAACGGGTGGCACGGTGGCTCAGGGAGGCGCGGGCGGTGTGAGCCACACCGCGCTCCATCCCTTTCCGCTCGATCAGGTGAGCGTGCATTGCGCGCGTCCCGCGGGCTTCGATCATGCGCTGGTGCGTCGTGCGTATGAGGATTGGAAGCTCGCGACTGTGACGAGCGCAGGTGCGAGTGGGTTTCTGCGGGTAAAAAAGCCAGATTCCGGAACCGTGATTGGCTCGACGGTGTCCGAGGGCATGGGTTACGGCATGCTGCTCGCGGTCTACTTTGCCGACCAGGAGGTGTTCGATCAGCTCTGGCGCTACGTCGCCAAATACCTCAACGGCAACGGTCTGATGGACTGGGAGATCGATCCGTCCGGTAACGTGATCGGTACCGGCGCGGCCAGCGATGGCGATGAAGACATCGCTTGGGCCCTACTGATGGCCGATCGGCAGTGGGGAGCGGCTCGCTCAGCGAGCGCTATCTCACGCTCGGCAAGCGCATGATCGACGCGATGCTCGCCCACGAGGTCGACGCGGCTCGCGGCTCAATGCTGCTCGCGGGGGATGCTTGGGGCGGGCGGGACGTCACCAATCTGTCGTACTTTGCGCCAGCGTATTTCCGCGTGTTTGGTGAGGTCACCGGACGCCAAAAGGAATGGAACGCTGTGATCGACGGCAACTACGCCATCCTCGAACGCAGTCTCAACGCCGCCAGCGGCAATGCCGCCAACGGCCTGGTGCCCGCTTGGTGCGAGTCGGCAGGCGCACCCGTCTCTGCGTACGCCAGCGCGCCCAAGCATTTTCAGAACGACTCGACACGCACGCCGTTCCGCGTCGGTCAAGACTATTGCTGGTCCGGTGAGCCCCGCGCCAAGGCCTATCTTGCTAAGATTGGCGGTTTCTATGCTGGTGTCGGCGTGGCCAGCATCGTTGACGGTTACGAGCTCAACGGCACGCCACGACCGGAAAAGGCCGTCGGTGGCAAGCAAGCGGCCTCGTTCGTCGGTCCCGCCGGTGTGGCGTTCAGTAGCGATCCGAAATGGAGCAAGGAGCTCGAACAGGCTTGGTTGCTGGTGGCTTCCGGCAAACTCGACGCCGGCACGATCTATTATCAAAAATCCTGGACGGCCCTCTCGCTCCTGATGCTGGCCGGCGACTTTGCGGAGATGAAGTAGGCGAGAAGTGCGCGAACGACGCGCGGCTGCGGTCCCGGGTTCTCGACTGTTCCCGGGAGTTGACTGTCTTGTGCGAGAACTCAAAGAGCGAGCCGCGACAACTTCCCTGAGAACTCGGGGATCACAGCGCCTACGCTCCGGGCCTTCGTGTGGCCGGCTTACTCGGAATCGCGCAGGCACCGTCGACGCAGCGTCCCGTGAAACGGCGCCGATTTCTGGCAAACACGCGGTAGGCCAGGTCGAGCAGCTGCCTGATGCCGGGAAGCCGCGTCAGCGCGACCAGCGGCCCGAAACCGATAACCGTATAGAGGCGGCGGAACACCTCGACTCCTTCGACGAAGGTGCCGTCTGGCAAGCGACCGTGGATCCGGTCCATGAGCGTCTCCCAGCGGAGCCCGATCGCTGCCGCGTCGAAGCCCTCGGCGGCGATGTCGATGAAGCGGATCCGCTGCCGCCTATCTTGGTTCCGAATCACGCCAACCTCCCGCCGACAGAGCGGGCAGGCACCGTCGTAGAAGACCTCGATGTCAAACGGGGTGAGCGATGTCGGCATCAAATCAGAGCATGGTGATCCACTCGGGCGTTCACAAGTTGTCGCTCGAGCCCCCCAGTCTCAGCGCGACGTAGTCACCCCGCTTAGCACCCGCTAAATACGTAGCCTGAGGAGCCAGGGGGCGAGACGTTGAGATTGCGCAGCACGATGCTCAGCTCTGGGTAGCCCGAGCATCCCTTGTCAAAATCCTGCTTACGGTACTCGATCACAAAGACGCGAGCACCGTAAGCAGTCTTGTAGGCTGCGCACTCGCCCCACCGGTTGCACTCCTCGGCTACCGCGAAATCGGTGGCCATGGCTTTGGCTTGGCTCAGTAGCTCCGTTGAGTTCTTCTGGGCGACGGCCAGCCCCGCGGCGTGCGCGACGTCCGCGAGACGACGCATGAACGCGACGTTGTTGGCTTGGGTGAGGCGTCCTCCGGAGCGACTGTAGCTGTCGAGGTTATCGACCTCGACAGCGTCATAGCCGTCCTTGGCGCATTGCTTGATCCAGTCGCCCACGACCACCGCGAGCGCAGCGCGCTTGGCTTCGGTGCTTGTGTCGAGCAGCATCTCGCCCCAATCGGGGTCCATTACGGGATTTCCCCCCGCATCCCGCAGCACGAGGTCCGGGTGTTGCTTCGTCCACAACGATGCTTCGTCCGGCTGTGACTGAAAGCCGTTGACGTAGCAGATGTTGTAAAGGCCCGTGGCAGGCGGAGCATTGCGATCACGACTGACGACCTTTACGCCCGCCGGCGGCTGATAGGCGCCGCCCAGTTGGTAGTCGAACGGAGCATTGGCGGGCGGCAACGTGAACGCGGCCGTTCCGCCCGTCGCAGTACCGCCCGTCGCCGGGGCACCGCCCGTTGCCGTGCCGCCCGTCGCAGTGCCGCCCGTCGCAGTGCCGCCCGTCGCAGTGCCACCCGTCGCAGTGCCACCCGTCGCAGTGCCGCCCGTTGCCGGGGCACCGCCCGTTTGTACGCCGCCACTACCAAAACCTCCAGACGCGCTTGCACCCGACGTGCTTCCACCCGTTGAGCTTCCACCCGTTGAGGCACCACCCGTTGAGGCACCACCCGTTGAGGCGTTTCCGCCTGATTCGGACGAGCTGGCGCCCGCCGACGGTGCGTCTTCACCGCTATTGCCTGAGCATCCGAGAAGCAGGCAGGTGACGAGCGAGAGCTGGGTGAGGCGATTGACCATGAAAAGACTCCGGGCGGGGGTTCACCGGATCTGTGCAAGGTCGCGGGGGCTTTCGTGAGAAATTCGACCTGTCGCGGCAAGCGAGACTCGTGTTAGGGACGGGCGATGCTGCCAGTGACGCCATGCGCACCGATGAGTCCAGTGCGCCGGCGCGCCCGCTTGCAGCTGGTGCTGGCGGTCCTGATGCTGCTGATGGCGCTCAAGCCCGCGCGAGCAGTCGCGCCCGAGACGGCTCGCGATGCCGCATCGGAGCCCGCGCGAACAGTCGCACCCGAGACCGCTCCCGATGCCTCGCTCAGTCTCGACTGGTCGGCGCCGCCGAACTGTCCCTCGCGTGATGCGGTTCGGGCGGACGTGCGCGGTCTGCTCAGCGCTCGCCCTGGTACTCGTCACAGGACCGCCGTGGTGCGTGCTTCGATCCGTGCGATTCAGGGCGAAGGCTTTGAGTTGGTGCTGCACGCCGAGGGTGGCGAGCGCATCATTACAGGCAAATCCTGCGAGCGGCTCGGTCAAGCGGCAGCATTGCTGGTCGCGCTGCTCCTCGATCCGAGCCTCGATTCAGCGGCGGCGCCCGACGCGTCCAGCGCTCCGCAACCCAAGTCCGTCCCGCTGCCGATCCCGTCGCCCGTCCCGCTGCCAGCGGCCCCGCAGCTGCGCGGCGTCGCAAGCTCGGCGCTTAGACTCGAGCATCACGCTTGGCCTGCGCTCGAGCCCTCCGGGGTGCTTGGACTTGGCCTTGAGCGAGGTCCATGGCGCCTGCTCGGGCGGCTGGGCGTTGGGACACGTCAGCACTTCGAGCTGGGGCAGGGTGCTGAGCTCGCCCTCTTGCCGACGTCCTTGGGCCTTGAGCCCAGTTACGCGCTACGTTCCAGGCCTTGGGGTCTTTACGGCGTGGTGACGCTCGAGCTCGGACTCACCTTCGCTCGCTCGCGCGGACTCAGCCCCACCAAGCAAACCGAGCTGTCGCTGCAGGTGGCCCCGCAGCTCCGCGTCACGCGGGAGCTCAGTGAGCGGCTGCGGCTTGGCCTCGCTGCGGGCCCCGGGCTGCCCCTCTGGAGGCCGCGCTGGGTGATTGAGGGGCGAGCTGCCCCGATTGCCCTCGGGACGTCTCTACGCGCCGAATTGGGGCTCGAGCTGCTATTCTGAGCCTCGCCTGCTCCCCGGCTGGGCTCGCAGCCGCGGCCTGATGCTGTCGCCGAGGCGAATTGTTCACGAATGAGCGCCCCTGACTGCACCCATGGCTCGAGATGCCCCCAGGCTCACCCCGCTCTGCGTTCGTTGGGCCAGCACCGCCAGGTGTCTTTCTGGCGCCCAGGGTCTTCGGGCCTCCTCCGCGCCCCGCTCAATGGAGCGCGAGCCAGCGGGGTGACGCAGTGAGTTCGCCTCCCGAAACGGACTTCGCCGAGCTCTACCGGACCCATTTCGACCTCGTGTGGCGGGCGCTGCGTCGGTATGGCGTTGCGCCTGACTCGCTTGAGGACGCCTTGCAGGAGGTCTTTCTGGTGGTGCATCGACGACTCGAGTCCTTCGAGGGGCGCTCGAGCCTGCGCACCTGGATCTTCGGAATTGCCCGGCGAGTGGCTCGCGATCACCGCGCCAGTGCTCAGTTCGAGATGACCGAGCCAGCGTTGCTCGAGCAGCACTCTACCGATGACGCGACTGACGAGCGAACGGCCGCGTGGGAAGCGTCTCGCCTTTTGCACAGTCTGCTGTCGCAGCTGGCACCCGACCGTCGTGAACTGCTCGTGCTGGTCGAGCTTGAGCAGATGACGGTCGCTGAGGCAGCGCAAGTCCTCGGCGAGAATGCGAACACCTTGCAGTCGCGGTTGCGCCAGGCCCGCGCGGAGCTTGCGCAGGCTTGGGAACGACAACAAGTACAGAACCAATGGAGGCAGTCGTGCGCGACCAACCCCCGAGCTTGAACGAGCTGTTCGAGGCGACGCGTGCACACGAGCGCGCTGCGAGTCCTGAGCGAGAGCGGCTGATGGCCTCCGTTTCTGTGCGTCTTGCCCAGGCGTCCGTGCTTGCGGCTGGCGCAACGGTTGCCACCCAAGCGGCGGCCGGAACAGTACAAAAGTCAGGGCTCGCAGCCCTATTTTCTGGGATCGCGGCAAAGGTGGCGCTCGGAGTCTTGGTGGTGGGTCTCGGCGCCGCGCTGGTTGTTTCGCGCTCACGCTCCACTGCGGGGCGCGCTGCGGTCGCAGCCAGCGGCGCGCGCTTCGGGCCGGGCGTGAGTGAGGGCGCTGCGCCGCGCTTGGCGGCGTCGAGCGCTGCGCAGTCCAACGGGAGCTCAGTCGGCGAGCTGACGGCGCGTCCGCTGATCGATGCGCCCGTGGGCGAACCGAGCAGTAGAGCCGTGCACGCACCGACGCCCAGCGGAGCCACCGCGCGGGGCGTTGCGAAGTCGGGCGCGTCCGCGAGCGCGACGAGCGCCGGCGCGTCCGCGAGCGCGACGAGCGCCGGCGCGGGAGACTCGCTCAGCGAGGAGTTGCGACTCATTCGCGCGGCGCAGGGTGAGCTCGCCGGACATCGACCAGCGAGCGCCTTGAGCCTGCTCGAGCGCTATTTCAAGGCGTTTCCCGCCGGAACGCTGTCGCCCGAGGCTCGCGCCACCCGGGTGCGCGCGCTGTGCGCCTCGGGGCGCGTCACTGAGGCAGAGCGCGAAGCGGCGCGCTTGGCCCAGAGTGCTCCCGATTCCCCCTTGGCGACGCGAACGCGCGGATGTTCGCCCCCCTGACCATGCTTGCCTCGAACGCTCACCGTCACACGGCACTTCGCGCAGCGATGCTGCTGGTCGGGTTTGGTACGTCCGGTCTCATTAGCAACGCCTGCAGCTATGACGTGCGGTTGACACGAACGGGCGCGTCTGCGGCGGGCGGAACCTTCGCGCACGCAGGTGGCGCGGGCGGGGCAACAGGCGCGACAGGCACCCAACCGCTCAGTCCGTTGCCGGCCAAGCTCAGTTGGCAATGGCAGATCTCGGGAAACGTCGACACGACCGTCGACGCCAAGGCGTTCGTGGTCGATCTGTTTGACGTCGAGCCCGGCGTGCTCGCTCAGCTAAAATCCCTCAATCGTACGGTCATTTGTAGCTTTTCGGCGGGAACCTATGAGCCATGGCGCGCCGACGCGGCCCAGCTGCCCGCACGGGTTCGGGGCAATGCTGTGGCGGGAGCTCCCAAGGAGAGCTGGCTTGACGTTCGCTCCGCCGAGGTGCGTGCCCTGATGGTGACCCGCCTTGAACTTGCGGTGACTCGTGGCTGTTCTGGGGTCTTGCCCGACGCGGTCGACGGCTACGCTGCGGACAATGGTTTTGCCCTCGGCATCCCGGACACGCTCGATTATTTGAACTTTCTGTCCGCGCAGGGACGACAGCGCGGGCTCCACGTCGGACTCGCGAGCGCGGCCGAGCTCGCGTCCAAGGCTGAGCCGCTTCTCGACTTTGTTGCGGAGTCGCGCTGCATCGAGTTCAAGGAATGCGCCGCCTATCAATCGTTTGCTACGGCGGGAAAGCCAGTGCTGCACGCCGAGCTGGTCGCCAGCATCGCCGAGGGCAGCGCGAGTCTGGCGGCGCTCTGCGCTGACCCAACGCGTCAAGGCTTTTCGACCATCGTAAAGCGCTCCGAGCTCGACGCCTGGCGCCTGAGCTGTGACTGAGGGGGGATCGTCGTTGGTGATGAGCCGGTTCAGGGTGCTCAGGGCTCATGGGTACACGTCGGGGCATTCCGGCGCCGCCCTGTCCGTCACCAGTCGGGAGTTTCACCATGATCCAGAGCCGAGTCTTTACCTTCGCCCTCCTCACGGCCGCGAGTATTTCTAGCTTTGGCTGCAGCGGTTCGAGTGATTCGGACGTCGGCAATGGCGCTGGCGCGTCTCCCGGGGCCGGGGCTGCAGACGGGGTGGGGGCGGGCGCCGGGAGCGGCGTCGGAGCTGGCACCGGCACAGGTGCTGGAGGGGGCAGCGGCGCAGTCGCTGGCACGGGAGCCGTATCAGGCACGGGTGCTGTGAGTGGGACGGGCGCGGCCCCGGGCACGGGCACAGGCGCGGCCCCAGGCACGGGCGGCGCCCCGCCAATCCCCGTCACCACGGTCACCAAAGCAGGCAATCCGGACGGGTCCTGCGCCGCCGGAGTGCCCGCCGAGGGGCAACCTGTCGACGTGTCGAGTCCCGCGTCAGTTGTCGGCACGGGCACGCCTGCGAGTTGCACCTTCGCGTCGCTCGATGCGGCCGTCAAAAAGGGCGGAATCATTACCTTCAACTGTGGTTCCGCGCCGGTCACCATCCCGGTCGAGTCCACGCTGGTGTTCCCGAACGACAAAAAGAATGTGGTTGATGGAGCAAATCTGGTGACTCTCGATGGCCAGTCCAAGGTGCAGATCATGCGGTTCGAGGGGCCTGATTGGATGAAAAACGACAACGGGCTGACTCTGCAGCGCCTGGCCATCATCAATGGAAAGACCACCCCAGTGATCGTCATTCCTCCCGCAAATGAGCCCGCTTGTTCTCAGGGCTTCAACGACGGGGAAGGTGGCGGTCTCTTCATGCGAGACGGCGTGCTGCGCGTATTTGACACGGTGTTTGAGAACAATCAGGGGGCCCAGGTTGGTCCCGACACCGGCGGCGGCGGGATGTACATTCTAGGCTGCAAATCAGCCTACATCGTCAGCAGTACCTTCAAGAACAACAGCGCCAGCAACGGTGGCGGCTTCGGTTCGCTGTTTGTGCCCCTCCATGTCTACAACTCGCTTTTTGTCGGGAACAAGGCGACCGGGCATGACGCCAACAGCGACGACGCCACCAAGTGTTCGTCGATCAACAATGGTCAGCACGAGGTGGGCTCTGGCGGCAACGGTGGCGGATTTTACAACGACGGCGTTGGCACCAGCATGGTCATCTGCGGGACCAAGATCGACGGCAACTCGTGCAATGCCTACGGCGCGGCCATCTTCTTCACGAGCAATGATCCGGGGCAACGCGGCTCGCTCACGATCGCAGACTCGACTATCACCGCAAATGCGCAGGGGTTTGACTGGTGGCAGGAGGGTGGTCCTGGGATCTCGACGAACGCCAACATCGTTCCCGCGACGAACTCAACCATCACGAAATAAGCCATCAACGCCGCCTTTGCCGAGGGGCCTTCGTTTGCTCTGGAGGGTGTCGTACTGAAGTCGGGCGATTGGGCCGGGTTGTTCGGTGTAGCCGGCCATCAACAGTCCCTGCGCCCGACGGTCGACAGGCGGGAGCTCCCCGGTTAGACTCCAACCCGTGTCGGCCTTCGCCTTAGCCCGTTCGCTTGAGAGAGCGCAGCTTCGCCTGGAAAATCAGGGCAAAGCGCGGGGCTCTGCGCCGAATACGACCGAGACCCCGGGCCTGCTCTGGGGCGCGCTGCCCGCCGAGGTCCAGGCGGCGCTCTACAACCTCGGCAGTCCAGCGGTGGACACGCGGGTGCCGGCGGAGGTCGTAGCGTTCTACGCCTTCAACTACGGCGAGGTGCGTGCTCTGAGTTTCGCCTCCGCTCTGCCCCTGGCGAGTCTCGAGCGAGCTACTCGCATGACGGGTTGGCGCCCCAAGAGCTTAGCTCTAGCCCAAGCGATTGTGCGCCAGCGAGGCCACTCTTGAGAAGGCTGCCGTTCGGAGTCGCAAGCAATCGGGGTTGCCCTTGAGGAAGCTGCCGCCGGAAGCCGTGCTCCCCCAGCAGGTGGCCGCAGCGGTGCCGGCGGATCGCTACTGGTTCGTGATCGGTGGGCAGGCGGTGCGTTGCTTTTGCCCCTATCGCCCGAGCCGGGATGTTGATTTCGGCGTGGTGGACGGCAAGGATTCGGACCAACTGGTGGAGCACCTCCGGGCACGCGGCACGGTCGAGGTGATTGAGCGCGCCGAGCACACCGTGCACCTGGCCTTTGACGGAGTGGACGTCTCCATCTTCGTTTTGCGTGAGCTCTGCGCCCATGTGGACGGAGGCTCCTTGAACGTCACCGGCGTGCTAGCCACCAAGACGCACACCCTGCTCGATCGCGGGCTTCGGCGGGATTTCTTCGATCTGTACGTGATGCTGCAGACTCATGCCCTCGGACTGGTCGACTGCTTGAGAGCGCTGCGCACCGTTTACCAAACCGACGTCAACGATGGGCTCGTCCTGCGCGCCTTCACCTACTTTGAAGACGCCGAGAATGGCCCGCTGCTCCCCGCCGAGGGCGAGCATGACTGGACCCTGATCAAGTCGTACTTCTCCGCCGCCGTCGCCGCCCTGCTCGTCCCACCGCTGCAACCGCTCGCGATTCAATCGCAGGTGGTGGACGTCAGAGCTTAGGCCAGACACCTTGGCAGGGTGCTGAAGTCCTGGGTAGTCAGGCTGCTGACGGATCCTTCGGAGCCGTCCACGGCTAGGGGTGAATGAGCTCGAAGGAGCTTCGCTGGGTGTCCCGCAGCAGGTGCCACAGCTGTCCCCCGGAACAGCTGTCACAGGCTCACGCCGTCGGACTCGAGCAGGAGTTGTCCTGGTGCATGCTCGACGTGCCCCAGAAGCTGCGCAGGGTCGCTCTGCCGAGCAGCGGGTCGACCCTGTCTGGAAGTGGCGAGCTTTTCCCGGAGTCACGGCGCCGGGGGTGCAGGGCTCAGTATCCGGCCGCGTCAAACGTCCACTGGTACAGTGAGCTATTCTCGATGATCGGCAGTCCGTTGTAGATACCCTCGTAGTTGTAGACGGACCAGGCCGAGGCGCCGATGGCGTATACGCCGACGAGTTCGTTGGTGTGGTTCCCCGTTCCGTAGGTGACGTCACCGTCGGGATAGGTGAACGAGTTGCCACTGGCGAGCTGCTTGGGCAGGACTCCTTTTCCGAGCGTTTGAGGCAGGCGCAGCAGGCTGTTCCCGTGGTCAGAGGTCACGAGTACCGTGGTATTGGACCAGTCGAGTGCGTCACCGGGTTGGTCCACGTAGGCAAGGATTGCCTTGACGGTTTCGTCGAGGTCCCAGACCGTACCAATCATCCGGGAGAAATCATTGGCGTGATTGGCCCAATCGATGTCGCCTTGCTCGATCGTCAGGAAAAAACCGTCGGGATCGCTGGCAAGTCGCTGGATCGCCGCGATGGAGGCCTGGGACAAGCTGGGGTTTTCCTGAGTGACCCGCGTGACCGAGGGATTGCCGGGAGCGTGGGCTGGCGTAGGGGATTCGAAGTTTCCACTCGCCGGGGCTCCGAATAGACCAAACAGACGCTTGCCGCTCTTTTTGCTCGCCTCGGCCGCTGCCAGGAGCGCCTGGCCGCCGTCGACGCCTGCAGTGCGCTTCACATAGGTCCAGTCGCTGTCGGCGACGAGCGCGGCATCCATCGCGCTACCCTTGTAGTCCGGCGAGTTGTAGCCACCTCCGATCACCACCTCGGGCATGGTTCTCTGAATGATCTCCAGTCCAATGGCCTCGTAGTTGTTGCGGCTGACGTTGTGGGCGATCCAAGCCGCTGGGGTGGCGTGATTGAACGGGACCGTCGACACGACGCCAATGGCCATGCCGCGTTGGCGTCGCAAGCGCTCGGCCGAGGTCTCAAGGGCCCCGTTAGCGGGATCTCCTGGCAGCCAGGCGATATTGCCTCCGTCAGTTTTCTTGCCTGTCGACATGGCCGTGGCAGCCGACGCGCTGTCCGTAGCGCCGGTGAGCAGGTAAGCAACCGTTCCGGGGCCGTCAGCCTGGAGCGGGTAGGGCTTGGTTCCCCCCTGAGCTGGATCGTAGCCCAGGGAAGGGTCGAAGGAGAGCGGTGAATAGTTGGGCTTTGCGGCGCGCTGGGCATAGGCGTTGTAAGTCGTCACATCCCAGGTGGTGCAGCTGGTCTTGACTGGAAACTTATGGAACGACAGGCCATTGTCCGTCCCAAAGAGGTAGCGGCTCGCAGAAATCTCGTGGGCGAGCTGCATTCCGTCACCAATCACGAGAATGACGTGGCGACGCCTGGCTCCGCTAGCGGACGGTACACTTCCAAGTACGGCGCTGGTGCCGTCTCCACACTTGACGACTTGGAGCCCCTGCTCGACAGCAATCGTGCAGTTCGTTCCATCCAGGCCGTTGGCGCCGTCTTTGCCATCGAGCCCAGCGACGCCGTTGGCGCCGTCTTTGCCATCGAGCCCAGCGACGCCGTCAGCGCCGTCTTTACCGTCGAGCCCAGCGACGCCGTCAGCGCCGTCAGCGCCTGCGGGGCCGGGTTTTCCGTCGGCGCCATCCTTGCCGTCGATACCATCTGCTCCAGGCGCCGCGGCTTTGGGATGGACCACCGCGGTGGTGCCGTCAGTGCAAGACACAGTCGCGGAATCGTCCGCATTGGACTTCACACTGCAGGAGTTTCCGTCCTTGCCCGACTCGGCGGTACAGGCCGCCAATAGGGCTAAAACAGGGATAAGCGAGGTGCGAACCTTGGGTCGAAACATGTTGAGAATCCTTCGGTGGGGAGTTGCAGGGAACCCGAAACACAATTGCGCAAGCGCGATGGACCACCCCGTTGCGCTTGCGCACCTACGTCGGGTAGTCCGCAGACAACAGCGCGCGTTGCCCAGCACTGCAGACGGTGTCGGCGCTTCCAATGCGTCGACGACCGAGGGCACTATGCTCACTGCTCACTGCTCACTGCTCACTGCTCGGTGACGATGGCGTCACGAGCAGGAGACAATCGCTGACCATATGGATGTCAGCAAAATCGCGAAAATGCTGCGTGTTTCGAGTTGTAACAACCGGGCGTGTCTCTGGTTTCAGTGAACGCCACGACTCGAGTGTCGGGAAGCTCGCAGGAGCCTCCATCCTGCCAGTGGACTTCTCAGTGCTTCAGTGCGTTCGAGAAATGGTCCGCAGCTGCAATCCAGAAATGAAGGAGGCCGCGTGCCCTGGGCGCGCTGGCTACGCCAGGTGGTCTGGCTTGGCGCGTACCAGTAGATGGATGCGCATAATCGTGATACGCCACCGCGTGGCCACCCACTACGAAGTCAACGGCTTCGGAGGTGAGTAATCCGATGAACTCTTTCAAGTCGGGGCTCAGGTTCACCAGTCGTCTCCTGATAACGCGCAACGAGCGAAAACAGGATCGCAAGGCGCTGCTGTGGGGTAAGCCCGCGATAGTAAGCGCGGTCGGCGTTTTCAGCCTGACCATGCGAGCGGAATACTTCTGCGACGCGCTTCACCCCCCTAGGGTAGCACACGGGGGGCCCCTTTGACCTCAGAACGTCGCGCCCAACTCCAGGGCGACTGAGCCGTACACGGTGCTCTTGTCGGAGGACGTGAACTGCCCTGAATTGGTGCCACCGTTGATGTCGATCACCTCGGCTGACAGCTCGGCAGCGTAGCCCAGTCCTGCCGCTGGATTGAGGTAGAAATGCCCGACTTGGTAGCGGTAGCCGAGCTCCACCTGTGGCACCAGGTAGCTGCTGAGGGTCGCAATTTTCGCGACGCTCGGATTCTCAATGCGCGAGCTGAGGTACTCGGCGCCCACTCCCAAGTGCAGGCCCTGCAAACCGCGCTGCGCGTAGTGCCGCACGCGTAGCCCGAGCCCATAGCTGAACGCGAAGCTTTCATTCTGACCAGGGAAGAGCGACTTCGAGAGGGCTCCGCCACTGAACCAACGCGCGGAGGCCGCCACCGCGAACTGCTCCCCACCGAACTCCACTCCGAGGCGTGGGCCAAACAGCAGTAGGCCCAGGGGATCCAGGAAGACGCCGCCATGCAGGTGGTCTTCCTCCGCGCGAGCGCTCGGTGTTGCGGGGGTGTCAGCGGCCTTGCTGGGGGAGAGGCTCTCCGCTGAAGCACTGGTAGCTGTGTTGGCTTCGGGCGTGTTGCTTGGGGGCGTCGTGGTAACAGCCGCCAAACTGCGACCGGGAGTGAGCGCTACCACGCCGAGCAAGCCTAAACAGGAAACCGACGTGCGGCTGTACGGCCTCGGAGTTTGCGACATTGGGGGAGCCTCAGGAGTTGGGAGTTGGAAGAGTGGAAAACGCAGCGCATCCATCGAGCGGGTCCGCTCGCACAGTGAGCTCCGAACGCGAACGAGGCATGACGCCTTACCGCGCATAAGCGGTTCGCCCGCAGGCGATCAGGGCCTTGCGAGCGGGACAATGGCATGGGCAGCGTCAGCGTCACAAAGGAAACTCGTGTAAAATCCAACAGAAGCGATATTCTGGAAGAATTTCACAAATTCTATTGACATTGCGCCGGGGGGGGGGGGATAAGTCAGGAGCCTGAATCTTCACCAGGTTGGGGTGCGTGATGGCTATTGGGGTTTGTTTGTCGCTCGGTCGTGGGATATTGATCCATACGAGGCTGGTTCTCGTCGTGGCTTTGGCGTCGCTTGTGGGTTGTTCCGGTGCCGACAGCGAAGCTGTGGCCGTGCAAACCCAGGCGGTCGAAGCTGCGGCGGCTCCTGCTGCGTCCTCCGAATTCACCGTCGCGGTGATGCTTCCGGAAGGGACGGATCCCGGCAAGGTGAGTGTTGCCGCAGAGGGTGCACTTCGCGTGGCAGATCGCGTCTCGCTCTCGGCGTTGGCGGTTGGCGCGTCGGTTGAAGTGGGGTCGGATGCCGCGGTCACAGGCGTGCTTGCCGCGGGGGACGTCACGCTGCGTGATCGTGCTCCTATTACCGGGGATGTGCGCGCCCGTGGCGCCATTTTCGCGGGTAATGGTGTCACCGTAACCGGCAAGAAATTGGAGCATGCGGCCGTCGGCGACATGCGCGCTCTCGACTGGAAGGTCTCCCTGCCCGGGGCGAGTCTCGGTCCGGTTGCCCTGGAGCCAGATCAGGCGCGTGATCTAGCCCCCGGTCGCTACGGTGACCTGTCGGTGAAGTCTCGGTCGCGCGTGGTGCTGCACACCGGTGTGTACCACTTCGAGCGCATTACCGTTGAACCGCAGGCTCTGCTGCTGATCGATGACGTGGCAGGGGGCGTTCAGATCTACGCGAGCGGAGGCTTTACCTTCCGCGGTCGCATCTCGGGGATTCGCGGACCCAACCCGCAACTGCTGGTGGTGGCTCGTGGAGCCGAAGGCGCCATGGTTGAGGCGCCCTTTGCGGGAATTCTCGCAGCGCCCGCCGGGCCCCTGCGTGTGCAGGCAGCCCGCCCCGAGGGGCATCATGGCGCCTTTTTCGGCAAAGAAGTGTCTTTGGAGCCGGACACGGTCGTCAGCGGGTCCACCTTCGACTGGACTACGCTAGTCGGGGCGCGCAGCAATCCTGACATTCCCGATGACGCCCCCACCGCGCGTCTGCTGGAGTCGCCCATCCGCGGAGTCGTGGAGGTTGCCGCCGAGGGCACCGGCGACCGAACCGTCGTCAAAGAGGTGGGGACGGCATTTTGCTTCACTCTGCCCGAGCGGTTTGAGACTCTGGGGGGCGTGATTGGCAATGGCGCTGTATCGCTGAAGCTCTCCGGTGGCGCCTCGGGCAGCAGCACCTGCACCTATCGCGGCGGTTCCTCGTCGGGGACCCCGTCCACGGCCAAAGAGCTCAATGCTGGGCGCTCGCTGTACTTCGAGTCCTGCTCGGACAATCTCCCCGTTGGTCAACAGCGCTGTGCGTCACGCTTCGAGATGACGGTCAATCCGATCCCGAATTTCCGGGTGACGGTGGACATTCCGGTGAGCACCCCGGACTCATGCTCCGACGAGATGGCGCTGCTTTCGCCCAGCGAAACCCAGAAGATGCGGGAGGAGTTTACCTGGACCGGCAAGCAGCGTGTCGCCGAGCGCGTGGACGGCATGCCCTCACTGTTTTACGCTTGGGCGTACGTGCGCAATTCGGAAGAAGTGAAAATCCTCGACAGCCTGAACGTGCACATCCTCTCACGCCCACTGTTCACCGAAGAGCTGGAGGCCTTTGCGGGGCGCTGCGGCGTGTTCTCAAACCCCGGCGACGGCGGGGGCGCCTTCTTGCCAGTGCTGATGCCGGGCGCGGTGTACAACTCGCTCATCAACCTGCTGGAGACCTCCGAGGAGGTGAGCGGTCGTCGCGACCTGTTCGCGGCCGTCATCCTTCGCAAGGTGCCCGCTGGTGCGGCTACCTCGATTGGCTCGGTGAGCTTGGAGGCCTTAAAGCAGGCCAAGTTTCAGTACATGTCTCGCAACCGTCTTGAAGGGACGATCGTGGGGCCCAGCGGTGTTCAGGGCAGCTCAGGCGTCTCCTCCGTAATCTTGGATTCAGTTGTCTGGGTAAGGGAGGCCTCGAAATGGGCCGGGGCGCAGCTCATGCAAGGGCTCGCTTGGGTCGATCAGCTTTTTTCAGGGACAGTAACGGTTAAGTTCCAATTTTCAGCCATCACTGGGGACGGGGCGTTCACCGGGACCGGACCCGATGCGGTCCCCTATCCCGTCATGCTGCGCGGGTGGGGAGAGCAGTCGGGCCGCAAGCTCGGGGCTCCGGGCATGGAAGTGTCGGTGCTCCAGCAGTTCGCGGGCACCTTCATTCCTGAGACCTCCCTGGCGAATACCAGCTACGGCGGCATCGCGAATCTAACCATCACTCGCGGCCGATCCACCCGTAAAGGCAGCGGTCTCTGTCTGGAGATGAAGAGTAACGGCGGTATCGTCACTGACGGCTTCATTCCGACGGATATGTGTGATTTGCGCGGATTCGTGGAGGGGAAAGGTTGGAAGGACGTCGAGTACATTAGCTACATCGACGCCTGTGAGCACACCGGGCGCTCCTGTGAGGCCAACCTACACCTAGACAACAGCAGGGTCCAGGCCCTGTACCAGTTTGATGACGGGCACCAATGGGCAAAGAAGGTGGTGGGCTTCGAGACTCCGCGGGGAATAGTGCTTTCTGGATACTGGGCGAATAGTATCTCCCCAGTCGGAGACGATGGATACAACAAGATATTTACCCCTTGCCTGAATTTTCCGAATTCCATTAGCGATGCAGCGCTCGCCCTCTCGGCGATTACGGGGTCCTACGCGGTGGCAAAGAGCGAATACAATAGTTTTGGCACGCCATTCGCGGTGACGGGCGCCATTGGCGGAACACTTGTTGGGTCCGCGGCCGCGCTCGCTTTGGGGAATGCTGATGTTGTTATGCCGTCATCGTCGTCCAAAGTCCGGGTGAAACGTGGACTGATGGAGCATGAATTCGGTCACTATCTCATGTGCGCGATGGCCTACAAAACTAGTGGGGGCACTGCCATTGACGATCTCTTCAGCATGCGCACCACGCATGGCGACAGCGCACCCATTAGCGTCTTCATGGAGGCTTTCGCCGACTTCGTTGACATTCAGACCGTCGGTGGGGCGGACTACCCTTGGGCGGGGGTGGATCCGTTCTTTCTGAAGCGCTCGACTGTCGGTACATTTTTCTGTCGCCCGGAACCCCCACTTGGATCGGGTCAACTGGCTTGCTTCGAGCGCAACCATGGACCTACTGGACCAGACGGGATCGGGAGGTTCGCGTCGCTACTTCAAGATGTGTTTGATCGCGGTGCCAAGCACGATCGATTTGCCAATGAGTTTGGCAATGGTGACGTGTGGAAACCAAAACCCGGCGCGACTTCGGAGACGGCTCCCTTGGTGTTTTCGACTGAGCCCTATCTAACCGGCCGAATGCTGGACGATGACCTTGACCGAATTGCCGCACCCGGAGGGGCCTTGACCTTGTTGGTGCAAGACCTCTTTGATGTCCATGCCCCGCTCTCCAGCATGGTGTCGGTTGCTATCACCCAGCTCGGGCGTGCCCCGTTCGAGAAGCGACTCATGGGGTCCATCACCAAGGCCATGTACGGCGATCCGACTGCCACTAGCTGCGATGCTTGTCGAGTTCACTTGATGCACAACCCGGACCTGGTTGAGGGTGCGTCGTTCAAGGAGATGATGCGCGCATGCGTGGCGGACCCATCCCTCGAATTGCTGCACTCCGTACTCGCAAAAGACATTGAACGCCTGGATGCATCCTGTCGACCCTGCCCGGCGGGGTCGACATCAAGCGAGCAGGGCGTTTGCGTGCCCTGTCCCAATGTGGTCGTAGGCAATAAGTGCGTGGTGTGCAATGTGGACTGGGTGACGCAGCTGAGCGAGATTGGCGGGGCGGGGGTGACAATGAATTTCGACTGGGAGTTCTCCGACGACTTGTGTCGCGACTACTTCATTTGGGAGGTGCAAGGTATCCATGGCGAACGTAAGGAGAGCGTGATTGCAACGTTGGAAGCTGATAGTGGCGCTGAATGCGAGCTGATGGGGGAAACTCCGCTGACTATTGACACTCAACTGGCTACGGCGGCAGGTATCGTTAGCGAAGACCGGGTGCAGGGCGTGCCTCGGTATGTATATGGCGAAACAGTGTGGGGGGATCGATGTGTAGGCTTTCCTTTGCGTAAGGTCTTGCTTTCGAAAACTGGCGCCGCGGACCGTATTCGATTTGGCTACGTGAGGCACACGGAGGGCAACAACAGGGCAATCGCATCAAAAAGTGGTCACGTAGCGACCCCCAGGACGCGAAGCATGAAGCCAACGTTCCAGCCGGCGAGCAGGCGCTTGTTGTATACTCCAATTTTGTCGTTCCTCCTGACGCCGACTTGAGCATGCTTGA
>JBBRAB010000019.1:0-79717 GCA_038207155.1 Polyangiales bacterium
GCCACCGAAAACCGGCGCCGACGCGCCTTCGCCGACACTTCCGTCGTCTTTGCCATCACGTTCATCATCACGGATTCCTCGACCGCCCTCGACATTGATCTTTCGGGTGGCCGGTGTCTCAGTCACGTTGGCACAGAGGGCAGCGACGCGTGTCGTCGCTACTATACGGGGGGAGTTGCAGGCCGGAATCGCCGCGACTCAGTCGGCGGTGGACCGCGGCACCGTCGCCTACAATGCGACGGAGGCGGCCACCTGCCTTCGCGCCGCGGATGCCGCCGGGTGTGAGGCTCTGACTCCAGACTCGTGCGACAGTGTCACGACCGGCAAGGTTCCCGTCGGTGGCGCTTGCGAACTCACCCAGGAATGCGACGCGAGCTCCTTTTGCTCTGCCAGTGCCCATGTCTGTCCTGGTAGCTGTGTCGCAAGACAGCCGGTTGGTGGCACCTGCGACGCTTCCAGTCAATGCGACAAGAGTGCGACGTGCGCGGGGAGCAAATGCGTTAAGCGCGTTGGGCAGGGCCAAGTCTGTTCCTACTCCGCGGGACCCGGCTGCGAGAGCGGTCTGAGTTGTGTTCAGGGCCAGGATAGCGTGTCGCATTGTCAGAATAGAGCCACAATGCCGCGAATTGCTCAGGGGGAGTCCTGCGAGTCTGGCGACCGTTGCGCCGATGGGTTGACCTGCCTGAAGTCAACCACTTCGACGACGAAACGCACCTGTCAACCTGCGCCGGGGGCAGGCGGTCACTGCGACAGCGCCTATTCGCCACAGTGTCCAGATGGCCAATACTGCGCGATGGTGGATTCGGTCGCGGGCTTCACTTCTGGTGGAACCTGCACCCCAGAGGTAGCGCTCGGGGCAGCCTGCGGTCCCACTGACATGGGAGCTGCCGGTTGCACGTTTAGCTCCGTCTGCGGTAGCAAGAGCAAGACCTGCGTCGCCATGGCTGCCAATGGGGCAGCCTGTGAAGACAAATCGCAGTGCTTCAGTGGCAACTGCGTCAATGGCCTCTGCCAACCCCACAAGCTCTGCCCCTAGAGCAAGAGTTCGGTACCAGCGCGCTCAGTCGGGCGCGCTGGTGACCGTGATGCCACGCGCACTATTGCTGCGCTGGCTACTTGAAGCCGAGTGAATTGCCGGGGCGCCTAGAGGCGTAAAGCACAGTGAATTGCTGGCGCGGCGTGGTGACGTCAATCTGCGGACTCGCTCGCCTCCGCTGCGTCGTCGTCGGTTGACGCTTCGTCGGGCTGCGGCATCGGGTGATCCATCGCGAAGCGGCGGAGCGCTAGGGTGTAAGGCGTGTCCGGATGCGGGGTGGTCGGCTCGTGCTTTACGGGGGTGCGCATTGGGCCTTCCACCACGAAGCGCTGGCTGCGACGCGTCGCGGCCTCGAACCGGGTGAGCGGCGGTGATTCAAACGCGCGGCCTTCGGGATGCCACACATGATACGAGCAAGCCCCGAGTGAACGCCGCCCCCAGGTGTCGAGGACATCGACGCGAATGGGATGATGGATCCCGAGGTGCGCCTGCAGGTACTCCCCGCTCTTGCCGGTGGATTTGAGCGGCAGCTCGCGCCCCGTTGACCAGCACCAGCTGCCGTTCGGGCAGTAGACCATCCACCTTGACCTCGCTGCGTTCCATCGACGAGTCGACGAAGCGTGAGGTTCCAGTTGCGGTGAGCACGTCCCCGAGCACCGGCCAGGGCTCAAGAGCGTTGCGCAGCTCGAGCACCACACCCTCGCGTTCGAGCCGAGCCACCAGCGGGCAGCGCAGCTCCAGAAACGGACGGTAGGCTGCGTCCTCGAGGTCAAAGCCGCGCGCGCGCAGGAACGTCAGCATGTCGCCCAAATCACTCCATAGGAAATGCGGCAGCAGCAGTTGATCATGCAAGCGCTGACCCCAGCGCACGAGCTTGCCCGAGTAGGGTTCAGCGCTGAACGCAGTGAGCAAGGCGCGCACGAGCGCCATCTGAGCCACCACCATGCGTGGATGCGGCGGCATCTCAAAGGCGCGCAGCTCGATCAAACCCTGCCGTCCATGCGGGGTTTGCCAATCAAACAGCTTGTCGATCGAGAGCTCGGCGCGGTGGGTATTTCCAGCCAAATCGGTCAGAAAATGGCGAAATAGCAGGTCTCCTAGTGCCGGGCACCAGGAATAAGTGACCCCGTCGTACAGGCCAAGGGCGCGTGAGCCATTGGCCGCGACTGCAGCTCAGCGGAAGGACCCAGCCCGCGGGTTGTTTGAGGCCACGCTCCAACAGCCGCGCCAGGCGCTTTCGCTCCTCTGGCGCGTCGAGGTCGACCTGCATGGGATCGACGTCGACGGGTAAGCCCTCTTACTGCAGTAGGACTTGCCAAGGATCCTCGAACGCGGCAATTGGCGGCAGAGCGACTTCGAGCGGCTGAGCGATGGTTTTCGCCAGCTGCTCGGCTGCCGCCAGACTGCCACTCTGCCTCAGGTTCGGTCGATCGGGCCAGAGGGACTGCTCGTCGCTGCGGGCGACCAGATCGATGACCCAGCGCGGCAGACTCACCCCGGGGTACTGCTTGCCCATGCGTTGGAGCAGGAGTCCGCCGGGCATCAGCCTTCGTCGCAGCTCCAGCGCAAGCTCGCGCCCCTGGGCGGTCTTGGTAGGCCCGAGCGCCTCGCCGTTCCACTCCGGCTCATCCGGGTGCAGTCGCGAACAGAAGGTGGGCTCGCCGCCCATTGTGAGCGTCACCCCGAGCTCATCCAAGCGCTGATCGACCTTCACCGCGGAGCTGAGTAACGTCTCCCAGGTCGCTTCTTCATAGGGCGCCGTTGGACGCGCCTCGTGTCCCAAGCGCCACCGTCAGCTCGAAGCTGACGTCAGTTGCGGGCTGAGTCGTGGTGCCGTCGATCGGTGAGGCAAGCGACGGAATCGTCGAGCAACAGAGCGGAATATGTCCCTCGCCACATAAAAGACCGCTGGTGGCATCGAGTCCCACCCACCCAGCCTGCGCCAGGCAAAAACACCTCTACCCAGGCATGCAAGTCGCCCACATCGTGGGACATGCCTTTCGGCCCGTCCGGGAGCATCCCTTCGTCGGTGAGCTGGATCAGGTAGCCGCTCACAAACCTGGCGGCGAGTCCCAGTCGTCGCAGCACTAGCATCAACAGCGTGGCTGAGTCGCGGCAGCTGCCGCGACCTTCCGTCAGAGTCTTCTCGGGGGACCAGGCCCCCCGGCTTCATTGCGAATGACGTCGCTAATCTCACCCTTGACTGCGCCCAGGAGCTCGACGAGCGTGTCGACGGTTGGGCCAGCTTTGGGCAAGCGCGCGTCAAACTCTTCATAGAGCGGGCCGCTCGCGACGGACTCGTGACTCGTGTCGAGAATCGGAGTTAGCTCGTGCAACAGCTCGGGCGGGTACTCGAAGGGCAGCGCTTTACAGCGCTCATCCAGGAATAAATTGAACGGATTGACCGGCTGGATCTCCACGCGCAGTTCGACCTCAAGCTCGAGTGCCGTCACCGGCTCCTCGAACACCAGTCGCGCGATGTCGTTGCCGTAGGCGTCGTGCCGCCACAGCAGCTTGCAGGCCTGCTGGACCCGCAGCGCGTACTCCTCGATGCGCGCTCTGGCGTGAAATGCTGGTCGCAGCCGAACCACGTGGGGTCCGAGTTCCGCGGCCTCGTCATAGCGGTAGCTGGAGCGATGCTGAAGGAGGAGTCGCACGCGATGTCTCCCAGTACGCTGAGCTGTGATGTGGGAAAAGGACCTGACATCACTCCTAGTGGGCTTCGTGTCTCAGTTCGGATTCCGCCTGTGCCCGGTGTGCTCGCGTGGCGTTGCTCGCTCGGTGATCGGGGCGCCTTCCGCGTTGGCCCAACGGTTAGAGCCGTTGGTAAGAAAGCTCTCCACGCGAGACGTGAAGGCCAGGCCCAGCTCGGACTTTGAGATGTAGCCGTCCGCTCCGCAGGCGCGAGCGAGCTGACGGAGCTGCGTCTCGTCATTGGACGAGAACAAGACGAGTGGCGCGGTCCGCAGTTGATTCTGGCGCGAGAAGAGCCCGACGATGTTATCTCCCGACAAAAACGGCATGTTGACGTCGATCAGGACCAAATCCGGATTCTCGCGCAGTGCGGTGTTGGTGCAGTTCGGTCCACCATCGTGAACCACGACCTGGTGGCCTCGACGCTCGAGAATTCGACGGACCGTTGTCAGGATGCAGGGGTCGTCATCGATGATGAGGATCTTGCCAGTGGCCATGGGATACCTACTGCGTGAGACGTGGTAGTTCGACCGTGAAAGTCGAGCCCTTGCCAAGCTCGCTCGCAACGGAAACAGTCCCCTCGAGGATCTCGGTGAGACTGCGGACGATGGCCAGTCCAAGGCCGGTGCCCGAGTGCCGTTTGGTCCGGGTTGCCTCAAGCTGGGTGAATTTGGTGAAGAGCCGGGGGAGATCGCTGGCGGCGATGCCAGCGCCCGTGTCCTGCACGGAAATCAGCAGCCGGTGGGAGGCGCCCTCCTGAGCGGTCAACACCACCGAGCCCGCGTCAGTGAATTTTAAGCCGTTACTGAGCAGGTTCACCACGATGCGACGCAGCAGGACCGGATCGGTGTCAAACGCGATGGGCGCCCGGTCCAGTTGCTCGGCGAGCTCGACCTCCGCGTTAGTCGCCATGAACTGAGCCTGCTCGACGCAGTCCCGGAGGAGCTCGCGCACGTCGACCTGTTCGACGTATCGAACCACGTTGCCCGTTTCGACCTTGTGGAGCTCCAGCAGATTGTCCACCAACGAGCGCAGCTCGCGTCCGCGTGACAGCAGCATCGCGCATTCCGACGGGATCAGCTTGGCGACCTCTGGCTCTTCCACGATCAGCTGAGCGATGCCGAGTACGGCGTTGAGCGGCGCGCGCAGCTCGTGCGTCATGTTCGCGACGAACTCGGTTTGGCCGCGGTGCAGCTCTTCCGTTTGACGTTGGCGCTCCGAGAGCATCTCCGCGTCCGCGACGCTCTCGATCAGGAGATCGCGGCCCGTTGTCATGAGCTGCCGCATTGAGATGACGCCGCAGTAGTCGTGACCGTCAAATACGATTACGTCGTCCCAGATATGCGCGTTGTCGCGCGAGGCCGCGTGCGACACGACCTCGACGGGGTTGTCGTCGAGCTGCACGCGCGTGTACTCTTGGTCTATCATCCCAGCGATGGCACGGCGGTTCAGCAGGGCGTGGCCAAACGGGCCCGTCATGCGCGCCAGAAAGCGCGACCGAAACACGACGCCGAACAGCTCGCCCTCGGTTCCAACCGGTAGCGAGTCGAGCAGCGGATCCGACTGGAATCGCTCGGTGGCTGCCCCGGCCGGCTCGCTCGGCGCTATCAGCGCCCGCGGCAGTACGATCGGAGCCAGACAACGCTGCGGCCGGGGAATGGAAGGAGGCGGGTCCGTCATTGGACGCGCCAAGCCTGATTGCTCGGGGGGGCGAATTGGTATCGGAATAGTGACGTTAGGGTGACGGACTGGCCAAGCGGACCCAGCTCAGATCCCCCGGGGTTTTGGCACAATAACGTCGCAAAGACCACAATCTGGGGCCGAGGGGACAATGGTGGTTCCGCGACGTACCAACACCCTGCCGGAGGGAATCGAGTAGACTGCCGCATCACGCAAATGCGGCCCTTTTCTGGAAAGCATCATCATGACCAATCAGCCCGTACGCCTCGCCCTCGTCCTCACGCTGCTGTGCAGCGGCGTTTTTGCCTGTTCGGCTAAGAGCGCGCCAGCGCCAGGCCCAAGCTCAGACGCTAGCCAGGACGCCAGCGCGTCACCGGTCACCGCAGCGGCCGCGACCGGCGCGCCCTCTGAGCAGAAGACTGCGGTCGGCGGCGACCGGGATGAACACGGCTGCATCGCCAGCGCGGGATACCAGTGGTGCGCCAAGGAGAACGCCTGCGTGCGTCCGTGGGAGCTCGCCAAACAGCGGGGTTTTGCTTCGGATCAGGCTGCTTTTCACCAGTATTGCGATGGAGCGGCCAGCGCTCACAACTAGGGCAGGGTTGTCCAACCGTCGTTTCGCGGCCGGGCCCATTGGACCCTGCCGCTCAACTCCCCGCTGGCTGCTTGGCCTTCGGGACCAGGATGTCGGCAAGTAAACTGCTCAGGGCTGACATCCGGTAGGGCTTGCGGATGAAGCCTGACAGGCCTTGCTGTCGCAGCTGCTGCAGCTCTTCGTCCTTGGAAAATCCCGACGAGATGACGATCGGCAGGTTTGGTTCCAGCTGACGGAGCCTTGCGAAGGCTTCTCGACCTGACATGACGGGCATGATCATGTCGAGGATCACCAGCGCAATGCAGCCCGGATTTTGTGCCAGCAGTTCGACCGCAACAGCGCCATTGTCCGCGGTCATGGTCTGATAGCCGAGCTGTTCGAGCATCGACTGAGCCGTGACGCGCACGAACTCCTCATCATCCACGATCAGTATCGTTCCGTTACCGCGGACTGGCTCCAGTTGAGGCTCCTGCTGCACGGCGACTTGATCGGAGAGCGGGAGACAGAGATGGAACACCGTGCCAGTGCCGACCTCGCTGTACACCGAGATGGCCCCGTGCATGTCCTGGATGGCTCCGTACACGGCAGCAAGCCCGAGACCCGTTCCTCTGCCCTGCTCCTTGGTTGTGAAAAATGGCTCGAAGATCCGCGCGAGATTTTCAGGCGGGATGCCGCAACCGGTGTCGCGTATCTCAATCTCGACATGGGGTCCGGGCTTTAGATCAAAGCGACTGTTGCTACAGTAAGCCTGGTCCAAGGTGACGTCGGTGACGGTGAACGTTAGCGTGCCACCGCCCGGCATGGCATGGGCCGCATTGACCCCCAGGTTGATGAACGCATTCTGCAGCAAGGATGCGTCGGCATTGACGACCGCAAGCTTGGCTTGACGATGCAGCTCGATCACGCATTTGCGGTCGACGGTGCGAGAAAGCAGCGTGATTGCGTCAGCGAGCACGTTGCCGACGTCGATTGGGGCCAGCTGCAGCGCGGTTCTGCGACTAAACGCCAGTAGCTTGGACGTGAGCTCGGCCGCGCGCTCCGCGGCTCGAATAATGGTGTGAACCTGCTGACGCGCATCATCATCGAGGGTCTCGCGAAAGTCGAGCAGGTCGGCCGCGCCAAGAATGCCAGCGAGCATGTTGTTGAAGTCGTGCGCAATGCCGCCCGCGAGCTGCCCGATCGCGTCCATCTTGCGCGACTGGGCCAGATCCGCTTCGATCTGCTTCTGACGGAGCTCGAGCTTTTTGCGCTCCGTGATCTCGATGAAGGCAGCCACGAAATGGTCGGGTCGGTATTGGTATCCGACGCAGTCGTACCAACGCTGGTTGGGCTCGAGGTACTGCTCAAAGCGGATGGTTTCGCCTGAGCTCGCGACATGTCCGAAGGTTCCGATCCAATCGAACGGATCTAGCTCGATGCCTGGGAAAGCCTGGAGCACCGTCTTGCCGCGTGGATCGATCCCTGTAAGCTCGATGTATTTCTCATTGGCATCGAGGAACTCATAATCACAGGGCTTTCCAGCGGCGTCGTAGATCATCCGATGGTAGGCGACGGCCAACGGACCCTTCTCAAAGAGCGCTCGGAACTTCCATTCTGCCTCCAGAACGGACTCCAGGCTTTGCTCGATCAGGAGTTTTTGCTCGCGAATCTCGTTTTCCGCTCGCTTGCGCTCAGTGATGTCGATGAACGACGCAAACACCACGCCATCATCTGGGGTCTCGGCGGTGCCAATCAGGGCCGAGGAGACCATCAACCACTGCCTTTCGGCGCTGCCGGGCACGGCGATCCCCATTACGAAGCCGCGCACCGGCTTGCCCGTGCGTACGGTCACCACAGTTGGGTGTTCGCTTCCCGAAATCGGCGTGCCGTCCTCGTCGACGGCATTCCACTCCTCAGCTGCCGAGCTGCTCTCCAGGAGCTGCGCGCAGCTGCGCCCGAGGATCCGTTCGGCAGCTGGATTAGCGCCTACGATGCGGCCGTCGCGCGCATGTAGGACGATGCCTTCCTCGCTGCAGTCAAAGAGCGCACGAAATCGCAGCTCGCTGACGCGCGCGTCGCCAGCGGCAACCTGCCACTTCGCGATACTGGTCGGCACCTCCGGGGCCGGCGACTGCGCCTGGTCTTGCTCTTGAGACATCCCCCGAACCTCCAGTAGCGTCATGCAGCGCGACCCGTGTTCGGGCCTCAACGCTTCATTAGAGCCCCAATGCTGGCGTTACCCCTCAATGATTTTGGCGACTCGCGGAAACGGGAGCAGGACGCATCAGTTCTCTCGTGCGGGCGCAGGAAACGGCCGGCCGGGCCAGGGGGCTCATCTCCGACGTTCTTCGACCCGCAGCGCGCGTAGACACGCAATCGCACCCGCCTGACTCACGCCGGACCAACCCACTGCTGAGAGCGAGGTACGTGGCGACGCATGCTCGGCAGGGTATCACGCCTGCCCCGCGCTGGTTACAAGTACGCGTGCAGCTGGGCCATGAGCGTCGTGACGCTGGAGCGTTGATTCATCACCTCCGCGGAGGTCCAGACCGCGTCCACGCGTGCATCTACGTGCGGCAGAAAGAACCACGATAGAGTGGCCCAACCCGCGTACACGGGCCCGATCTTGGGCGGAGGCGTGGCTGCGACTGCCGAGGCGGGCTTGTCGTAGAACTCAGAGGTGCCCATGAGGTGAAGACCCTGAATCAGCTCCAGATCGGCTTGTAGATAGCTCGCGACGCCAACGGCATTGACGGCTCCGAGCGAGGCGCTCTTTTGCTGCGAGTCGGCAAGGAGGTCAACCTCGGTGAGCAGCACGAGGGGTGTCACCGGCGACCAGCGTCCAAAGACGCCATGCGCGTGTCGATACATGGCCGTGTGAATGATCGGATCCTCGGCAACGTGCACCGCCAGGCTGCTCACTCCGACCGCCATGCGCTGCATTGGCGAATACTCAAAGAAGCCCGCATAGCCGCGGTCGCGGAATCGATCCGGGTAAACCTGGTAATTGCCCGCGATCAGCATCACCTCGAGACGCGTGGACTCCCCTGCGAAGGAAAGGGAGACGCCGTGCTGTTGGGCGTCGTTGGTGTCGGTTCGTGAGCCCGTGCCTCCGAAGATGGCTCCGCACTCGCGGTAGCAGCGCGCCATCAGGGTGTGCTCGATTTGACGGATCCCAAACGGCAGATTCATGCGTCCAGCGCGCAGGAGCCAGGTCTTATCCTCGTCGAGATCGTAGCCCACCCAATGCACGCGTGAGAGAAGCTTGGGATCTTGCGCCGGATTCTTCGTATCGGAAATGGCAGCGCCGACCGCACCTTTCTCCACGTAGCCGATGCTGCCATTGACGCGAAATCGTCCGAAGGTGGCCTGGCTTGCAAGATCAGCCTGCATCAAGAAGTGGTCGCTCTTGGCCGCGCTCCCGGCCTGGGAGACGCGATAGTAGAAGTAGCGCAGAGCCCCCTGCACCAGTAGCGAGTCGGGGATTTTCAGGGCACCAAACAGAAACTCGCCCTTTTTCGGGTCTTCGACAGGCGAGCCGTAGGCGGTCCGCATGGTCGTCTCGCCAAGGGCTCGCCCGTAGGCGGTGAGCAGGCCCCCGCCACTTGGATCGGCGTGGCACTGAGCACAACCAGTGTATCCATGGCGAATCATCCACGGGTAAGCGTTGGCCGAGCGCGGCGTCAGCATCACGAGCAGCAGCGTGAACGCGGCCAGCGATGGCAGCAGGGCGAGCGATAGTCTGTTGGCGTTCATGCGCGCCGTTCTCCGAACTAGGGGGCCACGATGCGACCGGGGGCGCCCTTAGTGCCGGTGTCGCCGTGACATGAGTTGCAGTCGCCGCTTGTCTGGGCTGCGGCCATCGCGCGTTCCTTGCCTCCCGAGACTACCTTGGCTCGGTAGGGCATGGCGATCGCGTCAGGCGTGAAGAAGTTCCCTGCACGGCTGACATCGAGGGTGGTCACCTTTTTGTCTGCACCCGTGATGACGACTGTGATCGCGTTGGTGAGACCATTGGAGCCGTCACAGTTCGATGGCTCGTGACCCGTGGGATAAACGGTGCCAGCCAAGGAAAAAATGGGATCCTGGTCGTGGCAACTGAGGCACGCTTCGCCTGGACGCATGTCGGGGCTGGTGGCGTTGGGGTTTGGGACCGTGACCACCTTGGACGTGCAGACCGACGGACCAGCAAAGGGACCGGATCCGAGCCCCGAGCCGCCACCGGTGCTCGCTCCACTGCTCGTCGGATCGGCGCCAACGTAGCAGCCCGCGATGGCGCCACAGACCAGAGTCGTGATTGCAGCCATTCGAGAAATATTGCTCATAGCAAGTCCCTTCTTTCAGACAGCGAGACGTTGACTGGCGTCCACAACCTGTCCGGCATCGATGACGAGAGAGCCCGCTTGATCGACTGACACTGCGTAGTGCGCCAGCGCCTGCGACGCAGGCCCGCGCTGAACCGCCCCGTTCGGATCAAAGCGACTGCCGTGACAGTTGCAGAACACCCCATTGCCGTCCACGGTACCGGCCGTTGACATGTCGCAGTCGGCATGAGGACAGATCAGCGTCATGGCGTAGATCCCCTGGGTGTCGCGACCGATCGCCAGCGGCTCATTCGGTACGATGCTGAGGCTGCCGACCGCAAGCTGCGCAGGCTTTTTACCAACTTCGATCGTGCCCGTGGACTTGCCGCCCTGACTGTCGAGATTCGACCCACAGGCGACGAGCACGGGGAGCAGGAGCACGGACTTGCCAAGCACCTCGATGAACTCGCGACGCTGCCGTGATTTGGGTTCGCGTGACTGGCACATGGGTGGTCTCCGAGCAGTTGGCTGTCAGTGGGAACCGGTTGCTGCGCGGTTAGGAGTCTTGCGCCCCCGCACAGTGCGTCTCCGGCAGGTGCGTCTCCGGCAGGTGCGGCTCCGGTGGGTCGCGTGGGTCAGCTGGGTCGCGTGGGTCAGCTGGGTCGCGTTACTCCAGAGTTCCCTTCAAACCACGCCTATCATGCACGACCCGCCGGTACTACGGACAGCCTAATTGGGGCCCATAGCCCACTGCCCAAGCTCGGGCCATGGGCGGAGCCCATGCAGCTGTGGCCTGTAACCCTCGTTCCCTTGGTTACAGGCCCTTGCCCTGGGGCCGGAGCGTGCCGTCCCCACCAATCGCGAAGTCTCCCAGGGATTGGGTCATGTTTGGCAGGTAGTCGTGGCACTTGAGGTGCCCACCTGCTTCCTTGCACCACACCGCGCCATGGGATTCTAAGGTGTAATAGTGTTTGTCGTCCGAGCGCGCGCCGTCCCACTGCATCGAAATAAGCGTGACGATCAGGTGCCCGTTTTCGATGCGAACCGGCGTCATGGCGCTCGGTCGAAAGAGCGAGGGGCAGCCCGGATCTGTCGGATCGTCCACATTCAAGAAAACGGGCAGTGCGACGTAGCCCCTGCGCAAATGAACCACGAGCTGCGTCCAGGTCACGACTCCGTCTCCGTCGGACACCTTCACCGACGCGAGTTCGCGATAGAGCGGACTCGAAGGGAGCGGGAGGCTGGGCTTTTCGACGAAGCAAGATGGCTCACCGAAATGAGTCACCCCGAGTTCTTTCTGCCTGGCTCGGTTTTCCGGTGCGGAGGCCTTCTCCTTGATTACCCTCGCCGCACAAAGCTCAGTCACGCTTGCAAATGCCTGGTCGTCGACGTCTGCCTCGCGCACTGGCAGTCCGAAATCATTCGATGGACTGTTGTCGAGGCTGCCAATCGCTACCCCGAGCGGTTGGTCCGGTGGTCGCCGCGCTTTGCCGGGGTCGCCGATCACGCGCAGCTCACTGACCGCCAGCTCACGCCAGTCTTTGCGCGTTCCTGGTTTGGTGCTGCGCACGATCAGCTGATAGTCCCCGCCTGGCCCCGACACCGCCAAGGTCTGCAGACCACGGACGTTGGGATCGAGATTGAACAGTCCCAAGCTCTCTTTGCCCCGCAGCACCTCCACGCGGGTGATGCGATGGTTGGCGCTGAAGAGATCCGTCTTATCTTTGACCCGATCATAGCCAGCGGTGAGCTCAATGCGGTGAATCGTCGCCTCTGCCGGAAGTCGAAACGCCATCCAGCCACCGATCAGATCCCCTGTCTGGCTGTTCCACGCCGTATCCAGGTGGTTATCGATCAAAAACTCGGGAAAATCCCGCGGATTGCGAATCGCAGAGGACACCGCCACCTGAGCGTAGGTGACCTGCAGGAGGTTGACGTCGCGCAGCGCTCTCGAGAGGTCCGCCGCAGGAGCGGACTGGCCCGAGGCCGCCGTGCTTGCCGCCGTCTGACCGCTGGACGCTCCGGGCCTCTTTGCCGCCTCCACTGACGCGCTGCCCGACAAAGCAGCCACGGCTGTCGTGCTGGGGCGAGCTGTAGCGCCCTTCGGACTCGCGACGCTAGTCGACTCGGCCCGCGACGAGCAGGCGCCGGACGCGACTAAAAGCGCCAAATTCCAGGGAAACAAGCGCAATCGCGAGAGCATATCCGGCAGTATCGCCAGGCTCGCCAGTTGTGGTAATTCAAAGTATGTTCACTTCGTGATCTCGAACCTCACTCCAAGCATCGTCGTCGGGACCGGCGCCTGGATGCTTCCACGCTTGCCCAACGTCGCGTATCACACGAGCGGCATCGTGGCGCACCAGCGCTGGGCAGTGGTCGCAAGCGGGCGTTTTCTGACGTTGATGGAGCTGCGCACGGGTCAGGTTGCCGCCGCGCTAACCCTGCCGGGTTCAGTATCGAAGGGCGGGCTGTGCGTCGCTGAGACGGAGCCTCGTCTGTTCTGCGGCTTTCACGATCGGGTGATGGGTTGGGAACTCCCGACATTCAGGCTCATTCTCGACGTGCCCACCAACGAGGTCATGCGCCTGGCTTGCGACGCCACCGGCTCGATGTTGGGCATTGTGGAGCAGAAGAAATGCTACTGGCTGGAAGTTGACTCGGGTGCCAGCCACGCGCTCAAAGCGGCAGCCAAGCCAAAGGCCATCTACATTTCCCGCGACGGGTCGCGTGTGCTGACCATGAGCGACGGAGGCATTGCGCGACTGTTCGACCCGCACAAGAGCAAGCCGCTGCAGGAGTTTAACAATTTTTCGGCTCCCGAGCGCGTCCTGCGCTGCGGTGACGAGCTCCTGTTTTCCCATGGTGGTTTGCTCGAGATGAGGGATGCAGCCACCTTCGAGCGCAAGTGGCATCAGGGCTATGGCGGTGGCAACAGTGCCGTTGGTGCCGCCGCAAGTGGCAAATCTGTTTTGTTCGTCGCGGGAACGCTGTTCGCTACGGACGCCGGTACGGGCGCAGCACTCACGGGTCAGCCCCCTCCGGCCTTTCAAGCGCCGATGCCAGCAAATTACCGCGAAAAGCTGCTTGCAATCGCATCCTGTCCGAGCACCGAGGCGGTGCTAGCCGTTGACGGTCACCGACTGCGCTGTGTCACAGACACGCTTGAGGACCAGCTGCCGCCGCACCAGCCGCACGACGGAGCTGTCGCTGGTCTCTTCGCCGAAGGCAGTGAGCTGTGGTCGCTTGGCGCTCGCTCGCTATGCCACTGGTCACTGAAGACTGGACCTTCAGGCAAGGTGCTACGGCAGGAGTCCGTCACGCCGATCGGGACCCGTTTCGATTCCTGCACGTCCGTCGGAATGTCGCGAACGCTGCTCGCGGGGCAGGGCCAGGAGACGCTCATCGTCGAGCTCGCGCGACCCGAGGCGCCTCCCATTGTCGAGGAAACTTGGGGACGTAACCGCCGTTATGTCATCTTGCCTCATCCAACCGAGACCTGCCTGATCCGGGCCGGTCTCGGCAATTTCCTGGAAAAACTCGGGCCCGATGGCGCCGTGCTCGCGGGTGTCGAGATCGGAGCCACTCATCTCGAGGCAGCGGCATTCCTCAATTCCGAACTGCTCGTCGGGGGCGGGGAAAAGCATGTGCACCTGGTGGAGCTCGCGTCCTGGTTTGACGCAAACGCCGCTCCGAGCCTGGTGAGCGGTCGGGAACTCGACTCCGGCCCTAGCGAGCGGCTGGGTGCGCTCGCGACCTCCGAAGACGGCCATGTCGCTGTGGTGGGAACCTCGGGCTCAGTGGCCATGTGGCAACCGCAGCTCGACCGCTGGAAGCAGCTCCAGAAGGTCAATGGCTCTGCCGACTACTATCGCTGTGCGTTGTCGCCCTGTGGCCGTCGCCTTGCCGCATCCTCGCGCGTTTACAAAGACGGGGTCGATCTCTGGGACACGGACCAGGGGACACTGCTTGGAACCTGGCATGAGCAATCGGACGTCGACGCGTCCTTGGCCTTCATTGGGACGACCCTCGTCATTGGGACCGTCCGGGGCAGACTGCTGGCGTTCGAGAGCTGAGCCGCGAGCGTTACGGGCCATTTTTCGCCAGCAGCGGGCGCAGCTCGGTCAGGCACCAGTCAAACGGGATCGCCCCCTCAGTGTTGGCAGCGATTTGGATCGAGAAGTTCGAGAGCCCCTTGCTCGTGTCGATCACCGGATTGCCGGGGCTCCAGCAATACTGCGTCAAGTCCGTGAAGAGCACCTCGATCACCTTGCCACTCGTGGGCTGCAAGGTCGTACACTTGTCACTCGATTCCGCTGCAGGATCGAGACCGAAGGGCAGAGCCTTGAAGCGGATCTCGCTCATCTTCGGACCTTGGAGCACGATGGAGAATCCGACCACTTCGCCTGGCATCCACGCGGCTGGTGCCACCGCGGGCGCTCCACCACCCGCCGTCGCGCCGGCAACGCCCGCGCCACCAGCACCGCCGGCGGCAGCCGCTCCGCCAGCTCCTCCAGCTCCCGCTGCGGGAGGCTGATTCAGATTGAATCCGAGCTGAATTCCCCAGTAAGCGCCGTAGGGCGGATGACTGCCATCCGCAGGTGTTGGCACCTTTTCGACGGTGCCACTGAGACAGATCTTGCCCGGGGCATTGGTGAGCTTGACGGTGCTGTTGCCGAGACTCGAGCGCGCGAGAAACGCGCCACCGCGAATGCCATAGGCATTGGGGCCGAGCTCGTAGGGCACAGCACCGGAGCCCGGTAGCAGCGCGATCGGCTTGCCTGCGGTGTAGGCCGCATTGGCGGTGCTTCCGGTGGCGGTGCTTCCGCCCGTTGCACTCGCGGCACCCCCCGAGCTACTGCCGCCTGTGCCAACGCTGCCTCCAGCGCCGCTTGCAGTCGACGGCGTCGAGTCGCAGGACCAGCTGGTCAGACCGAGCAGGAGTGGCAGTGCCGCGTAGGCATAGGTGCGGTGACTCATGAACCAACCTGATGCACTGATTTCCAGAGGGCCGCAAGCCCGCAAGCGGCGGCTCCCCGAGGTTGGCGCGTCACTGATCGATTCATGATGCCGGATGATCAGGTGTTGACTCCGCCGGGTCCGGCGAGGTCAACGGCCTCCCGCTTTCACCGTCCCGAGCTCACTCGGTGGCGACGAACCTGCCCGCAAACCCGTGCATCACCGCGCAGCGGCGAGCGAAGTACTCCTGGTGGGGAGCGTGCCGCGTGCAGAATGCTTCCCACAGGGCACCGAGCCGCTCGCGTTGCTCATCCGCTTCGGGGGCGAGTTCAGCGGTCGTCCCATCAAACTCAACCAGGCCAACACCGCCTGCATCCTCGGCCGCCAGCGGGCTAAACACCAGAGACACGCTCTTGCACGAGCAGTCCGTCTCCACGCAGTACATCTCAAAGACTTCGTAACAGGTATCGTCCTGAACGTAGAGATCTGCGCGCAGACAGTGATGAGCGCTGTGCCAGTCGATCAGCTGTTCTTTTTCCCATTCTTCCACGGGGATCGGGGCGCCATCAAGGCCCGGTTCAGGTGGTAACTCAAGCCCTTTGCCGCGGTACCAAAGTGCGGCGATGGACTCGAGGACCTGGTCATCGAGTCGCTCGGCGACCGCTTTGATGGCCGGGTGCGCCTCGAGATCGAGCGGAGCCCCGCCCTCGGACTGCTCATCAGAATCAGGTGAGGCATCATTGTCTGCCTGCGGCTTGTACGCCGCGGAAAACACCTCCAGCGTATCCAGATCGACTGCGAAGCAGGTGAGACCTGCGAGGGCCTCTGTGGCTGCGGCATGGTCCCCGTCCTGCAGCCAGGCTGCCGCGATCGGCTTGCCGCGCTCGAGCAGCGCCTCGCGACTGCCGTTGAGCGACAGCACGAGCGTGCTGCGACAATCACAATCCGGGATTGGGCAGGTGAGCGCCCAGATCCAGGTTCCGGGTGGCCCTGAAAGCTCCAGCAGACCTTGTTCGATGACTGTGCTCGGCTGACTCATGGCGGGAACGTAACCGCGATCGCGGGCGCACGCCAGGTCGCCGGCGTCAGGTCACGTCGCGCGCGATCCGCCCGAGCACGCCCTTGAGCGTGACATCGAGTTGGCTGCCGTCGCGGTAGTCTGCCGGGGCCACGAAATGAACCCGGTCCTCGGCGATCAGAGCGTAGACCTTGCTCTGAAGCTCGCGATTATCCCAGCGCTTCGGGTCGAACACCGCGATGGAGTGGCCTCCTTGATGGCGCACCATCTTCATCGACGGAATATCGGTGTCTCCATCGCCTAGGTAGATGATGCGTGAGAACGGAATGGGGCGCTCGCGCAGCGGAACCCAGCGATTGACGGGCTCTTGATCCCAGTTGTTGTCGACACCCTTGTTGATGCGAAATAGGTACTGGGTCTTATTCGTGAAATTGATCGACACCGCGGGCCAAATGGCGCGACCAGCCTCGTCGTAGCGGTAGCGTGAAGCAAACACCTTGCGAAACTCGCCGGCGATGCAGGTGCCAGAGATCAGCTCCTCATTGCCAGCCGAGATCACGTAGTGCTCCAGCAGCAGGCCGCGCTCGAGCGCGTGCGCGTTGATGCGCGAAAACCACTCGGTGACGCCCTCGAAGAGCGGGGTCGCGGCGCCATGCTCGCGCAGCACGTCGCGGGTGATCGGCAGGCCGAGCGAGGCGGCTCGTTCGAGCAGTTGCCTCAGGTAGACCAGGATCTCGTCAGCGTCGTGCTCACGCTTCTCCTCGCCGACCCGCTTCCAGAACTCTTCTTTGGCAATCTTCAGGTAGCTCGGCAGGAGGCTATGCTCCTGAATGTTCCCCGGCGCAAGAGTGCCATCGAAGTCATAGACGATGGCGGTGCGCAGCGGGAGCGGCGCTTCGCTCACTGCAGCCCTTCGAGGATCGAGGCATGCGTGCGCGCATCCTCATTGCTCTCCATGGCGCGCTTGACGCCGGGGTGCTTGCGCAGCGCGGCGTACTCAACCGCGATCTCCTTGAGCTGCGACTTCGTCTTCTGGATCTCTTTGCCGTACTCGTTGATGAAACGTCCGGGACGTTGCTGCGCCTTGGCGGATTCCAGGGCGACTGCATCCGTGCGTCCTTTTTCCGTCAGTCGGAGGGCCTCCTTGTAAAGGATCTTGAGCTCCAGGAGGGCACGGCCGTCCGTCATCGGTTTCGACATGGCCGGAATACTACCACCGTCCCGCAGGGGTTCGAGGTCCATCGACAGGCCCAGAATCTGCAGTCAAAAACTGCAGGAAAATCGCGAGCAAATCACGCGGGTCAGCCCGTCAGACATGAGCTGTCCTACTGAAACTTGTGCGCTGCGCGGTGGCGCCGTACGGTCGGTCGATGGATGCTGGTTGCAGTTTCACAACTCGCTCCGGCACCAGCGGTCGCGAGGTTGCACTATGTACGACTTGATCGGCGACATTCACGGACACGCCGCGGCTCTCGAGGCGCTGCTGGGCAAGCTGGGTTATCAGCTGACGCGTGACGGGTGGCGGCATTCCGAGCGGGTCGCGGTGTTCGTCGGGGATTTCATCGATCGCGGCCCTGAGCAGCTGCGGACCTTGCGCATCGTCCGCGACATGGTCGGCCTTGGCGCCGCCAAAGCCAGCATGGGCAACCATGAGCTCAACGCGTGGGCTTGGCACACCCCAGATCCGGCCGTACCTGGCGAACACCTACGTCGCCACGTCGGGCGCGTGCACGGCCTGCGCAACCGCCATCAACACGCCTCCTTTCTCGCGGAGGTGGAGCAAAACCCAACCCTCCACAGTGAGCTAGTGGCGTGGTTTTCGACCCTCCCGCTTTGGCTCGAGCTTGGCGAAATTCAGGTGGTTCACGCCTGCTGGCACCCGCGCCTGCTGGCATTTCTGCGGCCACTGCTGACCCAATCGCTCTGTCTGCCCGCCGAGCTGCTCGCCTCGGCAACGCGTGGCTGGGGCCCACTCAGTGAGCAAGACAGTCCAGACCCAAACGTCTTCAAGGCAATCGAGGCGCTGCTGAAGGGACTCGAGGCCCCGCTGCCCGAGGGCCATTCGTTTCTCGACAGCGACGGCCACGAGCGCAAGCGGGTGAGGCTCCGCTGGTGGGACTCAGAGGCGCGCACCTTTCGCGCGGCCGCGCTGCTCGCTGAGCCGCAACGTGCTCAGCTGCCAGATTCGCCCCTCCCGTCGCATCTATTGGTAGACTACGACGACCCGCGCCCAGTCTTCTTTGGTCACTATTGGATGACCGGGGAGCCGCGGTTGCTCGGGGAAAAGGTGGCTTGCCTCGACTACAGCATCGCGCGTGGCGGAAAACTCGCGGGCTATCGCTGGGGCGGCGAGGCGTGTCTCAGTGCGGCAAAGTTCGTGAGTGTTGGCTGAACGGGCAAACGCCGTGAGGCGTTGACAAGCCGCCAACTACGCGATTCAGAGCGCTCGATCACTGAAGTCGCGATCGACTGCGGGTTCAATAGCTCATCGTATTTCGTGCGATGTTTCCAGGGGCGCTTCGCGAGCTCGCCAACGGCGTTTCGTCGAGCTCTCGGTCGGGAGGGAGTCGCGGGCGCGCGCCCGTGTGCGGACCCCGCCGTGCTGCCCGCGACCGCGTTTGCACGCCGGCATCAGCAACAAAGCTCGGATCGTGCTCGTCAAGGATAGGCTCGTGAAGGCGTCGCTGGAGCGCGTCGCTCATGCTGGGACGCATCCCTCACGCGGAGAGACTTCCATGGGCATGGACGAGATCATTGAGGTCGCCAATCAGAACCCCGTCACCTGGCTTGCAACGGTCGAGGAGCAGGTCCCGCACGTGCGCGGGCTGCTGCTGTGGTTCGCAGATGAAACGGGATTTTACTACCACACGGCTTCGAGCAAGCCGCTCGCCGAGCAGCTGGCACGCAACGGAGCCGTTGAGGCCGCGTTTCACCACACAGCCGGCAGTTTCGGCGATAGCAAGATGCTGCGCGTCAATGGCAAGGTCGAGTTCGTTCACGATCCGGCGCTCGAGCAGCGCCTCTGCGAAGAGCGGCCCTGGGTGCTCGCGAATCGCGCAGTCAGGTCCGACACGGAGGTCTGCATCTTTCGCATCGCGCGTGGTAGCTGTCACTTTTGGGAGCTGACTGCCAACGGTCGTGAGCGCGAGATCCCCCGGGTGACGTTTCCTTAGGATTCGGATTACGCTTACGCCATGACCTTTGTCCCGACCTGGGAAGCCCATTGGCGCGAGCGTAACGTCCCCTGGGATCGGGGTGAATCACCCCCGGCGCTTCACGAGTCGCTAGCCGCTTGGGCGCCCGCGCCGGGCACGCGCGCACTCGTTCCCGGCTGTGGCGCGGGTTACGACGTGCTCACATTGGCGCGCGCAGGGTTGGTCGCGGTGGGGCTCGATCTCGCTGAATCGTCGCGCGCACGCTTTGACGAAGTGACCGCGGGGGAGTCGACCGCGTCTCTTTGCGTGGGGGACTTCTTTGAGTTCGTCCCGACCGAACCCTTTGGGCTCGTGTTCGACTACACGTTCCTCTGCGCCATCCCCCCCGCACGCCGCAGCGACTGGGCAACAGCGATGGGCAGCTTGCTTCGCAGCGGTGGCGAGCTCTGGAGCCTGGTGTACCCGATCGTTCCAGCCGCCGATCCCGCAAAGGGCCCGCCATTTCGCCTGCTGCCCGAGGAAGTGACGGCGCTGCTGGCAACCGAGTTCGAGCTGCTGGAGTCGCGAACTCCAGCAGCGTCGAACTCGGATCGAGCAGGCAAGGAGCAGCTGCTTCGCTTCAAGCGCCGGTGAAGCGGGGCCCTCAGGCATCCCCCATCCTCTGGGACTGGTTCGCAAGGACCGCTCTCCTGTCGTCACCCGCCTTCACGAGCAGTGGCGCTCTCACCGAATAACTCCGCGGCCGAGCTCCTGGGTCTCAGGCTGTGGCCAAACTCGCATGTCGGAAAGCTCCGTGGTTTCTTCAGGACATGTCGGCCCAGTCGACATATATTGGTCGCATGGAATGGCTAAACTACCACCACCTGCACTACTTCTGGCTGGCGGCGCGGGAGGGCGGCATAAGCAAGGCGGCTCGCCAACTGCGGCTCACTCACACGACCGTGAGCGAGCAGATCCGCACGCTGGAAGAGTCCCTCGGTGAGCCCCTATTTCAGAAGCAGGGGCGGGGCCTGGCCCTGACCGAGACCGGGAAGCTCGTCTACGGCTACGCCGAGGACATCTTCTCGCTCGGGCGAGAGATGATGGAGACGGTCAAGGGGCGCTCAGCGGGTAGGCCCGTTCGACTCGTGGTCGGTATCGCGGAGGTGGTTCCGAAGCTCATCGCCAAGCGCATCCTCGATCCCGCGCTCGCCGCGGGGGACACCTTGAGGCTCCTGTGTCGCGAGGACAAGCTGGAGAGACTCTTGTCCAGTCTGGCGGCCCATGAGATTGACGTTGTGATCAGCGACAGTCCGCTCGTCGCGGGCTCGTCGATCAAGGCGTTCAACCATCTCCTCGGTGAGTGTGGCGTGAGTATCATGGCGACCAGGAGCCTGGCGCTGCGCTATCGCAAGGACTTCCCACGCTCCCTCGAAGGCGCACCATTGCTGCTGCCGAGCGAAAGCACGGCAACGCGCCGCGCGCTGGACAACTGGTTCGAGAGCGAGGGACTGCGTCCACAGGTGACGGCCGAGTTTGACGACAGCGCGCTGCTGAAGGTGTTTGGTCAGGATGGTGCCGGACTCGTTCCTGTGCCCTCCGTCATTGAGGACAGTGTTGCCAAGCAGTACGGGCTCCAGCTGGTAGGACGTATCGACGCCGTTCGTGAGAGGTTTTATGCGATCTCCGTTGAGCGTCGGATCCGTCACCCCGCCGTCGTGACTATCCTAGAGGCCGCCCGCGCGGAGTTTGCCAAGAACATGCGCTAGCACGCCGCCTTGCGTCACCAAAACCGGCTTCGGCGGCCTGGGCCTAAGGCATTGCTCGCTCCTGGCCTGGGAAACTCAGAACTTGTCAGCGCGCAGGACCGTGACATCCCCGACGTAGACGACGAGCGCGTAGTTGCGCCCAAATTCCTCCAGAAATTCCTCGGCGATCTGGCGAGCGACCTCCTCCCGACAGACGACTTCACAGCGAATATTCCCAGTCTCCGCCGTGGTGCCGGGTCGACTGCCGCGAGCTCCGGTGCCCCGCGCGTCGGTGATCGTGTAGCCACTGATGGGCTGAGTCGACAGCTTGTGGACGATGCTCGGTTCAAGAGCACTCTCAGCGATCAGGGTGACGAGCTTTCGATGATGTGCCTTCATGACAGGACCCCATGGAGGTAAGTGCTGAGCTTGACGTAGAGCGGGATTCCGAGCGTTACGTTGAAGGGGAATGTAACACCCAGGGCTGCCCCGAGCGAAAGCGTCGGGTTCGCCTCTGGGACCATCATGCGCATGGCTGCTGGGACGGCTATGTAGGAAGCGCTCGCCAGGAGCGTGGCAAGGACGGCGGTGCCTCCAATGCTGAGACCGATCACTGGACCCAGGGTGGCCCCCATCAGGCCTCCGAGCAGCGGCATCAAGATGGCGAACAGCAAGAGTCCGACGCCCTTGCTGCGCAAGTCTGAAATCCGGCCCGCACAGAGCAGGCCCATTTCAAGGAGGAACAGCGCCAAAACTCCCTTGAATCCACCGACAAAAAATCCCAGGTACGGAGCCATCCCTTTGGGTCCCGCTGCCCAACCGATCAGCAAACCACCGACCAGCAACACCACGCCCTTGCCCAGAAAGAGCTCGTGGAGCAGGGACTTGGTGTTGGAGCCGCCCAGGCTTCTACCCTTCGCCAAGAGGACCCCGACGATGATTGCCGGGATCTCGAGGGCCACGACGAAGACCGGCATGTGTGGCTCATACGCGACGTGGCGATTGGTCAAGTAGCTGGATACTACGGCATAGGTGCCGACACTGACCGAGCCGTAGTGCGCCGCGATGGCTGCCGCGTCAGCGGTCGCAACTCGCAGCACGAAGCGAAGCAGGCCATAGCCGAGCACGGTTTGCGCGACACCTGCCAGCATCACCGAGATCAGGGGAAAAAGGAGCTCACTGCTGGATTGCCTGGCTAGTTCGATGCCGCCCTTGAGCCCGATCGACAGCAACAAAAAGAGACTGATTGACTCATACAGGGCCGCCGGTAGCTTGATATCGGCTCGGGCGATGCCGGCAAATATGCCGAGCGCGAAGAACATGACGACTGGGTCAATCGCGGACATTGTCTTGGTCCCGTCACAGTTGGTTTCCGAGCAGGCACCGACGGCATAGGACCACTGTCACCTGTCGAACAGGCCGGAAGTTCCTGCGTCAGTTGAAGGAATTACCGACAAGTTGGGTCGGGTTACCGGGGAGCTTTTTCGGCAGCAGGCCCTCAGATCCTGTGAGATACTTCTCCACCATGCCCCATCTCCTTCGCCCCATGTTGGTCATGACCGCTGTCGCTTTAGGGTTCACGGGCTGCTCAAGCGCGTCCCCTGATGGGGACACTGGGGGCAGCGGGGGCTCGGTGGGCGGGTCTGGCGCGTCCAGTGGCTCTGGGGGCGCGTCCGCGTCGGGTGGTCACGCGACGGGAGCCGTGTCCGCCACCGGTGGTTCCGCGTCGCAGCCAACCTGCGGCGATCGCAACCTCACCATCAGCGAACCATTTCCCGACTCGATGTTGATACAGAACGGCGGTCGCATCTACAACGTTCGCAAACCACCGAAGGGCCAACGCGCTGCTGTTGGGGACGGCGTGGCGGACGACACCGAGGCGCTTCGGGATGCCTGGGAGTTCCTCAAGGCAGCGTTCTTGGTCGACAAATGGGGGAGCGCGGAAAGGTACGCCGTGTACCTTCCTGACGGAACCTATCTGGTGAGCGACACTCTGATCTACCGCGGAGCTTCGCTGGAGGCGCCCACGGGTTACGACTGGCTCGATGTTGTCAACGTGCGCTTCCTTGGGCAGAGTCGCGAGGGCACCCGTATCCAATTGAAGGATAAATTGCCTGGATTTGGCGATGCCAGCAAGCCCAAGATCGTGCTCGCCTATCAGCACCCCGACACGCGTTTCAACAACATCCCGGCCAACAATGCGTTGCGGAACCTGACGCTCGACACCGGTCGCGGCAACCCAGGCGCCGTGGGCCTGTTCTTTCAGGGAGCCAATCTCTCCGCACTCAGCAACGTGCTGATTCGCTCCGGCGACGGGCAGGGCAAATACGGACTTTGGATCAAGATCGGCTCCGCTCAAGGCTACTACAGAGATCTCACCGTTGACGGCTTCGACTACGGCATCTACCAACAGGAGGAGGGCGAGGTGAATACGGCGTTCGAGCACGTCACGCTTCGCAATCAGAAGACCGCAGCAGTGCGCGCCGCAGCGGGTCTGTCGGGTCGTGACCTCTGTGTCGATGAAACCGCCACCCAAGCTCAAGGCCTGGTGGTCGACGAGGTGGGGGCTCAAGTGGTGCTCTTGGACAGCAGTTTCAAGGGAAAATCAGCTAGAGCCGCGATTGAGCTCAGCCTCGACACGGGGCAGTCACTGATGGCTCGTGGCATCAGCGTGACGGGCTACGCCAGCGCTATCACGCGCAACTCCAAGGTGGTCGTGGCAGGCACGACGATCGACGAATACGTCGCGCTCACTCCGGTGAGTCCGTTTGGGGAACCCACGCATTCGCTCGGGCTTCCGATCGAGCAATCCCCGCTCGTGGCCTGGGGGGAGCCCGCCAAGGACTGGGCGATCGTGGATGACTACGGCGCGGTTGGCGATGGCAAGACCGATGACCTCAAGGCCGTCAATGCTGCGATGAACAGCGGTCGCCGCGTGGTTGTGTTCCCCAAGCAGGCGTACCACCTGAGCGGCCAGATTTCGGTGCCGGCCACGGTGGAGCGGATCGACTTTATGTGGAGTGATCTCGGAAACACCTTCATTCACATCTCAGAGGCGTCCGACAAGCCGCTGCTGCTCGAGCATCGCGGAGGCTACGGCCGGACGGTGCTTGACGTCGTGCGCACCACCGTAGTCAGCGAGCTCAGCGGCGGGTTTTCCAATAGTCAGACCAAGCCTGTCAAGGTGTTCATTGAGAACGCCGCCAATGTCGGCGGTGATGAGCGGTTCGCGCCGCCAGGCACGTCGGTCTGGGGCAGAGGCCTGAATTGCGAGAATGGAGACGGTGCCGTGGCCGACTTTCTCGCAACCGGCGGCAGGCTCTGGATCTTCGACTACAAAACGGAGAATAAGCCCGTCAGTTCGCTGGTCGCGCGGAGCGGTTCCGAGGTGGAGGTGTTCAATGGCTACGTCAACACCACCGGCGCTCCCGGGGCGACTCCGATGATTGTCAACGACCACGCCAAGGTGTCGTTCGTCGGCTTCACGAGCCTGTGGAGCGACCAGTGGACTACGGCCATCGAGGAACGGCGCACTGCTGAGACGCGCACGGTTGCCTTCACAGACCTGCCAGTGCGCGCCGCGCATGGGACCAACGCGTTCATTCCGCTCTATTTCGGCGACGCTACGAAGTGACGTGGCGACTGCGAACTCCAGCGCATCCGGCGCGCATGGTTCCATGACGCTGGAGACTGACACGTCAGAAGAAACGCAGTCCCACGCTCACCTGGAGTCGGTAGGGGTCAGCGTCCTGCTGGGTTGATGGGATGTAGGGACCGTTAACTTTGCGGAACCTGTTGAAAAATAGCTGATTTTCGAAGCGCAGGTAGACACGTTGCAGCAGCACGGCGCTGATCCCCGCTTCCGCGCCGAACCGATAAAACACCCATCGCCCTCCGTCCCAGTCCGTCTTGTGGCGCTCGGCTGCCAGTGGCCCGAGGTCGAACTCAAAGTCGAAGAGCCCCGGCGTCCCGGGGGTGATTGCCCAGGTGAGCGCCGTTGACGCGTCCAGGTTGAGCATCTTTTCTTGGTGGAGGTCGTTCCCAGGGAACACGACGTAGTTGCTTCTGAAGCCGTAGGCTCGCAATCGGTTGTCCCAACGCAGGGCACTGGACTGACCCCAGGTCTTGAGCGTCAGTCCGAGCTCTGCCTCAAGTCCGCGCTCGGGATAGCCAAGGCCCCAGTGCCATTTCGGGAACTCCCGGTAGACGGCGGCGTCCACCAGCGCGCGTCCGCCGACTCCGAGCGTAAGACGCGTAACAAATCGTTCTTTCGCGCGGAGCCGTTCGAGCGCATCACCAGCCAACACCCTCTGAAAGCTCTGACCGCTTCGCTCTTTGAGCAACGTTCGGTAGGGCTCGGGCACGTCCGCGAACGGCATTGAACCCCGCTCAAGCATGCCGAGAAATGCGTCCAGATCACTCGGGTAGCGCTGTGGGCGACCGGCGCTCACCCAACGCCGAAAGCGCCAGTTCGCCTTGAGGAGTGCATTGAACTCGGTATCGTCTGTCTTGCAATTTACCGGAAGTTTCGGCTGTTCGCCGCAGTCTGCTGCGACGAGAGGCTGGCCAAAGACACACTGCTGATAAAAGGCTCGTGTGCAGGCGTGGCGCTCGGTCAGTCGATCCGCGTCGGGTGGCGCGCTGGGCCCCTCGGGGAGCGAGAAGGACGACGCGGCGTGCCCGGAGATCCGCTCGTAGTTGTACTCGGCGTCAACCATGCCCACGACGTAGTCGAAGATGCGAAAGCTACGCGAGGCGAAGGCGAAGAATTGCCCGAGCTGATCACCGGTGATCGGAAAGTGCCGCAAGGGAACCACCATGCGTGGTGGGGTGCGATCACCGGCGCGATCCTGCCGCAGGAAGGGATGCTCCTCGGTAGCCTGGGACAAGCGCGCCATGCTCCCCGCGTTGGCCACGCTGAGCATCCAGTTGAGGTACGTGCCGAGCGGACTGGTAGACTGCTCTGCTGGATCAGCCCTGAGCCCAAGACTCTCCGGCTCCCAGTCGTGGACGCCCGGTGAGACGTAAATGTAGGTGTCCCCCGCCGTCGACAACTCACTGAACCAGGGGTTGCTGGCGAACGGACTGCTCCGTTCGTTGAGTGCCACCGCCAGCCCAAGGGGCGTATTTTCAAGGACTCCACCATCCACGAACAGTCCCCGCCTGCTGACAAAGCGTTGAGCCGTGGCGTCATAGCCGCGGTAGTTCAAATCCACAGGCGCAAACGCGAACGGAACCGCTCCCGAAGCGCGGATCCCCGAAAGTACCTCGTCCCTCGTGGGCTCCAACTGTTCACCGATTTGCGCAAAGTACGCTTCGTTGGGGATTGCAGGGGCACCCGGGGCCGCCACGGCTGGCGGCTCGAACACGTTCCGGAAATCGACTCCTGCGGGCGCGCCCGCGGGCTTGGCGGCTCGCACTGTGATGCGCACCCCAAAGCGCTCCGAGGCGCGCGGCGCCACAACGCTACGAAAAGTGTCGCCCGAGGGATCCACCCGCAGGTGGATGGGAGTGGAGCTGCTGGTAAGATGCGTTGCTACGAATCCAAGATCAAACGAGCAGGAGGCCCGGAGGGAGTTGGCTGTGGTTTGCATTTCGAGACGCGCGTCGTCCATGGCGGCGTTCAGCGGTCCATCGCTAAAGACGGCGGCCTCGCGGCTCGACTCCGGGCGCGGCTCCATCAGACCCGGAACGTCGCCCCCGGAAAACAGGCGCACTCGCTCGATCCACAGCTTCCATGCGAGCGTATCCTGCGGACGACGTCGATCGGGACGACAACCCTCGAGTCCAAATGCCAGTGAATTGACCGCGCCAGCGGAGGTGCCCGCCACGGTGCGGTACACCGGGGTGGACCGTGACTCTCGCTGCGTCTTCAGTAGCTCGGTTATCACGTAGGCGTATCCCGCCTGCCAGCTGCCGAGGCTCACTCCGCCCTGCGCCACCAAGGTGTAGCTTCCCGGCCCGGCGGTGCGCAAGAAGCGAGCGGCAACAGCGGCGGTTTGCTTGGGATCCTCTGGCTCGAGGGCTCGCAATACGATGCGGAGTTGCTCGCCAGGACTCACGGAGAGGCAGCGCGGCTCGTGAGCTGTGGCGCTGTGGGTGCAGTCGACGGCTTGGCCGACCGCGATCTGTGGCCTCACGGGGCACGGTGGTGCCCCTGGAGGGCGCACGATGTTCATCAGGCAGCGTTGGTAGTCCAGGCCCAAGTCAAGGGTCTCGGCGACAGCGCTGAGGCACGCTCGACGCACGTCCCGCTGTGTCTTGGGATCCATCGCCAGACAGGCTCGAAGGGACGAGCCGATGGCGATGGGTCCCGTCGGCACGGGCTCTGCGTTCACCCCAGCTGCGGCTCCGAACAGGGCGGTGGCCACCGCGATGGCCACGTTCACGCCCCGCCGTCGAGTGCGCGACGGCCCATTTGCGGCATTGTTTGCTGGAAACCGTAGTTTCATCTTGATCCATTGGTTGTCCGGGAAATCGGACTAACTCAGCAGTGGACTCATCGCGAGCTCAGAGTCAACTTCGCGGGAGTCTGCGTCGGCGAACCAGCACCCCTGTTGCTGCGGCGATGAAGATGACAACCAGGCCGACTCCTTTGAGACCGAACAGATCGGCCGTCTTGCCCACGAGGGGCGCGCAAAGCATCACCCCCAAGGAAGCGAACTGGGCCTCCACGGACAGCACCGCTGCGCCAAATCGGCTATCTGAAACGTCGTCAAGACGGTCGAGAAATAGCGGACGCCACAGGTTTTCCAGGGAGACGAGCAGGACGAAGCCAATGATCGAAATCCACGTAGCCCAGGGGAAATACCCGTGGGCAACTTGCCCAGCACTGAGCAAACCGCCCACAAACGCGATCGCAATCCAAAGCCAGGGAATGGGACTCTTGTTCAACCGGTCAAAGTGATGGGCACTGCGGCTGGCGGTCGCAGCGACGGTGTTCAAGACGAAATAGAGAACACCAAGCAAGAGCGCTGAGCGTCTGGTCGCATCGACGTGTCCGAGGAAACCATGAACAGCGACACCAGAAATGGTCAGAACCACCAAGGGCTGAACGTAGTCCTTCACGGTCTTCGCAATGGCTTGCAGCGTCGCCGATTCGATAAACAGACCCCGCAGTTCGGGTTGTTTGACGCAAGCAATCGTCTCTCTCCACATCGTTTGGAACGCGCTGCGGATGGAAAAACGTCGACGTGTGACCTCGCCTTCAAGGACGGCCGGGTACGATGCCACGTTGAGCGAATTAAGCAGATACGGTGGGATGCTGAACAGAAAGATGCGGGCGTAGTTGCCCGTCACAAACACCAATAGTCCTGAAAGCAGTGAAGACAACGCCGACCCTGCTTTGGACCAAGACCGGGTGAACCCGTAGACGGCTGCCTTCTCCGACTCGCGTCCCGTCAGTCGCAGGTGGTGAAATATCATCGCCTTGTGAGTGCCTGCGCGAAATGACTCCCCGATGGCAAAGGCGACCATCGTGAGCACCAGCACCGGAATGCTGGTAGCGAAGGCGAAACCGACGAACGACACGATGTAGGCGACGAAGCAAATGACCAAAGACGAACGCCGACCATACATATCGGCAAGAAATCCCGCTGGGATCCCCATCAAATTGACGCAGATTTCACGAAAGGAGAACAGCAGCCCAACCTCGAAAAAGCTCAGGCCCTTACTTCGGAGCGCCAGCAAAAAAAACGGCTCGTAGTATTGCTGGTTCTTGAGAAAGCCGTACAGACTGAATCGAAACAGCAAGCGATCTCTAGGACTTACCACGGTCATCAGAACGAGTGGTTAGCACCAACTCGACTACCCCACCGCCTCATCGCCAGGCTTTCACCCGCTAGCTCTAGTCATGCCCCTTCCCAAGACCGCCAAAGCGCTAGCCGTTGCTTTCTCCTCCTACCAGAAGCTGGTGGTGGCCCTGCTGGCGTTCCTACAGTTCACGGTCGTCCTGGACTTCATGATCCTCTCGCCGCTGGGGCCCATCCTCATGCCCGCGCTTGACATTAGCGCGCGGCAGTTCGGCTTGGTGGTGAGCGCCTACGCCTTCAGTGCCGGTATCTCCGGGCTACTAGCTGCCGGCTTTGCGGATAAGTTCGACAGAAAGAGGCTACTGCTCAGCTTCTATGCGGGCTTTCTGCTGGGTACCCTCCTCTGTGGCATCGCACCGAACTATCCGTTCCTGCTTGCAGCGCGCGTGGTCACCGGACTGTTCGGCGGAGTGATCGCGTCGGTGAGCTACGCGATCGTCGCCGATCTTTTCCCACTGCAGGCGCGCGGTCGAGTGATGGGCTCTATCCAAAGCGCCTTTGCGGCCAGCCAGGTGATGGGGATCCCGATCGGACTGTTTCTGGCGGGCCACTTCGGATGGCACGGCCCCTTCCGCATGATCGTGGCTGTGGGCCTGCTGGTGGGGTGCGTGATTGTTTGGAAATTGCAGCCCATCACGGCCCATCTGGAGAGCGCGCTGGGCCGAAATCCGCTGGTGCATCTGTTCAAGACCGCGACCAATCGACGCTACCTGGTGGGTTTCGCTGCGACCATGCTGGTGGCGACCGGCGGCTTCATGCTCCAGCCCTTCGCGAGTAACTTCGCGGTACACAACCTTGGCGTGTCGCTGCGCCACCTTCCGATGATGTACATGGCCAGTGGCGTGGTGGGCATGGCCGCGGGACCTCTGCTGGGGCGCTTGGCAGATCGCATCGGCAAATTCCGTCTACTCGCCATCGCGAGTGGCCTGGGAGTGGCCCTGGTCTGGTGGTGGACCGGTTTAGGCAGTATCCCACTTTGGTTGGCCATTGCTGGTAACTGCGCGCTCATGACGACCGTCTCAGCGCGACAGGTTTCAACGATGGCCCTCATCTCGGGCGTGCCCGACGGCAAGGACCGCGGCGCCTACATGGCCGTGAGCTCGTCCATGACGCAATTTGCCGGAGCGGTTTCGTCTTCAGTATCGGGGCTCCTGGTAATCCAGAGCGCGTCGGGTCGCATCGAAAACTACCACCTACTGGGCATGGTGGTGATGGGCGCTATGACGCTCACCCTGGCGCAGATGTGGAACGTGAATCGCATGGTGGAGGCCAGGGCGGCGGTGCAGTGAGGAGTGCTGTGCTCGCGGGCACCTAACTTGCCGAGCATGAGCTCTGTTCGGCAACGTTCGACGCGCGGCTGCCACCTACGACTTTTGTCAAGACGCGGCTGCCGCTGCCGCTGCTGCTGCCGCTGCCGCTGCACGCGCCGGTCGCAGCTCCGCGGTGGGATTCGAAGAGTCGGGGCGGATGAAACGCGGCCCGTACGACGGCTTCCGGGCGCGTGACCTGCTTGGCTGGAACTGCGATTTCGCGATTTGTTCGTGCTTGATGTTGGCGGCCTCGTGCTCCATCGCTTTCAAAACGCGCTGTAAGTGACCAGGATTGTGGGCTCGTCATTGTCTGCCAGTCCAGTCGCTGGAGCCAATGGGGCCGACATGGCTGGTTGGTTGGTTGGTTGGTTGGTTGGTCGTGAGTCAGTGGTTCCGCGCCGCACCAACACCAGGTTGCGGCGCATCGCGGCGTTGCTCGTTGCAAAGCCAGGGCACCACGCACGTCGACATCTTGATCGTCAGGCGCGCGAGCTCAGGTGCGAGCAGAGGCGGCATACCGCTGTTACGTGCGCGGTCACCACGAACTGAACGACCCCGTACTTCATCAGGTGGAGCTTCTCACTCCGGAGCGTTTCCAGATCAAGGCCACAAGGGCATTCGCGACTTCGGGAACTGCGTGTTCCCTTGTCGACATCGATCCCTCACCCGCAGGTGCCGACGCGAGGTCCTCATCGTCGCCGCCGGTGGCGGACGTGAGGGGCTCGGTCGGCCCTCGCAGAGTGCCGAGCGTCTCCGCGAGATGGATCGGCCTGCCGACCTTAGGGCCGGAGCGCAGGTGTGCAGATGCGACGCCGAAGATCCTTCAGCGTCGGGCCTTCGGCCGGTTCATCCCGCGAACTCCGTCAGAACCAGAATTCTAATGCCGGATCCTGTAATCTTACCCAGTACGCGATGACCTTCCGCACCGGCAGCCACCCAACAATGTCCGCGCCACACGCGAAGCGTCTTTGCCCTAGACGATCTCGCTGGAGCGGCCAGCTGACGATGCGCTTCGCCAACGCCGGCGACATGACTCACGAGACTCAAGATGACCAGTAGCGCTCCGCTCGCTCAGCAAGACTCCACTGCGCGGGCTCGTGTCGAGCTGTCGCACTCTCCCACGGTCTGCTTTGCCATGGAGCAGAGCGGGGTGCCGATCGTGACAGGGATTCGCATCGAGAATCCGTTCGAGGAGAGCTGGAACGATCCGACGCTTACGATTTCCATTTCGCCCAGCCTCGGCACGCTTCCTGAGGTGCGGCTCGAACGCTTGCGACCCGGGGAGATTAGATATCTCGACACCGTCGACCTGCGGCTCGAGCCCGGCCGGTTGCGGACCGTGTTGGAAGCCGAGCGCGGTCGCCTCGAATGGGTACTGCGGGATGGCGAAGTGCCGCTCGCGAGCGGCGCCTCGCCGATTGAAGTTCTCGCCTTCAACGAGTGGCCAGGGTCCCGGGGACCGTTGGGACTCCTGGCGGCGTTCGTTATTCCGAACCACAGCCGAGTGGCCGAGCTGCTTCGCCAAGTCTCCGAGCGCTTGCACGCGCTAACCGGGAGTTCGGCACTCGACGGCTACCAGAGTGAGTCGCCCGAACGCGTGCTTGCAATGGTGCGGGCGCTCTACGAGGTGGTCCAAGCGCAGGAGATCATCTACGTTGGGCTTCCTGCCAGTTTTGAAGCGCTCGGCCAGAAGGTACGCCTCGTCGATCAGCTCCTCGACGAGCGCATGGGCAACTGCCTTGATCTGACGCTCCTGTTCGCGGCCTGCCTCGAACAAATGGGACTGGCCCCCGTGCTTCTGTTCACCACGGGCCACGCGTTCGTGGGCGTCTGGCTGGAGGACGATCGCTTCCCTGATAGTGTGGTGAGAGACGCTGCTCGTGTGCGAACGTCCCTGCAACTCAAGAAGCTCCTGTGCCTTGAGAGCACCGCGGCCACCGCTCGAGCACCGCTGTCGTTCGTCGAGGCGGTATCCGTAGCGCACAATCGTCTCACGGACGACGACCAGTTCCAGTATGCACTCGACGTTCGCGTGATGCGCCGCGAACGGTTTCGTCCGCTGTCGCTCCGTAATCCGGGTGCAATGGTCGCGAGCGAACCGAACGACGCGGATGCCGACTCCGTCGTGGCAACGGCACTGACGCTTGGGCTGAGCGGTGAGCGGTCGCGCCCGGGCGAGACACCGCAATCGCCGATCGCGCGCACTCCCCTCGAGATTCGGTTTCAGCGTTGGCGCGAACAGCTGCTTGACCTCAGTTTGAGGAACCGACTGCTGAACTTTCGCATCGACGGCAAGAGCACCCTGCCAATGGAAGTTCCCGATGTCGCCAACTTCGAAGACATGCTCGCCGCCGAGAAGGTTTTCACCATCCACGCGAAGCCGCCTCGCGACGCAGCGGATCAGCGTGACGAAAAACTTGTCAAGATGCGCGTGGATCCCGAAACGCTCCGCCAACAGTACTGCGCGGATCTGGAGAACTCAGTCGTTCACTGCCCGTACGACCAGATCCGCATGATCAGCCAAGCGACTGAGATCGACCGCGAAGCCCGCGGAGCGCTTGAGGAGGGGGGCGCCAACACGCTTTTCGTCGCCATTGGGCTGCTGCGCTGGTTTGAGTCAGAGGACAGCCAGGTCGTGCGTCTCGCCCCCCTTGTGTTAGTCCCCGTGACGCTCGACTACTCCCGCACCAAGCGGGAAGCGCGGCTGCGCCGGTTAGCTGAGGACACGCTGGGTAATGTCACTCTCGTCGAAAAGATGAAGCGGGACTTCGCTGTGGACCTTTCGGCGCTCGTCAACTTGGAGCCGGACGACAGGGGCGTCGATATCCCCGGCACCCTCCGGGCTGTGCGCGCCGCCATTCAGCGAATTCCCCGTTGGGAAGTGTTGGACGTGGCCCATCTCGGCTTGTTCAGCTTCGCCAAGTTCCTTCTCTGGTCCGATCTCCAGCAGAACGCGCAGGCGCTGCTCGCCAATCCTCTCGTGCGCCACATCGCCGAGGCAAGTGGCAGGCGTTACGTGTCGGGAGGCCCCGAGGTGCGCCCGGAACAGCTCGACGCGGCGATCGCTCCGTCCGAAGTTCCGGTTGTGATGGACGCTGATTCAACGCAGATGTCGGCGGTCGTCGGCGCACTCCGCGGGAGGACGTTCGTGTTGCAGGGCCCCCCTGGCACCGGCAAGTCCCAGACGATCGCGAACATCATTGCCGCTGCGGTGGGCGCCGGGAAATCGGTGTTGTTTGTTTCAGAGAAGATGGCCGCGCTCGACGTCGTCCACCGCCGGCTGAACCAAGTGGGGCTCGGCGATTTCTGCCTTGAGCTGCACAGCAATAAGGCGAACCGCAAGGAAGCCATCGAATCCCTGGGCAAGAGCCTGAACAACCGCATTCAAGCGCCCCAAGCGAGCTGGCAGGCACTCAGCGCGACGCTCGGCGACATGCGCGGCCAGCTCAACGACTACGTCCAGGCCCTACACGTGCCGCGGCCCATCGGGTTGTCGTTCTTCCGCGCGAGCGCAAGGCTCATCGCTCTCCAAACAGCGCCTGATATACGCATTTCGCTCCCGAACATGGCGGCGCTCACGGCTGCTGAGTACGCCAAGCTCCTGGAAGCGGCGGCGACGCTGGGGATCAGCGCGGGGGATGTCGCTCCGGTGAACGGGAGCGCTTGGGTTGGGTCCTCGCCCCAAAACTGGTCTTCCGAACTCGACGATCGCGTTCGTGGTTTCGTTGAAGCCGCGCTCTCGGCGTTTCGCTCGATCGAACGCGTTGCGAGCGCCCTGGCCCAAACGCTTGCAGTTTCAGCGCCAACAACCCTGTCAGCAGCGGAAGATCTCGCGTGCCTTGCCCGGGCCGTCGGCTCCGGTCCCGTTCCGGCCGCCGCTTGGAACGACGTGGAGTGGTCCCTACTCCGCAATCGCGCGTCGAGCTGGCTGACTCGCGCCGAAACAGCGGACGCCCAACGGCACGATCTCGCAACCCGCTGGCAAGCGTCCGTGTATGCCCTTGAGCTCGAAGAGATGACTTCGAAGTTTGGGCGGTGGGCGTCCGCATTTGTCCTGCTCGCTTGGCTCATGCTGTGGTCGGCTCGCCGCCGGTTGCGAGCCGTCGCGGTCGGCGCGCTTCCGACAAACCAACGGATCGCCCACGACTTTCAGAGCGCTCGGGCGCTTCGAGCAGAAGACGGGAAGCTCGACGCCTTGCGGCCGGGCATTGAACAAGATCTCTGCTGCGCTGCTGATCGGCTCACACGAACTCCCCTTCAAGCCGCGGTCAAACGCTCGGACGACCTTCGGGTTGCAGTCCAGCGGATCCGGGCGGTGTGCAGCTCACCCCTCGATCACGTCGCCTTTCTTTCTTCGCCGGCCACTCCCAGTGATCGCCGCGCGCAGTTGGCCGCAGCGAGCTCTCAGCTCACCTCGACCCTCAGCGAACTTCGAAGCATCCTTCGAAACCTAGCTGGTTCGTTGGCACTGAGCGACAGCATTGAGGGGCTATCGCTCCTGGACCTGGACGTGCGACTCGAACGTTGGCGTCGGGAACAGCGTCAGTTTCGGCCGTGGTGCCTGTATCAACGAGCGCATCGGGATGCGAGCCAGGCCGGCGTGGGTCCGATTGCTGAGGCAGTCGCCGCGGGATCTCTGTCGGCCAAACAATCGCGGACCGCGGCGGAGCGAGGTCTGCTCACCACGTGGCTCGGGGCCGTTAGGGACCGTGTACCAGTGTTGCGCGACTTCGACGGGCCCAACCACCATCGCCTGGCTGAAAAATTCCGGGAGCAAGACCGACAGCATATCGAGCTCGCCCGTCACGAGGTCGTCACCGCGGCCATCGGCCGGATCCCCGTAACAAACGATGCAGTGGCGGATTCTTCCGAGCCGGGCATCCTGCGCCGAGAGACCGGGAAGAAACGTGGCCACATGGCTATCCGGAAGCTGCTAACCCAGATTCCGAACCTGCTGCCACGGCTCAAGCCCTGCCTGCTGATGAGCCCGCTCTCGGTTGCTCAATTTCTGCCGGCGAAGGGCCCGCGCTTCGACCTCGTTGTCTTTGACGAAGCTTCGCAGATTTGCACGCACGATGCGATCGGGGCGCTCGCGCGAGGCGAGCAGGCCATCATCGTCGGCGACTCACGGCAGCTTCCTCCGACCAACTTCTTTCAGCGGTCGGCAGACACTTCCGGCGATGCGGACGACGAAAGCGCGGACCAGGAGAGCATTCTTGACGAGGCGGTAGCTGCCGGACTGGAAGAGCAGTGGCTCTCCTGGCATTACCGCAGTCGCCACGAGAGCCTCATCGACTTCAGCAATCAGAACTACTACGAAGGCCGACTCCATATCTTTCCGGCTGCTCGAGGGCGAGTGGAGGAGCTCGGCGTGCATTGGCACCCGGTGCCAAACGGCGTTTACGACTGCGGCGGCACGCGGAGGAACCAAGGGGAAGCCGAAGCGGTCGTCGGGCACCTCGTGAAGGCGCTTCTGCGCGCCGTCCCCGGGCAACGGAGCTTCGGTGTCGTCACGCTAAACATCCAACAGCAAAAGCTCATATTGGATTTGCTCGACGACGCCCGGGCCGCGCACCCCGAGATCGAGCACCACTTCGCTCCAGGCCTCAACGAGCCCGTGTTCGTGAAGAACCTCGAGAACGTCCAGGGGGACGAGCGCGACGAGATCTACATGACCATCGGCTACGCGCCCGACAAGCGCGGCGTGCTCATCATGAGCTTCGGGCCGCTCAACCGCAAAGGCGGCGAGCGGCGCCTCAACGTAGCGATCACGCGAGCGCGCCAGACGCTCCGCGTCTTTTCCACCTTGACGTCCGACGGAATCGACTTGAGCCGCACCAAGGCCCGAGGGGTTGCGCATCTGAAAAAGTTCCTCCGTTACGCTGCCACCCACGGCCAAGACGCGATGCGCGGAACTGCGACCGCCGCGGAGTTCGACAGCGACTTTGAACGGGACGTGTTCGAAGCTCTCGCGTCGAATGGGCACGGCGTCGATTCCCAGGTGGGTTGCGGTGGCTACCGGATCGATCTTGCGATTCAACATCCGAAGAAGCCGGGCACGTACGCACTCGGTATCGAGTGCGACGGCGCCGCGTACCACTCCGCTGCGACGGCTCGTGATCGCGACCGGCTCCGTCAGAGCGTGCTCGAGGCGCTCGGATGGCGGCTGCACCGCATTTGGAGCACGGACTGGTTCCTCAACCGGGAGCGCGAGCTTGAGCGCCTCGAGAAGTCGATCGAAGGGGCGCTCGCCGAACCCGAGGGCGCGCACCAAAGCCCAACAGATTCCGTGTTCATGCCCGCGGACGCGGCGACCTTACCAGAAGGGGCGGCGAGCCCGCAGGCACGGTCGGGCGTCATCCCAGCGGCGCAGCCAGTTGTGGCCGCCGTGCCGCTGTCGGAGCCGCTCGAGCCCGTTATCGCGCGGACGGCAGACGCGCCCCTGGCTCTTCGGGCGGCCGCTGCGCGCGGCCGCGCACCAAATGCATACGTTCGCGCTCAGCTCGACAGAATCTCAACGGAGTCTGAAACAATCCACGCGCCGCACCACTATCCGGTCGTAGCGGCTTGCGTCGCACAGGTGCTGGAAATCGAGGCCCCGATTCACCTCGATGAACTGGCGCGACGAGTCGGCGAGGCGTTCGGTGCGCGGCGTGTCACCGATCGGCTGCGCACCCGAGTACTTGAACCCTTGCATGAATTGTGCGGAAGCTACCGGGTCTTCAATCAATTCGTGTGGCCCGCGCACATCGCTCCAGACAGCTACCGCACCGTGCGCGCCGGAAATCGAAATCCCGAACTGGTGCCGCTGGAAGAGCTTGCAGCGGCGTGCCTGGAAGTGCTCAATCACAGCTTTTCCATCGAGCGCGGTGAGCTGCTCCGCGAAACGGTACGAATTTTCGGAGTGAACCGGCTGGGAGGGAAGACCGAGACCCGCATGTTGGAGGCGCTCAAGCTTTTGGAGCGCTGGGGCCACTGCGGTGCGGAGGGCGAGCGGGTGGTCCTAAAAACGGCGGCACCCTAAGGTCGGCTGTGTCCTGCTCACCGGCAATGGAGAGAAGGGCCGGAGCCCGACGCGATTCCCAACGACGAGTGAGCGGCCGTCTGGGCCGTAGTTTCTCTCACTGCCACTGTGTGCGCGGTCCGACCTGCCCCCCGAACCGTTCCGGATGGAGCTACTTTCCGTTCCGCTATGCCAATCGACACAGCGGCGTCCAATCGAACCGCGCCTAAGGAGCACCTCCGGTGCGGCGTACGGCCGGCGCGCTGCGACCCAACGTGCACTTTCATGTGTTGGCGCTGAACGGTGTCTACGTACGCGAGCGTCCGAAGGGTCCGCGGCTGCCGCTGATGTCGAGACTTGTCGGATGCGCTGAGGCAACTCAAGCTGACGTTCACAAGAGTAGCCTCAGCACCCGTACACTGACGTGGCGTGTGCTCCACGCGTCATGGCAGGGGTCCCTCCGCGATGGGATTCGAAGAGTCGGGGCGGATGAAAAGCGGCCCGTACGACGGCTTCCGGGCGCGTGACCTGCTTGGCTGGAACTGCGACTTCGCGATTTGTTCGTGCTCGATGTTGGCGGCCTCGTGCTCCATCGCTTTCAAAACGCGCTGTAAGTGACCAGGATTGTGGGCTCGAGCCCATCGGTGCGCCTTGTGTGCCTTGGATTTCTTCCTCTTGGCAGCCATTCCTTACACTGGTCGCGCCAGCTTGGGCACCTCCCGTGCGTATAATAAGCGACCGTGCCAGTAGAAACGAAAGCTGATCCGCCAGAGCCTCGTGTCGTTGTTGCGTCCCCCGCGACAGAGCGTCGGTTCACATTTTGGGCTTTGATGGCTAGCGGCGCCTTGATGGCGGCGTTGGTTTTGCCGTTGTGGCAACCACTGCTTTTGGCAGCGTTGATCACGGCGGGCCTAAGCGGTCTGCAAAACAAACTTTTGCGGGTGGTTGGTGGGCGGCGCTGGTTGGCCGCCACGATCATGACCGTGGGCACGAACGTGTTGATCTTGGCACCGATTGCGCTGCTTGTGTCCATCGCGGTTTCGCAAGCGGATGATGCTTTGCACGTGCTGCGGCAGTTCGTGGATGAAGGCAAATACAGGGACGCACTGATGAAGCTACCGGAACCTCTCGGTTCGCGGTTGCTTGAGTACACGGCGAGTGTGCCCAAGGAGTTGGGGCAAACGCTCGGCGCGTCCGGAGCGTTAGCCCGCCGTGCGATGGGCGGGCTCACCGTCCTTGGTTCCTTCCTCACGCAGTACGCGTTGATGACAGTGGCGATGTACTTTCTTTTCGCCGATGCACCACGCTTGCGCCGTTGGGCGAACAGCAACATTCCGCTGCGCTCCGATCGGACGCGGCAAGTACTCCTGCGCTTTCGCGAGTCGGCCCGCGTTGTGATGGGCGGCAACTTATTGACAGCGGTGGCGCAAGCCGTGGTGGCAACGATCGGCTACTATATTGCGCATGTACCGCAGGCATTCTTCTTCGGCCTGTTGACGTTCTTCACGTCGTTCTTTCCGGCCATTGGCACGGCTTTGGTGGCAATGCCTCTCGCCCTGTTGCTGTACGCGACCGGACACGTCTATTCGGCCTTGTTCCTGGCGTGCTGGGCCACCTTCGTGGTGGGCGTGGTGGACAACGTACTGCGGCCACTGCTCACTCGGGGCAAAGAACAGTTGCATGGCGCTGTGGTGTTCTTCGCGCTTCTGAGCGGCGTGGCGTTGTTCGGGGCGATCGGGTTGGTGGTGGGTCCGCTGGCGTTAAGCTTGTTCTTCACGCTCCTGCAGATCTGGAAGCAAGAGACGGCCGAGACGGAAACACCCGATTGAGTTTAGGCTGGGGCCGCACCGGTGACTTGGCTGCTCTGCGGCTTGATATAGGTCGTCAACAGCTTCCGCGTCTTGCGCGTGCGGAAGGAGGGAAACGAGATGCCAAGGTTCAACATTGACCGCAAAAGGTCCGGTCCGCGATGCAGGTCAACGCCCGTCTGCGTGACGTACCGCACCGGAGTCCCTCTCTCAGCGCAGTTCTTGCCCCCCAACGGGCGACAACTGAGTCGTCAGAATTTGCGGAGGAGAAGAGATTCGAACTCCTGGATCCCGTAAAGGATCGGCGGTTTTCAAAACCGCTGCCTTCGACCACTCGGCCACTCCTCCAGAGTCTTACGGAAGACGCGGCCGAGAGTAGCAAAGGTCCCGCCGATCGCTAGCGCTTCAAGCAGCTCCGAGCATTAGCTTGGCGCGTCGTGGACACAGTGCGCCGCGGAGCCGGCTTGCGCCTGCGGGCGTCCCCGGGGTGCGGCCGTCGCGTTGCTCGGCAGCCGAGGGTTGTGCCGCGAACTGGCACAGTGTGCTGGTCACGCCGAACCAACAAACCAGGAAAATAGGCCTTCTCAGCCAGTTGTGCTCGGCAGCAGAGCCGCAAGTGAGGTGCCCAGCACTCCGTGGCACACCTCGCCGCGAGGCCGCTACCTCTCCTGGGAGGAGGCGTTTCCGAGTGAGTTACCCCCATCCGCCCGGTGGTCGGCGATTCTGCGGCAGCCGCGCCGGCGCGCTCGCGCTCACCTCAAGCTTGCAACCTGACCCGCGCGCGGCTCCGGGATCAGACTCATCCAGATGGTCGGGCGTGTGTGCATACCCGTGGTGGGATACAGCACGTCAGGCGCTCGACGGAAATACTCGCCGCGAGTGTAATAGTGTCGGCGAAGCTCCGGCGTAAAGACGAGGAAGTTCGCCTCGTCGACCACGAGATGTTCAAAGGTCTTCTCGCGGACGGCGGTTTCGACCGAGGCCTTCAAGAGCTCGCGCGCACCGCGCGGATCTCGCGCTGGATACATGATCTCTACCAGCGCCATGGCGTGCGCATGGGGACGCTTTCCGGCGAGCCAGGTCAAGTGCGGGTGATAAAAGACAAGGACATCACCGTTGAATTTCTTGAGCCCACGCACGAGTGTGTTGCCCGCAGCCGTGCTCCCAGCCGGAGGCAGAAATCGCACCGGATCATAGGCAAGCAGCGCAAACTGAGCCAGCGCCAGTAGGGTGGCACTGGTGACCCACGCCTTACTGTAACCTCTGCTCGCGAGGTTACAGAGCGAAGAAAAACCAAGGCCGCCGAGCAGCGCGAGCGCCGCGTGCATGGGCATCAGATCGTTGAGAAAGCTCCCCATGTGCAGTCGCGTGATGTACGACTCAACGATCAGCAGCGTGGCGCTGCCAACGTAGAGCGCCCGGGCATCAGGGCGACCCTCCCGCGCACGCGGTGAGGCCAAGAGCAGGACTCCGCCGAACAGTGCCAGCGCTGCCATGAACGTCTGCGGTGCGCAGAGCTCCCACTGCCAGAAGTCAATCCGTAGCGCTTCGCGACCGTTCGAGGAGTGAGCCAGTGGCAACTCGAGCGCGTAGTACCAGTACCAACCCGCCGACTTCCAGTGCAGGTAAGCCAGGCTTGGACCCACCAGCGCGAGCGATCCGACTCCAAACGCCAGTAATCCCTTTAATCGCCGCGCGGAGTAGGCGCTCCAGGCCAGCGCAGGAAGCAGAATTAGCGCGCTTTGTTTGGTGAGAAACGCCAGGGATAATAGTCCGCCGCTTACCGCGAGCGCGCTCAGTGAAAGCGGCGCCGGTGGCTCGCTTTTACGCTGAAGCAGCCCAACCATGGAGGTCATGGCGGCAAGTGACAAGAGCAGCGCAAGCGAGTCGATGCGGGCAACGTCAAACCAGCCGCCGCTCCGTTCAAAGGTGGCAGCGAAAAAGCCAGCTGCCAAGAGTCCGGCGATGGGGCTCCTGGTCTGCCGCTCTGCAAGGCGGTAGAGCAACGCCAGACATCCGAGTGTTGACAGAAACGACACCAGTCGCAGCGCGAACAGCCCCTCTCCGGTTACCCGCGCTGCAGCAGCCGCAACGAAGTAGTAGAGCGGATTGTAGATGAAGGCTGTCCAGAGCAAGCTGGGGGCGGTGTAGACCGATTCACCCGCCAGAACGCGCTGCACATGCGCGAGAATTCCGCCCTCCATCCACTCGAGTTCGAACGGGTAGGCCATGCGCCGCAGCCCCACGTAACAGAACAGGGCGATTGCCGCAGCGCTGGTGAGGCCGAGCAAAGTTTGAAGGATTCGTCGAAAACCGAGTGACATTTCGTACGCCCGCCGCGCTCCAACAGTGGAGCGTTCACAGCTTCGGTGGAGCGTTCAGCAAGGGCTATGCCACGTGGAGTTTGGCCCCCTTAGTTCGAAAAACTCCGGTCGGATTCGGTAGACTGTGCCAGTTGCGTGCCACGGGAAGTGCCAACCAGGGCGAGGCTGTCGCCGGGCTCCCCGCGCCGCGTCGCGTCGCGCTGCGTCGCGTCGCGCTGCACCGCACCGCGCAAGAGTGCGCCTAGTCACCGGCCCGGTGTCTCCAGGTAGCGCCTCTGGCTAGAGAGCGGGCTCACGCGTTAAGGGACATTGCGTGCACAGCGAATCCCGTAACGCCAATCCGAGGCATAGGGACTGTCGTCGAAGCGAAACGCTGCGCGGAAATACGCGGTATTGCTGGAAACAGCACCACCACGCAGGCGACGCTTGCCGCCGCTAACATCGCTGAGCTGCACGCAGGAGAGACCCGAGCAGCCCGCGGCCAGGGTGACGTATTGACTTGGGTTGGAAAAATCAAATACCCACTCATAGACGCTGCTTGCGAGATCGTAGGTGAGGTACTTCCCTGTTCCCGCCGAGTGTGCTCCGACCGGTGTCAAGCAGTCGAGCTTCCAGCAACCGGACGTTGCTTGGGACCCGTCGGATGCCCCGCTACCCCAGGGGTAGAGTCGGTTTTCGCTGCCACCCGCTGCGGCGTATTCTGACTCGGTCTCGGTCGGGAGACGCTTGCCGTCGTAAATGCAGAAGGCCAAGGCTTGATACCAATCGACGTGGTTGATCGGTAGGCTTTCCGAACCCGACGGGCTAGGCGTCCAGGTCGACAGTGCTGCGACTGCGCCGCTGGTCGGAAAGCGTGTGGCGCCCGTTGCCAGGTTCGCAGTGAAGGCGGGAGCCCAGCCACTCGCTGCTCCCGTACTGCCCTGGAGTGCACCATCACCCGCAGTGGGGCGCCATCCTGCTCGGTAGGCGGTCATGAAATTGCGAAAGCGTCCGACGGTGACCTCGTAGGCGTCGAGCTCAAACGCGGACAGGGTCGCAGCGTGTTCGGGCTGCTCATCGCTGGCCCCATCGACCGAGGCATCGTTGCCTGAGTTGGAGCGACCGCGCGGAAAAGTGCCTGCTGGGAGCAAGCGCGCCGCGCAACAACTCTCGGTGCCGCAGCTTGCAAGTCCTGCGCACGAAAGGTTGGTTGCGGTGCCACCCGTCGCAGTGCCACCCGTCGCAGTGCCACCTGTCGAGACGCCACCCGTCGCAGTGCCACCTGTCGAGACGCCACCCGTCGAGACGCCACCCGTCGAGACGCCACCCGTCGAGACGCCACCCGTCGCAGTGCCACCTGAGTGACTCGTCGCTCCTGCGGAGGCAGCTCGGTGGGGGACTCGCTCGAAGTCGTTGCTGACAAGGCAGCCGTTTAGCGCTGCGAGGGCGAGCCCTCCAACCCAGGCGCGTTGTGACAAAATCATCGGAAAATCCCCTGAACGCCGAAGCTGGTGAGATTCGTGTAAAGCGAGAGCTGCGGGACCTGTGAGCGGCTCTGCGCTGTTGTGTCCCTACGAGGTGGCTCGTGCCATAGCAGCCAGCCTGCCGTGCCAAGTCCGACCAACCCAACACCGAAACCCAGCGTGGAGACGAGCCGCGTCGTCTGGAACCGATCGAGCTCGGCGTAATGCTCTGGCTCACACTGCAGGCCACTACAAGCCGTCTGCAAGTGGCTGTGCTGATAGCTCGACATGCTGCCCGCAACCGCGCCAGTGAGGAGTCCCGCGCCGCCGACGGAGAGCGACACCCAGAACCAGGGCGAGTGCCCTGACTGCGTTTGCATTCGCGTGTCTGGTGCGCTGGTTGGGACCGCAGCGTCGTTTGGCTCGGGCACCATAGCGGCCTTCAACTGCAGACTCTTGCTGAGCCGCTGCCCCTCGGTGAGCTCGAGCTGCTGCTCATCATCACCGGCGGCGCAACGCAGTTGGAGGCGTATTTTGCCTGGATTCATTGGCCTGTCCACACCGAGTGCCGCCGGCGGCAGCGGTTCATCGTTGACGCTAGCGGTGCAGTCAGCGGGCTGCCCCGCTGCGATACTCACCTCGAGTCTTGGGAGCCGCGCCTCGAGGGACTCGCGTTCGCGCTCGGCGTCGGCTTGCGCCTTGCGCTGTCCTTCGACATCCCCTTCGGTTGGACGCAGGCGCGCGACGAGTCGGTAGCGCTCGGCGGCCTCGACCCATTTGCCTTTCGCGACCAGGGCACGCGCTGACCAGTACCCGAGCGTGGGTACCTGCAGGAGAGCAAAGGCGCGCTCCAGCTTGTCGCTGGCCTCTGCTGCGTCGCCTCGCTCAAGGGCTGCCACGCCTTGATACCCGAGCTCGCGAGCGGTGCTGCGGTTAGCGTCCGACACGCTTGCGGCGTCAGCTCGGTGAGGCTCGGCTGCCAGCGTCGAAGGCGCCAACGCCGTGAGCAACAGAGCGAGACCGAGTGAAGAAAGAGCGAGTTTAGGCATTTAAAAGGCTAGATCGACTGGAGGTGAGGGGCGCCGTGAGCCTGGTGTTGGGGTCGGCGTGGTCACAGCCTTTGCCGTACTCGCGGCAGTGAGCCCAGCGGTCACGCTCTTGCCGAGCGGTTGGGGGCTCGCACTTGAACGCGCCGTGCGCGTCGCGAGCGGCGGCGTCGCTGAGTCTGGCAGCCCTTGCGACGAGTGCGGCGACGCCAACGCGGGCTTGGCTTCGGGCAGGCCGGGCAGCGCGACGTCAACGCTGTGGTGCGTCTCGGGTGACGTGGGCGCACCCGCTGCTGCGCGATGGTCAGGCTCTCCGCTGGGCCTCGTTGGCTCGCCCCTGCGCCGTTGATGCGACCAGGCTGCTACCACGACGGCCACAACAAAGATCGCCAGCACAGGCACAGCCCAAGTGGGCCACCGCAAGCGGGCGCGCGCCGAGTAGTCCGAGCTTTGGGCCACCGCGCTCGCCGCACTAAAGCTCGAGCTTATAGCGGTGGTGGAGGCCACGAAAATGCCAGGTGAGCTGCGCGCGGGCAGCGCTGGGCCACTCGATGTCAGGGTGGAGTCCTGCGGTCGCTCGCGTTGCGTGCTTCCCGCTGCGTCCTCCCATTCCGTCATCGTTGCGCCCTGCGGAGCGCCCCACAGTGCGCGAAACTCTGCGATGGCGCGCTTGGCTGAGTCAAAGCGTCGCGTCAGCTCGCGCGCCGTGGCGCGCAGAAACCAGGCATCGAAGCCCGGTGGCACGGGCGCGACGTCCGACGGGAGCGGGTGTGGACGCTCGCAGACCGCAAGCGCTAGTCGCGGCAGGGTCTCTCCGACAAACGGGAGCTGGCCCGTCAAACACTCAAACGCGATGACGCCAAGAGCCCACACATCGGCGCGGTGATCGACGACGAAGCCCTCGATCTGCTCGGGGCTCATGTAGTACGGCGTACCAAGCACGGCCCCCGCGCGCGTCGTCGGAGTGAGCGTTCCGCCGAGCTCGTTCTGCGTCTTGGCGACGCCGAAATCGAGCACCTTGACGACGGTTTCGTCGTCATTGCGCACGAGGAAGATGTTCGAGGGCTTCAGATCGCGATGCACGATACCCGCTTCGTGAGCGCGACTCACTGCGCGCCCGACCTGCGTCAGTAGCTGCGCGGTTTCCACCGGAGAGAGCTTGGTGCGCCGCTCAAGGCAGGGTCTCCAGGCTCTCTCCCTCGAGCAGCTCCATGACGATGAACGGCAGGCCCTGGTCGACCCCGTGATCTAGGATTTGCACGACGTGCGGACTGCGCAGTGAGGCCGCAGCCCGCGCTTCGCGCAGAAAGCGAGCGAGCAGCTCCGGCTGCGTCGCAATCTCACGCTCCATCAACTTGATCGCGACGGGCGAGTGGAGAGTGAGGTGCGTGGCTCGCCACACCTGACCCATGCCGCCCTGACCGAGCTCGCTCTCGAGTCGGTATTTGCCGGCGATGATCAACCCGGATTCCATCAGCCCGCCATAATAGTCGCGACTCGGTGCAAGGTGCGGCGGATCCGTCGCTCGTCTCGTTTGGTCGGCCCGGTGTTCGTGGCGAGTCTTCGGCTAGAGTAGGGGGCTGAGCCGCTCAGTCGCCTTCGTACTCACAGCAGGACTCACAGGTCTCGCGAATAGCGACGCGTGAGAGGCCCGGAAGGCCCGCGAGCCTCTCCCAAATGAATCGCGCCAGCAGCTCGCTGGTTGGATTCTCGAGGCCAGGGATTTCGTTGAGATAGCGATGGTCGAGCAGTTGATGCAGGGGTTTCCAGGCCGCATCGATCTCCGCGTAGTCGATGAACCAGCCTGCCTCTGGGTCCACAGGACCCCGAACCGAAACCTCAACGCGGAAGCTGTGGCCGTGCAGACGCGCACATTTGTGCTCCGGCGGGACGCGGATCAGACGATGGGCGGCCTCGAAGCCGTACTTGCGCACGAGTCGAACGTTCACGGTCCGCGACGCTAGCATTCTGCCGGTCACTGGGCACGCCCGACCCGCAGCCTTCATTAGGGTCGTTCGGCGCTTGACCCGCTCGAAGACTCCTTCAGGGGGCCTTCAAGGCGCAGCGGGGTCTTGCCGTGGGTCAGCAGATCCCACCACCCGAAACACATCGCGATGGCGTGATCGAGCTGCCAGGTCCCGCTATCCATGGGCTCGCCCTGACGGCGGCCGATCGGCGAGAGGGTCTCGTCGGGCCAACAGTAGGCCGCCCGCGAGGCGCTCTGAAGCAGGTGCAGTACGCCTTCGCTGAAGCCCTTGCCGGCGTAGACGATCACCCCCGGGATCGGCAGGGCTGCCAGATCATCGAGCGCATAGGGGATCTTCTCGTCCACCGTTCCAGCCGAGTCCTGGAATTTACACTCGAGCGCCATCGCCTTGTTCTGACGCTGGTCGATCAGGAGAAGATCCAGCCGCCGTTGCTTGCCGATGATGGAAGTTCCAGCGCTCACCTCTTCGAACACGTCGAGGCCGCGCGTCGCATGGGCCGAATGGACGTAGCGGGCGATCAAGCGTCGGAACTGGGTACCGGTCATCGGGCTCCTTCGGGCTGACGTCAGGGGGACGAGCGTGACCTGTGTGCGCGAAAAGGGCCAGCCGCGCCGTCAGGACGGCGGTGCGGGGGCCGCGCCGAGACGAGCGCCCGCGTGCGGCCCAGGCGAGCCCACGTGAGGTGGACCGTGGAGCCGTGCGCGAATGTTGCCCGACGCTTGCCGCTGGGGCGGCTGCGCGGCAGGGTGCCTGCTTGCGCGCTTGACCTTCGAACAGCAACCCCCGTTTTTCGTCCGCCCGATTGGGCACGTCCGCTCGCCCTACGTCGAGAAGCTGCAGGCGCCTCGACAGGGCACTCTGGCCAGTGGGACGCGCTCGACGATTGTGCTGTGCGATGAACCTCGCTTCGTGCACGCCTTCGAACAGCTTGAGCGCTGGAGTCACGTGTGGGTGCTGTTCTGGTTTCACCTGGTTAAAAACTGGCGTCCGAAGGTGCTACCGCCGCGCAGCCAACAGCGTCTCGGGGTGTTTGCGACGCGCTCGCCTCATCGTCCCAATCCGATCGGACTCACCGCAGCGCGCCTCGTGAGCGTCAGCAAGGGCTCACTTGAGCTCGATGGGCTGGATCTGCTCGACGGAACCCCGGTACTCGACATTAAACCTTACGTGCCTTATGCGGACTGTCTACCCGACGCCAACTCGGGTTGGCTCGAGCAGCTCGCTGAGACCTCGCTGGCTGCGGTGGGCTCTGCGCAATCCAACGCCGAGCTGTGGCAGGTGGAGTTTGCGCCGGTGGCAGCCGAGCAGTTCGCCTGGCTTGATGCAGCGGGCGAGCTACTGGCCGAGCGCGTGGCGCGTGCTCTTGATACGGGGCCTCTGCCGCAACCCTACCGGCGGATCCGTCGCGAAGGAGATGCGGGCGTGCTTGCCCTCAAATCGTGGCGATTTCGCTTTCAGGTCGCAGGTCAGCTGATCCGCATCACCCGTATCGTTAGCGGTTACCGCGCCGAGTCCCTCCTGTCAGACGAGCGCGCTGAGCATGAGCTACATCGTCAGTTTGAGCGCCGCTGGCCGCGTGAAAGCTAGGTCGCTGCGGCGAGCCGAGTCCGCGTCAGCTCGCGTGCGGCGGGACTCAGATCGGTGCCTGCAAAGCGACGCTCCAGAGCTTGGGCCGCGACACCCACGCTACCCGAGCCGCAGAAGGGATCGATCACGAGCTCACCCGGTTGCGTGCTCTGCTCGATCAGAATACGGCTCAGTTCAGCCGGCTTTTCCGTGGGATAACCACAGTGAATTCGCTGTACGTTTAGCACATCGGGCACGCCCAGATTGTTGAGGCGCCGCTTGCCCTTCTCGAAAAACAGGATGAACTCGCAGCGCGAGCGATAGTGATAGCCCATCCCGATGTGCTTTTTGTCCCACACGAGCGGCTTCCAGAATCGGAATCCGGCGGCCTCCGCGAGCGGCTTGACGATGAACATCGTCTCGGCATCCGTGAATAGGTAAAAATGTCGATCCGCGCGCAGCACGCGATAAAGCTCGGCGAGCAGCTCGGGGAAGCGCGCGTTCGGGAACACCTGGAACCAGTCGTTGCTCGATGATTTGCTGTGTTTTAGGCGCGTCGTGGTACCGACCGCCCGATGCTTCTCGAGCGACTCGTAGGGGGGATCGGTGATGACGAGATCGACAGACGACGCAGGGAGCTGTCGCAGCCAAGCGACGGCATCGAGAGCGGCGATCAGTGGCCTGGAATCGGACACGGTCGGCGACGATGCCAGAAACCCCGCTCGCTCGCAGCAAGGATCCGCTTGGACTGCCAGGCTTTGCTGCTTTGCTCGCGCCAGCGCGGGCTAGCGGAACTCGACGCGCCAACGCACGTCGAGGCCGAGGTTGCCGAGCTGCGAGCTCGAGGTGTCGTTGACGTTAGCGTGGCTGCCCTCAACGCTGACCTGGCGATTGAGACGGACCTCGAGGTTGGAGCGAACCTCACGGGACTCGCCGCCGAGCCCGCTCGTGACGCTCGCGCGGATCTGCTCGGCGAGTCGCTTGCCGATCGTCACCGTGGGTTCGGTGCGTCCGGTGCGAGAGGAATAGGCGCTACCGAACCGGAAATCGTCGATCAGCGGGATCGTCTCGGTGACGGCCTTGTCCGCTCCGCTCAGGGTGCCGAGGGCCTCGAGCGCCACGCTCGAACCGACGCTGGCACTCTGGGATTGATCGAGCTCGGTACGCGTGACTCCCACGGTCAACAGCAGGAAAATGTCGGTCTGAGGCATGGCGGGGTCGCTGGTCAGATCGATCTTGAGCTGATCGGCGTCGCCGTGCGCATGCATCTCGATTTTCCAGCGTCCTCCGGTCGCGCCGGCAGTGCTGCCCGCGCCAGAAGGCGTGCCCGTGGTCGGCGCCGCAGCCGTCGTGCCGCTGCCAGTCTGATTCGAATAGCGTCGATACTCCGTGGTGGCGCGCACGTCGACGCGGGGCGCGATGCGTGTCGCGTCATCGAAGCGGATCTCACCCGACCGGATCTCAAAGCTGTGCTGCCTCAGCTGAATGCGTCCGCCCGCCTTGGCTCGCACCGTTCCACGCAGTCCAAACCGCTGATTGGTCCCCACCAGCGCCAGCCCCTCGCGGTCGAGCTCCATCTCGGCCTCCACCAGGCCGTTATGGATCTTGAGCGGACGTCGCGAGCGAATGACGAGATCGAAGTCCAGCTTGTCGTCGGCTGGATCGTAACTACTGACGGTGCTGCGATGACCCCGTTGGGCTAGCTGCGCCACGTCGGCGCTCATGGTCACCGGGCGTGAGTAAAGGACATTGTCGAGCACCAGTTCGCCGATGATGCGCGGACGGGACTTGGACTCACGCGGGTCAAAGCTCGCTTCGATGTTGGCGTCGAGCGTCCCGGATACTCCCGTAGCCTCCGGTAGGGTCAGCCCCGTTCCGAGCAGCTCGAGGCGCACGGGCCCAAGCTCCGTGCCGTTGAGTGGAGCTGAGCCCCGCAGTCGCAGATTGCCGCTTCCGACCCGCGCCTCGCCCCGCTCGAGCCTGAGCTCATTGTCCTTGATCGCCAGCTTGAGCTCGATGTTGCTGAGCGGCGCTTCGAAGCTGCGCAGGATGAGCTCGCCTCCCGACACGGCGAGCTCTCCGCGTGTGATCGGACGTGACAGGGGGCCCTTGATTTGCAGCAGTCCGTCGAGTTTGCCTTCCAGGCGCGAGGCCTGCGGGAACCAGGGCTGCAGACGACTGAGTTGCAAGGGCTTGAGTCGCAGATTGGCCGATATTTCCGGGTGAACGCCGAGCTTTTCGACACTCCCGGTGACCTCAAGCTCAGCCGCCAGACCCTGTTCGAGTCCGAGGGTCAGCAGCAGTCCGGGCACCACGAGTCGCCCACGATTGACCTCGATCGGTCCTGCGGCGGGACGTAGTTTGGCCACCATCGAACCGCGTTCGATCGACAGCTCTTGGAGGTTGAAGCGCCCGGCGGCACGTCCAGGATTGGACAGCGGCACGTCGTCCAGTTGGAGCTGTCCACTCAGGCGCCCCTTGATGCGAGGACCCGAGAGCAGCGTGGCGGGCACGGCCTCGGCTAGCACGCCAAGATCGAGTCCATTGACGTCGACCTTGCCCGACAGGTGTTTGTCGCGCTGCCGCGTGACACGGAGTTCGTCGAGGGTGATCTGTTTGCCAAACAGAGAGCCGTCTATGCGGAAACTGCCGAGCGAACGATCCGCGGCGTACTCGACGGGATCGAAGGGTGGCACGATGGCCTGTCCACAGTGCGTACGACCCACGCCGTTGCGCTTCGGCGGAGGGGAGTCGAGACGCACGCGCAGCTGCGAGGCGGGGAGCTGCTGGCTGCCGAGTCGCAATGGACTAGCCGTCACTTGCGCGTCCAGCAGTGGGGCGTCGAGGGTGCCGCTGACTTCGGCCACGCCCGAGGCGGTGCCGTCGAGCAGGGCACCGAAGGAGCCAAAGCCATTGAGCCGCGAGAGGGGTACCGCCGTTCCCACCAAGTTGCCGCTCAGCTCGGCACCGGGAGCGATTCGGAACGAGCCGAGCAAGGCGCCCGGACCCTTGCGCAGAGTCAGGCTCGCCACCTCGACCGTGGTGCCAAGGAAACCCGCCGGGAAATCGCTCCACAGAAAGCCAAAGCTGGAATCGCCCGAGTCGAACTTCTCTCCGAACAGGTCGAGTCGATCGAGGTGCGTTCGCCCGTCGACCTTGAGCCAACCGCCACCGCACCGGTCCTCGAGGCCTCCGAGCACGTAGCGAAGCGAAGCATCGACCGAACCGGCTCCAAGGATGTCCGCATAGCGCGGATCCTTGTCCATCAACCACATTCCAAAGAAGTCATGCAGCTCAAGCTGCTTGCTCTGTACGTCGGCGGTCACGACGATCGTGGCGTTCTGGTCGAAATCAAGTCGGGCTTGTTTGACGTAGTAGTCGCTTTGGCCCTTTTTTGCGTGCAGCTCGCTCAGCTCGACCTTGAGCGGTCGGAAGCGTGCCTTGGATGAGCTGATCGTCCCGAGGGGAAATCCGCCGAAAACCAGGTCGTCGATCGAGAGGGTGCCGAGCAGCAGGGGATCGGAGCCCGTGCCGTGCAGCTCGACGCCCAGTTTGGCCATGCCAGCGATCGGAATCGTCGTGATCGGACTGATGTTGGCCAGATCGAGCGTGCTGTCGGGCGAGACGGAGATGTCGAGCGTGTTGTGAAACCCGATCGACACGCGACTGGCCCGCACGTGACTCCGCCCGAAGCGACTCACGGCGTCGCGAAACTCGACCGCGTCGGGACGGATCAGTAGGCGACCCTCGATGTGGGCAGCGGGCACGCCGATCATGTGCTTGCGCGCTGGATCGTCAAACCCGCGATCGTAGACCTCGAAGTGATGCGTGTCGGCCTCGATGTGCCCCTCGAAATCCGGCCCCGCCAGCCCCCCCTTGAGCTGGGTCATGTGGGTGGTGCCCAACTCCCAGCCGACAATGGTGTGGTCGGTGACGCCCAGATCCCGCATCAAACCAGGGAAATTGAGCCCTTCGGTGCGCACGCTCCGTTCGCTGAAGGGGATGCCGGGCTCGAACGGAGAGATCTCGACGTCCTCATGGAGCGTCCGCCCGTTGGCGATGTCGATGCGCGCTCGCGGCACCAGGACCTTGTCGTCCTTGATGCGAAAATCGGCATCGACATACTCACCCACGCGGTAGCGCCCGAGTCGCACCCCGGCTGTTCGCAGCTTGCCGGTGGCGGTGGGGAGCCGGTGAGCTCCGTCGTAGTGAAACTTCGTGCTCAGGCCAGCCCAGCCGGTCAGCGGCAGGAATCGCACCCAGCGATTGATCAGTGACGCTGGCGCACGAAACACGAGCTCACCGTCGACCACCGGCCCAGGTCCCGACCAGTCCACCCGCGTCTGCGAGAGCCGCATGGCGACCTTGCCGACGTCACTCTCATTGTCAAAGCCCGCACAGCTCGGAACGGTGCCGGGGTTGGGATCAAGATCGGCTCGGCCAAGCAGGGAGAATCGGCGCAGCGTGGCGCGCTGCGGTTCGATGCGCGCGCGCAAATCGAGTTCGCACAGAATGTCTTCCGCGACGTTGACGCGATCCGGATCGCCACCGGCATAGTGCTCGACAATGCGTTCCGAATAGGTCGTGCGCGCGCCGCGCAAGACCAAATCGAAACTCGGACCCGCCTCGGCGTCGACATCCATGTCGAGCGCTCCGGTCTCGATGTGTCGACCATCGAGATCGATGGTGGCGCGGGCCTCGGTGATCGCGAGTGTTGAAAAAGGAGCGCGCGTTGCCCGGCGTTTCGCTTTTGATTTGGCCGTGGGCAAACGGAGGTTTAGGTTCGTCAGCTTGCCTCGACGAAACACGAGCCGCGCTACGGGACGTTCCACGGTGACGTCACCGATGTCGAGCTGACCGGCGAGCAGCGCAAAGAGCCGAGGGCGCAGGGTCACCCGTTCGACCGATAGTGCGCTCGGTCCCCCGTCGTTTGAGGGCACCTGCATGGCCTCGACCTGCAACCCCAGTGGCCAGAGCGTCACCGCTGCGCGAAAGGTCGCGGTCACGCCAAGCTCGGTCTTGAGGAGCTGCGAGGTCTGATGATCTGCCCAAGTCCGGACGCGCTCGGTGCGCATCAGCAACCCGAGCAGCAGCGGGAGCCCTCCGATCAGCGCGAGCATCCAGCAGGCAAGCTGCGCCAGCCGGCGCCCGAGAGGCACCTTGAATCGCTGGGGTGAGGGGGAAGTGGCCCGCATTGGTCGCGCGCGTCAGCCTATCGCGAGGGCCCCGCAGTGGCCCACCGAACGACGGAGTCGGCCGGGTAGCGGGGGGTATTGGCGCGGCACGCCAGTGAACCCTGCAGCGCGGCCAAACGTCCGGCAAGCCCGAGCGCCAAACCGCGTGCTAGACGCTCGCCCCCTGCGGCCCGCCCCTGTGGCCGCAACCCGAGACAGCGATGACTGAAGCACGTGATCCGACCTGCGGCGAGGCCCATCGCGCGATCGACGCCCTCGATCGAGCGGTTGCTGCAACCGCCACCGGCGAGGTCGAACGAGAGATTTGCCTGATCTCGCCTGCGGACCTCGCGGCGCTGGACGTGCGCGAGGTGCGAGCGCGCCTCGATCAGGTGATGCTGGGCGAGTTTCCGGAAGCGGGGCTCGACGCCCTACTGACGTCGGGAGTGCTCGACGTCGTGCTGCCTGAGATCAAGGCACTGGTCGGGTTCGGTGATGGCGAGTGGCGGCACAAGGACGTCTGGAAGCACACCAAGCAGGTCGTCGCTCAGGCCACCCCGCGACTCGAGGTGCGCTGGGCGTCACTTTTTCACGATATCGGCAAGGTCCGCACGCGTTCCATTTCACCTGAGGGGGAAGTGCATTTCTTCGGCCACGCCGAGGTCGGCGCCCGCATGTTCGATAAGCTCGAGCGGCGACAGGGTCTGTTCCGAGACGAGCCGGCACTGCGCGGCAGCGTGCGCTTCCTCGTGCTGCATCACCTGCGCGCGAGCGGCTACGAGTCGGGTTGGACAGACAGCGCCGTGCGCCGATTTGCCCGGGAAATGGGCTCGGAACTCGATAACCTGCTGTGTCTCTCGCGCGCAGACATCACGACCAAGCGACCCGAGAAGCGACGCCGCGGCGTGTCGCTGATCGACGCCCTCGACGAGCGGATCCGTGAGCTTACCGCGCTCGATGCGCTCGTGCCGCCGCTGCCGAGCGGGGTCGGCCTAGACCTCATGACGACGTTTGGTTTGCCGCCATCACGCCTGATCGGCGAGATCAAGCGCGCGCTCGAAGCGGCCGTCGATAGCGCTGAGCTCGAGGGTCATCAGGAGTCGAGCTACTATGTCGACTACGTGGGTGCCAACCGCGAGCGGTTCGGTCTGCGCTAGTCGCGCTAGCTCTCCAGCTTGAGCGAGCCGACGAACTCGACCTTGCTACTTGCCCCGAGCTCGGCGGGGGAGGTGAAGGTCGCGACCTGGTCGACCAAGGGCTCATCCACGTTGACATAGGCCCGTGCGACGAGCTCCGAGCAGAACCAGCTGTCATTGCCGTCCTCGGGTATCACCGAGTGCCTGGCCATCGCCAAGGCAAACCGCGCGAGCCCGAACAGATCATAGGGTGCGCCCAGCCGGGAGAAGGCCCAGTCGAGTGCGGCTTCCTTTTTGCGAGGCTTGACGCCAGTCACCCGGAAATAGTCGACGCCGCCGGCGTATTCCCCGAGCAGCCAGGACACCGGGACGAGGCGGACCCCGTGTCCAACGGCCTCCAGGCAGAACACCCGGTCGCGGCGACGATACAGCAGGCCCGCGTGGGTATAGGGCGAGTGCGTGCTGTGGCGGATCAGCTCCGACAGCAGCCCCTTGCCCCGAAAGAGCAGGAGATCCCCGTCAACCATGTCGCGACGGGTCGTCTCATCCTGACGGCTGCGGTAGCTCAGCATCGCGGGCTGTGCGGCGACTCGAGAGGCAATCTTTTCAGCGGCTCGTTTTCGACGCGCGAGGGTACGGTCCGGTAAGCAATCGGCCATGGGAGATGGCCCGGACGATACTCAGAATCTCGCGCGGCGGCGAGAAATTCTGTGCCCTAATCTCGCCGCCGCGCCAGTCCGCGGCGTGAGAGGGAACCATGCCGGAGTATCGAGCATTCGTTAGCGACATCCATCTCAGCGCGACCGTCGGCGAGCAGTCTCCCCAACCGTGGGAATGGCTCTCGGCGCAGCAGCGAACTGAGGTCGAAACCCTGCTTTGCCACCTCGCCAACTGGGACGATTGTCGCGAGGTCGTACTCCTGGGGGATGTCTTCGACACCTGGGTCTTTCCCCATGATATCGTACCAAGCAGCGTCAGTGAAATCTTGGCGGCGCCGCAGAATCAGGCCTTTGTCGCGGCGCTCACCCAGCTTGCCGCGAAAAAGCGCGTCGTGTATCTGCCCGGCAACCACGACATGCATACGCAGTCGTGCGATCTGACGAACGTGCCGGGACTGGCGTCAATCGTCTATGGCGGCTCTGGCCTGCAGGATCCCCGCTTTGTTAGCGGCCGTCTGCGCGCCGAACATGGCAGTGCCCACACCTTCTTCTGTGCCCCAGATCCCCTGCGGCGCGGCCGCTTGCCGCTTGGCTTTTTCATCAGTCGCGTGATGGCCAGTGCTCAAGCCTACCAGGGTCGTGAATACCGCAGGCTCTGGGCCTTCGTTGACAATCTCTTCGAGGCACTTGGGCCAGAGAGCTTCGCTGCTGCGGTGTTTGAAGCTCTGCTCGAGGAAGCGGGACTGGCCGGCTCGGGGGTGATCAAGATGCCCGCCTGGCTCTGGGGAGGCGAGGACGTCACGGCGCGACAGGTCCGCGATCTGTACCGCAATCTCTACGCCGAGAGCGTCGCGCGAAATGGGCTTGGCAAGACACTTCGCTCCATCATGGCCGAGCTCAAGCAACTCGATCCAGTGGCGGACTCGATCTGCAGCAAGGGTGGCACGAACGTCGTGATCTTCGGTCACAGTCACCGTGCCGAGCTCGATCGCGACAGGTTCCTGGTGGACGACCGCATTTACGCGAACTCCGGCACCGTCAAGGACCAAGGTCGCCCAGCCACCTTCGTGGTGACCCACAAGCTGACCGAGCCTTCGGGGCGCCGCGTCCAGCGTGTCGCCGTGTACGAATGGCAGGCCAGCAACCAGCAGGCGGTCGTCTATCGCGACTGGGCGGAGGTGTCCGTCTGACCGCGGGCGCCCAGGGTTGCCCGTGCTGCCCTAGTCCGCGAGGCGAACCACTCGGGTCGAGCGCGTCACCCGCTCGTCGCCGAGCGCCTCTTCGAAGGGCAGAAACCCGGTTCGGAGGCCCTCGGGGAGCAACCGTCGTTCGACGCGAAAGCGCTCTGCGGGCAGGAGCTCCTCAAGAAACGGCAGGGCAGGCACGTAATGGAACGCCCCCCCCAACTGCAAGGCCTCGAGAATCTGCATGTAGCGCTTGGCATAGACCAGTGACGTTGGCTCGGGGCGCAGATGGTGATGCAGAAAGTGGAGCGAGAATCCGAGGTGTGAGCAGATGGTCTGATAGTGCCGTTTCGGCAGGGGAGTGGTCAGCCAATCACCGCGAATGCCAAGCTCGCTTGTTGCCTCCCGATCGAGCCCTTGGGCTTCCACACCATGTGCCCGCAGGAAGCACACGAGGCGCGCCTCAGTCCCGCAGCCCAGATCGAGCAGGGGGCCCGCTGGCAGCTCTTCCCAGCCGAAAACCACGCGCTGTAGCTCTGCCGAGTATTGTTCGGACACCACGCGCTGTTCCCCGCCGGCCACTTGAGCGCGCAACCACTCCCCTAGGCGCAGTTGGTGATTGGCGAAGGCCTCGGCGAGCGCGAGCGGTCGCCGCTCAGCTGAGCCCGCGTTCCCGAGCGCCGTCGCGAGCTCCGAAAGCAGCGTAAGCAAGGCATTTTCCAGCTCGAGGCGCGCAGCAGCGGTCACCATCGCGAACTGATTGCGGCAGCGCAGATCACCTTCGATAGCTCCACGCAGGTAGGCGATCGGATCGCTCGCGAAGCTGGCGTCCTCGCTCTGGGTGGCTGGCTCTGGCGGGCAGCTCCACCAACGACTGAGCTCGCCGTGATGACGCTCAAGTAGGGTCTCGAGGTTGATCCCAGGTGCCTCGCGTCCCGGCTCCGAGAGCGACGCGATAGCGGTGGGCAGCACGCGCAGGGTGAGCAGCGTCTCGAGCTTGGCAAGAGTCGCGGCTGGCAGGTGCTCTGGGTTCGACGCAGTCATTGGCGCCGAGGCTGACTCCGCATCTCGAGCCGGGCAAGCGACTGCTGCATCTCATGGGCCAAGGTCGCGGATTTCCTTAGTCCCACGCAGGTTTTCTTACTGAACGGGTGCTCCCAGGATTCCGGCCTCAGAACAATAGTGCCGTGGTGACCGAGCTCGGCGTGCATTCCAGGCAATTGCGGCGTCGTTTCACGTTGCGCCGTACCGCGCTGCCGTGGAATGACAGTGGTGCCTTGAGCGACTCCTTCCAGACTCCGCCAGTTCGTCACCGTGCCAAGCGCGTCGTGGGCTGGAGTCTGACGGCCATGCTCGGATTGTCGATGCTGGCGACGGGGGCCATGGCTGCGGTCGAGGCGTCTGACTACTGCGTCCGCCACCTCAAGGTTCCGAGCCTGACCATGGCGCTCCAGCCGAAGCCCAAGGCTCGGTTGACCGTGCAGACCCTCAGCCCGGAGCTGCGTCGCCGTGGCTACGGGGAGTGCAACCCCTACGACTTCGTCGGGCTCGGGCCTTACGCGCCGTACCGCAAGCTGCGCGTGGGTCGTATCGCGATCCCTCAGCGCGGGGGGCATACGGACAACTACGGTTACGACGTGGTCGTGCACTTTCACGGGCAGACAGCGCTGCGCATGACGCTCGCCCAGGTGGCGCGCGGGGTGGCCTTCGTTGGTATCGATCTTGGGATCGGAAGTGGTGCCTATTCCGACGCGTTCCTCGGGCCCGACTCCTGGCCGCTATTGCGTGCCAGCATCGATTCCGCATTGCGCGCTCAGTCCGGCGATTCTCGCGCTCACGTTCGTCATGTCGCGCTGACGGCCTGGAGCGCCGGCTACGGCGCAGTCAATGAAATCCTAAAATACCACGCCGACTCGATCGACGCGGTCGTGCTGCTCGATGGCCTTCATGCGGCGTGGGATCCTCGCACGGGACGCGGACGCGGACGCGCCACGGACGTCGTTGCCGGTCCCGTCGCTCCCACTTTTGATTTCGCACGGCGCGCGCTGGCGGGTGACAAGCTCTTCGTCTTCACCTACTCGGATGTCGATCCGGTTACCTATCCTTCCACCTCGCTGACTGCAGCTCGGCTGCTGAGTGACCTTGGGCTCCCCGCACCTGTCCGCGCTTCTTCGGGAGAGTCTTTTGGTGAGACCGACGCGGTCGACGTCCGGGGGTTGCACGTCTGGGGCTTTCGTGGCGACGACAAGCCGGCGCACTGCACGCACCTGGCGCACATCGATCGCGCGGTGCGCGACATCCTTGAGCCAGCCTGGGACACGCCTGAGATGGATCGCGACGTTCCGTTTACGCCCGCTCCGAAGCTGGGGCCTGCGGCAGGAGCCGGTGGCGCGTCCGCGGCGGCGGCTCCCGCGGTTGAGGACGTTGGTGAGGCCCGCGGGTCGAGTAAGACCGACAGCGACAGCGCGACGGTCGTGGCAGACCCCAGTTCGCCGGTCTCCGGCTAAGTCCGCTGCCCTCGGGCGCGATTTCCCTGCCCCGTTGCCATAGTCGTCTGGCGCTGTCCGGTTCTGTGGTTAACATGGCGGCCGTCTCGGACTGTCCCACGGGGTCAGTCCATCAGAAAGCGAGCAGAGGAGTCGTCATGCCCGAGTTCATCTTCACGATGCAGGAAGTCTCGAAGGTTCACCCTCCGGACAAGAAGGTGCTCGAGAACATCACCTTGGCGTTTTACCCCGGCGCCAAGATCGGCGTGATTGGTGGCAACGGCTCAGGAAAATCGTCGCTGCTTCGCATCATGGCGGGCGTCGACAAGGACTTTCTCGGTGAGGCTCGTCCCCACCCTGGTACCCGGGTTGGCTACTTCGCTCAGGAGCCCGATCTGGGTAGCCTGGTCACCGTTCGTGATGCCCTCGAGGAGGGCGTCTGCGAGGTACGCAATCTGCTGACGGAGTTCGAGCGCGTCAGCATGCAGCTCGGCGAGCCGATGAGCGACGACGAGATGACACGCGTGCTCGAGCAGCAGGGTTCGCTGCAGGATCGCATCGACGCACTGGATGCTTGGAATCTCGACCAAACCCTGGAAATCGCCTGTGATGCTCTGCGTCTGCCGCCCCTCGACGCCGAGCTCGCCCAGCTGAGCGGTGGGGAGCGTCGCCGCGTGGCGCTTGCGAAGATCCTGCTCAGTCGCCCGGACATGCTGCTGCTCGATGAGCCGACCAACCACCTGGATGCCGAGAGCGTGGCCTGGCTTGAGCGCTTCCTGCACGAGTATCCCGGGACCGTGATCGCCGTCACCCATGACCGCTACTTTCTCGACAATGTGGCGGGCTGGATCCTCGAGCTCGATCGCGGCCGCGGTTTCCCCTACAAGGGCAACTACTCCGGCTGGCTCGAGCAGAAGCGAGCGCGGCTAGCGATTGAGGAAAAGTCCGAGAGCACGCGTCAGCGCAAGCTCAAGCAGGAGCTCGATTGGGTACAGTCGTCGCCCCGCGCACGGCAGGCCAAGAGCAAGGCTCGTCTGGCGGCTTACGAGGACCTGCTGTCGCGTGCGGCCAAGGGCTCGGGCGATCCGACCGAGATCAGCATTCCTCCCGGACCGCGCCTCGGGGAGCTCGTGATCGAAGCTCAGGACCTGTCCAAGGCCTTTGGTGACCGCATTCTGATCGACGCCTTGAACTTCCGCCTGCCGCGAAGCGGTATCGTGGGGATCATTGGCCCGAACGGCGCTGGCAAGACGACACTCTTCCGGATGCTCGTGGGCGAGCAGCAACCCGACTCAGGTCAACTCAAGATCGGAGACACCGTGCAGGTGGCCTACGTCGATCAGAGTCGCGCGGGACTGACGGGTGACCACAACGTTTGGCAGGAGATCTCCGGTGGAGAGGACAAACTCCTGCTCGGTAAGCGTGAAATCGCCTCGCGCGCCTACTGTTCGTGGTTTGGCTTTCGCGGCAGTGATCAGCAAAAGCCCGTTGGTAAGCTGAGCGGCGGTGAGCGCAATCGCGTGCATCTGGCCAAGTTGCTCAAAGAGGGCGGTAACCTGCTGCTGCTCGATGAGCCCACCAACGATCTCGACGTTGACACGCTGCGCTCACTCGAAGACGCGCTGCTCGACTTCCCTGGCTGCGCTGTCGTCATTAGCCATGATCGTTGGTTCCTCGACCGTATCGCCACCCACATCCTGGCGTTCGAAGGGGACAGCCAGGTCGTGTGGTTCGAGGGTAACTACCAAGCTTATGAGGAAGACCGGCGTCGTCGCCTCGGGATCGACCTCGATCATCCCCAGAAGATCAAATTCCGTCGGCTCAAGCTCTAGTCGCGCGCTCAGAGATTCGCTGCACCAGAGCTCGCTTGAGTAGCGGGTTCTGGCGTCGCTCGCGAGCGAGCTACTGCTGCAAGCGTGGTGCCGTGTTTGGCTGGATGAAGTCCTCGGGAACGTAGAACTGGAGCCCCAGTCTGCGCACCTCACTCAGGAACCACCGCAGATCCTCGGGCAGGATGCCCCATTCCTTCGGTCCCACTTCATGCGAAGTTACCGGCCAGATGGTGCATCGACGCTGACTTACCAGCGTTAGCTGAGTCGTGATCCACTGGTGGCTGACATGGTGGATATTGTCGATCGACGTGCTGTACACGAAGCCACCGTCCGTCAGCTCCCGTTCGGTTGTGAACTCAGCGCGGGTGACGAAGCCGCGAACCAGATGGAATCGCTCGGTGAGCGCCGCATCGGTGTCAGCGCTGCGGTTGCCGTGAGGGTAGGCGAATGCCACCACAGGGTGCCCGAGTAGCGTCTCGAGCACGGTCCTTGGCTTCTGCACTTCATCCCGCAGGTAGGCCTGCGGGTCCTGCTCGAACTCCTCCGGCGCACGGCGATGATGCCAGGTGTGCACCCCGAGCGAGTGCCCTGCGGCAACCAGGGGAGTGAGTCGTTGTTTGGCCAGCTTCAGGTCGATGCTGGTCTTGCCACGCACGAAGAAGGTGACACGCGCATTTTGCTCTTTGAACATCGGCAGCGCCGCGACCCAGCTGTCGATCGGCTCATCATCGAACGACAGCATGACGCCTGAAGGGCGACCCTCGACACAGGGGCTCTCGCTGCTGTCGCAGGACAGTCCAACCACGGCCAGGGCCACTGCCAAGCCCGGCGATAGGCCCAGCAGCAGCGAGGTCAGGCGTTGAGGTGGCGTCCGCACGCGTTGGCTATAGCGCCCGCCTGGGGTTTGGTCACGCGTGCCCCGGGCCCCCCGAATGGTTCTGACGCATCCCAGCATTCACTCCGCGCAAAATGGCTCAACCAGCCCAGTGGGGGGGCAGGCGCCACGGGTCCCGTGAGGAGGCGACGCCCCGATCCCGCGCGAGGTCCACGTGGCGTCTGTCGAGTGTCGGGGTCGGGCGAACCCGCGTGGCACTGGGCTCTCGTCATCGGGGCGCCTGAGCGGACTGCTGGTCGTGTGTGGAAATTCCTGTTGGTATTGCGCGTCCCACCGGCGGGCCCGGGACGGATTGAGGGTGACTAGGGCGAGTCGCAGGCGCGACGTGGCTTGCCTGCGGGAGTTCCAAATTGGTTCCACCAATGCCGGTCGCCAGGAGGCGAGCATCGGTCGTCACTCTGACGCCCCGCGTCATGAATTGTGCCCGTTCTCCCGCGCAAGCTTTGCGCAGCGAGTTGATGGGCAGATCCATCGGATCTGGGCTAGATCCTGGCGCGATGTCGTCCATTCAAACCCGGTCCCCGAGTGAGCACAGCTTTCATATCCCGGTCATGGGCACCGGCTACACCAACACGACTCCGCTCGAGGTTGCGCCCTTTGGTGTGACCTCAGTCATGTCGCTGGTGGACGACACACTGCTCGAACAAGAGCGCAAGGTGCTCTCGCAGAAGTTTGGCGTCGAGTACACGCCGATCGGTCCCAAGGAGGATGATTTTCGCTGTCGCCGCGTGCTGGCGTATTTGAACGTCATCTCGGACGAGGTTGACCGTCGGTTTGCGGAACTCAAAGCCTCGCCGTTTCAGCCGGGCTCGCCGATCACGCGCTACTTCGAGCTTTTGCCCGAATGCGAGAGTAAATCACTCTGGCGTGAGCTCGCCAGCTTGACCGAGCCTACCGCCCGCGCCGCGCGTGAAGCCCTGTTGCGTGAGCGGCTCGTGATGGGTCAGCCCGAGGCCAACATCATGACCAAGCTGGACAGCTCGGTCACGCTTGCCGGCAAGCCGAAGCCTCCCGAGCAGAGTGATGCGGTCGCCGCGCTGCGTGGCTTCGCGATGAGCCGTCTGCGTTCTGCCATCGTGCTCTCAGCCGGCATGAATCAACGGCTGTTCGCAGCCGCCGCCACCTTCGACGCGTTCTTCCCGAATGCTGAAGGTCAGTTCGAGAAGGGCCTGTGCCTCAAGGTGAGCGATTTTCGCTCAGCGGAAATCCAGGGCAAGATGCTCGCGCGCAAGGGCCTGTGGGTCAGCGAGTATCGCGTCGAATCCGGGCTCAACTGCGGTGGTCACGCGTTCCCCACCGAGGGCCTCTTGACTGGCCCGATCATGGACGATTTCCGGCGTCAGCGCGGCGACCTGGCGCAGAAGCTCTATGCGATTTTCGCCGAGTCGCTGCGGGAACAGGGACGTCCCGTGCCCGCCGAGCCGCCTCCCTTCCGCGTCACGATGCAAGGGGGGGTCGGCAATGCCGCCGAGCATCGCCTACTGATGGAGCGTTACGAGGTTGACGGCGTGGGCTGGGGTTCGCCCTTCTTGCTCTGCCCTGAGGTAATCGCGATTGACGACGATACCGTGGGACGTTTGCTCGCCGCCAAGCCAGGTGACGTTCAGCTCAGCCCGGCCTCTCCACTTGGGGTGCCCTTCTGGAACCTGATGACCTCGGCTGGTGAAGACGCTCGTCGTGCGCGTAACGATTCGGGCAACAGCGGAAGCTCCTGTCCTCGCGGTTACCTCGTGTACAACACCGATTTTACCGACGTGCCGATCTGCACCGCTTCGCGCAACTACCACAACAAGCTACGCGCCGCGTTGCCAACCCTCTCCCCCGAAGTGGGTCAGCGCAAGCTCACTGTTGCGCTCAATAAGTCCTGCCTTTGTCAGGATCTTGCGGGCGGTGCGCAGCGACGCTTGGGCATCGACAAGGACGCCACTCCGCTGCTTTGCTGCGGACCGAACGTCGTCTACTTCCGCAAGGTGGTTGGCTTTGACGAGATGGTCGGACACATCTACGGTCGCAACAACGTGTTGCCGGCGGACTCGACTCGTCCCCACATCTTCATCAATGAGTTCGAGCTCTACGCGAACTACCTTGAGCAGGAGTTGGCTGGCGATCCCCCGGTGGGCCCCAGGGTAAAGTGGCTTGAGCGCTACAAGAAGGGGCTTGAGGCTGGCGCGGTTCATCTGCGACAGCTCGCCGCTGACGGCCACGTTCCGGATCCCGCGGGCTTCGTGCGGGCCGTGGATGCCCTCGAAAAACGCTGTGCTGGCATCGCGGCGAGAGCGGCCGAGCAGGCAGCGGTCCTGACTGCCCCCGCCGCCGAGTAGTCCCTGCTCTGGCTGTCAACAACGCCCGCTGCTTGGTCGAAAGGTGGCGGGCGCTGCTCTTGGTACGGCGCAAACCGCTAGCTAGTCCGAAGGCGTGAGTTCCTGGAGCATCTGCTGGGCATGGTCCAGCCAGCGCTGATTCTGTTCACGCTCCGCTGGCGACCAGCTCTCGGAAAGCGCCATGCCCGCCTTGATTTCGCTTAGGGCTCGCTCTCGCTGGCCGGAGAGCTCCAGGTAATGAGCGAGTGCCAGTCGGTGGTTGAGGCGACCCGAGAGCTCGCTTAGACGCTCCAGGACCTCGATCGCATCGCTTCGGTCCCCGGACTCCCAGAGGGCATCTGCGTAGTCGAGCGCAGCCGAGTAGTCTCCATAGGTGCGGTCCTTGGTTAGGATGCCCTCGAGAATCGCTACCGCTTCCCTGGCAGCGCCAGCGCCCATGCGACAACGAGCCAGGCCATGCAGCGCAGGCTGACTCTCCGGCGTCTCCGCGAGAATCTCGCGGTAGAGGCGTTCCGCTGGCAGGTATTTCTCGGCGCGCTCCAGGGCGTCGGCCTGAGCGAGTCCGGTCAGGGCGGATGGTCCCTGGGCAGCGCTGCCGGGCGCCAGTGTCAGGCCAAGCCAACGCACCACGACGAGGTAGATCAGTGGACCCGCGGGTGCCAGCAAGATGATGAGATACCAATAGCTCGGAGCCCTACGCTGACGAGCGTCGTAGATAGTCCAAACCGCAGCGGCCAGCGCAATAAGGACGGCTGCGAGCGGCGGGCGCTGAGCTGCGTTCATGAGAGTACCGGTCACGGCTGGAGCTGGGTGCGAAGTCTCAAGTACCACCACAGGGTACCGAGAACGAGCAGCATGGCGCCCCACAGTAGGTAGCGACCGCGGCGCTGCGAGCGTCCTTGCCGATAGCCTTGTTCGACGCCCTGCGACAGGTGTTCAATTGCGTCGTACGCCGCAGCTAGCTCCTGCTCGAGCAGTTCGAGCCGCTCCTCCATCGTCGTCAGGCGCGCCTTGAGTGCCTCGGATACGCGCTGCAGACCATCGGAATCGAACTGCGATGATGATGCCAGCGTTGGCCCCTCTTCTTGGGCAAATGCAGCGCTCGGAAGATGGTCCGAGGGGTGAGTCTGTGGGCTCTCCGAGGCCGTGCCCTGCCTTGGTGGGGCGCTCGCAGTTTCCGGCAGCGGTGATGCCAGGCGCGGGATGGTTGGAGACGACGTGCTGTCGGTCATGGGAGCCAGGGTGAGGATAGTGCCAGTTGGGGCGCGTGTCTCGGACGGTGGTCCCGGTTCAGGGGACCAGGGTCAGTTTCCCAACGGTTTCGCCCGACTCAAGAGCACGATGGGCTTCGGCGACCTGGTCTAGCGGATAGGACGTCACCTGCGGGGGACTCAAACGGCCGGCCGCAAGCAGGCCGTCGAGTTCGTCGAATCCCTCGACGAACAGCTCAGTCCGATCGAAGAGGTAGCTGAGATTGAAGCCCACGACACCCCGACAGCGATCCACCATCGAGAGCGGATTGAACCGTGGCATGCGAAAATAGTCCCAGGCGAGCTTGAGTAAGTTCGGACGCCCAGAACCCCCGCGCGGCAGCATCGTGTGCGCCCCGTAGACCACGAGCCGACCCGTTGGAGCCAAATGCCGGTAGCTCTGCGCCAGGGTTTCGGTGCCGTTCGGATCCAGCACCACGTCCCAGCCGTCGGGGGCGATACCGCGTGCTCGCTCCCACAGGGCTTCCCGGCGCTTGTCGATCACGAAGTCTGCGCCGAGCTCCAGCACTCGCTCGACCTTGTGCGTATTGCCGACTACCCCGGTCACTTGCGCGCCACGCGCTTTGGCCAATTGAACCGCGGCCGAGCCAACTCCGCCCGCGGCAGAATGAATCAGGACGCGCGCGCCTTTGCGCAGATGCGCGCATTCGGTGAGCGCGTACCAAGCCGTCAAGTGAACGGTCGGGAAGGCCCCCGCCTGCAGCAGGCTGAGCTGGCTTGGAACTCGCCGCACCCACGACACTGGGACTCGGAGATGCGTTGTGTAGGCGCCAAATCGCGAGACCGCGAGCACGGCGTCCCCGACTGCCAGCTCCGTCACTCCCTCACCTACAGCCACGATGGTTCCCGAGGCCTCGAAACCGGGTGTGATCGGCCAGCCCACGTAGCGCTTGGCGGATGAATAGAGTCCCATCCGCACCACGCAGTCCGCATAGTTGACGCCGATCGAGGCCGTCTTCACGACGACCTCACCCGGTCCGGGGCTCGGATCGGGTGAGGTGACGAGCTCGAGACGTTCGTAGCCGCCCGGACGTCGGATGATGACGTGCTTCATGTGGCCGGAGGCGCGGTTAGATTGGACTCGGTCGACAAGCTTGCCGGCTCTGAAGGCGGTGCCTCGTTCGTGGACTCTTGGGTGAGTTGACCAGGCAGGGGACGCGGAACCCAGGGCCAGAGCCAGGGGCGCTCCATCAGTGGGATATGCCCTTCAGAGAGCAGGGCGACGCGCACTGAGCGGTGCGGGACCTCCTCGTTGTTGAACAGCGCGCGAACGACCTCAGCGGCCTTCACGGAGCCGCTTGGCTCGAGCAACGCTTCGAGCTCAAGCCCGAATAGCTCGCCAACTAGGCCCGACTTAGCGATCAGCTCTTCGGCGTCAGGCGCCACTTTGAGCGAGGTGACGAAGCGGCGCACGTCGATGCGCTTACCGATACCGTCGATCCGGCGCACGATAATGAGCGAGTCCTGGGCCATGAACTCGGCGATCTTCTGCTCAATCAGTGCGGCGCCGCCTTGCTCTTGCACCCAGTGTCGTGAGAGCGCGATGACGTAGCGCGCGAACCGGATCTGCTTGGACAGCGTGACCGCTCGCGGCGGTAGTGGTTCGGCGGCCAGAAACTGGAGTCCCTCGGGCGCTGCCAGCGCGAGCCGCGCGAGTAGCTCGTCAGCTGAGGGGGCGTCCATGATCTGCGCGTCGACCCACTCATCGAGACTGGCGACGCCGAGCGAAAGTGCTGGAGCAAACGAGAGATCGGGCTTGGGATGGAACCCCTTGGAGTAAGCGATGCGCAGGCCCGCACGGCGGAACGTGCGAGGGAGCTCGCGGATCAAATCCAAATGCCCAAGCAGAGCGATCGGACCGATCTTGGTGAAGCGCAGGCGCCAGGGAGTGGCAAGTCCGCCGGCTTGCGCTGGCCGAAAGGACTCCGGCGAGGGTTCGCGCGCGCGCTTCTTCTTCTCGGGTTCCAGCGCGGCTGTCACCAGACTCGCGCTAACCGGCTCCCCAGCGGTGCTCTCAGCGTTCGGCTCGCTTGGCGCATCAACGGTCGTCAGCTCGTCGGTGGTCGTTGCTGAATCCTCAGCAGCCGCCGGTTCGCTCACTGCGGGACTGGGCTGCAGCACTGGCATTCGGCGTTTTGCGGGCTCATTGGCACCCAGATCCGCGAGGTACCCGAGGCGTTGCTCGCGCATCGCGGTCAGATCACAGGCCACGCCGCAGTGATAGCAAACGAGCTTGCGCGTATCGGCAGCCGCGTCGGCGATGTTGGTGTGGTGCACGTGCAAGCCCACCGGCTTGCCGCAGGGTGGGCTCGGGCGATCTTGCAAGGCCAGTCGATACTGCTTTGGCAGAAAGTCGGGCTCAAGCCCCACGTCGATGTGATCCCAGGGAAGGCGCGCCGTGACTGGCAGGGTTCCGAGGTAGTCGGCGCGCTCAATGCCAAACTCTGCGAGCGCCGCATCCCACAGGTCCGGACGATACTGGTCGTCCCAGGAGTCAAACAGCGCGCCCGCACGATAGGCGTGCTCAATCACGTCCGCCATGCGTCGATCACCGCGAGCCATGATGCACTCGAGTACGCTCGCCGTGGAGTCATGCATGCGCAACTCAAGCCCACGGGCGCCGCGCACGCGCTGCTTTAGGAGCTCCTGTTTTCGCCGGATTTCCGGCAGGCTGTCCATTGCGCACCACTGAAACGGCGTGTGGGGCTTGGGAACGTGAACTGAGGTACTGACGGTGACCGTGACCCGCTTGCGCGAGACACGTCGCCCTACGTCGAGCGCGTGTCGGCCGACGCTGGCAATGCCTTCCACGTCTTCGTCGGTTTCGGTGGGCAGTCCCAGAATGAAATAGAGCTTCATGCGATCCCAACCGCGTGAAAACACGCGCTGGGCCGTATCCATGAGTTGCTCTTCGGTGACGTTCTTGTTGATGACGTCGCGCAAACGCTGAGTGCCCGCCTCGGGTGCGAAGGTCAAGCCTGTGGAGCGGACCTTTCGCAGATCCTCGAGCAGGTCATCCCCGAGTCCATAGGCGCGCAGGGAGGCCACGCCCAGACTCACTCGCTCGGGAGCCGTCTTATCGGCGAGTGTGTGCACCAGCGGCGCGACGTAACTCAGATCGGCAGTCGACAAGGACGTGAGACCGACCTGGTCCTGACCGGTACTTGCGATCGACGCCATCACGGTCTCGATCACCTGTGCGGGCGGACGCTCTCGCACGGGGCGGTAGATCATGCCCGCCTGACAAAAGCGACAGCCCTCGGTGCAGCCACGCGCGACCTCGACGCTCATGCGGTCGAAGATGGCTTCCGGGCCGCCCACGGGGCCACCCGTCGGGAACGGGAAATCCGCCAAATTCTCGACGAGATGGCGTCGAATCGGGAACGGAATACTGGGATCGCTCGGGCGCGAAACCACCTGCAGTTGGGACTGCGGATCGAGCTCGGTGGAGTAGAGCGACGGGACGTAGACGCCCGTGAGCTGCGCCAGTTGACGCAGCCGCTGCTGACGATTGAGTCCTTCGCGCTTGCCACGCATCCAGCTGAGCGCCAGCTCGTTGGCTAGCTTCTCGCCGTCTCCAATCACGATCGCGTCGAAGAACGGCGCCACGGGTTCGGCGTGAGTGGCGACCGGGCCACCAGCAACCACGAGCGGTGCATCCTCGCCGCGGTCGGCGCTCCGCAGCGCAATCCGCCCAAGCTCGAGCATTCCCAGAATGTTTGTGTGGCACAGCTCGAACTGCAGAGAGAACCCCACGACGTCAAAGTCGCACAGCGGTCGCCCGCTCTCGAGCGATACGAGGGGCAGGTCCCGTTTCTTCAGTTCCGCACGCAGATCGATCCACGGCGCGTAGCAGCGCTCGGCGAGTGTTCGCGGATCGTCGTTGAGCAGCGCGTACAGGATGCGATAGCCGAGGTGGCTCATCCCGATGTCGTAGACATCGGGGAACGCCAGACACACGCGGGCCTCGACCGAGTCCCAGTCCTTGTGGCGGCTGCCATGCTCACGCCCGGTGTAGCGAGTCGGCTTCTCGACGCGGTCGAGGAATGAGGCGTACGGATGATCGAACAGTCGCAGATCCACTTCGTCGGTCGCTTCCTGGGCTGGCCGCCCATCTGCGGACCCCACACTGGTCGTCGAGTCGCTCGGTCACGTCGCGGGTGCGACTGCGGTGAGGGACGTCAACGACGACTGGAGTCTCGCGGCGCCGGGAAGATAGCGCAGGAACGTCCGCTGGCGACCCGACGTGAGCCCTGGGCCTGGCCTCTCTGACTCACGCCGGACCAAGCAGCTTGCGCGCGCCCCCAAAGTCTGGGGGTGCGCGACAGCGTTTCTTACGACTGGGGCGCCATGGCGCGGCGCGAAGAATCGCGTGCGGGCGACTGGTGGCTGCGACCCGGCTCTCGCGTCGGTTGGCTGTTTTCCTGCGCGCCCGACCCTGCAGTGCTGCAACAGCGGAAGCCGATCTGGTAGCCGTGGTGCCAGTGATTGTGGTCGGTTGTCATGGGACGACAACGATTGCGGACGGGACCCCAGTAGCCACCCTTGAGTCCGCTCTCGAATTCCGGGCCTTGGGGTGACCCTCCCTCGTTTAGAACCCACTCATCCACATTGCCGGTCATGTCGAAGACGCCTGCGCTGCTCACGCAGCTCTTTCGGCTGCCGGAGGGCTCGCTCTGGCTCACTCGTGCGATCTCTGCGCTGCGCGTCAGCGGGTTCTGATAGGCGAAATCGTCGGGGATGATGTAGTCCTTGTCGTAGTTGCAGGCCTCGGGGTCACGCTTGAAGCCATGAGGATAGGGGCGGTGTTCGGGTCCCTCGCAGGCAACCGTCCACTCTTGCGCGCTGCACAGCCGCTTGCCCTCCGACGAGCAGAGGTCACGCGCCTCCTCAAAGGTCACCGAGACCGAGGGGCGCACACCTTCCTGGTTCGGGTACTCGAAGCGATCGACGCAGAAGTGCTGCGCCTTCGGCTGTCCGAAGGTGCGCACCTTGGTGCGGTACTTGGCGCAGCGATCGCGCTTTTCACTGATCCACTCGTCGCAGATCTGCTCCACGGCAGGGTAGTAGTCACCTTCGACCTCAACCATCCCGGCGGGGCAACCCTCGGCGTTGTCGTCGGCCTTGGCGGCAGCGACGGTCTTGGCCGTCGTGGTTTGAGAAGGTGACCGGGCCGCAACGCGACCTGCTGTTTCTGCTCGGACCAACGACCGCCCCCGCCCGAGGTCGAGCGCGACCAGGCCGAACAGAGCTAAGCATGCAACGCCATAGACGATAGGCCTTAGAGCCATGGGATCCAACTCGGAATGCGCGTCAGTCGCGGCACCCCGCCTCCAAGCAATGAACGACCGTCGAGTGTGACCCGCGACCCCAAACCCAGACCCTGCCGGGAGTGGCTAGACAGGCTGAGGTGAGGGCGGGTGGACATCTCAAATCGAATGGTAGAGAGGTCAGCCGGAAGAAATCACATTTCCGGCGGAACTATTCACTCACCACTGCATCCCCCATGCCGCGGGCAACTCTCCGCGGGTTCTGACCAGGGCCGGCCCGAGTCCGGCCAAATCCCCGTTTTTCGGCAAATCCGCACCGGATCCCGCTGTCACGGTGGGCGTCAAAGCTGTGGTCAACCGTCACGCTGCGTCGACTGTGACGCGCTAACCGCGGACGAGTTGCGTCAGCTGCGTCGCCGGAGGGTCGGACGCCTGGGGACACGCAGTTGCTGGCCGGGCCCCGCAGGGTTCAGTCGCTAGGAGCGAGTCCTCAGGCGCTGCAACTGGGCCTCGCGCTCCGTCGGGGCAGTCACCGAGCTGGCTGCTTCAGCCCGGTTACGGAGCCGCTCGAGGGCGCCTCCAGCTGGGGCAGCAGCGAAGTCCTCGACCTGCGGACTCACCGATTTTTTTTCCACCGGCGTGGCCCCCGACGGGTGGCTGGTCCCGGCTACCGGCGCTTCGGGAGCGGCCATTTCGCGGTCGCGCTCGGGCGTCACATAGATCGGCGAGGGGGCGCTCGGTGGAGGCGGCGCCAGTGAAGGCGAGTTCGAGATGATGGGGTCACTGGCTTCAGTCATCACGACGGCAGGAAAGCTGGCACTCGAGCCGCTTGCTCGCAGCAGCATCGCCGCGCCAAGCGGATCGTCGGAAGCGCTCGGGCGACTCGGCTCGAGGTTGTTCGGGCGTGATGCCTCAGCCTCGTTGCGCCCTGAGTACTGGGCGGCTCGCTCGAGGAATTGAGCCGTCGCCGGTGACATGCGCTTGAGACGAACCACTAATCCGCCGGGACGTCGGTCGCTTGCCGCTACCTGCCGAGCGACGACCACTTCGGCCACGATCAAACTCACCCCGCTCTGCAGCACAAGCTCACAACGCGTCGTGGTGCCTTCCAGAAGCGACGGGTGCTCGATGAGCAACAGGCTCTTTCGGGATATCGACCAGCCCTCGGCTGCGAGGAATTCTGCCTCGGTTTCGTAGGGTCGCTCGACGCGGAGGATGGGGCGATCGGTCACAATGATCCTTACGCGAAGTCGTCTTCAGACACTTCTTCCGCGCGCGCTGAGGCCGCTCCGGCTTCATCCGCAACATCGAGCCATTCTTCGGTCGCGCCTGCCGCGGCAGTGGCTTGCTTCACCGGCTCCTCGGGCTGTTTGGCGGGTACGTAGCCGTGTGTCTCTGCGACGCGGGGCACGAGCACCGTCGACCAGATGTGGGCGAGCGGGACGTACTCCACGAGCACCGGAGCAGTGAGAGCGGCCCAAAGCTCCACCTCCGTGAACGGCGCCTTTTTCTTACCCGCTTGCAGCGCGCCTTCGATGATCTTGCCCAGCTCTACCTTGGGAAGACGAGTAGCCACCTCACCGACGGTAATGCCAGAAATAACCGCTTCGTGGGTGACGAGGCCGTCGCGAAGTGCACGCTCAAGGAGGAAGGCCAAGTGCTGCTTGGCGATCTTGAATTCTTCACCCTTGGTCGCGGCGACCGTCCAGAAGTCACCCTCCACGAGGAAGGCCCAGAGGCGCTGGTGATCGAGGAAGCGAACGCGATCATCGGGCTGAAATACGGCGACAACAGCCGCGGCATTGGTCTCGTTCTCGGACAGCGCGATGGAAAGGTCTTCAGCCGCCGACTGCCAGGATTTCTTCGCAGCGATCCTGGCTTTGATACCGGTCGTCTGCGCCAGGATGCTGGCGCGCAGCTCCGGCTGCTGAGCGAGTCCTTCCATGATGGCTTCCGGCGGAAAGTGCCGAATGAAGTCATGCGCAGAACGGCGACCGACACCTAGGGCGTGTTCGATGGCGTGAGCGAGGAACCGTTGGCGGCCCTCGGAAAGCTTCGACTCGAAGGGACTTGGATTGCTCTGGTCGTCGGCCATGTCGGGTTCCTAGTCTGCTCCTGCAGCAACGACCGACCTCGGCCATCGCTCTCGCATTACGCTACATCATTTTGCGGCCAAGCGAGCGCTCATCGCGCAGAGAAATGAGCGACAAAACGCCTGAGCTCGCCTCGCATGACACCGGGTGTTGGCAGGCGGCAAGAGGAATCCCAGGCGCGCTTATTTAAGCGCCAGCGTCAGGTTGAGGCGAGCGGGACCGCCGGCGTAGCGCGGGATGCTCGCGCCCGAGAACGTCTCGACGATACAACGCCCCGTCGCCGTCGTGCTGAAGGGCTGTGCGACCGTAGTGCTGAGCACATGACCAGAGGGAGCGAACGACAGCGTGATGCGCGCCATGCCCGGCGGATCCGGTCGCTTGCGACAGGCTCTCAGCTTCTCATTGAGGGGTGCCAGGGTGCGTTTGGCTGCCTCCGGGTCAAATCCGCCAGTTCCGGCTTTCTGTCCCGCAGCACTCGCGAACGTCGCGGCAAATGCGTCATCCGACAATTGCACCTTGCCGGTGCTCGTGGGCAGGGGGGGGAGAGCCACGGCGGGACGCGGCGCCGCTGATGCAATGACGATGGGCCGCTCCGGACGCCTCGCCGAGGGCTGAGGCGGGGGCTCTTCCTTGCGCAGCGCCAGGAAGGCGATGAGCGCCGCGAACACCACACCACCGCCAATCGCTGCCGGCTTGGCCCAGACCGGAAAGCGGCGCTGGACTGCCAGAAAGTCCTCATCGGTGACGAGCATCGAATCGTCACTTGGCGCCATCATCACCGGCTTGGCCGGTGCTTGCAGACGTGGCGCCGCAGCGGGTGGACGCGCAGCGAGAGGCGCGCTCGACGCCGCGCTGAGCGGAGCGCTCGGCGGGTCCAGAGACGACTGAATTTCAGGAGTCGTGGTGGCAGAGCCTCCGATCGGGAAGCTCGTGAGCGCGTCGCCACTGCTGGCGGCACTGCTTTGTCCAATCTGTTGCAGACTCGACACAATCTCCGCACGTGCAGTCGACTCCCACGGGAGCGTCGGAGTCATATCCAAACTGGAACTGTCCGGAGGCTCCAGCGCGCTGTCTGCAGCAGACAGGTCAACCGGGTTCAGCTCAGGCTTTGATACTGAGTCCGTTCGCACTGGGAGCGTGGGCGGTTTGCGCCCGACCAGCGCCGCGCTGGTCGACGGCGCAGCGCTCGCTGGCAGTGCCGGTTTGGGCGCTTCAGGTCGCGAGCGTGTCGGCGCGGGCGGTTTGTCTCCCGCGATACTGGCGCGCGACGGGCTGGGTGGCTTTTGTGCAGCAGCAGTTGGTGATGAGGGCTGCGCGGGCTCTGGTGCGGTGGGCTTGGTCGCCGTCGTTGACTTCGGCTGGAGTCCAACCGCGCTGCCGCTCTTGGCCGCCGTTCCAACGGTTGACGTCCTGGGCTGAGTGGCGCCCGTATCCGTTGCGTTCGCGGTCTTTGCAGCCGCCGGCTTGACGGCGCTGTCCGTCGTTTTGGCGCTTGATTTCGCGCTCGTCGCATCTTTCGCGGCGGCAGCGTCTTGGTCCGATGCTCCCCCAGCGACGTGACCCGCCCCCGGCAGAGTCGTGGTTGTTGACTCGCCTGGTGCCTGCGTGGCGGCCCTGGCCGCACTCATGATCGCGGCCGAGGTCACACCGCCACCACTCGAGCGGCGAGTCGTGGTGATGGGCGCTTTCGGCAGATGCTTGGCAAGCGTCGGAATCGCTGAAATCGGAAGCCAATCCGCCATGCCTTCGCGCCAAGCGATGGTGTCGGGTCCAATCGCGCGTCGCGCGAGCTCGAGCGCAACTTGCTGCTCGGTCAACTCGCGATCGTCATCATCGCTGAAACTAACAGCCCACAGCTCCTCCACTGCGGGAGGAGCCAGGCTCCACCCCTGTTCGAGGACAGCAGCCCCCGGCTGTGCTACGGCGGGCGTCCCCGCGGCCATTGCGGTTGGCTTCGTTGCGGCAAACGGCTCGGGTGCCGGTGCGGGTGCGCCCGACGCGGTGTCGTCGATGTGGATCTCAGCCTTGCAGCTTCGACACTTGAGTGTTGCTGCGCGGCCATGGACGCGGCGCTCCCAAATATCATCTGGGATACTGAAGGTAGCGTGACAAGCACCGCAGGTGACGGGATGAGGCATGCGCGCTGGTCAGGTTACCGAGGAATACCCCCAACTGAGAAGCTCTCTTGTCGCTGCGGCTGCTGTCCGCCTCCCAGGGCGAAGGCTCCGACGTCGTCCGGTCGACCAGTTGCCTTTCCCGCGACGGGCCATCCTCCCTGGCCGGCTTTGTCATTCAGGCGACTCACGCTCAGAATGCGGCACCGACTGAGATGCGCCCAACGAACGAGACGGGGAAGAGCGGGGACATCAGGTTGACCGCCGTCGGGGGGTTCACACCGTCGACGCGCGAGGCAAGAAGCAAGTGCTCGTCGTCCTTGCAACCTGCGGTGGACGGAACTGGGTTTGCTGCAGTGCCGGTTAGGCAGCGCCGCTGCTTGGTCAGCTCGTAGCCAAGGCCCAGGGCTCCTGCGAAGGTGAAGGCCCCCCAACGGGCATGGGAGCCGATCAGCGCCTGAACTTGCCGCTCGGTGTAGGTTGTGCGGTCGATCTCCCCGGTGTCGTCGTGGCTGTTGTAGGCAAGGGCGTAGTTGGTTAAAACGGCGCGAATCACCGTTCCGCGCAACGGCTTGCCGTCGAGCCAGAACCCAAGGCCGAGTGAGGCACCCGCGAGGGCGCCGAGCCCGTTGGACTTCTGGTACACCGTGTCGGGGGCGCTGTAGAGCTTGAGCCCTGGAGGCTGCTGATTGACGACAAACTGTGGGATCGCCTCGATCGTGAGAAAGTCGAGTGCCGCCACCTCGAGCTCCAGGCCGAGCCGGCCGTTGAGTAACCAGTTGAACGGATCGATTCGGACCGACATTTCCGGGCGTTCCGAACGACCCGCCTTGGGGTCGGGTGGAGGGGGGGGCTCAGTCGGTTCAGGCTCCCTTGACCGCTGTTCTGGCGGCGCGTCGAGCTGCCGGGTCGGTGCGGCCTCGTATTGAGTCGCGGGTCTCGGATTCTCAGGCGCCGCCGTCGACGGCTGAGGGGGAGCCGGCGAAGTCGCGGGCCGAGGGGCCGGTTCACCGATCGGACTGGGTGCTGGAGCAGCCGTCTCGGGTGGAAACTGCGCGCTGCCGGACTGCGGAGCCGCTCCCTCAGCGGCAGGCGGGGTCTGCGCCCAGGCAGCCGAGGTGACAAAAAGCAGGATCGTGAGACCCGTAACAGAGCTACCCGCGGTGGTCATCTCCTAAGGATAAGGCAAATTGTCCCGGTTCGGCGAGGGGGACCTACCGATTTGCTCGCGCACCGCCTCGGGAGCTAATCTCTCGCTCTAGGAGGTTTTGCACCGGATGTCTCTCAAAGTCGTGCTCGGTACTTCACGGCCCTCGGTTCAACGAGCTGATGTGCTTGCTCTTGCCATTATCGAGGGGCAGCTCGACCGCGATGCCGCCTTCGGAGAGCTCGACAAGTGTCTCAACGGGGAGCTCCGTCGTTGGGTGACCCAGCTCGACTTCAAGGGTCGTCTCGACCAGGTGGTGGACGTCCCGACGCTCGGTCGTTTGCCTGCGTCGCGCATCGTTCTGATTGGGGTCGGCGCGGAGGACAAGCTGACCCTCGCACGCACGCGTCACGCGGTCGCCGCCGCGATCAGAGTCGCTGGTGCCATGACCTCGCATCTCGCCTGGGTCTCGCCTCAAGCAGAGCCCGAGCAACTTCGGGCGATAGCTGAGGGTGTGATTCTGGGCGGTTACCGTTACACGAAGTACCTCACCGGTGAGCGACGTCCCAAGCGCCAGCTTGAACAGGTGACGGTGCTGGTTTCTGGCCGAATTTCGGTAGCGCAACGGCGTGCGGCCGAACTTGGTCGCGCGGTTGGCGAGTCCGTCAATCTCGCGCGCGACGCGGTCAACGCGCCGCCGAACGAGCTCACTCCCGAGGCCCTCGCGCGCCTCGCCAGCGATGTCGCCCGCAAGGGTCAACTTAAGTCCAAGGTGCTCGACGCTGCGGGCATTGATCGCCTCGGGATGAAGCTGCTGGCCGCTGTTGGGCGTGGCAGTCGCAATCCCCCGCGTTTTGTTCATCTCAGCTACACGCCGACGCAGCGCAATCGTCGACGTATCGTATTTCTCGGTAAGGGCTTGACCTTTGATTCCGGGGGACTCTGTATCAAGCCAGCCGCTGGCATGAACGAGATGAAAAATGACATGGCCGGAGCGGCAGCCGTGATCGGGCTGATGTCTGCTGTTGCCGCAGTAAAACCCTCGGTTGAGGTGCACGGGCTGGTCGTGGCGGCCGAAAACATGCCCGACGGTGATGCCTATCGCCCGGGTGACATTTTTGGTTCGATGGATGGCAAGACCGTGGAGATCATCAACACGGACGCCGAGGGTCGACTTGCCTTGGCTGACGGTCTTACCTACGCGCAGCGGCTCAAGCCCGATCTCATCATTGACGCGGCGACTCTTACGGGAGCCTGCTTGGTCGCGCTCGGAAAGACCACCTCCGGCTACTTCACGGACAACGGTGACTGGGCCGCGCGCTTCGAAGCGGCGGCACAGGTTGCGGGCGAGAGTTTCTGGCGGCTGCCACTCCTGACCGAGCTGCGCGATCAACTCAAGAGCGATGTCGCGGATCTGAAGCACACCGGTGAGCGCTGGGGCGGCGCGATCACAGCCGCCCTCTTCTTGAAAGAGTTCGTGGGCAATGTGCCCTGGATTCACTGCGACATTGCCGGTCCCGCCTACTCCGAGCGCGCCCGCGGTATCGTGCCAAAGGGTGGCACGGGTCATCCGATCCTCACGTTCCTCCGGTTGCTCGAGGGGCTCGATTGACACCTCTCTGGCGGGGTGGCTCGACGCGCCTCGTGGACGCGGCTCTTCCGGGCCTCTACGCCTGGGGGAGCACGGTCGCGCTGCGTGGACTGCTCATCCGAGACGAGTGGCTCGCGCAGTCGTTTGCATTGCTCTCAGGGGTGTCGCTCGTTGCGGCGCTCAGCTTTGAGGCGCGTCCGGGTCGTCTCGCGGACAGACTGGTCGCGTTCGGATTCGTCGGGGGAGCGGTCGCTTCTTGGCTGTGTCTCGGTTATGCCGGACTCGATGCCCAGATCGACCCGCTCACGGGTCTGACGGGGATGCTGGGCTGGGCCGCCTTTGCGTTTGGCTGGGGTCGGCTTCGCAACTCAAGTCGAGTGCTCTACAACACCGAGCTGAGTAAGGTCCTCTCCGCCGGATATCCACCCCGCGGCCAGGTGCACCCCTTGGGCCGCTGGACCCAGGGATTCGCCCTACTCTGCGCCTGGCTCATCCAAGTAGCGGCTTGGACTGCTACCTCCAGGGAGCGTTCCGTGTTGGTACATGCCTTGGCGCTCGCGGGGTCCCTCGGCGTTCTGAGTGTCGGTTCGGTCCTCGCGTCCGAACTAGCTGTCTCCCCGCGTGGTGGAGGGCTGCGGGCGCCCGCATGGGGACCCTGGTTGTTGGTGGGCGGCGTGGTTACAGCCGCATGCGGACTGCAATGGGCTCAGTAGTTCCATCCTCCTCCGTCCCGAAACTCACGGGCTCGCGAGCGGGCGGCTACCTCTTGGGCCTAGCTCTAGCGGCCTTGTCCCTGTTTCTTGCCGTGCGCGGGTTTGCTGCAGGGCGAGACGCCGTTGGGGTATGCTGGGTGGTCGCTGGTGTGCTCACGCTACGCGCTGTCCGCTTAGGCACCAGTCTCGGGAACCGATGAGCTTGATCTGGAGGCGTCTTAGCAATTCGTGGACGACAGGGCCCGTGAGGCTCCCGACTCGACTGCACGCTCAGACGGTCATTGCAGAGAGGCTTTGCGCTGCAGTTCGCTCGAACCTCTCGAGTCTCGACCGCACGGCCCCACCGCTGCACGAGTGTCTACGGCCGTCAACGTTGCCGAGATCCAACGCCCCGCTTCGAGCGGCGCTGCTCGCTGCGGCCATCACGGTGGCCTGCAACCAGCATGCTTCGCAACTGAGCGCGGCTGCAGTTGCCCCTGCGCCGCTCCCGTTGGGAGCCCTCCTGCGCATTGGTCCGTCCGTTTTCGATGGTGCCGGCCTGCTGAGCGCTGCCGACCACAGTGGCCTCTCCGTTCCCGCAGCCAGCGAGCGACTGATCGAACTGCGTCTCCTGGGCCTGCAGGCGGCGGCTGGCGGTCTTGAGCGTGGACGATACAGCGCGGTGCGTCGCGGCGTATTCGGTCGCGCTTTGCTCGAGCAGTTGAAGGCGGAGGCCAATGCCAAGGGGCCACCGACGACTAAGGAATTGGCGACGGTCACCCAGGAGCGGTGGGTTGACCACGATCGTCCCGCCGCATCTCGCGTCAGTCACGTCGTCGTAGTCGTGAAGCAAGGGCAGTCCGAACAAGAGGCGAAGACCCTAAGCTCCGAGCTGTACCTGAGATTGCGGTCCGTGAAAACAGTGGACGCATTTCTGTCCGCCGCCCGTGAAGTCAAGGTCCCGGGGTTAGAACTCCGGGTCGAATCCCTTCCGTTCGTTACCGTTGATGGACGTGGATTGGCACGTAACCCCGAGGGAAAGCTGGTCGCGGACGGTATGGAGTACGTAGTTGAGTTTGCTCAGGCCGCCGCCGCAATCCCCGCAACAGAGCAACTGAGTCCGGTAGTCCGCAGTCAGTTCGGCTTTCACATCCTTTGGCTCGAAGAACGCCTCCCCGAACAGCGCGTCAGCGCTGAAGAGCGCATGCGACTCCTTGGTCCCGAGGTTTTGTCGCGCCGCGCGCGTGAAGCCATGCAGGGGATCGTTGCTCGACAACGCTCGCAGCAACCGGTAGTGATTGAGCGCGCCGTCCTCGATACCTTACAACGCGCCCGGGTTGAGCCATGACGTCTCCGCGCCGTAGTATGGCGCCGCGCGATCAGGATGTTTCCACGTTCAGTGCGCCCATCCTGCGATTGCACGCTGCCCTCGCAGCACACTGCGTGGCACTCGTCGACGGCGCCGGTGAGACGGTGGACTATGCCGGGACCGTCGACCCCTACGAGGTCCGAGTCACAGCTGCCGAGTGGCAGCTCGTGCTCAACACGATCCGCAGCTGTTCGAGCTCGGTCTGGTCGAGCACGCGTGAATTCTACTTTCGTGGCACTCGCCGGAGTTACTGCGCTGTCTTTCTGGCGGAGTCGTATGCGGTGATCGTCGAGCTACCGCGTCACGCATTTCGAGTCTCGCATCGGGCATTGTCTGAAGCTGTCCTAAGCATTTCGCTTGAGGCAGGGTTCGACGTGGGGTCGGACTATTCCTGGGGCAAGGAGCGTTGGCTTACGGTTGAGGTGCGGGGCGAAGGACAGCCAGAGCGTCCCCGGGCCATCTGGCTCAAGGGACAGTGGGAGCCGATCGAGGTGCTTGGGCGCCTGGCGTCGAGTGAGCTTGAGTCTGGTGCGCTCGGCTATCGGGTTCACATTGCCAGCGGCGCGGAATTCACGTTAGTGCGCGAACGACTCGGGCATTGGTACGCAGACGAGCTCGCGACCTCTGATTGACTTGCCGACCCGCACCGACAAGTGGCGGGAGTCGGCGCACCACAGTCCGGTCACAAGGCTGAGTGCGGCGCCTGAGTACGCTGACACCTCCTACTAGTAGTGACTTGGGCGAGAGGACCCCTTTCGCTGCTGACCGCCAACCCGGGCCCCGGCACCACCCCCGTGACAACTCGGGCAGTGGAGGCTCTATCGCCCTTCCGACCAACTGACCTCACAGTCACCCGAAATCAGCCGTAGAAACCAATACTTATGAAAGCGATTCGGGTTTCGGGTTTTTCCTTGCGCGGTGGGTAGGCGAGAGCCATAAAGGCGTCCCTCGCGGAACCGCCGCGAACCCCGGAAGCCCGGGGGAGGGCGATGAGTCACTCATCGTTGCCGAGTCCGATAAAAAGGAAGCGGGGACGAAAAA
>JBBRAB010000020.1:0-76820 GCA_038207155.1 Polyangiales bacterium
AAGCATGCTCAAGTCGGCGTCAGGAGGAACGACAAAATTGGAGTATACAACAAGCGCCTGCTCGCCGGCTGGAACGTTGGCTTCATGCTTCGCGTCCTGGGGGTCGCTACGTGACCACTTTTTGATGCGATTGCCCTGGGCCGGTGGGCGTCCGGGAACTCTGCTCGAGTTCAATCGTGAGTCCCACGCGCTAGCCGGAGTCGAGTTCGAGCTGAACGGAGTCCGGCTCACCCTGACGGACGCTCTCGGAACGTCGCTCGCGACCCAGTTCGTAGAGACCCGCAAACAATCCTATGAGGAACGAGTGCGAACGGCTCGAGCCCTGTTCGAGTCCACGCTTCAGGAAGCCGGACTTGCCCGTTCCCAGATCCGTGCGATCGGCGCGATCGTCCCCGGGCCCGTCGATCCCCACAGTGGGACTTGTCGACTGGCACCGAATCTCGGGTGGGCCAATGTTCCTCTGCGAGCGGACCTTACCGCGGCCTTCGGGGCCCCCGTCGTCGTCGCCAACGTCACAACGGCCTCTGCGCTTGCGGAGATGCGCCGAGGCGTCGCCCAAGACGTCAGCTCATTTCTCTGGGTCTACCTCGACACAGGCGTTGGCGCAGGACTGATCCTGAATCAACAGGCCTATTTCGGTCCACGCGGCTTCCCCAGTGAGCTCGGGCATCTTCGCGTCACGGACGCGCCTGTTGCCTGCGGCTGCGGGGGTGAAGGTCACCTCGAGGCGCTGGTGTCCACCGAGGCACTGCTCGAAAAGCTTCGAGGCGAGAACTCGCAGCCCGGGGGCGCGGTCCATGCCACCGAGCTCGTCAGCTTTGAGGACCTGCTCGCGCGGCTCGCTCGCGGTTGTCCAACCACCACTGCCGTGATCGAAGAGGCGGGGGCGCTGGTGGGACTGGCACTAGCCCAAGCCATCAACCTGCTGGATGTGACGACGATTGTGCTTGGCGGTCAGCTAGCCCGCGCGGGAACCCCTCTTCTGGCACAGGTTGGCGACAACTGCCGAAAGCATGTGCTGCTCACGGACAACATCGAGATCCGCCAGAGCAGCCTCGACGGACGCGCGGGGCTGCTCGGAGCCGTAGAACTCGCGCTCGATGCAGCGACACCAACCTACGCACTCATACGCAATGGGGCGGCCCAGCGATGACGATAGTCGCCGTCCGCCTCCCCCATTCCGTGCTTCGCTTAGATGTCGCCGATTGCGGCTTTTAAGCTGTCCGGCGTAAATGGCTTGGAAACCAAGAAGGCGGCACCTTCTCCGAAGGCCAGACTCTTGATCTCTTCCGACGTCTCCGAGGTAACAAAGCCGAGTCTCACGCCAAGATTCTGCGCTTTGACGTTTCTCAGCAGGTCGATTCCATTCATTTCCGGCATATTCCAGTCCGCTAGGACCAGATCCGGGTGCTCCGCCTTGATTGCTTCGAGAGCGAGCACTCCGTTTCCAGCTTCGAGAAACGTGGCCTGCCCAAGTCCAATCTGACGCAGGGTTCGCATCACGATCATGCGCATCGCTTTACTATCGTCCACCACCAAGATCTTCACGGTGAGCCTCCAATCGCTAGCGTACTGCCCAGGCCTTAACTTGCTGACCTGCGACCGACAGAATCAACCTCAACCACTCGCAACGTCATGCGAGCTCCCTCACAATCATAGGCAAGCCGGAAAGTCTCGCGACTTGACCCGACAACAACCCGATAGTGCACGCCTTCAACAACCGTCGGGAGAGACAGCTGTGTTGGACCAGAAATCAGAGCTTTGACGTTGCCACCGGCGATGTTGATGAGTTCGCCAATCGCATCCCCCAACTCGGCATCAGTGACCTCTTCAGCTGTCATCTCAAAGAAGATGCTGGCTGCGCGTCGCACTAAGGCAGTCGGGCATTCGAGGAGCATCGCTCCCCTCCAAGCACCAGTGATGTGAACGCAACCGGTGAGCTGGCCGTCTTCATTATTCACTACCGGAGGAATCACCCCCAATGACTGAATCGGGAGATCCAGAACTGTCGTCCACATGTTTTCGACGATTCCGTCGAGCTGTTGGCTGGTGAACGTCATTGCTTCATCGCTCGTGTTTGCTCGGAAGGGGCGGTTCGGAGTGACGAAACACCTTCCCTGGTCCACCCATGGCAACGGTCAACCTCCGAAAACTCGTTAGTGGGGGGACCATTATTTCCACTTTGGGTCCGACGGTTGGTCTTGTAGGCGAACTCCCCCCTTCCCGGACTCGTCTCCGCAAGCACCTTGGAAAACGGGTGACCGCGCCAGTTAAGGCCGAGGAAGCGCCCTTCGGCGTCCCTTACCGCCCCGCGCAGGCCCTGAAACCACTCGAGGCCGCCAAGCTGCCGTAGCAACCGAGCGACCTCGCGCGGTACCTAGGACGACTGACTTTACTTGCAGGCGGGGAACTGAACGCTCATCGAGGCGCTCGAGGTGCCCGCTTCGGGCTTACTGGTCAAGGAGGGGATCCCATCCTGAACGACCACGGCTCCGGTCTGATCCGTCAGGCGCAGTGAATACGGGCCCGTCCCAAAGCCCTTCTCGTCGAGCCAGTAGTTGTACGACTGGTGCGCGAGCGACTTCCAGACGCCCGACGCGTTCTTGTACTCCAGCTTGGCGATCGGAGCCGGGTAGTTTCGAACCATGATCCCGGTCCACCAGATCGTACTGCCGTCCTTCCATGTGTACTGAACCTTCCCGCTCGGCGCACAGGGAACATACTTCCAAGTAATCGGGAAATGACCGAGAATACGCTGATTGTTGGAGAGCACGTCAAAAGCGGCCAGGCTCAGGTCAATGTGATTCGAGCCGGAGTAGCACCACTGTTCGTTGCCGACGTAGGGGCACTCGTCGACGATCTGGACCGTCAACTTGGTGCCCTTGAGGCCCGTGACCTCAACGCAGGCTCCGCACACGTTCTTGGCGTAGATGTCACCGGCGATCGCCCCGTAGTACTTCGGCAGCGTGCTTGTGGCGTAGCTGCAATGCGCCAGGGGAGTTGCCAACTCGTAGTAGGTGGCGTGCCCCCGCTTGATGGAACCATTGCCGCAGAATTCTCCGTCGGAACCGGGGGTCACCGAGCCGCCGCCACCGCTGCTGGCGCCGCCGCTGCTGGCGCCGCCGCTGCTGGCGCCGCCCGTGCCCGTCGCTCCACAAGCGGATGCAGGCTGGCACCGACCATTGCAAACCACCTCGTCTGGACCACCGCAACGGCACTTGCCGCCGTCGCAATACTGCCCCTCCGCGTCACACTTGATACCGCATTGACCGCAGTTGTTCTTGTCGTAGGTCGGCCCGGTGCACTTGCCGTCGCAGGTGATCTGCCCATCGGCGCAACGACAGCGCCCGTCAGCGCACCACTGCCCATTCGCAGTACATTTGACACCGCAGAGACCACAGTTAGCGACGTCGGTCGGCACGTACTGACATCCATTGGAGCAGAGCAGCTGGGGCGACGTGCAGGTATTATCCACGCACGTTCCCCCAACGCAGGCCTTGCCGTCGGCGCACTGCTTGAAACACTCACCGCAGTGTCCAGGGTGCTGCGCGGTGTCCACGCAGTTTCCACCGCAGTCGACTGCCGGTGCCGTGCACGAGATCACTGGACCCGCGCCGCCCGTCGCTGGGGCTCCGGCGTTGGCTTGCGAGCCACCCGAGCCGGTCGTCAATCCCGTGCCCGAGCCACCCGTCGTGACGGCGCCAAGCCCGCCGGTAGCGAGAGCACCCGCAGACGAGTTATTGGGGCCGCTTGCGTCAGGACTTGAACTGTTGCAACCGCACGACAGTGCAACCAGCAGCAATGACTGCGCAAACCATCAGCCACCGCGAGTAAGAGCGACCGATTTCATCTTTGATTGGTTCCTATGATGCGCGAGGCATCGATTCGAAAATACCCAACGCCGGGGCTCACGTCGAAGGGGCATTCCGACCGTAGCGCATTGTCGAGCGAGTGCTCGCTCACACTGGAGTGGTGACGTGACAATGCTTTGTTCATCGCCAGGGAGTCGTCCGTTGTCGCGCAACAATTCCACAAGACTCTCAACCGACGGAAACCTGCGAGAAGCGAAGCCTACCGCGCGCGTCACGTCAGCCTCGTCACTCGCAGCCACCAAGCGGCTGACTGTGGGTCTGCTTGAAACAACCGAGTAAGCTTGGCGCTTGACCCTCGGATGGCCCGGTGGCAGAGCGCAGCCGTGCGAGAAGATTCCAGCCATAACCCAGACAATACCCAGACCTCGAACCTGGATCGCGGGCAGCGTGACCTGGTGCGAACCGCCGGTCGCGGGGGCGCTGCGGTGGCCATTGCCAAGCTCTATTTCATTCTGCTTGGCCTCGTACAACAGCTCATCCTGCCACGTCCGGGCGTCCTCGGGACCAATGGCTACGGAGCCTGGGCCACCGTCTCATCGCTCGCCGCGATTGCCTACAACCCGGTCGTCAACGCGTCGATCCAAGGAGCCAGTCGCACCGTCGCCCAGGCCGAGCCCGAGCAGCAGCCGTTCGCGATTCGGCAGCTGCTCAAGATCCATACGGTTGCGGCACTCGCCATCGCCGGTCTGTTCTTTCTGCTGGCTGCCCCGATCGCGCGTCAGATCCACGCCCCTCACCTGACGACGTCGCTGCGTCTCTTGGCGGGAGTGATCGTGTCCTATGGCATCTATGCCCCGCTCGTCGGTGTGCTCAATGGTTCGCGTCGGTTTCTCTGGCAAGCCGGGCTCGACATGTCGTTTGCCACCTTCCGCACGATCGCGCTGATCGTCGGAGCGCGAGCCTTCACGCAGCATGGCTGGCGCAGTGTTGACGGAGCGTCCGCGGGGTTCGTCGTGGTCGCGCTCTCGATCGCGGTCGTCGCGCTTGGCCTGGTGGGAATTGGCCGGAGTGGCACCCCAACCCTCTCGGTCAAGAAATACCTCGCATTTGCCGCACCCGTGCTACTTGGCCAGGGATTACTCAACCTGCTGCAGCAGTCCGATCTGCTACTCCTTCGCTACTTTTCGGCACAAGCAGCCGCCAGCATCGGTCGCTCACCAGAAGCGGCCGACGTCTTCGTCGGTGCCTATCGAGCGACACAGCTCTTCAGCTTTCTTCCGTACCAGCTGCTGCTGAGTGTCACCTTCATCCTCTTTCCGTTGCTCGCCCATGCGCATCAGCAAGGTGACCGCGCGAGCGTTGCAAGCTTTGTTCGAACCGGCGTGCGCATCGCACTGATCGTGGCCGGCGCCATGGTTGCAGTCACCTCCGGGCTGGCGGGACCGCTCCTTCGCCTGGTGTTTCGCTCAAATCCTATGATTGAGCAGCTCGCGACTGAATCGATGCAACTGCTGACCCTGGGCTTTGGAGCGTTCGCGCTGTTTGGGATCTTTACCACCGTGCTGACGAGCCTCTCGCGTGAGCGGGACAGTGCGCTGCTCACGGGTCTGGCGGTGTTGCTCGTGTGGGCGTTCGGAACTCTGAGACTGTCGCAACATGCAGGTTTTGACCGCGAACTTCTGTGGTTGACGGCGGCGGCAACCACCTTGGGGCTGGTGCTGGCCACGTTGACTGCTGGATGGATGGTCTTTCGCACCACGGGGGACCTAGTGCATGGCTGGACAGTCCTGCGCGTCGGCTTCGCCCTGGGTTCGGCCATTTTGCTCGGGCGCGTCCTGTCGCCCACCCACGTCGTAACAACCTTTGCGTCGATCGCGGCAGTGGGCGTGACCTACTTCGCCGTACTGCTCCTGAGCCGCGAACTCGGTCGAGCTGACTTGGCGCGCCTCGCCCTGGTGGTGGGTCGCCGCCGCTAGTTTGCGCCAAGCCGGGCTCGCACCTCAACCGGCCCTAGCCAGCGGCGTCACCGATCGCTTCGCGCATGAAGAGCGCCTCGAGCGTCTCCTGACACTGCGTCACCTCGTGAATTGCTACGCCTGCCGCGAGAAGCAGAGTCAGGAGCTCGGAGAGCTGAACTGGCCCTTCCACGCGTATCACAAGCCGCCCGCCGATCGCGGTGATGACGTGTCCCGCCGCGGTTAGCCGCTGCGCGAGCGCGGGATCAGCACTTGCGACCGTTACATCAGCGAGCTGGGAATCACGCCGTAGCAGCTCATCCAACCGACCGCTGACAACGACCTCGCCCTGTCGAAGAATCGTCACCTTGTCGCACAGCGTCTCGACGTCACCCAGGATGTGCGTCGAAAACAGGATCGTGCGCCCCTTGTCGCGCTCGGTCACGATCAGATCACGGACTTCCTTGCGACCCACCGGATCAAGACCGCTCATGGGCTCATCTAGGATCAACAGCTCAGGATCTGAGACCAAGGCCGCCGCGATGCCCGTGCGCTGGAGCATCCCCTTGGACAGCCGACGAACGGGGCGGTCCCCAGCGTACAGCACCCCGACCTGCCCGAGCACCTCCCGCGCGCGCGCGCGCAGCGCAGGTCCGCGTAAGCCCGAGAGGCTGCCGCACAGTTCGACGAACTCGAGCGGAGTCAAATAGGGATAGACGTAGGGATTTTCTGGCAGAAACCCAATTCGAGCGAGAGCCTGCGGACTAGGAATTGGCAATCCAAACAGCGACGCTGAGCCGCTGGTGGCCGAAATCAGACCGGTCAGCATCTTGAGCGTGGTGGTCTTGCCTGCGCCGTTTGGGCCAAGAAAACCAAAGATATCGCCGCGCTCGACCGTGAACGAGACCTCTTTGACAGCCAGGACGCGCCGCATCCAGAACCCCTGCCGGAACTCTTTGCGCAGCTTTTCGACTCGGATCAGGGCCTCGGTCATCTCCCTCCGAGCATAGACGAGCTCGAAGCGCTCTGCAGCCTGCAGCCGGCGGTCGGCCCTCTGACAGCTGACGAACGCCTGGTTTCCGCGCTGCCGTTGGTGGCCAATTGGCCCAAGTCACCCTGCCGTCTCCCCCTTCGGACGCCCAGGCGGGCGTTTATTTCCGTGAGCGCCCATCGCTCAGTTTCCCGAAGGTCCCCGTTCGCGGTATGAAGGCAAGACCGCAGGTCCCACCTGCCCCGGCAACTTCACTCGAGGGATTATGAGAACCCTAGCGCTTTGCGCCTATTCTTCGCTTTTCCTTGGAACGATGACGACGCTGGCCGCAGCCCAGGCTCCTGCCCCGAGTACGGGTTGGGGACCGGACTCCAGTCCAAGCGGCAGCGCGTTGCCCCCTGCGGTCGCGCCTGCGCCCGCCGCCGCCGCAACCGCAGCGCCTTCGCTCCAGTTCGGAGCCGCAGGCGAAGCCTCCACCGTGGCGGCGCCCCCAACCGCCAAACCAGAGCGCGGAAAAAAGTCGACCGCGCGCAAGCCCGCCCCCGCCAATAGCGAGTCACCGGCAGCGGAGCGCGCCGCCGAAGCGGCTGATGCTTCGGACCCGGACGAACGCGCGTTGCGGCGCGAGGAGGAGGAGCGTCGACTTCAGCTCACGATGACCAACAGCCTGCTCGGGTCGAGCGGTCTGATGCATGTGCAGTCGGCGACGACGGGAACCCCCGGAACCTTCCGCGTCTCACTGCTCTCGTCGTACTACTCCACGACGGGGTTACTCTGTCAAAGTAAGGGTGATTGTTTGCGTCCGTCCGGCGTGACCACGACGGAGGACGACGTCACTGGCGTCGGGGCGGATCTCGGGTTGTCGGTCACTCTAGCGAGGTTTCTCGAAGCGCACGCAGGCATGCACTCCTATGCCACCTCCAACAGCATGGGCTCACCCCGTCTGCTGCAGGTCCTTGGTGACACCAACCTTGGAGCCAAGCTCATCACGCCCTACGCGCGCGAAAACGTCCTGTCCTTCGGTGCGCTCGCGGACCTCTGGCTGCTCAATGGCACCGGAAGTCTCGGCGTGTCGGACGCCAGTTTCCGCTTCAAGGGCCTGGCGACCGCAGACTTCAGTCACCCTACTGACATCCGTCGGCGTGTGCCGTTGCGCGTCCACTTCAACGCCGGCTACATGCTCGATAACTCAGGCAACCTGGTGGTCGACACCGAGTCGGCGCGTGGTGGTCGCCGCGTGTCGCGCATCGAGCGCTTCTCGCTTGGAGTCAACCGCGTCGACCGAATCGAGCTTGGTCTCGGTGCCGAGTACGTGCATCCCATCTTTCGGCCATTCGCCGAATACACCATCGATGTGCCCTCTAATACCCGCGGCTACACCTGCACTGAGTCGATGCGCGCCACCGGCGATCAATGCCTCGGCAATGTCTCCGGCATGAGCCACATTCCCTCCCGGATGACGCTCGGCGCGAGGGTGACCCCCGGTCTACCGGGTCTGACGGCCACGGCCGCGATCGACATTGGCGTATCGGGCGGTTCCATCTTCGTTGAAGAAATTTCGCCTGAAGTGCCCTGGCGCCTGTATTTCGGCCTCGCATTCGCGACGGACACCAAGTCCCAGGCGCCCAAAACCATCATCAAGCGCTCCGTCGTCAAGGAGTACGTCGTGCCCCCACCCGTCACCGAGTATCGCCTCGCGGGAACCGTCACCGACGAACGCACGCAGCAACCGATCCCTAGTGCACTCCTGCGCTTCGAGGGACGCCCGCTGAGCGGCATGATCGCCAACGACGTTGGCGCGTTTGAAACCGCAGCGCTGAGCCCGGGGGAATACAGCTTCGCGGTTCAAGCCGAGGGTTATCGTCCCGCTCGCTGCAGTGCGACCATCGTTGCCGCGCCAGCCACGGCCGCGTCGACGGACGGCGCGGGAGCTGCAACCTTGAGTGGCTCACCCGCGACCGCTCCGCCCGCTTCCACGACGCCGGCAACAGAAGCGCAGCGACCTGGCGCCCCCGCCAGCGTCAAACCCCTGATTACGCGCGTGGCCTGCAGCCTCAAGGCACTCCCCGCCGTCGGTACGATCAGCGGCAATCTCATCGATGCCGAAACGCGCGCTCCGATCGCGGAGGCACAACTCAAGGTTCGCGACGTGCGAGGCCGCGAGCTCGAGCTCAACACTGGGGACGGCGGTAGTTTCCGACTCGAGAACGTGCCAGTCGGGCAACTGCACATTAGCGTCGAAGCGGCCGGCTATTTGCCGCTCGTCGAACAGCTTGAGGTCAAGCAGCGCGACGAGGTACGGACCCAGCTCACGCTCAATAAGCGCCCGAAAAAGCCGAACGTCACGATTACGGCCAAGGAAGTCAAGATCGCCAAGCAGGTCCACTTCCAGAACGATTCTGCCGCCATCCTCCCCGACTCGGAAGCCATCCTGCAAGAGATCGCCGCAGCGCTCGTCGCCCACCCTGAACTCAAGCGCATTGAGATCCAGGGCCACACCGACAACACTGGCACGGCTCCGCACAACCTTCGACTGAGCCAAGAGCGCGCTGAGTCAGTGCGCAAAGCCTTGACTGATCTTGGAGTCGACAATGGTCGCCTGACCGCGGTGGGCCATGGTCAGGATCGCCCCCTGATGCCCAACTCGTCTGACGCCAGCCGGGCTAAGAATCGACGGGTCCAGCTGATGGTGCTGTCGCGCGACTAAGTGAGTTCACCACCCGCTCAACCTCGAGACAAGCTCTCGGGGTTGAGCCCAGACTCACCCCTCACGCCGTACGCGCCCCCAAAGCCGAACACGCCAGTGCAACGCGCTAGCGCGTGCCGCTCTCGCGCTTGATCTCGGCCAGAATCGACTCGACGTGCTTGGTCGCGTCGATCCCATCGTCGTACAAGAACCGCAGCTCGGGCATGCGACGCAACCCAAGCTCTGGTCCAATCGCGCGTCGCAGTCGACCGCAGGCGCGCTGCAAATGGTCGACGACGCGCCGACGTGCCGATGGGCTGTCGCCCACGAGTAGCCTCACCGAGACGCGGGCCACGGCCAAATCGTCGGGGACGGAGACGTCCGTGATCACCAACCCGGCGAGACTTGGATCCGCCAAGTCTCGCGTCAGTTGGACCGCCAGGGTCGCTCGGATCCTCTCGGCCACACGCTTGGAGCGTCGTCCTTCCTCGGTCATAGCTCAGCGATGCTCCAGCGTGGACCCTGGGTGAAGCAAAAGCCCGCACCCAGGGACAAGCCTCAAAGTGTCTGGCGAACCTCTTCGACGTCGAAGCACTCGATGATGTCGCCGTCGTGCAGGTCCTGCTGACCCTCCAGAGAGATGCCGCAGTCAAAGCCTTCCTTGACCTCTTTGACGTCTTCCTTGAAGCGCTTGAGACTGGTGAGCTTACCAGACCACAGCACCGCCTCGGCGCGGATCAAGCGAGCACTGGCGGTGCGCTTGATGTGACCGCTGATGACCATACAGCCACCCACGGTGCCAGCCTTGGAGATACGGAACACCTGCCGAACCTCTGCACGCCCAAGCACCTTCTCAATCAAGCTCGGTGCCAGCAGGCCTTCCATGGCGGCCTTGACGTCATCGAGCACGTTGTAGATGATCGAGTAAGGTCGAATCTCGACCTTTTCCTGCTGAGCAAGCGAAGCCGCTTTGCCGGCAGGGCGCACGTTGAAGCCGATGATGATCGCGCCTGCGGCGACCGCCAGGTTGACGTCACCCTCGGTGATCGCACCTGCCGCGGAGTGAACCACGGTGACCTTCACCTTGTCGGTAGAGAGGCGCATCAACGAGTCTGACACCGCTTCGACGGAGCCATGCACGTCGGCCTTGACGATCACCTTGAGCTCGAGCTGCTCGGTGTCCTTCATGGCCTTATACAGGTCTTCCAAGGTGAGGCGCGGCCCAGTCGAGGGCATCAGGCTGCGTCGCTCCTTGTGCTTGCGGGTGTCGGCGATCTCCTGGGCCTTCTTGACATCCTTGAGCACGTGGACTGGATCGCCCGCGGCCGGAACGTCATTGAGGCCGATCACCTCAACCGGAGTTGCCGGTCCCGCCAGCGCCACGCTGCGACCGGACGAGTCCTGCATCGCACGCACCTTGCCAAAGGAGCCACCAGCCAACAGCACGTCGCCAGGCTTGAGAGTTCCCTCGGTAATCAGCACGGTCGCTACCGGACCTCGACCACGGTCGAGCTGCGCCTCAAGCACCACACCGACGGCGGGCTTGTTCGGATTCGCCTGGAGATTGAGCATCTCGGCCTGAAGCAGGACCTTCTCGAGGAGAAGATCGATGCCATCACCCGTATGGGCACTGACCTCCGCGAAGAGGGTTTCACCACCCCATTCCTCGGGAATCAGCGCAAGCTCACTCAGCTCACGACGCGCGCGCTCAGGTTGAGCGTCGGGCTTGTCGCACTTGTTGATGGCCACAACGATCGGCACGCCCGCAGCCTTGGCATGCTGAGCAGCCTCACGCGTTTGCGGCATCACGCCGTCATCGGCGGCCACCACCAGGATCACGATGTCCGTGGTTTGTGCACCACGAGCTCGCATCGACGTAAACGCTGCGTGACCCGGGGTATCGAGGAACGTAATACGCCCTCGTGAGGTCTCGACGCTGTAGGCGCCGATGTGCTGGGTGATTCCACCGGCTTCGCCGGTCGCAACGTTGGACTTGCGAATACGGTCTAGCAGGCTGGTCTTGCCATGGTCGACGTGACCCATCACGGTCACAACGGGAGGACGCGGTTCCTTACCGCCCAGATCCTCTTCCTCGACGATACCGCCGGCGGCCATCACGAGGGCTTGCTCCTCGCTCACCGCGACGTCCTCAACATCCCAGGCAAACTCGCTGGCGACGATCTTGGCCGTGTCGGCGTCGAGCGTGCTGTTGATGTTCACCCCGGTCATGCCGAGCATAATTAGCTTGCGGAGCAGCTCGTGGGCCTTGATACCCATGCGCCCGGCCAGTGTCTGGAGGCCAATCGAGCCCTCAATCCTGACGACGCGCTTATGAGCACCACGCTCCTGAGTCGTGACCGCACTCGGAGTCCGAGGCGCCATGCTCCCGAAGCGGTTGTTGCCCATCGGTCCGCCCATTCCGGGGCGGCCGCGTGTGCCGCGCACATTGCGTGGCGCAGGCTGTCCGGGACGACGCGCTCCGCCGACGCCGGCACCAGCCTTGGCATCGTACTGAACGCGACGCGCGACGGGGCCTCGGGGCGGCTGCATCGGAACGCCGGGACGACCCTCCCATACCTCGATACCAGTTCGAGGCGGTGTCGACGGTCGAGCGCCGGCAGGCGGCGGAACCGACTGACGCTTCTCGGGATCAGTCGTGGCCACTCGGGTTGCCGAGGGCTGAGCACCTGGACGCAGCACCGTTGGTCCGGTCGAAGGCGCCGCCGCAGGCGCAGCACCCGGACGGAATACGGCGGGACTCGCTCCGGGCGACGCTGCAGGCGCGGCGGCAGGATCAACCTGCTCATCCGAGACGGCCGGTGCGCTCGTGATCGTCTGAGCCAACTCGGCAAAGCTGGGCTCAGGCGCAACAGCAGGGGCCTGGCTCACTTCGACGACGTCGGGTGTACGTGCAGCCGGCTTGTCCATCTGGACCTCTGCGACTGGTGCGGAGACAACCTCGGTGACCAGCTCAGCCTTAGCCACGACCGTCTCAGCGGGGGGTGCCTCAACGGGGCCAACAGCGGCTGACGCCACAGGGGCAGTCGCGACGGCAGGCTCAGCAGGACGAGCTGCGGGAGTCGCGGCAGGACGAGCTGCGGGAATCGCGGCGGGCCGAGCTCCAGGCATGCTGGATGGAGTCGCAGCGGGACGGGCAGCGGGCAGTGGCGCTGAGCGCGTGCCAGGCGATGACATCCCCCCAAGCGAAGGGGCACCGGTGGCTGGGCTAGCCTCCACAGCGGAGACCTCACCCGCACCTTCACCCGCGGGCTTCGGAGCCGCACGACGTTTAACGACCGTCGGTCGAATCCGCTCCTCGACCTGCTTTGGCTCGGCCTTCTTCTGGAGGGCTCGCTTGGCGCGATCGATCGCCTCAGGCGGAACCACGCTCATGTGGTTCTTGACTTCGGGAAACCCCAATCCCTGGAGCATCGTGAGGAGATCTTTGTTCTCCATCTCCAGATCCCGGGCGACCTCATAGACACGCAGCTTGCCGCTCATCCAACCTCCGTAACTTTCGCGCATTCGGAAGCGCGACTGGACGGCAGAGCCAACTGAGTTAGCGAGACTGCCGACACGAGAGACTTCGCGAGACCCGGTTCAGTAAGAACCAGAATCCCAACCGAGTCGCGCCCCAAAGCGGCGCCGAGCTCGGACTTGTCCGACCAAATCACAACTATTCCCGCAGCTCGGGCTTCCTCAACCCAAGCCGCAGATTTTGCGGAACGCGCGTCCGTAGCGATCACTACGAGTTCTGCGCGACCCGACATCCACGCCTCTTGCGAGGCGTCAGCCCCAAGAGACAGCGCCTTGGCACGACGTGCCGCGCCGACCAACGACAGGGCACGACGGTTAGCACTGGCTCGAATTTGAACCAGAACCTCTTCCAAGCGCGTCTTGAGGGGCTGCTTAAGTGAGCGCTCGACCTGGGCAATGCCCTTCTTCAGGCAATCCAGGCTGGGATGAACCCACGCTCCTCTGCCCGGCGCATGACCGGCGAGATCGGCTAGCAGTTCACCCTCGGGCCCGAGCACGAACCGCAGCAGCTCGGCGCGTCCCGCTGGCTTGCGACAGGCAACACAGGTCCGCTCGGCGTGAGCCGCGGACGTCGAACCCTCACGCGGAGGCGCACTCGCCCCCGCTATTGAGTTGGAAGGTTCAGATATGGGCGTTGCCATCGTCACAGACTCAGACCTCCTCAGTCGCTTGGACAGCCGGCGCGTTAGCGGCAGCTGAGCGGGCCTCAAGGAACTCGCGCCACTCGCGATCGACGAAACACTTGGCAGCCTCGCTGATCGCTTCGGACTTGCGAATACTCAGACCGGTGCGAAGCGAGAGGCGCTCGGGATCCTCGCGCGAGAGGTCCTCCACGCTGCGGTAGTTCGCGTCCCGGAGGCGCTCCTCGCTGCGGGCGCCCACGTGGGCGACCAGGCGAAGCCGCTCAGCATCCGTCGGAAGATCGAGTCGCAGCCGAGCGTCACTGAGACGAGCCAAACGCTGATGCTCCATCGTGGTAGCCGCAGCAATCTTGAGCTCCTGCGCGCGCTCGGTCGTGCCGATGCTCGGAATGCTAACGAGATCCTCTTCCGTGGCGTCAGCGACCTCTTCGAGATCACGGAAGCCAAGCTGATACATCTCCTTGGCAACCTGGTCCTCGACACCCTCGATCTGTCGAAGTGCACCGAGAGCCTCGTCCTCCATCTGACGATGCTTGCTCTCACTAATGATGTCGAGCTTCCATCCGGTCAGCTGTGACGCCAAGCGAACGTTCTGCCCCTTGCGGCCGATAGCTAGTGAGAGCTTCTCATCGGGCACGACGAGTTCCATCCGATGGTCAGCCTCGTCAACAATGACCTTGTTGACCTCAGCGGGCTGGATGGCGTTGATGATGTAGCGAGCGGGATCGGCGTCCCACGGGACGATGTCGATCTTCTCACCACGCAGCTCCTGGACGACGGCTTGGACGCGTGAACCCTTGATGCCGACGCAGGCGCCAACCGGATCAACGTCCTTGTCGCGCGAACTGACCGAAATCTTACTACGGGCACCCGGCTCTCGAGCAACGCTCTCGATCTTGACGATCGACTCGTAGATCTCGGGAACCTCGGCCTCGAAGAGTTTCTCGACGAGATTCGGTGCCGCGCGGCTCAAGATGATCATCGGTCCGCGGGCTTCGCGATCGATGTGTTTGACGTACGCCACGATGCGGTCGCCGGGGCGGAAGGTCTCGCGGGGCGTCTGCTCGCGCGACGGAAGCACACCCTCGGTGCGCCCGAGATCAACCACGAGATTGTGGCCCTTCTCGAAGCGTCGAACGATGCCGCGAATCAGCTGTCCCTGGCGATCCTTGTACTCGGAAAACACCAAGTCGCGCTCGGCGTCACGCACGCGCTGCAACAGCACCTGCTTGGCGGTCTGAGCCGCGATACGACCAAAGGTCGTGCGCGCCTGCTTGAGGTCCAGCATATCGCCGAACTCTTTGTCCTGCTGACGGGCTTTGTCGGCGTCGCGCGGATGCCAAAATACCTGGAATCCGAGCTCTTCGGCGAGCTCCGCCTCCAGATTATGTTTGCGCACATCGTCGAGCGAGATCTGACGTTCCGAATCCTCGACGTCTTCCACCACAGTCATGTACTGGAAAAGGTCGATACTCTTGGTATCGTCGTTGAAACGCGCTTCAAGGTCGCGGTTCGGGCCGAAGGCTGCCTGGGCGGCCTTCAGGATCGCCACCTCCATCATTTCGATGAGGACCCTGGGATCAATGCCCTTTTCCTGGGCTACCCCAAGAACTGCTGTTCCGAGATCTTCCGTGTCCATGCCCGCTGCCATCGGTCACCTACTCCGCTTTGGCTCTCGGGGTTTATCCCCGGAGCCCGATGAACGCGGGTTGTGGCCCTTGGCCTTAGACCCGCGCTGCGCACCTGGCTTGTTCCAATCAAACACCAAGCGGCCCGTGTCGATGTCATCGAAGGCAAGCGGCTGCTTGCCCCGTTCGGTCTCAATGAGGACAGAACCGTCCTCGGCGAGACCGCAAAGCGTTCCGCTTAGCACCTTCTGCCCGTCAATCGCTGCTCGGAGCTTGAGCTTGGCGGACAGGCCGGCGAAGCGCTCGTAGTCGGCGACGCTGTAGAGGCCTCGTTCAAGACCTGGCGAGCCAACTTCAAGTTGATAGGCCTGCGAAATAATGTCTTCCGCATCGAGTACGGCTGACAATTCGCGGGAAATCAGGGAACAGAGCTCGATCGTGATGCCTTCCCCGGGGATCTTTGAACCCGGACAGGCCAGACTGAGCAGCAAAATCCAACCGGTCCCGTCGGTGCGCCACGCGAACTCGACCCCCTCAACCCCACGGGCGAGCAGAATGGGCTCAGCGGCGGCGACAAGCCGTTCGCGATTGAGTCCGTCGAGTTTGATGTGGGCGATGGTCATTGCCGGGCAGGTTTGGGTCGCGGAAGCGTCCCGACGCCCCTGGGGCGTCCGAAGTTTGGGGGTCGTCTGGTAAAAAAAAACGGACCCGATGAAGGGGCCCGCCAGGACACACCCGAACTGTCGGCGCGGAGCTTACAGGCAAAGAGGGGTATCTGCAAGCCGGACGGACAGGCTTTCTCGCGGAACCGAGTGAGACGACCAGCCGCCCCGGGGTTTCTGACCCTCCCCGTGCCGTTTTTTGGTCGGATGCTCTTCCGACTGGAGAGCGCCGGGTTGGGGCCGCGACTACCGTTATTGCCAAATCGGCCGACAGCCCGCTACTCGAGCCGACTCCCCTCTCCTCGGGGGGTCCCTGGACGACCCTCCGGGACGGCCTGAGCCGTCGGTTCGTTGTCTTACCGGCAGGAGGAGTGGGCAGCGCGAACGGCGGCTGCCGTGCCCTAAGCGAAATTCGGCAGCGCGACCAGATCGACGTGCAGGATCTCGGTAGAAAACGCCATAATCTCCTGCAAACACGCGTCCGACGGCCGGGTGACGACCCGCAGTTTGGCGCAGGCGGCTTTCCCGCCCTCAAAGACGGTGTTGTCGAGCTCCTTGACGTGGATCCCGTGCCGCTTGAGAACCGACAGCACGTGAGCTAGCGCCCCCGTTCGCTCTAGGTGCCGGACCACGAGCTGGTAAGGGGCCCAGGAGGTGGTGCTGATATTGACGACGTTTGGGACCTCCCCGCGCGTCAGAAAGCTGCGGACCACATGCACGACCTCATTGGCGATGGCCTGCTGCGCCTCGTCGGTTGAGGCCCCGATGTGCGGAGTTCCGTACAGGTTGGACAGAGCCAGAAGCGGGTGCTGGTAGCTCGCGCGACGAAGGTCAGGTTCGTCGGGCCAGACGTCTAGCCCGAGCCGCAGCTGCTTTCGCGGTGCGATCAAAGCCAGAGCCTCGTGATCGATCAGCTGCGAATCAGCCGTGTTGACCAGGATGGCGCGGTCGGGAAGGGCCTCGAGGACCTCCGGTCCCACAATGTGCCGCGTGCGCTCGCAGGCCGACATATGAAGGCTCAGCACATCGGACTGGGCTGCCAATTCCACGAGCGAGGCCGCGTGACGCACCTGCAACTCGGCCGCGCGCGTGGCCGTCAGCGAACGCCCGTAGGCCACGACGGTCATTCCATAGGCCCGAGCCACGCTCGCGACGTATCGACCCACCTGTCCGAGTCCAGCAATTCCAAGCGTTCGCCCCCGCAGGCCTTGGGCCTGAGCAAACTCATCCTTCTCCCAGGCTCCGGCCCGGAGGGCGGCATGGGCATCCGGAATGCGGCGATCGAGGCAGCCGATCAGGGTCATCGTAAGCTCGGCCACCGCCGAAGCGTTGCGCCCAGGCGTGTTAGCGACGTAGATCCCGCGTGCGCTCGCCGCGGTCACGTCGATCTGCCCGGTGCCCGAGCCAGCGCGTACGATCAGGTTCAGCGCGTCCCCCTCCGCGATCGACTGAGCGCTCACCTCGAGACCACGCACCACCAGGACATTGACACCCGCCAGAGCCGCGGGAAGGGCAGCAGACGTCAGCGACGGCTGGCAGAGCAGCTCGACCCCCAAGGTCTGGAGCTCCTCAAGGCATGTGGCGGGAAGACTTCCTGCAACCAGGACACGCATAGGCGCTATCTCATATCACGACCCGCGCCCCGACGGCTTGGCTCTCTGCCACCCGAAGGCGCAATGGCGGTGGCCAAGCCTGCCCGAGAACGATTGCCGTAGCGACCTCGGCCGTCTAAAAGCGACCTTTTTGTTGATCGCGGCGCGGAACCGCGTCACAGCCTCAAACTCGGCCAAGGGGTCGTCTGCCCCCTGATAGTCAATCGGCGACGAGTGACGAGCACGCCTTGCCGACGGAGACAACCGGGGGCAAGTTCCAGCGCCCCATGGATGCCTCCGGTTCTCACGACGCCAACCGCCGCTACTACGATGCCTTCGCTGCAGGGTATGAGAACCATCGAGGAGACAACGATCCGGGTGGCTATCACGCCCTGCTCGACGAGCTCGAGACCGACTTCGTCAAGCGCTACGCCAGAGCTGGGGACATCCTTGAGGTGGGTTGTGGTACCGGGCTCGTGTTGGCAAAGCTGGCCAGTTTTGCTCAGAGCGCGCGCGGCGTCGATCTGTCGCCAGGCATGCTGGAACTCGCGCGCGGTCGCGGGCTCAATGTCGTCGAGGGCTCGGCAACGTCGCTCCCCTTCCCTGACGCAAGCTTTGACGTTACCTGCTCGTTCAAGGTGCTCGCGCATGTGCCCGCGATCGAGGAAGCACTCGCCGAGATGACCCGCGTCACGCGACCCGGCGGCTACGTGATCGCCGAGTTCTACAATCCCTACAGCCTGCGTGGGCTCGTAAAGAAGTACGGACCTGCGGGCACAATCGCTCAAGGCACGCGTGAAGACGCTGTCTTCACACGGTTTGACTCACCGAGGCGCGTCGCCAGCCTCACCCCGCCCGGGACTGAGTTCGTCGACTCGCGCGGCATCCGCATCGTCACGCCTGCGGCCGCCTTCATGCGCCCCCGGGCGCTGCGCTGGGGCCTGCGATTCCTCGAGCGACACCTGGCTGACTCGCAGCTTAAGCGCTTCGGCGGGTTTTACGTCGCAGCCTTCCGTAAACTGAGTTAGCGAGCCACTCAGGTGCGCCTCAGAACTGCCCGGACAGCCCGAGGGAACCACCGTGCGACTCCGGCATGACCCACGGTCGCAGAGACAGCTTGGGCGCCGATTCAACCGTGGTGCCGCTGGTAGCTGACTCGGGCTGACGTATCCCTTGTGGAAGGATTCGGCGGCGGCGAGTGGAGCGTTCCGGAGCAAACGAGACCTGAGCCTCGAGGATGCCAACGGCAACGACCCCGAGCAATCCGAAGCCCGCTACACCGGCGACGCTTCTTGCCTCGAGTCGACGCGCGTGAAGGCTTGGGCCGTCGTAGCCCGGCTCGCCATATTTCGACTCGTACCAAGCATCCATCACCATCGCGCCTGCAAAGGTGCCAACGAGTGCGGTCTCAGTGAGCAGGAAGGTCCAACCGAGGACGGGTCGCCGCTCGTAGAATTGCCCCGCGCCAAACGGAATCGAGGCAACCCAGCGTTGGTTTCGCTCAACGACCGTCTCCGTCTCCGCGAGCTCGACGAGTCGTTGAATTCGCTCCTGCTCTCGCTTGCGCGCGAGAGCATCCGCCTGTGAACGCGCCGTCGCCTCAAGCATTTGATTGCGCTGAGAGCTGCGGATCTCATCGAGCATGCTCGCGCGCACCGACAAGAACCTCTCCACGACGGCCGAAGGGAAGACCAAGCCATCGGGGGGACGCATTTGGGGATTCTGTCTTATCGCGTCGCGAAATACCGCATCGGCTTCGTCGAGTTTGGCATCACCGACAAGACAGGCGCCCCGGTAGACGCGCGCAGACTCAAACACCTCGAGCGACTCAGAGGGGCCTCGCACCTCTGCCGGCAGGTGACTGAGCTCGGCTGCGCAGGCGGCGTATTGCCCTGAATTGTAGAGCCCCATGGCGCGAGCCAAGGCCGCTTCAACCGCAACGACCTCCGGCAACGACGCCCCGGTCGCGCCAATGTCAGTTCGCGCTCCGGGCTCCGACTTGGGCGGCTCTGCGACCACAGGAACGTCTGCCGAAACCGAATGCGTCACGCTGCACCAGAGACCTAGCAAGCCTAGGACAGGTGCAAGGCGACTGCGGCGCGGGTGTAAAATGAGAGTGGGCGGCATCCGTTAGGGCGTTCACGGCCCAGAGACCGTGAAACTACCACCGGGACGCAGCACGACGTCAACAGTTCGAGGGGGCTGACCCGTCGATGGCGCCGGCAGAAGGCTGCAGGAGACACGAGTCTCGGGCCGGCTAATTCGAACGGCCTTTCGGCCCGGCGCCACGAGTGCTCCTGGGAAGAGCTCTCCACAGGATAGGCTTGAGCCCTCGGTGGCCGACAGCACGAGCTGCGACGGCCGAAACTCGATTGCCAGCGAGACGCGCTGCTCGCCGTCCCCGGGGGCCACGAGAATGTCCCGAGCGGGAGGAACGACGCAGCAGGTGTCATTCGGAGGCAGCACCTCAAAGCGATGACTGCCGAACGACAGGTCGTGTCTCACCCCAAACCAGGGTCGCTCGGCGCCGTCGATTCTCAACCGACCGCCAGCGGCCCCCGTGAGCACGACCTGAACCGAGCGACTGCCGTCCTTGGCGCTGGCGCGGTTCGGATCCGCGGCGCCAGACAGCACGCGCGGAGGAATCCGCAAAGCCGGACGATTGCGAGCCACGCCGTTGGGAGCAACCTGAGACGATGCGGACTCAGGCCCAAGCGGCGAGAGCAGCGCCGGACGCGCCGCCAACGGCGTCGTCGGGGACACAACGACGGCGTGCGAGTCTCGACGGGCAGCGCGCGCTTGGCGATAGGCGAAAACGCCCACCCCGAGCACCACGGGAAGCAGCGCAACCCAGCCCAAACTGCGCAACCTGTGTCGACGCGCAAGCCACGCTAACTCTTTGAGGACCTCACGGTTATCGGGTTGATAAGCGAGAGCACGATTGAACAAGCCCGCGGCTAAGATGACCTCGCCCGACTGACGCGCAAGGCGCGCCGCAGCGACTAGGCGGGGCAGCAGGCGAGCCTCCAGTTCGCTGCGATAGCTGTTTGGAGCCGCAAAAAACGCCGTTAGTTCGTCTGTCACGGAGACGATTCCGACGCGTTCGAGTTCTGTCCGCAGTGCATCACCGAGCTCAGTCATGCTCGCGTAGCGCGCCGTCGGCTCATGCGCGAGCGCGCGACAGAGGATCGCGCTGTAGGCCACGCCCACGTGAGGCGCCACGCGATCCGGAGGCGGGAACTGCCCCTCGAGCACTCGACGAAGCACCTGGGCTGGATTGTTCCCCTCGAATGGCAGCTTTCCCACCATGCACTCGTGCAGCAGCACGCCCAGCGCAAAAATGTCGGCGGCGGGACCAACCGCTGCGCCTTCTATCTGCTCAGGCGCCATGTGAGCGGGCGAGCCAAGCACCTGCCCGGTTGAGGTGACGCCCTGAAGATCGAGCACCTTGGCGATCCCAAAATCCGTGAGCTTGACCTCGACTGGCGGCACCGCGCGAGGGCGCATCGACTCGGATGTTCGCCCCGGACGCATGCTTCCTTCGAGGCCTATCAGGACGTTTTCAGGCTTGATGTCACGGTGCACCACGTCCTGGTCGTGAGCGTGCTGCAATGCATCGGCCAGTAGCACGCCGAGACACGCGCCGATCTCCGGAGGGAACGGACTGCGCTCGCGCAGTAGGGTCCGCAGCGTGGCGCCGCGGACGAGCTCGACCACGAGGTAGCGCTCACGCTCACTCGGCTCCGAGACGTCGAAGACCTCCACGATGCCAGGGTGGCGCAGCTTGGCGACCGCGCGCGCCTCACGAGCAAACCGCTCGGCCACCTCACGCTCATCGCGTAAGTGGCGATGAATGATCTTGACGGCGACCTCACGCCCCAGTCGGCGGTCGCGCGCCCGGTAGACGGTCGCCATTCCGCCATGCCCGAGCTCTTCTAGGAGCTCGTACTTCTCGAGGACAGGGAGGACATCGTGAGCGAGAGCCAAGGCGTGCCGCGGGCGTTTGCGCGTGAAGCGAAGAATGCCACGCGACGGCCTTCACTCCAAGTCGCGCGAAGCTCGCGAGGCAGGAAAATCCGCGTCCTCCGACTCACGGCCCCGGCGACCTGGGGACAACCCTAGGTTGGACAGCGCGGCCATGCCCTCACGGCGCGACGGCCGTGGCGGACGCTCGCGTTCAAGGAGTGAACGCCCATCGCGTCCACACGCCGCATCAACCTAACGAGGCGTCCGCTTGACTGCAGCTAGGGCAGAAGCACTGCTTCGCCGACGAGGCGGGGACTTTGAGTCCGGACGGACAGCGGTCAGGCCGGTGGCCGAATCGACCCGATGCGGCCCGCTTCCGCGACCGCTGTTGGGAGCCATCGAGCGGGTCCTGTAGACCCCCCCGGAGACCAGGAGTTCCACCCCCAAGGTACGACAGCGACGCGCCAGCTTGTCGAGCTCCACACCCGCCACGACCAGGAGCCCGGATGGCGGAGACGGCTCCACAAACAGCTCGGATGTTTGACGACGGGTACGAAGAAGCTCGCGAACTTCGGGATCCTCGACCCACAGAAATCCCGATGATTCAACGAACTCAGCGCGGCCGACCACCGCGCTCGCTTGGGTCAGCATGCGCTCGATCGGCTCTGGGAGCGCCGCAACGGTTTCGAGCCGTTGCCGCACGACGTCTGACTCCACGCCTGCGCTCAGCGCCATCGCGATAGCCTGCTGGGTAACGAGCAGGTCCAAACTGCCGGTCACAGCGCCAACGTCGATGAACGGCGCCAACACCAGAATCTGTCCGATCCGCGTCTGCGCGCCGATTCGCAGGGTCTGTGTGTCGACGAAACGACTGGGCTCGGGTTGAAGCGAGAGGGCCGCCCCGCGCAGCAAGGCGCGTCCACGCGGCGTGATGCGAAGGCAGACGCCCGCCGCCGCAGCGCTGTCGCTCTCCCCGAGGTCAACGACGCCAAGAATGTGCAAGCTCTCGAGCGCAACGCGCGTGGCGATGGCCTCGACGGAAGGCGCTGTCACACCATTGCGTGCAGCCCAGCGAGTGAGCAAACGCGTGACGCCCGGTCCGCGCCCGTCGGCTCGAACGTAGTCCAGGACGCGATCCCAAGGCGCCCAGGTACCATCCGTCAGCTCGGTCAAGGCTTCGATCACCATTTCGCGAACGACGAGCGCTGAGCTGGCGTCGCGCGCGTCGGCGGCCAGGCGAAGCGCCTCACCCTCCGTCCGCGCCTCATCCCAGGCGCCACCGCGCCGCCAGGACTTGAAGAGCAGGCTCGGCAGCTCATGCACGGCCAGACTCCCCGGAGAACCAGCCACCGCGATGGCGGATGGCTCCCAGAGGCCCAGCGAGCGGCTCAGAGCCGCCAGCAGCGCGAGCGATTCCGGCGAGCGGCCGAAGCGGTTGGCCAGACGCAGCAGCAGAGATTTCGGCGTCCCAACCCCATCACGCACTTCGCTGCCACCGCCCTCGCGAACCGCCAGGGCCATCGCCATGACGAGCGGCATGGGGTCTTCTGCAAAGCGCGCGCGACGCGGTGCGTGGTCGTCACCGAGGACAAACGATCGAATTGCAAGCCGCTCGGCTTCCCGCTCGGCGAGACGCTGAGCACCGACCAGAGCGACCACCTCCGTCGGCACGATGTGCCGATTCGGATGCACGGGGATCAGTAAACCACGGCGCTCAAGGGCGAACCCGACGCCGCGCCGGGACGGAGTAGCTCCGCCTGCTCCACGCAGCCGCAGCGGCTCGCGCTCGAGCTCCAGCAGCTCCTCGGTATCCACCTCACCTCCAACCTCTTCAACCCCGCGCAGCAATTTGCGCTCAAGTAGCGAGAGCTGGGCGATATACGTCGCTAGCTGCGCGGGATCGGTCAGGGCGTCCCAGGCGGGTTCGAGCGACAGTGCCAAGGGAGGCGTCGCTTGGCGTCCGAGGTAGTTGGATGCGACGGTCTGCGCCACTTCCGCCGACAACTGCGAGAGCAGCGCGCGGATGCCCCGCTGGTCCTCACCTTCCCAGGTTTTCAGCTGAACCATGAAGGCGATCGGGAGCAGGATCTCGAGCACGCCCCGCTCATGCTGACGCACATAACAAATACCGCGACCTACCAGCAGATCGAGCCCTGGGGGAAGCTCTTCAACAAACAGCACCCCGCGACCCTCGACGAGTCGGTACACGAGCTCGCGCGTGGAAGGCGGCAGCTGAGTTGGGTCGCGCGTCTCCGGCAACAGCAGCAAGGCACGGGCAACCTGAGACGCGACATCGATGCGCTTGGCCTCGTCGATGCGGATCCGCATCCGGTGGACCAGTGACGCAAGCTCGCGCTCGGGTAACTGACGAAGCACGTCCTCAAGCCGCATGGCGCGAGAACTGGCATGTGTGGAACGACGCGTGGGGGGGCGGGTATCCGGCATGGCATTGGCTTGGAGGTCCGCAGACTCCGCAACCGATTGAGGGAAGCGTGAAAAGGTACGCTTGTCCAGCCTGACGGAAATGTGCTGCCACATCGGCCAATCAGACGGGGACCGACCTCCGATCGAGGCTGATGCCTGGTAGGGAAGTCAGGTCAAAACGCACCCGGTCGTGCGAACGATTCCCTGTCGGGAAACAATGCGCGAGCCGCGGTTGATGCATGAGTCCACTTTACCCCCCACGACGGCTCACATTTTACGCCGCATCCGGCAATTGGCACCAGGAGCCCAAGTTCTTCCCCAGAAACGCAGCTGCGGGCTCTGGGGCCGCGCGGCGAATGATAACGTTTCCGCTGAGGCCGCCCTCGATGCATCTCGACTGGAGTTGCGGAGCCCGCAGCGCTGAACTAGGACGCCCAGCGGCTGCGGCCTACTCATGATCCTACGCGATCCCGTCCACGGCCTGGTGGCCTTTGAATCTGACGAAGAGCAAGTCGTCCGAGCGCTGCTCGACACGGCCGAGCTCCAACGGCTGCGACGCATTCGGCAGCTGGGCTTCACGTCGCTCTCGTATCCGGGAGCCGATCACACTCGGTTTGCACACTCGCTCGGCGCAGCGCACGTGATGACCCGGTTCTTGCGCCGCATGAGGGATCTGCACGAGGAGCTTCCCTTCTGGCAACGCGTCACGACCGAGCGCGCCCGCGAGGCCCTGGCGGCCGCGCTACTCCACGACCTCGGTCACGGTCCCTATTCGCACCTGTTCGAGGCAGCCCTACCGCAGGGTCCCAGCCACGAGCAATGGACGACGCGGATCCTTCTGTCGCCGACCACCGACGTCAATCGGGTGCTCACAGCGGTGGATGGTTCACTCCCCCGCCGGATCGCGGAGCTGGTCCATGGTCGCCACGAGTTGCCTTTTCTGGCCCGCGCCGTCAGTGGTACCTTCGACGTGGATCGCTGCGACTACCTGCTGCGGGACGCGCATTTCACGGGAGTCGGCTACGGTCGATTCGACCTCGACTGGCTCCTGCGCAGCCTACGCCTCGATGTGGGCGACGAGCAGCGCGCCCCCGCCCTAGCGATCGATGGCCCCAAGGGTCTCACGGCCATTGAATCCTTCGTGCTGGCGCGTCTGTTCATGTTTCAGCAGGTCTATTTCCACAAGGCGAGTCGAGCCAGCGAGTGGATGTTCGTCAAGATCCTCGAACGCGTGCGTTGGCTGCTGCTACAAGGGCACCGGCTCGTCGCTGTGCCGCCGGCCGTCACCGATCTAGCGGTTGCGGGCGACACCAGCCTTGAACGCTATCTCGAACTCGACGACGGCGTGCTCTGGACCTCGCTGCGCGAGTGGCAGTCTTCTGGCGACCCGCAGCTGTCGCTGCTCGCGACACGCCTGTTTGCGCGCCGTCTCCACAAAACCTTCGAACTGTTTGGTGAAGGTACGACGCCCTCAGGGCAGGCCAAAGCACTCGGGGTCGTGCGTGATATCGCCCTGGCTGCCGGGTTCGATCCCGACTGGACCGTGGGACTCGACATTGCCTCCGACGTGCCCTTCGACGGCGGCGACGCTGGCCTCAGCGTACTGTTCCCCAATGGTCAACGTCGCTCGCCCACCGATGTGTCGATGCTACTGCGTCGATTGAGCGGCGAGCGACTTGAACGCGTGCGACTCGTTTTCCCTCCTGAACTACGCCAAGCGGTCTCCGCGGCATTGGATAAGCCATGATCAGACGCCGTACTTCCATTTGTGGGTTCTTCGTGGTCACGCTGCTGACGACCTCGGCGCTCGCCGAAGTCGTCGGGCCCAGGTTGCCGCCGCTGGTGGACTGGTCGCAAGCGGCGCCATGGGCTCACGACGCCTTCGATCGACAGCGCGAAGAGGCACCCATGGTGTCAACTCCTCCGCCGGCCGGGCGCGACGACGGCGTCTATGGACGCTTTGATGGGACCGTGTCGTTTTCTCCAGGTCTGGGCGTGGAAGCGAGCCAGGAAGGTCTCGGCGGGACCCTTGGACTGCGCGCATTTGTGCTCCACACGGTCGGAGTCTCCGGGCAGTACCGCGACGGACGCCTCATGCCGTTTGGCAAGAGCACGGACTATCGAGGCGGAGTCATCGCGATCGAGCTCCGCCCGCTGTTTCTACTGCGTTGGTCGAAAGACTGGGAGCAGGGCCCCAGTTGGCTTGATCTGACCCTGGATTCGCTCACGCTCGGGGTCGGCGGCTATAGCGATCAACGGGCCAAGGGCGACCTGCTCGAACAGGGCGTTTACAGCTCGCTCAGCTTTGGGTTTCCGCTGCTGGGGCGCGCGCTGGGTCCATGGCTGTGCCTTGAGGGCAATCAGCGCTGGGGCAGCGCCGTGGTCAGTTCGCTCCCCGCGCGTCTCGGCGGACTGCTGCGGCTCGAGTGGACGTTCGGAACCGACGAACGAGTGTCCGAGCGCTCACGCTAGTAGACGAGCTGCACTTGCACCGCCAACTGCGTCATCGAGAGCTCATAGCGACGCGACGTGACCAGATCTCCCATTTGGGAAAACGCGTTGGCGCGCGCACTCACGTCAACCCGTAGCAGATCGACTGAGAAACGCATGGCAGGATTTGGAAAGAAATTGACGGCCGCGCCATACATGCTGCGTCGTCCGCCCGCGGTTTCCACGTTGGCATCCAGAAATTCTGCGCGGATTGCGGGAACGAGCAGGCGTTTTCCAAGAGGAATGGCGCGCGACAGGGTTGAACCGACGGAAGCAAAGTGGCAGCCGCGCTGCGGACAGTCGCCCCCTGCAGCGGAAACCGGGCTCGCGCCCATCGAAATGAGGTCCGTGCGGCGCCCGTACATCCCCTCGAGCCGCGACTCAAAGCCGAGCCAGCGCCCGGTGGCATCCACGCCGAGCGCGAGCCCTTTGTCCAGGTCATCCACCGGCAAATCCTGCTGACCCTCGAGGCGCTTGCTGCGCTGCGGACGATACGCAGCACCTAGTCCAAAACGCCAACCAGACACAGCCTGAGTCTCGGCCCGCGCCGACAGCAACCCAACCGGGGAGGCATACGGGCCCTTTGTGCCACCGGCAAAAGAAGCCAACTGCAGGGACAGGTACTTGCCCTTCTTGCCGAACGGATGGGCTTTGAGTTCAAGTCCGGTGTCTCGCCCAGCGTAGCCCTGCTGCTTGATGAGCGCGTCGGTGGGTCCGAGGTTCAGAAACTCGAACTCCGAGACTGAGATTAGCTCGAGTAGTCCGAAAGGTCGCTTGAAGAGTCCCGCGCGTAGCCACAGGCGACTGAGCAGCTTCTGCTCAACATAGGCAAATTTGACCGCGTCTTTCTGGTTTTTGCGCAGCAGCTCTGCGACGTCGACCACCACCCGGCCAACTGTGCCGGGGGTCGGACGCATCCCAAATCGCAGAAATGCGCGTTCCACCCGATAGCCGTCATTGCTGCGCGCTTCGAAGCGATCGAGTTGACGCTCGAGCAGCGGAAGTCGGGTGCTCGAATCCAGCCAGGAATGCTCGTAGCGAGCCTGCACCAGCGCGCCAAACCGAAACCCGTCCTTGGTGTCCGTCTCGCGAACGACATCTCCAGCGTCCGCCGGCGGCAGCGGCTGGGCAAACGCCGGCGCAGAAAAGCTGACAAGGCCCAGGAGCGTCCCGAGCAGGACCGCCAGGTGGCCACCACGACACGCCGCGCGCAGGCCAAGCACGCGCACCTTACCCGCGCTCACAGCTGAGCACGGCTTCACGCTAGACTCCATGTGCAGCAGCCATCGCCGCACATATCTCTTCCTCGGTCGCGGCGAGTTGGCGACAAAGCTCGGCGAACGCTCGGCGCTCGGCGTCGGTTTGACTCCCGTCCGCATGGGTCAGCAGCGCCCCGTTTTGCAGCAGTAGCTCGCGATCTTGTGCAAGCACCTGGTCCCAAGCCACGTCCGTCAGCTGACGCGGCCGCGCCGCCCAAGCCAAAATCTCAGCCTCTTGCTGCTCGGGCGCACCGAACGCCACCAGCATCCCCTCGAGGACGCCGTGTTCGGGCGCGTCAGCGACACCATCAGCCCAGGCGAGGGCAACCAGGGCTCGAACTACGGCCAGTTCTGATTCCGTCAGCATCCGCGCGAGGCTATCACGATTCGACGCAGCTTGACCCCACGCTTGACGGCGACAGACTGCGGGCATGCCCAAGCCCCCCCCCCCCGATCCACGACAAGTCGTCGAAGCCAGCTTTCTAGCTGCGGCCGCCGACGCTGGGCAGCTCCCTCCCCCAGCCCTGGTGGAGCTGGCCTTCGCGGGTCGGTCCAACGTTGGCAAGAGCAGTCTGATGAACGCGCTCGTGCAACGCCACAAGCTCGTCCGTACCAGCAGCACCCCCGGCTGTACTCGCACGGTGAGTTTTTTTGCAACGACCTGTCGCGACGGAGCGCAGATGACGCTCGTGGATCTGCCGGGTTACGGCTACGCGCAGCGCTCGCGCATGGAGCGCAATGCTTGGGCGGAGCTGATCGAGAACTACCTACTCGAACGCCCCAGTCTGCGCGTCGTGTCGGTCTTGGTGGACATCCGTCGCGAGCTTGAGGACGACGATCGACATCTGCTCGAAATGCTGAAGGCACCTCCGCGCACTCAGCGCCCCAAGCTCGAAGTCGTGCTCGTCGCGACCAAGCTCGATCGCCTGGCGATGAAGGACCGAAAGCTTCGGCTCACGACGCTCGAGCAGGTATCAGGACAGCCGGTGTTCGCAGTGAGTGTCGAAGACGCCGCCAGCATTCGCCGCCTGTGGCAACGACTGCGACAACTCGCAGGCGTCGAGGTCCCGCCGCCGCCGCGCGAATTTGCCACAAAACCCGGGCAAGCTGCGATCCGCGAGGAGTGAAACATCAACGCCCTGAGCGCAGCTCGGGACGCTACGGAACGCGACCGTAGCCGTCGGTCTGGCTGAGTTCGGTATGGCAGTCGCCGTACACTTCAAACTGAAACCGCGTACTCGGAACGCTCACACGCCAGGCTGGACCGACGCGCGACCGATAGTACTCAAATCGAAGCGCGCGATCAGTCGGCGCTGCGCGCAGCAGAGCCTCATTCCAGAGCTCGCGCGGACCGCACACCGGATCGGGCAATGGCTCGACCATCGCCTTGGCACAGTGGGTGTACGGGCGATCTGGCTCGGCCACCAATCCCTCGTACCGAAGCCGCACCACCTGCAGCCCGCAGAACGAACTGCGGCGAAGTTGGTCGCCGTCGAGCCTCGGCTGCGGACCCATACCGGACATGCTCTGAAATACGTAGCGCGCGCCAGCATTGGCTTGCCCCGGTGCAAAGAGTCCATCTCGGCCCACGGCATCAAGTACCAGGCCGCGCAGCTCAGGGCGACGCGACAGCCTGCGCACGGCCGCGATACTCCGAACTGGATCGACCTGCGACGGCCAGCCCTGGAGGCCAGCAGTCGTTGGCGGAGGCGGCGGCCCTGAATACTCGGGCTCAGTCAAATGGCGCGAGAACCGCGACAGCCCGAGCGACAACACGAACACCACGCCGAGCAGCCAGGCGCCCCGAAGAAAATCCGGAGTCCGCCAGGGTCGCTCAGCGCCGGCGATTGAAATCCACATGGACGCCGGCGGGCGTAGCTCAGGCCCAGGACAGTTGCCAGCCCGACACCCCGCCTCGACCTGCTTCAGCTCGTCTCGCTGTTGGGTGGAATCTCCCGAGAAGTCCTGAACCGAAAAAAGTCGTTTGCGAGACCGCCGGGCATGGGCTATTCACCCGTCGCGTCGGGGATGCCCCCGCGCAGTCCGGGGCTCTCCCCAATGGGCGCATAACTCAGGGGTAGAGTGCGTTCTTCACACGGACGAAGCCGCAGGTTCAAGCCCTGCTGTGCCCACCCAATGTCACGAGGTCGGACTAGTTTCGGCCTCGTGGCGTTTTGTCACCCGGAGATCTGTCGACATCGCTTCGATCGGGGCTAGCCTCGGGAGCGTGAGGGGTTCCTCGACGATTGTCAGCCTGGGTCTTGTTGCAGTCATGGGCTGCCAAGCAACCTTCGTTGGAACACGCGGCCCGCAGCAGTCGACCCAAGAGACGCGATACCTGCATCACTTTCTGTGGGGAACAGCCGGCCGCGATGAGGTTCGCATCAGCGAGCTCTGCGGCTCGAAATCGCTTCGCCGGATGCAGCTTGACTCGCCAGCCTTGAGCTGGTTGTTCGCGCTGACGTCCCTGGGGCTCTACACCCCCCGACGTCTCACCGTCGAGTGCGTGGAGATGAGCCCCTGATGCTGGCGCGAGCAGAGCGACGAGCCCTGGGTTGTCTGTCATTCGTGGCTACAGCCCTGTTCGCCCTCACGGGCTGCATGCGGACCACGTTGAGAACCGAGCACCCACCGGGGCTCAGTCCGCGCGATTGGGATCGCCGCTGGCACCACGCCATGCTGCTGGGAGCGGTTGAAACCTCCCCCCCCGTCGATCTCGCAGCCATCTGCCCCAAGGGTTGGTCGGAGCTCGACTACAGCCTTGATCTGATGCAGACGTGGATCGCGGTGCTAACGCTTGGCATTTACTACCCGAGCACGATCACCCTGGTCTGCGCGGCTCCAGCAGGACCCCCAACCACGGGCGCGTATTTGCCCGCGCCCGTGAGCTCGACCGGGCTAACCTATCCGCCGGACCTTCCGGCCCCGCCGGTCTCGCGTCTCAAGCACCCGGACTGGGATTGAGCCGGTTTCACCGTTTTTCGCCGCAGGGCGCGCGGCGTCATGAACGGCCAACAAGTACGGCGCGAGTGATTTAGGCCCCAAGCGCCCCGAACGGCTCTAAACTCGGCGCCCGTGACACGCTCGTTCGGTTCGCTTCTCACCCTTGCCCTGCTCGTTCCGTCGGTCGCTACCGCCGAGACGGCCGCGGCTTCGCCTGCCCGGACGACTCCCGTAGGCGGGCAGGCCACCTACCCGTCCATCAGTTCGCCGACGGCCAGCCCGTTTGCGTTCTGGCTCGCTGACCCGAGGCGAAGTCCCGAACCGGCCGAGCCCGAGCTGGTGCGCGTACGGATCCACGGCGAGTATCAAGCGCGCTACACGGAACTCTCGTCGCTGCCCCTGGAATCCTATGGGCTCGAGGGTGCGGGCCCCACGCTCGGACAAGCGCGCCGCGCTCAACAGTGGCTGCGCCTGACGCCGAGTGTCTCGTACCGTCGCAACCTGACGCTGACGATGCAGGCGGATGTCCCGACGGGCATGCTGGTTGGCCATGAGAATCGCGGTGTGTACCCGGATCCTCAGCCGCTCTCCGATCGCATGCCGATGTCGTTTGCAGGTCGCTGGCTCTACGTCGACATCGCGGCGGGGCCGGGACTCCTACGCATCGGGCAGCAACCGGCGCGCTGGGGCTCCGGACTGCTCGTCGCAGACGGCGACGAGCGTCAGATGTTCGGCGATGCGCGCGTCGGCACGATCGTCGAGCGCATCGCGTGGCAAGGTCGTCCGCTCGGGCGCACCAAACCACTGGAACTACTGGTCGCCTCCGACCTCGTGTTTTCCGACGGTCAGACGTCACTAGTGCGTGGCGACCGTGAGCTGAGAGCTAATCTCGGACTGTCGTACGTGAGCAAATCCGGGGATCGCCTCGGGCTGCTGTTGGTCGGAAAATCGCGAAAACCGCACCAGTCTGACCGCGTTGCGAGTGAGCTTGCCCCGAGTGAACGCACCGTCACCGTGGACCTAGCCGGACAGACCCGGCTAGCAATTCCCGGCCACAGCACGGTACTGATTGCGGAAGGTGAAGCGGCCGTCGAACTCGGACGCAGCGAGCTCGACGGAGCCGTGGCGGGCAATCCGGCGACCAACCGCGTGCAGCGATACGGGGCGCTCTCGCGCATCGGTTTGGTGACCTGGCGTAGCGACCCCAATCGCCGCGGCATCGGCAGCGCACTGCTTCTCGAATGGGGCTATGCATCAGGCGATGCGGCACCGAACGATGGCGTCGATCGTCAGTTCACCGCGCATCCCGGGCGCAGGATTGGCATTGTCCTGTTTGACGAGGTCCTGCGCTGGAAGTCAGCTCGCGCTTCGGCTGCAGAGTCTGAGCATTTTTCGGCCGCCGGACTTCCGAGCGATCCGCGGCGCACGGCTTCTGGTGGCGGAGTGACGAACGCCGTTTATCTGGGACCCCAACTCCTTCATCGACCCACGCCAGCTCTCGACCTTCGTCTCGGCATGCTGGTCGCTCAGGCTGCCAGCGACGTGGTAGATCGGGCGCGGCTTCGTCGCACCGGCGGCTACGTCAATTTTGACGGAGGCTCGCCAACGAGTCGCGATCTTGGGCTTGAGCTGGACGCTGCAGTTGAGTACCGCATCTCGCTTGCCCCAGGCATCGGAACCTCGCTTGGTGCTGAAGGCGGAGTGCTGTTCCCCGGTCGTGCGTTGGCCAATTCGGCGGGCGAACCTCTGGGAACGCAGTCGCTCGCACGAGCGCGATTCGGCTTCTATTTCTGAGTCTCACTGAACGCTTCGCTCGCTAACGGCGGCGAAATGGCCTTGTGCCGTTGCCCACTAGCGATGGCGCGCGATGCGCTAGTCTGGCTTTCGGACTCTGACAACCTTCAACGAACGCCGATACGCCTTGAAGCGTTCCACAGCCAGCGAAGCTTCGGGTCCGTGCTCGAGCAGATCGTTTGCCTCGGCGGGGTCCTGGTCGAGGTCGTACACGCCGAGAGCGCGACCATTGCTTGCGATAACCTTGAGTGGGCCGTCGATGTAGGCCTGCCGCTCCGCATTGAACGGACCCTCGGCCATGTCAATGAGCAGCGGGCGCGCCTGTGCGGTCAACCCGACTAGGTCCGGAACGAGCGACTGTCCACTCACGAAATCGACGCCTTCACCGCCAGGAGCGGGGGCCGCCATCAGATCGAGCAGCGTCGGGACGAGATCGATCAGACTTCGCCGAACCTTGACCTCTTGCGGCTTGAGTCCGGGCACATAGACCACTAGGGGCACCCGCACCAGCGGCTCCCACAGCTCAAAGCCGTGACGGATCATGTGATGCTCGCCGAAGGCTTCCCCATGGTCACTCGTTACGACGATCGCGGTGCGCTTGGCCATAGGGGATTTTTCGATGGCGTCGATGATGCGCCCAATGGCGTGATCGACGTAGGCGACTTCACCCTCATAGCGACTGCGTGGCTCGTCTCCACGCTCGAACCCCGGATGAGGCACGTACTCGGCGTGAGGATCGGTGAAATGCGACCAGAGGTAGAAGCGCCCTGCGGTGTTTTCGGGTCGTGCCAGCTGCGCGATCAGCGCATCGGCCAGCGCAGCGCTGTTGGACGAGCGATCTCCCTCAGAATAGCCTGCGCTCGGGGAAGCCGATGAATCCACAACATCAAAGCCGCGGTGAAAGCCATAGCGCGACTGATAGAAGTACCAGTAGCCCTGCACGCTGATGGTGCGGACTCCCGCCGAATGAAGCCGTTCTTGGACGAACAAGTCCTTCGAGAAGGCGTTAAAATGCGAGTAGTCGCGATTGGTCTCGCTCGAATGCTTGCCTATCAGAAACGGCCCGACGCTCTTGCCCGTGTAGGAGGCGGGTGAATAGGCCGCATCGAAGCGCACTCCGCGACTCGCGAGCCGAGCCAGGTTCGGCATGACATTCCGGGCTGTCCCGAGAAGCTCGGCTCGCACGGTGTCAATCGTCAAAAGTACCAGGTTGAGCTGCTTGGGCAGCGCGTCGCGAGCCTCCGCGACAGTCGCCTGGCCGCCGCCCCGTGCGGAGTCCGTCACGGCACGCGAATCGGCACCCGAGCAATCCTCATCGATGCCATTGCCCGGAAGGTCCTCGGCGCCTGGATTTCTCGCGGCCGCACCTTCATCGCAATCGCCCCCGCCAAAAGCCGCCGAAAACCCGTCCTGATCGCGATCCGTAACCCGCCGAGCCAGGCGCAGGCAAATGCGGGAAAGCGGTGCGTCGCGCTCAACGCCGAGCGCGACAGCGCGAGAGGCCAAGCCCCGTCCCGCCGAGCGCTGAGTCAGCGCGAGAGGCACCAGGGCCAAGGCGGCCACGATGGCTAGAGGGATCTTGCGCATGGCGGCACCGGCTCCGTAGGCGCAAAGCACCACCAGGCCGAGCAGCGCAGGCACTCGCAGATCGAGTTCCGGACGCCGGAATACGCCGAGGACTCCCCAGAATCCAACGCCTGCGGTGGGTCCCAGTGCCACCAGCAAGGTAAACGCAAGCAGCCCTGCGGCTAGTCCGATGCCGCCCCACAGGACCGGAGATGGCGGTCGACTGCGAAGTCGTACCCCGACGTAGCGCGCAAGTCCGAGCACGAGGCTGCTCAGGACGAAGGTCAGTCCCACGGTCGCCAGCACCAAAGCAAATCCAATCACGCCTGCCGGGGCTTCATGCGACAGGAGCCTTAGGGCCGTGCGGGACTCCACTAACAACCACAGAACGACAAGCAGAGGCGTCACTGCCAGTATTACCGAGAGCCGAGCCCGTCTGCGCGGGTCGAGCGGTGACAGCCAATTCGCGAGACTGCGGGGCGCTGGACTCGCGTCGGGATGGAGCAGCACGGAAGCAAAACCCGTGGCAGCGCCAAGCAGCACGCCAAGCGGAGCGCTCAGTCCAGCGCAAGCCAGCCAGGTCCGGAGCAGGTCTGCCGCCGGACTCGCGGAATGCACTTGGAAGGCTTCGTAGAGCGCCGCTGCGAGCGCCGCCAGCGCGCCTCCCGCGGCGCCGCGCAGAACGCGCCGCATCCCGCGAGAGCTGCGTGGACTGCTGGGCGTGAGTTCGGGTCCCACGATGGTGCGAGTAACCGGCTCAGGGGTAGCGGTTTCGACTTCCTTGACGGTCGCAACCAGCGCACTGACTCCCGTTGGCGTCAAACTGCCAGGCGGCACCTCGAGCGCACTGTCAGAGACGGGACTGTGACGCTCGCCGCCGAGCGGAGGAGGGTCGGGCGGAGATTCGGGCTGGTCGGACATGATGAGCTGTCAGAGGCATTGCCAACACGCCGCAGGGTAGAGGCAACGGGGGCTGCTGAGCGGTCTAAATCAGCGGCGGCGCCCCTGCAACTAGCCAATCCTCACGTCCCCATCATTTCGGCCGCAATTCCCGCTTGGGTCGCCCCGGACGGTCCGCCAAAACCCCTGGTCCAACCTGCGCTCGCGTGGTCGGCGCGGGCCCCGCCAAGGGGTGAGCTGCGTCATAGACGCGGACAAGCTGGTCGAGCGTCACATGGGTGTACCGCTGCGTGGTCTGAAGACTGGAGTGACCCAGCATCTCCTGGATCACGCGCAGATCAGCGCCGGCCTCGAGCATGTGCGTCGCACAAGAGTGTCGCAGTGCATGGGGGTGAAGGTCGGCTCGCCCCGCCCCCTGACCACCCCAGCGGGACACCAACTGCTGAATCCAGCGCACCGACAGGCGGCGCCCGTAGCGGTTGAGCAGTAGCGCTTCCCGCTGCTCTGCGAGCTCAGTAACACTCGGAGCCGCCCGACGCGCCGCCAGGTATTCGTCGAGCGCCATTAGGGTCTTTGAACCGAGCGGAACGAGGCGCTCCTTTCGCCCCTTTCCGCGAACCCTCAGCTCGCCGCGCTCAAGATCGAAATCCGTCAGATTGGCCCCAGCCAGCTCATTCACACGTAGCCCACTGCCATAGAGCAACTCAAGCGCCACGCGATCGCGCAGAGCTTCCCGCAGTTCTGGCTCATTGCCGGGAGCATCGACCACCGCCGCAGCCATTTCTTGGTTGAGGAACTGTGGAAGCGAGCGACGCAGTTTCGGACTCACCAGGAGCGTCGCGGGATTGTCACTGAGCCCCTCCCGCCGCTCAAGAAAACGGAAAAATCCGCGAATCGCTGAGACTTTCCGGGCCAGCGTGGTTGCCGTCGCGTCCTTGGCGACCTCGCCGAGGAAACGCCGAAGCGCGATACGAGTCACCTCCTCGGGTCGCAGCAGTTGTCCCGACTGGCGTCGAACCGAGGCCCCGAGCTGCGCAATGTCGCGACCATAGGCCTCGACGGTGTGCCCCGAGAGCCGTCGCTCGGCGGACAGGTGAGTGACGAAGCGCTCGCGCGCTTGTTCGAACGCGTCGTTTGGGAGCACCGTCGAGGACGCGGTCATCTTTCTACTGTCTTAGCGAATCCAGCCGCCAATGGCCCAGAACAAGGCACCGGCAACCCCAAGTGCAGCTGCCCAGCGCCAGCTTCGAGCGACCTCCGGGGGCCTGCGACGCCCCCAAGCCAGGGCACTGGCGCCCAGCAGGAGCAGGGTCCCCAGACCCCAGCACAGTCGCCGAGTCTTACTCGGAACAGCCCCAACCGGTCCGCCCGGAACCGGCGCACGAGGTCCGCGCAAACTGCTCGCTTCCGTCGAGGCAAGCGCTTTGAGTCGTTCCTCAGCGCGTCGCTGCCGCGGACTCGGCCCGCCCAGACGCCAGCCTTCGCTCTCAGCCGCGAGCAGCGCTCCCCACGCGAGCTGAGCGACCGCAACCTGGCCGGAACCTTCGGCGCCAGTCGCGATCGCCTCCAGGCGACCTCGGGCCCGGCTCGGGATTTCGAGAAACGGAGCGTCGAACAAGGCGGCCTCACGCGCAAATCCCACGGCGGTGCGCAGATCGCCTTTGTCAAAAGCGACGTCGCTGCGCGCCATCGACTGGTCACCAGCGCGCTTGATGTGAAGCACTAGTGCACCGGCGAGAGCGACGGCAACCATCAGTCCCCCTAGTCCGGTGAGGATTCTCGGCAGCGCAGAGCGCAGCTTCATACGAAGTCTCGTCGCCGAAAGAGCCATGATGCCAGAGCGAGTAGCGCCAAGGCCCAACCGAAGGCGTGCAGTCCGCAGCGCAGCACGTACGACGCCAGCGACTGCCCTAGGACCTCGCCGGTGAGCAGCGGCCGGGAAGGTACGTACAGCATCAGATTTGGAACGACGCGACCAATCAAAGCGGCAAGCTGAGTTAACCCAGCCCCGAACACCCGCGGCGGCAGGTGGGCCAGACTATCGGCGCTGCGCCCCACCACGACCACGCCGACGGTGAACAGGGACGACAGGAAAGGCGACGAAAACGAGGCAAAAACCAGACCCACTGCCGTCACGATGCCGACCTCGAACAACGTCAGCAGCGCCGAGACGGACAGCACTCGTCGGTCGTCAGGAGCCGTCGTTGCAAGCAGGTAGCCCAGGGCAAACATGCCGAGCGCCCAAGGGATTGGTAGCATCGTTCGCCAGGATTTTTTGGCCACGGCAGCCACCAGCGTAACGAGAGTGCCGAGCGCCCCCAGGAGCAACACGGTCATCCAGCTGCGGCCAGACTCGAGCGCCTCGGCCATCATCAACACGCCGGTGTCGGCGGCAATAAATACGGCCACGACAAGACAGGTCCCCAAGTACTTTCCCACCAGGTACTCCCAGCGCCGAATGGGTCGCGCCAGGATCGGAAAGATCGTCTTGTGTTCCAGCTCGCGGTAAAGAGAAGTGCCCGAGATCACGACCGCCGTCACGAGCGCGTAAAACGAGACAGAGGCAGCCCCGAGATCGCTAACGACCCGTAGCGTGTCGCGGAAGGCGTACGCACCGACCACCAAAGCGTAGCCCGCCGTCAAGAGCGCGAGCGCAAACAGTCCGTGCAGCAGGCGCGCGCGCACCGACTCTCGGTACTGATTGAGCGTTATCGCGAGAATTCGGCTGAGCATGGCGTGACCTGAGACATAGCGACAAACCTCGCTAGCTTGCAACTGGCACTGAGCGGCGGGCTAGCGCCCGCGCCAAGTCCCCCTGCTCCACGGCCCCGAGCCGCTGGAGAAACCGTCGGTAATCTCGGCGCGGCGTCTGCCCGGGACCCACTCTCAGGCTGAAGTCGGTCAGACGCGTCGTCGCAAAGCGGAGGCACGCGATGGCCGCCTCAGCCGTTAGCCCCTCCAGTTCCGCCTCACTCAGTGGTCGCCAGCGCTCGTAGCCCGCGAGCATCGCTTGAACCAAATCTATTTCGAGCGACTCAGAGAAACACCAAGCGAGCATGGTAACCGCCAAGTCGAACGCGAACGGACCCGTGGAGGCACTCTCGAAATCCAGCAAAGCCGTGAGCTGATCCGCGTGCCACAGCACATTGTCGCGAAAGAGATCCCCGTGGCAGATCCCAACTGAAAGCTTGGCATCGCGCCGCGGCCCCCAATGCGCCAACCCTTGTCGAATCTGCGTGACACCCTCGAGCAGCTCTACTCGCCCGGAACCCTCCACGATTGATAGGCGTCGGTGCAGATCCTCGAGCTGAAAACGCCCCTGCCCGAGCGGCGTGACTCGCCCCGAATGCGCGTGCACTCGACCGAGTGCGTCACCCACTCCAAAACAGGCCTGCCGAGTCACCTCTGCTTGCCGCAAGTATGTGCCGGGCGTCCAAGCGAAGACAGCCACTGGCTTACCTGCAAACGTGCTGGTCCAACTGCCCGTATCCAAGCGTCGCAACGGCGGCGGGGTGGGAACACCACAAGTTGCCAGCTCCGTTACGAGGGTGAGTTCCCCGATCGCTCCACACTCATCCTGCTCTTCGTAGATGCGGAGAAAGCGATACGAACCATCCCCGAGCATGAGTCGGAAGTTTGAATTCACGCTACCGGCCGCCAGCGCCTCAAGCGACTCAAGTTCGAGTCCATACGCGCCAACCAAACGGCGTGCTTCCTCCAGAGGAAACGGGGTAATGATGGCCATCGGGGTGGGAATATGCACCAACGCCAGCGCTAGGCGAGCAGATCACCCCGGGCAGCAACGCAAATCTGGCGGCCCGTTGGCCGCCCTAATCAGAGAGCCCCAATTTCCAGGGATCCCAAGGTCCCCGACGACCTTGCTTTCGCTGCTGGGGTCATCCGGCAAGCCCGCTGAGCGCGCGTGCTACTCTCGTTGGCGCGATACGCGATTCCGGAACGAGTTCAATACCCGATGACAGAGGTTTACGGCAATACGACGGGGCTCGCCCCGCAGGCTCTCAGCACACTCGAACGAATCTACCGCCGCCGGGTTCCCGCCGACCGGATCGCAACGCCCGAACTGATGCGTAGCCTTGCCGATGCCTCACGCGAGTCGAAGCGTCAGGTCGGGGCGCTGGTGCATCGTTCCGGCGAAGTCGACGTCGTGATCGTCGGCGATGCGACCGGCTTGATGCTCCCGGACATCGGTCGCCTGCGCGCGGCCGAGGGCCGCTTTCGCGGACTGCGACTGATTCACACCCACCTCTACAACGAGGCGCTTACCCGGGACGACCTCACCGATTTGACGCGGCTGAGACTTGATCTGGTCGCCGCCGTCATCCTCGCACCCGATGGCGAACCGCGCGCCCTGACTTGGGCCTACAACACCCCCGCGCGCGGACCCAAGGACCTCCCGTACCGCATCGAGGGACCGCTCCCCTGGCACACGCAGCAGCCTGACTTTGGCGCGATGATCGCTGCGCTCGAGCAGGAATTCGCCAGAGAGAGCCGAACGCGCGACGTCCGCGGAAAGGACGGCCGCGCGATTCTCGTTCACGTCGCCGAGAAACGGGCGGGCGCTGCGCGCCGCGCCGAAGCGCGGCTCACCGAGCTTGCGAGCTTGGCCGACACGGCGGGCGTCGCGGTCGTCGACCAGATCATTCAGCTCAGAGAGCGCCTCGATCCCAAGTTCCTGGTCGGTCGGGGCAAACTCGAGGAACTGGTGCTGCGCGCCATTGAACTCGACGTCGAGACCCTGATTTTTGATTGCGATCTCACGCCTGGACAGGTCAATGGCATCTCTAGCCACACCGACCTTCGCATTATCGATCGCACCCAATTGATCCTGGATATCTTCGCGCAGCGCGCCGAGACCCGTGACGGTAAGCTCCAGGTGGAGCTCGCACAGCTGCGCTACGCCTTGCCGCGCCTGGATCTGCGCGATGACGCCCTGAGTCGGCTGTCGGGAGGCATTGGCGGACGTGGTCCGGGTGAAACCAAGCTCGAGATTGGCCGTCGCAGGGCGCGTGAACGGCTTTCTCGGCTTGAGAAGGACCTGAAGCAACTGCAGAAACAACGCGCGCAGCGTCGCAGTCGCAGAGTCCGTTCCGATCTACCGGTCGTGGCAATTGTCGGCTACACGAACGCCGGCAAGAGCACGTTGCTCAACACCCTGACGCAGTCAGACGTGCTGGCTGAAAATCGACTGTTTGCCACCTTGGACACGCGCGTCCGACGCCTTGAGCTCGTCGACGGACGAGCCATCATGGTCGCCGATACGGTGGGATTCATTCGCGAGATGCCGAAGGATCTGTTCACCGCATTTCGGGCCACCTTCGAGGAAGCCGCGGACGCCGACTTACTGCTGGAAGTCATTGATGCCTCGGACCCAGAGCATGCCGAGCACATGCAGGCCACAGCGGCACTGCTCGACAAGCTGGATCTCGGTGAACGACCGAGATTGACCGTCATGAACAAGGTCGACCGCCTCGATCCCGTCGAGCTCGCGGCACTCCAAACCGAGCCCCAAGTCGTCACGATCTCGGCCAATGACCATAACTCAACGCGAAACCTGATCTCGCGCATGGTCACCGAGCTTGAGCGTCTCGGTCGTCTGGTCCGCCCTGTTGAAGTGGTGCAAGCTCCAGTCGACCTCGACGAACCTGAGCGTGAGCACGACCTAGACCTCGCAGCAGACACGGTCTAAGCCCTCGCTCCAAATCGACAAAGCCCTCGGCGACCGGGCCAAGGGCTTTGCGTTCAAGATTCAAGCATGAGCGCTCACCGCCCGCGACGGCCGGCGCCTTAGACGCGCATGATCATCGAGCCCCAGTGGAGCCCCGCCGCCAGAGCGAAGACGCAAAGCAACTGACCCGGCTTGATTCGCCCATCCTTGCGCATCTCGTCAAATAGGATCGGGATGGTGGCCGTCGAGGTATTCCCGTAGCGCTCAATGTTGCCAGGAACCTTGGCGGGATCCAACTTCAGCTTGTCGCGAACGGCCTCATTGATCCGGGCATTAGCCTGATGGGCTACGAACCAATCGACCTCGTCGAGCGTCACGCCAGCCTTATCGCACACGGAACGAATCGACGCGGGCAGCTTGGTCACGGCGTGCTTATAGACCTCCTTGCCCTCCATGTACGGCAGGTGCATTTCCTTGGCGAGCACCTCTTCGTTGATGAACGGCCGCGTCCGGAAACCAATCGGGAAAAGCAGCTGCTCGACGTACCGCCCATCGGTGTGCAGATCGACGGCGCGAATCCCCACGTCCGGATCCTCTGAGCGTTCAACGACAAACGCACCAGCGCCATCGCCGAAAATGACCGCAAACCCGCGGTGCCGCGTGGCGCGATCCCAGTCCTCAGCCGACGGCTTGCGATCGGTCGTCCCCTCAAGGATGTCCCAATCACGCCAGGGCATGAAGCCTGCGTGAGCCTCGGCACCGACGACCAGCACGCACTTGGCGACCCCGGTTTCGAGCAGAGACTGCACCATCTGCAGACTGAAGAGGTGCGCGGTGCACTGCTGACGGACGTCGAGCGCCGGTACGCCGGGGCAACCAAGCTTGGCCCCAAGTAGGGCTCCTGAACCCGGAAAGAAATGATCCGGGGTCATCGTGTTGAACACGATGTAGTCCACATCCTCAGGTCGCTTGCCAGCGTCAGCCAGTGCGATCCGAGCTGCTTCCAGGGCCAGGTCCGAGGCACCGACGCCCTCGGGGCAGTAGTGGCGTTGGAGGATCCCGGTTCGCTGCTGAACCCACTCGTCCGAGGTGTCCATGACGCGGGCGAGGTCGTGATTCGTGTACGGCCGACCCGGCAGATATCGACCGCTTCCAGTGATCTTCAAACCCATATCAGCTCCTAGCAGGGGCGGTGACCGTCGCGCCGGCGGGCAAACACCTTCCGGGGCGTCAATAGTCGACTCCGCTCAATTCGTCACGCGGTACGTTCAGTCCGACCAAATTCGACCAGGCGACCTATTGCGCCTTACGGTCGAACGCGTTCCTGGTGCCGGTCGGCCCCCCGGGCCGCGACCGGCGCCACCGGTGTCGGGTGGCGCCGCTCACGTCACTCCCAGGTCATCGGCCCGGCGCGTTATCGGCTCACGAACCCGGTTCGTCGCGACGGGGACGACGCGAGACGGACAGAATTCGCTTTCGGATTCGAACCGCGTCGGGCGTCACTTCGACCAGCTCATCACGGTCGATGAAGTCGAGCGCGGTCTCGATGTTCAGGATGCGCGCCGGAGCCAAGACGATGTTCTCGTCACGACCCGAGGCGCGAATATTGGTTAGTTTCTTTTCGCGCACGGCGTTGACGTCGAGATCGTTGGCCCGATTGTGCTCGCCGATCACCTGGCCCTCATAAACCGGCGTTCCCGGCTCGATCAGCAGGACACCACGCGGCTGCAGATGAAACAGGGCGTACGGGGTCACCGTTCCAGCCCGGTCAGCCACGATGCCGCCGTTGCTGCGACGCAGGACGGGACCGCGATAGGGCTCCCAGCCTTCAAACATCGTGTTGAGTAGCCCCATGCCGCGAGTCTCGGTCAAGAACTGCGACCGGAATCCAATCAGCGCGCGCGATGCGACGCGGAACTCAATGCGCGCCCGCCCGAAGCCGAGATTCGTCATGCGAACCATCTGCCCCTTGCGTTCTCCGAGGCGCATCGTGACAGCCCCAACGTACTCGTCGGGAACGTCAACCACGACGCGCTCAACCGGCTCAACCTTCTCACCGTCGATCTCGCGCACAATCACCTCGGGCATCCCGAGGCAGAATTCGAAACCTTCGCGGCGCATGGTCTCGGCCAAAATCGCCAACATCAGTTCGCCACGACCATGCACGATGAACACGTCCGGCTCGGGCGTCGTTTCGAAGCGGAGCGCCAAGTTACGCTTGGACTCGCGCTCCAGGCGCTCGCGCAGGTGGCGTGAGGTGACCCATTTCCCGACTTTCCCGGCAAACGGTGACGTGCTCACGCAGAACGTCACCTTGATGGTCGGTTCCTCGACCTGGATACGCTCAAGCGCCTCAAGTGTATCGGGCTGGGTTATCGTGTCACCGATTTGGACCTCATCCATGCCGGCGATGGCGACGATATCGCCAACGGTCGCGGACTCGAGCTTGACCCGCTTGACTCCAGAATAGCCGTACAGGGCCGAGATCCGCTGGGGCGAGTTGGACTTTTCGCGCATCAACATGACGTTCTGCGCGGTCGACAGACGCCCGCGAGCGATGCGACCGATTGCGAGGCGCCCGACGTACTCGTCGTGCTCGACGTTGTAGACGAGCATCTGGCTCGGCCCCTCGAGATCACCGGTCGGCGCCGGCACCTTCTCGAGAATGGTCTCCATCAAGGGCTCGAGATCCTCGTTGGTATCGGTCAGTTGACGACGCGCGATGCCCAACTTACCGATCGCGTAAAGTACCGAGAAGTCCGCCTGCAGATCGCTGGCCTCAAGATCACAGAACAGATCGAAGACCTCGCTCAGTACATCTTCGGCGCGCGCGTCCTGGCGATCAATCTTGTTGATCACGACGATGATCGGCAGCGAGAGCTCGATCGCTTTCTTGAGGACGAAGCGAGTCTGCGGCAGCGGACCCTCGGCAGCGTCCACGAGCAGGATGGCACCGTCGGCCATCCGAAGAATCCGCTCGACCTCGCCACCGAAGTCAGCATGGCCGGGCGTGTCGATGATATTCATCGTCATTCCGCGGTACTGCACGCTGCAGTTCTTGGCGAGAATCGTGATGCCCTTCTCCCGCTCAAGCTCCCCCGAGTCCATCACGCGATCGGCAACGTCTTCGTTATCGCGAAACACTCCCGTTTGACGGAACATGGCGTCCACCAGGGTGGTCTTGCCGTGATCGACGTGAGCAATAATCGCAACATTGCGCAAATCCGCGCGAGTGGTCGTAGCCATTGGGGGCGATGGCTAGCACGCCCAGCGCACAAGGCGAGAGTCAGCCCACCACCCGGGGCGGATTCGCCCCGAATTTTCGCTAGCAAGTCACAGGCTTGTCACGCTCATTCCCGGCGCACTGCAAGCGACTGACGCAAGAGTCGCGGATTTTGAGTACTTTTTCAGCACTGCCCAAGCACCTGGCTCGATCGTCGTGGTCCGCGCAAATCCGTGACCGCGGCGCGCCTCCGGGTCTCCTGTCGAGCGGTCGGCGCCGCACCGTGGCCTCAAGTCCCCGGCGGAAGCGGGAGAACTGCGACGAAACAAACCGCCACTCTGGCACCTGGGTTCTCGACGACCAGCTCGAGCTCGCCACGCGCCTGGAGCACTGAGCCTGAACGAAGCCGAAACTGCGACCCAGCCGCCGTGACCTCGAGGCGCCCGCTCTCACAGGCGATCACCTGCTGGTGACCGACCGAGACTGGGCCAAAGGAGCTCCGTACTTGAGCGGGCAGCTCCTGTCTCTCGAGACGAATCCCCTGCTGGTCCGAAAAAAGCTCACGGAGCTCGGATTTGCCGCGTTGGCGAACCACCAAGGATTCCAAAGGAACCAGTGTGATCTGGGGGCAAGGACTGGCAACCAATTGCTCGAGTGAGGAGCCCAAAGCGAGGGCCACTTTGACGAGCACCGACAAGGTGGGATTGCCTTCACCGGACTCGAGGTGCGCCAAGGTTGGGCGAGGCACGCCCGAGCAATCAGCGAGCTGCTGTTGCGACCAACCGCGAGCCTCTCGCAGGCGCTTCAAGTTATCGGCTAAATGGACGGCAATCGGGTCGGGCACGGCCGGCCAACGCTACCATCGCGAGCCAAAATCGGTCGATTTTCCTGCAATCCACGTGGCTCTGGCCCGAATGGCGCCCCATGTCACGTCCTGTCCATTTGACCGTTGCCGCGCTCGCGCTCGCCGCCTCCGCTTGCGGCAGCACGGCCCTGGCGCTTGCCCAGCGTGACCTCGGCGAGGGCCGTTTTCCTCGCGCGATGGTGCGACTTCGGGCCGAAGAGGACCATTTTTTCAGCGGGTCCACTGAGTTTCGCTGCCGCTACGCATTGCTGCGCGGACTGTCTCACCTGGCGCTCGGAGACGGTGTTCGCGCCAGCGATTGGCTCGCCTCCGCGGCGCCCGAGACCTGCAGCGGGGCACTCACTCCGAGCGAGCGACGGGCTCTCCGGCTCGCCTGGGCCAGCCTTGGCCATCTTCCTCGCTAACGTTACTGGAGACCCGAGCGGGCAGCTCGGCAAGGCTGAAGCTAGCGGGTTCCCTCGATCCGTTCGAGGGGCACGATTTCGTCCCAGGCGTTCTCGTAGCCTTCGTAGTGAACCAGGAAGCGATCGGGCGCGACCACGGAAACCACGTTGGCGGTGTACACCGAGCCACGCCACCGCACTCGGAGACGCTCGCCAGCGCGATAGGGCGCCCCGACCCCGGCATCGGTGCCGTGGGCCGTCGGACCGCGCTGAGCGCAGACAGGGTCGGTAGCGGGACGCGTCGCCTCGACCTCGTCGACGCGCTCGAGGATGCGGTCACCCGTGATGTCGCGCTGCCACGAGCTGTCACAGCCCTCGAACTGTACCCGCAAATGCGACGCACCGATGCGCTCGACCACGAACGCGCGATACCGACCGTCCTCCCAGCTCACCCACACATGTTCACCAACACGAGCAGGTTTGCTACAAGCCGCAAGTCCCCCCGTGATGCTCACCAGGAGCGACACGAGCAGGAGCGGAACGGACTGGGCGATTGGACGCATCGGGCTTTCGGCTAGTGGCAAGGCGCGCAGGCTCAAGGAGGCGGAGGCACGGTCGACGACGACTGCGGCCAGAGTGAGCCTTCACTCCGCGGACGCCATCCGGCGCGATCGGCCGCCGCAGAGCCAACCGACAACCACCGAGAGACACGCAGTCGGGTGGTGCGGTAGCCGTACTCAAGAATCGCGCGGCGCGCCCCGAAGCTGGCGGGGCTGTGCAAAAATAGGATGCCGTCGGTGGGCTCGGGTTCGATCAGAATGACCTCGACGTTCGAGTTCGTCTTGATACGGGCGCAGGCCTCCTGCATCAGCTTGTGCACGCTGATACGCATGGCTTGACTGAGCACCCACAGCATGCCCTTGTCACGGAGACTCGACCTTGGACCGTGACCAGTCGGAACGTCCTGGGCAACCACCGGCACCATCGGATTGACTACAATCACGACGTCGGCCCCTTCAGCAACGGCCACGTCGATGTGCGCAACTTGGGCTGCGCCGGCGTCAATGTAGTGGCGCGCCCCGATTCGCACTGGAGAAAACACAGGAGGCAGAGCCATCGACGCAATGCATGCGCGCGTTACCGGAACATGGTCATTGCCCGGTTCGCCAAACAGCACCTGTTCCCCACTGTCGAGATCATGCGCGACGACTCGTAGCGGCTTGGAAATCGCCGAGAAGGTATTGGGAACCTCGCGACGTACGAAAAAATCCTCCAGGAAGCGCTCATAGGCATCGAGTGAGAAGAAACCCGCCGGCAGTGAATCGTTGAAGCGGTCAAGCTGCTCCCAGAGAGCAGCGGGACTCGAGGGGTCCTTGCCGACCAGGCCGCTCACCCCCTGCTGCATCGCGCTCCACGCCGAGGAGAACGTGCGACGCCATTCTGCGAGGTCCGTCCGCAGCAGGTGCTTTCGTTCGAGCGGGAAGTAGTCGTCCGACGGATCGAGAATCGCGCGATAGATGCGCTGAATTGGGCGACCCCCGGCCAGCACGGCAGCTACGCCCGCGCCGCTCGATGCGCCAACGTAGAGGTCCAGCCCATGGGCTTCCAGTCCCTCGACCGCATCCTCAAGCGCCGCCAGTGCGCCGATCTGGTACATGGCGCCGGTCACGCCTCCACCACCGAGACACAAGGCAATTTTTGGCTCAGTCATGACTGTAGGTTGATCCTGTTAGCATACGGTTAGAGTCCCCGCAGCGTTGGGATGACCCCACGCTTGACGACGGTGTCTCGTGCAAATCGCTGCGCGGTGTCGGGAAAATCTATATTGAAATGCAGCCCGCGGCTCTCGCGGCGGCTGGCGGCGCTGGTGATCACCAGCTCGGCGACGGTCTGAATGTTCCGGAGCTCGATCAGGTCACGAGTGAGCACGTGACGCCAGTAATACTCGCGGATCTCGTCGGCCAAGACCGCGATTCGGCGCGCCGCGCGACGGAGCCGCGAGTCGCTGCGGACGATGCCCACATAGTTCCACATCAGGCGTCGGATTTCATCCCAACTGTGGGACACGACGACTTCCTCCTCACTCGGCTGGGCGGAACCAACCTCCCACTCCCGCACCTCAGGCAGGGCTTCCTCGCGAAGTCGGGGCAGCTGGTCCTTCAGGCAGGCCGCGGCGCGGCGGGCAAACACCACGCCCTCGAGCAACGAATTGGACGCCAGTCGGTTGGCGCCATGCAGACCAGTGCATGCCACTTCCCCGATCGCCCAGAGGCCAGGAAGCGTGGTGCGTCCGTTCAAATCCGAGGTAAGCCCCCCGCACATATAGTGCGCAGCGGGCACTACCGGGATCGGCGCAGTGCTCATATCCAGGCCAAATTTCAGGCATTGTGCGTGAATACTGGGAAACCGCTCACGGACGAAATCCGCCGGCCGGTGCGTGATATCGAGCATCACGTGATCAGAGCCGGTGCGCTTCATCTCGTAGTCAATCGCGCGAGCCACCACGTCCCGCGGTGCGAGATCGGCCATGGGGTGATGGCGTTTCATGAAGGGCTCCCCGCTGGCAAGACAGAGTCTGGCCCCCTCCCCCCGCAGCGCCTCGCTAATCAGAAAGCTCTTGGCGCGCGGTTCATACAGCACCGTCGGATGAAACTGGAAAAACTCCATATTGGCGACTTCCGCGCCGGCGCGGAACCCCATGGCGACCCCATCCCCGGTGGCAATATCTGGATTGGACGTGTAGAGGTACACCTTGCCCGCACCACCCGTGGCGAGCACCGTTGCGCGCGCTCGAATCGTCTCGACGGCTCCGCGCTGCTCATCGAAGACGTAGGCACCGATGCAGCGGTCAGGGCCGCCAAATTTGCTCATCGTGATGAGGTCAACCCCCGTGCACCAGGGGCGAACGCGAATGTTGGGGTGCGCCATCACGGCCGCGAGCAGGACTCGCTCCAGCTCGGCGCCCGTCAAGTCACCCGCATGAGCGACACGCCGCTCGGAATGCCCCCCTTCACGCCCCAAATCGAGCGCGCCACTCGTCCGCCGTGAAAACTCGATTCCTTGCTGCATCAACCACTCGATCGCGGCAGGTCCCTCGCGAACGCAAAGGTCGACTGCCTCGTTTCGGCAGAGCCCCGCTCCCGCCTGGTGGGTGTCCTCGATGTGCTTTTCGAAATTGTCGTCGGCAGCCAGCACCGCGGCGATGCCCCCCTGAGCCCAAGCCGTTGCTGCGTCATGAGGCAGCCGCTTGGTGAGAACGAGCACCTCTCCGTGGTGAGCCGCCTCCAGCGCGAAGGAAAGCCCCGCAATGCCGGTGCCCAGCACCAAGGTGTCAACGAGCTCTGACATGTCGCGGAAGATAGTGCGTTGTGTCGTGGGTGGGGTCAGCAATCGCGCAATCGACCCCGGACGCGGTTCGGCCGACTTTCCAGTGCCAAACCATCGTTCAATGCACGCTGCTCATTGTCGCCGACCCACTACCTCAGTCGCAACTTGCGACCTAGATCCTAGGCAGGTGGGTAATTGGTGCCCGCCGTACCGTTGACGAACGCCGAATTCGGTCGTAGCTCAGTTTCGCGCGACGCGCACTGGCTAACTGGCCGGCAGTCGTGAGCCTGGAGCCAGAGCGAGAGAAAGTGCACTCGTCGTGAAGATCCTAGTCCCCCTCAAGCAGGTAGCCGACCCTGACAACGCGAATCGGGTTCGTGTCAGCGCGGATGGCACCACGCTGGAGAGCGGCGAGCTTGAGCGCAAGGTCAATCCGTTCGACGAGTACGCCCTTGAGACCGCGTTGCGCTTGACTGAGGACGGGCGCGCGCCGCGCCAGCGTGTTGGTGAGGTCGTCGTGGTGACGCTGGGTCCGGACCCCACTACGACCATGCTTCGCTCGGCTCTCGCGACTGGCGCCGACCGCGCCTACCGCGTGGACGCGACTGACGAGCACCTGGACGGGCGCCTGGTCGCAAACGCCCTTAGCGCCCTCGTGCAACGCGAGCAACCCGACCTTGTTCTACTCGGAAAACAGACCGTCGACGGTGACGCGGGTGAGGTCGGCCCTCGGTTGGCCGCTAAGTTGGGCTGGCCCCAAGCCACCTTCGCGGCAATGGTTCACCAGACTTCCGCTAATGAACTCAGGGTAACTCGCGAGGTGGACGGCGGCATTCAAACCCTGGCGTTGTCGCTTCCGGCGGTGATCACCGTGGATCTGAGAATCGTATCGCCAAACAGCGTTCGCTCGCAGCTGACCCCAAACGATTTCCACTATTCCGGTGGTGTGAGGTTTGCGTCGTTGCCTTCCATCATGCAGTCCAAGCGAAAGCCCCTCACCGTGCTGTCGCTGGCAGAGCTCTGTCCCGGTGGGGACCTGGCCCTCACTCACGACAGCTATTTTGTTCGCAACGCCAGAGCGGCTGGACGTCGCGTGAGTTCGCCGGCTGAACTTGTGCACCTGCTCGCCACTGAAGCGAAGGTCTTGTGATGACGGTCCCCTCCAGTACCCCGAGTCGACCAGCTCAATTGCTCGTCGTAATTGAGACCGAGCATGGTGGCGGGCTGCGACGCGCGAGTCTCAACGCGATTCGCTTCGCCGAGCGTTGGGCGGCCGCCGTTGGCGGAGGTTACTCACTTCTGCTCTGCGGTCACCTTATCACCGAGCTCGCGTCCTCGCTGGCCAGCTACGGCGCCAACCGAGTCTTCGTGGTGGACTCGCCCTCGCTGGCTTCAGCCCAAGCCGAGCTGCACGCGCCGGCCATCGCTGAGGTGGTGGAGAGTCAGGATTTCGACGCGGTCGTTGCCTGCGCTACCAGTTGGGGCAAGGATGTTCTCCCGCGCGTCGCTGGCTTGCTTGACGCCGCCTTCGTCGGTGATTGCGTGGCTGTTGAGTCGAGTCGCGGGCGCGTCCTGCTCGTGCGAGCGGTCAATGCTGGCAATGCCTTTGCGCGTTGCGAGGTCCACGCTGCCCGTACGGTGCTAACGATACGACAGAGTGAGTTCGAGCCCGCAGTGCCCGTTGGGGGACACTCGGATCTGGTGACCGTCGTGGCGCCTGCGGTCCGCGCGGAGTCCCAGCAGGTACGCGAGCTTGGCTTCGAGCCAGTTCGCAGCAGTCGCCCCGACCTGTCCGACGCGCGCGTGGTCGTGTCGGGGGGACGCGCGCTCGACGCGCGCTTCTTCGACGTGTTGGGTCCTTTGGCTGATGAACTCGGTGCCGCGATCGGCGCCACCCGCGCCGCCTGCGACGCCGGATTCGCGCCTGGGGACTTTCAGGTCGGACAAACGGGCAAGGTGGTGGCTCCCGAACTCTACTTCGCGGTCGGGATCTCCGGAGCCATTCAACACATCGCCGGGATCAAGGGCGCGCGCACCGTGGTAGCGGTGAACTCCGATCCCGAGGCCCCGATCTTCTCAATCGCGGACTATGGGCTGGTGGGTGACCTGTTCGAGCTCATTCCGGCGCTGGTTCGCGCCATCGCGCAGTATCGCACCAACGCCGCCTAGGCTGGAGCCTCCCTGTAGCCAGCGTGGGACGGGATGCCGATTTGGGACTTTTTTACCCTTCGTCGGCTTGACAGAAGCGCGTCGGCAGAACATTCTCCGGCGCCCGCAAGGCAATGGTTTCCGGGGCGTAGCGCAGTTTGGTAGCGCGCACGGTTCGGGTCCGTGAGGTCGGCAGTTCGAATCTGCCCGCCCCGACCAAGTCACCCGACAAAAAGGACGTTCTCTCCGAGAGCGTCCTTTTTGCATTTTGCATTCCGCCACCTCCGGACCTGGGAGCGGTCTGGCGCGACCGCGCCCAGCTCCCGGACCAGCCATGCGGGCGCGCAAAAGGCCCGGCTGCGACGGGCCACGCAGCACGGCCATGAAGAGCGCGGAGTCAGGTCCAACTAGAACAAACCTCACGCCACAGGCTCACGCTCGGGCCACAGGCGCAGGCCCTCCCGTCGCCAGAGCTGGCGTGCCTCTTTTGACGTCCAACCCTCGGCTCGGTGGCGCGACCCGGCCGCTGCTGTCGCGAGGACTCCGGGGACTCGGCTGTGGCCGCCGGTGGCACTTCAGCTTTGCTCAATCGCGCTGCCACGAGGCCACTGACCCCAGTCGCCGTTCGTAACGAGCGGATGCACGCCGTAGAGACCCTAGGATGTCCCGACCGAGGGGCGATGCTCCGCAATCGCTGATCAGCTGCTAGACCGGTCCCCGGCTCCACTGGTCAGCTGGCCGCCAGGCTCTCTGGTTAACTTCGAAGGTGTTAGGCGCACCATCGGGAGGCAGGGCGACGGAGAAAAGCATTTCCCTCTTTCAGTGGGATTGAAGTCGCATTCCCGGAGGTGCTATTGTAGTGTCACTGTATTGAAGCCTTGCCCCCGCGGGATTCTCCAGGTGGGCAGTCTTTGAGGAGGCTCACCGTGCCGATCGATGTCCCTGCCGTACGCATTCTGATCATCGACGACGATCCTGCGATCTGCGAGTACATGCAGACGCTGCTGGAAAAGGACGGCTTCGTCGTCAAGACCCTGAGCGATCCGTTGCTCGCTGAGCAAGAGATCCGTCAAGGCGCGTATCACGTCATCATCCTCGACCTGATGATGCCCAACATGGACGGGATGGAAGTCCTGCGCCGCATTCGGGCAATCGACAGCGACATCGCGGTCGTGATCTTCACCGCGCACCCGAACCTCGACACCGCGGTTCAGTCAATGAAGCTCGACGCTTCCGACTACATCAAGAAGCCGTTCAACGTCGATGAGTTCCGTGAGGTGCTCGCCCGCGTGATGAAAAAAAAGGGTCTCGCCCGCACCCCGGAGGAACAACTCCACAAGGTGATCGGCGACACGATTCGCACGATTCGCAAAGAGAAGGAGCTCACTCTCAAGCAGATGAGTCGTCGCACCGGCCTATCGATCTCGCTTTTGTCCCAGATCGAACGAGCCGAGTCGAGCCCCTCGATTTCAAGTCTGTACAAAATCGCTGTTGCACTGGACGCCCGCATCCAAGACCTGTTCGGCGACAACTGAACTTGCGGCGGTTCGCCGCCCTCACGCGCCAGCACAGAAGTCAAAAACGCCGCACCCGAAGACGGATGCGGCGTTGCTGTTTTGTACCGAAGGACGGACTTGAACCGTCGACACCGCGCTTATGAAGCGCGTGCTCTAACCGGCTGAGCTACTTCGGCAGGAGGCGGGCCAATATGAATTTGCGGAGCTAGCCTGTCAAGGCACTCCCACTCATCCTGGGGCCATCGTTGCGTGATGGGCCCTCCAGCCGCCCACCGGACGGTGCCGGAGCGGTGCCGAGGTCTCAGGGACGGAGGAGTCTCTGGTCTGATTCCCTAGTTCCGGCTGGTAAGGCCGAACACGCGCTCGGCATTGCGAGTGCTTTGCGCCGCGAGTTCGAGCTCTGTCTCACCCCGCAGCTCTGCCAGAAAACGTCCCGTGTGGACGACCCAGCCTGGCTCGCAGGGCCAGGCCCGCCGCTTGGGCACGGGCGCCAAATACGGACTGTCGGTTTCCACCAAGAGTCGTTCGCTCGGACAGAATTGAGCGGCCTCACGAATTGCCTCGGAACGAGGAAACGTGACTATGCCGGAGAAGCTGAGATAGAGCCCAAGATCGAGCGCCGCACGCGCAAACGCCACGTCTTCACTGAAGCAGTGGAGAATTCCGCCAACCGCCGACACCCCCTCGGTCCGTAAGAGCTCAAGCGTGTCGCCAGCGGCCGAGCGGGTGTGAATGACGACCGGCTTGTGCCGCTCGCGTGCGACTGCGATGCACTCAGCGAAGACCGACTTCTGAAGGTCGCGCGGTGAGTGGTCGTAGTGATAGTCCAGCCCGATCTCCCCAAGCGCCACCACTCGCGGTTCGTTGAGCAAGCTGAGCATCGGCGACATTAGCGAATCACGCTCGTCGGCATCGTGCGGGTGAATGCCGACGGCCGCCCAGACATCCGGATGCCGCTGCGCCAAACTGACAGCACCTTGCATGCGCTCGGCGTCTCCAACACCAATGTCTACAAACGCGGCTAACCCCGCTTGCCGTCCCCGAGCAAGAACGGCATCAACGCCATCAGGGTAGTCCTTGGCATCTAGATGACAATGGGTGTCAGCCCAGCGAGGTCCGTCACTCACGGCGCAACAACCAGTGGCAAGCTCAGTTGCCGTCGCTCCATCAAACAGCGTCCAGCCGTACAGAGCGAGAATGCGGCCTCGCCCTGGAGCACGATCGCGCCCTTCGTGGCCGAGGTGAACACCACGTCAAGCTCTAGACCTGCAGGCTCCGGCTTGCCTTCACGGGTCACAACCGGGCTCGCGAAGGTCACCCCTCCACCCGCCGCTCCACGGAATTTGTGCGGGTATTCCTCATTGACGTGAAAGGGAGCCTTGGCGCTCAGCATCACCTTGGCATGGGCCGGCTGCCCCGCGACAACCTTGTCGGCACAGCTGAGACGCAGCGAAAACTCCGGCTCGATCCATTCGGCGCGCGCCGCGAGCGCCGGTGCGGACGCCACTGCCGGCGCCTCAGCGGCCTTTATAGCGGAAGGCGCTACCGCAGCGCCTGACTCGCTGGCACTGGCGCGGTCGTGGCAGCCGACAAGAGTCAGCGCGAATCCCGAAACCAGAAGACTTAGCGCGACGCCCTTGGCAATCATGCCGCTGGTGTACCACTCCGATACGCCGCGTCCAAGCCGACGAGAGTCCGTCCGCCGCGGCGCTCAGCCCCCGTGCTTGCCCGAACTCCGCGCGCGGAATCTCGAGAGTGATTCGTCGAGCTTACATCACGAAAACGAGCACGACGGCGAGCAACACCATCATGACCATCCCAACGATCACGGCAGGGATTAGCCACTTTGGCATGCCGCGCGGAACCCCCGGCGCAAAATCGAGCGGACCATCGTCGACTACAGGCGCCAGCGCACCAAGGCCCACCCCATCGCCGAAGAAGCCATCCATGGCCTCTCCGGGCTCCGCAGGCAGGGGCGTCGCCATGAGCTGCGGAAGCTTTGCCTCGATGATTCGCTGAAGCTCGGCCTCCGGCTGGGTCAACCAGTCGACATGGTTTCCTTCGAGCCCATAGGCTTGACCGAGTTGATCGGCGAGGGCCGCCACCGACTCGGTGCGTAGCGCTGGACTCTTTTGGAAGCCGCGCGACAAGACCCGATCCACCAGCGGGGGGACGGGATAGCGCCCGCCGGCAGCCGCTTGCGTCACCGCGAGCGGCGTCTTGGTCAAAATCTCCAGCAAGATGCTGGGTCCGGTGGGCCCGTTGAAGGGGACCTTCCCGGTGAGGCACTCATAGACGATCGCGGCCAGCGCCCAAACATCGGCGCGATGATCCAGCGTCTCGAGGCCCTGGGCTTGCTCGGGTGCCATATAGTAAGGCGAACCGATCGTCGTCCCCATCACAGTCAGCTTCTTGGCGTTGTCGGCCTTGTCCTTGACCGAGCCAAAATCGAGGATTTTGGCGTTATCGCCGTCGCTTGTCTGACAGAGAAAGATATTGTCAGGCTTTAGGTCGCGGTGAACGAGACGACGCGCATGGGCATCCCCCAAGCCTGCTGCCAGCTGAGCCAGCATGCGAATCACTCGACTCGGAGGCAGCGTCTTTTCGCGCTTGAGCGTACTGCGCAGCTCCTCACCGTAGAGGAACTCCATCGCAAGGACATAGCTGCCATCGCCCGTCGGCTGAAAATCGTAGACCTCAACGACGTGCTTGTGAGTCAGCAGCTGACTGACCTCGAACTCCCGCTTGAAGCGCTCGAGGGCAACCTTGTCATTGGTCACCTCAGGGTGCAGGACCTTGAGGGCGACGTTTCGCTGCGACTGAACGTCGAGCGCTTCGTAAACACGCCCCATGCCTCCGTCAGCCACGACCCGTCGAACCTGGTAGCGTCCGCAAAGCATCACTCCGATGCGCGGATCGCCACCCGACTGAGCAACGGGCGCCTGACTCACCGAAATCAGCTGACGCCCATCCACGGGACAAAATCCCGAGTCAGGTGGGTACAGGCGACCACAGTCGGGACAGGCTTTCACAGAGCTGGCCTCTGATGACTAACGGTGAGGTTGCTCAAACCGACCCCGGGGTCTCCGACGCAGGCGGAGTCAGCGAGGCCGACAGGGGCTTGTAGTAGAGGATGCGTACGCATTGCGGACACTGGGACAGCTCCGCCACTCGCCGCATCTGCTGAAACTGCATTGGCGGAAGGGTGATGTTGCAGGCAGAACAGGTGCCGTTGGTCGTGTACGCCACGGCGGTTCCGCGCCGCTTGCGGATCATCTCGTAGCGAGAGCGAATCGGCGCCGGCAAGGTGGCAGCCACCGTATCGCGCTCGGTCTGTCGGGTTGCGATCTCGGATTCAAGCGAGCGACAGCGCTCGAGGGCAGGTGCCTCAATCGACTCAAGGTCCCCAGCAAGCTTGCTGCGCTCGGCCTCGTTGCGCTCGGCATCGGTCCGAGCCTGCGTGATAATGGCAGCGAGTTTCTCGACTTCGAGCTCGCGGTCACGGATCAGCTTGCGGATTTCCTCAAGCTCACGGGTCACGGCAAGTGACTCCTTTTCCGTTCGGCAGCGAGCCATCTTGTCGCGCGACTGCTCGATTTGCGCGTTCATTTGGCGCAGATCGATCAAGAGACCCGAGCGGGTCCGCTCCATGTCGTCGATGCTGCCTTGTACGCCTTCGAAGCGACCACTCAGCTCAACAAGCCGCCCCTTCTTCTCGCCAACGGATTCCTTCTCGCGAGCAAGCTCGCCCTCGAAGGTGCAAAGTTCTTGGTCGAGAGCGCTCAGGCGCTCAAGGGCCTCAATCTGGGCGTCAATAGTCACGTGACGAAGGACTCCTTGCCGGGCCGGAAAACACTTCCGGAAACCAGCCTACGTAGGCCCACCTGGGTTCGAACCAGGAACAACCCGGTTATGAGCCGGGGGCTCTGACCGCTTGAGCTATGGGCCCGTGCACAATCGCCTGCATCCATCAGCCGCGAAACGCTCGCAGCGGACTTCGGCTCGGTCGAACCCGGACTCGCTCGACGTACCCATGTCCCCTGCGAGGCGCAGGTGAGACCTTGGGAGACGAGGGAGCGAATCACGGCCGCTAGGCTAGTCGAACCACGCCGCTAGGGCAACCAAGGGCACTCACCTCTGTCAAAAAAGCCCGAGCCAGTCCCCAAACTCAGTTCGCCCCGACGCGCTCGCCCGAACCTGACTGGCAACAGCGAAACCCCAGCTGATAGAACCTGAATTCGGGACCGTGAGCAGTCGTGGTGGGACGACAGCGAGCACGGACGGGCCCGAAGTACCCGCCCTTTGATCCCGGGGCCGACTCGCTATTCAACGGGCTTTTCGTCGAGAGCTGCACCCACTCATCGACGTTACCGGACATGTCAGCCACTCCGTAGTGGCTGACGCAGCGCGGAAAACTCCCGCTTGCTGCGCGATCATCGAGACGCGTCACCTCGGCGGCGACGCCGACCGAACCGCTAAGCAAGTCGGTGTTGGGAAAGCGATGCCGACGATCGACGTTACATGCCTGCGGGTCGCGCGAGTAGCCGTAGGGGTAGGGCAAGCGAGCTGGCCCCTCGCAGGCCAGAGTCCATTCCTCGTTCGAACAGAGCCTTTTGCCCTCATCACGGCAGGCTTCCCTCGCCTCCAGAAAGCTAATCATGACCGCCGGCCGAGCCCCGGCCCGGTTTGGGAACTCGTAGCGATCGATGCAGAAGCGCAGGGGGATCGGCGCACCGATGCAGCGTGCAGCTGGCTCGTAGTCGAAACACCTCTCCGTTCCGTCGGCGCTCGCGCGCGCACAACGATGGCTCAACTCGGGACAGTACTGACCTGCCACGGGCAACATGTCTGACGGACACCGCGGGTCCGCGGAGTTGGAGCGACGCTCGGCAGGGCTCACTGCCGACGCACTGGCCGACTCGTCACGCACCCCGGAGGCGACGACGGCAGCCGGAGACTGCCCAGGTGCGGACTTGAGAGAGGGTTTCCCACCCAGCGGCGCTAGCAACCGTTCGTCTGCCGAGCGGCCCGTCACGGTCAAAATGGTCACGACCAACAATAGCCCTCGGGTCGCTGGCAAGGCGCTCAGGCTCGACCAGAGGACACTACCCATCAGGGCATCGTAACACCTCTGCGCGGCGGTGAAGCCAACCCGAGGCCCTAGTCAAGACCCCTTCGACCAGGTGCTTGCCCGCACTGCGGTCGACCGTGATGGGCGCTGACGACTGACAATTCCATGGTAAGCCAGGCCCTGCTATCCATGGACCGACTAGTTGTCCGGGGCGCGGCGGCCCACAACCTCAAGCACGTCAACTGTGATCTTCCGAGGGATCGACTGGTGGTCATCACGGGCCCCAGTGGCTCGGGAAAATCCTCGCTAGCATTCGACACCATCTACGCCGAGGGCCAGCGGCGCTACGTCGAGTCTCTCTCCGCCTACGCGCGCCAGTTTCTCGATCAGCTGCCCAAACCAGCCGTCGAAAGCATCGAGGGACTGAGCCCAGCTATTGCCATCGAGCAGCGCGCATTGGGCAAGAGCCCACGCTCAACGGTCGGCACGGTCACTGAAATCGCCGACTACGTGAGACTGCTGTACGCGCGCGTGGGTGTTCCGCACTGTCCCCGCTCCGGCAAAGTCCTACGAGCCTACACGGTTCAGGAAATCGTGGACTCAGTCCTGTCGCGTGGTGAGGGCGCGCGCCTCACGATCCTGGCGCCGGTCCTGCGCCGTTTCGTCGGAGATTTGCGCGAAAAACTCGAATCCCTGCGACGTGACGGCTACGTGCGTGCGCGCGTGGACGGAGCGCAGATCGACCTCGGAGATGAGCTGGTATGCGATCCCACGCTTTGCCATGATCTCGACGTCGTCGTCGACCGCCTCGTCATTCGCGAGGGTATCAAGGGACGCGCCACTGATTCCGTTGAGCTCGCGCTCAAGCTCGGCGACGGAACTGTGCTGTTCGACGCGGGAGACGGCTCAGCACCCGTGGTGATGAGTGAGCGTCTTGTCAGCTGGGAGCACGGCATCACGCTCCCCCCCCTCGAGCCGCGACTGTTTTCCTTCAACAGTCCCCACGGCGCCTGCCCTACCTGCGACGGGCTTGGAACGCGTTCAACCATCGACGCCGACAGGGTGGTTCCCGATCCCTCACGCACGCTGCGCACCGGGGCAGTTGCGGCCTTCGGTCGACGAGGTTCCCTCTCGCTCGCCGCCGAGGTCGCGCGTGTGGTGGAGGTACTCGACGCCAACCCTGATCTGCCCTGGAGCGACCTGCCGGAAGTGGTTCGCCAAGGCATTCTCTACGGAGTCGAGGCCAGCGCCTCGAAGCGACGTCGGCGCTCCGATTACCCAGGCATTGTCACCCGTCTCTCGACGCTGCTTGAGACCGGCTCCTTCGGTGAGGGAGAGGACCATGATTCTGATGAGGGCGCGATCGGTCCTGAAGACCTCCACCGCTTCGTCGTCACCAAAGTCTGCGAGGCCTGTGGCGGTCGCCGCCTGCGCCCCGAGGCACTCTCGGTTCGACTCGCTGGGCTGGATATCGGGCAGCTGTGCGCCCTGCCGCTCGATCAACTCCGCGCCGAGCTCTTACGTCTCGCGTCGCCGCAAGCCTTGCCGCCCAGGGACACGGCGGTGGCCGCCCCGCTGCTGCGAGAAGTCACCGAACGACTCGGCTTTCTGCTGAACGTCGGACTCGACTACCTCTCGCTCGACCGCGCCGCGCACACGCTGTCGGGCGGTGAGGGCCAGCGCATTCGCCTCGCAACTCAAATCGGAGCATCGCTGGTGGGCGTGCTCTACGTTCTCGACGAACCAAGTGTCGGACTCCACGCACGCGACAACACCCGGCTCCTTGAGGCCGTTCGTCGACTCGTCGACAAGGGCAACACGGTCCTGGTCGTTGAACACGATCGCGACGCGATCATGGCTGCCGATTACCTCGTCGACATGGGTCCCGGAGCAGGCGTGCTCGGCGGACGCATAGTGGCCGAAGGCACCCCCGCCGAGGTGATGGCTAATCCCGCAAGCGTCACCGGACCTTACCTCACGGGAGCCAAGCCCCTACGGCCGCCCTCACCTCGCCGCGCGCCGGACGGCAGGATGCTGCGTGTGGTTGGTGCGCGCGCCCATAACCTGAAGCAGGTTACCCTCGAAATCCCCTTGGGTTTGGTGACTGCGATTACGGGAGTGAGCGGATCCGGCAAGAGCAGTTTGGTGGTCGACACACTGCTCAGTGCGGCTCGTGCGGAGCTCTACGGCGCTACAGGCTGGGTTGGACCCTGCGATCGGATTGAAGGACTCGAGGCCATCGACAAGGTCATTAGCATCGACCAGGCACCAATCGGGCGTACCCCTCGCTCAAATCCGGCAACATACACCGGGATTTTCACACACCTACGGGAACTGTACGCTGGACTCCCCGACGCGCGTTCCCGCGGCTACAAGCCTGGACGCTTCTCATTCAACGTCAAAGGTGGTCGTTGCGAAAGCTGTCTCGGGGACGGCGTTCGTCGCATCGAGATGCACTTTCTGCCGGACGTCTATATCACCTGCGATGCCTGCGCCGGGCGGCGCTACAATCGAGAAACGCTGGAGGTGCGCTTCCGCGGGCTCTCGATCGCTGACGCGCTCGACCTGACCGTTGACGACGCCTGCAGTGTCTTTGAGCCGATCCCACGCGTTCATCAGAGACTCGCGGCCCTTCGCCAGGTCGGTCTCGGCTACATCCAGCTCGGACAGGCCGCGACCACCCTCAGTGGTGGCGAGGCCCAGCGCGTCAAACTCGCTGGTGAGCTCGCGCGACGTGCGACGGGGCAAACCCTCTACATTCTCGACGAGCCCACCACCGGGCTCCATTTCCAAGACATCGAGTTACTCACGACGGCGTTGTTTGGTCTGCGTGACGCGGGCAATACCATCGTGGTCATCGAGCACCATATCGAGCTCATTAGCTGCGCCGACTGGATCGTGGACTTGGGTCCCGAGGGCGGCGACGGAGGCGGCGAAATCGTCGCCGCCGGCCCCCCGGAGGTGATCGCGAAATGCCCCGCGAGTCACACCGGGCGGTATCTGGCGCCCTATGCCACGAGCACGCCGGACCCCGCGCGCAGAGGCGGACCAAAGCAGTCGAAACCGCGCAAGGCTCCGGTTCCACGCCGCTAAGACCACCTGACCGCGACAGCGAGCCTTTGGCGGACGCTGATACGTTCCCGCCGGAGGATCGCCGGCGCTTTCGACCAAACGCGTAATGACGCTGCGGCATCAGCGCCCCACAGCGTCACCGCTCCAGGGCGCCATCGTCCAGTCGTCCATCGTCCAAACACTCTGACGGACTAAGTCAGAAATCGTGGACCAACGCTAGCAAGCAGAGCTCCCCGCGGAAAGGCGGGTTGGCAGCGTTGCTGCCGGCTCCACTCGAACTCAGCCGAAATCCTTTTCCACACGTTCCTGATCCTCTTTGCAGCGGATGCAAAGAGTGGTTTCCGGACGGGCTTCGAGACGCTTGGGTGAGATCTTCTCCCCGCACTCCTCACAGCCACCGAAATTGCCATTGTCGAGGCGCTCAATGGCCTTCTGGATCTTGTCCAGGAAGACCTTCTCGCGTCCACGCAGGCGAAACGTGAAGGACTGGAGATACTCGCTTGAGGCCAGATCCATCTCGTCAGGCAGCTCGTTGGCATCGAGCGTCATGTCCTCGTCGAGGGTCTGCTGAGCTCGTTTGATAATCTCAAGGCGCTTGGCCTCAAGCAGGTCGCGGAACTTCTTTTCCTGGGCCTTGTTCATGGTCTGCTCGTCACGTTCCGAGTATGGGTCCCTCGAACGATACTCGATCGGGGAGCAGAAGAACATACGCGCAGGGAGCTTGTCAGTCAACCGGTGCATCGCTCGACAGGGGGACAACGCGGGGTGGGGATAACAGCATCCGGCCACCCGATTCTGCGATCCTCACGGGACGGTGATAGCGGCTGCATGGCCCCATGCCCCGACATCGAGCGACCCTTGCGCGGTGCGGAAGCGCGTCAGAGGCCATCGCGGTAGGCGCGAATCGCGTTGACCACAGCATCCGCCAGCTTCTGCCGATAGTCACCGGTGTTGAGCCGCACCTCACCATCGGGGTTTGAAATGAAGGACACCTCGTACAGCACCGCGGGCATGTGAGCCCCAGCAAGGACATAAAAGCCTGCACGCTTGACACCTTGATCCGGAATTTTACCGTATCCAGGCAGGAGCGAGGCAACCGTGGAGCGCTGGAGGAGCTCGGCGAAATGTACGCTGCGCCGCAGCGTCAAGGAGTCCTGAACACGGACCAGCGAGCGCGCCAGCTCGGACGCGGCCGCGGCAGAGGCGGCGTTCTCCAGTGCTGCCATGCGAGAAGCGGCCGCATCGCTCGATTCATCGAGCACGAACGACATGACGCCATCGCTGCCCGTGTTACCGGCGGCGTTGCAATGAATGGAAACGAATAGATCAGCCGCGAACGCGTTCGCGCGGGCCGTGCGTTCGTCAAGCCCAACATAAGCGTCAACGTCGCGGGTCAGAAGTGTCACCAGTCCAAGTTCACGCGCAATGACGGGGGCCGCGCGATGAGCGATGTCGAGCGTAACGTCTTTCTCCCTCAATCCTCTGGGACCGATTGCCCCCGGATCATGTCCGCCATGACCTGGATCGAGCACCACCCGCGAGAGGGCGCGGGGCGCACTGGAACCTGGTGCCGCCGAGTCTCGACGAGAGACGTCGATCACGAGCCGAAATGGCTCAGGCAGGTAGAACACGCGGCGCTCAACATGGGCCGACAGGTCGAGCACAATTCGAGTGGCACTCGCGTGTTGACCGAGGCGCACCCGCTCGACGAGACCTCCGACCTCATAACTGGGAGAAGCCGAGCTTTTGGCCCCTTCGACGTCCACGTAGAGTCGAGGAGTGCCGCCGTCGTCACCCTCTTTCAGGAATCCAACCTGAAACGCCGCTGGACGTGACATCGACACCACGATTCGAGCCGCGTCCTTGGCCCCGTAGCGTTCAACGCGCGTGATGGTGGCGCCCTCTGCGGAGGCGCTCCCGAGCGACGCAGGGGTGGCGACGCCGCCCGCGTCGTCCGCGGAAACCGCTGCGCTGGCGAGCGTGCCCGGCTGCGTGCCTGGTCCGCCGGAGAACGCTCGAAGCACGGTCGCAACCTCCCTCACCTGCGTCGAACAATCCGCTGAGGGAGCGGCCTTTGCGGTCGGCAGCGGTCGCCCGTCGTACTCCGCCTGCAGCGCCGCGGCCGCCAACTCCGCCCGACAGCTGCCGGCTGCGGCAGCCGAGCGATAGAGCTCAATCGCCTCGAGGGCGTCAGCGGCTCGCCGCTCGAGCCGCCAGATACGTTCGCGGAGCTGCGCTGCGCGTAGTAGACGTTCAATTCGCCGATCACCGCTCAGCCGCTGCGCCTCAGCGGCGAGCTGATCGGCGAGCGCCACAACCTCCACCCGCACGGGCAGGGCCGAGAACTCCGTCTCGACTGGCCCGAGTCCCCCCGGAGCGACCACCACGCGCTGACGGGCGGCTCTCACCGTAAACACGGCGACGACGGCAAGTGCAAAGACGCCCGATGCCGTCAGGAAAGACCGTTGCCACGGGGCCGCAGCCAGGAAGGTCCGAAGGGGGCGATACACTGCTGCCGGCAGTCTTGCAGAAATCTCCTCCGATTTCCAAGTTGGGCGCCCGCCCAATCAACAATACCCAGCCCCCAACGACTCCTAGCTCGCTTCCTGCGACACCCTCCCCCGCAAGCTCGCGAGCCTGTGCCGGAAGGTGGTTCGCGGTAACCCGGAAAGCCGCGCGGCCTCACTGACGTTGCCCCCGGCGCGACGCAGAGCCTCCTCCACATCGCTACTGCCACCTCCAACTGCGCCCGTCAGCGTCTGCGCCAAGGCAAGCTCGATATCGAGGCGATCGAGTACGACGCTTCGCGTCAAGACTCCCGCGCGATAAAGGACGTTACCCAGCTCGCGGACGTTACCGGGCCACTCGTGTTCTTCCAGACGAGCCAGCGCCCGCTCGGACAGCAACCGTCGCCCCAACTCGTTTTCGAAGCGCTTTAGCCACATCGTGCCAAGGGCGGCAAGATCGCTCTTGCGGTGTCGCAGGGGCGGAACGTCAATCACGACCGTTGTCAACCGTTGGAGCAAGTCGAAGCGAAATCGACCCTGGCCGACGCGCTCCTGAAGCGGCGCCCAGGTTGCCGACACAATCCGCACGTCAACAGACTGTTTCTCGCCGCCGCCCACCGGACGCACCGAGCCTTCCTCAAGAACACGCAACAGTTTGACCTGCAAAGACAGCGGCAACTCGCCAATTTCATCGAGGAACAACGTCCCGCGATGCGCGAGTTCGAACGCTCCCATGCGGGAGGCCACGGCACCCGTGAACGCGCCCCGACGATGACCAAAAAGCTCACTGTCGGCTAGATTCTCAGGGATCGTGCCGACGTTCAGCGGATAGTAGTTACCCGTCCGACCGCTGAGCGTGTGGAGCGCTCTGGCGACGACATCTTTGCCCACCCCAGATTCACCGATCACCAGTACCGGCGCGCGCAGCGGAGCGAGTCGCTCAATCTGATCGACTAGGCGTCGCATGGGCTCTGAGCCGCCAACGAGCCCCGGAATCAGTCCTTGCTCGGGAACCGGCGACTCGTTGGCGCTCCTGACCACCACAGTCGTCCGCCCCAGAATGAACGCGCCTTCTTTCTCCGAGAGCTGGGCCACCCGCACTCGCGCGCCGCCCAGCATGATTCCGTTCCTCGACCCAAGATCGACGATCCGAAAGCCACTCGGTCCACATTCCACCCGGCAGTGCAGCGCGCTCACGGCGCTGTCGCACAGGCGCAAATCAACGGACAGGCCGCTCCCCACTTGGAGTTGCTGCCCCGGCCGGACACGGCAGCGAGCGCTGCCCCCTGGACCCTCGGCCTCGAGGATCCAACCGTCCTCCCAGGAAGGCAGCGGGATTTCCTCGGTCGCTGAGTCTCGCGAGGTGCCTCGGGCAGCTATATGGTGTGACATAGGGTCGGGACAGTCGGCCCATTTGCCAGGGCAGTTGCGATCTGACAGTTTCGCTAGTTCCAAAGGGTGCTAACAACGGGCCATGCGTCGCCTCGTACTAGTGAGCCTGCCGCTCTTTGTCGCCACCCCTGCTCTCGCGCAAGACCGCGTCGATCAGGTTCCTAGCAGCGCGACGCAAACACCACCGTCTACCGAGCCTCGACCCGCTGCCGCGCCGCAAGACGCGCCCAGCCGTCGCGAAGCTGGCGCTGCACCACGCGTGCTGCCCGCAGAACCCCAGCCACGGGTCGAGTATCAACCTGCCGCTCCTCTGACAGACACCCTGCGCTCCCACTTCGTGCTGGCAGCCACCGTCGGTACCGTTGCCTCCTACGGTCGAGTCGACTCCGCGCATTCCATCACCAACACGCTCGGACAGGGCTGGCTCGCCGGCGGCGAGTTGGGCTATGGCATATCGCGACATATCGCGATTGGCCTCGTTGGCGAAGCCTCATCGTTTTCCGGCGGAAGCATCTGCAGCGACTGCAAGGCAAACGCCTGGAGCGCCGCCCCCTTCCTACGCTACCACCTGGTTCAGGGGGTCCGCTTCGATCCTTGGATGTCGATTGGAGCTGGCGTTGCCGCGCTCTCCTACGACAATCAACTCACCAAGCGCAGCTACTTCGGTGGAGTTCTCCGGGCCTCGGTTGGTGGCGATTGGTACGCGTCGAGTCAACTTGGAATTGGCCCAGTGTTGTCCGTCGATCTCCGCAGTTACATGGACCATCCCACAGGCACGTCAGCATCGCAGGAAGCTCGACTGTTGGTTGGCTTGCGCGTCGTGGTGGACGTCCCCGGTAAGTAACGTCACTCGGCGGACACCCGCCCCTGCTCGCCCACGCTCGCGCAACTTCGTCAAACGCTGCGCTGCCTCGCGCCAAGCAACCCATCGGTCCCCGCTCTCTGGCGCGGGGCCACGGTTGGGAACATGGGATGGTCTTGGCACGTTCTGCGTTCCAGTCTCCACCCATCGGTATTGAGCTTCCAGGCGGCGCTGATTCATCCGACGTTGGCACGGCGGGGCAGTCCACGCCTCAGTCCCCAAGCCCTTCAACTCGGAAGCTAGGCATTTTCGCGCGACACGCGGCCGCCTAGCAGCGAGCATTATGGGAACAAAATGACTACGCGGAGCCTCAAATCGCTCGAGACTCCGCGCGTCAATTGGTGGCTACCTGCGGCTGCTTAGCCTTCAACCTCGATCGCGACACCCAGCCCGCGACGCAGAGCTGAATAGTCCTCGCTCACGGCGAACACCAACAGCTCCGTCATCTTCTCGGCAGGCGTCATGTCGCCCGGAAGCGCCTGCTCGGCACCGAGAATACGCCTCGCGATATCGAGATCACCACTCACGAGCAACCCAGCGCGAGCAGCTGTCAACTCCATACCGATACCCCAGCGCTTGATGTTGGCCGTGCTTCCATCTGCCATCCAGCGCTTCACGGTGACCCGGAGGTGCTCCATCTCAACCGGCTGCATGAATCTCATAAGCGCTTGAGCAGAGAGCTTCACGTTGTTGGCCAGCTCAGGCGGTAGGGGCGTATTCGGAGCTGCAATCACCACGCCTGCGAAGAACATGGTCGTCAGCTCAGACTGCGTCTGGAACAGGTTGCGAATGTACCCATCCGTGCGGTAGCTCGCGAGATGCTTGCCACAGATGAATGCTAAGTCCTGCGGCTGATAACCGGCCAGAACCCCTTGCCCCGCGAACGAAGACGGGGGATCGGTCTGCGCGGCCACGATCGACACCGGCAGATCGCTCCGTACATAGAGTTCGGGACAGGCAATACCGAGCACCTGAGCCACGAAACCGAAGGTACGGGCGAACGTAACCGTGGAGGTCTGAGGATCCTGCTTGAAGCGAGCCTCAGTGACAGGCAGCTTGCCAGACATCCGAAGTTCCGCGTTCTTAGCCTTCAACGCGGCTGGCGTCAGTAGCTCAAAGATGCGGGACAGGTGTCCCCCTGCATCTGGATGCGTCAGATGGCGTGACCAGAGCTCGCTGGTCAGTCCGCCGCGGAACTTGAGAATGCCCTCTTCCGGCTTCCATTCGCTGTAGAAACGCGCCTCATCGGCATCGGCCTCACCGAGGAAGGACAAGACTGAAGCCACACACCACGCCTCATCATACGACCGCTTATGCAGGAACAACCGATAGAGCGTTCGATAGCTCTCGGCCTTTGAGGGCTCCGCTGCGACGACGCGACGCTGCTCGGCAATCGCATCATCCCAACGCTCGCTGTTCTCGTACAGCTCCACAAGGATCTCGCGCTCCGTCACGTTCTCAGGACGCATGGCCGATGCCATCTTGAAAGCCTCAATCGACTCCCCTACCTGCTGCATACGATCACGGTAAATCAAACCGAGCGCATGCCACAGCTGGTACTCGAGCTTGGTATCGCCCTTGCCCGCGATGCGATGCAGCATCTTGCGATAGTCGCGCTCCAGTCGCTTCCAGTCCTTGGTCTGCGTCCTAATCTTCTCAATACGAGCAAACGCTTCCAGATAGCTCGGATTCAGATCGAGTGACTCATTGAAGAGCTCAAGCGCGCGATCCGAATCGTTGAGCTTGTCCACGTCACGGTAGAGCTGCCCCTGGGTAAACAGGTAACGGGACTTGACCTCGGGCCGAGACTCCAGGTCGCCGATACGCTGCAGGACGTCGACCATCTTCTGCCAGTCGCCAGCCGACTGATAGAGCTTCAGAAGCTTGTGCAGCAGCACATGGTCGTTCGGACGAAGATCGAGCGCCTCCTCGAGGGCCTCTATCGCCTTGGACCAGTTCTTCTCACGATCGGCCCAAACGTCGCCGATCTCACTGAGAAGTGCGAGGCGCTCGTCGCCTTCGTAAATGCTGTCCAGAATCTGACGCTTGTAGGCCGCGACCTGCTTCCAGTCATTGCTCTTGGCGTAGATGTCGACGAGGGCATCGAGGGTCGGGCGATGCTCTCCGTTGAGCGCAAGCGCCTTCTCAAAGTTGTTAATTGCCTGCCTGGCCTGCGCCTGCTCGCGCTTGATGCAGCCCAGTCTGAAGTACGTGTCCGTACGCGCTTCCAACTCATCCTCGCCCAATGCAGTGAGGACTTTTTGGTAGTTCGAAAGCGCCGTAGGCCAATCCTGAAGTACGAAACCGCAGTCTGCGATACCGCGAATCGCCTCTTGGTCGGTCAGATCGAGCTGATGCGACGCTTGATAGGCCTTGAGCGCCTTATCGGCATGGCCAAGCGCGGCCAGGACCTTACCAAGCAACTTCTGCAACATCTGTTGCTCACTGCGGTCCTTATTCTTAGCCTTGCGAACAAGCATTTCCGCAAGGGGCTCAGCCTGAACCCAGCGCTCGGTTCGGACATACTCCTCCACCAAGGGGAGAGCAGCGTCCTCACAGTCCTCGTCGGACTGCATTGCCAACTCGTACGCCTCGACAGCCGACTCGTGTTCGGAAAGCTGGTCATCACGCAATTTGCCAAGCTCGACGAGCAGCTTGGCGCGGGCTCGTGGAGCCTGAGTGTTCGCCTGCTCCTGATCGAGGTAACGCTCGGCCCGCGCCCAGTCAGCCTCATCCACCGCAATAGTTCGAAGTGCGGCTAGCGTCAGAAGATGCGATGGGTCGAGATCGAGCGCCATCTCCAGACGCTCCTGAGCCTGAGCGCGGTCTCCGAGTTTCTCCTCAAGGGAGCGTCCGATCCGATAATACATCTCGACGCGTTGCTTGCCGTCGACGGTTAGGTCGGCGACTCGCGTCATGGCGTCGATCGCGCGAGAGGTGTCGCCCTGCTTCTCATGAAGCTTGGACAGGGCGTCCAACGCAACGATGTTGGTATCATCGATGTCCACGATGTTCTGGTAGGCGTCAATCGCCCGATCCACATCACCAACTTCCTCTGAGAATACCTGGGCAATCTGACCGTAGAGCTCAACCTTGGTTGCCTGATTGGCAATCTCGGCGATGTGGCGCTCATAAGTGTTGACGAGATCAAGCCACTGCTTGAGCCGGCGATAGCAACGCGCCAGCGCCACGTAGGCCCGCTCCTCGGTGGGATCGATCTCGAGTACCGCCTCAAGTCGCTGGGCCGCCGTCTCGGCCTTCAGGAACTGATCCTCGAGCACGCCAGCAAGCTTGAGGAGAACCTCAACACGCTCACGCTCGGTCTCAAGCACGTCGAGCTGACGCTCCAGAACCTGAACGAGATCCGTCCAATTCTGAGTCAAATCGTCAATTCGCTCGAGTCCGCGCAGCGCCACAAGGTTGCCGCCATCGGTCGCAAGTACCTCGCGGTACATGCGACCCGCCTTCTCGAGATCCCGAAGGCTCGTCTCATACAGCTGCCCCATGCGGAGCTTGTGCTTCGGAACCTGCTCGGAATCCCCGAGCGCCTGCACCTTCGCCGATAGAATCTCAACGACCTGAGATGCGTCCGACTGCGCCTCGTAGATTCGCTCCAAAGCGTCAAGCGCTGGCAGAAACAGCGCGTCCACCTCCAGCGCACGCCGGTAGTACACGATGCCGGCGTCGACCTGCCCCATGTTGCGTTCAAGCAACTCGCCCATATCCACGAGAATGGCCTTGCGGTCATCACTCGCGACGGCAACGTTGAGCGCCGCTTGCAGCGTCTCACCAACGCGCTGCCAGTTGGCGGTGATGCGATGGTTCGCCGCCATGAGGCGAAGAACCTGCACGTTACTGGGGTCAAGCTGACGAACCTGCTCGTAGTAGCCCTGCGACCAATCCGGGCGCTGAAGATCCTGGCCGTACCACTTGCCCAGCCTCAAACACAACTGAATGCGCTTACGCGACTCGGTCTGCTCCTGAAGCCAGGAATTTGCCGTGGCAAGAAGCTCAGGCCAACGACTCGTGCTCTGAGACATGCGCTCGAGGTAGCGCGCCGTCTCGTCGTCGCCGAAGTCCTCAGCAAACGCGTTGACCAGCGCGTCGAACGCTTGATTGCTGTCATCGAGCTTCTCCTCGAAGACACGTGCAATTCGACGCAGCAGGTCACCCTTCTCTTCAGCGCTTTCACGGGTCTCGAGTCGATTGAGGTAGAGCTCAATTAGCGGCTCCCAACGCTCAGCCGCCGTGTGCAGCCGCTCAAGCGCTTCGAATGCACCGAAATGAGCCGCATCAACCTCCAGAATCCGATCGTAGGCTTCGACCGCCTGATCGTACTCGCCCACCTGGTCGCGCCATAGATCCGTGACTTCGAGCAACTCACGGATTTTCTCTTCCTCAATCGGGAACGCAGCGGCCCGACGCATCTTGATGTCGATAACGTCGGTCCAGCGCTCATCAGCTCGATAGATACGCTCCAACTCCGCTAGGGCCTCAAAATCCCGACCGTCAACCTCCAGCAGGTGACGCCAAGCATCCGCCGCCTCAAACGGCTGCTCAAGCACGACGCCATAGGTCTTACCGAGCTCCCGGTAGGTGGCCACCAACTCGTCAGAGTCGAGCAAGCCCGCTGCGCGATCGATCATCGAATGCAGCGCCGTAACCAGCTCGCTCGCGTCAGCGCGCTTGCGCCAAATGGCCGTTACTGCGCGAAGCGCGGGAACATTCGCGAAATCGATATCAAGAGCGCGCTGCCAGGTCTCCAACGCCTCATCGTCGCGGTTCAACTGCTCGCTGAACAGTCGCGCCCGACGAGTCAGAATACTCACTCGCTCTTCATCGCTGTCAGCGATGTCAAAATGCCGCTCGAGAACGTCGGTCAGCTCAGCCCACTGCGACTGATGCTGATAGAGATCTGCCAGCGCCCACAGTGCTTCGGAGTCCTCTCCCCGAAGATCAAGCACCCGCTTCCAGCCCTCGACCGCGTCGCTTAGATTGCCGAGCCGCTCGGACGCTAGACTTGCCAACTTGGCGCGAATCTCTGCTTCCTGAACGTCGCCAACCGCATTCTCTAGCTCGCGCTGATAGACACCACGAAGCAGCTCCCACTGCTCAGTTGCGGCGTAGATCCGACCGAGGGCACCAATGGCGTCTTCGTTGGTCGGCTCAAGTTCATCAAACACCCGACGATATGCCCGAACGGCATCCGGCGTCTGATTGAGTCGCTCATCGTAAACCTGACCTAAGCGTGTGTAGAACTCCACACGCTCGCGCTCGTCGGACTCGGAAACAGCACGCTGCTCGAGAACACCCGCTAGTTCCGGCCACTGCTCGAGACCGGTGTAAATTCGGTCGAGGTTCGCGAGGGCTTCGACCTCGCGCTCTACCACCGTCAAAACGTAACGATACGTTTCCTCAGCCTTCTGAACGTCCGCCAGTTCTTCCTCGAATACCCGAGCCAATCGCTTACCGATGGCCGACTGAACCTCAGGGGTACTGCCTTCGATTCCAAGAACGTCGGCGTACGCATTTGCGAGCTGCTCCCAGCCGCTGTCGAGGTTATTAGCCGCAAGTCGCTCAATTTCCTCGCCACAGCGCTCGTCGAGCGGGTGTTCCTTAAGGGCGCGAACGACCACTTGGAATGCCAGAACAGCGTCACCAAGCTTCTCCTCGGCATCCTCGGCGATGCGGTAGTACATCGCCAGTCGCTCTTCCGCACCGGTCGTGAGAACGAGCTGAGCCTCGTGAATCTTGAGGAGCTTTTCCCAATCGCTGTTGGCCTGATAGAGCGGCTCAAGGATCTCACAGACTTCCGTGAGCTTGAGGCCCTGAGCAAACAGGTCCTCAAGAGCGACAAGCGTCGCCTCGTGCTCCGGAGCCGCCGCGATTACCTCGCGGTAGGCCTCAATTGCCCCGTCCAAATCGACAAGGCGATGCTGGCGCACCTGACCGAGACGGAACCGGAACTCGAGAATCTCCTCGGGGGTGTCGCCAATTTCAGATTCCCGAGAAAGGATCGTAGCAAGGTCCGCCCAGCGCTCGAGCTGAGAGAACAGTCGATCTAGAGACCGGACGGCGCTTTGGTTTTGCTCATCCAGCACCATGACCGCTCGGTAGCGCTCAACAGCACCCTCGATTTTCTCGAGCTGCACTTCGTAGACCTGAGCAACGCGTAAGCCCAGCTCAACCGCCTGCTCGGCGTTCTCGCCGAGTCGAGCCAATTCGGAGTCATAGAGCGCAGCGACTTCCGCCCAGTTGTCGGTGACGGTCGCAAGGCGCTCAACCGAGGAAAGAGAATCCTCGTTGCTGATGTCGGTCCGGACAGCACGCGCATACGATGTAAACGCATTGCGATGGTCACCAAGGCTTTCCTCGTAGAGGGCGGCGATCCGGTGAAGCAGCTCAACCTGGACGAAAGCATCCGCGCCATGAGCAACCTGGACCTCAAGCACACTAATCAGGCGAGCCCACTCACCTGCGGCATCGTACACCGGCTCCAAAACGCCAGCAGCGGCAAGCGGAGCCAGAGTGCCGTTCTTGATTCCTTCGAGTGACTCGAGAGTGGGAACGTGGTCCGGTTGGGTGGAGAGGATGTCGCGATACAGCTCAACCGCGCGCTCGATGTCCTCTAGGCGCTTCTCGAAGAGTTCCGCAATTCGATACTGGAAGGCAACGGCCTCAATGGCGTCGACTGTCAGCTCTGCCTCATGCATCAGAACGCTGAGCAGCTCCTGCCAGTTTTCAGCGGCCTGATACAGCACATCAAGTCGACCCAGTGCCTCGACATCATCCGGGTCGAGCTCAAGGACCCGTTGGTACGTATCAATCGCACGACGGACGTCACCCAGTTCACGCTCGTAGACAGCGCCAACCTGATAGAAGATCAGTTTCTTCTCATCGGGATCGACGACCAGATCGGCTTTGCGGGAGTAGACTCCCAACAATTCCTCCCAGCGCGAAAGCCCTAGGTACAGCCCAATTAACGCGTCAACGCTCTTGAGATCCTCCGAGTCAATCTCAAGAACCTTCTGATAGACGCCGATCGCGGATTCCTTGCGGTCAAGAATGTCCTCTTCGATGCGAGCGGCTTCGTAGAGCGCGCCCTTCTGGTCATCGAGCACATCAAGCATCTCCGCCTTTCGCTGCAAAATCAGCGACATGTCGGAGAAACGCTCGGTCATCTGGAACAGTGATTGGAGCGATTCCGCGGCAGAGAGGTTCGTTGGGTCGATCGAGAGCACCTTGCGGTACAGCTCAATCGCCTTATCGACGTTCTGGACGTCGTTCTCGTAGACCCTCGCCGCAGCCGTAATCAGCTGAGCCGCCAGGTCGGGCTCAGGCTGCGCGCTACCAAGTGACTCGAACACGTTCGCCAGGTCGTTGAACCGACCTAGCACTCGCGCAAGCCGATCGAGACCAAGCGAAGCGTCCTCGCTCGACGGGTCCACCGTCAACGCGCGAGCCAGCGTATCGAATGCCGAATTGATGTCACCGGCAGCGTCCTCGTAGAGGGCAGCAATCTGCTGAAGCAACTCGACTTTGCGCGCCAAATCATCAGCGCGTCGCACCTGAACCTCGTGCACCCCGATCAGCTTGCGGAAATCCCCCTGCTCTCGATAGAACGGCTCAAGTATTTCGGCAATCTGGAGTTCAAACTCCGGAGCTGCACCGAGGCGTTCAAGCGCACCGAGCGCTGCGGTATTAGACGGGTCGCGTTCCGTGACCTGACGGTAGCCTTCGATCGCAGCCTCGGGCTGCCCCATCTCGACCTCCCGCAGGGCAGCGAGACGCAGCATGATTTCGAGCTGAGCTTCGTCTGAGTCAACCAGCGCTAGCTGCGTCTCCAGGTTCTCCGACAGCTCCTGCCACAACCGCTGACGCGAAAACAGGCCGTCCAATGCGGCGAGAGCACCCGAACTTGACGGATCAAGGGAAAGTACCTCGCGATAGGCGGCTATCGCCTCCTCGGGCTTTCCCAGCCGCTCCTCGTAAACCGCTGCCATTTGCCCAAACAGGGACTCTCGCAAGTCCACGTCATCTGCTAGTTCGATGCGTCGGCGGAACACCTGAACCAGCTCGGTCCAGTGCTCAGTGCGGCGATAGAGGGAATCCATCGCCTGCAGCGCGCCTGCGTCCGCCGCATCAATACCAAGGACCTTCTCGTATGCGGCCGCAGCTTGCTCGACGCGCGCCTGGCGCTCTTCGATGGCGGCGAGCCGCATCCAATACTCGCGAGCGAGTTCGGGCAGCTTAAGTCCCCCCGCAACCTCCGCGTAGATGGCTGAAAGCCGATCGAGCGCGCCGGCCTGCTCAGCGTAGGACTCGAGTTCTTCACGCGTCTCTGACTGTGTCGGATCCAGCCGAAGGGCACGAGCTTGCGCCTCGACCGCACGCTCCAGATGCCCGAGCTGAGTGCCCGCAACACCGGCGACCTTACGCAGTAGCTCGACACCCCTGGCGGCATCGCTTGCACCCGAGGCAAGGATTTCGAGGGCCCCGATCAGCTTCTCCCAGTCGCTCCGATTCTCGTAAATACCCTCGAGCGTCGCTGCAGCTTCCTCACGTAAGGTGCCCGAGGCGAGCAGGCCCTCAAGCGCGAGGCGAGCCCCTTCATGCTCGGGCTCAATGAACAAGATCTCGCGGAAGTTCGTGAGAGCGTCGGCCTCCGCTTCCAGTTTGCTGAGCTGTACTTCCGCGAGTCGGAACTTTAGGTCAATCAGCGTCGGTTCGTCGACGTCCAGCTCGATTCGCTGACTAAGAACCTCAGCGTAGGAAGCCCACGCCTTACTCTGTTGATAGAGTCGATCCAACGCCTCCAGAGCGCGCCCGTCGCCCGGGTTCTCCGAGAGTATCGTTTGATAGGTTTCGACTGCCGCGCTGATGTCGGCGAGTCGCTCCTCGTACAGACGAGCGACCTCGTACCGAACCAGCTTTCGGTCGTCACTTGCATCGAGAAGCTCAAGCTTTCGCGCGTAAACGTCCAGCAAATCGCGCCAGCGCTCAGCCCGTTGATAGAGACGCTCGAGGGCGTCCAGAGCCTCCGCGTTCTCGGGCTCTGCATCGTGTACCGCGCGATACTCTGTCAGCGCAGCTTCAAGCTCTTGGAGTTCCTCAACAAGGACTCGGCCGAGCTGCAATCTGAGCGAGGAGGCGTCGGCGACGTCAACCGAAGAGATAGCCGTACGATAGGCAGTAACGACTTCAGCCCAACGCCCCGTCGACTTGGCGATGCGATTGAGGTCTGTCTGGCATTCCGTCTCGAGCGGGAATAGCGAAAATGCCTCTACAAATCGCTCGAACGCGCGAACCTTGTCACCGACGCGTCCGTCATAGAGCGCCGCAACTTCACGGAGCAATGCAAGCCGCGCATTAGGCTCATCGATGTGAACAAGCTTTACCTCGATCACGGAAGCAAGCCCCTTGGCATTGTTTCCCTCGGAGTAAATCGGCACGAGACGTTCGGCCGCAGCTAGATTCGTCTCGTCAAGCTGCAGAACTTTTTCGTACGCCCGCGCAGCGCGGTCGCTCTTGCCCTTCTGCGTCATCCACAGTTCGGCAATCTTCATCAGCATCGCAATGCGCTGACCGACGTCCTGTGTCTTGGTCTCGTTGGTCTCGAGAACACGGATGAACTCGTCCCACTTACCGGAATCAGCGTAGAAGACCTCTAGATCGTCCCAACGTCCAAGCGCGACATATCGCTTCTTGAGCTGCTCCTGCGCCCGACGATCATCAGGAACAAGAATTAACAAACTCCGATAAGCCTCCACCGCTCGGACGTCATCATTGAGACGGTCCCCGGCGATCTGTCCAAGCTTGTTGAGGATCTGGATCTTTTCCTGCGTGTCGTACGTGAGCTCCGCAAGTCGCTCGAGAACGCCGGCCAACTTCTCGTAATCACGAGCACGTTCATAGAGCTGTGAAAGGGCGTTTAGCGCTTCCAGGTCGACCGCGTCTGACTCGACAACTTCTGCCCAGAGCGCGACGCAAACCTCAGGCTTCTTGACACGCTCAGTCGCGAGCCGCGCGATGTCCTTGAACGCCGCCGAGCGGTCAGGTCCGGCTTCAAGCGTGCGCGCCTGCGCCACATTGAGTCCGATCAGTTTCTCCCAATCGCGACGCTTCTCATACATCTGACGCAAGTAGTCGATCGCGAGCGGGTTGAGCGGATCAACCTCAACGACCTTCTCATACGCACGCACTGCCTCAGCCTGATTCTGGAATTTGTTGGCGTAAAGATCAGCAGCCCGCAAATATGCTTCAATCCGCTCTTCTGCGTCAACGAGCTCGTCCCCTAGAGCAATTAGCGTCTTGACGGCCTCGTTGAGCTTCTTGGCCTGTTCTTGCGAAGCAAGCTGCTCACGAAGTACGGCCACTCGGGCTGCGTCCTCAACTCGAACCGGAGCAACTTCGTCTTCTGAGGCCTCGACAGCCTCGACAGCCTCGACAGCCTCGACAGCCTCGACAGCCTCGCGACCGCTACCGGCACCCAGACCCCGTGCTGCCCCTCGAGATCCTGACCGCCGGGCTCGTCCTGGTGCTGCCGCTGGCCGCCATCGCGGTCCGCCGTCGTCTGCTGTCCCGGTCCGGAGGCGCCATCGAGCTCTCGCTCCGGCTCAAGCCGAGGAGCCAGGGCCGCGGCTGGGTCCTCGGCGTCGGCCGCTTCGTGGGCGACGACCTGCAGTGGTTCCGGGTCTTCAGCCTGGCGCACCGCCCCCGCCGTACGCTCTCGCGCCGTGACCTGCAGGTCGCCGGCCGGCGGTCCCCGAAGGGGCCGGAGTCGATGTCGCTGCTGAAGGGTGCCGAGGTCGTCGAGCTGAGGTCGGGCGGGACGACCGTCGAAGTGGCCCTGGACCGGGCGGCCCTGACCGGGCTGCTGGCCTGGCTGGAGGCCAGGCCACCCGGCGCCACCCTGCCGCGCTGATCCCGCCGCTGTCGGCTAGCGCTCGCCGCCGGGCTTCCACAGCACGTCACCGTCAGGGTTCGCGACCCGGGACAGGATGAACAGCAGGTCCGAGAGCCGGTTGAGGTAGAGCGCCGGCTCCTTGTTGGTGCTTGCCGGCTGGTCCTCCAGCAGCGCCCACACCGACCGCTCCGCCCGCCGTACGACGGTCCGGGCGACGTGCAGCAGGGCGGCCCCTGGTGTGCCGCCCGGCAGGATGAAGCTCGACAGCTTCTCCAGCCGGTCGTTGTAGGTGTCACAGGCCTGCTCGAGCCGCTCGGTGTAGGCCGGCAGGACGCGTAGGGGCGGGTACTCCGGCGCCTCGACGACCGGGGTGCACAGGTCGGCACCGACGTCGAACAGGTCGTTCTGGACCCGGCGCAGCAGGGTGACCAGCTCGGCTGGGAGCTCACCGAGCGCGATCGCCGTCCCGAGGGCGCTGTTGGCCTCGTCCACGTCGGCGTACGCGGTCAGCCGGACGTCGGTCTTGCGTACCCGGGTCATGTCGCCCAGGGAGGTGGTCCCCTCGTCGCCGGTCTTGGTGTAGATGCGGGTCAGGTGCACGGCCATGGCCCGCAGCGTAGGGGCCGACCGGCTGGTCGGCCGGTCAGCCGCAGACCGGGGCCCCGCACAGCACCGGATCGACGGGCCCCCGGTAGCGCGGCCGGTCCAGGTTGCCGTCGCCGTCCAGGACCTGCAGGCGGTCGACGGTCGTCCCGGCGACGCGTGGCAGTAGGGCGCTGCCGTTGGCGTCGCTGCGCCCGCTGGCGACCGGCAGGAAGGCGGTGGTGGCATCGGGGGAGTACGAGACCTGCCCCACGCCGGGCCGGGGGACGACCACCAGCAGGTCGCTGGTGAAGGTCGGGGCGATCCGCAGGACGAAGGCGAGGACCGCTGGGCTGCCGGGGCTGATGCGCCAGCGGGCGAACACCGGCGCGGCGGTCCGGTCCTTTGCGTAGCTCACGTCGTAGGAGACCGG
>JBBRAB010000021.1:0-73630 GCA_038207155.1 Polyangiales bacterium
GATCCCCACGCTCCTATAGTTGATGACAGTAAAGTCGTTGGCGTCCCAGCGCTTCATTTCCTTGGCAGTGGCCACCGCGAGTGCGGCGAGCACGGCATCAACGCCGTCAGGGTTGGCGCAAACAGCTTGGTCCGTGCTGCCAAGCTCCTCTTGGGGCGACTCTGCACTGCAGGCAACTGCCGCGAGAGCCAAGGGGGCGACTAGGGACCAGACGATGAGATTCTTGAGCATGATTTTCTCCTCCGAGTGAACGCACCGAGATCTAGTGCACGCGGCGTTCCATATTCGGATGGTGGAAACACAGAAGGCGTCGACCGCCTCCGAGGGGCGCATTGCCCAGTTTTTCTCGAGTTTTCCTTCGGTTCCTGTGTAGTTCTGCGGGGGCTTTTGTCAGCGGCTTCCCACAAAACGGTTACATCGGACATGCACGAGTTGTGCATTTCGGGTTGTGCAAGTTGTGCAATTCTGCACAACTTGTGCAGCCTCGATTGCGCAACGGCGACCCTACTCTCGGCTTGTCTCCCGACCCCGTCGCCCGCACGTGCAAAACCCGACGTGCACATCACGCACTTCGCTGCAGCCCCCGCGTGCACAACCCATCATGCCGTCCTAGCCACAGGAGCAGTCGGGGTCTCACCAACGACCACGGCGGACTTCCAATCTGGGAAGCCCGCCGTTTTCCTGCGCTCAGTCTGCTCGGCTCAAGCCCGGCACCGCGCTGAGGCCGCGCAGGGCACCGCGCTGAGGCCGCGCAGGGCACTGCGCGACTCAGCCAGCCCGTCGACGACGCCAGGAGGCCATTCCTAGGGCCAGCACGAGTGCCAGTGTGGGAGTGGACCCTGGTGAGCCGGGGCGCGGCAGAGAGCAGGTGTAGCCGCCGCCTTCGAGTGCCGGGTCGTCCGTGGCTGCGCCGCTCGTGGCGCCGGTCGCCTTGCCTCCGGTCGAGGGAGTGCCGCCGCTAGCCTTGCCGCCCGTCGAAGAGCCGCCGCTGCTCGAGCCCCCGGTACCGCTGCCGCCAGACGACGCGCCACCGGTCGTGGTCACGCCGCCCGCACCACCCGTGCCACCGGTCCCATTGTCAACGCAGGTCGACGAGCTGCAGACCTGCGAGACACAGTCGGACGCGAGTCGACAGCTGAGGCCTGTTGCGCAAGGCGAGCATTGGCTGCCGCCGCAATCGACATCGCTCTCCTGACCGTTCTTGAGCGTATCGGTGCAGGACTCGGCGATGCACTGATGCGAGGTGGGCTCACAGACTCGTGACTTGCAATCCCCACCAACCAGGCAGGACTGGGCGTTGTTGCACGGACGGCAGTCCGGACCGCCGCAATCCAGATCGGTTTCAGTCCCATTTTTCAGCTGATCACTGCAACCCGCCGCCATGCAGCGCAGCGTGCTCGAGTCACAGTGCAGCGAACGACAGTCCGCTCCGAGCTTGCACAGCTGGTCGACCGCGCATCCGAGGCACACGGTGCCGCCACAGTCGAGATCCGTTTCATCGCCATTACGCGTGGCGTCAACGCAGCTTGCCGCAGCACAGAGCAGCGTGCCGGGCGGACAGATACTCGACTGACAGTCCCCCGAGCCTTTGCACATCTGCTGATCGGCGCAGGAGGGGCAGGTGGAGCCGCAGTCCAGATCAGTCTCAGTACCATTCTTGACGCCATCGGTGCAGGTCGGCGGGCTGCACAGCTTGGTGTCCAGATCGCAGCTGAGTCTCACGCAGTCAGCGCCCGCCAGGCAGGCCAGGCCGTTGTTGCAAGCGCCGCAGGTACCGCCGCCGCAGTCGACGTCCGTTTCGGTGCCGTTCTTCACTCCATCGCCGCAGGTCGGCGCGCGACAGAGCTGCACCCCAGGCTCACAGACGCGGCTCGTGCAGTCCGCATCCACCCCACAGCCCTTCGAGTTACCGCAAGCCTTGCAGCTGCCGCCGCAATCAAGGTCCGTTTCATCGCCGTTCTTCACGCCGTCGCTACAGGTCGCCTTGGTGCAGACGTGCGTTGCCGCCGGACAAACACCGCTCAGGCAGTCGCTCGCGAGCAGGCAGGCTTTGGTTTCAAAACACGGAAGACAGGTTCCTCCTCCGCAGTCGACATCGGTCTCACTGGCACTTCGGACACCGTCCCCGCAGCCCGGAGCCGCGCAGCGCAGTGTTGCCACGGGACAGAGGCCACTCAGGCAATCGGCTCCAATCAGGCACTTCTGGGCCGCACTGCAACCTGAACAGAGTCCGCCACAGTCGAGATCCGTCTCCATGCCATTCGGGATTGCGTCCGCGCACGAGGGCGCGAGGCACAGGTGGGTCACCGCGTCGTCGCAGTGTTGAGCGACGCAGTCTTCGGCTCCTGCGCAGCGCCCACCCGTGCCGATGGCGGATTGATTGGTGACCATGATGCGCACCAGCTGCGTATCGAATCCTCCCTTGCCGTCGGCGACGCGGATCCGCACCACGTATTGGTTATCCGTGTTCAAATCCTTAGGCAGCTCGAAATTCGGTGCCCCGAGGAAGGTCAACTGCCCCGTGCTTGCATCCAAGCTAAACAGCGCATCATCCTCGCCGCCAAACAAACCAAAACTTAGCGTATCTCCGGCGTTTGGATCGGTCGCGGTGAGCTTGGCCGCGGCCAAGCTCCCTTCAGTCACCGAAAATGCCAACGGATTCAAGATGGGCGGACCATTCCCGTTGCCCGTAAAGTGGCAGACTTGGTCGCAAGCGTCGTTGGCGACGAGATTTCCGTCGTCGCATTGTTCTGACGGCGTGCGCACGCCGTTGCCGCACACCTCCCGACAGGGCCCAAGCGGTCCGGAACAGGACCAGCCGAGCTCGAAGCGGCAAGAGCCGGTACAGCCGTCACCGTCGACCGCGTTGCCGTCATCGCAGGCTTCTCCCGCGTCGAGCGTCCCGTTGCCACAGCTCATCAGACAGACCGAGGGCCCCTGACCTGCCGCGGGACTACAAGCGTAGCGACGCTCCGTGAAACACCCACTGTTGCAGCCGTCCCCGTTGACGAGGTTGCCGTCATCACAGGTCTCGGCGCCTACGATCCGCGAATCCCCGCAGGTCTCGGCGCAGCTACTCGGCGCGCCCCCGCAGGTCCAGCCGGTTTCAACGCGGCAGCTCCGCTCGCAGCCGTCGAGCGCCTGAGTGTTTCCATCGTCGCAGAGCTCAAGCGCATCGAGCACGCCATCACCGCAGTGCGTGAGAAGCGTGCAAGCGCCGGCAGGCTGGCAGCTGTAGCTGGCCTCCACCGCGCACTCTGCGTTGCAACCATCGACTGAAACGGTGTTGCCATCGTCGCAGCCCTCTCCCGGCTCAGCGAGTCCGTTGCCACAGGTCTTGGCGCAGGGCGTACCGGGGAGCGCGCAGGCCCAGCCGATTTCCAGCGTGCAGCCCATCGAACAGCCGTCGCCAGCCGCCCGATTGCCATCGTCACACAGCTCACTGCCGTCAAGGCGACCATTGCCGCATTGCAGCGAACAACTGGATTTTCCGTCCAAACTGCCGCTGCACTCCCAGCCCGTCGCGATGCGACAGGTCGGACTGCAACCGTCGGCGGGGCTCACATTGCCGTCGTCGCACTCTTCACCAACGACCCATTTGCCGTCTCCACAGATGGCCTGACAGGGACTGCCGGGCTGCACGCAGGTAAAGCCCGTCTCGAGACGGCAGGCTGACGAGCAGCCATCGGCGCTAGCCAGGTTGCCGTCGTCGCACAGCTCGCCCGGGTTGAGCTTGCCATTGCCGCAAGTGAGCGCGCAGGTGCTCGGATTGCCGACGCAGCCGTAGCCCGACTCGCTATCACAGGTTGCCGAGCAGCCATCGCCGGCGACCTGATTTCCATCGTCGCATTGCTCCCGATCGGACACCACTCCGCTGCCACATTGGTCATCGGTGGCGTCGGCGAAGAAGTAGCGATAGCCGGTCGGCCCCAACACCATGTCGTCGTTACAGAGCTCGACGCGATTCATTCCGATGCGCCAGGGATTGGTCTTGGTCAGGGCGTAGATTACGTTCTTTTGCCAGGGCTGGCCGCCTGCGGGCGTCTCCACGATGACGAGAGCGGGGCCGCTCGCTGCCACCCCATTGACCTTGGCGAAGAACTGTCCGGCGTCCTTCTCGGGCCAGTTATCATTGAAGGCCGCAATCACGAGGGTAAAGTGCGTCGCGACGTAGTTCGAGGGGATCTGAAAGTCCTGATAGACGCAGCCCCCGTTGTTACCCTGCGCTGAGGTTGCCTGGTTGGCTAGGTACTGGGCCCCTTGCAGCGAGCGGGGCCAATCACCCGCCGCGCGAAAGTGCACCTTTGCCGAGCTGTTGTCGTTTGTGTAAAACCAGTGCGGATCTGCGTCATTTTCGGCCAATACGCGAAAATTCGCACCGACGCCGGTGTTGTAGAACACCACGCCTGACGGCTCGCAGCGACTCGGTGTGCCCGAACAGGCCCAGCCTGCTTCCACTTCGCACAGTCGATTGCAGCCGTCGCCGTCGTAGCGATTGGCGTCATCGCAGATCTCCTGCGCCCAACCGGGATAGATATCGTTGTTACGCACGCCGTTGCCGCAAGCCACGAGATCGCACTGCGCGCTGCAGTTATTGCCCGCCGCAGCGCCGTTGTCGCAGACCTCACCGGAATCCAGCGTCCCGTTGCTGCACAGGCCCTTGAGCGAGCATGCGCTACCCGGCACCCAGCAGTAATGCGTGCCCTCGAGGTGCCCCGTCGCGTTGCAGCCGTCGCCCGCCGTGAGGTTGCCGTCATCGCACTCCTCGCCGGGTTCGAGGCGTCCGTTCGCGAGCGTCAGGCCCTGACGCGTCTCAGCCGTCACCTCTGGAGGGCTCCTATCGGCTCTCCCCTCCAAGGCACAACCGAGAGTGACTCCCGCCACGGCGAGCCCCACGACGCAAACGAATCCCCCTGGCAAGACGGTACGCATGAGGCCCCTAACGACCGCTCCCCCAGGGCCTTTATGTCTGGGCCGTCGTGGAACCACGGGCCGCGAGGCCCATCTGGCGGCGCAATGCGGAAATCCCCATGTAAATTGCCGCCTTTCCCGCACGAGCTCGCTCAAACGCGAGGAGCGGAAATCGGCGGCCCCCGCAGCCGGGTGAGCGAACGGCTCACCCAGGCTCCGAGGGGCAGCTCAACTAGAAGCGCATGCCCAGGTGGCCACCGAAGATGCCCGCGTTGTAGTCGCCGGCAACCAGGAACTTGAAGTCCCCGCCAACGAAGTGACGGTCGCTTGCCAGAAAGCTCGCCGAAACCCCGGGAGCGAACGCAAACTTCGAAGCCGAGTCACTGACGCACGTTCCGGCCATGCAGATTTCAGCGCTCGCGCTAGCAAGGCCGAGCCCGACCGTCGGTCGCAGCGTGAACTTGGGTGTGAGGTCGGCGTCGTAGCCGAGCTCAACCAATCCCGTCCAAAGACTGGACTTGGTGGACATGGTTCCGAAACCCGGAATCGTCGAATCGGTAGAGGTTCCGAGGAAGTACATGAAGTTCGCGCCAACGTACACCTTCGCTGGCATGGTGTAGCCCGCGCGCAGCCCAAACCCCATATTCAGGTCGTCGGTACCGTAGCCCAGCTAAAGAGCAGCAGCGGTATAGCCCGCCTGCGGGTTCGTCGCTGCGGTACTCGTGGCGACCGCTGGCGAAGTCTCCGCTGCCGGGGCAGCGGCTGTCGTTGACGCCCCCTGCGCCTCAACGTCCTGCGCGAACGCCGTGGAAGTCAGAGCCATAACCAACCCAATCATTCCGAAACTGCCTACATGGTTCATGGGGCGGGATGCCACCAGAAGGCACTCAGTTTGTGAACGACAGGTTGGCGATTCAGCTCACGCTGAGGCGCGCTTTCCAGCACCGACGGACGATAGTCTGAGTATCGAACCACGCCCGCACCTCGAACGACCAGACCTAGGGTTTTCCCTAGTTGTGCCCTAGCCGTCCCTGCGCGTGACCCGACTAGAAGCGGTTGCCCAAATGCGTACCGTAGACGGGAGTGGATGGGTACTGGCCAACGAAGAGATGCTTGTAGTCCACACCGAGCGCGCGGCGCGTTCGCCGCAGGTGCAACCGAGGGGTTCAACAACAAGGCCAGAATTACGACACGAAAAGCCTACGGCTTTCGCTCCTACGAACACGTGCGAATCGCCCTATATCACGGCCTCGGAAATCTCCCGGAACCTCCCTGGCTCACCCACAGATTCTTCTGAAGAGGCAAAGTACTAAAGCAACGCGCCCAACCAACCGCGCCGGATTCATGCCGTTGGATAGAGCCGGGTCCCAATCGCCGCGTCAACCAGGAGTGGCGCAATCTGTCGCAAGTCAGCCCATTCATTGCCGAGGGACTGGCGGAGCCCGGAACCCAGAAGCCGGCCCACAAGGACGACAAAGGCAGACCTTGGGCTTGCCCCAATTGCATTTCAGCCAAATGGCGAGTTCTGCCCCGCGACGACTCCCGGTATCATGCCGCTACCATGCGAACACGCCGTCCCTTCTCCTCGCTCGTCGGTCGTGCCCTGCTCGCTAGTGCTGCCGGAGCAGGCGGTTTGCTGCTGTCGCTGCCTGCGTCCGCCGCCACGCGCTACGTCGCCGGCAACGCCGCTGCGGGAGGCGATGGTTCCACGACGGCCAAGGCATTCAAAGCCATTGGGGACTGTGTCAAGGCAGCCAAGCCCGGGGATGTTTGCTCCATCGCGTCAGGAACGTATCGAGAAGACCTGCGCGTCACGCAAGCGGGAACGGCGGCCGCACCGCTGACGCTGCGCGCGGAGAAACCGGGCAGCGTGGTCGTCTCGGCGTTGGACGCGCTCACGCCGGGAGCGGGCGGCGTCGGCAAATGGGAGGCCGTCTCCATCAACGGTGTGGCTCTCGAGCGCCTCATTTTGCCCGCCGGGTTCGACCAAGGGACGGGAAAGAATCTGCTCTTTCTCAACGGGGAGCCACTGGTCGAGGCGCGTTGGCCCAACGTCAAGCAGCTCGGTGGGCAAACCCGTGCGGACTACGCGATCACCACGGGTGGCGGACGTGGCGCCAGCATCGACGCGGAGAAGGATGAGGGCTGGTTCGAGCATCCCGCGACGCCGGCATGGGCGGCAGGTGCCAACATCGTGCTGCTGTCGGGTTCCGAGTGGTTCGCGGAAAAGACGGTCGTGCGCTCGACGAGCCCCGGTTCGCTGCGCTTTGCCGTCCAAAAGCCCGATTTTGCGACCCCAGCGCGCAACGATTCCTATTTCCTATTCGGTAAGCTTGAGGCGCTCGATGCGAACAACGAGTGGTTCTTCGATGCCGACGGAGTCTACGGTCCCAAGTCTGCGCTCTATCGCCTCCCGAGCAAGGAGGCGACGCAGACGCTTGAGTGGAAGCGTCGCTACAGCACGCTGACGCTCGCCAAGGGAGCAAGCTACCTGACGGTCGAGGGACTCTCGTTCAAGGGCGGCGCCATCACGGCCGAGCAGGGGAGCAGCGGGCTCGTACTCGACGGCATTACGGGCGATTGGCTCAGCCACTCCATGGTCGGAGCGGGCGCGGGCCCTGGCATTTATCTGCACGGCAGCAAGCATGCCCTCAAGCACTCGCTGGTGGCCCACGTGGGGGCCGCGGGCGTGGTGCTCAACGGCGCAACGGACTGCACGCTCGAGGACAACGTCGTGCACGACACGGGGTACATTCCCGACGGCGTGGGCATCGAGGCCTGGGGCGGAGCCAGCGGCAACACCATCCGCAAAAACACCGTCTTTGACAGCTCCACTCACGGCATTGGGCTCTGCAGCAAAGCCTCGGAATACGCTGAAAATCAGGTATTTCGCGCGGGCCGCATCTCGATCGATCTGGGCAGCTTCAACGGTTACGACTGCGGCAACGCCAAGGGCACGCGGGTTCACCACAACCTGGCGCACGACGGCTCCACCCAGTTTGACACCGACTACAAGCACTGGGGCATCAACGGATTTCGCATCGACACCGGCGGCTCCAAGACGGGCGGCTCAAACTTCGTGTTTGATCACAACGTAGCGTTCCGTCACACGGCTTCGGCCTACTCGATGTTCGGGCTGCAGCCGGGCATGGAAAACTACCCGGACTCGGCGCTCACGCTCGTACACAACACCGGCGTCGGCAATTTCGGCATCCTGCACGACGGCTACGAGGTGAGCGGCGTCACGCTTGTCGACAATTTGCTCGACGGGGAATGCTCGGGCTGCAGTGAGGCCGTGGCCAAGCAGGCGCGCATCGAGAAAAACCTGTTTAGCCTCAGTGAGCTTACGGGCAACCTGAAGGCGCCTCCCGGTTTCGTCGATGGTCCCGCCTACGATCTGCGGCTGGCAGCGGGCTCGCCCGCCATCGACAGCGGCATCGACATGCCGCCCTGGACCGGCACCACGCTGGGCAAGGGGCCCGATCTCGGGGCTTTTGAGGCAAATGCTGACCCGCTGATGTGGGGCGCGCAGCTGCGCGCGGGCGATCTGGCGGCGCTCACCGTGAGCTGCAGCGCGCGCGCCACGGGCAGCGTTTGTCGCATCTCGAACCTACCGCAGGGGCGCAGCATGACGCCCGACTTTGCGCTGACGCTCGGGGGCGCGGCCGGTGGAGGTTGCAAGCAGGGCCTCGCGGTGCGGACCGCCGAGAGCTTCATCGACTGCAGCTTTGCCACACTGCCGAGCGGCGCCGTCGAGGTGTCACTCGCCGGGGAGACGCCCGTCAAGACCAGCAAGCCCGCCGTAACTGACAAAACTCCACTCGGCTGCAGTCAGAATGCCTACACCATTCCCGTTCAGGTAAGCGGAGCGGGCGCGCTCGACATGGACTCGCGCGCGGTCCCCTTCTTCATTGACACCGCCGCGCTTATCGCCGCCAAAAAGCTTGCACCGGACTGTAGCAATCTACGTGTGCGCAGTGCCGATCTCTCCCGAGATTTTGCCTATTTCCTGGACCCTGACAGCTGCAACAGCAAGAGCACCTTGCTGTTTGTGAAACGCAGTTTCGAGGAGACGCTCGGTGGAATCGCGCCGCCCGATGGCGCGCTGTTTCGCGTCCAGACCGGCGACGCCAGCTGGAAATCCCAGAGTGAGCTAGCTGGGCTTTTCCCAGTCATGGCCAAATCTAAGTTGCTCTGGCTCAACGCGGACTCGCTCAAGCTGGCTAGCGGCGAGGCTGTGATGGATTGGAAGGATTCCACGAGCAAGGACAGCCAGCGTCACGCCGCGGCGGCTGCCAAGGGCTCAGCGCCGACGTTCGTGCCGGGCACCGCTGACGCGACTGCGCGGCTGCGCTTTGACGGCGTCAATGATCGTCTTGAGGTGCGCCAGGGTGCCACGCCCGGGCTCGGTGATACCGGGCGAGGCGCGTTCTACGCCGTGGCCTGGAACAAGACGCGAGGCACCTCAACGTACCCGCGCGTGTTGTCGGCATCCAGCGCTGGCGGCAATGACTACACCGCTCCCGGCTACGGACTCTGGGCGGACTACGACGACGTCGAGCACCTGGCGATACCGCATCCCGACGGCAAGGTTTTCGCGGATTTTCTGCAGAACGGTAAGACCGTCACTCTGTCGCGCGTCACCCTCGGAGGCGCGAGTCAGGACGCTGGCGGGAGTTTCGCTGCCGACGTCGGCGAGGTCCTGATCTTCGAAGAGCCGCTCACTTGGTACGAGCATCAGCAGGTCATCTCGTACCTCAGCGCGCGTCACCATTTGAGCCCGGGCGCGCCGAAGGCCACTGCGCTTGCCTCGAGTGCGGTCGCGCCCTGTGCCGGCGTGACTGCAGGCGCCGATACCAACCCCGTTGCCACGCCGCCCAAACCAGGCAGCGCAGGCGTTGGCTCAAAGCCCACCGACGCCACCCCAGGCTCGCTCGCGGGAGGCGCCGACGAGAGCTCTGGTGGCGGTTGTGGTTGTCGCGTCGCGGGGGACGCTCCGAAGCCTTCGCGTGGACTGGCTTGGCTGACGCTGCTGGCTGCCCTCGGACTCACGAGAGCCAACAAGCGCGTCTCGCTCACGCAAGCCAGCAAGCGCAAGTAAACTCGCTTGCGCAAAGCATGAGACCGACATCCCCCTACAAATGCGAGAGGGATGTTGGGTTTTGTTGATCCGGCGCGGCTACCTCGGGGCACATTCGCAGGCTCGACCTCTGAACCGTCTTCGGGCGGTCGCGCTCGGGCTCAACCTTCACGACCAAAGGCACGTCACCATGCTTTTCCGCACCGCTTCGCTGGTTCTGCTCTCGACTTCCGCCCTGCTGCTCTGCGCCTGTGGTTCGAGTGACACCGGTGGCGGCATCGACTCACCTGCCGGTCCGGCTGCGGGGGGCGCGGCTTCCCCAGGCCCGACTCCGGGAGGCGGGACTACGCCAGGCACGCCGGGGAATCCGACCGGCTCCTGCAAGGTCCCCGCGGACGTCAAGGTAGAGGACGTCTCTAAACCGACGACGGTCGTCGGCACTGGGACCGCCGCCAGCTGCAGCTCGGCAGCCACCATCGCGGCCATCGCCAAAGGCGGCGTCATCACGTTCAACTGCGGCAAAGCGCCGGTCGTGATCGAGCTCGCGGAGACCGCCAAGATCTTCAACAAAACGCCCGCTGGGGCGCTGATCGAGCAGGTCGTGATCGACGGCGGAGGCTTGGTCACGCTCAGCGGCCAGGGCAAGCGGCGCATCCTCTACATGAACACCTGCGACCCGGATCTGGTCTGGGCGAGTGAGCACTGTAACGATCAGGCCACGCCTCGCCTCACCTTGCAGAACCTCAGCATGGTGGACGGCAATTCCACGGGCCAGCTAAAGTCCAACTCCGGGGAGGGAACCGAGGGTGGCGGCGCGGTGTTCGTTCGCGGCGGACGCTTCAAGGTCATCAATTCCAAATTCCATCGCAACGTCTGCGACTCGAAGGGCCCGGATCTTGGCGGCGGGGCGCTGCGGGTGTTTGACCAATTCCAAGACCAGCCTGTCTACGTGGTCGGCAGCACGTTTGGCGGCTCCAAAGAGAACCGCAATGAATGCTCGAACGGCGGGGCAATCAGCAGCATCGGCGTGTCCTGGACCATCATCAACAGCCTGCTCTCGTACAACAAGGCCCTCGGTGATGGGGGCAATCCGGCCAAGGATGGCAGCGTCGGGGGAGGCAGCGGAGGTGCCATTTACAACGACGGCAACGAGATGGCCCTCTCGCTCTGCGGCACCAAGCTCGAGTACAACGAGGTCAACGCTTTCGGCAGTGCCATCTTCTTCGTGAGCAACAACCACACGGGCACGATGCGCATCGAGGGCTCGACCATCACGAACAATATCGGCGGCAGCTGGTACCCGAAGTACCCGCAAATCTCCCAGCACGACGACACGCCCATCACGGTCGTCGACTCGACCATCAAGTGACGACCGTGACCGTGACCGTGACCGCGACCGTGACCGCGGCACCGTGACCGCGACCGCGGCACCGCGCGCGAGCCTGTGCAGGTGAACAGCGGAGCGCCCTAAGGGGCGCCCCGCGCGCGATCCTACTTGCGGGGCGCGCTGACCCACGCCTATGCTCACGCCACCCTACGCGGAGGTGTGGTCATGACGTCTTTGGGGCAGTACGTCGTAGAGTCGCTGATAACTTTGTCAATACTCGGCATTTTCGCCCTGATCCTGGTGCTGGCCTCGCGTCGTCTGGGTCGCCCCAGCGGACCGCTGCAGCTCGTGGCACGCCTGCCGCTGGAGCATCGTCGGGCGGTGTACCTCGTGCAAGCGGGCTCGCGCACTTGGCTGCTCGGAGCCTCGGAGGCGGGTCTCGTGTCACTCGGGGAGCTCGAGGGACCGGTTGAGCCCCTGGCCGCCAGCACTCCTCATCCGTTGGCGCGTTTCAGCGAGCTGCTCGGAAAAAAACAGGAGTCGCAGCCATGAGCCCGGCCTTCGAGCGTCCCCTGCCGCTCATGCTGGTGCTGGGGCTGCTGTCGCTGTTGCCGTTTCTCTTCATGTCCGCTTCGGCCTTCGTGAAGATCTCGACGGTGCTGCAGATCACCAAAAATGCCATTGGGGCCCAGAGCGTGCCCTCCAACTCGATCGTGATGGCGCTGTCGCTCGCGCTCAGCTTGCTGGTGATGGCGCCCGTCGGCGAGCGCATGCTTGAGCGCGCCAGCCCGATCATCGCGCGCAACCCGGACTCGCTCACCCTGCTGCGCGAGGGCAGTCAGGCGCTCGCGGAACCGCTGCGGGATTTTCTGCGTAGCAATGCCTCTCCGCGTGAGCAGCAGCGTTTCCTTCGGCTCGCCCAGCAGCAGCGCCCCGCCGCCACCCGGGCAGCCGTCGACCCTCACGGTTTTTCCGTGCTGCTGCCCGCCTTTATGGTGAGCGAGCTCCATGCTGCATTTGCGCTTGGCTTTGCGATCTATTTGCCATTTTTGGTGCTCGATCTGGTTGTAGCAAACGTGCTGCTTGCCCTTGGGATGCAGATGGTCAATCCCTCGCAGATCAGTCTCCCCTTCAAGCTGCTGCTGTTTGTCGCGCTCGACGGCTGGGGACTGCTCGCCCAATCCCTGCTCTCGGGCTACCGCGTCAGTTAGACGGCGCGCGCGGCAGCTCGAACATCCGTCGCGTATCGGCGGGCGGCGCCGCCTCATTGGCGCGCGCAGCCATCTCTGCCAGGCACACGCGAGGCGCGCGCCGGGTGCGCGCACAGGCGATCACTTCGCGATCAAAGGGTTGCGTGAGGCATTGGTTCACGACGCGGTCAAACGACTGACGTACGCGAGGCAGCTCAAGTGCGCTGACGTCCGGGAGCCCGAGCGCCAGTAGCGCAAACTCCACGCAATCCTCGGGCGGTGGCGCTTTGCGCGCGCAGCCCGTCAGCACGCCGCACAAAACCAGAACGGAAAGGCTTGGCCTCACAGCAGGATCCCAAGGGAAAACAGGGCTGTCGACGACCAGCTAAATTCCGGCAGGCCTCCAAGCGTGTAGCGCTTGCCCTCTTGAGAGAACGCCTGCACCGGATCATGCGCGCTGCCCGATTGCGAGCCGTGAACGCCACCGGACACCAGCGCATCGAGCAGCAACCAGTCCTTGTAGAGCAGGAACTCGAGTCCGCCGCTCAGCTCGTAGTTGAGGTAGACCGCTGACCGGTCCAGGCTTCGGAGCTCGAGACCGCCCGAGGTGGACGGTTCGCGCGCGATAAAGCGACCCCAAGTGATGCCCGCTCCGGCAAATCCGCTCAGACGCGGCGTGAAGTGCAGCTGCGGCTCAACATGCAGCCCAAGCTGAATCACCTCGAGGTGTTTTTGGTCGACCGCGATGTTGTCAGGAGTAATCCGGCCTGATTTGACCGAGATCGGCACGTTCCCGCGCAGCGCAGTAAGCCGAACTCCAAGCCAATAGAGTGGTTCGAGACGCGCCGCAAGCCCCCACACCGGCCCCGGCGAGGTGGAGGCAGGGGTGCCATGAGTCGCGTGATGCCAGACCCCGACGACAGCAAGCAGCGCGAGATTGTGAGCAACGCGCTTGGGCTCCGGTGCCGCATAATACGGGCTGGGTAATTGCTCGTGCTGTGAAGGCGCAAGCACCCCCGCACGCGGCGGACCCGGGACTGCGGTGATGTCCTCATCCGCATCTTCCCCAGCGCTCGACGTCGCGGTTCCCGCAGCGGACGCCGCCGCAGCGGGCGCTGCCGCAGCGGACTGACCCGGCACGGTCACGACGACCAGTGCGCTGGCAAACACGGTGGCAAAGCCGACGGCGCGCTTCATCCTAACTCCTGAGTCCGATCCCAAAGCGGTCATTGACGGACTTGATCACCGCTTGCTGGCAAGCGTCGACCTCAGCGTCGGTGAGCGTCTTGGCCTGGTCCGGTTGAGTCGCGGCCTTCGGATCGCGATAGGTGAGACGGAAGGCCAAAGCGCGGTGCTCGGGCGGCAGCGAGCCACCGCGGAACAGATCGAACAGCTCTGCCGACTCGCAGAGCGGACCCGCGCTCTCGCGTAGCAGGCTCAGTACGTCGCCCGCCGCCAGCGACTCGGGCAAGACGAACGAGACGTCACGCACGATCGCTGGCAAACGCGGTATGGGGCGATAGCGCGGCGTTGGACGGCCAAGCGCCTCGACGACCGCAAGATCGATTTCGACGACCATGGTCGGACTCTCGAGCTCGAAGGACTCAACCACGTCGGGGTGCAGAGGACCAAAATGCCCCACGCATTGCTCTCCAACGAAGATGCGCGCAGCGCCGCGGGGATGCAGATGCAGGGTACCGGGAGCCCCGTTGGCACGCTCGAGCCGCGTCGCCAGACGCGTGACGCGCTCGACGAGCTCGACCGCGATGGCCTTGGCGTCAAAGACGTCATGCTCCTCGGATTTGCTGAGATAGCTCGAGCGGGGGCCCGCCAGAAGCGCCGCGAAATAGGGCATTTCGACGGGCAGCGCGAGCTCGTCGTCGGCCTCCCGTGGGCGCGTCGCCTGACTGGTTTCGGGCCTTGCGGTTCCAATCGGCAAAAACACCCCTCCGAGCGAGAAGAGGCGTATCGAGGGCTCTCCGCGACGGTGCGCCCGGAGCTGCGCTTCGAGCAAGCCGGGTAGCAGCGAGGTACGCATCACCCCGCGCTCCTCCGTCAGGGGATTGAGCAGCGTGACCACGGGCACCGGGGCACCGAGGCGCTCGAGCGACTCCTTGGCAACGAAGCCGTAGGTCAGCGCCTCACTGAGGCCGAGCGAGACTGCTGTGGCAATCACGTCGCGCTCGAGACGACCGATGCCCCGCTGGAACTGGGGCGTGATGCTCGGCAGCACCGTGGGAATCGCGTCGAGCCCGCGCATGCGCGCGACCTCCTCGATCAGATCGGCCTCGATCGAGACGTCGGGACGATGGCTGGCCGCGCGAACCTCAACCTCGCTCGCGGACTCGGAAAGAATGGCGAACCCGAGGCCGCGCAGGATGCGCACAGCCTCCGCGAAGGGCACGGCGACGCCGAGCAACGCGTCAAGCCGGGCTGAGCGAAGCCGGATCGTAGGCTGCGCGGGCAGAACGCCGCCGACGAGCTTGGTCCCCGCTACCGCTCTGGCTCCCGCGAGTTCAGCAAGCAGCGCTTGGGCATGGCCGAGCACCTGCTGGAGATCGCCAAAGTCCACTCCCCGCTCGAAACGATGGCTCGAGTCGGTGTGCATCTGGTGACGACGCGCCGTGCGACGCACCCCTTGCGGCGTGAAGTACGCACACTCGAGCAGGACCCTCTCGGTGGTGGCCGAGATTTCACTGCTGGCTCCACCCATCACGCCAGCCAGGGCCGTTGGTCCCTTGGCATCGGCGATCACGAGATCGTCGATGTCGAGCTTGCGCTCGATGCCGTCCAGCGTCGTCATGACTTCACCGGCCGTTGCTTGGCGAATAATGAGCTGAGCTGGACCCTCGCTGCCCACCTGCGCCAGATCGAAGGCATGCATCGGATGCCCGTAGAGCAACATCAGCCAATTGGTGATGTCGACCACGTTGGAGATCGGTCGCTGGCCGAGGCGCTCGAGCCGCCAACGCATCGGGGCGGGCGAAGGAGCGAGCGAGACGCGCAGTGCGGCAGCCGCGCCGTAGCTCGGACAGCGCTCAGTGGCGCGATTGTCGACCTCCACCAGGGCGTCGAGCGTGACGCCACTGGCCTCAGGAGCCGCGGGAATGCTGGGCATCGCAAACGGCAACCCCAGCGCAACGGCGAGATCACGCGCGACTCCCACATGACCGAGCGCATCGGGGCGATTCGGGGTGACGTCGAGCTCGAAGATCACGTCGTCGAGCTCGGGGAAGTACTCAAGGAGCGGCGTGCCTGGAGCTGCCGCGCCAGGCGGAAGCACGAGGATCCCCTCGGAGCTCTGGGCAACGCCAAGCTCAGCTTCCGAACAGAGCATGCCGCAGCTCTCGATGCCACCAATCGCGCGCGGAGCCAGCGGCACACCGAGCGACGGCAGCACCGAGCCCAGCTGCGCGAGCACCACCATGCCGCCTGCAGCAGGCACGTTCGACGCACCACAGACGATGCGCTGAGTGCGACCGTTCGCGAGCTCCAGATCCACGAGACCCAGGGTACTGCGAGTTGGATGCGCCTCGCGACCGAGCACCTTCGCGAGGATCACGGGAGCGAGACCGCGCCCCGGTTGCGAGATGCCATCGACCGCGAGTCCAATCGAAGTGAGGCGTTCGGCAACTTGAGTCGCGGTGAGATCGAGCCCGGGAAGCAGCTCTTTGAGCCAACGAAGCGAGACGCGCATGGGTCCCCGCTCTTAGCACGTCCCCGGGGCCCCGGCCGGCGCACAAAAGTCACAACCCCAGGGCTGCGCAAAGCGGCTCTGGGGTTGTGAAGGACGCTCGGCGCGTGGGTTATTCGCCTGGCATTCCCTGCATGCCCTGCATTCCAGGCATGCCCGGCATCATTCCAGGCATTCCGGGCATTCCGCCACCAGGCGGGCCGCCCTTGCTCTTGTCGTCGGACTTCTTGAACTTGGCACCGTCGGTGGTGAGCCAGTCCGCCGAATAGGAGCTGATCGCGAAGAGCTCGGAGGAGCCCGCGAGCCGCACCCAGCGACTGCTCGCCTCACCGGCGTTGCCGACCTCGAGCACCTTCTCGGCACCGTCCTCGAGCTTGACCGTGAGGGTCGCCTTGGGCGGCTCGAACCCGAGCTCGGCCGGGGTCTTGCCCTGGGCAAAGTCGGTGGCGATCAGCGCCTTGTAAGCGCGCAAGAGGTCGTCGACCTTGCCGCCGTCAAAGGCCTCGAGCTTACCAGCGCCCTTGGCTTTCTTGAAGTTCAGCTTCCAGCCGCCAGCAGGCTGCTTGTCGCTGTTGGCAGACTTGGTGAACTCGAAGCTGGCGCTCTCATTGACTAGACGAACGCTCTTGACCTTGCTGTCGTCGAACTTGAGCACCGAGAGATCGCGCCAGCCCTTGAGGTCACGCGAGTAGAGGTAGCTCGAGTAACCCTTGACCACGAAAACGCCAGTTTTCCCGGCAATTCTGGCCATTTGACCGCGCGAGCCGCCGCTACCGAAGTGAAACTCGGCGATCGCCTTGCCGCCGGCTTCGAAGGTCGCATGCACGGCCTTGTCATCGGTCAGATCGTAGCGACCGTAAGCATCAGCGGTGGTGGCAACCTGTTCGCTGACTTCAAGGGTCTTGAGGTTGTCGATCAGGGATTGGACGTTGGCCGAATTCGCTTTGGCCGTCAGCGGCTCGACGATGCTCCAGTCCTCACCCTTCTTCTCAAGCACGACCTTGAGCGCCTTGCCAGCGTCACCCGCCGGCTGAGACACCACCACGCGGTTGACCTGCTTGAGCTGCTCGTCGGGCAGACTCAGCTTGGGGAGTTTGTCGTCCTGGGCTCGATAGGTAAAGGTGGCCGCTTCGCGCTCGGAACTGCGCTTCTGAAGGTACAGCCCGGCACCCAGCGCACCGAGGACTGCGACCGCGACATAGAGCTTGGTATCTGTGCTCATCGCCATGGTTCGATCTTCCTTACAAGTGAGGCTCGACGCGGAACCGTGCCAGGGCTACCCCCGGCACGGCGCCGCGCCTGGGGGGCCTTAGGCCGCCGCCTTGGTTTTTTGCATGCCGCGGTAACGCCAGCGAAGCACACCGAGCAGAGCGAACAGCACCGGAACGCCGAGGGTCAGCGACCATTGGACGCTCGACTGCAGCGACTGACGCTTCTCGCGGAACTCATCGTCGAGCCGCTTGAGCTCAGCTTCGTCCGCCTTAGCCGAGAACTTCGGCTTGCCGAGCGAGGCATAGGTGAGGTTCGGTTCAGACAGGATCTTGGCACTCGACTCAACCAGATCCGAGTCGCCCGTCATCCAGTCGAGCGTGTTCTTGAGCGCGATGATGGTGTTGGTGAGGTAACGCTGGGCGTAAGGCTGAGCCATCGCTTGCAGCGTCGGATCCCCGCCGGCCGCGCCCATCATCTGGAACTGACCCCCGAGCTCTGGACCGTTGCCCGCCCAGGAGAAGGGATTGGTCAGGAACAGACTTGAGGAGATCACGAGCACGCGCGACGCCGCTGCGGCTCGCTCGGGCACCGGGATGCTCGCGTCCTTCTGATCCGCAAAGGCACTCTTGAGCATGCCCTTGGCCGTGGCCGCGATGATGCGCTGCTCCATCGGCGGCTTCGGATCCCACTCACGCCGCAGCTTCATGTCGACGCTGTCGCTGGTGAGCGAGGAGGCCGCCGGGGTCGTGCGCGCCACGGCCCTGACCTCGACATCCGCCGGTTGCTTGCCCTTGACCAGCGTGAGGCTGGACGGGAATGGGAAGGCCAGCTCGTTCATGCGGAAAAATGGGGCAAATCCAGTATCAAGCAGCTCCTCACCCTTGTCCATGCGCGGATCGGCCGTCACATGGGCAATGCCTGGGTGACGGATGGTGGTCACGCCTCCCGTTTGGCTCGGAACCATGATGCTGAACTGAGCGCCGAAGTCGAACACGGCATCCTTCTTCATCTCGATGCCGTAGCCAGTCAGCAGCTTGTCGAGATTGTGAAGTGCCAGGGTCGCCTCGAGGGAAGCATCCTGGGGCTTGAGCGACACCGCCGAGGCCACCACGACCAAGGACTTGTTACCCTTCATGAGAAACTCGTCGATGCGACGGAGCTCCTTGTCCGAGTAGTCCTTGCGCGGCTGGGTCACGATCAGCCCGTCGAGCTCGGCCTTCACGGCCTCGGCTCCATCCTTCAGATCGACCTCTTCGACGGAGTAAAAGGGGAAGGCCTGATTGATGATCTGCTGCAGGCTCGGAGCGCCCTGCTGCCCCTGACGGGGGACCAGGTTGGTGTCGGAGAGCTTGAGCTCGTCCTTGCCCGTGATGACGCCCACCTTGTGCTTGATGGAGTCCGCTTTGTCGCGGATTTCGCGGATCTGATTGGTGATCCAGAACTCCAGCCCTTCCCCTCGGGAAGGCTGCAGCTGCGGGATCACGTCCTTTTCACTGCGATACTTGAAGACGAGGCCCATGTAGCCCTGGGCGATCGTGGCCTGGTCTTCCTTGGTCGCGCTCGCCTCGCCAAACGTCATTGGCTGAAGGCCCGCTTCCTTGGCGCGCTCCTTGAGCGCGTCGGTCTTGGCTTCGATCAACGTGAAGTTGAACTTGCCACCGCCCTTGCGCTGATACTCCTTCAGGAGATCTGTCAGATCCCGCACGAAGGCGTCGACCTGGGGGGTGCCGTGGGCAACGTAAGCGTCGACCTGAATCGGCTCCTTGAGGGTGCGGACGAGTCGACCACTGCCTTCACTGAGCGTGTATCGCTCGGTAGCGGTGGTATCAAAGCGCTTGTAGGCGCCGGTCGAAATCAGATTGGCGACGACGGCGATGGCAACCACCACAGCCAGGTACATCCCGGTCTGAGCAGCTACCGCGCGTTTACGGTCTCGAGTTGCCATCGTTTCAGCTCCACTTACGGCGCTCGAGGGCGCGGAAGGACATCACCAGTGCGACCACGGTGATGGAGAGGAAGAAGACAACGTCACGGGTGTCGATCAGGCCTCGCGAGAAGCCGTCGAGTCGCGACTGGAAACAGACGAAATCGAGCGCTCCACCGAGCGAGCCGCTCAGTTGCCCGCCGGCCGCTTGCGCGAACCAGGCCAGGAGCAGGACGAAGAACGTGATGAAGAAGGCGACCGACTGGCTCTCAGTGAGCGCGCTCACCAGGAGTCCAATCGCCACGCCAGCGGCGCTAAACAGCACGAGGCCCAAGTAGCCAGCCCAGACCGGACCGTCATCGAGCGCGCCAAGATTCCAGGGGAATCCAAACATCGCAAGCGGGTAGATGGCGGTGGCAAGCACCAGCGTCAGCACCAACCCAAGCGCGCCCAGGTATTTCCCAAGGATCACATCGCTGTCAGAGACCGGGAGCGTGATCAGCATCTCCAGGGTACCGCTGCGCTTCTCTTCGGCGAGCAGGCGCATCGTCACCACGGGGATCACGAGCAAGCTGAGGCCCACCGGCGTGTACTCGAACAGCAGCTGAAGGCTGGCCCGATCGATCTGCCAAAAGCCGCCGCGATAGAAAAATACTGCCAACCCCAATAGGAGGAAGGTCAGACACATCACCACGTAGGCTAGCGGCGAGTCAAAGTAGGAGCGAAACTCGCGTTTCGCAATCGTTGTCATCGGGGACATAGCTCAACCCTTCTCCTCTGAAGACGGCTCCTGTTCGTCCTCCGGCGCAGTGCGACCACGATCGAGTCGCTCGTCGTTGCGCGTCAAGTCACGGAACACGGTGTCGAGACTCAAGGCATCGCGACGCAGCTCGAGCATCGTCCAGCCCTTGGCGACCACGGCGCGGAACAGCTCCGCTCGCAGATCCTCGGAGTGTTCGCCCGTGAGCTCGAAACGATGAGCCTGCTCATCGGACGGCAGTTCCCGCAGCTTTTTGACACCCTTGAGGGCAGACAAAGCCTCAGAGACCTCAGCTGACTTCGGCGCAGCTCCCCGTTCGCAGCTCTGCTCGGCAATCGCGACGACATAGCTGACACCACCCGAGCGACCGCGGATCTCGTCGATGCCGCCGTCAGCCACTACCTTACCTTTGCTCACGATGATCGCGCGGGCACAGGCCTCTTCGACCTCGGACAGGTTGTGGGTCGACAGCAGAATCGTGCGATCCTTGCCGATCTCGCGGATGTACTTGAGTACCTCCGCCTTCTCGTTCGGGTCGAGATCACTGGTCGGCTCATCCAGAATCAGGATGGGCGGATCGTGGATCAGGGCCTGCCCGAGACCGACGCGCTGGCGATAGCCGTGCGAAAGATGGGAGATCTGTCGCGGCAGCACCTGCGCGAGACCACAGACGTCAATCACATTGGTGAGGCGCTTCTTGAACGCGCCCTGATCCATTCCGCGGATTTCTGAGGCGAACTTGAGATACTCAAGCACACTCATATCGCCGTAAAGAGGAGCACGCTGCGGCAAGTAGCCGAGCGAGCGCCGAACGCCGAGGGGGTCTTCGAACACGTCGCAACCCTGCACCTGGGCGGTACCGCTCGTCGGAGCGATAAAGCAGGTGAGGATGCGCATGGTCGTGGATTTTCCAGCCCCGTTCGGGCCGAGAAAGCCAACCACTTCACCTCGTTCGACTTCGAACGAAACATTGTCTAGTGCGCGCGCGGCTCCGAACTGCTTCGTAAGACCGTTGGCGCTTATCATCACATCGGGACTCATCCGACCTCCATCCGGAGAAGAGGGCAAGGCAACCCAACGACCACAGGGGACGTTGGGCACCCAGGGGCCGGCATCCTAGTCGGGAGAGGATCCCTGTCAACCAGGACCGAACCATGGGGCCGGAGCGGGTCCGGCGGGTCTATAACCCGGGACTCTTGGGGTTATTCCCAGGCCAACCGGGATTTCGTTGTTACAAATTTGCCGAATAAACGGCTCATAATTTTGTTTTGAGCGGCGTGCGAACCAGGGATTTCACCGCGGATCTCGCGTCGCCTTTGACCCCACACAGATAACGAACGACCGACCCGCGCTTTGCCAGACCACCGGCCCGTGCCCCGTGCTACTGCCCGCCATGACCGAATCAGACTCCGTCATTGCCACCGGCAAAGTGGTCCACTTCCGTTACACGCTCACCGCGGCTGACGGCAAAATCTTGGATCGCTCCGGCGATGAACCGCTACCTTACCTGCACGGGGAAGAGAATATCGTGCCCGGGCTCGAGGCCCAGCTTGAGGGCAAAAAGTCCGGCGACAAGCTGCGCGCGGTTGTCGCCCCCGAAGACGCCTATGGCGAGCGGATGGACAGCGCCGAGCAGCGCGTTCCCCGCGAAGCCTTCCCGCCCGAGGCCGAAATCACGGTCGGCGAGCAGTATGCCGCCACCGGCCCCGATGGCGAAAACGTCCCGTTCTGGGTCAAGGCGATTGAGAACGGTGAGATCGTGATCGATCTCAATCACCCGCTGGCCGGCGAGACCCTGACGTTTGACGTCGAGATCATCTCGGTGCGGGACGCCAGCGAAGAAGAGCTGGCTCACGGTCACGTTCACGGCGAGGGTGGTCATCACCACCACTGAGCCCCGCGGGTCATGCTAGCCCCGAAATAGTCCGCTGATTGCAAGCCCTGACCGTTCGGGGCTTGCAAGCGTTCCCATCCGTTCGGCAAAGTGTTGTCGATGCAACTGCTCGTCGTCGAGGACAACCCGAAGCTCTCGGACCTGCTGCGCCGCTCGCTCGAAGAGGAGGGCTACAGCGTCGAGTGTGTGGACGACGGGCAGCGCGGCCTCGAGCGCGCGCTAGCCAAGGATTGGGATCTAGTCGTGCTCGACCGCATGCTGCCCAGCCTGGAGGGGCTGGAGATCTGCAGGCAGCTCCGAGCGACGGGTTGCCCGACACCGATCTTGATGCTCACCGCGCGGGCCGAGATCGAGGAGCGCGTGGCGGGGCTCGACGCAGGGGCTGACGACTACGTCTCCAAGCCCTTCGACCTCGAGGAGTTCCTGGCGCGGGTACGCGCGCTGGTACGTCGTGCGGCCGGTCCCGACACCACGGTTCGGCTCGGCTTGCTCGCTCTGGATCGACTCAACCGTCGCACGACCTACGGCGGACAGCCGATTGATCTGACACCGCGCGAGTTCGACCTGCTCGTCTACCTGGTGCGCGCCTCGGGACGCGCCGTCGGGCGCCCCGAGCTGTTGCGTGAGATCTGGGGCATCGAGACGGATCCGGGCTCGAACGTGGTCGACGCCCATATCAAAAAAGTGCGGGAGAAACTGGGCGACGGCGCGCGACTGCTCGAGACCGTGCGCGGCTCCGGCTATCGCTGCGGACTCACCTCGAATTGACCCGTCACCTCTCGACGCGGCTCACTTTCCTGCTGTCAGGCGTGACCCTGACAACGCTGGCGCTCTGCTTTGGGGTGACCTATGTGCTGGTGCGCGCCGAGGAACTGCGCGATCTGGACTCCACCCTGCGTGCAGAGGCCACGGCCACGGCCCTAGGCCTCGATGATGCGCCCGCTGCGCTGCTGCAGCCCGGTCTGTTTCGACTGCCGGATTCGCTGCAGAACGTCGACCACCATGTCGCTATTTACGATCCATCGGGCACCATACTGGCGACCACCCCGAATCTCCAACATCGGGCCCCACGGCTCCGGTCCTTTGGGCTCCCGCGCCCGCTCCCCCCTCAGGGCGCGTTCTTCGACCTCGATCTGGGCCCTGAGCGCCTGCGCGCCGTGGTGCTGCGTCATCCGCAAGCCGGCGCAGGATTCCTGCTATTTGCCGGCACTCGCGAGCCCGCCGAGGACGACGCCCACTTTCTCCTCAAGGTCTTCGGAGTCCTCTCCGCGCTCGCCCTGCTCACCACCATCACGGCAGCACGCCTGTTTGGTCAACGCCTGGCGGCGGACGTGGAGCGACTCGCGCTCGTCGCACGGCGTGTGGGTGAGGGAGAACTGTCGGCACGAGTCGGAGCCGCTGAGCTCTGGAGCATCGAACTGACGGCGCTCGGTCGCGACGTGGACGCGATGATTCATCGGCTGTCGGAATCCCTAACGGCGCAGCGCACGTTCGTCGCTCACGCCGCGCACGAGCTGCGCTCGCCGCTCACTGCCCTGCGGGGCGAGCTACAACTCTCGCTCCGACGTCCGCGCAGCAGCGAGGAGTACGCCGCCACGCTCGTTCGCCTCAACCAAGACGTCGAGGGATTGGTCGCTCTGGCCGAGGATCTGCTCGCTCTCGCGCGCTCTCGCGCGGGCACGGCCGCCACCGTGGCGCCGCTGGAGCCAGCGGTGCGCGAGGCCTGGCGGACCCTTGAAATCCGGGCAAAATCGCGCAACGTCACGCTTTCCGTCGAGCCCGAGCGGCTCGGCCCCGAGCTCTCCGTGGCCCTGCGCTCGTCAGAGCTCACGCGCGTGCTGCGCAATCTCTTCGAGAACGCCGTGACCTACAGCCCCGCGGGCGGACTGATCCGTCTGACAGTGCGAACGCGAGACGATGTAGTGGAGCTCCAAGTGGACGACTCTGGTCCCGGGATCCCGGAGCAGGAGCTTCCCCATGTTTTTTCGCCCCTGTTTCGGGGCAGCGCGGCTCAACTTCTGGACGCCAACGGAGCCGGTCTCGGCTTGGCGATCGTGGCGACGCTCGTGGAAGAAGCGGGGGGTGAGGTGCACGCCGGCGCAGCGCAAGGCGGCGGAGCGAGCCTCACGGTCCGCTTGCCACGGACTCCGCGCAGCAAACCAACAGGCCAGCCCCCGGCGGCACGCCCGTCAGTCCACGGCGATGAGTAGCTTCTTCTGTTCGTCCAGGGACACGTGAACGACACTTCCCGGGGCAAAGCGCCCCGAAAGCACTGCTTCAGCGAGCGGATCGGCCAGTTCCCGCGCGATGGCGCGGCGCAGCGGACGCGCTCCGAGCGCCGGCTGATAACCGAGCTCCACGAGCTGAGCGATCGCCGGGTCGCTGACGTTCAGGCGGAGTGACTGCGCAGCGAGACGCTGAGACAGCTCCGCCAACTGCAGCTGCGCAATGCGCGACAGGACTTCACGCGACAAGGGGCGGAAGATCAGGATCTCGTCGATGCGATTGAGCAGCTCGGGGCGAAAGAACGAGCGCAGCTTGCTGTCGAGTGCGCCGCGCAGTCCCTGACGACCTTCCTCGCTCTCAAACGATGCTGGCGGGGCGTCGAGGATCTGCTCGGAGCCAATGTTGCTCGTCATCACGATCACGGTGTTGGAAAAATCCGCGGTGCGCCCGCGCGCGTCGGTGAGGCGACCGTCCTCGAGCACCTGCAGCAGCAGATTGAAGACGTCCGCGTGAGCCTTCTCGACCTCGTCGAAAAGCAGCACGGAGAACGGTCGGCGTCGCACGGCCTCGGTGAGAAAACCACCCTGCTCGCTGTCGGCGTAGCCAGGCGGCGCCCCCACGAGTCGCGCCGCCATGTGGCGCTCCATGAACTCGCTCATGTCGAGCCGCGTGAGCGCAGCTTCGTCATCAAACAGCAGTGCTGCGAGGGCTTTTGCGAGCTCGGTCTTGCCAACGCCGCTCGGACCGAGGAACAGAAAGCTCCCGATCGGACGGCGCGTATCCCGCAGCCCCGCGCGGCCGCGTCGCACGGCGCGACCGATCGCGGAGAGAGCCTCGGGCTGACCCACCACGCGTTGCTCGAGGCGCTGCTCGAGCTGCAGGAGTCGCTCGGATTCTCCCTCCAGCATCTTGGCCAGTGGGATCCCGGTCCAGGCCTCGAGGGTGCGAGCTACTTGCTCACCGTCGAGCTCGGGCTTGGGTTCAGCTTCGGCTCCCGCGCTGGCGGTCTCGGCCTGCGCGAGGCGCGCGGCGAGCTCCGGCAACACCGCGTGCTCAAGCTCGCCCAGTCGCGCAAAATCCTTGCGCTCGGTGGCGCTCAGGCGCTCCTGCTCGGCCTGCGTGAGCGAGGCGCGCAGCGACTCCAGCTCAGCTTGCGCCTGCCGACGCAGCTTGCCGCGCTCACGCTGCGACTGCACTGTCGCTTGCAGGGTCGCCAGCTCGTCCGTGACTACCTGACGTGCAGCGCGCTCGGCGGGCACGTCCTGCCTTAACGCTGCGCCCACCTGGGCACGCAAGAGCTCGAGGCGCCCAAGTTGCGCGTCCTCGGACGCCGAAGCCCCTTCAAACTCCACTCGCCTGGCTGCGGCCGCCTCGTCCAGTAGATCCAGGGCAGATTCAGGCAAATGACGCTCAGGCAGGTAGCGTTTCGAGAGCTTGACCGCAGCCTCAAGGGCCTCGTCAGTCACGGTTAAGCGGTGATGACGTTCAAGACGCGAACGGATCCCGCGCAACACTTCGAGCGTGGTCTTGGTGTCGAGCTCATCGATATCGAGCGGCGTGAGCCAGCGTAACAATCCTGGAGCCTTGTCCGCAAGGCGACGGGCGCCGTCGGGCGTCACCTGCCCTAGCAGCTGCACTCGCCCCTGTGCCAGCGAGCCCTCAAACACCTCCGCCATGGACGAACCATTTGCCGTCACTAACCGATCGAGCTCACTGACGACCAGGACGGCTTCGCCCTCGGAGCTAAGACTGGCCAAGAGCTTTCGGAGTCGCTCGTCGGCATCCGTGCGTAGCCGCAGTCCGGCAAACAGCTGGGCCACGTCGAGCGACAAGAGCCGCCGCCGACTCAAACCCGCCGGCACGTCCCCCGCCGCCCAGCGCTGCGCCAGCGCGTCGACGATGGCGCCCTTTCCCACGCCGGCCTCACCAACCAGCAGTGGATGAGCCTTATTCTTGCGTTCGAGGATCGTTATGAGTCGGCGCAGCTCACTGGTTCGCAGTAGCGCCGGCTCGAGCCGCTGCTGCGTGGCGGCGAGCAAGAGATCGGTATAGGACTGGCCGGTCGCTACGGGCTCATTGGGCTGAGGTTGAGCACGTCGCAAGGCACCGTAGAAGGGACGCAGTGAACCTGGCGCGACTCCATGCGCTCCCAGCAACTCACCGGCTGGACCGCGGATCTCTTGCGACAGCGCGCTTAGCAAACCATCGAGCTCGATCTGCGTGCGCCGCTCACGCTGCGCATCGCGCTCGGCTCGCTCGAGCAAATCAAGCAGACGCGCCGAGAGAAAGGCCGGTTCCTCCGTCGTCGGCAGAGCCGAAAGTGCGCGAGTCACGCCCGCACGCAGCTCCACGACATCCACCCCTGCCGCTCGCAGCACCTCAGACGCGCCAGTGGGCGAATCGAGCAGACGCGCGAGCAAATGCAGAGGGTCGACCGCGGGATGATGACGTTCATCAGCCAGGGCTTGAGCCCCGGCAACCAGGGCTCGCGCCTCGGCGGTGTAGCGCTGAAGGGACAGGGTTTGGTTGGTTTCCGCGGCCATGGGCGGCCCCTAGCCTAGAGCCGATTTCCGACAATAGGCGCGAAATTTAGCTGGGGCCCGGAGCCGGTGTGGGTTGGCGGCTGCACTGCTCAAAGATTTCTCGTAGGTTAGCCCCGTGCCGACCCTCGGCGATTTGCCCCCAGCATTGCTACTCGCCGTTGCCGTGTCACTTGGACTCGTGTTCGGCAGCTTTCTGAACGTAGTCATCCATCGCGTGCCACTCGGACAGAGCGTGGTCGCGCCCGGCTCTCGCTGCCCCGGCTGCGGCACCCCGATCCACGCGTGGAACAATCTGCCCGTGCTCTCGTGGCTGCTTTTGCGCGGCAAAGCCAGCTGCTGCGGCGTGCGCATCTCTCCACGCTATCCGCTGGTGGAGGCGATGGGGGGACTGCTTGCTTGGGCCGTCGTGGAAGCGGTACTGAGCGGACTCCCGCTCGAGACGCCTTGGTATCGCGTGCTCGGACTGTTCGCGGTGCACCTGACGCTTGGTCTCGGACTGATCGCGGCGGCCTTCATCGATCTCGAACACCTGTATCTACCCGACGTCTTCACGCTCGGAGGGACAGCGCTCGGTCTGGCCAGCGTGCCGCTGCGGCCAGAGGCCAACTGGGTCGACTCGCTAGTCGGCGCTGCGCTCGGATTTGTGATCGTGTGGTTGCCGTTCGATCTGCTCTACCGCTTGGTTCGCGGCCGCACAGGCATGGGCCTCGGTGACGCGAAACTCGTGATGCTCGCGGGAGCCTGGTTCGGCTGGCAGGGCGCCGTTTTCGCACTACTGGCGGGCGCCATGCAGGGCACCTTGACCCTGATCGCGCTACTCGTCGCGCAGGGTAAAATCGAAGAGCCAATAGCCGTACAGAACGAACGTGCGGCGGCCGCAGCCGAGCTCGAAGCCGCCGAGGGCGAAGAGCGCGAGCGGCTGGCAGCAGAGTTCGCCAAAGACCCGGTGCTCGCCGAACCTCCGCCGCGCGGACTTGGGGAGATGCGCTTTGCCTTCGGTCCATTTCTCGTGCTCGCCATCCTCGAGTTTCAGCTGCTCGGGCCCTGGCTGCTGTCGAACTGGCTCAGTCCGGAGTTCCTCGAGTGAGTTGCTGCAAGGCGCTGCGGACTGCGCCGCTCTGGCTGCTCGCGCTGACCCTAGCGGCTTGCGGCGCTTCAACGACTCGCCTCGCCCCGCGCGTCACTCTGCCGTCACCGCTTACACCACCCGCGATTTTGCCGTTTCCCCCTCCAGCAGCCCCGGTTGAGACCCTTCCGGCAGCGCCGAGCGATCCGAGCTGCGTCTGGCAGGATGGCTCTTACGTATTCGAAGGCGAAAACTTCAGCTGGCAGCCCGGTGCCTGGGTTCGACCGCCTCCCGACTGCGCGCTGGCGGGTCCAACCTACAGCTTTCAACCGTCACCGCTCGTGCCGCAGGGCGTCGTTCATTATTACGCGCCGGTCTGGGTACGCCTGGCTCCACCGGCAGCGCCGCAACTCTGCTCTCCTCCTCCCCCCTGCGACGCTCCGCCCCCGAGCGTCGCCAAAAAGCCATGACCGACACCGTGCCCCCTGAACCCGCCGAGCTGTGGACGATTCGTCGCCTACTGGTCTGGGCCACCGATGACTTTCGCGGGCGTGGCTTTGACTCCCCGCGACTCGATGCCGAGCTCCTGCTCGGTTTCGCCATGGGCAAGACGCGCATCGAGCTGATCATGGAAGCCGAGCGTCCGCTCGACAAGACTGAGCTCGCGCTCTTTCGAGAGCTCGCGCGTCGCAGGCGAGCACGCGAACCCACGGCCTATATTCTTGGCGAGCGTGAGTTTTACGGACTGCCCTTTACCGTTGATCCACGCGTACTCATTCCGCGACCCGACACCGAGACGCTCGTAGAGGTGGCGCTCGAGCAGACGCGCGCCTCACTTTCATCAGGAACCATGCTCGATCTCTGCACCGGCTCGGGCTGCGTCGCGATTGCGTTCGCGCTCAAGCGCAGCGGTTGGCGCGTCGACGCAGTGGATCTCTCACCTGACGCCCTCGCGGTCGCTCGCAGCAACGCGCAGAGCAACGGCCTTTTTTCGCTCACGTTTCACGAGGGCGATCTCTTCGAGGCGCTGCCAGCGGGAACGCGCTTTGACGTGATCACGGCAAATCCACCCTACATTCCCTCGGCTGACGTCGATCAGCTCGAGCACGGCATCCGCGACTATGAGCCCAGGCTGGCGCTCGATGGCGGACCCGATGGAATGCGTCTGCTCACGCTGATCGTCGAGGCCGCGCCAGACTGGCTCACTCCCGGTGGACTGCTCGCGCTTGAGCTCGGTTTTGACCAAGCTGGGCGCGTGGACGCGCTACTCAGCGCGCGCGGCTTTGCCGACATTCGTCGCAGTCGCGACTACGGCGGCCACGAGCGCGTGGTGTACGGTCGTTGGGGTAGCCAGAGTTGAGTCGACGCGCGCTGAGGACGCGCCGCGCGCTGACGGCAGGGCGCGCCGCGCAATGTACGGCGCAATGTACGGCGCGCTGTGACGGCGCGCCGTCACGTCAGGGGCCCGTGTAGTAGGCCGCGCGCAGACCAATCATGCCTAGATGCGCGTACCCGGTCTCGCTGAACTGATGCGTGTACGCCAGGCTCGGACCGACGGTGAGTCCACCCCAGCGCCAGGTCTCGTGAAACAGCGTTAGTCCCACATTTCCGGGGGAACCGAGGTGCGCCACCACCTCGTCATGCTTGCGCGACTTCATCCAACCCAGTCCGCCTTCAAGGCCCACGCCGAGATCCCGCCAGCGTCCGCCCTTGGCGTACAGCGGAAAGGTCTCGACTCGCAGCAGCGCAGCTCCGCCACTAGCCTCAGTGATGCCCTTGGTGAGCGTCTCAAAGCGCGCGCCAAGCGAGAACGAGAACCAATCGGTGAAGGCGCCACCGACATAGAACGCGCCGTTTCGACCTAAAGTGAAGCCGGTATCGGAGAGGTAACGCGGGTCGTCGACCTTAACCGCGTCGCGCGGATAGCCGCTGACCTGTCCTAAGCCAAGACCGAGATCGACGCCAAGCAGCAGGTTACTGCGACGCTCAGACTTCATGCCAAAGCCACCGTCCCAGTCGTCACCGTTCGACTGGGCCATGGCGGGTCCAGCGACGCAGCCGAGAGCGAGGGCAACCGGGAGACTCAGGGCGGGAGCTTTCACGATATTGTCCCGTTTGTCCTACCGTACCGGCCGCAGGTCAAGTAGCGAGTCGATGATCTGCCCAAAACTGGGCCCACGGGCCCGTACTGTGCGATCTAGCCAGCAATGTCTCGAAGCGTAAACCCCTGGGCTGTGCAGGCCTGCCTACTTGCCGGGCTGCTGCTCCCCCTCGGCTGCGACCAGCTCTTCAAGGGGGAGAAGGGGCCGGGACTGGCGCGCGGAACCGACCAACCCGAGGCAGGCGAAGCCCTGCGTTCGAGCGGTTTCAAGCTTGGCGCGCTCGGCAATGCCACGCCAATTCGAGCGCGCGCCGACCGCGAGAGTCCGCGCCTGGGTTACCTGCGCGCTGGGGCACAGATTGAGCGCTCAGCAGAGCCAGTCGGGCGATTGGGCTGTCCTGGGGGTTGGTACGGCGTGCGTCCGCGCGGGTTCGTTTGCGCGGGCGAGCTCGCCACCACGGAGCTGAGTCACCCCACCCTCAAGGTGATGTCCGAGTCTCCGCAGCTCAACCAACCGCTGCCCTTTTCCTACGCGCGTGTTCGCGTCACCACCGAGCTGTTTGCGCGCGATCCCAAGCAAGAAGACAGCGTGCACGAGATCGGGCAGATGCGGCGACAATCCACCTTCGCCGTGGTCGGCTCCTGGCAAGCCCTCGACGAAGAGGACCAGCGCGCGCGGCTCGCTCTGCTCACCTCGGGTCAGTTCGTGCGTATCGAGTCACTCGTGCCCGTCAAGGTGACCCCTGGCCCGGGCGTGGAGCTCGCGGGACTCGAGCTGCCGCTGGCGTTCGTGACTCACTCAGACGCCAAGAGTTATCGCCTTGGCGACGACGGGTTCGCGCCCGTGGCGCCACTCGGGGAGCGCTCGCTCCTTGGCCTGAGCGGCCGTCAGAAGCTCGTCGACAGCGAGCGCTATTTGGCGACGCGTGACGAACTCTGGGTGCGTGAACGCGACGTGAGCGCGGTGCGTCGACGCAATGACTTTGGCTCGTTCGTGAAGGGGAGCCTGCACTGGGCCGATCTCGATCTCACGACGGGTGCGCTCGTGCTCTACGCGGGTGAGACCCCGGTGTTTGCGACCGTGGCACTGAGCCTGCCCGACAAACGTCCCGAGCTCGGACCCCACCTGCTCACGTGCAAGCACATCACCAATCAAGAGCTCACGCCGTCACAGGTCTCGGGGCAGCGCGAGATCCACGATCTGGCCTGGACACTCGAGCTCGAAGGCGGACTGCTCGTGCACGCGGCCTGGTGGATGGACGGCCTGGCGCGCCACGGCGAGGGCAATCGGGTCGCGCTCGCGCCGAGTGACGCCAAGCGCGCCTTTGACTGGCTCGGACCGGCCGTGCCTCAGGGTTGGCACGCGCTGGAACTCACCCGCGACGAGCGCAGCGCACTCATCGCGCTGCACTAATGCCTTCGCGCGCGACTAGCGGCCGAGCGCTTTGAGGATCTCGAGTGTCGCGGTCGAGCGATTCAACGTGTAAAAGTGAATCGCGGGCACGCCAGCAGCGATCAGCAGCTGACACTGCTCGACGGCATGCTCGACGCCAAGCGCGCGCACGGCCTCGGGATTGTCCTGCACGGCCTCGAGGCGCGCCGACAAGCGCGCCGGGAACTGCGCCCCGCAGGTGGCCGTGAACCGACGCATCTGGGAAACGTTGGTGACCGGCATGATACCGGGCACGAATGGCACCGTCACCCCAGCCAAACGCGCTCGCTCGACGAACCCCCGGTAGTCGCGATCGTCGAAAAACAGCTGCGTTACGACGAAATCCGCGCCGGCGTCGACCTTGCGCTTGAGGTTGCTCAAGTCCTGACCAAACGACTCGGCTTCGGGATGCTTCTCCGGGTAACCCGCCACTCCGATGCACAGCTGCGGATGTCGCTGGCGAATGAACGCCACGAGCTCGTCGGCGTGAGCGAACCCTCCAGCGGAAGCGACGAACGCGGTCTCACCCTTCGGTGGATCGCCGCGCAGCGCGAGCACGTTGTCGATCCCGGCGCTCGCCAGCTGCTCGAGCACACTCGCCAGCTCATCCTGGGTCGACCCGACGCAGGTGAGATGCGCCATCGTCTCCATGCCCGTCTCCGCCTTGATGCGCTGCACGAGCTCAAGCGTGAGCCGCCTCGTGCTGCCACCTGCCCCGTACGTTACGGACACGTAGGCGGGGCTGTGCGGACGCAGATCCGCCACGGTCTGAAACAGGCGCTCGACCCCCGCCTCGTCCTTGGGCGGGAAGAACTCCAGGGACACGGCAGTGGCATCGGGTTGGAACAGGTCGACGATCTTCATATCGGTCCGGCGTGGTGACAGCCTGGGCCGGGCCAATAGCAGTCGAGCTCCCTCTAGGGCAAGCGAGAGACGGGCCCTAGCGGCAAGCACAACCCCGAACCCGGCCCTGTGCGGGCCGCAACCGATATCGGCAAGCTATTGTTATTATTGATTTATTCTTCAATTCACGGAAACCGACACTTATCGAAGTGACACCACTGCACGCCGGAAACTGGACGTATTTTCAGTATCCGAGTTACCACTGGGACATGGACAGCCAACGCCAACTCTGCCTCGCGATTCTCGACCAGCTCTGTGCCCTCGCCCAGACGGGTCGCCCTGCGAATCTCCCGCGACTCGTTCGTCACCTGGAGGTCAGTCCTGGGGGGCTGCAGAGCGCGCTGCGGCAGCTGGAGCAGGAGGGCCTGATCGATGCTCGACGCCTGCGCCTAACGCTCATGGGGCTCGCGTTTGCGGCGTCACGCGGCGCCGCCCGCGCCAGAGCACGCCGGGAAGTGGCCGCCTGAGCTCACCCGCCGTTCGCGCCTCAGCGCGGTCCCCTGCGAGCATCAATGCACGGCGCTGCAGCAGAGCTCGGGGACAAGGTCCTAGAGCAAGCAGCCGGGGCGGTAGCGTTTGATGCCGCGAGCATCGATGAAATACGGCGGATTGCAGTCCGTGGCCGGAGCGGCTGGAGCCGCGGTCGCGGCAGCCGCAGGCCCTGCCCGCTTACGAGTCGGCGTGGAACCGCTGGGAGCCTGCGCTGAGGGTTGAGGGACCGTCAAGGGTGCGACGCGCTCAAGCGAGACCACCACATCCCCATCACGCTCCAGCTGGAGCGTGCGCCGAGCCTCACGAAAACCAGTCGCAGTCACCACCAGCTCGTGTGACCGACGATCGAGCGGCAGGCGTAGAGTATACGGGTTACTTGGTAGGAGCCGCTCGTCCCAACGCAGCTGAGCTTCTGCGGGAAATGCGGTGAGTCGCAACTCCACGCTGCTGGGCGCCGTCACCTGGGAATGGGGTGTGGGCTTTGGCCAAGCAAGCCAGACAGCGACACCAAGCACCACCAGAGCGCTGCCAATCAGCGCGAGCATCGCGCGACTCAGCCGCGTCGAACCTGGTACCACCCGCTGCGTGTGGTCAGCCGAGCCGGTCGAATCCAGAATCCCCACAGATATCTGGGTGTGACCCGAGGGAGGAAAGCTCAGCGGAGCATTGCGGTCCCAGGTCAGCGAGGTGTCGCTCGACAGCTGCGACTCGATCTGCTGCTGCGTCTCTGCACGAAACTCCGCGAACCACTCGCACATCAGCGCGGCAAGATCCCGTGACGAGACGGCCGCCTGCTTGCCAAGGTAGCCCTCGACCGCGGCGGCCAGCTCGGCAACAGTCGCGTAGCGATCGACTCGTTCATAGGCCATCGCCTTGACGACGATAGCTTCAAGCTCGGGCTCGATGTCTGGGCAGATCGTCGACGGCTGTGGTTGTTCCCCATTGATGACGCGATTCATGATCGTCACGTCGGAACAACCACGCCACAAGCGCTCGCCAGTGGCCGCCTCCCAGAGCATCACCCCGCAAGCATAGACATCGACTCGGTGATCGACATCGTCGCCGTCGATCTGCTCCTGCGGCATATAGCGGAGCTTGCCCTTGATGACTCCCTGCTGCGTTTCCTGTGAGGCGCCGGCAAGCTTGGCAATGCCAAAGTCGAGAATTTTGACCTGACCGTCGAACGTCACAAACACGTTCTGCGGCGTCATGTCGCGGTGGATGACATTCATCCGCGCGCCGTCGTAGTCCCTGAGCTGATGGGCGTAGTGCAGCCCCGCCATCGCGTCACATAGGATCTTGAGGTGTGCTGCCCTCGAAAACGCAGGACCGAGCCGAACGATCACGTCCGAGAGCGGACGGCCCTCAAGGTACTGCATCACGATCACCGGCAGCCCCTCGTGCTCGGTGACCTCATTGATCTCAACCACGTTCGGGTGGTTGAGACGCGCCGAGAGCCGCGCCTCATTGAGGAACATCCGCCTCACCTCAGGGTCCGACGCAATGGACCGCTTGAGGGATTTGAGCACCACGAGCTTGTTGAAGCCGCCGGGCCCACGCGCCGCCGCCAGATGGACGTGGGCGGTGCCTCCCTGCCCCAGCTCCAAGAGCACGCGGTACTTGCCGACGTCTTTGTGGGTGATGGGGGAAGTGATTTCAGCCAAGGAGCGCCTCAGTGGACTCTCTCAGGTTAGCGCATCACGCGTCCACTCCACAACGACAGTTGCGATTCCGCTCAAACAACTGTTGCTGCCTTGGGCAGCGCCGGGCAGGCCGACACCACGCCCTATCGGTAGACTGCGCATCGGTAGGCTGCGCGAGGTCAAGCTTTACAGGGCCTAAAGCATCTGGCATACTCAACCGATCACGGTAGAGCAACACTCACAGCTGGTCCGCGCGGGCCCCTCACGCCGGTAGCCCTAGCGTCCCCGACAACCCCTCATGGCCAACCTCCCCGAAGACGACAACCGACACCGCTGTGTGGACTGTGGGGCAATGTCTCCTCTCACGGAGACGAACTACACCCTCATCAGTTCGCAACATGGCTGGCGGTTGACGCGTGGGACGAACAGCGGCGGTCAGCGGATCATGGAGTGGCGCTGTCCCAACTGTTGGAACGCGCGCAAGCCCGGGACCAGCGCGGGCGCTCCGGGGACAGCAGCAGCCGCTCCTGCCTCTACCCGTGGCGTTGCGCCCAAGCCATCGTCGGTTGCGGGTCGCGCTCTGCCCGCGACGGCCGCACCGGGTCGCGCTCTGCCCGCGACGACCACGCCGGGGCACGCGGCGCCTGCGGGCCCCCACAGCCCGGTAGCGCCCTCGTCAACGTTTGGCGGGTCTCCTCCGCGGCGCCCCGTCCGCTAGCACGCAGACCGGAGCGACGAGGCCTCTCGACCTCGTCACTCGGCGGTCGAAGTCAGCGCGACAGAGTGCCGTAGTTCTTCTCGATGTAGGTCTTGACCGTCTCGATTTCCCCAGCTGCCGTGGCTGTGCGGAGGGTCTTTCCGAGATCGACCAGGCGATCTGACGCGTAAAGGCCCGACATGGCTAGGCCTCGCTCGGCCTGCTGGAAGTCGAGCATGGTCTTAGCGCGCATCACGTCAAAGTCATCCGGATAGTCCTTCGGATTGATGTCGAGCCGCGCAGGAATGGAGCCTTTGACCTTGTTGAAGGCGAGCTGGCCCTCGATTGAGGCAAAGGTCCCGAGCAGGCGCACCGCACCGTCGCGATGGCGGGCACCCACCGGTAGCGGGAAGCTATCGGCGGTGTAGACGAAAACTGGAGACTTCGACGGAAACGCGGTCACGCCGAAATCGGTGCCGGCGACCTTGCCCTTGCCCTCAAAATAGCCCTTGGCCCAATCACCCATCGCGCTCATCGCGGCGTCGCCTGACATGACCAGATCGAGCGCGGGCTGCCAGTCGATCTTGTCCGAATCGGCGTTGACGTAGCCATCGGTACAGGGCGCGACTTTGTCCGGACCGCAGCGCAAAATGAGGGCTTCATCGAGAGCCGCCAACAGGGCACTCGAGTTGGCGGTGGACTTGCCATGCCAGAAGTCCTCGTAAGCCTTGGCCCCGGCAATGCCCGGAAATATATGTTCAAAGACCAGCTCTTGGAGCGTCCAGTTGTTGACGTTACCGAGGGCCAGCGGGATCTTCCCCTTCTTCTTGATCGCCTCGCAGAGGGTGTTGAACTCCTCTAGCGTCATGGTCGAACTGGGCTCTTTCAGACCCAGCTCCTTAAACAGCTTCTTGTTGTAAAATAGGGAATTGATGCGATGCACATTGAGCGGCACGCCGTAGTACTTGCCGTCAACGCTCGTAGCAGCCACGAGCTCTTTCCAGAACACCGCTGAGTCCAGCTCGGCCGGCAAGGGTTCCAACTTGGAATCGGCTGCATCGGTCCCGTTAACAAGGACCCAGCGCGGGTAATCCGCCCCCACGTTGACCTGAAAAGTATCGGGGGGATTTGGCGGCTTGCTCGTGAGGTTCTTTTCGAGTTGCGCGTGCGCGCTCCCGGAGTCGGGCCCTGCTAGGTTGGTCACTGTGTCGCCGGGGAAGCGCGCCTTGTGCACCGCCGTCACAGCATCAAATGCCTCCTTCTCGCCTAGCGACGTCCACCAACTGAACAGCTCGATCGTGGTGGGCTCGGGAGTCGTTGAGTCCGAGGAACTCGAACAACCTGCCCCGATCACAACGATTGCCGCGAGCGCTGAACTGATAACGGTCTTTCTCATGCGATCCCCTGCCTTCCTCATTCGTGGTTCAGCCGCGACGAAATCGTCGCGGAGTCGAACCTGCAAATCTATCACTGTCAGCTCTACGGACCGTCAGGATTCCCCCTAAGGTGGGACAGTAACTGGTAGCTCGTTTGAGCAGGCCGCGACTGCGATAGCCGCCGACTTGTAGGCGAGTGCAGGTGCAGTGAGGTGCTGCGTCGTCGATTTTCTGCCTCAGCTCGAGGTCCTGGATTAACTAGAAGCTGGAACATTAAGAACGTCGGCCCCGCGACCTATTAGCCCTCAGACGGCACGAACCGCGAGCCCCGCTTGACGACGATTGCGATCTCAGGTTTTCTTGGAAGTACCTTGCTCTTGGTCCGAACGATGTCGCTCTGCCTCTGTATGGGGCTCCTGTTGACCGCGCCACGCGCGCGGGCCGAGGCCCCCGTGCCCAGCCCGCCGGCGCGGGTGACCCGGGAGGTCTGCATCAAGTCGCACGAGCTGTCCCAGGAGCTGCGCTTGGACGACAAATTCGTCGAGGCACGGCGAGAACTCCTGCTCTGCGCGGACGCGCAGTGCCCCGCCGCCCTTCGAATCGACTGCACCCGCTGGCTTGACGAGCTGGAAACCCTGACGCCATCCGTACTCTTCGCCGCTCGCTCAGAGCGAGGCGACGAGAGTGACGTGGAAGTCTGGGTGGACGAGCAGCGGGTCTGGGAGCGGTTGTCAGGTCGCGCCCTTGAGCTCAATCCGGGCCCTCATCAGCTTCGCTTTCGCATGGCCGGACGCGCCGAGCGGCGTCAGTTCGTGCTGCTGCGCGAGGGCGAACGAGGACGCGTCGTCACGGCGGACTTCACCCCAGCCGCCAAAGCTACCCCGACAGAGGCCGCCATGGCGCCGATTCGAATGACGCGCCCAACGCCGCCCCTCGTGTACTGGCTGGGGGGACTGTCTCTCGCCTCACTGGCAGGCGCAGCCTACTTCGGGACCGAGGCGTTGCTGGAACGCAACTCGGCACGCGACGAGTGCTCACCCGTCTGTGACAAGTCACGCATGAGCGGTATCCGAGCCGACGCCTTGACCGCCGATCTGCTCGGAGGCCTCGGACTCGGATCGGCCGCGGTAGCAGCGCTGCTCTACATCAACCGACCGAGCGTGCCTGTGACCAAGGCTGTCACCCATCTCCCGTTTACGGCAACCACCGACGGTCACAGCGCCTGGCTACAATGGGGAGGAGCGTTCTGATGTTCCCACTCTTGCGCCGATCTCTAGCCGCGTCACTGCTTGCGCTGCCCTTGGCCTGCAGCGTCTCGCTTGGACTCAATGAGCTTGAGGCGGGCTGCCCAGATGGACAGAAGTACTGCGACGGCCAATGCATTGGGACCGACGACCCCGCTCACGGTTGCGCCGCGGAGGGCTGTGGCGGCTGCAATCTCCCCCACGCCAAGGCCAGCTGCAGCGCGGGGGGAGTCTGCGCGGTTGCCCTCTGCGCGTCGGGCTTCCGCGACTGCCAGGATACCCTACCCGGTTGCGAGACGGACACCGACAGTGACGTCGAGCGCTGCGGTGACTGCGACACCGACTGCACCAGGTCGCCTCCGCCCAATGTGCTCGAACCCGCCTGTGGCGGAGGGGTCTGCTACGCCCTGCGCTGCCAGCGCGACTCGTCAGACTGCAACGGCCTGTGGGAAGACGGCTGTGAGGAGTCGCGGGCGGAGCTGCAGACCGATGCGCGTAATTGTGGGCGCTGCGGGACCGCCTGCACCGGCGGACAGAGCTGCGTCGCGGGCCAATGCCAATAGCGTGAACACCCGACTGCTGACGCGGGACTCTGGGCGCGAGCGATGGTAATGCGGCCAGGCCATGCACGTTCACTTCGTTGCCGTCGCCGGAACGGGAATGGGCGCCCTCGCGGGGCTTGTCCGACAACTCGGGCATGAGGTCACCGGGAGTGACCTGCATTTCGACCCCCCGATGGGGCCTGCGCTCGAGCGTTGGGGCGTGCGTTGCGTACAGGGGTTCGATGCGCGGCACCTTGAGCCGCGTCCGGATCTGGTCGTGGTCGGCAACGTGTGCCGCAAGGACAATGTCGAGGCGGTCGCGGCCTTCGCGGCGGGACTCAGGGTCACGCACATCGCTGGCGCACTGCGCGAGCTCGCGCTTGCCAACACCGCGCCACTCGTGGTGGCTGGCACCCATGGCAAGACCACGACCACTGCGCTGGCGAGCTTTCTGCTCGACCGTTGCGGCTATGCACCGGGGTTCCTGGTCGGTGGGTTGCCACTCGACTTCGGCACGAGTGCGCGCCCCGCGGTTCCACGCCGCTCACTACCCCAAGCAGATGGCCCCCAGCGCCGCGTACCATTCGTGATCGAAGGCGACGAGTACGACACCGCCTACTTCGAGAAAACGGCCAAATTCCTGCATTATGGTGCAGAGGTCGCGATCATCACGAGTGTCGAACACGATCACATCGACATCTACCCCACCTTTGACGACTACCGCGCGGCCTTCGCAGCGTTCATCGCAGGCGTACCCGAGCAGGGTCTGGTGATCGCGCACGCGGGCTCAAGGCAGGTGGTCGAGCTCGTGCGCGCACATGCCAAGGCGCCAATCGCCTGGTACGCACTCGAGGGAGAAGACACCCATGGCGAGCCGCCGCACTGGCTCGCCGCGCCGCTGCCGAGCAAACCCGAAGGAACGGCTTTCGATCTCTACGCCGGCGGCGTGTACGTTGGACGACTTCAAACGCGTCTCTCAGGGCGCCACAACATCGCCAACGCGACCGCTGCGCTGGCCGCCTGCGCGCAAGGTTACGGCGCCAAGCTGCACGAGCTCGGACGCGCACTCGCGGACTTTCAGGGAGTCGCGCGACGCCAGCAGGTGCTGGGACGCCCCGGCGGCATCACGGTGATCGACGATTTCGCCCATCACCCAACGGCGGTCGCGGAGACGCTGGCAGGGCTTCGGGCACGTTACAGCCAAGGGCGGCTCTGGGCCGTCTTCGAGCCCCGCAGCGCCACCGCCTGCCGTCGGACGCATCAGCAGGCTTACGCGACGGCCTTTAGCGCGGCTGATCAGATCTTGCTCGCACCGGTGGGTCGTCCGAACTTGCCCCCTGAGGAGCGGCTCGACCTCGCTCTGCTGGCCAGTGACCTGGAAAACCAGGGCAAAAATGCCCGCGCGCTGCCCTCGATAGACGCCATCCTTGAGACGCTGGCCGGGGAGGCTCGGAGCGGGGACACGATTGCGCTGTTGTCGAACGGCTCATTCGGTGGCATCCACGCCCGTCTGCTCGGTCGCTTGGCGGCTGAGCTCCCCCCGTCCCGAGGAGCTGACAAGTGACCTGCATTTGCGGAAAAGGCGAGTCCCTCGAAACCTGCTGTGGCCCCTACCTCTCTGGCGAGCGGTGGCCGGAGACCGCAGAGGATTTGATGCGCGCGCGCTACACGGCGTACGCAACCCACAACATCGACTTCATCTTCAAGTCGCACCATCCGTCCAGCGTGTCGAGTGTGGACCGCGAGAGCACCGAAGCCTGGAGCAACAACGCTGAATGGCTCGGGCTCGAGGTCAACAAGACCGAGCTCGGTGGTCCGAGCGACGAGGCCGGCTTCGTCGAGTTCGTCGCGCGCTACAAGTTCCAGGGCGCCACCATTCCGCACCGCGAGCGCGCTCAGTTTGAGAAGCTCGAGGGCAAGTGGTTCTTCGTGGACGGCAAAGAGCTGGCAGCGCAACCCGTGGTTCGCGAGGGTCCGCGCGTCGGCCGCAACGATCCCTGTCCGTGCAAGAGCGGCAAGAAACACAAGAAATGCTGCGGTAAGGCCGCCTAAGCGCGTCCCATGCAGAGCCGCACCCCTGCCGAGCTGGCAACCATCGCGCTCGAGGTTGCCAGCCAAGCGGCCCTGCTGCTCCAGGCCGGCTTTCGCAGTCGCCCCGCAGTCGGCAAAAAGGCGCGCATCGATCTTGTGACCGAGTTCGATCTGGCGAGCGAAGTCTTGCTGCGCCAAAGGCTCAGTGAGCTCACCCCTGAGCTGCCGCTGATCGGTGAGGAGCAGGGTGGAACCCCCACCACGGAGTTGGCCTGGTACGTTGATCCCCTCGATGGGACGACCAACTTCGTGCATGGGCATCCATTTTATTGTGTGAGCGTGGGAGCGATGCGTGACGGACGTCCGGTGGCCGGCGCGGTCGTCGCTCCATCGCTCGGACTCAGTTACCACGGCGCCATCGGGGAGCTCGCCTATCGCAATGGGGAGCCCTGCCGGGTGAGCGACAGCGTCGAGCTCGAGGACTCACTGCTCGCGACCGGGTTCTCTCCCAACTACCGTCGCGAGCCACCCCACGACAATTTCGAGCCGTTCCTGCGAGCCAAGCGCATCGTGCGTGGAGTGCGTCGCTGTGGCGCGGCCGCGCTCGATCTCTGTTTCGTCGCGGACGGCACCTACGACGGCTATTGGGAGAGGAGCCTGCACGCCTGGGATCTCGTCGCTGGCTCGGCGATCCTGCTGGCAGCGGGAGGGCGAATTACGGGCCTTCACGGTCGCGAGCCGGAGCTCTCGATCGGGCACGTGATCGCGTCCAACGGGCGGCTTCACGAGGCTCTGCTCGAGCTGGTGGGGGAAGACCCACAACGGGTCCCCTTGCCCTCCGCCTGAAAACCGGGCAGAAAGCCCGAGTGAAGCTCTGGCTGCTGCTGCTGCCCCTCTCTGTCGGTTGTACCACCGCTGGCTCGGCGTGGATGCGGGCCGGTGCAGCCAATCCAGACGCCTGGGATCACGAAGAACCACCGCCGGTGCCGCGCGTCGCTGAAACCAAACCTGTCCAAGTGCGCGAAGACGGCGTGCGCACGCTAGCCGAGCCCCCGGCCCCAAAGTCACCGCTGGCCGAGGTGGACAGTGGTGAGGCGGAACCACTCAAGCTACGCGGCGGGCCTTCGAAACCCAAGCGCGGCGTGCCCAAGCAGCTCGCTGGACGGGTGCTCGGCACCTTCCGCAACACCTATTACGATTTCCCAAGCGAGTCCGAGTTCACTGGGGATGCGGTCTCGCTCTATGACGGCAGCTGCCGTCCGCTGACGCGCGTCAATCGCGGATTCTTTGAGGCGGTCTGCGTGCAGGGCAGCGGGCTGCTCAGCAGCGGAAGCCCCATCAGCTTTAACCGTCGGGACTGCGACTGCGCGGAGCTCTGTCCGCGCACGGGCCAACGGATCTGCTTTGATTCGCTGGAGCTCGCGCGCTTTCCCTGGGGACGCGGCGCCATGGGACAAGCCATCACGCCGCTGCTCACGATCGCGGTCGATTCGGCCGAGATCCCGCTCGGGACCTCCGTCTACATTCCCGAGTTCGAGGGGCTCCCGCGCGAGCTGAGCGGCGGCGGGTCGCATGACGGCTGCTTCATTGCGCAGGATCGTGGCCTCAAGGTGCAAGGCAAGCATGTGGACGTGTTCACCGGTCAGCGCGCGATGACACGTCGCTGGAACGGGCTGGTCGGAAGCAACGCTGGCGTCACCGTGGTCGTCGATAGTCCGCATTGCGCGCGCGACACCTCGCGCTAGCCCGCGCGCCTCCCATGGCAGACGGCGCGTTAGCAGCACCGCTCACGCGTGAGCCGCGTCAGCTCGTCACGCAGCAATGGCGCGTGACCCACCGGACAGAGGTGACCGCCGGGAAACAGCCGCAGCTGAGCCCCCAAATGCGCCGTGAGTCGCTCGGCTCCGGCCAGCGGCGCGAGCTGGTCGCGCTCTCCCGCCAGCACGACGAGCGGCGCGTCGGTGACTCGACGGCGACTGCACGCATTGACGCCGCCGTAGATCGCTTCGAGCTGGGCCGCGCGCTCGGACTCACGTTGCTGCCAGGGGCGCGCCAGACTATCGAGCGGTCGATCGAGCAGCAGCCAGCGCAGCGGCGTTCCCGTGGTCGCAACCGCAGCACCGAACACGGCCCCGAGCGACGTCGCCACGAGTCCCGGCTCGACGCCATGCCGCTGCGTCAGTGCGCCGAGTAGCTCGCGCAGCGCGTGGATCCCAGCCACCAGCGCGCGCAGGTTGTGCTCGGGCCGGCGATAGGGAAACTCGGGCCAACGCAGCGGATGAGCGTGACCAGGCAGGGTAAAGAGCCAGCTCTCGAGTCCCAGCGCGGCGAGCGCGGCGGCGGGGCGTTGCCATTGGAGGCGCGCAGCGCTGGCACCGAGCCAACCGTGAACGACCACCACAGCGCCCCGCGCTTGCGCCGGCCGCCCGAAGCGAACTGCCAGCTGCGGGCAACCCTGCTCAGCGAGCGAGCGCAAGCGCCGCGTGAGCTGCGCGGACGCTGGAGAATGAACGTTATCGAGCGCGGGCCAGCGCGGCCAGGGCACCGACCAACACAAGCGAGCAGAGGAGTCCGCGTTAGTGAGTGTCAGCAGGCGCGGCTCGGGAAACAGCTCCGCTTCAGACAACTGCGCGACCTGCTCGGCGAGCCGCGACAAGCGTGTGGCGAGGTGTAGCTCACGCGAGGCGAGCGCCTGCGCGCTCGCTGCGCGCGCGGGGCGACGCCAGTGCCAAGCAAGGCTGCGCGCGGCGAGCGCGTCGAGACCCGACGCGAGCGACAGGCCGAGACCCGTCACGTTGACTCCGGCGGCGCGGCGCGCAAAGCTGCGTGCAGACCGGCCGCTCCGAGCGCCGCGACAAGGAGTCCGCCAAGCAACTCAGGGAGCACTGAACGCCAATCGACCTGCGTCGTGCTGCCGCCACGCAGCGACAGCAAGACGAGGGTGTTGTAGGCCGCATGGGCAAGCATGCTCGGCAGGAGTCGTCCGGACAGCAGACGCAGCGTGCCAAAGACCAAGCCGAGCAGCATCGTGGCGAGGCCCTGCGCGAGATCGAGGTGAAATAGGCCAAACGCGACGGCCTGACCGAGCAGCGCGAGCCGCGGCCCCGCGCCCGCCAGAGCGCGCTGCAGCACCCCCCGAAACAGGGTCTCCTCGACGCAAGCGGGCAGCACGGCGACCGCGCCGAGCAAAACCCAAAACTGCCCCGGAGTGGCCTGTCGCACGGTGCGCGCGGTGAGATCCACGCCCTGAGTTCCAGCCCCAAGCAACTGCGTCAACCCGAGCGCGACGGCATTCGCCAGGGGTCCCACCCCGAGCACCAGAACGACCGAGGCAAGCAGAAAGCCGAGCAACGCCGGGACGGTGAAGCGGCGCGCCGGCAGCGCCCTACCGCGTCGATAGAGCCACAGCGCCAGCAGCCCAAGGCTGGAGTGAAACAGACAGACCCGCACCACCAGCCCCCCCGCGCCGCGCGCTCCTGCCGCTGACAACAGGCCGAGCTGAACCAGTCCGTGAACACAGTGCGGTAGCAGGAGCTGAACAAGCAGGCCGAGCAGAAGGCTGCCGAGCAGCGCCTGAACGGCAAAGAGCAACCCAGTGGCTGGGGCGGACTCGGCTTGCGACACGCCGGCAGCTTGGCGCAATTGGGTGAGTTTTGCAGCGGCCCCCGCCTGCTGTCCCGGCGGATCCGCCCGGCGGCCGAGGGCGCTTCATGCGGGTGAGAAATGGCGAACACGCCAAGGTCGCCGAAAACAAAGCTTCCCGCGCAGTCACTGGTCTAGAATCGCCGGGTCATGCGCCCTTCGCTATTGGTTCCCGGGATGCTGCTGGTCGTCGCGACGCTTTCTGCCTGCGACGACAAGCCGAAAGCCAACCCCTTTGCTCCTCCGAAGGATGCGCCAAAGCCCGCGCCTTCCCTCACCGAAGCCACCAAACCCAAGCCTCCGCTTGAGTTCTCGGTCGACACCTTGAGCCCGAAAATTGGATTTTCTCGCGTGCTGCTCAACAAACCTGGGGATCGCGAGAAGCTCACCAAAGAGGTGGACGCCGTCCGGAGCGAGGTGATCGGCAAAGACGTGACCGTCACCGCCGACGCCAAAGCCAACCTGAGCTGGGTGACTGCGCTCTTGGTTGAGCTCAGCAAGGTCGGCGTGGCCAATATCACCGTCAAGACCAGCACGCGCACGGAATACCCCCAGCAGCTGGTGTTCAAGCTGCCGGCCCAGCTCGGGAACCCGCCTGCCAAGTGCAGCGTCGCAGCCATGGTGTTGGCTGACCGCGGAACCGCCGTTTGGCGCCTGTCGGGAGGGACCGCCTCGAAACGCTCCAAGGGCTTTGCCGGCCCTGATCTGACCATGACGGCGGAAAACCTGGAGCGCTACGCCAAGGGCTGCGCCGAGAGTGAGCTGGTGTTCGTCGGCGGAGCCGAGGGCCTCGAATGGGGCTTGGTCTACGACCTGGCGGCCTCCACGACTCAAATCGCTAAGGGTAAATTCGCCCACGTCGTATTGCTTACCGATTCCCCCACCGCGGGGCGACCCGTCCGACTGAACTAGTGAGCCCTTTGTGACCACGACCAACGAGTCCGCACCGCGCTTCGAGGATCGATTCGCCCCTGTCACCGAAGTGGCCAAAGGCCCCATCGGGACACTCACCATTTCCATCGATGGCAATGACGGTCGACCTGTCCTCATTCGACAGGTCCCGGCCAACGGAAAATTGTCCAGCGCCGAGCTCACGCCTCTCGGCGAGGCGGCGCGCTGGATGATTGGCCTCGATGATCCCTGCGTCTCATCCCCGGTGGATGAAGCCGTCGTCGATGGCTCCCTGCATCTGGTCTCGACTTACCTCAACGGCGAGACGCTGCGCTCGGTGCTGCGGCTGGCCAGCTTTCGTGGTCGGCCCTTGCACCCCGCCATCGCGCTGCGAATCACGCATGATTTGCTGCTGGGAGCACGCGCGATCGAAGCGCGTGGTGCGCCGTCGCAGCTCGGTCCCACCTTCGCCGGCGGTCTACTCCCCGACTCCGTCTTGATCGGAACTGACGGTCGCGCGCATCTACTCGACGCGGGTGTCAGTGGGGTAGCGCGCAGACTCCCGCGCCTGGCGCATCAACCCGATGTCGCGAGCTATGCGGCGCCCGAACAGGTGAGTTCGTCGAGTCCGGTTGACGGCCGCGCGGACGTGTTCACCGCGGGCGTGCTGCTCTGGGAAATGCTGACGAACAAGAAGCTGTTCGTCGGGACCAGCCACGACGTAGTGACCGAGCGGGTTCGCAACATGGTGGCCCCCGCGCTCGACAACCTTCGTCCCGCCGGTGGCGAAGCGATCCCGCAAGTTGCCGCGGACATCGTGCGACGCTCGCTTGGCAAGCGCCCGGAGGACCGCTACAGCGGGATCGGGGCGATGCTGCAGGCGATCGAAGCCGTCGCGGACAAGTGGCTCGCGCCAACGGACACGCTCAACGAGCTGCTGCGTGAACTGGCCGGAAAAGGCCTCGATGCGCGCAGTCGCGCGGTCGAGCGCGCGCTCGCTCCCAAAAAGACGGGAGTCGCTGGACCGCCGCGCCCGGGTGCCACGGTCGCTCCCGCCGCCCCCGCCGCCCCCGCCGCTCCCGCCGCCCCCGCCGCTCCCGTGGCACCTGCGGCTGCCTCACCTGCGGCGGCAAGCATCCTCAGTGCATCGGCGGGTCCAACGGTGATCTCTGCGGGTCACAAGCCACCGCCCCCCGAGCGCCACGACCTCTCGGATGCGGTCACGCTGATCCGCTCGGTGCCGGTCACAATGGGCGACAGCTCGGACAGTGACCAGTCCCTCGACCACATCACCGTGCCGCGCGTCGCGATGACGCCCGGCGCCGAGGCGTCACTCACGCGTCGCGGCGCCATGCTGGGCATGCCGTCCCCACTGCTGTCACAGGACTCGCTGCTCGATGATGAAGCAACCCTGATCCAGCACCGTGAGTCCCTGCACACGGACATGGACATCGAGCTCGAGCCCGAAGAGCTCGTCCCGCCTCCGAAGAGCTCGCCGGTCGCGGTCCCCTCGCTCGATCCGAGTCACTCCCCGACTCGCGAACGCGGCTCGCGCGAGCGCCTCCCGACCCTGCTCGGCGTCGCGCCACCGTCCGTCGCGGCACTGTCGGCGCCAATGACCGCTGACAGCTCCGGGTTCGGGAACACGCTCGCGCTACCGCCCGAGCAACAGCCATTACTGGCGGCGGCTGCCCTCGGCCCCGGAGGCACGGTCGTGCTTGCGCCCGGTGCGGTGCAGTTGCCCGGTGTCGGAGTCGCGCTGCCGGGCGCCTTCAGTCCGGCCACCGCCACCCCCGTGCTCGCTCATCGGCTCGAAACCCCGGTCCCTGCGAACCCGGGCGCCGTGCAGCCAGCCGGCGCTCCCCTAGCGACGACTCAAGCGCTCGCGCCCCAGCAGGCACAGGGCTATCGTCCCAAGAGCGTCGCGGATCTGATCGTCTCAACAGCGGAGTTCGACGAAGCCCACACGAAAGTCACCGCGTCGCCCGTATGGGACGACGACGAGCTCGAACCGCCGCCCCCCTCACTGCGCCAGAAGCGCAGTCGCAAGACCGCGCTCGGAATCATCGGGGGCGCGGCGGCCATCCTGCTCGCGGCCGGCGCGGTCTGGCTGGTCCGCAGCAAGACCACCGCAACGTCACCGAGCGCTGCCGCGAGCGAGTCCGCCGCGGTTGCCGCTCCCGCGCCGTCTCCAGCATTGCCAGCCGCTGCTCCTCCCGCAGCCGAAGCGGCGAAGCCTGCGCCCGAACCCCCTGCCGCCAAACCAACCCCGCCGCCCAAGACCGCCCCTGCGGCTAAGCCCGCGGTTGCGACTAAACCGGCACAGAAAACCGCCGCGACCCCCAAAGCGCAGAAATCCGCGGCCACTTCGAAGCCCGCGAGTAAGCCGCCGGCCAAGACCACGACGGTAAAGAAAAAGAAGCTCTACACCCCCTCGGGGATCTGAGAAAAGTTGAGGCTGAGGTCATGAATACGACGCACCGTTCCTACCGGACACGCTGGCTCTCACTCTCGCTGCTGGCTGTCATGCTCGCTAGCACCCCCGCTGCGATGGCCGCTGGGGCCGACGTCAAGAGCGCCACCGCCGAGCAGAAGAAGACCGCCTCGGGTCGCTATGGCATCGGCATGGAGGCCTTTGATGCGGGCCAGCACGAGGCCGCTCTCGCGGCGTTCCAGGGTTCCTACGACACCGTAGCGAGTCCCAACTCCCTGTTGATGGTCGCGCGCACGCTGGTGCAGCTCGGGCGGAGCTCCGAAGCCCACGCGGCCTATCGCCAGACCATCGCCCAGGGTGAAGCGCTGGGCAAAGGCGAAAAGAAGTACGCTGACACGGCCAAGACCGCGCGCACCGAGCTCGCCGAACTTGAGCAGAAGAGCGTCGTTGTCACGCTTGACGTGCGCGACGGCGGGTTGATCGAGCAGGTCACCGTCAACGGCAAGGATCACCCCCGCGCGCAGTGGGCCGAGCCCCTGCTGCTCGCACCGGGTTCAGCCGAGGTGATCGTGCTCGGGACCTCCGGCGGCAAGGCCAGTCAAAAGCTTGAAGGAGCCGCGGGTCAGAAGGTAACGATCGTGCTGGCTCCGCCACCGGCACCAGCAGCGGCGCCTACGGCCAAAGCCACGACGACGCCCGCGCCCGTAGCGCCTCCTGCGGACGGCTTTAACTCGAAGCCCTACATGACCGGCGCGTTGGTCGTCGGCGCGGCCGGACTCGTTACCTCGGGAGTCTTTGCGTATCTCAGCTACGCCGAGCAAAAAAAGATCGACGACAACTGCGTCAACAAGATCTGCAAGGGTGACTATTTCGACAGCCCCGAAAAGCAGGCGAACTACGCCACCTTCTCGCGCGTCGGCCTTGGCGTCGGGTTGGTTGGGTTGACGACGGCTGGGGTGCTCTGGGCGGTCTCCCCCCGCAGTGCGCCCAAAGAGGAAGCCACCTGGAAGCGACCGCAGGTCGCGATTGGTCCGACCGGCTTCCTCGTTCAGGGTCAGTTCTAGCCCGACGTCGGCGGCGTCAGCTCTGGAAGAGCAGCGGGCTCAAGGGAATCCTTGGGCCCGCTGCTTTGTTATTGATGCCGAAATCCCGTGGTGACGGGAGGCTCGGACCTGAGGTGCCCTTGACGGGCCCGCTCGGACGACCCAACACTGCTCGGAAGATTCGTCCGCTCCCTGAGAAACCCCATTGGCCGCGCGCAACTCCACGACCTCCTCGACGCTCTCCCGTCCGAAACGTAAAGCTGCAGGTTCGCCGGCCGTGGTGCAGGAGGAGCCGACGGAAATCGTTGACGCTGCCGGCGACGAGGACGCGGAAGAAACTGACGACGAACTGATTGAGGTCGACGGGGTCGAGGTGCTCGGTCCCGAGGACGAGCCGCTCGATGAACCCCTCGTTGACCAGGGCGACGACATGGTCGTCGAGGCCGTTGGCGAGTCAATTGAGCTCGATGAAGGCAGCCCGTTTCCAAGCCGCCGGCCCGCCACGCGCGCGCTGGCCCGGATGGATCCCCTGCAGCTCTACATGCAGGAGGTTCAGCGCCATCCGCTGCTGACGACCGAGGAAGAGCACGAGCTCGCGGTCGAGTACCATCGCACCACCGACGTCAAGGTCGCAGCGCGGCTGGTCACCGCCAACCTGCGCCTCGTCGTCAAGCTAGCCTACGAATACCGCCGCGCTTACCGCAACATCATGGATCTGGTGCAGGAGGGCAACATCGGCTTGATGCAGGCGGTGCGTCGCTATGACCCCTACCGCGGCGTCAAACTCTCGTCCTATGCGGCCTGGTGGATCCGCGCCTATATCCTGCGGTATATCCTCAACAACTGGCGACTCGTCAAGCTCGGTACGACGCAGGCGCAGCGCAAACTCTTCTTCAATTTGAACAAGGAAAAGGCGCGACTCACCGCGATGGGCATCGAGCCGTCGCATGCCGAGATCGCCGAGCGTCTCAACGTGCACGAGAGTGAGGTGATCGAAATGGATCGACGCCTGTCCGCCGGCGACGCCTCACTCGACGCCAACGTGGGCGATGCCGACGGGCGCCCCACCTCACGCCTCGATCTGATGCCAGCCCCCACGGCTGGGCCCGATCAGCTCTCTGAGAGCCTCGAGCTCCACGAGCTGGTGCGAGCTGAGCTCGCAAAATTCAAGCAAACCCTGGCGGGACGCGATCTCGACATCTTCGAGCGTCGGCTCATCTCGGAAGAGCCGGTGACCTTGCAGCAGCTCGGGGACGAATACGGCGTATCGCGTGAGCGTATGCGACAGCTCGAAGCTCGCATCACCGACAATCTACGGAAATTCTTGGCGGTCAGTCTCGGTGACGCCGTCCGCATAGACGGCTAAACCATGGCTCGACCCACCCCTTCCCACGCCGGACAGCCGCGCGCCAAGCATCGGCGCAACCAAGACGCCGCCACGGAGAGTGCGGGCGCCGCAACCGGCACGCTCTACATCGTCGGCACCCCGATCGGCAACCTCGGCGACATCAGCAGTCGCGCGCTAGAGACGCTGCGGCTGGTCGAGCATATCGCGGCTGAGGACACGCGCCACACGCGCACCCTACTGGCCTTTTTCGGCATCGCAGGTAAATCGCTCTCGAGCATCGAAGCCCATCGCAGCCCAGCCGAGCTCGAGCGAGTGAGCGTTCATTTGCGGGAGGGTCGGAGCGTGGCATTGGTGACCGACGCCGGCATGCCGGCGATCAGCGATCCGGGCGCGCGCGTCGTCGCGGCCGCGCGCGAAGCTGGCTTCAAGGTCGAGGTCATCCCGGGCCCGAGCGCGCTCACCGCTGCCATTGCGTTGTCTGGCCTCGTCGAGGGCCCCTTTCTGTTCCTCGGATTTCTCCCGCGTCAGGGGGGGCGTCGCACCCGCGCGCTCGAGCGCATCGCGCGCACGGAAGAGGCCGTGGTTCTGTTCGAGGCACCGCAACGCGCCAGCGACACCCTGCGAGCTCTGGCCAGCATCGTGCCTGACCGGAGGCTGGCCCTATGTCGCGAGCTTACCAAGCTGCATGAAGAGGTCCTGCATGGGACCGCCGCGCAGATCGCGGACTCGGCCCTGCAGTGGCGCGGGGAGATCGTGCTCGTGCTGAGCGCCGTCGAGCTCGAAGCGGTGGAAGCGCTCTGGGAGCCTGAGCTGTATCGCCAGTCCCTCGCGGAGGGGGAATCGCCTCGCACCTTGGTCGAGCGCTCGGGCCTGATCGGCCAGCGCCGCCGCGAGCTGTACGACCGACTGCTGGTCCTGCGGGACGAGCTCGCCGCGGACGGCTCGGACGAGCCGGAACCGGACGCGGAGTCCGAGCCTGCCGAGGACCCGACGGACTGACGGACCCCGCCGCCGCAGCCTGAACCTGAGCCTTTCGCCGAAAGCTCGGCCTAGACCCGTCTCATTCCGCTGGAAGGCGGACGGTAGGGGAAAAACCGCCCTTCCTGAGCTCCGAGCAGACCCGTAGAGGCTGTGCTAAGAGCGGGACACCTTGTTCGACACACTCATCAAGGGCTTTCGAGAAGCACAAAACCGTCTCGCAGGGCTCACCGAGCTCACTGCGGAAAATGTGCGGCCAGCGCTACAGGAAGTCCGTCAGTCCCTATTAGAGGCAGACGTCGAACTGGGCGTCGTCAAACGATTCCTGGCTCGAGTCGAAGAGAAGGCTGTCGGTGCAACCGTCCAGGTTCGCATCAAGCACGCCGGCTCGACGCACCGAGTCGGAGCCGCCGCGCAGTTCGTCAAGATCTGCCACGACGAGCTAGTCGAGATGATGGAGTGCGGCGATGAACCGCTGCGCATCCAGCCTGACGGCGCGACCTCGATCATGATGGTCGGTCTGCAGGGGTCGGGTAAGACGACCACCGCCGCTAAGCTGGCGCGACTGCTCGTCAAGGGCGGCAAAAAGCCGCTGCTCGTCGCAGCCGACATGCAGCGCCCCGCCGCCGTGGAGCAACTTCAGGTGCTCGGCGAAGCGCTCGGCGTCACGGTCTTCAACATCGCGGGCGCCAGCCCCGTGGAGATCTGCCAGGCTGCTCCGGCCGAAGCGCGGCGCCTCGGCTGCAACGTCATCATCTACGACACCGCCGGTCGCCTCGCGATCGACGAGCTGTTGATGAAGGAGCTGGGCGACGTCAAAGCCGCCGTGTCGCCGCAGAATATCCTGCTGGTGATCGACGCGATGATTGGGCAGGACGCCGTCAAGACGGCGCGCTCGTTCAACGAACGCCTGGGCATCACTGGCGTCGTGCTGACTAAGCTCGACGGTGACGCTCGCGGCGGTGCTGCCCTCAGCGTCAAAGAGGTGACCGGCGCGCCGATCGTCTTTGTTGGTACCGGGGAAACCACCGACAAGCTTGAGCCGTTCCGCGCCGAAGGCATGGCGAGCCGCGTGCTCGGCATGGGTGACGTCGTTGGGCTGATCAAGGGGTTTGAAGGGGTCGTTGACCAGAAGAAGGCGGAAGAAGATGCCAAGCGCATCATGTCCGGCCAATTCTCGTTTGACGATTTTCTCAATCAGATCCGGACGATTCAGCAGATGGGCTCCCTCAAGGATCTGATCGAAAAGATCCCGGGGCTGTCCGGTATGATCCCGCCTGGCGTCAACGTCGACGACGGCGAACTGTCGCGCATTGAAGCGATGATTCAGTCGATGACGCGCGTTGAACGCGAGGATCCGAACTGCCTCATTCGCGAGCCCGGGCGCGTGCGTCGTATCGCCAATGGCTCTGGCTCGAAAGAGCCCGCGGTGCAGGAACTCGTACAGAAGTTCATGTTCATGCAGCAGATGATGATGACGAGCATGGGCGGCGGCAGCGGCGGCCCGCTGTCGAGCCTGCCGGGCATGCGGCAATTCAACATGGCTCGCCAAATGCGACGAGCCATGAAGGGTCAGGGCGGCGCTCCCGGCGGCTTCCCCGGAATGCCGCCAGGCATGGGCGGCTTCCCTGGAATGCCCCCCGGTATGGGTGGAATGCCCGGTATGGGCGGTTTCCCTGGCATGGGCGGCATGCCCGGGGGCGGCGCTGGCGCTCCGAAGATGAAGGCCCTGTCGACCGCTGAGCGCAACGCCAAGAAAAACCAGCGTAAGCGCGAACGCGACGCGCGAAAAAAGAACAAGCGCTAATGCGGCGTCGGCGCTCCACCGCGCTGCTTCTGCTCGGCGCGCTTCTGCTCGCAAGCTCGCTCGGTTGTGGTCGTTCGAAGCCCTCGGGCGACCCGGCGCTGCGTCAACGCTTTGAGCTCGGCTCTGCGCCCAAGCTGGCTCATCCGCTCTCGATTCGCTTCGGCAATGCGGTGCAGCTGCTCGGCTACTCGGTGACGCCGGACACTGCGCTGGTCCCGGGAAGTCGCGTCACGCTCAAGCTCTATTGGAAGCTCGAGCGCGAGCTGCCCGAGGGCTGGTTGCTGTTTACGCATGTGCTCGACGGTGCGGGGGAACGCATCGTCAATGCGGACGAGGCGGGGCCACTTCGTCGCAGCGCCCCGGGACACCCTGGTCTGCAACCGGGAGCCTGGATCCCGGGAAAGATCTACGAGGATCCGCTCGAGCTTGACCTGCCGGCGGTGATCCAAACCCAGCGCATCACCGTCGTCGCAGGGCTCTACCGCGACTCGGAGCGACTCTTGCCGACCGGCGGCGTCGAAGACGGCCAAAGGCGAGCTGTCGTCGCCGAACTGCACCTCGACACCCGCGGAGCACAAGACCGACTGCGACAGGTCCCGCGACTCGCCATCCCGCAGCTCGCACCGAGCGCGCGCCTCACGATGGACGGGCAGCTAGATGAACCCGCCTGGAATGCCGCGGCGCGCACCGGAGCGTTCGTGGACGCAGGCAGCGGCGCTGCGCTGGATCCGGCCTCGCCCATCACGGGAGAAGCGCGCCTGCTGTGGGACGCGCAGAATCTGTACGTCGCCTTTGAGGTGCACGATAGCAATCTGGTCGGAGGCTTTCCGACCAACGCCGTCGACCCGCATCTGTGGACTCGCGACACGGTTGAGCTGATGCTCGATCCGGATGGCGATGGTGACGGTCGCAACTACTACGAGCTCCAGGTTAACCCGCAGAACCTGGTATTTGATTCGCTATTTGACGACTACAACAGCCCGCGCGGAGGCCCCGACGGCCCGTTTGGTCATCAAGAGTGGAGTGCCAAGCTCACGAGCGCGGTGAAGCTTGCTGGCACCCTGGATGATTCGAGCGATCGCGATCGGGGCTACACGGTGGAGCTCGCGCTCCCGTTCAAGAGTCTCACGCGGGCCGCACATGTTCCGCCACGCCCCGGCGATCAATACCGCATCAACCTCTACGCGATGCAGGACAACGGCGGCGCCGCTTGGTCCCCGCTGCTCGGCCAAGGGAACTTCCATCGCGCGAGTCGCTTTGGCCGCATCGAGTTCGTTACGGCCACGGCTCCGTGAGCGCGTGGAGCGTGTGAGCGCGTGAGTGCGCCCGCCTCGGTCTCCTGAGCGCGCCTCAGCGCAGCCGGAGTCGCATCGAGCTCTGAAGGTCCGCGCAGCTGAGCGTGCCCTGCTTGGCCCGCTCAAGTTCGCTCGTTGCGCCCGCCAGCAGTGCCGGCGCAAGCGCGGGCTCTGCCGAGCGCGCCTGCTCGAGTCCGTCGAGCGCGTGAACGTGCGCGGCGTATGCCTCAGCGCAGCGCGCCTTGAGCGCGGTCGTGCTCGGTTGAGTGACGCGCAGCTGCGTGAGCGCGCCAAGCGCCTGAGATTTTCCTGGGTTTGGTGCGGCGCGCAAACGGTCGAGCGCGACCAAGAGCCCTGAGGCCTCGTCGCGCTCGAGTTGTTCGGGGCTCTCCTCAGTCGCACAAGCGAGCAGGAGCGTCACCACGCCGCACCAAACAAAAGAAACTCTCAATCGGCGGCCTTTGGTGGCGGTCCAAGCTGAATGCGCTCACCGAGATACGAGCCGACGAGCGTAAACAACACGCCGACCGCCGAGAGCAGTGCGTACATGAAGCCCGGCATCACCTTCACGGTCTGCGAACTGTGCAGCAAAATGGCGGTTGGAATCGCCACCAGGAAGGCCGCTACGACGGGTTCGACGAACGTGCGTCCCGGCGAGACCAACCCGACCAGCAAGCCACCCGCGCACCAAACCGGTATCACGGCCATCATGCCGGCGGACCCCTCGAAATCGACGAGCGGTAGCACCATGGGTAGGCCCACCACGATCGCCGCAGTGAGTACGCTCATGATGCCGACGGACACAACGAACCAGAGCGGACTGAAACCCTCCTGCTGGTAACGACGCTCAATCGCCTCCTTGGGTGATAGGGAGCGACGCCCTACTTCCTCGATGCTGGCTCCACAGGAGACACAGCGGTTATTGACGACCGGTGCGGCGTTCTTGAAGCCGCACGACGGGCAGGTGATGGTCTTCGATGCTGCCATTGAGATCCCTCAGACTCGCACACAGGCTATCCTAGTCAGGCGCTCCAAGGAATCCCCGAGAGAACGAGCCCGATGGCCGCTTTCGGGAACCTTGGGCACACTCAAGTGTCGAACAACGGCAGCGCCCAGGAAATCGATAGCCATGACCCTCCCGCCTCCCGCCTTGTCCGCTACCGAAAATCAACCGGATCCGGACCTCACCGATCTCCCCTCCCCCAGGCGCCCCCTGCGCCGGGTCACGCTCGGGGTGCTGACGTTGGTGGCCGTGGCGTCGCTCGGTGTGCTCTGGGGCCTGCGCGGTGAAATCGGTTATTGCCTGAGTTTTTCCCCGGTTCAGCCGCTTGGGGACCTCGCGCAACTGCATCCCAGCGCCGCACTTGCAAACCACTGGGTGCAAGGCCGTGCGCCCCTCGCGGCCGAGGGGGCGGTCCGCTTTCAGCGCCCGCTTGAGTCGGACAGCTATCGCATGGGCCCAGTGGCCGGCAATCCGCAGCTCTGGATCCAGTTCCGAGTGCCCGCGGTGTACGACAATGAGGCGTTCATTCCGCCCGCTTCATTTGTCGGAAGATTGATGCCACTAAATCGCACCGCGCTCCGCCAGGCAGCGCTCGCCGGCGCGGTGGTCGAAGCGGGCTGGCCTAAGGGACATCTCCCTGCAAATGCCTGGCTTCTGGTCGATGGGGAGTCTCCGGCCAGCACGCGCTGGGCGCTCGGGCTTGCCGGTCTGCTGGTCGGCTGCGCGCTGTTTGCCGTTTGGGGGCTCTGGTCGCTGCTGCGCCCCCTCCCGCCGCTTCGGCGGGAATGCTAAGACGCGCCAGCCATGGCGATTACCTACCGCGAGGCCGGCGTCGACATCGACGCGGGTGAAGATCTCGTCGAGCGCATCAAACCGCTCGCCAAGCGTACCCGGATCCCGGAGGTAGTCGCCGATATCGGTGGCTTCGCCGGACTCTGCCAGATCCCAACCGACATCGAAGAGCCGCTGCTCGTCAGCGGGACCGACGGGGTTGGGACCAAGCTGCTCGTGGCCATCGCCACCGGCCGCCACGACACGATCGGGCAGGACCTGGTCGCGATGTGCGCCAACGACATTGCAACCTGCGGCGCTCGCCCGCTGTTCTTCCTCGACTACTTCGCCTGCGGCAAGCTCGACGTGGGCATCGCCGAGCGCGTGATCGCGGGCATCGCCGACGGGTGCAGCCTGGCGGGCTGCGCGTTGATCGGCGGGGAAACCGCCGAGATGCCCGGCATGTACAAGTCCGGCGAGTACGATCTTGCAGGCTTTTGCGTGGGCGTGGTCGGACGTCGTCAGCTGCTCGGACCCGATAAGGTGCGCGTCGGCGATCGCCTGCTCGGTATCACTTCGAGCGGCCTGCACTCCAACGGCTACTCACTGGCGCGGCGCGTGTTCGAGACGCAGATGGGACTCGGATTCGACGCGCATGTGCCGGAGCTTGGCACCACCGTCGGCGAGGCCTTGCTCGTTCCGACCCGCATTTATCCGCGCTTGGTGAGCCAGCTCAAGACCGCCATCGGCGATGGTCTGCACGCGCTCTGCCATGTCACCGGTGGTGGCGTGACCGACAACCTGCCGCGCGTGCTGCCCCCTGGGACGCGCGCTCAGGTGCGGATGCCTGAACTGCCAGTGCTGTTCCGCGTCATCCAGGCGGGCGGTCCCGTCGAGTTGCCGGAGCTGCTGCGCACGTTCAACTGTGGACTCGGACTGATCGCCGCGGTTGACGCTTCACGCGCCGACGCCGCAGTCACAGCCCTCTCCGCCGCTGGTGAGCAGGTGGTTGATTTGGGTGAGATCGTCGCGGACACGTCCGGTAACGAACCCTGCGTCGAGTACGTCTAGGCATGCCCACGCTCGAGCTCGGGATCCTGGTCTCCGGCGGAGGGTCGAACCTCCAAGCGATTCTCGACGCCGTGGGCGCGGCAACGCTCGATGCGCGCGTCAAGCTCGTGCTGTCGAACCTCGACGGCGTGGGAGCTTTGTCGCGCGCCGCTGCGGTCGGAGTTCCGAGCGCGGTTTGCTCGCATCGCAACTTTGGCGACCGCAAGAGCTTCGAGACCGCCTTGGCTGATCAGCTCCTGGCCGCCGGAGTCACGTGGGTGGTCTTGGCAGGCTTCATGCGCATTCTGTCGCCTGTCTTTCTGCGTCGCTTCGCGGGCAGGGTGCTCAACATTCATCCCGCGCTTCTGCCGGCATTTCCCGGGGCACATGCCCAGCGACAAGCCTGGGACTACGGGGCGAAGGTGGCTGGGTGCACGGTGCACTTCGTCGATGAAGGAGTCGATACCGGTCCCATCATCGCGCAGCGTTCAGTGCCCGTTCTCGATGAGGATACGGCCGACACCCTGGCAGCGCGCATCCTCACGCAGGAACACCAACTCTTACCGGAAGTCCTGCGCTGGCTGTCCCAGGACCGCATCGTGCTCGACGGCAACGGCGGGGGACGCCCGCGCGTGCTCGTGCGAACTCCATGAGCACGCGCTTCTTCGACGTGGTGGTGCTCGGGCGCTCACTTGGAGCGCTCAGCGCGGCAGCTCTGCTCGCGCGGCGTGAGTTCCGCGTGCTGGTGCTCGGGCATGGCAGCCGTCCCGCCAGCTACTCGTTTGAACGCTTTCTGTTTCGGCGGCGCACCTTCACGATGCTCTGCTCGGCCTGCCCGGCGTGGCGGCGCATTTTGCACGAGCTGGCGCAGAGTCCGCGCTTTCGTCGTAACATGACGCCGCTCGACCCGATGTTCGTGACGCTCTTTCCCGGACGTCACCTTGAGCTGGCCCCGGATATCGAGCTCTTCAATCGCGAGATTGAGCGGGAATTCCCCGAGGTGCGGCAGGTGGTCGACGAACTGTACGCGACCCTCGCCCAGGTCAACGCCGACGCCGACGAGGCCTTCCAAAAGAACGTGCTCTGGCCCCCGGGCACCTGGTGGGAGCGGTTTGAAACCTACCGAGCCGCTTCACAACTGCCACTGCTCGCTGCGGGTGGCGCAGAGGACTTGCTGGCGCGCTTTCCGACGGGCCATGCCTTCCGAGAAGTCGTCGGTCTACCCGTGCAGCACACCAGTTCGCTTGTGCCTGGTCCAGAGGGCCTTCCGCCATTTGCGGTTGCGCGACTCCACGGCTCGTGGACGCGTGGACTGCAGTCCCTGCCCCGTGGCGAAGATGAACTCGCCGAGCTGCTCGTCGGACGCATTGAGGCCCATGGTGGCATGTGTCGACTCGACGCACGCGCCGCGTCGGTGATCGTGACGCGTGGGCACATCTCGGGCGTGCTGATCGACGGGGATGAGCATCCCACCGGAACGTCCACGGTGCTTACTGATCGCCCGGGCGAGCACCTCGCGGAGCTCTCCAACGGGCTTGGCGTCACGCCACGCGCCAAGCGCGATTGGCCGCGCCTCACTCCCGCGACGGGCCGTTTCGTCACCTCGCTGATCGTGCGCACGGCGGGTCTGCCGGCACCACTTCCCGAGGAATCCTTCCTGCTTCCCGAACGCTCGCAGCGGGTGGATCCACGCCAACCTTCCGTGCGCTTGCAGCGCTTCGCGGCAAGCCGCTGCAGTGAAGCGGGACAAGCGGATGAGAGCTTGCTCGTCGCCGAGATCCTGCTGCCGACGCGGGGAGCGCTCTCACTGCTCGAAGCGCGTGAAGCGACGCTGTCGACCCTGCGCCAGCACCTCAATTTCCTCGACGAGCACCTGGTGGCCGTTGACTCGACACACGACGGGCTTCCGCTCTACATCTACGAAAACGGGCAGCGCCGGGAGATCGATCGCATTCACGTGCGTGAAGCAGCCCCGCTGGCGGAACCCATGGCATGGCAATGGAGCTGTGAGCCGCGCGGCTACCTGGGCCTCTCGGGGGAGCCCATTCGTGGACCCGTGCTCGGGTCACTCCTGGTTGGCAGCACCGTGCTCCCAGCGCTCGGGCTCGAGGGAGAGCTACTGGCCGCACTCGGCGCGACCCGAATAATCACGCAAAAAGACGGCAATCGACAGAGGATGCGCCGCCAAATGTGGAGCCGCATCGAGACAGGCTGAATCCTGGACGGGGCTCGGCTATAGTTCTCAGCGTGTCACTCGCCCTGCCCGGCTTTCGTCTGGTTCGGATGGCGTCGCTTGCCCTGAGCGGCGTCGTCGCCATTGCCACGTCAGCGGCGGCGACTGAGCCTCCCGCGCCGGGCAATGCGAGCAAGCCGGGCAATGCGGGCGCGCCGACAGCCGCTGCAAAGACTCCCGCCGACGACGGTGCGGAGCTGGCGGTACTCGGCCTGGCTGCACCCGAAGCCTATGAGCACGCCGAGGCACTCTCGCGCGCGATTCGAACGGTGCTGGCTCAGTCTCGTCAGTGGAATCCAGCGACTGGTGACTATTCGCTGGAAGTCCTCACCGCGGCGCTTGGCTGCCCTGAGCGCCCAGACCTGATGTGCCTGCGGCGAATCGCGCTCAAGACCAAACTCAAACAGTTTCTATGGGGCGTGCTCGATCAGCGACGCGGTCGCGTCAGCGTGCAGCTCGCGTGGTTCAGCGACGGGAAAAACCGCGCAGAGACGCGCTTTGACTACGCGGCCACGCTAACTGACACGCTCGATTCCGATCTACTGGTGGTGGCCGATCGCGCCCTTTCGCAGCTGCTCGGTCCGCTTCACTATCCGGTGGAGGTTCGAAGTCACCACGCAAACGGACAGCTCTTGATCGATGGCGTCCCCGCCGGAGAACTGCACGAGGGGCACGCCTCACTCTGGACGACCGCGGGGGATCACCGCTTCACCTTGCGCGTGCCCAGTGAGGCACCGCTCGGCACCGCGGTGCGCGTGCAGATCCCCCATGTCACGCGAGTCCGGCTGGATGCCCATGTCTTGCCGGAACCCGGTGCCGCCGCAGGCTCTGGGGATTTGCCTCCAAGCGGTCCGCGCTCCAACCAGGAGAGCTCGGACAACACGCTGGCCTGGGTGACACTCGGGGCCGGAGCGGCGATGCTCGGGGCCGGAGCCTGGAGCGCGTCCGAGGTGTCCAAGATCAACTCCGACGCCGGGTTCACAGCCTATCGAGCGGGGGTCCCCCGGGGAGAAGATGCCTGCGACGCCGCTGCTCGTCATCACGTCGTGCCCGGCGGAACGGTGCCCGAAGATGTGGTGCGGCTCTGCAATCGTGGTCACAGCCTGCAGATCGCTGAGTTTATATTGCTCGGTTTGGGAGCTGCCGCGTCGGGGACCAGTCTCTACCTGTTCTCCAGCAACAGCGGCGACACCAACTCTGCCTACGGCAAAGCCACCCTGCGAGCGGGACGCTCCTCGCTGCTCGCGCTGTGGGGCATGGATTTCTAGGCGTAGCCCAGCGTCAACTGCCGCCGCGCGACCCAACTCGCATTGCCTCAGAGGGCTCCTGGGCCTATAACGAGACCCTGAATGCGAGTGATTGCTGGGACCCTGCGCGGTCGAACGCTACGTGCCCCTCCAGGCGATGAAACTCGCCCCACTCTCGACCGGGTACGCGAGTCCCTGTTCTCGATCCTGGGAGACTGCAGCGGTTGCCGCGTCGCAGATCTTTTCGCGGGCACGGGTTCGCTCGGAATTGAAGCGCTGTCGCGACAGGCAGCCTTTGCCACGTTCGTTGAGTCCGCTCCGACCGCGCTGCGTTGCCTAAAACAGAACCTGACGACACTTGGACTGACGTCACGCTCAGAGGTGCTCGAGACGGCGCTTGAGCGCAGCTTCAAAGAGCTTGCGTCAATCGGCCCCTTTGATCTGATCTTCTGCGATCCGCCCTGGGCACAGATGGAACGGGTGCTTCGCTGGCTACAACGTGGCCCCTGTTCCGAGTGGCTGTCACCCGAAGGCAGTCTGATCCTAGAACACGCCGCGAGCTTCGACGGTCTCAGTCAGTCTCTGGGCGGTGACCTGGTGGCGGTTGATTCACGCCGTTGGGGTGACTCCGCGATCACCATCTATTGTCATCCGGACTCGGCCGAACCGTGACCCGTCGCTCGGCCCCCTCGCGGAGGGTGGCCCCGAGGCCAAGACGCCCCAAATGGCACGCAAGCCCTGAGCTCCGGCAGGTTTTTTTCTGGTTTGACACTGGGGAAACCCCTCTCCCAGAACCCTGTCGTACTAGGACCCTCGCAAGCGGACCTCCCTCGGACTATAGTCCGCTCCTGCCCGACCCACTGGGCAACTTGGGGATCCTCAATGTCGAGCGAATTGCCTCCGAAACGTCGGACGAGTCAGAGCAGCACGATCATCGTCGCTGCCATTGTGATGCTGCTCGCGGCGAGCGGTTTGGTCGCCGTCAAGGTTCTCCGATCGGGTGACGAGCACGCGCCCGCCGTCGCCGCAGCTCCGTCGCCCGAAGAGGATTCCCGACGCAACGCGCCGGCACCTCCACCACCACCGCCGCCAGTCGAAGAGCCCGCCCCGTCCGCTTCTGCCGCGGTCGCGAGCATCGCCAAGGTCGGTAAGGCACCTGCTGCTTGTGGGGGGCCGTGCAACGGAGAAACCACCTCGGAGCTGAATCAGTTTCTCGCGGGACGCGCCGCGGCTGGTCGCAAGTGTTACGAGAAGGCGCTCATGCAAAATGGTTCGCTCGCGGGCCGTATTCGTGTCGCACTCCGCATCAGTGCATCGGGTCAACCCTGCTCCGCCTCGCTTGAGGTCGATGAGCTGCACGACACCGGACTCGCCGCCTGTCTGAGTGGGATGTTCCGCGCGTCCACCTACCCCCTGCCCAAGGGGGGATGCCTCGACGTGCGCGTCCCGATGGCCTTCTCGTCGCAACGCTAAGAACCGTCCAGCACGACGCATCAGCCCTGAGTCGCCCAGCGACGGGAGATTCAGGGCTGAGCCATGTCGAGGTCCCGAGGGCGGACTACGGCAGACGGCGCCGAGCTCAACGCCAGCTCGAGAAAAGCACTTGCTCGGGGTTCTTTTCTCGCTCCCGCGCGTCAAGTTTGACAATAGCCGATTGGTAGAACCGGTCTTCTGCGCGCGGGGGGCGTAGCCCAACTGGCGAAGGCCCCCTGAGGCAGCTAGAGCGGGCCAAGTGGAGTCATTCCAATACCCGCACGGCAACCTGCTTTGGCTCGCCTACGACGGCTCGCTGTTTCATGGGATGGCGGCGCAGGCTAACGCCCGCACGGTCGCGGGCGAGCTCCATGGTGCCCTGCAGGCCCTCGATCCGCGGGTTTCCCCGCTCCGAATCCTTAGTCGCACCGACACCGGGGTCCACGCACGCGCGCAGGTCGCCGCCTTCGACAGCTATCGCGACATATCCCCGCGCGGCTGGGTGCTTGGCGTCGGCCCCCACCTGCCGACGGAAATCGCGGTGGTCGGAGCCTCGGTCGTGCCGCCTGGGTTTGATCCCCGTGGCTACGTCCGTAGCAAGACTTACCGCTACCGAATCCTCGAAAGCGACGTGCGTGACCCGTTTCTCTCACGACGCGCTTGGCGAATCGTCGAGAGGTTGAACCACGAACTCCTCTGCGCCGAGCTGGCCACAATCGTCGGTACGCATGATTTTGCTGCCTTCCGCGGCGCAACAGACGAACGGACTCAGACGGTTCGCACGATCTTTTCGGCGACTTGGACGGTGGATGCCGCCGATCCGCGCTGTCACTACGTTGAAGTCAGCGGCGACGGTTTTCTCTATCGGATGGTTCGTATCATCGTGGGCACGGCGATCGACGTCGCGCGTGGACGCATTGCACCAGGCGCGATGGCACGTGGTCTAGCCAGTTTGTCGCGTCCGACACTCGGTATGACCGCACCGCCGGACGGCCTGGCGCTGCACGAGGTCGAACTGACTGAAGTCGGAACGAGCCACTGGCCGTACCGTTGACGAGCCTCGATTCCCGACGTAAACCGCTGGCTGCCTCGGAACACCATCTGATGGGACGCGCCTGAATCCCCACTTGGGGATGGGTCAGTGGTCACAGGTGCCTCGGTAGGATTGAGAGACGATGAGCCTTCTGAATCGAATTGCCGACAAGGGTCGGACTGCGTTGATGAACCCCTACATCATGCGCGTCATCACCGATGACCGCGTGAAGAATGCCGCCGAAGCCGTGTTTGACGCCAAAGGGCGCGTCAAGGCCGCTTGGCGAGTACTGCTCGAGGGCGAAGGGCTGCCGAACGCGGATCCGGCCCTCGACGACTCGATCGGGGTCAGTGAGGAGAACTTCCGTCGGGTCAAGCGCGCCACGGTGGCGGCGTCGGACGCGCCAGCAGCAGACGCAGCGCCCAGCAGCACGGCTGAAGACGAGATCGGCGAGGGCAGCGAAGACATGGGCCGCTCGATGAAAGAGCGCCACTCGATCGCCAGCGTCGGCGGCAAGGACGTTTTCGAGAAGTGCTACAAGATGAAGGCGGCGGATAACGCTCGTCGACTTGGGCTTTACCCGTTCTTCCGTCCACTCGATTTTACCGACGGTCCCGAGGCCTCCATCGGCGGCAAGCGCGTGACCATGTTCGGCTCGAACAACTACCTCGGGCTGACCACCCATCCGAAGGTCCGCGCCGCAGCGGTCGCGGCGATCGAGCGCTTCGGCACGAGCATGACGGGCTCGCGTCTCGTCAACGGCTCAATGAAGCTGCACGAGGAATTCGAAGAGAAGCTCGCTGCCTTCTTCGGCAAGGAATCCGCCCTGGTTTTTACCACGGGTTATCAGGTCAATCTGGCCGTTTGCTCGGCGCTACTGAGCAATAAGAAGACGGTCGCCATCGTGGACCGCAACATCCACGCCTCGCTCTACGACGGCGTACGCCTCGGACAGGCCGCGGGTGCCCGCCTCGTGCGCTACAAGCACAACGACGCGGCGTCACTTGAGAGTGCGCTTCAGAAGCTGGAGTCCGACGAGGGCGGCCTGGTGCTCACCGACGGCGTCTTTAGTGCGGAAGGCGAGATCGCCAAGCTTGATGAGATCGTCCCGATCGTCAAAAAGTACGGCGCTCGTTTGATGGTGGACGAAGCCCACGGACTCGGCGTTGTTGGCCCCGGCGGCAAGGGGACCCCGTACCTCTACGGCGTGGCAGATCAGGTCGATCTGATCGGTGGCACCTTCTCAAAGTCGATGGCGAGCATCGGTGGGTGGTTGGTCGGCGAGCGCAAGGTTCTCGACTACATTCGCCATTTTGCCCCGAGCTTCATGTTCGCCGCCAGTGCAGCGCCCCCCTCGGTGGCAGCCGCCATGGCTGCGTTCGAGGTCATGCAGGAGGAGCCCTGGCGCATCGAAAAGCTGCGTGAGAATTTCACCTACATGCGCGAGGAACTGCTCAAGATGGGCTTTGAGCTCGGCCACACGCAGACCGCGGTCATCCCGATCTTCATTCGTCAGGACATGCGTACCCTGGCAATGTGGAAAGAGCTGCTCGAGGAGCACGGCGTCTACGTCAACCCGTTCATTTCTCCCGGAGTTCCCCCCAAGTGCGCCATGCTGCGAACCAGCTACATGGCCACCCACGAGCGACATCATCTCGACCGCGGGCTCGAGGCCTTCTACAAGGTCGGCAAGAAGTACGGCGTGATCTAGCTCGCGCCGGGCCGCCATGGGTCGCGCCGGCACCGGCTAGCGGCAAATAACTGCCAAACCACAGGCCAAATCCGTGAGGATTTGGCCTGTGGCGTTGTTGGGCCGGAGGGGTGCGACCGGGCGGGCAGCGCAGGCTAATTCCAGGAACGCCCGCGTCGTGACACGCAGCGGTTGACAACCGACGCCAGTCGTCCTTCATTTCGGGCAGCCATGAGCATCGAGATCCGCCGCACCCCTATCGGGGGCAATCTGAAAGACTTCCTCGGCGTCGTCGACACCATCTACAAGGGAGACCCGAACTACGTTCGCCCGCTCAATCTCGAGCTCAAGCAGCGATTGAGTCCGAAGCACCCCTTCTTCCTGCACGGCGAGGGGCTCCTGCTGACGGCCTATCGCGATGGAGTCTGCGTCGGTCGTAGCTCGGCGCAGATCGATCGAGAGCACCTGGCGCGTTACAAAGACGATGCGGGCTTCTTTGGCTTCTTCGACACGATCGATGACCCCGAGGTGGCCAAGGCCCTGCTCGACGCGGCCGCTCACTGGCTGCGTGACCGCGGAATGAAGCGCATGCGCGGCCCGCTGTCGCTCAGCATCAACGACGAGATGGGTTGCCTGATCGAGGGCTTTGACATGCCGCCCATGATCATGATGCCGCACCATCGCCCCTACCAAGGCGGCTTGATCGAGGCCGCCGGCCTCACGAAGGTCAAGGACGCCTTCGCTTGGCGCTACACCGTGGGAGAGGTCCCGCCGCGTGCTCGCAAGGCACACGACGAGGTGCTCGCCATGCCGGAGGTCACCTTCCGACACATCGACATGAAGCATGTCGACGCAGAGGTGCGCACCGTGATGGACATCTTCAACGACGGTTGGCAAGACAACTGGGGATTTGTCCCGCTCACTGAGGCAGAACTGACCAAGACTGCCCAGGACATGAAGCTGATCCTGCGGCCCGAGCTCACGATCATCGTCAGCATCGATGGGGAGCCTTCGGCCGTGGCACTGGCGCTGCCGAACCTCAACGAGGTCATTCCGGATTTTAGCGGCAAGCTCACGCCCGTGACGGCGGCCAAGCTGATCTGGCGCCTCAAGATCCAGAAACCCCGCACAGCGCGCCTGATCATCCTCGGGATTCGCAAGAAATTCCGCCACGTCAAGCGCTACGCCGGACTCAGTACCTTCATGTACGCGCAGATGAACCAGTACGGTCAGCGCTGCGGCCTCGATTGGGGCGAGCTGTCTTGGACGCTGGAGGACAACACGCCGGTCAACCTCGCGATCAAGTTCATGGGCGGTAAGATTTACAAGAAATACCGTCTCTACGAGCGCGAGCTCTGAGACCTCGCCGAGCAGCACCGAGCCAACCTTCGCGCAGCGGAGGTTGGCTCGCGTCGTTTTCAGGTGCCAACGCGGAAGAACGTGGTGCCGGCCGCTGGTAGCGGGGTTGGTGCATTCTTGAGCGCCCGACCCATGGCCTCGATGGCGTCCGCATCCAGGTAAATCCCTGGACCCCAGCCACTGACCTGCTCGCCGCTCGGTTGAGCGAGTACGTCCACCGCAAGCGCCCGGCGCTGCGGCTCGCTTGGAGCAAGCCAAGTGCAGCCCCCAGAATGACCTGCCAAGGGGCTCGCGGGGTCACCGGGTTCAGTCACCCAGCGCCCGCCGTAGGTCAGCGCCGCGAGCGTCACGAGCTCGCTCAAGGCGAGTCGCTCGCGCAGCTGCTTGAGCCACGCAAAGGGGCTCATGAGCTCATCACCTGCCGCAAGCTCCAGGTAAATGCCGACGCCGAACACGAGCAGTCGCGCGGGACCGAGCGGCTGCTCTGCGAGCTGCGCGGCGACTGCGCCCTCGAAATCTCGAAGGCAAGTCACGAACTCCTCGCGGGACTGGCCGTATTCGAGGTTCTCGGGATCGTACGGAGCGATCCACAAGCCGTATGCGTTTTCGTCGATCATGATGGGTTCGGTCGCCGCGAGACGCGCCCGGTCCGAGCGCGTCCGAGCCGGTCTCTAATTAGCTGCGAGACGTCGCCTGACGTGCCGCGTGAATGGAGGCCAGCGCCGCGCGCGCTTTGTTGCGCGTCTCCTTGGCCTCCAGGGCAGGCACGCTGTCGGCCACGATGCCTGCGCCGGCGGTGACCTCAAAGCGGTCACCACGGAGCACCACGGTGCGAATCGCAATCGCAAAGTCGAGTTCGAGACCGGCAGTCACGTAACCGATCGCGCCGCCGTAGGCGCCGCGCGGACTCCGCTCCAGCTCACGAATGATCTGCATCGCGCGTACCTTGGGGGCGCCACTCAGGGTGCCCGCAGGGAAAGTCGCCCGCAGCACGTCCCAGGCGTCTTTGCCCGCGGCCACCTCCCCATCGACCTCGCTCACGATGTGCATGACGTGGCTGTACCGCTCCACGATCATCTCCGCGGTCAGCTTGACCGTGCCGGGGGCTGAGATGCGGCCTACATCGTTGCGCGCGAGATCGATCAGCATGACGTGCTCAGCGCGCTCCTTGGGGTCGTCGAGCATCTCCTGGGCGAGCGCGGCGTCCTCTTCCGGACTGCGACCACGCCGGCGCGTTCCCGCGATCGGTCTGACCGTCACTTTGCGACCCTCGACGTGCACGAGAGTCTCAGGGCTGGCTCCCGCGATCGCGACTCGCTCGGCTCCGTCACGCGCCGGAAGCTCGAGTAAATACATGTACGGCGCGGGTGACAGGACGCACAGCGCTCGGTACACATCAAACGGATCGGCGTTGCCCTGTGGCGTCGAAAACGTGCGGGCGTAGACGACCTGAAACGCGTCGCCGGCGCGGATATATTCCTGAATTTTCAGGACGTTTTCTTCAAACTCCTGATCCGGCGTGTTGAGCTCGACGTCGGTCGGCAGTGCCGCGGCATCCGGCGGCGTCATCGGCGCAAGCGGCGTAATCTCTTGCAAGTCCCGCTCAGCCTCGGCCAACGCCTCGGGATCGGTGGTCGCGATGGTCGCGATGTGCGTGAGATTGTCGAACACGATCACCGTCGCGCCTCCCACGAGTCGCGCGATCGGCTGGCTTGGTCCAAGCTCGGGCCAGCTATCGACCTTGGTCGCGGTGTGGACGATGTCGTAGTTGACGACCCCCACCCAAGCCGTCGCGAAGCGCTCGGCCACGTCCGCCGTGTCAAACTCGCCCGTGGGGATCCGACGGCGCAGCTCCTCGAAGGGATCGACCCCGGGCGTGGACGCAATCACGACCTGCTCGCGCGGGCGGTAGCCGAGCACCGAATAGCGTCCCCAACGCTCACCCGGGACCACGCTTTCGAGCAGGAAAGACCCCTCCCCCGCACGCCGACGCAAGGTGGCATAGGCGGCAACCGGGGTGATTCCATCAACCACGAGCGTCTTCTTGTATACGGTGACCATGCGCGGGCCCGAGCTTAGCCCAATGCAGCCGCTCCACCAGCGAGGCAAAGCGCCTGGCTTCGGATGCCGCCTGGCGAGGCCCCCGGCGGCCGAAACTCCCCTTTATCGCGCGACCTGCACTACAATCGGGCCGTGCTCGTTCGACTCACAGCCCTCGCATTCGCCTGCTGCATCGCCTCCGGGGGGTGCAGCTCAAACCCCGTCACCAGCTTGCATGACACCGAGGGCCGTCGCTTCGGCGTGAGCTGCGGACAGGATCAGAGCTGCAAAGTGACACCGGAGGCGCCGAGCAAGGGCGTTTACTCGCTGCGCGCCACGGGTCGCTTCTGGTCGATTTGCGGCCCCCTGAGCGGCGCTGAGCCCCGCGCGATCGACTGCCGCCCGCTGAACTGTCAGCACAATTCGAGCTGCCCTCCAGCCTTCGGACTCAAGGAGGGCACCTGCATCAACGGGCTCTGCGTGCAGCCGGCAAATGAGCTGTCATCCGATGACGCCATCCTGCTCTGCATGGCCGGGACGGGACTCGGACACTCGACACCCGTGCAGGTAGAGCACTACGCGCTCGCGCTCAACTGCGGTCAACCCTGCCGCATTCCGAAGCCCTGCCGGCAGCCCTGACGGGTCGCTTTCCGGGCGCTGGGTCGAATGGGGCCAGGATCGACCGCGAAGTCTCCCGGCGGGAGGCGAATTCGCGCGGAGTGGTGCTAGCCTCGGCGACCCTCAAAATGGTGCATTCCGCCCCGCTTCAGCCCAGCATCGCTCTGGGCGCGTTCGCCGAGTCCGTTCTCACTGGTCGCCGTGTGCTCGTGTTCGGGCAGGCCACGTCTCCCCTGTGGGACGCGCTGATCGAGCGTGGCGCGCGATTCGTTCACGTCTGTGATCCCGATCCGGCCCGTGTAGCGGAAGCTGCGGCGCGTAACACCTCGCAAGACGTGTCGTTCGCCCCCTTGTCGCAGGGCAGTCTCGCCGTGCGCGACGGCGCGTTCGACGTTGCCTTCGTCGAGAATCTGGCGTCCCTGCCGGATCCCGCGGGTGTGATGAAAAAGCTGCGGCGCGCGCTGTCGGCGCGCGGTGTGGCGTTCATCACTGCGGCCAATCCCGACGCGCGCGAGTACCTGTTTGGGGACGTCTCGCCGGATCAACCGGTGCTCGACTACTACGCGTTGTTTGACACGGTTCACCGAGAATTCCCGGTCGTCCGCATGCTCGGGCAGATGCCCTTCGTCGGGTACACGGTCGCCGAGCTGGCCCCCTCGGGCGAGCCCGAGCCCTGCCTGGACGCTGGTTTCGTTCCCGGCGGGACCGAGGAACCTGAGTGGTTCATTGCGGCCGCTAGCGCGCAAGAGGTCACCCTCGACGCGTTCGTCGTCGTTCAGCTGCCGTTTGCGGAGCTGCAGCACCGCGGCGCAGAGCGAATCCTGCGCGAGCAGCTGCGCGCCGCGCGCCATGCAGAGCGCACGGCCGTCGAACGCCTGGCGCGGCTCGAGGCCGAGCAACAGCGGCGAATCGAGAGCCCGGTGCCCCACCTCGAGGGTCGACGGCTCGAGCAGGAGATCCGTCAGCTCAGCACTGAGCGCGAGCGACGCGAAGCCTGGATCAGCGAGCTTGAGGCGCGAGCCGCCACCGCCGATGCGCGTGCCGACGAGGCAGAGCAGGAGCTCGACGAGATCCGCGAGCGACTCTCGAATGCCAAACCCGTGGCAGCAGTCGTGCCCGTTGCGCCGCCTCCACCTCAACGTCCAAACCCGTTAGAACTCGAGCAAGCGGCATTGCGACGCGAGCTCGAATTGGCCCGCAATTCGGCCCAATCGGCAGGTCGCGACGCCCAGAACAAGGCCGGACAACAAGCGGCTCACCACGCCGCCGAGTACGACCGCTTCAATCGCGAGATGGCGGCCCGCGAGCAGCGCGTCAGTGAGCTCACGTCCAAGCTCAGTCAGCAAGACGCCGCGGTCTCCGCGCTCACCGCGATGCAGACGAGCGGCGAATCGCAGCTCACTCATCTCAAGGTCGAGCTGGCCAGTCGCGAGACCGAAGTCACCCGGCTCGGGTCAGAGCTTGCCAACCGTGACGCGCGCATCACGCGTGGCGAGTCCGAGGTCCGCGAGCTTGAAGCTGAGCTGGTCAGTCGCGCCGAGCGCATCACCCAGGGGGAGGCCCAGCTCGCCGTACTTGAGCAAGCCGTCGTCGAGCGACAGCCCAAGATCGCTGAGCTCGAGCACTCGATTGCCGAGCGACAGACGCTGCTCGCCACCCAGAACGCTAAGCTCAAGGCCGCGGAGACGACGGTCATCGAGCTGCGCGCTACCTTCGCCAAGGCGCCCGCCAACGACGAGCTTGCCGTAGAACTCGACGCCCTCGAGGGGCGCCTGCGGGAGCGCGGGCAGCAGGTCCGCGAGCTCGAGCGTCAGCTGTCTCTAGCCGAGAAACTCGGCAAAGAGCTGCTGCGGGATCTGCAGCGCGCCCAGTCCCCCGAAGCCGCGCAGCTGGCCACCCTCCGCTGGGGCGTCAAGCCCACGCTGACCGCGCCGCCCGAGACGCAGCAGTCCGCCGATGCGAGTCCGTTCAGCTCGACGGTCACGCCTTGCGCCGTACCGAGTCTCGAGCTCGAGCAGCTCGCCAACCTCGCCGCAACGCGTGAGGCCGACCTCGCTGCAGCGCAGTGGCGGATCGATGAGCTGGAACAGCGCCTTGAAGACGCCATTTCCACGGCTCAAAATTCCCAATAAATCGGCAACAAATCGGCCATAATGCCCTGGCCATTTAGCCGATGCGTTGACAGCGGGCCGCCGAGACTTACCTTCGGCCCCAGGCCTTGCCGACGAGCAGCACCATGACCGAGAAGCGCGACTACTACGAGGTTCTGGGCGTCAACCGCGACGCCGGTTCCGACGACATCCGTAAGGCCTACAAGCAGGCCGCCCTCAAGCACCATCCTGATCGCAATCAGGGCGATACCGCGGCGGAACTGAAGTTCAAGGAGGCCACCGCCGCCTACAGCATTCTGTCGGACGACGAGAAGCGCTCCGCCTACGATCGCTTCGGCCATGCCGGTGTCGAGGGCCGCGGTGTCGACTACGGCAATGCCGGGATGGGCGACATCCTCGAGCATTTTCAGGACATTTTCTCGGATTTCTTTGGCGGTTTTGGTGGCGCGTCGCGGCAAAGCCGGGGTCCGGAGCGCGGTCAAGACGTCCAAGTGGACCTCGCGATTGAGCTCAAGGACGCGATGGTCGGCACCAAGCGCGACATCTCGTTTCGCGGCGTCGCTCCCTGTGACGGCTGCGGTGGCTCTGGCGCCTCTGAGGGCAGTCAGGCCGAGCGCTGCGGCTCTTGCGGCGGCTCGGGTCAGGTCGCCACGCAGCGCGGCTTTCTGATGTTCGCAACGACCTGTCCTCAGTGTCGCGGTCGCGGACAGGTCGTGCGCAATCCCTGTCCGGATTGTCGCGGACAAGGGCGCGTTGAGAAGCAACGTAAGGTCGCGGTCACCGTGCCCGCCGGCATCGATCAAGGCCAGCGCCTGCGCGTCCCTGGACAGGGCATGCCCGGGCGTCCCGGCGCGCCCAACGGCGATCTCTACGTCGACATCCAGGTGTCCGACGACGCACGCTTTCAACGCGAGGGCGCCGATCTCGCCAGTCGCGAGCGCGTCACGTTTGCCACCGCCACGCTCGGCGGCAAGACCAGTGTCAAGCTGCCAGACGAGTCGGAAGTGGAAGTCAGTATTCCCGCCGGCACCCAGCCCGGAACAGTGCTCACGGCGCGTGGCAAAGGCCTCCCACGCCTCGATCGCCGCGGCGGACGCGGAGATTTTCATCTGGTCGTCGACGTGATCGTCCCGAAGAAGCTCACCAAGCGCGCCAAGGCGCTGCTGCAAGAGCTCGAAGACGAGCTGGTCGCTACGTCGTCGTAGCGGACCGCGGCGCTCCCCGGGCTCACTCCGCACATCGTGGTACGGACCGCTGCGGGCTTCGTGGGTCCTCGGGGACGGCACTGAACTCGATTGAACGGTGGCGCGCGATGCTGGCGGACCCAGTTCACGGTTGGCAGTTCACGGTTGGCTGTGCTCTCCGACACGGGACGCTCCTTGCCGGCAGAGCTGCGGCTTCGCCGCGGGCATGTCTTGCGTTTCGCGAGAACTCGCGAGGCTTCCATTCCACCTGCACCTGGCTTTGACACGACAGCGAATGGGTTCGCGGGGACACTGGCGTCCACTGGCATCGCCTCGCACACCCCGGTTCTGAGCCGCGAGAATTCTGGTTCGGCAGACGAAATGCGCAATCTGTTCAAGACGAAGCACCTGCCACTTGAAGTCCTTGAATTGGAATCGATGGCATCGGGTAACCACTCGCTTCGTGTCTCCACTCTCGTGACATGGGAAGCATTTGCCTCACCCGCACCCGCCGTCGTCGATCTTCTGGGCCGCACCATCAACGAGCGCGCAGATGCCGTCAACGAGCGCGCAGATGCCGTCAACGAGCGCGCGTGGACCGCGATCATCGACCGCCACCGCTGATCGATTTCGTTCGACCTCTTCGCACTCGGCGTGAGTCTCAAACCGCGAGACCGCACCGCGACCGCACACATCACGAGGATCCGCGACGCGCTTCTCCAGCGACGAACGGGCTAACCGGGCGTTAGGCCCGGCACGTTCGGGCGAACGACGACGTCCTATCCGTTCGGACCTATCTGCTTCCCGTCGGTTCGTTGTCGCCGTTTTCCGGGCACAGCATTACCCAGTCTGGGAGAACAACGTCTTTGACATAGTACACCCAGATTTGCATCGCATGGTTCTCGAACTTGTTGGTCAACTTGGGGTCAACTTCTCGCTCTGCCATCCGCAAAAACTCGTAGAGAGAAAAGGTTGTCGCTCCAAGGTTATTGAGATGAATCGACAGCAGGAGCGACTCTCTGGCTCGCTGCCGCCTCAGCGTCGCGCCATCGCTCGCGGGGTCGACTTCTGGATGCTGTCGATAGAACTTGGCGAGATCAATACACGAGCTCGCGTCCAACAGAACATTAGTATCGACCACGGCAGCTGGCGTGGTTGCTTCTGAATCAGCCAAAGACCTCACAGTCTAGCACGACGCTAGCGATGAACCGGCCAGCAAGCTATTGAGGCAACCGCTCGCTCCTCATCCGGAGAAGACGCACCTTCCTCTCACCGTATTGAGGCAGCTCGGGCTCGCTCGCCGCAACCATGCTTTTGCATGGCTTGCTGGTGCGACCGCAGCCGAACAGACGGAACTTTGGCCGGAATTACAGGCAGCTCCTCGCGTCAGGTGCGAGAGCAAGCCGCCTTTTTTGGCGATTTGTCGCTGTAGATACCCGGGTATATACTTCACCGCTGGCTGAGCGAGCAAAGCTGTTCCGTAACGGTGGGAGCCAAGCGGTCCGCTTGCCCAGGGATTGCCGTTTTCCCGATGATCAGCGAGCGGTCGTCGTCAGGAAGGTGGGGCAGCGCATCGTGCTCGAGCCCGTCGATACCTGGTCGACGGCATTTCTGGCTTGCATTGGCGCTTGGCAGGACGAGATCCTCCGCCCCAAAGACGACGTCATCCTCAGCGTTGAAGATCCATTCGCATGACCGGCCGTCGATTCATGCTCGACGCAGACACGGTTAGCTTCGTCCTGCGCGGTCAGGGGCAAGCTGGGGCACATCTCACGGCGCTCGCGCCCTCCGAAGTTTGCCTGTACGCGTTCACGGGGGGGGTAGTCGGTTCCGTAGCGCGTAAACGATTGAGATTGCTCCATGTTTAACAACGCTCTATCCATTGAGCTGTCGATAGTGCATGGTCCGGCGCGTGACACAACGCGACTGGAGAGACGACCGCATCGACGATGCTGGAGAAGCAGCTCAAGGTCGCGTTGGCTCAAAATGAAAAACTTGAGCAGCTGCTCAAAGCCGCGCTGGGACGTATTGCGATTTTGGAGGAGAGACTCGGAACTTCATCGCGTAATTCGAGTAAGCCGCCGTCAAGCGA
>JBBRAB010000022.1:0-73433 GCA_038207155.1 Polyangiales bacterium
TCGGTCCGCTCACGGTCCCGCCGCCCTTGGCGCGCCCGACCGAGCAGACTGTATCGAACTGACCTTGTGCCGTCGCTCACGATGCGAGTATCGAGTCACTGAGCGACGCTGACAAGGACGGGGCTCGTGCACCGGATACCCGCCTGCGCTTGCGCCCGGCGCATCCACGGAATCTGCTTGGTTAGTCCGACCTCGGCAGCGCCAACCAGCAGCGGAGCTGCTGGCGAGCGCCGCCAATCAACCACTAGCTAGAAACAGTCAGCACCAGCACCAGGATTCCTCCGCGATGGGCTTGACCCGCGACGATGAAATGCTGGCCCTTGTGAGCGCGAACCTCGAGCAGAGGGAGATAGTCCTTGCCGTTGGGATGGTTGACGCGCGCGGCGATGCGCACCTGTCCCGCGGCTCTTTCCAACAGCTCCAGCTCCATCACTCGCCCATTCGGTAGTGGGGCGAACTTCGGCTGGCGCCGCGCTAGCGTGAACTCCTCACGGGAAAGCAGTTCGTAGCTGTCGTAGGCGGAAAATGGAGGCTTGGCCAGCTCGGGGAGGTTGCCGAGTCGGGGATCGAGGCCCTTGCCGCCGCGCGTCGCCCAGATAATGCTCAACTCGACGGTCGCAGACTCTGCCTGGGGCGCGACGCCTTTCTTGGGTGCCGCTGGGCTTGGGCTCACCGACGGTGCGGCGGAAGGCACACCCGCGGGCGACGAAAGCCGGTTGGCACCCAACTGCGACGCGTCCGGGTCTGCACCACGGGGAGATGCCATTGCGAGGAGCAGCGCTGCCGCTGCCGACCAGAATCCCAACATCTGTTTACTCCCTCAGCGCTCACTTGCGACCAAATCATCCGAAAGCCAGACGACTGGCGTCACGGTATCTCCCGTTGATACCATGAATATGGTTCCCGGCCGCGAGCCGAAATCCACGAGCTCCACGTTGGCAGGCTCGGCCGCGGCGCTCGCGACATCCAGGGCCTGCGAGGGGGGCCGACTCTGGGCGGGCCTAACCCACGGACTCGTCACCGATCCCGCGCCACCGGAAAGCGACACCAGCATCAGGAACGCAGCGCAGGCAGCCAAGTTGCTCAGCCTCCGCCACCGCTCGACGCCGTCGGGTTTACCCAGGCGCCGGCCACGGGCCCCTCGCAAGACGCGCAGGCCTCGACGCTCGGCGGCAATTCGCGCCATAACCACCCCGGAAAGGTCAACACGCGGCGCGGGAGCGAGACACTGTCGGAGAGCCAGGCGGACCCGGAGTGCCTCGACGAGGACTTGCCGACGGGCGGGTTGCGCCGCGAGCAACCGCTCAAAGTCCCGAAGCTCGCCTGACGAGAGTTCGTCATCGACCCAGGACATCGCTTGGCGGTCGCCACGATCGCTCATTCGGGGCCAAACTCCGAGGCTTCAAGCCCCCGATGCTCCAGCCACAGACCCGCCAGAGCGCGATGAAGCTTCTGTCGCGCGTGAAATAGGCGGCTCATGATGGTCCCCTTGGACACTCCCATGGCCTCAGCCATTTCCTGGTAACTCATGCCTTCCAGCTCTCTCATGACGATAACTCCTCGATGATAGGGAGGAAGAGCATCGAGGGCCGCGTTGAGCTGCTCGGACAATTCACGGCGCTGCAGAGTCGCGATAGGGTCAGTCCCCTCCAGCTGAGGCAGGAGCGTGTCGGCCGCCTCCCCCAGAGTATCCTGCACCGTCTCGAGCTCAGCACGCAGCCGAAAGGGGCGCCGCATGAGATCGATCGAGAGGTTTGAGACGATTCGGTACAGCCACGTGTAAAAACTCGACTCGCCCTTGTAGGCGCGTAGTCCGCGGTGCACGCGCAAGAAGGCCTCTTGAACGATCTCGCGCGCGTCGTGTTCGTCGCGAACGAGCCCGCAGGCGAGCTGAAACGCATGCTGCTGATGTCGCTCGACCAACAGGCGAAACGCCGCATCGTCCCCGCTGCGGGCGCGTTCGACCAGGATAGGATCCGTAAGTAGGTCACGGTGGCGACTCGTCGAGTTCGACGGCTCAGCGGCCTCAGTATTCAGCCCATTTGGGGCCGGCACGCTGGAGCGCGGCCGCATGGGCAACGGCCGCGGAGCCGACACTGCGTTGGGAGTCGCAAACGGCTGCCTGGCACCTGGATTGGCTCTCACGCAGGAAACTACCCGCGAGGGTGAATAAATCTCCCCTGGAGACCGCCGTATTCGCTCCGGCCAGACGGACGCCAGGCCAGTGGTTCACGCTCCCCAGCGTCGAACGCCGGGGACCGGAGTGGCCGCTCGCTGCCTTGTTGCCCGCGTGGGACGAAAAAAGCCGACTCAGAACAGCATGATCTCGCCAGCAGTGACGTCGTCACTCCCCGCGGACTGCTCGGATTTCTCACCGGACACGATCGCCGGAATCGTCCGCAGACTCTGGGCCACTGGATCCTGGAACTGCAGGTTGCTCAAGGCTCGCTGTGAGGTTTGCAGCACCCGTTCCGAGCGGTGGCGACTCTGGTCGAGTTGTGACGCGATGAACTCGCGCAGCGCGTCGGCGGCATTGTTGACTGACTCTGAGCGCTCGGAAAACACCACCTCAAACTGTGACGAGGACTCGACGAGCGCGTGACTGGCCGCTTCAAGCTTGGGCATCGCGTGGTTGATGCGCGATGCCAGGGTCTCGATCGTCTCGTTGATCTTGGCGACGCTGCGACTGAGCTCGCCCATCTCTGCGGCAATGACCGCGAATGCCTTACCCTGTTCGCCAAGCCGCGAGGCTTCAATCTGAGCATTGATCGCCAGCAGCCGCGAGCCGATTAGAATGTCGCGGACGCTCTTGCCAGCCGTCAGGATCTCTTCGACCTCGCCCCGCATGCTGTGCAGGTCAGCGTCGTGATCGGCAACATTGCGCTCGAGCACACCGAGAAAACCCCGGGTGGATTCCTCCTGACTCCGGAGGGCATCGCCAATTCCGTTGTTTGAGGCACCGGAATCGACGCGCTCGAAGATCAGCTTCAATGACTCGTTGTTCTCGCGCGAGTCCGCCACGATCCGACTAAGACAGTCCCCGACCTCCAAGACCGCCTGCTCCGTTGTGGAGATTGCGCGCTCAACAATGTCCTGGATGACTGGTACCTCAATCACGTATTTGCCCTCAGCTGGCGGTGAGTTTTTTGACCGCGGCGACTAGCAGTTCGGCCTTGAATGGCTTGACGATCCACCCCTTGGCTCCTGCAGCCTTGGCCTGTTCAATCAGTTTTGGATTGCCCTCAGTCGTCAGCATCAAGACCGGCAGTCCTGGACGCAGGGCTTCGGACTTGACCTTCTGCAGCATTTCAATGCCGTTCATTTTCGGCATATTGACGTCGCAGACCACCGCAGCGATGGTCGCATCGCGCGCGATGGCATCGGCCCCATCGGCCCCATTTTCTGCCTCAACAATCTCGAAGCCGGCTTGCCCGAGGGCCAGTCCAACTTGTTGACGTACCGTCGCCGAATCATCCACAACAAGAATCCGCTTCATGAGCTCCTCCTCAAACAAGGCCGCAAACTGCGATGATCAGAATAGTAGCAACTCGCCCTCACTCTGGACTGACACCTCAAGCTTGGCTTCGTCGGTCAAGTCGACCGGAGCAATGAGTCGGTAGTCCAGAAAGAGAGAGCAGAAACCGTGAATGGTCTCCAGATTCACGATGCGCACGACCGTCGAGTGGCGAACCGTGCTCGCGAGATCGTCACCGGAGATGGCCACAGGCGTGCTGAGATCAATGTTGACCCCGAACTGCAGGAGTCGGTTCTTGAGGCGACCAAGCACCTGATTGGCCACTTCACCCACCCAGTCCAGCTGGGCATTCCCCTCAACCTGTCCGCCGCCGGAAACCTCGACGAGAGCTCGGTCCAGGGTCACCACGAGACTGCCGCGCAGCTGGGCACCCGAAAAACCAATGATGGCAGCAAACTCGCGCAGTCTCGTGCCTGACGCCGGAGTTGCCTCGGATGCAGCGACGCCATAGGCTTCAAACATCGCGATCGCGGACGACTGAAGAACGGCGTCGAGCACATCGGCTGATGCTGGCTCTAGGACGTGTGCGGACTGCATGAGACCTCCGGGTCGACAGGGAGGGGAGTCCGGCAGACGGCGACCCCCTCCGCCCCGTGGAACGACGCAATCTCAGCGGTCCTTAAGAGCCAGTCCCGAGATCGGCACCTGCGACCGGGCTCCAGGGGCTCACGCCCTCAGCGCGCTAGGGCGCAGCGCTGGGGACGGCTGGAGAGCGCTCGGCAAGCGCCCCAAGGACCACGCTCAGCTCCAGCTCGCGCTCGCCGCGCAATACCCGAAGCTGAACCTTCTTTCCCACTCCGGCCATAGACGCTAGCCATCTCAATCGCTCCGGTCCGGTGATCCGCTCACCACGGAACGCCACGATCACGTCGTTTTCGCGCAGGCCGGCGCGGTCCCCAGCACTCCCAGGCTCGACGGCGCGCACGACCGCCCCGCCCGGACCCGTGAGCTTGAGACGCTCGGCCTCGGCGGGCGTCACCGGATCCACGCGCAGCCCGAGCGCGCTGCGACGAAGCTTGGCCCCCGACATCAGCAGCGGAACGAGCTCGCGCACCATGTTCACGGGGATTGCAAAACCGATGTTGTTGGCCTGCGCTCGCACCGCGGTGTTGATACCAACGACCCGCCCCGAGAGATCAATCAACGGCCCCCCCGAGTTGCCCGGGTTGATGCTCGCATCGGTCTGAATGAAGTCGAAGTACTCGGAGCCATCGCCGAGCCCCTCGAGATCCCGCCCCGTGCGCCCCTTGGCAGAGATGATCCCGGCGGATACGGTGTGCGAGAGACCGAATGGGTTACCGATCGCCACCACCCAATCCCCAACTCGCAGTGCATCAGAATCACCGAGGGCGAGTGCGGGCAGATCCGTTGCAGGGACGCGCAGCACGGCAATGTCCGTGGGCGGATCACTGCCGACGAGCGTCGCTACTAGCTCCCGACCGCTGCTCAGAACGATGCGAATGTCCGACGCCCCATCGATGACGTGATGATTGGTGAGAATCAGTCCCGTGGAATCGTAGACGAAGGCGCTCCCAAGCCCCTCCCCCACGACCCTGCGCCGACCTGAGACCGTCTCTCGTTCCTGCCGAACCTTGACCTGAGCAACGGACGCATCGGCGCGAGCCGCAAGATCCGCGAAGCTCAGTGGCAAGCAGGCCCCACCTAGCGGAGCTGCCGCAAACGCAGCCGGTGGCGCAGCGGCACGCGGACGACTCGACGTGCTCGCAACCGGGGCTGGAGCGCTGCTGGTGGAGCAGCTCGAGGAGCATCCAACCAGTGGCAAACTCAGCACAGCAAGCACAGGGCTCGCCCGCAGCGACCAGCTCATCCGTGATGCCTCTGGACCTCGACGAAGCGCAGTCGCAGTCGCAGATCATACAGCAGCTGCTCCAGCAGGCGCTCCTCTTCTCCCGTCAGGTTTCCTCGAGTCTTGTGCTCGAGTAAAGTCAAGACGTCGATCATCTGACGCGCGAGCGCGAGGCTCACGCTCGTCTGACCGCCCTCTGGGTTGGGTGCATCACCGAGATGCACCAACGCGGAGTGACTCAACGACAGGGCGAAGGTCGAAAAATCAATCGAAGGCAGGCTACCGTCTGCCGACTCGGCCTCGGCCTCGAATGTGACCGAGGAGCGAGTAGTCGAGGTCACGCCTCGCCCTCGGTCGACGCCTCCACGGCCTCAACCGCGACTGCGTTGGCAGCAGCGATCGCAGCACGACGTGCCGCGTCACCGTACAGCGCCGGCTGCTCCAGCTCGATCGGCTCGGTCGTGCCGTCGAGATCAGGAAGCGAGGTGAACATCTGTTCGATCTCAGATGCGGAAACGCGCTGGAGCTTGAGCAGGCGGTCTCGAACACGGACGTCGTACTTGAAGATTTCGGGGTCGCGCATAGGATTCTCCGGTACGTCAGCCCGCGGGGGGCGGCACGTCGGTCCGGCGTATTAGCGCCGTTTCAACCCTCGAAGCAAGCGCTCAGGATCAATCAGGGCAGGATCGGACTCCTCATCGACCGCATTGAGCTCGGCCAACGCAAGTTCCAGCTCATCCTGAGTAGCCGGCCGAACTTCAAGCAGGGTGACTTCGAGCTTTAGGTCCTGACCGGCGAGCGGGTGGTTGGCGTCGAGCACCACCCCCTCGTCGTCGACCTCGAGCACCCGCAGAACGACAATTCCGCCGTCATTGTTCTCTGCCTCGAAATGGTCACCGGGGGCCACGTCGGCCGGAAACTCGTCGCGGGCGACGCTCAGGACGGCCTCGGGATCGCGGTCACCAAAGGCCTCCTTGGCCGCGAGCGACAGGGTCTTTTGGTCACCCTCATGCAGCCCGTCGATCGCCCGCTCCACGACTGGCAGAAGCTGGCCCATGCCGTAAATCGCGCAGAGCTGCTCGGACTCCACCTCGACCGCTTCGCCTTCGGCGTCCGACAGGAGGTACTTGAGCCGAAGAAAAATCTCGGGGCCTACGCAAAAACCCGAGGACCCGGCGGAGGAGGTGGCGGAACTTTTCGACACGGTGGCGCGAGCTTAGCCCGAGCTATCGCGGACGGCACGGAGCTCAGCGCCCCGAGTCGCGACGTCCGTGCACAGACACCCTGGCGCTTGGTTGCGCGACTGGTGGCCCTGGTTGCGCCGCTGGTGGCCCTGGTTCCGCCTCTGGTGGTTGCGCGCCGCCCCGACCAGCATGACGCCCCAACCAGTCAGCGAGAGCCTTGGCAAGCCGCTCGGTGTCGCCAAGAGGGCTGGTATCCGCGGCGGGGGGCGCGCCCGGGGAACGGAACCATTGTCTGAGCTTGGAGCGCACGTTCCCGAGTGTGACACGGCCGCCCCGTCTGGACGCTGAGTCCTCGGCAGAAAGACAAAGCGCGCTAAGCTCCGCCCCGTGCTTCGCTCTGCGCCCTTGATTTGCTTGTTCGCCGTGGTCGCCGTTGGCTGCAAGCCGCGCAGTGTTGAGCCAACGCCGCGACCGTCGACAGCGCCCAGTCTGGCAAGCGCGTCGGCACCCCTCAGAAGCCCGAAGCGCGCCCCGATCGCGCTCGAACAGGTGGAGGTTCCGGGTGGAGCATTCGACGCGGGAAGTCGCCCCGGGAGCAAGGGACGAAAACCCCGGCTGGAGCAGGAAGCGAGCTCGGTTGAGCTCGGTCCGTTTCAGATGGACCGGCTCCCCTATCCCAATGACCCAGGCAAGGTTTCGCTCGTCAATGTGAGTCGTGATGAGGCGCGCACCCGCTGCGCGGAGCGAGGGGCTCGACTGTGCACCGAGCTCGAATGGGAGCGGGCTTGTCGCGGTCCATCCAACGATGACTATCCTTCCGGTAGCCAATTTGACCCTCGCTGCGTCGCTCAACCTTCAGCCTGTGCCACCGGCTTCGACCTGCTGGGGCTCGGACTCGGTCCGCGCGAATGGACGGCCAGCGATATGGCCGCGAGCGAGGAACGCGTGCGCGGCGCCGTGGTGCGGGGCGGGGCGAAGGGCGCGACGGAGACTGACTTCCGCTGCGCACGAAGAGAGCCGCTCGGCGCCGAAACCCGGACCAGCGACATTGGCTTTCGATGCTGTCGGGGTGCACCCAATGCCGCGCGCGTCGAGGAGCCAAAACTCGGCAAATCGTTCACGCGGCACGACCTACCGCTCGCTGACTTGGTCGCGCTGCTGCGCGCTAATCCCCGCACTCGCTCGCTTGCCGAGGACGTCACCTATTTCAAGTCGCCGGATGCAGCCAACACGGTCGTCGAGCGGGGCTCACCCGATCGACAGGGTCTCGAGTTCGGGTCGACGCCGCTGCTCTGGAACCCCGCGCCTGGCGCGGAGTACCTGCTCGTAACCGCGCGCTCCGGCAAAGACACCAGCTTTGTCGTGGCCTTCTACGCCACGAGCAAACACGAGTTTTCCCTCGCGGCGAGTTTCGTTATGAAGGGCGAGCCAGGGCCCGTAGCATTTGCCTATGCGGATTCCCTGCGTTCACGCCTGTTTTTCACGCCGTGTTGGCGCTGCGCGGGCGAAAACGGGCGCATCCTGTATCGCGATCCCGATACCGTCGCGCTCGTGCAGCCCTAGCGCCGAGCCGCTACTCCAGAGGGACGCTGACGAGAAAGCAGCCCTCAACTCCACCCGGACCGGCCGTGACCGTAGCTCCGGCGGCCTCGGCGGCGAGCGCCGCCACGAACAACCCGAGCCCACGACTGTAGCGGCCGCCATGCGACCCCTTGGTGGAAACCTGACCTGCCGCTGTGAAGGCGAGAGTCGTGTAATCCCCCGTGAGCGGCGAACCGCGGTCAGCGATGCGTATCAGGCAATCGCGCCCGACCACCGATGCTGAAACATCGATTCGGTCCCCGCCGTGTTGAACGGAGTTGCAGATCAGATTCGACAACGCGCGCACAAGCATCTCGCGATTCGACTTGATCGAGGCATCCAACGTGGACACGCCAGGCTCGACGTAGATCTTCGCGCCGTGACTCGCCGCCATATGCTCGCAGCGATGGGCCGACTCGGCCACCACGGCCCCTGCCGCGATGCGAATGCGGGGCACCTGACGCCGCCCCGTCAAGAAATGGGCAAATACATCGAGGTTGTCGATGATGTGCGCAAGCCCCTCGCAGGAAACACCGGCATCGTCGAGCGCCTCGTGGGCCTCCGGATCGAGCCCCTCAGCCATACTCGAAAGAAAACTGACGTTGCTGTGCAATGCCGAAAGCGGATTGCGCAGGTCATGCGCAAACAGAGCCATTAGCTGGCCCACGAGCTCCGAATCCATACGATCTGCCATCGCGCCTCCGAACGAAAATACCCCTCGCGGCTGCCTCCAGCGGCGGAATCTAGGGCTCCTCGGGAGCGGCTAGTTCCGCCGATTGGACTCAGCCAGCGTCCGTCTCTTCATCGTCGGCGATGTCGTTTACGCTCGGGAGCTTCTTGACCTCCGTGCGTGCAAGTTTCCATGCACGCTGAACCACCCAAGACAGCGAGCGATCGAGTCGCGCCGCCTCATCCTTGATTTCCTGCAGCATGGCCTCGGGGAAGTAGAGACTCTGCTTGCGCTTGTCACTGCCTGACTTGCTGTTCGGTCCGTTGTCAGCCACTCGTCAACCTCACCGTTGTGTGTGTACCGCTACTAAAGCGGCATCCCTGGGGCCAGTGTAAGACTCCAGCCACGTTTTATCACCGGGTCGGCTTTATAATCAATCACCACTCACTGTCGGCCCAAAGGCCTCCTGTCAGCTGAACGAGATTTCCCCGCTCTATCTCGCCCCACGGCGCAGCGACAGGCAAAGCATTGGCGCCGAGCGCTGGGCGCCCCGGGCCAGCAGAGCATGGCGCGGAGGGCCCGGAGCGAGGTCCGGCGTCCGGGCCTGCACCCAGCGCAGCCTTCCCCTCACGGCCTACAATGCTGGCATGCTGGGGCGCGTGTTGCCTCGCTCATTGGTCCCTATCCTCGCGGCCACCCTGCTCACTCCTTTGGGAGGTGCTGCCGCGCCGCGCGAGCAGCCCTACGATGTCGTCGAAGCCTTCGCAGAGGTACTTGAGCGGATCGAGACCGACTACGTCGATCCCGTCGCCCGCGAGACGCTTATCGAGAAAGCGACTGGGGAGCTCGCGGCGAGTCTCGATCCCCACAGTGAATTCATGTCCCCCGCCGTCTATCGACGGTTCCTCGATGACACCGACGGCCGTTTTGCGGGTGTCGGTGTGGAGGTAGATTTTCGCGACGACCGAGTGACCGTGGTGGCGCCCATGCCGGGCTCACCCGCGGAACAGGCTGGACTTCGCCCGGGCGATCGCCTGCTGGCGGTTGACGGTTGGTCGATGACCGCGTCGAAGCCTGACGCCATCGTCGATCGCATGAGGGGCCCTGCGGGGACTCAGCTGCGTCTCTTGGTGCAGCGCGGCGCAGCGCCTCCGTTCGAAGTGCTACTGACGCGCGCAATCGTTCAGGTGCCAAGTGTGGAGGGACGACGCCTCGATGGCGATGTTCTGCTGCTCCGTCTTCGCTTGTTTCAGGGCACCAGCCACGCCGAGCTCCTGGCAACCCTCGACAAATTCCAGAAAGGCCCAAAACTGCGAGGGATTTTGCTGGATTTGCGAAGCAACCCGGGGGGATTGGTCGACCAGGCCGTCCTGATCGCCGATGAGTTTCTGCGGCAAGGAACCATCTTTACCGCACGTCATCGGGGTCGCGTCGTCGAAGAGGTGAAAGCGACGCCTGGGGATCTGCTCGAGGCTCTTCCGACTATGGTTTTGGTCGACGCGGGCACGGCGAGTGCCGCGGAAATCGTCGCTGGCGCGCTCCAGGATCATCATCGTGCGCTGCTCGTGGGACAGCCAACCTTTGGCAAAGGCACCATGCAGAGCATTTTGGATCTGAGCGGAGGCGCGGGGCTGCGCCTGACGACGCTTCGCTACTTCTCTCCGTCGGGTCGCGCGATCCAAGCGCACGGACTGCAGCCGGAACACCTGGTGGCCACCGCCAACCCGTTCGACCTGCACGAAGCTCAGCTCGATGGTCACCTGGCGGCCGAGGGCGCAGCCCCGACCCCGACCCCGCAAGCCCCAGCGGCGCCCAGCGCGAAAGAGGCGTCGGCGGCAAACCAGCCCTGTCTCACGAGTACGCCGACACCTCCTCCCAAAACCGCCGACTTGCCCGCCGATCCGCGCCAGGGCTCAGACGCCATCATGAAGCGCGGCTACGAGCTGCTGCTGGCCGCAGCAGCAGGCAGTTCCACGGCCCCGTAGCGACGACCTGCTTATCCCAAAGATGGCACCCCAGACACGCGAAAGCCCCTGCTCCACTAGGAGGAGGGGCTTTCGCGCTTCCACTCTTTTCAGTCGGGCGTTGCGCTGCCGGCAGGCGATAACGCACCTGCCGAGCGCGCGCTCAGCTCGCGACTAGCTGCCGCAGGACGAAACTCAGAATGCCGCCATGTCGGTAGTAGTCGAGCTCCACCAGGGTATCAATCCTGGCCTTGGTCTCGAAGGTCTTGAGCGTGCCATCCGGAGCGGTGGCGGTTACCGTGATTCGCTTACCCGGCGCCAAACCGTCTGCGATCCCCGCCAGCGAAAACACCTCTTCTCCGGTCAGCCCGAGAGTCTCGCGGTTCTGTCCCGGCAGGTATTCGAGCGGCAGGAGGCCCATGCCGATCAGGTTGCTGCGATGAATGCGCTCGTAGGACTCCGCGATCACCGCGCAAACCCCCAGCATGAACGTGCCCTTGGCAGCCCAGTCGCGCGAGGAACCCGACCCATACTCCTTGCCGGCAAGGATCACGAGCGGCACGCCCTCAGACTGATAACGCACGCTGACGTCAAAGATCGTGGCGACGTCACCCGACGGAATATGACGACTGACGCCACCCTCGGACCCCGCAACAAGTAGGTTCTTGAGACGGACGTTGGCGAAGGTACCGCGCATCATCACCTCGTGATTTCCACGACGTGACCCGTAGGAGTTGAAGTCCTTCGGAGCAACGCCATGCTCGGCCAGGTAGCGCGCTGCCGCGGAATCCTTCGCGATGTTACCGGCTGGCGAGATGTGGTCAGTAGTGACGAAGTCGCCAAGCACCGCAAGCGCTCGCGCGCCAGAGATGTCCGTGATCGGGCTCGGCTCGAGCGTCACCGTCTCGAAAAAGGTGGGACGGCGAACGTAGGTGCTGTTCGGATCCCAGTCGAAACGGTCGCCCGCCGGAACCGGCAGCGACTGCCACACCGAATCCCCTGGCACGCCGTCGCTGTACTCAGCGAGGAACATGCTCGGTAGCACGCTGGCCTGCACGGCCTCACGCACCTCGGCGGGACTCGGCCAGACATCGCGGAGGAACACTGGCTTGCCCTCAGGCGTGGTCCCGAGCGGCTCGCACTCAAAATCGATGTCGATCCGTCCGGCTAGAGCGTAGGCGACAACGAGCGGCGGACTCGCGAGGTAGTTCGCGCGGGCGTCAGGGCTGATGCGCCCTTCGAAGTTTCGGTTGCCACTGAGCACACTGACCGCGACCAACTTAGTGTCACGAATCCCCTGACTGACCTCCGCGGGTAGCGGACCACTGTTGCCGATACAGGTGGTGCAGCCGTAGCCCACGACGTAAAAACCAACAGCAGCCAAGGGCTCAAGTAGCTTGGCTTGCTCGAGGTAGCGCGTCACAACGCGCGACCCGGGAGCCAGACTCGTCTTGACCCAGGGTTGGGCCTGGAGCCCGAGCGCCGCAGCCTTTTTTGCCAGCAATCCGGCGCCGATCATGACGTAGGGGTTGGATGTATTGGTGCACGACGTGATCGCGGCGATCACAACGCTACCGTGACGCAGGGTCACCTTGCCGGTCGTCAGGGTCACCTCGACAGCTGCGTCCGCCGCAGGTGTCAGCGTGCCGGCAGCGCCCTTGGTGGCCGCCAAGAGCTGAGGCAGCAGCGACTGCCAATTGGCCTTGGCATCGCTCAAGGCGACGCGCTCGTGGGGCCGACGGGGTCCGGCGATCGTCGGGACGATCGTGCTGAGATCCAGCTCAAGCACAGAGGTATAGACGGGCTCGGGCGCCCCGGTCACGCGGAACAGTCCCTGGGCCTTGGCATAGGCCTCAACGAGCGCAATCTGCTGCTCGCTGCGTCCGCTGAGACGCAGATAGGCCAGCGTTTCGCCGTCGATCGGGAAGAGCGCGCAGGTTGAGCCAAACTCCGGGCTCATGTTGGCGATCGTGGCACGATCGGCCAGCGGCAAGCCATCGAGGCCATCGCCAAAGAACTCCACAAACTTGGCGACGACGCCCTTGGCGCGCAGTAGCTGGGTGATGGTGAGCACGACGTCGGTGGCCGTGGCGCCCGCGGGCACGGTGCCCACGAGACGAACTCCGACCACCTGTGGCACGAGCAGATTGATCGGCTGCCCGAGCATCGCGGCCTCCGCCTCGATTCCGCCAACACCCCAACCAAGCACGCCCACGCCGTTGATCATGGTGGTGTGGCTATCGGTGCCCACCAACGTGTCCGGATAGAGCACGCCATCCTTTTCGAACACGACTCGTGCGAGGTACTCCAGGTTAACCTGGTGCACAATGCCCGTGGAGGGCGGCACTGCGCGGAAATTCGTGAGCGCCTGCTGTGCCCAGCGCAGCAGCTGATAGCGCTCGCCATTACGCCCGTACTCGAGCTCGACGTTGCGAGTGAGCGAGTCAACCGTACCGTAGTGGTCGACCTGCACAGAGTGGTCAATCACCAGCTCGGAGGGAAACAGTGGGTTGATCTTACTGGGATCACCACCAAGGCGCGCCATGGCGTCGCGCATGGCCGCGAGATCGACGACCGCCGGCACGCCGGTGAAATCCTGCAGAACCACGCGGGCGGGATAGAACGCGATCTCACTGTCGGGCTCGGCCGCCGCATCCCAGCGAGCGAGCGCTTCGATGTCCCGACGACTGACCGCCTTGCCATCCTCGTTGCGCGCCAAGTTCTCGAGCAGCAGTCGATGGGCGACCGGCAAACGACTCAGGTCCAGTCCAAGGGCCTTGCCGAGTTCCGGAAGTCCGTAGTAGCTGAATGCTTGGCCGGACACTTCGAGCGTGCGGCGGCAACCAAAAGAATCCAACGATCGAGCGCTCATAGGGTCCTCTGAATCGACAAGGCTGGAGTTTGCCCGCGAAAGGCTGGGCGATAGCCCCCCAGCCACCTAGCGCACCCCCCCCCAGGCCGCAATCGTTCGGCACTCCAGTCTCGTGAAACGGTCTGCTAGGCTGCGGGGTCACTCGCCAGGGCCCCTGCGCCCCACCTCCCAGCCATGAACGACCAATCCTTCCCCGAGACTTCGTTCCCGAAGCACCGAATCCGCGTTCTCCTGCTCGAAAATGTGCACCCGACTGCGCACGAGCTGGTCCGCACGGAGGGTTTCCAACTCGAAACACTCTCGGGCGCGCTCAAGGAAGACGAGTTAGCCGCCAAAATTCGGGACGTCCATGTCCTCGGTATCCGGAGCAAGACCCAGATCAGCGAGCGCGTCTTGGCGGAAGCCAAAAAGCTGCTCACGCTCGGGACCTTCTGCATTGGCACCAATCAGGTCGACCTCGCGGCCGCCAATCGACATGGTGTTCCGGTCTTCAACGCCCCCTTCAGCAATACGCGCAGTGTCGCCGAGCTCGTGATCGCCGAGGTGATCGCGCTGGCACGCCAGCTGATGGACCGCTCCCAAGAGATGCACCAGGGGCGATGGCGTAAAGTGGCCAACGCGTGCTACGAAGTACGCGGAAAAACCCTAGGCCTGATTGGCTATGGGCATATCGGGACCCAGGTCGGCATCATCGCCGAAGCCCTCGGCATGCACGTCGTGTTCTACGACATCGCGCCCCGCCTGCCGATCGGGAATAATCACGGTACCGACTCGATGCAGGCCGTGCTGGCTCAATCGGACTTTGTCTCGCTGCACGTCCCGGAGACGCCAGGAACACGCGGACTGATCGGCGAGGCCGAGCTCGCAATGATGAAGCCAGGCTCCTACCTGCTCAACCTGAGCCGCGGCTCGGTGGTGGACGTCGATGCCCTCGCCCGGGCGCTCCAGAGTGGACACCTGGCGGGAGCCAGTGCCGACGTCTTCCCGGAAGAGCCCGAGAGCAATGGCGATGGGTTTCTGACACCCTTGCTCGGGCTTCCCAACGTCATTTTGACCCCGCATGTGGGCGGAGCGACCGAGGAGGCACAGGTCGCCATCGGGCGCGAGGTGGTCAACTCGCTCCTCAAATTCGTCAATACCGGAGCCACCACGGGTTCGGTCAATTTTCCTCAGATCGAGCCGCCACCACTCGGCGGACGACACCGCGTGCTCAACATTCATCGCAACGTGCCGGGCGTGCTTAGTAAGGTCACCCGCATCGTCAGTGACGTTCAGGCCAACATCGAGAGCCAGATCCTGGCAACGGACTCGAGCATCGGTTACCTGGTCATGGATCTGAATCGCGAGGTCTCCGACGAGGTCCGCGCCAATGTCGCGGCCCTCGACACGAACATCCGCACCCGCGTGCTCTACTGAGGCTCCATGCTGCCCGTATTGTCAGAACGACTCGGCACCAATCCGCTCGTCCACAGTTTTCTGAGGGCGCTCAAAGACAGCGGTTTCGAGGGAGAAATCGACCAGTCTGCGGCGACCCGGCTCAGCGCTGCCACGGACAATAGCGTCTATCAGGTGCTGCCCGACGCCGTGGTGTTTCCGCGGCACGTGGGCGACGTCGAACGTGCCGCCCGACTACTGGCGGAGTCACGCTTTCACGAACTGGCAGCGGTACCGCGTGGAGCTGGCACTGGGACCAACGGGCAGTCGCTCAATCACGGGGTGATCGTTGATCTGTCGCGACACCAGCGCGAGATCCTCGAGCTCAACCTCGAACAGGGTTGGGTGCGCGTGCAGCCGGGGGTCGTCCTGGACGATCTGAATCGTGAACTGGCGCCGCACGGGCTATTTTTTGCTCCAACCCTGTCCCCCAGCAATCGGGCAACGCTCGGCGGAATGGTGGGCACCAATGCCAGCGGCAAGGGCTCGCGCATCTACGGTCGCACGGTGGATCATGTCCTGAGCCTCGAGGTGGTGCTGCTGGGCGGCGAGCACCTGACAACCGCGGAGCTGCCGCTGGCCGAGGCTCAGCTGCGCGCCAAGCGCGGGGATCGCATTGGCCGGATCTATGCGGCATGCATCGCCGCGGCCACGGACCATCGCGAAGAAATTGAGCGACTCTGGCCCAAGATGCCCCGCACGCTCACGGGCTATGATCTGGCTCAGCTGGTCTCACCTGAGGGGCAGGTGGACCTCAAACACGTGCTGGTCGGCTCCGAGGGCACGCTCGGGTTTGTCACTGAAGTTAAGCTGCGTATTTTACCGATCCCGCGTCACCGCAAGGTCGTCGCCCTAAGCTATGCCGCCTTCGACGACGCCCTGGCGGCCGCCGAAGTGTTGGTATCCAGCGATCCCTCGGCGATCGAGACGATCGACGACCAGATCCTGTCACTCGCGCGAGTCGACCCGATTTGGGACGATGTGGGCGAGCTGCTTGGCCAGGACGAGCGGGTGCGCGCCATCAATTTGGTGGAGTTCGTCGGTCACGACGCCGCGCTCGTGGGCGCTCACGTCGACGCGCTGGTGGCTAAGCTTGAGGCTGAGAGCGGGCAACCCGGTGCTGCGCTATCAGCAACGGTGGCCCCAACCCCGCGCGATGCGGCCGCCCTGTGGGAACTGCGTAAAAAGGGCGTTGGACTGCTCGGGGCGATGAAGGGCGATCGTCGCCCGGTCGCGTTCGTCGAAGACACGGCCGTCCCGCCCGCGCGCCTGGCCGCCTACGTCAAGGAGTTCCGCGCGCTGCTCGACGGTGCCGGACTGCGCTACGGCATGTTTGGTCATGTCGACGTCGGTTGTCTGCATGTTCGCCCGGCACTCAATCTCCGCGACCCCGCTGATGAGGGGCGGCTGCGTTGGTTGAGCGATCGCGTGGTTGAACTGGTAAAAAAGCACGGTGGCGTGTTCTGGGGTGAGCACGGCAAGGGCTTTCGGAGTGAGTACGTCCCTGAGTTCTTCGGAGAGCAGCTGTTCGGTGCCCTCTGCTCGGTCAAGGAGGCGTTCGATCCGCACGGCCAGCTGAACCCAGGAAAACTCGCGGTGGTGCGCCGCCTCGGGCAACAGCTCGTCAGCGTGGACGGCCCGAAAAAGGGCGCATTTGATCGTCAGATCGGCCCCGCCTCCCAGAAGCACTTTGACGTCGCGATTCACTGCAACGGCAATGGACAGTGTTTTTCCACCGACGTCAATTCGGTGATGTGTCCCTCTTCCAAGATCCGGCGAGACCGCGTCCACTCGCCCAAGGGTCGCGCAACGATGCTGCGGGAATGGTTGCGACAGAGCTCCCTGCAGGGGGCTGATCTCGGGGCGCAGCTCGCCGAACGCAGCTATCCAGCCGAGGCCGGTCTGGTCGAGGGCATCAATCGCCTCGACCAGCGTCGAACACCGGAAACCTACGATTTTTCCCACGAAGTGTACGACGCACTCGACGGTTGCCTGAGCTGCAAAGCCTGCGCGACTCAGTGTCCGATCAAGGTCGACGTGCCGCGCATGAAGTCGGAGTTTCTCTCGCTCTATCACGAGCGTTACCCCCGGCCGCTCGGCGACTACTTCGTGGCAGCGCTGGAGTGGATACTCGTGTTTCTCGCCTGGGTACCGCAGCTCTTCAACGCCACGCTGGGCGTTCCGCTGGTGCAGCGCCTGCTTCGCACCTGCGTGGGAATGGTGGACACGCCGCGACTCGCTCGGCGCAGTCTCAGCTCCGGGCTTGAGCAACGCTCGATACGACCGTTCAATCTCGTCGAGCTGCAGCAGCTTGCAGCAGACGGCTCCTCACGCATCGTGCTGATCGTGCAGGACGCCTTTACGCGGTTCTACGAGCCACAGGTCGTGCTCGCGACCTGCGACGTGCTCCAAGCACTCGGTTGGCAACCGGTGCTCGTGCCCTACCGTCCCAATGGCAAGGCGCTGCACATCAAGGGATTTTTGTCGGCGTTTCAGCGCGTCGCGCGCAGCAATGCCGCGTACCTCTCGGGGCTCGCGGCGCTTGGCTTTCCAATGGTGGGCCTCGAACCTGCCGTGACGCTGACGTATCGCGAGGAGTATCCCGAGGTGCTCGGCCCAGACTGCCCTCCCTTCCGCGTCGAGCTCCTGCAGGATTTTCTGCTGAGCTGCGCGAATCAGAGCGCTCGGCTCGAGTCACTGCGCATCAAGGCCAGCGAGCAACGCACCGCTCCCAACGCGTTCACCCTGTTCGGTCACTGCACAGAGAAGACTCAAGCCCCCGCCGCCCAACGCGCCTGGGTCCGCGTCTTTGAGGCCTTCGGCTTATCGCTAGAGCTCGGCACAGTCGGCTGCTGTGGTATGTGCGGCGTGTTTGGACATGAGGCGAGGCACGCCGAGGAATCCCGCGGGATCTACGCGCAGAGTTGGCAGCCCAAGCTCGCGGCGGCTGGCGCGGCGCGCGACCGCATTCTCGTGGCGGGGCATTCCTGCCGAAGTCAGGTCGAACGCATCGACGGGCAGCGTCAACGCCACCCGGTGGAACTGCTCGCACAGATCGCAACGTCCGGACTGTCGGCCCGCCGCTAGTCGACTCAGGCAAAGCGCTCACTGCCCCTGAGGCTCGCGAGCTCGCGGGCGCCGAGGGCCGCTGAGTCGGCATTTCTGCGCTCTCACGAGTCGAGCGCATCAACCTAAGCTAGGCTAGCGTCCCATGGACCTGCCTTCCGAGCCCGTACTGCGTACCCTTCTGCGCCGCACCGCGGCACTGCGACAGCGACTGCTGACGGAGCTCGGACAGCGTCCACTCGTGCTTCCCGACGCGCGCTCGTTTCCGGATCCGTATCTTGCCGACGCGCCGACCCTGCTGACGCTCGTGCGTCGTATGCAGCAGCACGCCGGCATGTCCGACATTCCCCTGTCGGTAGGCATTGTCGCGGGTGGAGGCGCAGCGCCGTCTGACTGTGGAAGCTGCGGACCAAGCGGTGGCAGTTGCGGTACGAGCGCGTCCGAGGCCCCGGCGTCACCACAGGCTGAAAAAAAACCAGGCTGCGACGGCAAAGGCGGCTGCGGTGGTGGCTGCCATGACGACGAGCCCATGGCTGACGAGGCCGGCTGCTGCGGTGGCGGCTGTCACGACGCGAGCGAACCGAAGGCGACTAGCGGCGGATGCTGCAGCTCGGTGAGCGAGCCTGTCGAGGAACCCGAGGGGCCTACGCCGCGACTCGTGGACCTGGGAGAAGGTTGGCGATTGCAGGTTCCCGAGGGGGAATTGCGACACGATGTCGCGCTCACGACCAACCTCGCGCGTTCGCTCGGCTACGTGTTTTTGCTGGAGACGCGCTCAGCGCGGCAGCCTTTGGAAGAGCCGATCGACGTCACCGCAGACATCGCCAGCTGCCTGCTCGGCTTTGGCTCGCTGATGCTCGCGGGTAGCTACATTTACGCCAAGAGCTGCGGTGGACCATCGATCCGTCGCGTGACCGCGCTTGGGCCGATTGAGCTCGCCTTCGTGACGGTTCTCGTCGCTTCCACGGAAGGGCATTCGCTTAGTGCACTGCGAAAGCACCTCGGGCCCACCCAGAGCAGCGCCGTCGATGAGGCCGAGGCCTGGCTCAAGCGACGACCCAAGCTCGTGGCGGCCTTCCGCGATGAGCCGGGTCAGCTCGCCGCAGGCACCATGTCGCTCGAAGCCGAGCGTGTGAGTCTCTGGTCGCGCTGGTTCGGTACTAGCAGCGCCGTGAAGCCGAAGTCGGACGATGTCGAGGAAGGCCTCGCCAACCTGGAGGCCATGCTCGCCGAGGCCCCCCTCTCCCGTCGGCCGCGTGGCGCTCGCGGCGCGTCTGCGAAGGATGACCTGAGGGCTCTGGTCGACGAAACGTTCGACGAGGGCGCGCTTCAGTAGCCGCAGACAGCTGCGGCACAGCCTAGACCCCGTCGTTGAGTTCGGCTGGGTGGCGGAGCTTGGAGGGGTTTCCGCTAGGCGCGCCCTGACTCCGCTCGTTGAGCCCCGCGAGGAAAAGGGCGCTCGACTGCCACCGAGATTGCCCCAGCCCAAGGCATTTCACGCTAGAGTCAGCGTGCCGCCATGCCCGTTGCCCGCGGAAGTTGTCCAAGCTGCGGAGCGCCCATCGAGTTCGCGCTGGGCTCTTCGCTCGCCAATGTCTGTCGCTTCTGCCGCGCCACGGTGCTGCGCACCGATCGCGGTCTGCAGAACCTGGGGCGTTGCGCTGACATCGCCAACACGCCCACGCTGATCGCGATTGGCGATCAGGGGACGCTCGCAGGTCGACCGATCCATGTGCTCGGTCGCGTGCAGCTCGACTGGGGCGCGGGTCCCTGGGATGAGTTTTACGTCGCGTTCGATCATGGCAAATCCTGGGGTTGGCTTGCCTACGCTCAGGGGCGCTGGCACGTCACGAGTGATGGCGTCACGGGCCCCCTGCCGCCGTTTCAAGGGCTCCAAATCGAGCAGTCCGTGGACCTGGGTCCGCACGGTATCTTCGTTATTGGGGAGGCGCGCCGCGCCCAGATCAAGAGCCTCGAAGGGGAGGTTCCGGCGGCGACGCCTCCCGGGACCCAGCGCGCCTATGCCGATTGTTACGGTCCGCAAGGCAGGTTCGCGACGCTCGACTATGGCGACGGCAGCGCCGCGCCCGTCGTTTACGTCGGTTACGTGTTTCCCGAGACGCAGCTCGCCGTCACCGAGCGCGGCCCTCGCACTGAGCAGCAGGTTCCCACCGCACAGCTCACCTGCCCCAACTGCGGCGGTATGGTGCCCAAGCTCTCGGGGGAGCGCGCCGAGCGACTCGGTTGCCCATTCTGCGGCGCCGTGTCCGACATCGCTGAGCGCCGCGTCGTCGCCACGCAGAAACGGCTCCTTCAGACTCCCGCCATCCCGATCGGCGCCCGGGGCCAGCTGGACGAAGTCGAGTACATCTGCCTCGCCTACGTGAAGCGCAGCTCGCTGTTCTCGGGGGAGCGCTACACCTGGGAAGAGTTCCTGCTGTTTGCTCCCGCCACCGGCTACCGCTGGCTGGTCAAGGACCCCGAAACGGGCTGGCTCGCCGCCACCGTCATCTCGCTTGCCGATCTCGAGCGGGACCAGGCCCCTTCGTTCCTCGGTTACCTCGGACAACGCTTCTCGCGCCGCAATCACAATCAAGCGCGCGTGGACTACGTGATCGGCGAGATCTACTGGAAGTGTGAGATCGGGGAGACGGTTGACGTCACTGATTACGCCTGCGACCAAAACGTCATTTCACGTGAAATGGTCGATGGCGAGGTGAACTACAGCTACTCGGTGCCCGTGGACTGGGAGTCGTTGGCGGAGGCGTTCGGGCTGGAGACCGAGGGACTGCGTCCCGACGCCACGGCAGCGAGCAGCGGGTTCGGCCCGCTCGGCAAGGTACTGGTCTACGTCATCCTGATCGCAGTGGTCCTGCTCGTCTGCTGCATCTTCAATGCTGGCGGCAGTGGTGGCGGCTCGGTCGGAGGCTCGCCGGGTGGCGTGAGCTATCGCGGCGGTGGTTCCTACTCGGGCGGCAAGTGATGCGCGGCGCGACGCGCGCTCCCCCGTACTCCCTAATGGCCAGCGCCCGCGTACTGCGCGTGAGCTTCCTCATCTTGGCCCTGCACGAAGTCGCGTTCCGCTGGCCGCAGCTATGGCTCACGGCCGTGCTTGCCCCGAGCGCGAATCAGGTACTTTACCTCACCCTGCCGTGCTGTCTCGTCGCAGGACTACTCGGTTGGCGTCACCCCCGCTACTTGCTCGAGCGCGAGGGATTGCTCGGCGCCCTGCTCGGACTCGGCGCGCTAGCGCTCGCCTGGAGTTACGCCCGTTCGGCCCACTTTTTTGCGCTGATCTGGCTCCTTCCGGTGCTCCTGGCCGCACTCACGCTCGCCAATCTCGGGAGCCACCTGCGACTGCTCGGCGGCACCTCTTCCGAGCACCGACGAGCCCTGCTGCCCAGTGGAGTTCTGCTCTGCTCGGCGGTCCTGGTGGTCGGCGCACTCTGTGTCTCCCTGCTTGGTCAGCCCCGCAGTGGCTTATGGCTTGGCGGCACGCTCGCCGCGGGCGTCTGGCTGCCAGAGCTCGGCTCATTGCAGGGGGAGCCCACCTCGCGACGACCCGGACTTGCGCTTCGCGTCAGCAGCCTAATATCGCTGGTTGGCATCGCTGCGCTTGCCTATAGCGCAAGTGACCTCATGCCCTTCGCCGAGGTCCGTCACAGTGCAGCCCCGCTGGTGGCCCATGCGCAGGGACCACGCGAGAAGGTGACGGTCACCGCGTCTCAGGGCTACCTCGCGATCTTTGTCGATGATGAGCTGCGGACGACCACACTTGACGCGCGTCGCTACGTTCAATGCCTGGTGCAGCCGGCGCTCGCGGCTGCCTCGCACCCGACGCGCGCGCTGCTGCTTGGACGCGGTGACGGACTGGTTGAAGCCGAGCTACTGCGCGACCCGCGCATCCAATCGATCGAGAGTGTTGCGCGCGACGCGGTCCTGCGACAGCTCGCTCGACATCTACCAGCCTATCGCCAGCTGCACCGCGACACGCTCGACGACCGGCGCGTCCACTTCACTGAGCAGGATCCCGCAGAATGGCTGCTGGAAGAACGAGCTGGTGGTTTTGACGTCATGGTGATCGATTTGCCCGATCCCGGCCAGCCTCGCACAGCCAAATACTACTCACGATATGTGCTCTCGCGAGTCACGAGGCTCCTGCGTCCGGCGGGCGTTCTCGCGATTCAGGGAACGTCGCCACGCCGCTCACCACAAACCTTTGCAACGCTCGGAAAAACCCTCACCGCTGCAGGATTTGAAGCGCTGCCGCTGCGCGTACCGCTGCTCGCCCTGGGCGAGTGGGGACTCTGGCTCGCCACGGTTCAGCCGGCGGCACCGCCCTCGCCTCTGCCACACCTACCGGCGGGGTTCCCTCGCTCCAACTGGGCAGAGCTCAGCTACCTGCCGCGAGATACCTTGCCGGAAGTTGGATTTTCGCCGAGAGTCAGTACCCTGCACGATGCGGTGATTTTGCATCGTTTCGAGCATGAGGAGCATCGTCAGTGACTAACCTAGGCCCGCTCCGCTCGCTTGCCGCGCTGGGTACCCTCGCGCTGCTCGGCTGCACGGCGGTCGACGCGGGCTCGCCGAAAGGCGGGTGTCTTGCGCGGGCCGCACAGCCCAGCACGAGTCCGGCAGTCTCACCTAAGCAGCCCGTACCGACGGAGCCGGCCCCCGTTGCTCCGCTCGCGACCTCCTCGGAGCCAAGCGCGGCTGAAACCAGCGCAGTGACGCCCACTTCGGATTGTCACTGGGTGGTCGTCGGAGATTCGCTCACCGATCCACGCTCGCACGGGGGAGGTTACGTCACTCAAGCCGCCAGCACTTGCGGTTGCCGGGTAACGAACCTGGCTCGCGGTGGCTTCATGGTCAATCAGATGCGCAGGCGCATCGAGCGCGAGATCGCCAACGGGCTCGGCGGATTCTCGCACTTGATCGTTTTTGGTGGAGTCAACGATCTGTACAGTGATGAGACTGCGGGACGCACGCCGGCGAAGATCGAGCGCGATCTTGAGGCGATCTACCGGCTTGGCCGCGAACGTCACGCGAGCGTTGTCGCGATCACCGTGGCGCCTTGGGGTGGCTTTCAACCGTGGTACACACCTAAGCGCGGACGCGATATGAGCGAGCTCAACAGCTGGCTACTGGCGGCGCCCGCACGAGGAATCACGGACGTCACCCTCGACTCGACCCCGCTGCTGTCCTGTGGTGACCGTGCGCGCCTCTGTGACAAGCTCACTGCGCCGTTCCGCGACGGGATTCACTTCGGTCCCCCCGGGCATGCTGCCCTTGGCCACGCGCTCGCGGCCAGCCTCTGCGCCGACCGGTCGACGCCAACGGGACCGTCACCGAGCCCAACGCAGCAGGAGCAACCCGCCGCGACCCCGTAAGCTGAGCTCAGCCCGACAACGCCGCGCTCCAGGACCCAACGAAGCAGGCTGTCCGCGTGTCGGTTCGCGGCTCTCGGCCGTGATTTTGCCGCGACGATGGTTCAAAGGACGTCTGGGGGTGGGATTCAAACTCGATTTGGGGTAGTTCTCGCGTGGCATGGAATCCAAGGTCAGTTCGCCCGAGTCGCCCGCCTCCCCCCCGGAGGGAGCATCGACGCCGAGTTCGGGACAGCCCGAGGCCGGCGGTGGACGCCGTAATCCGCGACGACGCGCGCAGCGCGCGCGGGTGGAAGAGCCGCTGGTTATCATCGGCGGCCGAACGCTGCTCGGTGTATTGGCGATCCTTCCCGCGTTGTTGCCCTACACCGTGTTCAAGACTCTCAAGTCCCCCGAGCCCGCCAAGACCGATTTGCGGCAGTGGCACGCTGGCGGGCGCACGCGACTGAGGCTCACCATCGTAGCGGTGGATTCGCAGCGACTCGCGTGCGCGTCCAATGACACTTATTCAGGACTGCGATGTGAGTTCAAGCAGGACGGGACATTGTTTCCCCCACCTGCAGACGCACCCATCGACGATAACAAGCGCAGCGTCATTCAGCCCTACCGAACCTATCCCGACAATCAACTCGTGCTGGTGGCTGGTGTTTGGGCAACCCCCAAGATCGCAACGCGACTCCACTCAGAGCCGTTCGTTGGGCTCCCCGACAACAAGCAGGCGCGTTTCGTCGCCGACTGCGACGTGGAGTTCGTCGCGGACGTGCAGAATCCAAAACTGCGTTGGAATCCGACCTCGGGTTGGATGACGGACACCAAGGCCGTGGTCGGGCGAGCTCAGGACTGTTTTGTCGGGAACACCGACTAACTCCAGCTGAGCCCGCAAAACCTGGGTGAGCGAAAGCTAGCGACGCAGCGCGCGCATCAGCAGGTCAATCGTCCCTCGCACGAGTTGTCCCCCCTCGAAGGGCGTCGCGGGAAGGCCCGTGACGGCGTGCCATGCGGCGGGATCCAACTGCGGGGCAGGCGTGGTCGTCTGCTCCGCTGATTTCGCCTGCAACAGCGAAGCCCCGAGGATTGCGCTCCACAGCTGCATGATGGTCATGCGAGTATCAAGCTCGGGACGGATCGAGCCATCAGCTTTTCCGACCTCAACGGCGCTCGCTGCGACCTTGAGTACACGCATCGCGCTGTCGCCATAGCGCTGAGCCGCTTCTCCCTGCGCCGACAGCTCGTAGTCCGGCGAGATCCAGCACGAAGCGAGGCGAAATCGCATGCCGTCGTCGTAGGCGTACGCCGCATAGGATTCGAGCAAGCGTGCCACCCGATCGAGTCCGCTCCCTTCGACGGAAGCAGACTCCATTCGACGGACCAGATCCTCCATCGCTTTGGCGGCCAGCGTTAGATAAAGCTCGTCTTTGCTCGTGAAGTACAGGTACAGAGCCCCCTTGCTCACCCCCGCCTTTCGCGCGACATCGTCCATGGTCGCCATCGTCACCCCGCGCGCGGCAAACACCTGCTCCGCGGCCTGGACGATTCGCTCTCGTCGGTCGACCTTCTCCTCTCGCTGCATCAGTGGCTCCCCTCGTAGACCGGTGAGTATCTCCTATTTCGGAGCCAACTGACTAGGGGGAATGCACCTCGGGCCTGGGCATCCCAACAAATGCGGTCCCATTGCAGGGGATGGCGCCAGCAAAACTTGAAAAAACGGAGCATTGGGTCGGCACGCTCCGCCTCGCGCGCAATCCCTGTTTCCGGCAAGTCGGGATTAAACGCCGCTCGCAACGATTTGTTCGCGACTTACGGGGGCTTGCCACCCGTACATGCAGGGGCGTCACGTGATCGTTCATTCATCTCAGCCGGCGAAGGTGTCGGATGCTAAAGAGCGTCGCCCCATGACTTCCCCTGCTTTTCGCCGGCACGTCCTGGCCCACTGGTTCGGCTGCGGTCTGTTCCCGAAAGCGCCCGGCACGGTGGGCTCGCTCGGTGCCATACCGCTTCACATGGCCTGCCTGCTGCTTCCGGGCTGGCTTCACGCGGTCGTGGTCGTGCTGGTGACGCTTGCGGGGCTCCCCATCGCTGGCGCCGCGGCGCGCGCCGCCGGCGAGGATGACCCCGCCGCAGTCGTGATCGACGAAGTCGCGGGTACGCTGATCGCGCTCGGCATAGTGCGCGGTCTCGGCGCTGGACCGGCCCTGGTCGCCTTCGTGGGCTTCCGGTTCTTCGATATCGTCAAGCCTGGGGTGATCGACCGCTCGCAGCGCCTTGGCAAGCGGTCACTCGGGCTTGGAATCATGGCGGACGATGTCCTGGCTGGTCTCGCCGCCGGCTCGCTTACCCTGGCGCTGACTCTCGCTCGGCGCTTGTGGCACTGAGCGCTCAGAGCGCGCCAGGGTCGCGGGCTCGACACCCGAACTTATTGTGCGACCGGAACCTTGCTCGCAGCTGCGGGGGGCAACGTCTTACGGGCCAGTGCCGGGCGCGCCGCTGCGGGTTTCGGCGTCGGTTGAGCTGCTGAAGGCTCGGGCGCAGCCGGGCTCGGCGCCTCAGCCGCGGGGGCCTTGGCGGCGGGTTTCGGCTGCGGCTCAAAATGCGGAGGCTTGGCTTTGACAGCGTCCTTGGCGCCAGGTCCTAGCGTGGTCCCGCACAGGGTGTTGCAGCGGATATCATGGGGGCGACAACCACAATTCCCCTTCTCAGCTTTCTGCGCCATCGCCTCGCGCACCTGCTCGCGGGTGAACGTCGCGATGCGCTCAACCTTGTCGAAGCTCCACTTGTCTTTGCGCTGCTTGGGCGTGCGGGGATCGGTCTTGTCACCGTCCGGCTCCGCGCAGCAACGGAAGCTCAAAAAGTAGTAATAAAACCCCTCATCGTGGGTGTAGATCTTTGGGCGACACTGATTGCGAACACCCTTGTACCAAGGACCGCCGGTGTGAACACTGTCGAACTTGCCCCGAAAATCCGAGCTGTAGGTTTCACTGGCGACGACCTCATCGGCATTGCCGACGGTATCGTGGACCCCGTAGTCGCTGACACAACCAAGCGAGCCGCTTCGCACTCCCTTCCACAGTCGCGCGAGTTCGTCCGGATCGCGTCGCGCGACCTTGATCATGTCAGGCGAGTCCCACATGATGTCGCCGTGGCAGGTATTGGTGTCACGCACAAAACCGTAAGGAAATGGCTTCAATTCTGGCCCTTCGCAAGCCATCGTCCATTCTGACTCGGTGCACAACCGCTTGCCCACCGCGCCGCACTTCACCTCGGCCTGGTGAAAGCGATTCATTACCTCGGGGCGCTCACCAGCACGGTTAGGCCACTCGTACTTGTCGATGCAGTAACGCTTTTTCTGATGCTGTCCGACACACTTGGCCTTGGGGGCGAATCGCTCGCAAACGGTCTTTTTGTTGGACTCGTCGTACCAGCTCTTCTCACACTCGTGATCGACGTCCGTGCAATAGTCACCGTCGATCAGCTGCATTCCTGATGGGCAGCTCGTCGGTCCCTCGCCAGCACCGTCCGAATGCTCCGTCGGCTTGGGAGCGGCTGCGGGGGGAGGCGCACGCCGAGCCGATGCGGCTGGCGCGAGCGGGCGCGGTGCCGCGGGGCTCGGCGCCGCCACGCGCTTGAGCGTGGGTGGCGGCGCGCCGGGCGCGGGCCTCGGGGCGGCAGCCTCGGCTTTGGAGATGCACCGCGAGCCTGAGGCACAGGCCAATAGCGCTGCGAAAACCAAGGTTGACGTGAGAGCAGTCCGGGCGAGCTTCATGGGTCTTGGGGCTGGTCCCGGGTGGGTCCAGCTGTGCTAGCCCTAAATCACCTGAGCTCACAACGCAAAGATCGCGAGCAAACTACCCGCCCGCTACGCTGTGAGCGGACGCGGCCCCCCGGCCGCATCACAGGAATAGCTCCGCCCTAACGCGGGCTGCGGCGCAGCACAGTGCCGTTCTCTCCGACCGCCCAGAGGGTTCCGCTCCCGTCGCCCCACAGGCCATTCAGACTCTGGTCAGTGCCGCTGTCCTGCGTGGCCCATGCCTTTCCGTCGTAGTGCAGGACCGTGCCACCCGTCCCCACGGCCCAGACATCGCTGGCGCTCGCACCCCAAATGCCGTTGAGGGAGTAGTCCTTCCCACTCTGGGATGTGCTCCACGCGCTTCCGTCAAAGTGCACGATCGCACCGGTAGTGCCGACCGCCCAGATACTCTTATCCGAGCTGCCCCAAATGGCCCGTAGATTTGCCGTTGCGGCATGCCCAGTGACTGCGAAATCGACCCACTTGGTGTCGCGATGCCGGAGCACGGTACCGAGGCCACCGACCACCCAGAGAGTGGCAGCGTCTGATGCGAACAGCCCATTGAGGTCCGCGCTCTTTGGTACCGCGGTCTTTAGCCAGGAGGACTGATTGAACAGACCGAGCACCGTCGACTTTGCGCCAATTGCCCAACCGACTCCCTTGCCGTCCGTGTGAATCGCGCGAAGCCATTCCGTGGTGCCCGTGTCGAATTCAGCGAACGCAGCCCCTGTTTTTTCACGGCGTAGAACCGTGCCACCCGTACCCACGAGCCACACCTCACCACCTGCCAACGCCTGAAGCCCGTACAGGGAGCGCTCACTGCCGGTCTTGATCTCGGCCCAGTTCGTACCGGTGTAGTTCAGCACCACGTCACCGGCGATCCAGACGTCTTTGGGACCAGTCCCCGCGATCGCCAACAGATTCGGGCGATTCGGACTGTCCACGCGCTGACGACTGTCGCCCTTCCAATAGAGCACCACTCCACGGCTGCCGACCGCCACAGTTTCAGAATCCTTGGACCAGGTGCCAAGCAGGGCTTCGGTGGTGCCCGTGCGAACACTCGTCCAGGTTGCTCCGTCCCATTTCCAGACCACGCCGCCCTCACCATAAACGCGCACGTCGGTGAGCGACGCAACCTCCACTCGCTTGAGGTTCCCGAGCGCTATGCCCGCCGTCGCATCCTGCCAGGCGGCTCCATCCCAGCGACGCACCACGCCCCCATCGCCCACTGCCCAAACATTGCTGGGGCTGGTGCCGTCGACTCCGCGCAGCGCCTGAGCAACACCGGTCGTCAATGCGGACCAGCTAGCTCCGTCAAAGTGGAACGCGACGCCACCGGCGCCAACAGCGAATACCTCGCCTCCGGGCTCTGCCCAGGCTCCCAGCAACTCGACTGGCTGAGGCGCTGTGTAGCTGCGCCAAGTCTTGCCGTTGTGCTGGGCGATCAGGCCGCCTTCGCCGACTACCCAGAGGCTGGCCTTGGCACCTCCGGTCACCGCGAGAAGATCTGGCAACTTCGGTGCGTTGCCCGCGCCGCCTGCGCCACCTGCCGGTGTGCCGGAAGCGCCACCGGCGCCAGCAGCGTGACCGAGCGCCGTTGTGAGCTCGGCGCGTCGATCAACCCATGAATTTCCGTCGAAATGGTAGAGCGCGCCAGAACGCCCCACCGCCCAGACGTCGCTGGCTCCAAAGCCATGGAGCCCAGTCAGTTCTGCAGCTTCGTCGAGCGCAGCCCCCTGCCAAGTCTTGCCATCGTAGTGCGCCAAGGTGCCGCGGATGCCGGCTACCCAAAGGTCGGAAATGCTCACTCCCCAGACGGCCGAAAGCGAATTGCCTTGCGGCACGGGCGAAGCCCAGCACCAATCGTCGGCACTGCAGATCCCCATGGGCGCAGCGGGTGCGGCGACACCACCGGCGCCGCCGGCGCTGACGACACCGCCAGCGCCACCGGCTCCGCCCTGCGGAGGACCATCCGAGCTACCAGTACTGTCACTCCCGCAGGCACTCGCAGCCGCCAGGCCAATGGCAATGAGAACAAGCAGCGCGGAGCGAGTCGAGAAAGAGTGACGCATCACAGTGGGTTTGCCTTTCGCTAGTCAGTTACGTCACAGCGAGCCTACACCTCAGAGGGGCGGGCAGGCAGGACAAGTAATGGACTGGTTTGAACAGGGATCAAGGACCGTCTTGCCGCAGTAGAGCGAGCTCTTGCAGTCCGGCGGACTGCAGCAGGTGCCGTTGCCGAGGCAAACCTGCGGCGAGGGGCAAGACTTGCAATCCAGGGAATTGCCGCAGCCATCACTCACCGAGCCACAGCTTCGCCCAAGCTCGGAGCAGGTTTTGGGCGTGCAGCAGACGTTATTGACACAGCTGCCGGCGCAAGCGTCGCAGGTCACCGTACCACCGCACCCATCGGAGACGGTCCCGCAGTTCTTGCCAAGCTGGGCGCAGGTCTTCGGGGCGCAGCAGTGGTTGTTAGCGAGACAGGATTCGCCCGTCGGACAGGACTTGCAGTCCACCGTACTGCCGCAACCGTCAGCCACGACGCCACAGTCTTTGCCAAGCTGCGCGCAGCTCTTGGGAAGGCAGGGCTCGCAAACATTGGCCGTGCCACTTCCGCCGCACACGAGCCCGCCGGTGCAGGACTTACAGTCGAGGGTGCCACCGCAGCCGTCGCTCAGCTTTCCGCAGTTTTTACCGAGTCCGGCGCAGGTCTTCGGCACGCAGCAGTTCCCCTTGTGGCAAGTCTCCGAAGTGCCGCAGTCCCCACAATTGGGCAGCGTGACCCCGCAGCCGTCCGAGGCGCTACCGCAGGTGCGCCCCTGGTCGGCGCAGGATTTCGGAATGCAGGGAGCACAGACGTTGGCCGTCCCACCACCGCCACAAACGTCGGAGCCTGTGCAGGACTTGCAGTCGAGCGTGCCACCGCAACCATCGCTAATGGTGCCACAGTTCTTGCCTTGGGCAGCACAGCTCGTGGGAGAGCAACACTGATTGTTGTCGCACACGTTGCCCTTCGGACAGATGTCACAAACGATCGTCCCGCCGCAACCGTCGGCGGCAGTCCCACAGGTGAGTCCTTGCTCCTTGCAACTCTTGGGGGTGCAGGCCGTGCAATTGCCTCCTGAGCAAACCTCGCCTGGCAGGCAGCTGCCACAGCTTGCCGCTGCGCCGGTGCAAGGGTCCTTGACCTGCCCGCAGTTCTTGCCGAGTAGCTGGCAGGCGGGAGGCGTGATCGGAGGCAGACAGAGATTGTTTCGGCAGACGAGTCCGCCCGTGCAACCGGCGCCGGCGCAGTCGAGCGTTGCGCCGCAGCCGTCGCTGATCGTGCCGCACTCGACTCCAGCCGAAGCGCAGGTCACCTTGACGCATTGCTGACAGGTCCCGAGAATCGCGTCGCACACTTGCGTGCCAGAGCAAGACTTGCAATCGAGCGTCCCGCCACAACCATCGTCGACAAGACCGCATCGCGCAGCGCAGGTGACAGCCGTGCACGCGGTACAGTGACGGGTACTTCCGTTGCAGACCTGACCGATCGGACAAGTTCCGCAGTCGAACCCGACGCCGCAAGCGTCGGCGAGGTAGCCGCACTGCGCTCCGACGGCTTTGCACGCGTCAGAGACGGACTCGCAGCTCTTGCTGCCGGCGCCACAGACCTGACCGGCGCCGCACACTCCGCATTCCAGGAGCCCGCCGCAACCATCGGGGTGCGCGCCACAGGTGGCCCCGATGTCACTGCAGACCAGCGGCGTACAGAGCTGACCAGTCCCTCCGCCAATCGTGCCGCTTCCGCCACTAGAGCTTTGAGAGCCCGTGCCGAAGCTCAAACGACCTCCGCTCCCGTTATTACTCCCGGTACCCGACTTCGCCGCCGAGGCGCCGGCTCCACCCCGACCCGTGTCACCACCCAGCCCGCCAGCCGCGGCACTAGCACCGGCGCCACCGCTGCCGGTCCCGGACTCGGAACTGCAAGCGCCGACCAAGCCGAGAGTGCCAAACGCGCCAACGAAAAACACCAGGACAGCGCGGGTCAATCGAACCGAAGGCCGAAGGGAGTGGAACTGGGGAACCATAGGTGGACTCCTCACAGAGGGGATCAGAAGCGCTGCAGCCGACAAACGGCACAACGCCGGACTCCCAAACCTAGCCTATCTACGTCTCCGTCTCACTAGAAAAATGCACAGATTGCGCAATTAATGGCGCTGATGTGCGCGGTTGCCCACGCGCGCCACCGGCGCTAAGGGCCGCGAGCCATGTCGAAGACCGTACCGAATGTGCTTGCCGCCCGCTACGCGAGTCCTGCGATGCAGGAGCTCTGGTCCCCAGCGCATAAGGTCGTGCTCGAGCGACGTCTCTGGCTCGCCGTGCTCAAGGCTCAGAGCCAACTCGGGATCGCTGTCCCAGCCGACGCCATCGCCGCGTACGAAGCCGTCGTCGACCAGGTGGATCTCGAAAGCATCGCTGCCCGCGAGCGCGTGACGCGTCACGACGTCAAGGCGCGCATCGAAGAGTTCTGCGACCTAGCGGGACACGAACAGATCCACAAGGGCATGACCTCCCGAGATCTGACCGAAAACGTCGAGCAGATGCAGATTCGCTCCGCACTCGAGCTCGTGCGGTCACGGGTGATCGCGGCCCTGGCGCGGTTGGCCCGTCGCGCTGCCGAGTACGAAACCCTCGTTCTTGCGGGTAGAAGCCACAACGTACCTGCGCAAGCCACCACGGTCGGTAAGCGTTGTGCCAACGCCGGTCAAGAGCTGCTCTGCGCCTACGAGCGACTCAGCGACTTGCTCAATCGCTACCCGCTACGCGGCATCAAGGGACCCGTCGGGACCCAACAGGACATGCTCGATCTCCTGGGCGGCGATCACGCGCGCCTCGCCCAACTCGAGCAGGCGGTGGCCATACACCTCGGCTTTTCCCGCTGCCTGGACAATGTCGGGCAGGTCTACCCGCGAAGTCTCGATCTGGACGTGGTGGCCTGTTTGCTACAGGTGGCGGCTGCCCCATCGAGCTTCGCCAAGACGCTGCGACTCATGGCAGGACAAGAGCTCGCCACTGAAGGCTTCCAACCGGGCCAGGTGGGTTCATCGGCGATGCCGCACAAGATGAACGCCCGCACCTGTGAGCGTATCAACGGCTTAACTCACATCCTAAGCGGTTACCTCACGATGGTCTCGGCGCTCGCCGGCGATCAATGGAACGAGGGCGACGTGAGTTGCTCGGTCGTGCGACGCGTCGCGCTTCCGGACGCGTTTTTCGCGATCGACGGCCTGATCGAGGCGTTTCTGCACGTACTGACCGACTTCGGCGCCTACCCCGCAGTGATTCAGCGGGAGCTCGATCGCTTCCTCCCGTTCCTTGGAACCACTAAGGTGCTGATGGCCGCGGTGCAGAAAGGTGTCGGTCGCGAGCTAGCCCACGAAGCCATCAAAGAGCACGCCGTCGCTGTAGCGCTCGGCATGCGTGAGCAGGCTCGCAGCGAAAATGATCTTGTCGCGCGCCTGGCTGCCGATCCACGGCTGCCCTTCAATCAGGACGAGCTAAGCGCGTTGCTCGGGCAGCCTCTGGAATTCATCGGGGCGGCGGCGCAGCAGACCCGCGCCTTCGTCGCGCGCGTGGACGCGCTCGTTGCCGAGCACCCAGACGCCGTCAACTACGCGCCCGGGCAGCTGCTCTAGTCGCGCCGTCAGAGCCCGAGGCCCGAGGGACCTCGGGTCTCGGCTCATCTGAGCAGGGGTACGTAGCGCGGAACGAGGTCGAGACCGCCGACGTAGAGGTAGCTCGTGTAGCGGCCGTAGCCATACACCATGAGCCCTACGGGAGCACTGGCGCTCAGCGAGTGCACGTCCTCCTCGGCTCGCATGTCAACGCGAGCGACGAGCCAATCGCCCTTACCGATCGCAGTGAACTCATTGCTGAGCAGGACACGTCCATCCAAAGTGACGGTCGCGCCCTTGGGCGCAATCACCTCGGCAAAGCTCGTGAAATAGGTCTTCGAAGCCACAAACAAGTAGCTACGTCGGAACTGCTCGACGGGCACCGCGACTGCCATCGACGGATCGCCATCCTTGGAAGGCAATGCCGACTGCCCCTCCAGATAGCGGGCTACCTGAATCGGTTGGTCCGAGTCGAGCACGACGTCAGCCGTGACATCGCGGCTCTCGAAGAACTCTCCACCGGGTTCCAGAACGACGCTCGAGACCGATTTGCCCGTAGCGCTGCTCACGAGTGCAGGGGAAAGTTTCACCGTCGCCTTCTGCTGAACGGCGACGATCCGAATCGTGTGCGGTGCCGGAGTCGGGGCGAGCGCGGCGGGCGCGGCCACCACGTAGCGCTTTCCCAGCGTTTCCGCGGGCAGCATGCTGTGCTCGACGTGGTCGCAATTGGGCGCGCTCGAGCTCGGAATGTTGGCGCACGAGTTGCCGCCGATTACCTGCACCGGATGATTCGCTGTCACGAGCGTCCCAGTGAGATCAGCTCCGAAGGCCGCGTCCGAGCTTGCTTGCGCGGTCACCAGAAGCACGTCACCACGGTCAAGCTTGACGGTTCCCGAGCCGTCCGCAGCCACCGCTGCACCCGCGGCTGCCACGCCCCGCCCCTGGAGCGTCACCTCGGTGCCGTCGTGGGTCGCGGTCACTGAGTAAAAGCCCGCTCCGTTTGCCGACGAGGGCCAGGACAACACGGAGTAGCTGCCGGTCAGAGCCGTGGCGGGAAGCAGCAAGGAGGCGTCATTGGAGTACGACAGGCACTCGCTGGTACCAGGACTGTCAAGGCAGCCCGAGGCGACTGGGCAACCCGCGGCGGCCGCGCCCTTGAGTTCGTACGTCAGAGGACTGAACTGATAGACGGTCACCGGTTGATCCGTCCGGACGCGATAGGCACCGTCAACCACGCGACGTGAAGCCCCCACCGCCGGGGCCTTCTGACAAACGTCCACGTCCCCGCCTTTGAGCTCATCGACCCAGGGCAAAGGCAGCAACGCCACCTCTCCAGGTGCCAGGTTGCGTTCAACGATCGTGCTGCTGCCGCGCGTAACGGTCGCATGAGTAGCCTTGGAGCCGGCATTGGCAACGGCAATGGCAAATTCAAAGCCCTTCCACACCGGATTGGGAGTGACCGTCGGGTAGTAGTCGCAACCGAGGTACGACGGACCGAGCGTGGGCGGAGCACAGCTACCCGTGCAGCCTGTTGCAGCGCATTTCATGCCCTGGGTGGCATCACAGTCAAACTCGAGCGTGCTCTGCCCATCTTCGCGGCAGAGAGTCGCTTTGCCGTTCGCGCAACTGGTCGCTTTCGGCTGACAGCTCACGCAGCCCAGGCTGGTGTTGCACTGCTGTCCCTTGGCTGCGCAGTCCACCGCCTCACCCGCCGTCGCTCCCGAGCAACGTGTGGCACGCGTGCCGTCACAGGAGTAGGCGGAGAACCCGCAGCGGCCCAACGAGGTGCTGCCGGTGCCATCCGTCGAGTTGGTCGAGTCCGAGGAGCAAGCGACCGCGCCGGTAGACGCAAGCAGCAAGGCCAGGAACGCGTACCAGGGGTTTTGTTGGTGCAGCTGCATAACCTCCGACCATACGCTCATGCTCGCTGGACCGTTAGCCGATCTCAGCGGCAGCGAGTCGCGCGGTGGGATCCCGGCGTGATCTGCGCGGACGACGCGGGTTCGCCGATTCAAGGCCCAATGGCCGACATTGAGGCATTTCCGCTGACGGTAAAGACCTCGCTCGAACAGCAGGGGCTCCAATGGGGGCTTGTGACGCGGACGGCTGGCGCTAGGGTTCCCGACTCCTCAGTGACGGGGGCCATTGCCACCTCCGCTCGACCTCGGAACGTCCGGTCGAGGCTCTCGCTGAACTCGGAAAGCCAAGTGTCCCCTAGTAACTCCCGTCCTCCCCTCGTCGGTGTGATCATGGGTTCCCAGAGCGATTGGGAAACGATGACCCATGCTTGTGAAACACTCACTCAACTGGGCGTCAGCCATGAGGTTGAGATCGTCTCGGCGCACCGCACCCCTGAGCGGATGTTCGAGTACGCTTCGACGGCCGAGGCTCGCGGTCTGCGCGTCATCATTGCCGGTGCTGGCGGAGCCGCGCACCTACCCGGCATGACCGCCTCGCGGACGGTTCTCCCGGTGCTCGGCGTCCCGATTCAGAGTAAGGCACTGAACGGCATGGATTCCCTGCTGTCGATCGTGCAGATGCCGGCGGGGATCCCGGTGGGCACGTTGGCGATCGGTCGAGCGGGCGCGATCAACGCGGCCTTGCTCGCCGCGTCGATGCTGGGCAGCGAGTTTCCAGAGATCCGGCGGGCCTGCGCACAGTTCCGCGAGACTCAGACCCAAGCGGTGCTTCAACACTCCGATCCCCGCGTAGCAAAACCGTGAAGATCGGGATTTTAGGCGCTGGCCAGCTCGGCCGCATGTTGGCTCTGGCAGGATACCCGCTGGGGCTGGAGTTCTTGTTCGTCGATCCCATGGCGGACTCTCCCGCGAGTCACCTCGCGGAGCACATCGTGGCCGACTACGACGATCCGCAGGCCCTCAAACGACTCGCCACCGAGTGCGACGTCGTGAGCTACGAGTTCGAGAACGTGCCGGAAGCGGCGGCCAATGGGCTCGGCTCCTGCGCCCTTCATCCGAACGCCAAGGCGCTCGCGGTATCTCAGGATCGCTGGCACGAGAAGTCCTGCTTTCGCGAGCTAGGGATCGACACGGCTCCCTTTGCCAACGTCACGAACCTCGAGGAACTCCAGGCGGCCGTCGACCAGCTGGGGGTTCCCTGCTTGCTCAAGACCCGTCGCTTCGGCTACGACGGCAAGGGCCAGCGACGCATCCTGCACCGCGAGCAAGCCGCGCAAGCCTATCGCGAGCTCGGAGAGGTCCCCTGCCTGCTCGAGGGGCTCGTCCCGTTCGACCGCGAAGTGAGCCTGATCGCGATCCGGTCAACGCGAGGAGAGCTGGCGTTTTACCCGCTGATCGAGAACCACCATCGCGACGGGATCCTGCGACTGTCGCTGGCGCCCGCGCCACGACTCACCCCCGAACTGCAGGCCGCGGCCGAAGCCTTCGGGCGCCGTTTGTTGGAGCGACTCGACTACGTCGGGGTCCTCACGCTGGAGCTGTTCGTGGTCGGCGAGCAACTGATCGCCAACGAGTTCGCGCCGCGAGTTCATAACTCCGGTCACCTGACGATCGAGGGCGCGGTCACGAGCCAGTTCGAGAATCACCTGCGCGCGATCTGCGGCTGGCCCCTCGGCGCTACACAGCTCAACGGCGCGGTAGCGATGCTCAACCTGGTCGGTGCCCTGCCCGAGGCGAGCGATGCCGCAGCGCACCCAGGACTGCACCTGCACTACTACGGCAAACAACCACGCCCGGCTCGCAAGGTGGGTCACCTCACGCTGGTGGCAGCCACCGAAGAGGAACGTGCAGGGCGACTGCGCGCCGTCGAACCGCTACTGCTGGCCTGCGACGCTTTCCCCGCGGGACTACTCGATAGCTGACCCATAGCCGGGTTCGTCTTCTCTCGCGCCTGGCTGCCCGCCGTCCCTCGTGGACTCGTAGAGAGTTCGAAGCAGCGAGAGACTCGGGGCCACCTCGCCGCGCGCGATCGACCAAACCACCGCACAGGCGGCGCGATTGGTCGGCGTTGGCACGCCCAACGCTTCTCCGCGGGTGACGAGTTCGCCATTGAGGAACTCAACCGCCGGCGGACGTCCCCGCTCGATGGCTCGCAGCATGGAGCTCCGAAGCCGCCGGTAGCGCGCGCCGATGCCGAACGTGATGCCGTGACGTGCGAGCCGCCCGAAGCGCTTTCCGACGGTGTCGAGCTCGCCGAGCCGCGCCAGCCATTCGAGAGGCGGCGCACCGGGGAGTCGCTCGAGCTCGACCCCTGAAGCGGCCGCCACAGCCACGGCTTCAGCCATGATCTCGAGCGCCAGGCGCCGAACCCAGACCTTGCCGAGCAGAGTACCGAGACGCTCACCCGACACCGTACCGAGGGTCGATACCGCGCAATTGATCGCCAGCTTGCTCCAGCGAACCCCCGCTAGATTCTTGGTGCGTCTGACGGGCGCTACGGCCGCCATCAGCTCCGCGAGTGCGCCGAGCTTTGACTCACCTTCCGGGGAGAAAGCGCCGAGCACGAGCCCGCCCTTGGAGGTCCGCTCGCACAGGCCGGCACCGTGAGCGGTGGCCCCGAATGCGACGACCGCACCCACGACCTTCGCTGGCGAAAACTGGCGCGCGACGAGCTCTTCGCAGAGTCCGTTTTGCAAACAAACGACCACTCCGTCCGGTTCCAGGTGTCCCACGAGCTCAGAAGCCACCTGACCAACCACAGTCGGCTGGGTCGCGAGAATCACCGTGTGAAACAGCTCCCCGTTCGGGAGCGGGGACAGCTTGACCGTCGGCCATGTCACCAGCCCCGTACGCAACTCCCGCAAGCCGCTGGCCTGCAGGACGCGAGCCACCTCGGGGTCGTGAGTCATTAAGGTGACGCGCTGCCCAGCGCCCGAGAGGGCGTGCGCGGCGACGCCCCCGAGGGCTCCGGCGCCGACGACGAGTATGCTGGGAGGGTCAGAAGCGGGCATCGGCAGGTCCTAGGCTATGCAATTTCCTTGTCCCACGAGCAAATAAGACGTAGGTAGGGCCCCCACAGAGGGTTACCCCTCGGAGATTAAAACCATGCGTAACCGAATTCGTAGGCTCCTCGAGCAGCTCCTCAACCTCGGCGGAACCCCGGCCATGGCCTAATCGGCGGGTCACCTGCCCTGACCCGATTTCGGTTCAGGGGGTGACTGAGCTGGTTGGTTCGGCGTGGCGACCGCGGGTCGCAGACATAGCTCCTCGACGAGTGGCGCAAGACTGTTCTTGCGTTTGCGAGTGAGCAGCAGACGCGCTTCTTTTCGCGCTTGCTCCAGTTCGTGGAGCTCTAGCGAGAGACAGCCGAGCGCGATTCGATAGGCGATGAGTGCCTGATCCGCGTCGTTTCCAAACTCGCTCTCGAGTGTGGTCAGCCGTTCGCGTGCGAGGCGCGCCGAGCGTGAGCGCAGAGCCGCAGTGAGCTCCTGCTCCAACGTGACCTGACGCACGAGCCGCGCTCGCTCCTCAAGAGTTACGTCGCTGGCGTCATCTGGGGCGGCCTCAGGCGCCGGCGCCGGCTCGTCGCTGGCCTTTGCTTGCGCAGTGCCGGCGGCCTCCAGGCTCGCCCGTCTGGCGGCCTCAAGCAGACGCTGCCTATCCTTGCCTCCCTTGCGCCGACGGCCGCGGCGTTCCTCCGTGTTGTCGTCGGCGACCGCGGCTTCATCGTCGGACGTGGCCCGTCCACGCTCGCAGCCACGCGCAAACAGCGCCGAGGAGGCGATCCCGAGGGCCATGATTCCGACGACCCCGAACTCCCAATGCTCGCGAATGAGTTCGGATGGTGACCATTTCATGACGGAACTGGCCAACGAGTGTACCCGCTCGCGCGACCGCGAGCATCGCAAATCGAGTCCCACCGGAATCACACGATGTCAGGGCGCTTGGGCGAACTGAACTCATCGCTCAGCCTTCATGCCGCCCCCTGGTCAAGCGCCCCCGCGCGTGCTTCGATCCGCCCCCATGGCTCTCCGGCACTTGCCCAACGTGATCTACGAGACAGCGCGGATTTCCATCCCGACCGTGCTCGATGGACTCCGACATACCGGCTCTCCGGAAAAGGCAGACGCCCGGCTGATGGATTGGTCGGCGCGCATCCTGCGCTGCGCGAACGCCAAGCTCGACGTGGTTGGCGAACCCATCCCGGATCCGAGTGAGACGTTCATCGTCATTAGCAATCACCAGTCGCTGTACGACATCCCGGTGATGTATCAGACGCTCAATCGGCGGCTGCGCATGGTGGCCAAGTCTGAGCTCTTCCGCGTGCCGATCTGGTCTCACGCCATGCGCGAATCGGGGATGATCGAGCTCGATCGCTCCGATCGCCGGCGTTCGATGGAAAGCCTGAAGGCCGCCGGGGCCACGATCCGCGCGGGCACCAACGTCTGGATGGCGCCCGAGGGCACTCGCAGTCGCACCGGAGTGATCGGTCCGTTCAAGAGCGGAGCGTTTCACCTCGCGCTCGACGCTGGTGTTCGCATCCTGCCGATCACCGTAGACGGGACCGGCAAGGTGCTTCCGGCCAAGGGTTACTCCATGACACCGGGGCTCACGATCCGCGTCGTCGTCCACGCCCCCGTTGACCCAGCGGATTTCGGTCGCAAGCGCCGCGTCGAGCTCACAGCCCATGTGCGTCGCATCATCGCCAGCGGACTCCCGCCCGAACTGCGCGGCGACGCGGTCTAGCAGCGCGAGTTCGTCAACGTCGAGGCGAACACCGAGCTAAAGCAACGCCGGAGCAGGTTGCCCGGGCGTTTTTGCGCGCGCCTGACGCCGCGCTGCCCGCGTGGGACCGCGCTACTTATCGCAGCCGGTCCACCAGCATTTCTGCTGAGTGAACTCCGAGAGCGCCTCCCACTTGGGCGAGGCCTCCTGCGTCAGGTATTCAAGCGCGCCCCAAGAGCCATATTTTCCTGGGTTTCCGATGTCGACGAAGTGCATGAAGAGCGTCCCGCCGGCATCCTTCCAGCCGTTCAAGTTCGTCATATAGACGTCCTTCATCATCGGGTGGTTGTTCACGCCGGTGTGCAGGGCGATAAAACCCGCATCGTCCTGGATGGCGTGACCGTTGCCCGTGATGTGTTGGCCGCCTTCATAGGCCGTGATGGCGAGTCCGCGCTTGTCAGCCTCCGCCTTGAAGAACGCAAAGGTCTCGGCGTTACCCTTGGCCGTATCGGTGCACTTGATATGACGTCCGTCGAGCACTTGTTCGGCGGCCTTCTGCAGGCCCTTGTCGGCGTCGCTAAACCAGCCGCGAATAGTGTCGACGTTCTCGTCAGCCGCCAAACAGCCCGAAAAATACCCTGTCATCGCGATCGAGTCGATGCCGTGCTTGTAGCAAGGCTCATTCCCCTTCTCGACCCATTTCGGGCACTCGAGCGTGTCGGTGATGGTGTCGCGCCAACCCGTGAACGCCCCGAGCACGCAGTGAACTCGGCTGGCCTCGCTGCCGTAGACGGTCTTTTTCCAGATATCGCAGGTCTGGGCCGCCTTCATGCCGTTGAACTGCACCCAGCCCGTTCCGCCATCTTGGCCGAGCACGGTCTTGGCCTGCTGCACGGCGTATTGCGCCTGCTCGAAGCCAAAATTCCACACTTCATTCGAATACTCCACGTACGCGCGCAGCTTCGGGCTGAGATTGCCCTTCACGTAGGTAGCAAACTGCGTCACGTAGTCCTCCGTGCCCAGGTGGGGCATGTTGAACCAGGGATCGGCGTTGAGCTCGTTGGCGAGCCGCACCATCACCTCGACCGGTGCGCCCTTTGACATGTAGGTCGCGTCGTCGGCCTTGGGGCGTTCGACCCAGTCCTTCTGCTTGGAACCGTTGGTTCCCATCCAATCCATGAAGCGGACGGCACGAAAATCCTTCAACTTTTCAAGCCAAATCGGATTAAAGAGCTGCCCCGCATCAAGCAGCTTCTCCTGACTCTCCGCCACGATTCGGATGTTGCGCAGGTAGTTGCTGCCCGCGGTCATGGGAAGCTTCAGGGCCCCCTGACCACCGGTGGTGTCGATGATGTCGCGGTGGTCTGCATGGGTGACGAGCGTGCTCCCCCAGACACACTCCGGCGTGCCATCTCCCTCCCATTTGACGACCCAGCGGGTCGAGGGCGCCGGCACGTCGCCGACCGTCAAAAATACGAGGATTACCTCCTGCCCTGCGGCGACGGTCTTCACCCAACCCTGCTCATCGAGCGCGAACGTCGGATCGTTCGGTCCCCACCAACGCGACTGCTTCATGAGGTCGAGGAACGGGAACTCCGTTGACCAGTCGGCGATCCCATTGAGACCGATCCCCAGCGATTGAGTCTTGCGCGCGCCGGTATCGATGATGCCACCGGTACCGCCTCCCGTGTTACTGGCGCCCGTGGCCGTCGAAGCGCCCGTGCCCCCCGAGTCCTTGCCTCCACTGGCAGTGCCACCGGTACCACTGGTCGCACCGCTCCCAGCGCCCGCGCTGTTCGGAGCGCCATTGGAATCGGGCGAACTCGAACAGGCCGCGAGACTCAAGGGATCCCATGGTTCCCGAATGAGCCCCAGCCTGGGCCGCTCGGCTCAGCTCGACTCCATCGCGGGGCATCTTCGGTCTGCCAGCGATAATTACCGTGTAACAACAATTCCGCGACGACGGCCCCAGCGATTGTGCAAAATTCCGATGAGCTTCAATCCCTGTGAGCCGTATTGCGGGGACGAGGCACTAACAGGTTTATGGGGAACGTCACCCAGTTTCGCCGGTCCAAGGAGCCGCTCTCGGCCCCCGAGCTCTGTAAGCGCGTGGGGGATGGCGACCCTTTCGCGAAAGAGGAGCTCTTTCGCCGACACTTTCGCATGGTGCGAGGGCTGTCTTTTCGGCTGCTGGGCGCTCGCGGGGACATCGAGGATCTGGTGCAGGACGTGTTCGTCGAAGCCTTTGCTAACCTACACAAAATCCGTGAGCCGGAACACCTGGGTTCCTGGCTCGGCGGCATCACGGTTCACCTCGCGCGACGGCGCCTCGAACGCGAACGCTTCCGCGCGCGCTTCCTCTTTCAGCGCAGCGACACTGGCTGCGCTGATGACAGCTGGGCCAAGAGCGCCCCTCCGGATGCTGTCGTGGAGCTGCGCGAGGTCTACTCGGCGCTCGGGGAGCTTCCGGTGGGCCATCGGTTGGCCCTAGTGCTCAGCCGCGTCGAGGGCTACTCTCTGGACGAAGTGGCAAAGTCCCTGGAGGTGTCGCTTGCCACGACCAAACGCTGGATCCAACGCGCTGAATCGCGCCTCACCGAGGCTGGGGTTCAACTATGAAACTTCCGAACCGCGCGCAGTTCCCAAGCGACGTCAGTGACGTCAAGCTTGAGCAGGCTTGGCGCCGTCTGTCGGCGACCCTCCAAGCGCCAAAGCACACCCTTCAGCGCCGAAGCGTCCTGCTCGCTGCAGCGCTCGTTTGCGGAACGGCGCTGGGGCTCGGGCTCTTTTTCGGACATACCGCTCATCCGAAGCTCGTGACTCAGGTTGCACCAAGTCCAAGCGAGCCACAGCCGGGCCTGCGTCTGCTCGACGGAGCCGAAGTACGCGCGGCGGCCAATGCCGATCTGCGTGTCCTTGAGGCTCAGTCGCAACGCGTTGCGCTCGAGCTCGCCTCAGGCAAGGCAGAGTTTGACGTGCAGCATCGCGAGGGGCGCCAGTTCGTCGTGCTCGCTGGCAGCATCACGGTCCGCGTGATCGGGACGCTCTTCACGGTCGAGCATGAGGGGCAACAGGTACGCGTGAGCGTGAAGCGTGGTCGCGTGAGCGTCGAGCGCCCAGGAATGCCAAATCTGAGCATTGCTGCCCAGGAGAATTGGGAAGGGCAGGCCGTTTCCGCAGCGCTGCCAGCTGAGTCCAGCATCGTCGACGCTCCAGCGGTAGCGCCACGACCGCGCAGCGGTTCGCCTGCTGATGCTCTGTTTGAGCAGGCCATGCAGGCGCGCCGTCGCGGCAACACCGCGCAGGCGCTCGAAGCCTTCGAACGGATGCAGCGTGAGTTTCCGAGCGATCCTCGCAGCTCGCTCGCGTCGCTCGAGGTCGCGCGCATTCGCCTTGACGAAATGGGCGATCCCGCAGGTGCGTTGCGTTCGCTGGACTCGAGCGCTGCCGATGGTGCGGGGTCCGAGGACGCGCTCGCCCGTCGGGTTGAAGGCTACGACAAGCTGTCCGAGCTCGAGCGTTGTCGCGCCGCCCGGGCTCAGTACCTGAAGCTCTACCCCCATGGGGCACACCGTGCCGTGGTGCAGGGGCGTTGCACGCAGAGGTAGTGCGCGGCCCCCTTCCGCTCGCTGTCACGCTGATGTTTTTTGTCGGCGTGGTCACGGCTCATCCCTGCGACGAACGGAGCGCGCGCTTCGTCGAACTCACGACCACCGACGCCGAGCTATGGAAGCCCCTGGCGGAGCAGCTGACGGCCGAGCTGCGGCGCCGCGCGATCATCGTCTGTCCGCGCGACACATCGCGGGGCACCAAGCTATCGCGCGTCGAGATCCAGCTCGACGCGCGGCAGGACGAGGCGGAGGTTCTCGTCAATGACGAGGTGACCCACAAGCAGCTCACGCGCAGTGTAGCGCTCCCGGGGCTAGCGGGCGAGGCGCGGCTGCTGGCCCTCGCGATCGCGATCGATGAACTGCTCGGCGCGAGCTGGTCCGAGCTCGCGCTCCGGCCCGCTTCCACGCCGACCCCAGCCCAGAAAATCGTCACGCCCATCGTTGAGCAGGCGGTGGCTCTGCATGTCAAACCACCAACACGAGTGCGCCGCCTCGACCTCGGGATACTCGCGCAAGCCGAGGTCGACCGCCACCTGGTAGCCCGCGTCGGAGGCTCCGTCGGAGTACAGTTCTGGCCGAAGCGCGCGCTCGGGCTCCGTGCGGAAACAGGCTGGTTGCACGGACCGCGCATTGCACTCCCTGACGGTCATGCACAAGTCGATGCTGTGGAGCTCGCGCTCCGATTGCTGTGGCGGCCACGCGCTGACTCGGGCCTGCTGCGGCCAATACTCGGAGCCGGGCTGCGCGCCGACAGGCTGTTTTTACGCGGATTCCCCGTTCCGCAGGCCAGCGGTCAGTCCGCTTGGGCGACCGCTGGTTACGGGCAAATCACGGGGCAGCTCGGCTATCGCATGAGTGAGAGCCTGCTCACCGGCGTAGAGCTTGGCGCCGCCTGGCCACTCTGGCTCCCGCAGTTGCGTGACGGCAGCACCCTGCGTCCGATCGTTCGAGCGCCGCTGTTCTCCTGTTCCCTCTCGTTTTGGTGGTCCGAATGACTCATGTCGGTCTGTCGCTTGACCCAGGTTCACCCATCGCGAAGCGCTTCGCAGTTCGCCTGACGATACGCGCGGCCTTGGGCATCGCGCTTGTCACCAACGCCGTCGGCTGCAGCGTGGACCCAGTGCAGGTCCTTAGCCCTCCGGACGCTTGCGCCGTCGAATTGACACAAACTGGCGGAATTTCCGCCCGCGCAGCCTCCGCCTTCTCGAGGGGCATGGGAGTCGGACTCCGCTACAATTATCCTGGAGTCTATACGGCTCCACCCGTCTTTGAACAACGGCTGACCGAGCTTGGCGTTCAGCGAATCAATGATACGGACTCGATTCCGACCGCCATCGCCAGCGAGCTTGGTGGCCTCGGACTGGAGCTGCACGCCTTCGAGAACATCTCGACGGCCAAGCAGAGCCAGCTGGACCATGGCACGTACCTGACGTCGTATCAGCTCAAACACGAGTCAAGCGCCCCACTTGCAACCTGGGAACAGCGCACGGTCGCGCGGCTTGAAGAGGTGCGTCGAACCCTGGATCCGAGCCGAAAGCTGGAGCTTGGCTCCAGAGCCACCAACAGTCGGGAGATTGGGGAGTTAGCGCATAGCTCACTCGACTTCATCGCCATCGAGCTATTTCCTCGCACCAAGCGACCTGAGCTTGCCGTCGGCGAGCTCCTTGGAACCGCCGAGGTCCCTAGCTCCCCGCCGGTCTGGATGACGCAAGGCGCCTACGCCACCGACTCTCTCGATGGAGGCGTCGCCCCCGCAGTGCAGTCACGTTACCTGCTGCGAATGATCCTCACTGCATTGTCACGCGGGGTGCAGCGAGTGTACGTGGCCCAGCTCGCTAACTGGGGTATGGAGGCTGCGTTCGATGAATCCCTTGGACTAATTGATGCCAAGGGGACTCCGAAGCCGGCGTTTGACGCCTTGACCAAGTGGCTTCGGCTGCTCGATGATGTCGGGGCTCGCAAGTCGCTCGGGAGCCTGCGCTTTTCGCTAGCGGGCGCTGGGAGCGCTCAAAGCGCGCTATTTCAGCGACAAAACGGCATATTTCTGCTGGCGCTCTGGCTCGCTGTCGATAGCGTCGCGACCGAGACTCGCGCAGCGGTGCAGCTCAACCTAAAAACGCCCATTCGCCAAGCCACCGTGTATCGCCCCGAACGCTCACCAAGCATTGAAAGCAGGCTCGCCAATCCTGAGTCACTCGACCTGGAGCTCAGTGACATGCCGCTCCTCGTGGAGCTCGAGCCCGCCTGTCTGCAGGACTGAGCTCCAACGAAAGAATAAGACCAGCGACGCAAGCCGACGCTCGACAAAAAGGCGTGCCCGACGCGCCTTCAAGAGGCGTGCCCGCACCTCTACTTCAACAGGCGTGCCGGACGCGGCTCTACTTCAACAGGCGAGCGAGAGCCACTTCAACATCGCGGTCGAGAACCGTCTTTCGGTCTTGCGAAGCCGCCTCGCGTATCGACTGAGTCATCACCCGGCGCAGGTGCTCGCTCAGCACGCTTACCACGCGATCCGATGTGCTCATGGCCGAGCGGGCGCGAACGTAAGCCTTGAGCTTGGAGGTCACCACCAGCACGTCCTCCGGCAGCTCGCCTGGCTCGGCGCTCGCTGCGTCGGGCGCAGCTGACTCCCCCACGACCCGACGTCGGGGCGGCGCGGTCTGAGCCGTGACCGTCGCTTCCTCCAAGGCCTCAGCCTCAGTGGGAGCCTTCTGCTCTTCCGCCCAAGCATCGCGGTGACGCGCCTCAGGAAGGTGCGCCTCCCAGCAAGGAATCGAGCAGAAAAACAGACCGATCCGCGCACGATTGCAGGTCGAAACGCTGCAAGTAAAATACTTGGCGCCCCAGGCGATGGACTGCCGGCAGGTCGAGCAACGCTTAAACGCTAGAGGATCGGAGTGCATTGGGGTCTCTTGGGGCGGGAGCATCCACCGAGCGGGGGGAGAACGGAAGGGAGATTTGCGCCGGCGCGTTGACAGCGACCGCCCAAGGCAGATGTAACCCATTGGCATACATTAGAACCTCATGAGCAAGCGTCCAGCACGCCGCCACAAACCACCAAATTCCTAAATTTAACGGCAAAAGTTTGCGTATATTGTCCACCATGCGCGACATGACCTTGAGCCTCGGAGCCTCGTCCCTGATCACCGGTGTAGCCATCGCAAGCCTTGGACTGATGGTCGCTTGCTCTAGCGATGGGGGTTCGGACGACGCAGGAGCCAATCCAAGCACCGGAGGCAGCGTGAACAGCGGCGGCACGGGCACTGGCGGTACAGGTACGGGCGCTACCGGCACCGGAGGCACAGGTACGGGCGCTACCGGCACCGGAGGCACGGGCACAGGAAGCACCGTAGGAACCGCGGGCGATTGCGGAACGGGCGTGGTCGCGGCAAACCCGGGAGATCCGAACTGCGTCGACGTCGCTCCGGACGCCCAGTCCACCTGTGGTCAACAGGCAGCCTGGGGCAAATGCACGGAAGCCTGGATGACAGGCAAGTGCCTCGCCTCTTGCGGGAAATGCGTCGCGCCCCCGCCCGTCTTCCCTGCCTGCCAATTTTGTCGTCCGACCAAGTTCTCAGCCGGCATGAACCTCGCCTGGTTCACCTTCTCGGGCGACGTTCCGAATCCGTCGATCCCGCTCTGGGATGAGGCCGGCACCAACCTCAATGCCGCGGGCGGTCAAGTGATCCGCTGGTGGCTCCATGTCAACGGCGCCAATACCCCTGGTTACGATGCTAAAGGGCTCTCGAAGCCGATCACCGAGCAGCAGCTCGGCGATCTTATTAAGATCCTCAACTCCGCCAAGGACAAAGGGGTTTCGATCGTGATCACCCTCTGGTCGTTCGACATGCTTCAGACGGGTTCGATGCACCCTGCTGGCGAGGCCTCGGATATCGCCAACAATACTGCGCTGCTCACGGTTGACGCCAACCGACAGGCCTACATCGACAACTACCTCACCCCGCTCGTCAAGGCCATCAAGGGACACCCCGCGCTCTACGGCTGGGACATCTTCAACGAGCCCGAGGGCATGGTCGAAGGCATGGGTTGGACTCCAACCAGGGTGCCCATGGTGGCCGTGCAAAAGACCGTCAACTGGCTAGCGGACGCGATTCATCAGGAGGCCCCAGGCGCGCTGGTCACCTCGAGCGCACAGACGTTCCGCACCTGCAGCACCGCGACCGGATTCGACAACAAGTACTCAGACACTGCGCTCACCACGGTCGGTGGTCGCGCCCAGGGCAAGCTCGACTTTTACCAGGTGCACTTCTATGCTCAGAACGGCGACGCGGTCTCGCCGTTCCTTCATCCCGCCACGTATTGGGGACTCGACAAGCCCCTGGTGATCGGCGAGTTCTGGGCCATGGACACCAATGCGGTGCCCCAGGACAACCTCTACACTCACCTTTACGACAACGGCTACGACGGGGCTTGGGCCTGGCAGTACTACAACTCGGACACGGTCAACAATAAGCCAGCAGATCACAAGTGGCCCGCGATGAAGGCGGGTCTCACTGCCCTGCACGCCGCCCACGCCGCCGACCTCGATTTGATCTGCAAGTGAGTCAGGTCATCGGAACTTGAAACCGTCTGCCAAGATTCGGTCACTGACAGCGCTCGTGCTGTTCGCTGGTGGGATAGCCTTCTGGGCATCCCATCGCGCGCCGCCGTCGGCGGCGGAGGTCGCTCGCTCTCGTGAGCAGCCTCCGTCCGCGTCAGCCATCGCCCCACCGGGGCCAAGCTCCGTCGCGATGTCGGGCGGCCCTGCGTCGGCCGAGCCACCTCGTGCAACGGGAACGCCCGCGACAGACGACGGCGACATGGCGCAACTGCGCGCCGCCGCCAACGATGCGCGTCAGGCCGAGCGCCTCGCGAAACAGGGGATGAAGCAGTTTCCGGCAAGTCCGCTCAGTGCCGAACGACACACGCTCCTAATCGACGCGCTTGCCAGCCAGCAGCGCTACGCTGAAGCGCGCGGCGAAGCGGAAATCATGGTCAACCGCTACGTCGGCAGCCCCTGGGCGCGCGAGGTGGAGGCCCGTTCGGGCGCGCATCCCCGGGTCAACCGCACGTACATCAACCCGCCGGTTCGGTAACGCGGTTGGCGCTCTCTCGTGCGCCCCGTACGCCCTGGCGCCGTTTGCACGCCGCACCAACCCCCAGCTCCCCAACAATTCGGCGCAATTCAGCGATTATTGGGGCTCGTGAGCCGATCGCGAGCCCCTCGACCATAGTACTGGTTGGTTTGGCAGAAGCCCGCGCCCCCCTCCGCCTCGTCACTCCCCCAGCCGCGCAGGCCCCTGGGGTGGTCGAGCTACCCGTCGCGGCGGTCAGCGTCGGGATGCTCTTTCGGACCTACGGGCGCTACGTGGCCACGATCGGACTTCGCATCCTCGGCCAGCGTGATGAGCTCGAGGACTTCGTGCAGGATGTATTTATTGAAGCGCACCACAGTCTTGGCACCCTGCAGCACAGCCGTGAGCTCAAGGCCTGGGTGGCCACCATCGCAGTGCGAACAGCCAGGCGTCGCCTCAAGCGTCGTCGGTTACTGTCCGCGCTTGGATTCGCCAGCGAAGCGTGCGAAACCGTGGCAGACGCCAATGCAACGCCGGAAGCCCGCGCCATGGTAGCCAGCATGTATCGCTTGCTGGCGCGCGTGCCCACCGATGCGCGCATCGCGTGGACCCTGCGGCACATCGAGGGCGAGCAGCTGGAGACGGTTGCCGAGCTGTGCGGTTGTTCGCTCGCCACGGCCAAGCGTCGCATTGCCTCTGCGCAAGCGGTGCTCGCTCAGGAGTTCACCCATGATTGAGCTCCTTGAAGCCAAGGCCCAGCGGGTCGCGACGCAGGTCCGCGTCGACTGGAGCCCTGCGGAGGAGGCGCTGCAGCTGCGCCTGCTCGAGCGTCGCCTTACGGCGGATGCGCGTCAGCGGCGCCTTTTTCACATCGGCGTTGGTGTGACCGCGGTCGCGGCAACGCTGCTGCTCGCCTTGGGCGCCCCGCGTCTATTTAGCGCGTTTCACGCGGCGCCGGCTCAGCTTCAGGCAGTCACCCCGCCTCAGGCGCCTCCTCTCCTGCGCCTACGGGACGGCTCGCGCGTTGATGCGCTCATCCCGGGCACCCAGGTTCAGTTGGAGCTCGACTCACCGTTACGCACCACGTTGCGCCTACAGGACGGGCAAGCGCGCTTCGACGTCACCCGTAACCCCTCACGCAGTTTTGAAGTCTGGGTGGAGCAGCTCCGGGTTCAGGTGATCGGCACCGCTTTCACGGTGGCACGCAGCGGCAATGAGGTCACCGTTGCAGTGGAACGGGGCCGCGTCCGCGTCAGCCTGGACAACAACACGAGTGAGCTTGGCGCCGGGCAACAACACCAATACTCGTTGCCTGCTGCAGCACCCGCCGTCGCTGCAAGCACCGGTCTGTCGGTCGCTGCGGAACCCTCGAATTCACCGGAGCATAGCGGGGTCGCGCCCTGGCGCACGCTCGCCGAACAGGGGGATTTCTCGGCCGCTTATGGACTATTGTCGCGTAGCGGGGCGAGCGTCAACGATAGCGTGCAAGAGTTGCTCTTGGCTGCTGATGCGGCTCGCTTGTCAGGCCATCCCAACGCTGCGTTGCCCTTCTTGCAACGTGTCAAACGCCATCGCGGGGACGCTCGCGCCGCGCTCGGCGCCTTCACCGCCGGTCGCATTTTGCTGATGCAGCTGGGGCGTCCCGCTGAGGCTGCTGCGGAGTTCGCTTCCGCTCAGGTGCTGTCGCCCGGAGGCGCCCTCTATGAGGACGCGCTCGCGCGTGAAGTGGAGGCCTGGTATCGCTCAGGTCGCAGTGCCCAGGCAAGCGCCGCAGCAGCGCGCTACCTCAGACGTTTCCCCACGGGACGCTGGGCCAAGATGGTTCGCACCTACGGTGGTGTCGACTAGGCCATTTCGACCATGTCCGAGCGCATCGCTTGCTGTATCCTGCAGGCATGGGGCCCCCCTCTCTTTGTATCGCGTCCCTAGGCGAAGCGCCGCTCTTGCGAGCTCGCTGAGCCTACTGTGCTGCTTTGGGCTTTGCTCCCGCGAGTCAGTGGCTGCAAGCGCACCTGAGACGCTCACGTTGTCGACCAAGGACTGCGCTGAGGCGTTGGTCTCCGCCGTTGCTGCGCAGCTCGCGCTCGAACTCCCGACCACCCGAATCAGCCTGGGTGATGCGGCTGACGCAAGTAGCGCGCAGCTGGTGATGACCTGTCGCGACGCTCAGGTGGAGCTCACGCTGAATCGCTCCGATGGCAGCCAGCCGGTGCAGCACAGCGTCGAGCTAGAGCGTCTCCCAGGAACGGCCTGGGCACGGACCCTGGCGCTCGGCAGTGCCGAGCTCGTGGCCGCCAGCGCAAGTGAGCCACCTGCCGCGAAGCCGCTCGGTGCCCCTCCCGCGCCAGCCTGTCCATCAGGGCCGCAGCTCGACGCGAAGCGTCCACTCAGTCTCTTAATCGTGGCTGGACTGACGCGGCTCGGACGCCCGCAGCTGTCCGTCGAGAGCGTCGGACTCGAGGGGCAGCTCGAGCTTCGACGTTGGCTCCTGCTCGACGCCTCCTTTCTGATGCATCACGCAAGCCGCAACCTGACTCCAGGCCCAATCGAACTCTCGGGCACGACCGCCAGACTGGCGCTACTCGGACAACTGAGGGGTGAGCGCTGGGCCGGCTATGGCGGACTGGGAGCGCGCGCCGGCACGCTCGTACTGCGCGGGACGGATAACAACCCCGCTTACCGCGCAGCAACGCTCGCAGGACCTTTTGGCGGCCCGCTCGCGCTGCTCGGGGCCAGCTACTCCCCACATCGGAACTGGAGACTCGGCGCGAGCCTCGAAGGGGGCTGGGTGCTGCAGCCTCTAATCGCGCGCGTGGACGGCAACCGACGGTTGACGCTCGACGGACCCTGGCTGGACGCGTTCCTCGCCGTCGGAAGAGCAATATGAACCAATGGCAGGACAACGTGAGCCACTCGCGCGGTGCTCGTCCATTGCTCTGGTTGAGGCTCGCCCGCGCGAGTCTCGCCCAGCTGCGCTGCCTAGCAGTTTCGCTCTGCGTGCTCATCGCCTGCGACGCCACCGATGCTCCCGTCTACGAAACCAACGGCCCCGAGGGCACCAAGTACCAGGGAGGGCTCTGCGCTCGCTGCGTCCATGGTGACGAATGCCAGTCACACTCCTGCCTGCGAAACGACTTCACGGGAGAGCATTTTTGTGGCTCGGACTGCGCTGACGGATGCCCGGCAGGTTATGTCTGCCAGAGCATTCGCAACATTCCGAACGTCTTGCAATGCGCGCCTATCAGCGGAAGCTGCTCGGCACCCTAACATCCCGAGGTCCCGATGACGCGATCACTCGTGAGCGTTCTCACGCTCTCTTTTTTGTACGCCCTCACCGCCTGTAGCAGCAGTGATTCTGGCAACGCCAATCCCGGCGGGTCGTTTGGTGCGGTGGGCGACCCCAGCGCCAGCACGGGCGGTAACAATACCGGCGGCCCCGGCGCGAGCACTGGCGGTAGCAAAGCGACGGGAGGCGGCACCGCTACCGGTGGTTCCACGACGCCGGCACCCCAGCCCGGCGCGCTCTGCGCCGCCTGCACGAAAGACGTGGACTGCACGGGCGCGGGCGCGATGTGCCTCAAGAACAACAACACGGGGGAGATGTTCTGCGGTAACGATTGTTCGTCGGGTGCCAGCTGCCCGGATGGCTACAAGTGCGTCACTTTGTCTGGCAAAGTCGCCGGTGAACAATGCGCGCCCAACAGCGAGAGCTGCAAAGCACCAACGAGCGTCGGCAATGGCGGAGCCGGCAGTGGCACCTCTGGTGGAACCGGGGACGGACAGAAAGACCCCGCCTGCGATGCGGGCTTCCGCGGTCCGTTCTGCGCCAACGACAAGATCATCGGATTTGACGCCGGGCCTGCGGGTAACCCCTCGGCAACGCTGGAAGAAGTGCGGCAGTTCAGTTTGTCGGCCGTCAACTACCTGCGTTCGCGTACCTGCCTGCCACCCCTGGTGCTCGACAGCTGCCTGAACAAGATCGGGACCACAGCGAACGAGGCAATTCCGAGCCTGGGGATTCACGGCTACTTCATTCAGAACTGCATGAACCAGTCTCATCAGTTCGGTTCGGCCTGTGAGTGCAGCTGGACCCAGGAGAACTACGGCATGGCTGGAGGCTCCAACCGCAGCTGGAAGGAGGGCGTGATCGTGCCGCTCTGCGCCATGATGGAAGAGCCCTTCGGACAAGGTCACCGCGGCAACATCGAGAACACTAAGTGGACGCGGCTCGGCGTCGGAATCACCTACGATTCCAGCAGCGCCAGCTGGTGCCACGAGTTCGGGGTCAACCCCTAGTCGCGCGCCTCGCAGGGCCGTTAAGGTGCCGGGCTCCCGCTGGGGGTCCGGTACTTACTTTTGTGGGTCATGCGTCGTTTGGGCGTGAGCAGGCGCACCCGCGCCGGTGGTCACCACGCGATGTGACCCAGACCTTGCCCACCGCTGAAATCCCCCTGGCTCAAGCAGAAGGCAGCCTCATGACCGTCGAATTTGAGAAAATCCCCAACTCCTTCTGGGTGAACGTCGCCCTCGGCACAGTCGACGTAGCCTATGAATTCCTGGCCCTCAAGATCGCGCTCTCGCGACTGCGAGGTCACGCCAAGGCAGGACCGGCGGAGGCCAGCAAGGCTGGCGAGGAGCTCCGAACGCTGTTCGCCAAATACGCACAGATCCCACAGGCCCAGCGCGATCTCCAGAATCTCCTTGGAAAGGCAGGATTGTCATGAAGCTACTCGACAGCGCTCAAGCCAGCGCACTCATCCAAAGTGGCAAGCCCCTGCTTCTGGCCGGGGATGAAGCGGTGCTGCTGGGGCTGCCACGTGGCAACTGGATCGCTGGCACCATTCCGTATTTCATGACCGCCGAAGGTGGCTGTCAGAACCGGGAGAAGGTGTTCGTCCACGAGATCCCCGACGTGGTCCTGCGCGCGCACATTCGCGCTTATAACACGAGCAATATCTCGCGCGTTTACAGCCATGGTTTCGACAACGGGATGTCCGCGGTGATCGTTCCCGCACTGACCGACATCCACCAAACCTTCGCGAACGGCGCTCCCCAATTCCCCGACTTTGCGCTGGTTCCGCTGTTTGGCTGGATCGCGGGGATTCACCTCTCGGAGCTCGGCTCAACCGCGCCCAAAGTGGTCGACGGAAGCACAGGGGAGGTCTTTACGGACCAGGCCATCGTGATGCACATGGAGCTGCGCCCGGGCTATTACGCCAATGTCGACATCATCAACCTGTTTGAGCCCGGCACAGGCGACCAGCTCACGTTCCCGGCAAGTGGCTTCTCTGCAGATCGCGTCTTTGTCAATGGTGTGGAGCAATCGTTTTACGAGTACATGACGAAGAACGAAATCGATCTTCGCCCGCCGCTCGTGGCCGACTACTGCGGGGCGCACGTCAACGTCAGCTTTCAGTCGCTTGATCATGAGAACAAACGCGTCAACTTCTACGCGCCAGTGTTCGAGAACGTGGTGTACCGGCTCGCCGAACCCGTGGCGGACTACGTCGCGGAGTTCGGTAAGCAGCTCGGCTCGCGCGCATCGAGCGGTCTCGTGTTCAGCTGCAACTGCATCCTGAACTACCTCTATGCCGAGCTCGAAGGCAAACAGACGGGCGCCTTCGCTGGACCGATCACGTTCGGTGAAGTGGCCTTCCAGCTGCTCAACCAGACGCTCGTTTACGTGGATGTTGCCAAGCTCTAGCCACCGCTAGGCTCACGACGCTGCCGGATCGCCTCCGACAACCTCCCTTAGACTGTGAGGCTCCAGGCTCCGTTCGGTCAGCGTCACTCCTTCAGGAGTCCAAAGCACCTCGCCGCGCCCGGCGGGGTGCTTTCGCGCTTGTGGTCCGCCCTCCCGGGGCCTCTCCCCCCTTTTCCACAGAAAAAAACCACGAAAATTGACTGTCTAACACTTGTCTAAGACACTTCGGGTCCTACGCATTGGAGGAACTCACTCGAGGAACTCACCATGAACCAGCTCTTCAAAGTATCCGCCCTAATGACCCTCGCCCTCGGCCTCTCCCTCACGGGCTGCTCGAGCGACGACGAATCGACCAGCAGCGCCGCGACCGGGGGAAGCCCCGCCAGCACCGGTGGCTCAAGCTCAGGTGGCTCAAGCTCAGGTGGCACCGCAGGCATGGGGGGCATGCCCGTCGTGGAAAAGAATATTCTCGAAACCGCCAAGGCGGCAGGAAGCTTCAAGACACTCCTGGCGGCGGTCGACGCAGCGGGGCTCACGGCAACCCTCAACGGACCAGGTCCCTTCACCGTGTTTGCACCGACGGACGCGGCCTTCGAGGCCCTTCCGGCAGGCACGCTGGACACCCTACTCAAGCCGGAGAACAAAGCGACTCTCGCGGGGATTCTGAGCTACCACGTTGTTGCCGGTGAGGTGCTCGCCGCCGACGTCGTCAAGCTCAGCGAGGCCACCACCGTGAACGGTGCCAAGGTCAGCATCGCCGTCGTCGACGGCAAGGTCATCCTCACCGACGGCGTGGGAGGCAAGTCCGAAGTAGTGACGACCGACATCACGGCATCCAACGGCGTCATCCACGTGCTCAGCGCGGTGCTTCTACCGCCCGCAGGCTGAGCGCGGGAGTCGGCGTAGGAACTGTTGACGAAGCCCGCACCGAAAGGGGCGGGTTCCGGGACTGCATTGCGAGCGAGGGCTCGTCGATGTCGGCTCAAGCGTGGAGAACACGCCCGTCATCGCCAATCCGGCTTCCGACGAGCCCAGAACGGCCCGAGGCGATTCAGAAAGGCGGGCTTCCTTTGTAATTGCCGGGCGGATCGTAGCGACAGCAAATCACGGTGGCGCCGCCCGCGCAGGTCGCGCTACCGCAGCCGATCGAAACCGAGTCTCGCCAGACGAGCTGGGTGTAGTGACCCGTTCCGGACTCGAAAACATAGGTTGGTGAATATTCGTATTTTGACTTCTCTCCGGCCCACATGTTGACCGCACCGGTTGGCGAGAGGTTTCCACTGCTCATCGCGAGGTTCTCACCGTAGCCAGTACCCGACGCGTGCTGCAGTCCGCAATTCTTGGTGTCACGGAGGCTCTCCGCCCAAGCCTGAGCGGTGGCGGCCACCGTGGCGCTCCAGGTAACCGGCGGCAGGGGGGCCCAGGTGCCCGCGTAGCCGGCGGGCTGCTCGACAGCAGCACGCACGGCATTGGTGGCATTGACGTACTCCGAACCGTCACCCGTCGCCGGGCTACCGCCCGTCGCGGAGCCACCGCCCGTCGCGGAGCCACCGCCTGTCGCGGAGCCACCGCCCGTCGCGGAGCCGCCGCCCGTCGCGGAGCCGCCGCCCGTCGCGGAGCCGCCGCCCGTCGCGGAGCCGCCGCCCGTCGCGGAGCCACCGCCCGTCGCGGAGCCGCCGCCAGTTCCCGTGTCGCCCGTTCCATCGCCATCGCCGTCATCGCTGCAACCGACCAGAGCGACCCCCGAGACGAGCAGGGTCACGAGCACGGCGCCAAACCGAGAGGGATTTGTGAGCTTCATGGTCCACGCATCATGCGCCGCAAGCCGCGCTGATTGGCCTAATTTGTGCCAAGAATCCCGATTTTGGTAGCAACTGGACCTACAGTCTCACAGTCACGGTTGATAATGCGGCCTCGCTCGGAGTTCACCTCGCTCAGAAGCTCTTGCCGACCGTGAAGACGCGCTTGCCGTCGCTCAACTGAAACGCGTAGAGCGCGGTCCAACTGGCGTAGTAGACGAACTCCGACGTCGCCACGATGCCACAATCCACCTGGCTCGCGGAGTGGATCTCCACGTCCCAGAGACGGTGTCCCGTCTGCGCCTCGAGGCACGCCAGGCGCATGCCTTTGTTGTCGCGCAGCGCATAGGGCACCACAAGCTTACCCACAGCGTAGCTGGCGAGCTGCGTCGTCACGTTCACCTTGGTGGCGAGCGGATCGATGCCGGGAACAACCTCAAGCCACCGCGACTTGCCGTTCTCGACGCCGGCCACCATGGCAACCGAGCTCCCCTTGGCCTTATCCCCAAGCATGAAGCGAACCTTCGAACCTTGAGCGATCAGTGCCCGGTGCGCGTTGAGCTCCGGCAGATGCTGAAGCCCGGCAAGTCCCTCCTGGGCGAACTCCGACCAACCGACGATGCGCTCGGTCGGCGACTCACTCGCGCGCAGGGTGTAGACGGGATCACAGCCCGGCAGCGCACCGTGAGAGCGCGCGCGTGGCAGCGACTCAGGCGAGCCGACCCTCTTTCCCGTACCCAGGTCGAAGCGATGAAACTGCTCGTCTGCTGCGAGTATTCCGAGCACTCCGCCACGAGCGCACACGCGCCGCGCCTTTTCGCCGAGCAGCCCCGCCCAGCTGGGCTCCCCGGTGCGCAGCGAGTAGGCCTGTAGCTTGCCGAGGGAGTCGACCACGATCACCTGCTGTCCCACCACCGACACACGCGCCGAACTGTCCGCCTGCTCGGGAGTGAGCTTGGCGCTGCGCCAAAGTAGTTTTCCGTCCTGCCCGCGTAGCGCGCACACAAACGACTCTGGGGTGGTCTCATCGCAGAGCGTGACAATGTCCGGGCGACCGTCGGCGTCCACGTCGCCCAGCATCGGACTGCTGCGTACGCGCAGCTTGGATGAATCACCGCCGCCCAAAGACACCCCGATCGGAGGCACGTCCTCTTGAGTCGCGCCGTTGCGAGCCGCCACTGACTGACGCCCCACTACCAGCGAGAGGACGAGCCCGGCAACACTAAGCCCGACGGTGCCCAGGACCAACGTGAGCAGCAGCGCGATTGACATCCGCTGTGGCGGCTGCACGACGCTGAGCCCGGGATGCTGCTGCGCGAAGCGCTGCACTACGGAGCGAGTGTCGCAGTATTGGCACTGCACGGTTTCGACACCGGGGGCGAGCTCGAGCGGCGCACCACAACTCGGACACTTAGGGATGGACAGCCTAGCCATGCAGCCGCAAGCGTAAGAGCAATAGCCGCACCAATGCCACCCCCAATTGCCCGGCCGCGTCAGCGAGCCAGCCGGGGCCCCTCGCCCCTAAAGGCGCGGGTCGTGGGTACAGCGCCCCGGGCCAAGTCTGCTATGACCGCACGCGGTGAAACCACCTCAGCGAGCCCAAGCCGGCAGCATTGGAGAAGTCGTCGCAGTCGCGCTGCCGATGGTCGTATCGCTGTCCTGCGACACGCTCATGATGTTCACGGATCGCTGGTTCGTGTCCAGACTGGGCAGCTTCGCGATGAACGCGATCTTCGTGGGAGGGCTGGCAGCCTTTGCGTCGCAGACCTTCTTCACAGGTCTGATCGGCTACAGCACCGCCCTGGTCGCGCAGGAATACGGCGCCGGACGCAAGGATCGCTGCGTGCTGACCGCGTATCAATCGTTGCTGATCGCAGTCTGCGCCTGGCCGTTGCTGCTGCTGCTGATCCCGCTCGGTCGGGCCATCTTTCCTCGCCTCGGATTTCCAGCGTCACAGCTCCCCGACCAGCTGCGGTACTTCTCGCTGCTCACGCTCGGCTCAGGGCTCGGCCTGCTACGCGGCGCGTTTTCCGGCTTCTTTTCCGGCATGGGGCGCACTCGCGTGGTCATGATCGCCTCGCTCACCTCGGTGCTCTTCAATGTGCCGCTTGTCTACGTGCTGGTCTTCGGAAAGCTTGGGCTGCCCGCCCTCGGCGTGACAGGAGCCGCCCTAGGCACGCTCACGGCCTCCGCCGCCGGCGTGCTGGTGCTCGCGCTCGCGTTCCTCTCCAAGCATGGCGCCCGCAGCCTGGGGCAGCTTCCACGCTTCGGCATTGATCGCACCTTGATGCGCGAGTTGGTGCAGAAGGGCGCACCGTCGGGGCTCGAGTTCCTCCTCAACATGCTGGCGTTTCAGCTAATGGTCTTGCTGCTGCAGCGGCAGGGTGAGGCCAGCGCAACCGCGGCGACCCTGATGTTCAACTGGGACATGGTGTCCTTCATCCCGCTGATTGGTGTGGAGATCGGCGTGACCAGCATGGTCGGGCGTTACCTGGGAGCCCGCAATTTTGCGGCCGTTCGGCGCTCGGTGCGGTCGGGACTCAAGATCAGCGGCGCCTTCTCGGCGTTCGTGTTCGTGGCGTTTCTCGCCTGCCCTGGGGTGCTGGTGGACGTATTTCGCGGACACCCTCCTACGGCCGCGTTTCTCGCTGGGCGCCCGCTGGCGATCGACATGCTGCGCTTGGCTTCGATCTACGTCGGCAGCGAAGCCTTGCTGATGGTGTTCGTCGGAGCGCTGCGCGGCGTCGGCGACACGTTCTTCACCATGCTCGCCTCCAACGGTCTGCACTGGATCCTGGCGCTCACCCTGTGGATCACGCTTGAGCTGATGCACCAAACCACGCTGGTCGGTTGGGGCGTGGTCGTCGGGATCTTTATGCTCTTTCCGCTCGTCCTGATGCTGCGCTGGCGTCAGGGCCGCTGGCGCCATGCCAGCGTGCTCGCGCTAGCCGAGCCAGTCGCACATTAGTCACTTGACGCGCGGGGCTGCACATCCTGACGGAGCCGCACGACCGCGCGTGACGGAGCCGTACGACCGCGCCTGTTGACGAGATCCCAACGGCGAGGCCAGCACGCCGACAAAATAATAAAAGGGAAAGCGGCTCCGCGAAGAGCTGCTTTCCCTTTAGAAATGAGCGTTGCCGCTCTTTAGACGAGCCGAACGTTCTCGGCGCGGGGGCCTTTCGGTCCCTGGCCTTCCTCGAAGGACACAGACTGTCCCTCTTGGAGCTCGTGAAATGCGACGCCTTCAAGCGCCGACGTGTGGAAAAACAGGTCCTTACCCGACTGGGTTGCAATGAAGCCAAAACCCTTGTCCGTCAGGCGCTTGATAGTTCCTTCAGCCACTTCGGTAACCTTCTTCAGCAAGTGCTCGTTGCGGAGATCGCAGCGGGCAGCCTACCCAGCTTATGCCAGGTCGGCACACCCTCTTTACACGAAACACTGTCCGGCGCTTGATGATTGCTCCAAGCAGCCCATTATTCTCCGAACGGGCACGCCCGCCATCGCCCCAAATGGCCGGCATCTCGGGCGACAGAGCGGGAATCACTCAGGATTATCCTCCGGAGCGCTCAGAGCAGAAAAATGACCCGGCCTGCGGGGCGGCAACCCCGTGAGCCCACTCAGCGCCAGGTCGAGAGTAGGTCGACGCCGATTGAACCGCCGGCGAGCTCCCCCCGAAGCTCACCTGCCAAGCCCTGACGCCTCAAAAGTGCAGGCCGACACCAGCCGCCAGGCGGACGTCCCAGGAGCTCTGAGCCTGAACGGTGAACGCTCGTGCGGTTGGCGTCCCTCCAACGGACACGCGATCGCCCCAGGCGTCGGGTTGCGAGAGATTGCGACTTGCGCGCAGCTCCAGCGGGATCTCAATTCCAACTAGCGGCAGCTCGATCACTACTCCAGTGCCGCCGGTGACGTAGGTCGACGACTTGTCGCGAGTCGCGTAGGTCGCCTGCCCGACGCTGCCCGGGCCCGAGGTGACCTCGACCTTAGCGCTCGAGCTCAGCGGCACGGCAAAGTCGGGTCCCACACCAATCCACAGGCGCGCAAACGGAAGCGGGAGATTCAGCTTGGCAAGCAGGGGAATGCGCAGCGTGTTCACGGTCAGGGTTTCGCGCGTCTCTATCACTTGGTTGAGGGTCACGTTCCGGTACATCACGCCATGGTCGTAGCCGGCACCGATCTCCGCGCTGAGGAACTTGATCAGCCGCAGCTCGTAGTAGCCCTGTCCCGCGTAGGAAAACCCTGCACCGGAACCCAAAAAGCCGAGGCCCGTGAAGCCGTCCGTGTCGGTTGGCGCAGTCCAGATATCCGCCCCGCCGAGGAGCTTTACACCGACCACTTGATCCATAACGAGGTTGGCATGCGCCGCCGAACTAATGCCCAGCATCGCGACCGCAGAGGCAAGTACCAAGGGGAGTTTCATGGAGTGCTTGTACCACTCAACCCGCGCGATTGTCCCGCCTAGGAACAGGAGCTGTATGCCCCAGGGACAGTTCAATCAGCAAAAATCACGCAATTCCAGCCTCACAGGACGCGGCACGGGGTTTGCTCATTGGGGAACATGCACCTGCGCCCCATCAGCATCTGTGCCCTGGCCCTGGCCCTCTCAGCCCTCACGTTTGCCACGCAGTCCCAGGCGGCTCGCGGACGAGTTCACGTCAGTGACGGAAAACTCCTGACGGACTTCTGCACTCCGCTGCGCGGCGCCGTGTGGGACATCGGGGACCCCAACGACGGCAATCGCTCGCGCGGCGCGCTCGAGGCCATGAAGGCCGCCGGCTTCAACGCCGCCCATGTCTACCTCTCCTCCGAGGATCCGGACGAGCGCTGGACCCGCGTCGATGACCTGGTGACCTGGGCAGGCCAGCTCGATCTGTACGTGACGATCACCGGCGCCTGCACGAAGGACCACTGCTTCATGCTCACCTCAGAGGAGCGGCGCGCCTACTCGGACGACATGTGGACCAAGGCAGCCCCGCGCTGGGGCTCCTTTCCCCACGTGACCTTCGAGGTGCAAAACGAGCCCGTCGTGAGCGGCAATCGCGACATCTGGGACGTTGAGATCGACCGCGAGTGGTCGGCGTACCAGATCATTCGCAAGGCCGCGCCCGACACGCACGTGTCTCTGTTTTGTATGGGCGGCGTGGGAGTCGCCGATGCGGTCGCCAACCCGTACAACGCCGAGGACTACTCGCGCGGGCTCTATGCTGCCCAAGAGGTGCAGCGGCGCGGGGTCGACTACTCGAACGCCTCGGTGAGCATGCACATGGGTGGTCCCTGGCAGGATGAGAACGTCACGGTGCAGTCCTGGCCGGATGCGGAAGATTGGGCTCTGGCGCGCGAGCTGCCTAAGCTCGGGATCCCCGTGTTCATCACGGAATCCGAGGTCTGTATCGACAGTGGCTTCAATTGCCCGGCTCACGCCATGGGACTGTTCCGCACGGCAGATGAGCTCGGAATCGGTTGGTATTCCTTCTACCAGAACTGGGGCGTGCTCGGCAGAACCTGGGAATCGCAGCGAACAACTGCGAGCTACACCTATCACTCCGATTTCGGAACGGTGCCTGACTCGGCGGCAGAGCGTTGTCCTGCCGGCAGCGCCGGTTCAGGTGGCACTGGGGGCGCCAGCTCGACGGGCGGCACGGGCAGCGCGGCAGGCACGGGCAGCGGCGGAGCAGGCACGGCAACCGGGACGGGAGCAAGTGCGAGTGGCTCGGGGCTCGCCAGCGGCGGCGCTGCCAACGGCACTGGCGGCTCCGGCGCTGGCTGCAGTCTCGCTCACGCGCCAGCGCATAGCTCGCTGCTCGCACCGTTGACGCTCGCGTTCGCGTTCCTGCTGCGTCGACGAGCGCGCGCTGGCGTCCGCTCCTCCGCGTCCAATCACTGATTTGAGGAGAATCGACCCATGACCTTCAGAGTCTCAAGCATTTCAGGTTTGGCCTCTCTCCTAGCCCGTCAGCTACCGTCACTCAGCGCTGCGATAATCCTGCTGCTTGCGACTGCCGAGGCGTTTTCGGCCGAATTCCACGTTACCACCTCCGGACTCGACGCCGACGACGGCTCGGCGGCAAAGCCATGGAAGAACATTCAACAGGCCCTCGATGCAGCCGCTGCGGGTGACACCGTTGTCGTCCACGCAGGCACTTATCAACTCGCTGCACCGCTGGTCATCAAGACCAAGGCAACCGCAGCCGCGCCGTTGCTAGTGCGCGCCGAGGGCGCCGTCACCGTGCGAGATCCCGCTCGCAATTTCGGCGAGTGGTCGGGTGTCGTCCGTCTCGACCAGGCAACGTTCGTCACGCTGCGCGGATTTCGCGTCGAAAATGCCAGCTTTTTCGGCATCCTGCTCGACCACGTGGACAACGTCACCGTCGAATCCTGCCAGACCGATGGCAGCCTCGGCTCAGGGATTTACACGGGGGATTCCACCCACATCACGCTGCGCAACAATGACGTCTCGCATTGCTGCGAAGGGGACATCAACCTCGTCTCATCGCAGGAATGCATCTCCGTCGCGCGCAGCGACGGCTTTGAGCTCGTCGGCAATGCCGTGCACGACAGCGTGCGCGGTGAGACGGGCGGGGAGGGCATCAACATCAAGGAAGGGACGTCCAACGGCTCGGTGCACCACAACCGGATAAGCGAGGGCGTTCGCCTCGGGATCTACGTGGAAGCCTGGGACAAGCTGACTCAGAACATCGAGATCTACGCCAACGAGGTATTTCACAATTGCAACGGCATTGTGATCGCGTCGGAACGCGGGGGCACGGTGCGCAACGTGCGTGTGCACGACAACCTCGTGTACGAAAACGGCCTTGCCTACAGCCCCAAATCCCAGTACTGGCCCTGGGGAGGCGGGATAGGTATCTCGATTCCTGGCTACCTCTCCAACGGCCCACGAGAAGCCATTGCGCTCTATAACAACACCGTCGTCCGCAACTCGGACGACAAGGGCTACGGCATCGGGATCTCGATCGACACTGACAATCTCAAGTCCCTGCTAGTCCGCGACAATATCGTGACCGACAACCCGACCGCACAGATCGATCTGAGCCGAGGCGCCGCCGAGACCACGGTGCTCTCGAACCTGGTTTTTCCCTACTTTGGCAATTCTTGGATGCACGAGGTGCGCGGCGAACAGCCCATCGAAACAGCGCCCGGCTTCGTCGATACCAAGGCCTTCAACTTCCGACTCAGCGCCACGAGCCCCGCGGTCGACGTCGGCAGCGGCGGACCAGAGCTCGCCGCCAGCGACTGGGACGGCAACGCGCGCGTCGCGGGCAGCAAGGTCGATCTCGGGGCCTTTGAATATGGCTCACAGCCCGCCGTCGCAACCGGCGGCAGCGGCGGCACCGGCACGCATCCTGGGACCGCCGGTAGCGGCGGACTCACAGCGAGCGGAGGCGCCGCAAGCCATGCCGGCATTGGTAACGGGACGGGTGCGGCGGCGCCTGGCGCGGCAGGTTTGACCGCAAGCGGTGGTTCCGCGACGGGCCAACCAACGGCCGCAGCGCAAGACAGCACCTCGGACGGTGGCTGCGGCTGCTCGCTGCCGACGAGTGCGCGCGGCACGGGATGGATGGCGCTGCTCGGTCTGCTCGGGCTGATGTTGGTGCGGCGTGGTCACTCACGCTGAGCGAAGGCGCATTGCGCTCAGAGGCTCCCGGCGCGAGGGCCCCGGCGGCGCCACTGCACCTTGCGCGCACTCAGTAGGACACCAAGACCGGGTAAAGGGGAAAAGCCTCAGAGGTGAGCGGCACGCCGCCTGCAACGTGGGCGAGCTATGACTCTCATCTCTATCGTCGCGACGTTGATCGTTGTTGGTGTTTTGCTGTGGTTGATCAACACGTACATCCCGATGGACCGCAAGATCAACCGGATCATCAACGGCGTGGTGGTGGTCTTTGTCGTGTTTTGGCTGCTTCATGTGTTTGGCGTGTTCGACGCCATGAACATCCGGCTACCGCGCACGGGCCGCTGAGCCGTCGCCACCGTCTGCCAAGACCCGAGGGCGCAAGCCGGAGTCGTACACCATCAATATGAAGGGGGCGTGCCTTCAATTCGAGGGAGCCACGCGCGGCTGGCGGGACGATCTTCACTCGTCCGAGCGCTTTGGCTCCCTGCTGCGACGTATCGGTGGCTTGGCATACCCCGTGCTCCCTTGGAGAACCGAACATAAGGCGAGTGCAAACCATGACTACCACAAGAACCGAACGCGAACCCTACTCCACGCTGGTCGGAATCGACTTCTCCGAACTGGGGGACCTCGCCCTGGAGCGCGGTTGTGACCTTACGGCGGACCGGCGCCCCTCACACCTTCACGTCGTGCATGTAGAGACGGCCTGGACCACGCGCATGCTCGTACCCAGTGACGTCAGTGAGGGGGCGAAGTCTCCACCATCAGAAGCAGCACTGGACTTGACTGAGACCTCGGCCCGTCTCCACGCGCATGTCGCGCAGCGCATCCTCGCGTGGTGCAAGGCGCGCTCGAGTCCGCTCCCGTTTGACCGGCTGACGACGCACGTCCGCTTTGCGCCAGCGGCTGAGGCAATCGCGCAGCTCGCGGTCGATCTGGCCGCGGATCTCGTCGTGGTCGGCAGCAACGGACCGCACGGGGCTCGCCGCTTTTTCCTTGGGTCCGTCGCCGAGCACACGGTGCGACTTGCCCCTTGCGACGTGCTCGTCGTGCGTCCGCCCGACGCCACCATTCCGAAAATTGAGGCGCCCTGTCCGCGCTGCGTCGAGACCCGGCGTGCCACGGACGGCAACGAGCTGTGGTGCGAGGAACACCGGTCCAAGAGCGAGCGTCAGTACACCACGAACTACGCGGAACCGATGACGTCCCAGCAGTCGGGCATGCTCATTCATACCTCGAAGCGGCCCGACTCAGTCTGATGTTGGTGCGGCGTGGTCGCTCACGCGGAGCGGCCACGCCGGCTGAAGAGCAGCCCCAGTCCGCCCAGGAGCAGCGTCGCTAGGTGGCCCGCACTGCGCCCCGAACCGTTCCCCAGAGCAGAGCAGGTGCAGCCCGAATCACTGCTACTGGTGTCGTTCTGCGACGAGCCCGTCACCCCAGCGCCAGCGCCAGCGCCAGCGCCAGCGTTACCACCTGTGGACCCAGGACCTGGACCCTGCGAGGTTCCACCTTGCGCATTGCCGCCGACTCCGCCTTGACTGGAGGCGCCTTGCCCAACCGCGCCTTGTCCCACGCCGCCCTGCGAGGTCCCGGTCCCAGCGCCCGGGCCACATGCGCCGCCGGGCACCGGACTTGGCGTTTTTGAGAAGGTAAAGCCGTCGATCGTCCACTCATCCTGAACCCCGACCCGAAAGCAGAGTGGAGTCAGCGGGCCCCGTGGCTTGCCCGTATCCGCATTGCCGTAGGCGGATGCGTCGCTCACGCCGGTAAAGAGGTTGTTCTCGACTACGGCGGAATGCCCTTCGTCGTTGCGCATGAGCGGACGCTGGGTTCCGGTCAACTCAATGATGTTGTCCCGGATGACGATGGTGCTCCAGTTCGTGCTGTCACCATTGCGTGCGGGACGGAACTCGAACAGCCCATCGGTGCGCGGAGTGACCGTGGTGTCACCCTTGACGTGATTGTTGTAGAAGGCAAAATTGTTGTAAACACCCTCGTTCCAGTAGAGCCCCCGACCCGGATTGCGGATCAGATTGTCGTGCATCTTGGTGCCACCCGGGGCCGCCGTCACGGAATCGAAACTCGAGATCAGATTGCCGTAGTCCTGCTCCACGCGAAAGTCGAACAGGTTGCTATCAATCTCAACGCCGTTGCGCTGGTACTCAAACGAATACGTGCTCTTGAGGTAGTTGTGGTGCACATGGAACGTGTATCCCCCCTTCGGAACCGGACCGCCTCCCCATTTCGGAATGGAGATGGTACCCGCGAGGTAGTTGTGATCGATCTCCACCGTGTGATCCCCCTCAAACGGGAGTTCGATGGAAAAGTCGGTGTCAATGGTGTTTCCGTGAATATGGGCGTTGCGCAACTCACGGCCTTTGATGCCGTAACCGTCAATGCCCGCACTTCGACCGAAGCGATTTCCGGAGATATCTATTCCGTCGGCATAGGTAAGATAGAGCGCGCCACCGGAGGAACCACTGGTAACATTCGCCTTGTTTCCGGCATCGAAAAAGACGTTATCGTGGATCTTGGCGCCCGTCATGATGAAGGTGCGCAGGCCTGCCCAGAGAAACGTTTTGAACTCGATGCGAGTCAATTCCAGGTTGTTCGGGGTCACCCCGCAGATGGCGCCATGCAGCGTCGGGCCGCTCAGGGTGAGGTCAGAAATCACCAGATCTGTGGTGCCTTCCCCAAGATCGAACAGGTACTTGCTGCAGTCGATGCTGCTGCGAGTCGCGCCCCCGTCACCGTCGAGGCCGGCGTTGCCCGGCGCCCAGCTCGCTGCGTTGCGCAGGATCGTCTTGCCCATCCCTGCCCCCTTGAGCTTCATCCCGACCTTGGGATGAAGCGGGGCAGTGAGCTCAAACGTCCCAGCCGCGATGTCGATCGTCGCGCCCGCGGCGCCGCTATTGACGGCGTCGACGAGCTCAGCCGCACTGGTGACAGCCGCTGAGGCAGGACGACTCAGTAGCGCCACACTGCCGAGCAATGCTAGCGCGCTGACTTGTCGCAACCGGCGGGAACTGACGAGGGACTGTAGCTTTAGCGATGACTGCATGATGAGCTCGGTTCTAACTGTGACGATGGACCAACGATTTTGCGGTATCAGCGACAAGCGCCAAGCCCGTCGAAGGTCATGTTGAAATTCTCAAGCCCGCCGTCAAACAGACCGAAAGGCTCGCAGCTCTGCCCCTTCGGACAGTCGCCATTACTGACGGCGTAGAGCGCCTTGTCCTCTTTGGTCTGAGCGATGCGGCAGAACTTGCGACAGGTGAGGTCATCGTCGCAGATGCCGCGAATGGCTATGCCGTCATCACCGCAGCGGTGCCCATGGTTGGTGCCCTCGTGGGTTCCGTCCCAAGGCTGGTCACCCTTTGACTTGCACTTTTCGCCGATTTTGGCTGGATCGAGCGAATTGTATTGAGGGATCCCGCCACCGTCGAAGGGCGGCTTGCCGCAAAAACCGCTCGAGTAGACGCCAGGCAGGAAATTGCAGCGGTCCTCAGGCTTGTCACTACAGCCCTCAGCGGCACGCCAGAAATCGCATTGTTTGTGACAGCTTCCCCAGACGCAGGTGTTGCCGAGCACGCAGCGCGTGTCGATCCGCCCTTCACCACCGCAGCTGTCTCCCGGTTTGCCGGCTCCCGACGGGATGCACATCGGGGTGAGGTAGTCCCGACCCCCCATGTATTCGCACGAGAACCCGGCCTCGCAGGCCGAGGGTTTGATGGGATCGCAGACCGGCATGCAGACGCCTGAGGACGCGTCGCCCCAGCCGGAATTCTGTTCCCAACAGCGCTGTTCCATCGGGCACTCGCGGTCATCTGGCGGCCAATTGTCGTGACACTGCTTCATCTGACAGGTCTTCGACGTGTAGTCGCAGATCAGCATCGCGGAGTTGTTGCACTCGAGAGGGTTGTTGCAGGGCGTCCCGATGCGAACTCGCGTGTCAAAGTCCCAGCGTTTGACGAAGAGGCAGCGACTCGCGTCGGTCGGTTGCTCCGCAAACGGTCCGTTGTCGGGTGCCTTGACGAGCTCGACAAGAATCACGTTTTCCACGTAACCAGCGAACTCGCGCGTGTCGCGGTGGGCGTAGGTCAGCACGAGCTTGCCGTTGAGCGCGACGAACAGCTCGGAGATGCTGTCGGACCACATGTCCGCCACCACCTGCATGTACGGGAACTGCTTGCCGAAAAACCCGCCCCAGTAAGCACTGCCCGGATTCTCGGTAAACGTGTAGGTTTTGGCGGCAATGCCGTCGCCGTCCAGCACCAGGTTCGCGTAGTCGTTGTGGCCCGGATCAAAGCCCGCATCACCCTTAAAAAGGCCACAAACGCTGTCACTGACGGCGCAACCCGAGCCGCCCCCTTGCGTGCCACCGTGCAGGTAGGGCGGATCTTTGGGCGGCTCAACTGTCTTGCATTCTTTGCCGTTCCACGTGGCCACCGTCGTCGCGGGGCTGCCCGCGGTGCCCGGCTTTTCTTTGATCGTGGCGGTGTGCGGTGTGCCTGCACCGTCACTGGTTCCATCACCCGCGCCGGTGCTCGCGCTCGAGCAGGCAATCAGGCTTGCTCCGGACAGCGAGGCAATGACGCAGGTCAGGCAAGCGGCGGCAACATGGCGTGGAGAATTTGGCATAGGGGCGTCTGCTCACTCGGCACAGGCCGTGAGGTTGGGGCTTGTTGCGAGTGATGCGGCCAACGCCCTGAAGCCTTCAGAAAAAACGCCGCGGCCCATTTCGCACGCAAATCTGCCCCGACCATGCGACACGGAGGCGCTCTACCGGCCAGAACGCGGCGGCAAACTAGCGCGCCAACAGGCCGCGCACCCGAGGCGCGTAAAACCCGTTCGGATCCGCGCGAAGCAAGCGGACACCGCGCGCTTCTGCTTCGACGCGTCTGCCGAGCCGCAGTAGCGCGTCAATGGCCACGAGTTCTCGCTCAGCCGCGAGTTTTCCGCGCGGAAACTCCGCCGCGTGCTGGCGAGTCAACTCGAGCGCGGCCGAAGGGGACGACCCGAGCTGACCCTGAGCCTCACGCAGCAAGGCCGCTTCGCGAACCAGCGTGTCTGCGGGTGTGCCACGAGAAGCTGACGTGCGCGCGCTGGACGCTGCAGCCGCCTGAGGAGACGGGCTGGACGGAAGCGCAATGTCCTCGGACAGGCTCGAAACAGCAGGGGCGAGGCTCTGGACAGCTAGGGTTTGGGGCGGCGTGACCACGACCGTGAGAGGTGCAACCCGTGGCTCACTCGCTCGCCAATAGAGCCCTGCAACTGCACCCACGACGGCGAGGACACCGACGTACGGCGCTAAGCGACGCATGAGCGCCCCGCGCAGGGCGGCTCTGGTCGCTAGCGCCCCTCCTGCGCCGAGCTGGCTCGCAAAGGCGCCTAGCTCCTGCTGGGCCAGCGCTGGCAGCGGTTGGGGCGCAGGGAGCCCGCGCACGAGCTCGCTCAGCTCCGAAGAGCCGCCACCTTGAGACCATCGAGTGGGCTGGTTCACGCTAGACGCCTCCCGTCAGCGAGGCGCAGACGCGCCACGGCCGCGTCGATCTCGCGGCGAGCGGAGTGAAGCCGCGAATAGACGGTTCCCACCGGTACACCGACGCATTCCGCAATCTCGCTGCAGTCGAGCTGTTCAACCTCAAACATCACGAATACCGCCCGTTTTTCAGGGTCGAGTCGCGAGAGGATCCCCTCCATTAGCTCACGGGCCTCGCGTTGACCCGCAATCTGCTCAGGCGTGACCGTCTCGCTCCGCTCGGGCAGCTCTCCCGGGAGACGCTCGTAACGTCGATGCGCGCGAGCGCGATAGCCCGCGGCAACGCGACGACAGATCCCGAAGAGCCAGGCTGACATCCTGGCCTCCGGATCGTACCGCTCGATATTGCGGTGAACGACGATGAGCGTCTCCTGCATGGTGTCTTGTAAGTCGCTGGCGGCAATACCCATCCGTTGCAGCGTGAGCCAGAGGTAGGGGCCGTATTCCGCGTGAACGCGCACCACATCCCAGCTGTCGCGGGCAGGCTGTCTGGATGATGTGCGCTCGAACGGCATTCCTTCACTCAAAGTGCAATGAGAGACCAAGTCGGCTTACGAGCCAGATACTCGGCTGCTGGTAGAGGGTACGCTCGGTCCCCTCGAGGTAAAAGCGGTACTTCACGAGCGGGCTGGTCGCAGCCGCCTCGAGATCTAGCCACAGCGCGGACGTGAGTCGCGCGGAACCGCGCAGACCGAGCTGCCCAAACGCCGACAAGCGCGAACCAGGCTGCGTTCTCTCGCCGGACAAGAGGCTCGTTTGTACCTCGCCGGCGGTCAGTCGACCGCAAGCCCGCAGGTCCCACGACGTGCCTACAAACAAGCCTGGGCACAAGGCCAGCGCGGCTCCCGCAAAGGAGTACTGGGCTTCCCGCGCGCGATCATTGCGAGCAGCCAAGGCCAGCAAGGAGAGCTCGCTGCGCCAGCGTGTGCCAAGGCCGAGCGCCAGCTCCGCGCCCCAGCTCGTGCGCGGTGCGATTCCGAAATCGAGCACGGAGCGCACTGAACCGATCCCATCAACTCGGCGCCGAGCCTCAGGGACCGCAACAGCGGGTGGTGCGGGTGGCACCGCGGGTGGCGGGGTCGCTGGCGGCTTGGGTGGAGCCTCTGGCGCTGGCTCGCGAAAGGCATTGGCTGGATCGATTACGAGAGCCACAGCCAACACAACGGCTTCCCCAAGGCTCGCGCAGGACTCCGCATCGCTGCGGATGACGCGCGGGGCGGGGCGTTCGGTAGCCTCGCCGGGATCGAACCACAAGCTGGCAACCCATTGCTTGCCCTGTCGGTCGAGCAGGCCCTCGAGACGAGCCGTAGCTGCGTCGTCGAAGCAAGCCCAACCGAGCCGGCGCTTCACTTGGGCTTCGAGCACAGCTGCCGAGGGGCACTCACCCGCCCCAGAACCACGGACCCACTCAAGGCGAACCGGCGTTCTGCCCTGCGCGGACTGGCTGGGTGCGGTCAGTGCGGCGAACACGAGGAGCGCGCAGGCGTGGGGGGTGAGGCGCAAGGACAAGTCCGCACAACATACCACAGGTGAATCGGCGCGAAATCGGGCTATGCTGAGCGGTGCCCCCCAAGCTAGGCCCGTGCATGCTCGCTCCTCTTTTCCTAGGCCCATGCTTGCTCGCTCCCCTCTTGCTCAGCATGGCCTGCATGCGAGACGCAAGCCTTGGCCGGGAGCTCTCGGCGGGCGGGGAGCCCGGCAACGGCGGCGCGACCCAGCCGGACGCTGGCGCGAAGCACTACAACCCGGAGGAGTTCATCTTTAATGAGTTTGACTCCCGTTGCTCCGGGCTGATCGTGTCCGGCAGCGCCAAGTGCGCGGGCGGCGAGCTCGTGCTCGATCCCGGTCCCGACAACCGCGGTGGCGCTTTTCTCCCTTGCAGCGTGGACTTCGGTCCAAACACCTCGTTCGAGTTCGCACTCACCTTCACCATGTCCGACATCGCCGACGGCATGGCGGTCGTGATCCACGCCGATCCGCGCGGTCCGGGCACGATCGCGACGGCGGGCAGTGGACTCGGCTACTCGGGGCTCAAACTAGGCTACGCCGTCAATTTTGACAGCTTCAGTTGGAGCGACAGTCTGGGTGAGCGGCTGGAGGTGGTGACGACCGAGGATCAGACCAGCCTCGGACGAACGCTGCTCAAGCTCTCGCTCGCCGACGGCACGCCAAACTACGGCTGGGTCAGCTACAACGGCTTGACCAACGAGCTCTCGGCCTCGGTTTCTAAGACTCCCGACCGCCCCGCGACCGACATGCTCATCGCAACGGTCGACCTCTCCGCTCTCAGCACCAGCGGCGTCTACGTCGGGCTGACCGCGAGCTATGGCGCGATCCAGGGACTCCACAGCGTGAGTCGCTGGGTCGGCTCTTTCTCGAAGCTGGCAACCCTGATGACCTGCCCGGGCTAGCGGTCGCGCTAGTAGTTCCTTCGCGGGGTGATTCCGGGTATCGTGGGGATTCTGCCCAAATGAGCCCCAGGGGATCCCAACCATGTCCGTGAACCTGCAGCCTCAAGAGCTGCGAACCGTGCTGAACGTCACCGTCAACGATGCGGAGGGCCAGCCGCGCGAGGTGCGTGTCACGCTCGCGCTGGTGGTGGTCGTCGCCGATGAGGGTCGATACGTGGCGGCCTCCCAGGGTAACCCGCAGGGGCTCGTCGACTACTTGGCGTCGGGCGTGTTGCTCCAGCAGCTCATTACGCAGACGCTGGCCACCGCAACGCAGAGCGGCTGGCAGATGGCCTCGCTCTTATCGGAAACGAGCACCCAGGGCCTTGAATCCACGCTCGGTAACCTCGCCGCGCAGACTTTTGCTCCCTTTGGCGTGCGCGTCCTTGAGTTACGAACGTTTCAGGCCACTGCGATTGCGGCTGCGGCTGCGGCAGCACCGGCCGCACCGGCGGCAAGCGCTGACGCCGTCTACGAAATGCTCTGGAATTGTCGCAGCTGCGGAGCTGACGGTCTGCTCGGGCTCACGCATCGACACTGCCCTAACTGCGGCTCACCGCAGGATCCGAGCTCACGCTACTTTCCGACCGACGACAAGAAGGTCGCCGTCCGAGATCATCGCTTCGTTGGCGTCGACCGGCGCTGTCGCTTCTGCAGCACCGCTAACGGACGTGCGAGTAACTGTTGCGGCACTTGCGGCGGACCACTGGCGCAAGGGGCCGATCTCGCCACACGCGCCGATCAGCTGCACGCGGTCGGGCAGTACGCAGGCGACACTGCCGCGGCCGCCCATCAGGAACGCCAGCCCCCCGTACCAACGCCGAAAAAACCCAAGAAATGGGCCCTGGGCTGCTCTATCGCGGCTGGCGTCGGATTGCTACTGTTCACACTGATGGTCGTGATGTGCTCGTGGAGCAAAGGCGCCGAGGTCGTCGTCACGGGGCATTCCTGGACGCGTGAGATCAATGTCGAGCGCTATGGCAACGTGGAAAAGTCGACTTGGTGCGATCAAATGCCGGGCGGCGCAGCGGTCAAGAAGCGAAGTCGTGAAGTCCGCAGTCACGAATCCACCAAGACCGGCGAGACCTGCAAGACGCGCAAGATCGATCGGGGCGACGGCACCTTCAAGGAAAAGGAAGAATGCACGCCCGTCTACAACGACAAGGCGGTCTACGACGAGCGCTGCAGCTACGATCTGCGCGAGTGGAGTCAACACCACAAGCTTAAGCAGGAGGGGCATTCCCTCTCGGAGCCGCTGCGCTGGCCGAGCGTGGCGCTCGAGCGGGTGGGGACTTGCCTTGGCTGCGAACGCGAGGGAACCCGCAGCGAAGCGTTCGTCGTGCATTTCAAGGACAAAGCCTCACCGGAGGTCTTCGAGTGTTCGTTCCCCGAGCCGCGCTGGCGCAGTCTTGCACTCAAGCAGACCTTCAAGGCCAAGGTCGCAGTGGTCGGCAAGGTGCTCGACTGCAGTAGCTTGAGCCCCTACTGACAACCCGTTTCGTGTGAGCCGTCGGCGCAGTCGGCCTTGCCATCGCACTTGCCGGCGGCAGGATAGTTTTCCCCGTTTTTGCAGGGCAATTGCTGCGTCGCGGGGGGCTTTCCGCCGGTACTCCCGCCAGCGCCACCGGTGCCGCCGGTACCGGTCGCACCACCCTCACCCGCGAGGTTGCATTTGCTGATGGTGAGCTTGCAGCTCTTCGGCTGAACGTAGCTGGCCTTAACATCACCGCGCAGCATCGAGCTAGTCAGGTTCTCGCAGGCTGGTACTCCTTCGGCGAGCTTCTGATACGCCGCAACGTCGTCCTTCATGCAGGTCAGCGCATCGTCGACGGTCGCCTTGCAGGCCGTTCCAAAGTCGCACTCCAGGGAGCGACTCTTGGAGAAATAGAGGCGTATCCGGTGCATGAGCCCCGTACTTCCGCCGATTGAGCCAATGCGTCATGTTGATTCGCATGACGGAAACCGAAGCCAAGTGGGTCGAGCGAGTTCGTGAGTGGGAGAGAAGCGGTCTGCCGATGGACCAGTTTGTCG
>JBBRAB010000023.1:0-72846 GCA_038207155.1 Polyangiales bacterium
ACTTTAACACCATCAAGAACAACCTGAATAAGTGCATCGAGGCCGTCAACCGGATGGTCGGCGACGCCACTGTTCTGGCCAAGGCCGCGGTGGACGGAAGGCTTGCCACTCGCGCTGACGCCAGCAAGCACGAGGGCGACTACCGCAAGATCGTCCAGGGTGTGAACGAGACGCTGGACGCCGTGATCGGCCCGCTAAACGTATCGGCGAACTACGTGGACCGCATCTCGAAGGGCGACATCCCCGAGAAGATCACTGACACGTACAACGGCGACTTCAATACGATCAAGAACAACCTGAACAAGTGCATCGAGGCCGTCAACCGCATGGTCGGCGACGCCACTGTTCTGGCCAAGGCCGCCGTGGACGGCAAGCTCGCGACGCGCGCTGACGCCAGCAAGCACGAGGGCGACTACCGCAAGATCGTCCAGGGAGTCAACGAGACGCTAGATGCCGTGATTGGCCCGCTCAACGTGTCTGCAAACTACGTGGACCGCATCTCAAAGGGAGACATCCCCGAGAAGATCACCGACACGTACAACGGTGACTTCAACACCATCAAGACCAACCTGAACAAGTGCATCGAGGCCGTCAACCGCATGGTCGGTGACGCCAATATCCTGGCTAAAGCGGCTGTGGACGGCAGGCTCGCCACTCGCGCTGACGCTTCCAAGCACGAGGGCGACTTCCGCAAGATCGTCCAGGGAGTCAACGAGACGCTGGACGCGGTGATTACTCCCTTGAATGTGGCGGCTGACTACGTTGACAAGATCAGTCGGGGTGCGATTCCGCAACCAATCACCGACTCGTATAACGGTGACTTTAACACCATCAAGAACAACCTAAATAAGTGCGTCGGCGCGGTCAATCTTCTGGTAACCGACGCTTTGGACCTCGCAAAGGCGGCGGTCGAAGGCAAGTTGTCGACGCGTGCGGATGCGGCGCGCCATGAGGGCGACTTCCGTAAGATCGTCGACGGTGTCAACTCCACGCTCGATGCGGTCATCAACCCGGTGATGGAGGCGACCAAGGTGCTCGAGGCCTTATCGAACTACGACATGCGAGTGCGAATGGAGGGTGATTATCATGGGGATCACGCTCGGATCAAGCTGGCGCTCAATGCCACGGGCAAGGCGCTGCATGACTCGCTGAGTCAGGTAGCGGACGCGGTGGCCCAGGTCTCCGAAGCGTCGATCCAGATTGCCTCGTCGAGTCAATCCGTAGCGCAAGGCGCGTCCGAGCAGGCCAGCAGCCTCGAGGAAACCTCCAGCAGTTTGGAGGAGATGTCGAGCATGACCAAGCAGAACGCCGACAATACGATCCAGGCGCGTTCGCTGGCGCAGACCACCAAGGAAGCCGCCGAAAAGGGTGGCCACGCCATGGGTCGCATGACCGATGCGATGGAAAAGATTCGAGCCGCCTCGGAAGGGACCGCTCAGATCATCAAGGATATCAACGAAATCGCCTTCCAAACGAACCTACTGGCTCTCAACGCCGCCGTCGAGGCGGCCAGAGCGGGTGACGCAGGTCGTGGGTTCGCGGTTGTAGCCGAGGAAGTGCGCAACCTGGCGCTGCGCTCAAAGGAAGCAGCCAAGAAGACCGAGGACCTGATCAAGGTCGCCGTCGGTCACACGGAGAACGGCCGCGTGATCACCAACGAGGTGGCTAGTAGCCTGGTGGATATCGTGACCGCTGCGGCGAAGGTCAATGACATCGTCGGGGAGATCGCGGTGGCTAGCCAGGAGCAGTCTCGCGGGATTGAGCAGGTCAATAACGCAGTGGCCGAGATGGACAAGGTCGTTCAAGTCGCCGCGGCCAACGCAGAGGAGTCGTCGAGCGCGGCAGAAGAGCTGTCGAGTCAGTCGGAGGAATTGGCCGCGCTGGTCGGACGGTTCGAGCTCAATCGGGAACAGTCCCGCTCGGTGCATCGCGAAGCGCCCGCTCACGTGGCAAGTTCTGGGCGGCGGAGGCCGGTAGCTCCGGCGAGTGTGGCGCCACCGCGTCGCGGGGTGATCACCAAAGCCAAGCCCAGTGGTTCCAATGGCCACAGCCGCCCGAGGGGTGAGGACGTGATCCCGCTGGGGCCCGATCCGGACTTCAAGGACTTCTAGCCCAAAGTCGCCGGTCATCTAGAGATTCCAGCGAGAGGTATTAGCGTGCTCGACTCCGCCGCCATGGATTCCAAATTGTTCTCTGCCTTCTGCGATATTGCCTACGCGCAAGCCGGCATGAGATTGCGTGAAGGTAAGGAATCCCTGGTGGCGGCGCGCATCGCCAAGCGCATGAGGGTACTCGGGCTCCACGATGCCGAGGAGTATCTGGCGCTGGTTCAGAACGACAACAGTGGCTCGGAGGTCGTTCAGTTCCTCGACGCGATGGCGACCAACTTTACCCAGTTTTTTCGGGAGCCCGGCCACTTTCAGTATCTGTCTCACCACGTCAAGGAGCGGGTGAGGTCTGGGGCCACCCGGTTGCGGTTCTGGTCGGCGGCAAGCTCCACCGGCGAGGAGCCCTACACGATGGCCATGACGGTCGCCGACGCGCTGGGCTCGGGCTGGCGGGACTTTGACTGGCGGATTTTGGCCACCGACATTTCCACCAAAGTCCTGGCGGTGGCGGCCAAGGGTGAGTACGACGGTGAGATCGTGGAAAAGGTGCCTGAGGGCATGCGGAAACGCTACTTTTCCAGCACAACTCGTGACGGCGAAAAGCGCTATCGGGTCGCAGACGAACTCAAGCAGCACATGGCCTTCAAACGGATGAATCTGGCGGCTCCGCCCTATCCGATGCCTGGTCCGGTTGATTTCGTGTTTTGCCGGAACGTAATGATCTACTTCGATGCCCCGGTCCGTCAGGGCATCGTCACCGAGGTGGAGCGCATGCTCCGTCCGGACAGTCTGTTCTGTATCGGGCACTCCGAGAGCCTTCAGACTCTGCACAGTGATTTCGTGGTGGTGGAGCCGTCCGTGTACGCGCGCAGTTCGGCGGTGGCTGGCTGGCGTGAGGCGATGGGGGTTCAGCAGCACCGGCGACGACCCGTTCGGACCACGGGCAAGAGGACCAGCTGATATGGGCCGGCGCGTCGTGGAAATAGCGGCGATCGTGGTCAGTGACGAGCCGTCAGATACGATCGTCACCTATGCGCTCGGGTCCTGCATTGCCGTGATCGTTCACGATCCGGTCAAGCTTGCCGCGGGCATGATCCACTACATGCTGCCGCTCTCGAGCATCAGTCCAGAGAAGGCGAAGCTCAAGCCGGCCATGTTTGCGGATACGGGTGTGCCGATCCTCTTTCACAAGCTTTACGATCTCGGCTGCAAAAAGGAGAATCTGATCGTGAAGGTCGCCGGTGGCGGTCAGATCGGAGAGGATCAGGTGGGTTTCGAGATCGGCAAGCGCAACTACACGGTCCTGCGGCGAATGCTCTGGAAGTCCAACGTGCTGGTTTCGGCCGAAGATGTTGGGGGCTGCAAGTCTCGCACGGTGTCGGTCGAGGTTGGCTCAGGTCGCTGCGTCGTCAAAACACCGCAGGGGGAGGAGACGCTGTGATCGCCCCTTCCGAGATTGAGGCTCGCATTGCGCGAGTCAAGGCGCTGCCAGTGGCAGTCATTGAGATGCGACGCGCACTCAGTGATCCGAAGAGCTCGCTCGTCACGTTTGAGCGGATCTTGTCGAGGGATCCCGGGCTATGCGCCAATGCGCTGAGGGTCGCCAATTCTGCGGCATTTGGGCTGAGTCGGCGGGTGGTCGACCTTGGGCAGGCGGTGTCGCTGCTCGGTGTGGCGCGGCTCGAGGAGCTCGTGATGTCGGCTGGGCTGTCGACGGTGCTCCCGGAGCGGCTCGAGGGCTACGCCACGACCTCGGCAGGCTTTCTGGAACACTCGCTCGTCGTTGCGATGCTTTCCCGCAGACTAGCGGAGCGCAATGAGCCGCGACAGGCCTCATCTGCCTACGTGGCCGGTCTGCTGCATGACATCGGAAAGCTAGTGATTTCGGGGTTTTTACGGGATGAGCCCGAGGTGGCTCGCTCGCTTGAGAGCGGAGCGGGGCTATGCTTTGTGGACGCGGAGCGCCAAGCGTTTGGCAGTGATCATGCCGAAATCGGCAGCGCTATCGCGGCCAGGTGGAAGCTGCCCGAGCTGATAGTGGATGCCATTCGCGGCCACCATCATCCCGCTTTGGTGGAACTTGAGGCCCATCGCGCCGTCGCTCGCTTCGTGCACGTCGCCAATGGCTTGGCGCACATGGTCGGTGTGGGGGCTGATGTCGGCGGGATGCATCGCCGCATCGAGGACGAGGTGCTCGCTCAGGTTGGCCTGTCAGGGCATCAGCGTGAGCTGTTCTTGGCGGATTCGGTGGACGCGCTCAATGAGCTTCGTCAGCAAGTGCACAGTAGTGCGGGAGCAGGTAAATGATAAACGTGCTGATTGTTGACGACTCGAACGTGAGTCGGGCGGTGGTTCGCAAGAGCCTGGGCTTGGCGCAAGTGCCGATCGCCCGGATCTTTGAGGCGGCCGATGGTCTTGAGGCTTTGAGCATTCTCAAAGCCAATGAGATCGGGCTGGTGCTGGCCGATATTCACATGCCAAACATGACGGGGCTTGAGCTGGTCGCAGAGATGCGCGCGTCTGCCCGTTTTCACGCGACCCCCGTGGTGATCGTCTCTTCCGACGGCAATCAGAAGCATCGGGAGCAGCTGCAGCTGCATGGCGTGCGCGGCATACTCAAAAAGCCCTTTCGCCCTGAGCAGGTCGGGGCGCTCGTGCGCACGATCATCCGTGAAGTTGGGAAGGTGGACTGAGATGGCCCGGACGATGGAAAAACCAGAGCTCCAAGGGGCGCTGAGTCGGGTGCTCGAGGAACTGGTATTTGCCCTGGTCGAGCCCGCCGACGGGATGTCGGTGAATCAGGGGCAGCTGCTCCTGGCGTCACTGCGATTTAGCGGGGCGGATTCCGGGCTCATTCAGCTGGCGGTTCCCGAGGTGTTTGCGCGTCAGCTTGCGGCTGATTGGATGGGACTCGAGACCTCGGAGGAGGTCAGTGACGCGCTGATGGTGGACGCGGTGGGTGAGCTGAGTAATGTGTTTGCCGGAGAAGTGCTGGATACTTGGTTTTCCGAGCAGCGTGACTATGAGCTTGAGACCCCGCAAGTGTCTCGCATCGAACATGTCGATGTTGAGTCGGTTTTCAAGGCGAGCACGCTCTCTGCAGTGGTCGTTACCGAGCTTGCCGCCGAGATCTGCGGCGCAATACAAGTGAGCGCGGCGCCATGACGGTCTCTGTGTTGGTGGTGGATGACTCCGCCATCGTGCGCACGCTGCTCTCGCAAGCGATCGCGCGCGCCGATGGAATGCGGGTGGTCGGGGCCGCGCCCGATCCGTTCGTTGCGCGGGATATGATCGTTCAGCATCGTCCGGATGTGGTGCTGCTCGACATCGAGATGCCGCGCATGGACGGACTCACGTTCCTCTCCAAGTTGATGCAGCATTTTCCGGTGCCCGTGATCATCGTCTCGTCACTCACCGCAGCGGGGAGCGACATGGCGATCCAGGCCCTGCGGCTTGGCGCTGTCGACGTCATGTGTAAGCCCGGCGCCGCCTACACGCTCGGCGAGATGGTCGATGAGCTCGTCGAGCGAGTTCGCTTCGCGGCACGGGTCGACATGAATCGGCACCTGGCGCGCCTGGCGGGGGCGCCTCCCCAAGTGGCGCCCAAGGGGCTACTGCGGACCACGAATCGGGTGGTCGCGATTGGTGCGTCCACAGGCGGCGTGGTGGCGCTCGAGTGCGTTCTGCGCGCTTTGCCGGCGCAGGCCCCAGGGATAGTGATCGTTCAGCACATGCCCGAGCTGTTCACCGGAGCGTTCGCGGCCAGGCTCAATGGCGAGTGCGCGCTTGAGGTGCGCGAAGCGAGAACCGGAGATGGCGTATTGCCCGGGATCGCCCTGATTGCGCCGGGCGGCCGGCACCTGCTGCTGCGGCGGGATGGCGCGCGCTACATGGTTGAGGTCAAGGAGGGGCCGCCGGTGAATCGGCATCGTCCCTCGGTGGATGTGCTCTTTCGCTCCGTTGCGGCCATTGCCGGGCGAAACGCCGCTGGCGTGATCCTGACGGGCATGGGGCGCGACGGGGCCAAAGGGCTACTGGAGATGCGCGAGGCGGGAGCGCGTACGGTCGCTCAGGATGAAGCGTCGAGTGTCGTCTTTGGGATGCCCAAGGCGGCCATCGAGGTTGGCGCGGCAGAGGACGTGGTGTCGCTTGAGCAGGTGAGCCGCTGGATTCTCCATTGGGCGGCGTCAGAACCGGTGGCGAAGCGCGCAGGCTAGGTAAAACGGTTTGTTTCATTTAGAGAGCAGGATTTCATGACATGGTCGAAAGAATTTGAAGCCGGTCTGCGGGACATCGATTGCCAGCACCGCACGATCGTCGGACACGTTGAGCTGCTGGAGGCGGCGCAGCGGCGACGCGAGCCGCCGGAAGTTTTGGCTCAAATCGCGCAAGAGCTCGTGCGGTTCATGCAGTATCACTTCGATACGGAAGAGTCGGCCATGCGCGTCTATGGCTACGAAGGCGCCGAGCATCGCTCCGCGCACTTGGGGATGGTCAATGCGGTGCGCCGGCGTCTCGGCGAGCCCAGTCTCGACCTGTCCGGTCTCCGGCTGTTCCTTTACAATTGGTTGACGGACCACGTCACCTTGGAAGACGCCAAGCTCGTGGCGCACATCGCGGCCTGCCGTGAACCGATGGCTGAGCTCGCCAAACGGCTGGAGGTGAGCGCGGAAGTGCTCGACGCGGTCCGTGGCAGCTGCGTCGGCTAAAGGCGCGCGCTTCGGCTCAGGCCGGCTTGACCGCTTTGCGATAGGGGACGCGGCTGACAGCGTCCTCGACCAGGCGGGCTGCCGGACTGCTGTCCCCCTCGAGCTCGGGCGCCAAAATGAGGCGGTGCGCCAGCACGGGGATCGCCAAGTGCCGGATGTCGTCGGGCGTCAGAAAGGGTCGCCCTTCGAGCACCGCGCGCGCTTTGGCGGCGCGCAGTAGGGCGAGCGATGCCCGCGGGGACGCACCGAGCACGACCTTGTTCTGACTGCGGGTGAAGGCGGTCAGCCGCGCGACATACTCGAACAGATCGTCTTCGACAAACACGCGCGCGGCGACCGATTGCAGCCAGCTGACGTCGGCCGGGGCGAGCAGGGACTGCACCTCGGGAGGCGCCACCCCATGGGTGCGCAGCATGGTGACCTCGTCGCGTAGGCGCGGGTAGCTGAGCAGGATCCGGATCAAGAATCGGTCGATTTGCGCTTCGGGCAGGGGATAGGTGCCCTCGAGATCGATCGGATTTTCCGTGGCCAGCACGAGAAACGGATCTGGCAGATCGAAGCGATCTCCCTCGATCGTGACCTGGTGCTCCTGCATCGCTTCGAGCAGGGCGGACTGAGTCTTGGCTGGCGCGCGATTGATCTCGTCGGCGAGCACGATGTTGGCAAAGACCGGACCCGCACGGAGGCTGAAGGTGCCCTCCTTCGGGTTGAAAATGTAGGTACCGGTGATGTCGGCCGGCAGTAGATCTGGCGTGAACTGGATGCGGCGGACCGAGCAACCGAGGGTCGTGGCAAACGCCTTGACCAGGGTCGTCTTGGCCACGCCGGGCACTCCCTCGAGCAGGGCGTGCCCGCGTGCCAGCAGGGCGCAAAGCAAGAGATTGACGGCGGTGGTGTCGCCAAAAAACACCCGTTCAACCTCCTGCTGAACGGCGTCGAGGCGACTGCGGGCTGTTTCGAGCTCTTGGATTTGCAGGGCTGGGTTCACGATGATGCTTCTCGGTGGGAAACATCGCCGAGCTCGGCGAAGATGTCGAGCGCGTAGCGATGGAGGCGGGTCACGGTGGCGTTGGAGATGTTTGCCACCTGGCCGGCAGCGAAGGAGGACTCGATCGCGTCAAGCTCAGTGAGGAGGCTCCGCACTCGCGCGAGCGAGTCGGGCGAAAGGGCGCGAGTCTGCAGCGCGTGGAGCAGCGCTTCGCGGCTGGGGCCGCTGTGCAGGCGCAGGTGCTCGCTCAGTCCTTCAAGCAGACTGGCACGCAGCTCGAGCAGGGCGAGCGTCGGGTGAGTGCTCGGCGCGGCCAGCACGGCCGCGCGCCCGGCGAGCCCGCCCTGCGCCAAGGTCGGAGTCGGCGCCAGGTAGTGCGGCCGTACGCGCGCGTAATGGAGCCACGCATTGCGCCGGGCCCATCCAAACACGACCAGGCCAGCGACCGCGGCGAGCGCGAGGATGAGCGCGTCCGGAAGGCCCTCGTGCAGCATCGAGAACAGCCGCTCACCGCGCTGCCGAAGGCGCGTGCCGACGTCGAGTCCCGCGCCGAAGGTTCCGCGTTGACTGAACCGGTTCGACAGGAGGTACAGCTTGCCCGAGCGCTTCGTCGTACCCTCGTCTTCCACGAGGTAGCTCGACAGCGCTTCGGCGAAATGGCGATTGCCCGGATAGCGGAGCATCGTGTTGATGACCACCGAGCCGTCACTCACCACGAGCAGCCTGCCCGGGTGCTCGCGCCCGACCAGGCCCGTTACCCCGACGAGCGCATCCCTGCCCGCCACCCGCGACGGCACAACCAAAAAAGGCGTCAGCCCAGGGTTTGACAGGCTAGTGGCGTGGTTGAGCATCAGTTGGTCCACGGCCTGGACCACGGGATGGCTGCCTGTTGTGCCGTTTGGGGTTGGGGCCGGCGCGGGCACGGCGATCGGCAGGTCGTCGTCGCCGCGCAGCCGCTGCGCGGGCTCAAGCGGGCGACCCAGTCGCTGTATCCCGAAACGCTCGAGGAACAGGTCGGAGCTGCCAAAGTCGTCGAGCAGCGCAACCCGCCCTCCGGCCTGCATGAACTCACTGAGCGCGCCAATGTCAGGCGCCGTCTCCGGATGCAATATCAACACGCCGTCGGCGGGTCGCAACTTGTCGAAGTCGAGCTCAGCCACCAGGGCCACGCGCTCGGGGCCGATGCGAGCACGCGCAATTCCGAGCAGCTCACTCGCGCCGCTCCAGGAGCCGTCGGCAAGGTCGAAGTCAGCCGCAGCCGCGCTGGCAGCAAGGAGTACGAGGCAGGTAACCCCGAGCGACTTGTGCAGGCGGGAACGAAAGCCGTCCAGTCGGCCGCCATGCCTCGCGCGCGCATCCGTACTTGGATCGGTCGAAGGCTTCAGGGAATCGTTGGTCGCGCCGTTCATGAAAGCATGTCCGCTCAGGCGTGAAACGACCCTACCGCAAGCAGGAGTCGGATGCTCGGCCAGCGCGGGACTTGACCGAGCGAGTTCGAAGGTTACATTAGATTCGAGCAGGATTTTAGAGAGAAGTCCGGTCTCTTATGTTGCCTCCTTTCATCATCGACCAGATCCGTCGGCGCGAGGAAGTGGATCATTTTCGTCGCGACCAGCAGCCTCGGCTTGAACTGCCGATGCCGATGGACGCCTATCGTCCGCTTCCCGGGGGCGAACCTTCGTCCGGGGACGGGGTCGAGCCGGGCCTGGAGCGCGGCGTCATCATCGTCGAGCTCGGCGGTTGAACCGACCACGGGCTCTTTCGCGCGCTCTGTACTAGGCTGCGCCCGCCCATGAGACGCAGCATGGCCCTTGCTGGCCTCGCATTTACCGCCTGCTACTCGAACGGCGATGGCATCGCGCCACCGCTCTCGCAGATCTATTTCCCCGTCGGGGTTGCCACGAGTCCCGATCAGTCGCGGCTGTACGTGGTCAGCAGTGACTTCGATCTGCAGTACAACGCGGGTGCGCTGCACTCGCTCGATCTGAAGCGCGTGCGCCAGTTGGTGCCGCGCGATTGCGACAAGGACGCCGACTGCGTCGCGGGTGAGCGCTGTGACGCCGCCGGTGACAGCGCCAGTCACTGGTGCGTCGCAAAAGCCGGAAAATTTGCCGGAAAACCCTGCGGCGCGCTTGGAGAGCGGGCGGTTGGCGAGCGCATCATCGTCCCGGGACGCTGCAACAATGTCGATCTGACGAGTCCGCAGATGGGCGGGGCACCGGTTCAAGTCGACTCCGTAGAGCTCGGCGCCTTCGCCTCCGATCTCGTGCTGCGTCAAGGGCCCAAGGGCGAGCAACGACTCTTCATTCCGGTGCGCGGCGAGTCGAGCCTGCACTGGATTGATGTCGACAAATCAGGTGGCCTGCACTGTGGTCAGGAGGGGTCGGGCTCGTGCGACTCGATTCATCGCGCGGGACTCGATTCCTCCGATAATTCCAGGGGTCTGCGCATGCCGCCCGAGCCCTTTGGGATCGCGGTGAGTGCCAAGGCCGAGGCGATCGCCATCACGCACCAGACCTCCGGAGCGGTCTCCCTGTTCACTCAGGATCTCGCTCACTGGTCGCGCGGACCAGAGCTCGAGTTCATTCTTCAGAACTTGCCGCTCCGACCCGTGGCGCTTGCGGCCGTGCCGCGCTCCCTCGCGAGCGACTTGCTCGAGCCAAGCTCGCTGCAGGTGGGCTTTCTCACGGCCTATCGCGACACCCCGCAGGTGGATCTGCTGCGCTACTATCCCGACGCCGGAGCCAATCCCTCGCGACCGTTTCTCGCACTGGCTGGCTCCGCTCAGGTGCGCGCCAACCTGCTCGACTACGATTCTCGCGGCATCGCCGTGGACGGCTCGGAGCGGGCGGATTGCGAGGCAAGTTGCGCCGGCGAGAGCGGCGCCAAGGCATCGGCCTGCGCGCTCAGCTGCGCGAACGTGCCGCTCGGCGTGTTTCTCTCGAGCCGCAGTCCGGCGAGCTTGATCTCTGGTTTCACCCAACCCGACACCTGGGCCACGCCCAACCGGGATCTGCCCCGTTTCAGTGACGTGGTGGCTCTGCCGTACGGCCCCTCGCGGGTCGAGATCGGCAAGATCATGACGTCGGCCGGCAAGCTCGAAACCAGGGTATTTATCCTCTGTTTCGACGCGCGACGGCTCGCCGTTTACGATCCCACTCGCCGCCTGGTCGAGCGTTGGATCACGACCGGCCGCGGTCCGCACGCGCTCAGCTTTGACTACCAGGCGCCCGATCCGAGCCGCGGAGAGCCGGGACACGCGCTCGCCTACTTGGCTCATTTCACGGACTCCTACCTCGGCGTTCTTCAGCTCGATCAGCGTGCTCGCCGTACCTATGGGGAAGTCGTACTCGGGCTTGCTCCCGTCACCGCTCCGAGGGCCTCGAAGTGATCCGCGATTCCTTGTCCGTCAAGTTCAGTCTCACGCTCGTCCTGTTCGGTCTGGCCGCGTGCCAAACGACTGTTGAGCCCCCGCCCATGCGGTCGCTTGCCAACAGCGGGCGCGTGTCGCTGCTGTGTCTCGAGTACACCTCCCAGCGCGGACGCGATCTGCGAGCCTGTCCGGACTCGGTTGATCCGCTGATCGACCACGAAGATCGCCGCGTCATGGCTCTGGTGACTCAGAGCCTACGCGGTGAGGTCGCCGTCATCGACATGCACGACTCGCGCGTCGTCGATGAGGAGCCCGCTCTGCCCGGCACGGAGTTTCTCCCGCTCGGCGCCAATCCGTCGGGGATCGTCTCGACGCCTGGCGGAAGCGCCACGTTCGTCGGCACGACCGAGCCTGGGCGTGAGGCATTGTTTGCGCTGCCGTCGAGCTGCATCTTGCCGCCCGCGGTCGGTGAGCCCGCGCGCGATCTCTCGCTTTGGTCGACCTGTCGTTTGCCCGCCGCGCCAGCAGAGCTCGAGCTCGTCGCTGTGGCCGACGGAGGCCCCGATGGTTATGGCGTCGGTTGCCAAGGGGCCAAGGACAAGGCTTGGTACGCGGCCGCCACAATGCCGGTTGCCGAGCGCCGTCAGGATTGTCCTGCATCGCTTGAGGATGAGGCTCATCTCGCGCCCGTGGGACGCCGCAAGCTCGTCGTCACCTTTCCGACGCTCGGTATGGTCGGCGTCTACGACGCGCAGGCGCTTCTCAACCAGAAGCCTGGAACCTTTCCTCCCTGCGTGCCGGACGCCATGGTCGCTCTGCGGGTCACGCCCCCGACGGCGCTCGCACCTCAGGCGCTACCCGCCGATCTCGTGGGCAGCGCGACTTGTGCCGTTGCCGCCCCCCGTTACGAGTTTGGTCCTGCGCCGACTGCGTATCAGTCGCGACCCGCCGGCGTGGCGCTCCAAGGTGGGAAAATGTTTGTGGCGGATCTGGGCACGCCGCTCGTCCACGTGCTTGATCTGTCCAATCCCTGCGCGCCGAGCGAGCTAGAGCCGCTGCTGCCTCGCTCGTTTGACGAGCCCAAGCGCGACGTGCGCACTCGCGATCTCTCCGTGAGTGAGCCTCTGCGCAGTGGTGAGCAGTTCGTCTACGCGATTGATGACGCCGACGGCAGCGCGATGGTGTTCGACGTCGGCGCTAAGTCGAGCCAGCGCACTCCGCTGGTACGTCCGGGTTCGCCCGAGCTGCCGTTTGAACCCCCGGATCGCATCCGCTTTGATGCGCCGATTCGTGATCTGCTGCTGCTCTCCCACGACGCACCGATCGTCGACCCCAACACCGGGACGACGACGCTCGGGACCCTCTGTGATCCCAATCCGAACTCGGACAGCGTCGGCTCGCTCTATCGCACGAGCAGTGACCGCACTCGCGGCGCAGGTCCGCGCAAGTTTCGTGGGACCTTTGGCTTCATGGCGCTCGGAAGCGGTTCGGTCGCTGCCGTCGACATCGAGGACTTCGACGAGGCTTGTCGCAGGCCGGTGAGCAACACCACGCCCGGCACCGGTCGGGATTGGCGCGGTTGTGCCTACGCCCCCGGAATCGCGAGCTACATGACGGACGCGGTAGCCTCGGTCTCGGACGAGGTGAGCTGCAACATCGTGCAGCGCCACCGCGCGCGCGGCTCCATGGCTATGCTGATGGACACGGGAATCGGCGTCACCGCGCCGAACCTGCGCTCGCTTCCACAGCTTTCGGACCCGCTTTCGGGCGACGTTGGCGCTTCGCAGGTCGGCCCTGCCCGGCTTCGTCCGCGCCTGCTCGCAGTTCCGTTCGCCGCGGACGGCGGGGTGACCTCCCCCTCACAGGTTCTGGTGGGTTCCACGGCGATGGCGATCGAGGGTGACCTCAACCAGTCCCTGCTCGACGTCGATCCCGGGACCACTGAGTCACACAGCCTGCTTTTGCCGCTGGGTGAGCCGCGGGTCTACGCCTCTCAAGAGTCGTTCACCGCGACCTACGAAGGGGCCGTCTTGCTCCCACGCAGCACGGGTCGTCTGCCTGTCGTCAGCGGGACCGACGAACGAGTCGGTCGCCCGCTGCGTGACACGGAGCTGCTCCTGCGCGACGCCGACGCCCTGTTCTGTGATGCTGGCGTCAGTGACGAAGCGCTTGCCCTGGCTACCGGCGAGTCGATGGGTCTGGCCTCGGGTCGCCGTCGTAGTGACTTTGCCTCGGGTCACGCGGACTACGTTCAGCTGACCGACAAATTCTCGGTCGATGACGCCTATTTCGCCAGCACAGCGGCTCAGGCCGCTTGCGGCGAGACGGATCTTCGTGGTGCTTGCGAGGAGTGGTTCGGTACTACGGAGCTGCCCCTGGCTACCCGCGATCTTCGGGTCACCGAGGCCTACCACGACCGCCTCCTACTCGAGCCCCGAGTCCCGGGTGACGAGGCGGCCTGGGTGAAACGCGTTCACTGTTGCTTCCCCAGCGTGCACAACTATGTCGTGCGCGGCGGACAGCAGTGGGTCGTTCGAGGCAGTCGCCTGCTGCACGACATCATCCCGGGCGCCGGAGTGCGGTGCGTGCGCGATTGCAGTCCGCGTAAGGCTCACCTTAAGTCGCGAGCCTTCGAGGTGACCAGCTCCGCTGCCGAGTGCCGCAAATCGACCGAGAACCTATCCAAGCTGCCGGCATGCTGGATCGGCGCGCAGGCCACGGGCCCCAGCGAGGACGGCGTTCCCCAGGTGGATCCCTGCGTTACGGCTCTCGTCAAAGGTGCCATCGATCCGAGCCGTCCAAGTGCCGGGCTGCCAGCGGCCTGCGTCTTTGCTGGGCTCCAATCGCGCTTCGCGGTTTATCGAGGTCTAGCGCCGTCGCATCGCGACATGGCCTTCAGCTGGTCGATCGCCGGTGGATGGTCTCCGCTGTCCACCTCGCTCGTCAACGCATCGGTCGGGATGACCGTCCTGCCCGAGTTCATGCTTCATTCGCCTCAGCTGAACGCCATCGTCGTGGTGGACTCGGCTTCGGGCGGTGTCTCCCTGCTCAGTCTCGAGGGATTGGTTCCGCAGGGACTTCCGTTCCTCTGAGGGAGAGCTAACAATGGCTGGTCGCGATACGCCGGTCATGCGGCAGCATGCGGACGCCAAGCGAGCGTACCCGGACGCCATCATCTTTTTTCGGCTCGGGGATTTCTACGAGATGTTTGGTGAGGACGCCGTGGTCGCCGCGCGCGCGCTCGATCTCGTCCTGACCAGTCGCAACAAGAGCCAGGTCGACGAGATCCCCATGTGCGGGATCCCGCACCATGCGGCGCACTCCTACCTGGCTCGACTGCTCGAAAAGGGCTTCACCGTCGCGATCTGCGAGCAAATGGCCGATCCTGCCAAGTGCAAGGGGATCGTGCCGCGTGAGGTGGTGCGCGTCGTCACGCCGGGGCTGGTGACCGAGCAGGAGCACCTCGACTCAACGACCAATAACTGGCTGCTCGCGGCTGAAATCGCGCCGGGTGGGCTGGGCATTGGCGTGTCGTTGCTCGACCTCTCGACGGGTGAACTCGCGGCCACCAGCGTGGCGGACACCACCGCACTGCTGGCTGAAGTGGGGCGAGCCGAGCCCCGCGAGCTGCTGCTGGGTGGCGCGCTCGAACCCGGGGATTCGCTCGAGCGCGCGATGCGGCTCGTGCTGCCGCGCCTGGTCGTTCGCAGTGATCCCGACCTCGGCGAGCAGGAGCCTGAGCTCGACATCCCGTCAGCGGATCTGGCGGAATTTAGCGCGATTGAGCTTCGCTCGGTGCGCCGTCTGCTGCGCTACGCGCGGGCCTGCTATCCCCAGCATGAGCTGCCACGCCCGAGGCTGACTCGCTGGGACTCCGAGACCCATCTGATCCTCGATGAGGTCGCTCAACGCCACCTGGAGCTGGTGCACCACGCGGGTGGTGACAAACACGCCACCTTGCTGGCGGTGCTGGATCAGACCGCCACTCCCGGAGGCGCGCGCTTGCTCCGTCGTCGGCTGCTGAGTCCGCTGCGGGATGTCGCCCGCATTCGTCGGCGCCTGGACACCGTCGAGCTGTTCGTGGTTCACGCGCGCCTGCGTAGCGAGCTGCGTCGTGAGCTCGCGACCGTCGGGGATCTCGAGAGGCTCGCGGTGCGCGCGTGGATGGGAGACTCCTCGCCGCGCGAACTGGGAGCGCTACGCGATGGACTGCTCGCTGCCGCCAAGGTGGTCGAGCTGCTCTCTGGCCTCAAGGAACAGACGGAGAGGGAAGCTCTCGGTCTCCAGACGGGCCCGGTCGATCTCGTGCTCGATCTGTCGGCAGAACTCGAAAAGGCGCTGGTCGCTCGTCCTCCAAGTCAGTCCAAGGAGGGGGCCATTTTCCTGCCGGAATACGACGCGCAGCTGGAGGAATGCGATGCCCTGCGCCGCACCGGCTCCGAGCGCATCGTGGCGCTTGAGGCGCAGCTTCGGGACGCGACCAACATCGGCTCGCTGAAGATCCGCTACACCCGGGTGTTCGGTTGGTACGTCGAAGTGGGGCGCTCCCACGCCGGACGGGTTCCCTCCGAGTGGCGTCGCAAGCAGACCGTTGCCACCGGTGAGCGCTTCACTCTGCCGGAGCTCGACGAGCTCGCCGAGAAGATTAGCCACGCCGAGGAGCACCATCGCGAGCGCGAGCTTGAGCTGTTTCGGCAGCTGGTGGAGCTGGCGGGAGCGGCAAGCGAACGGATCCGGGAGCTCTCGCAGCGCCTGTCGCGTTGGGATGTCGCCGCTGGGCTCGCGGAAGTGGCGCACCGGCACGACTACCGTCGCCCCGACGTCGAGGACTCGACGCGGCTCGTCATCCACGAGGGGCGCCATCCGGTGGTTGAGCGCCTGACGGCGCTGGGCCGGTTCGTTCCGAACGACTGTGGACTCGACTCGAACGAGGAGCGACTCTGGCTAGTGACTGGCCCAAATATGGCCGGAAAGAGCACGTTTTTGCGACAAGTGGCGCTCATCGTTGTCTTGGCGCAAATGGGCTCATTCGTGCCCGCAGCTAGTGCAACGGTGGGCATCGTGGATCGCGTGCTGTCACGGGTCGGGGCCAGCGACAATCTGGCGCGCGGCGAGAGCACCTTCATGGTGGAAATGCGTGAGACGAGCCGGATCCTCAAGACCGCCACGCGTCGCTCGCTGGTGATCCTCGACGAGATTGGACGAGGCACCAGTACTTACGATGGTCTCGCGATCGCCTGGAGCGTCGCGGAATACCTGCATGACGCGGTCGGCTGTAAGACCCTGTTTGCCACGCATTACCATGAGCTCACCGAGCTCTCGCGAACCCATCGGCACGCCGCCAACTATAGCGTGAGCGCCAAGGAACTCGACGGTGATGTAGTGTTCCTGCACCGGCTGGTGGCGGGCGCTGCCAGTCGGAGTTACGGCGTCGCGGTGGCGAAGCTGGCGGGGTTACCTGAGTGGGTGCTGGCGCGCGCGCGCGTGCTGCTGAGTGACCTAGAAGCCACTGGGACCCCTGGAAAACTCCCGCTTTCGCAAGCTGAGGCCGCACCGCAGTTGGACCTATTCGCGGCTCGCCCCGCTGAGCCAGTCGTTGCGAAGGCCGAGCTAGAGCATCTGCGCCAGCTCGATCTCGATCGCCTGACGCCAATCGAGGCGCTGGCGTTTCTCCATCGCCTCAAGTCGCAGCTCTAGCGTCAGGTCATAGCTCTCCCCCGAACCTGCCCCGCCGAGGCCGTTATTTTTTGGGGCGGCGTGGTGGACGTGGCGGCGGGGGCTCGGCAGTCTGCCCCTCTTCGGGCCAGGGGTGGCGCGGATAGCGGCGCATCAGTTCCTTGCGAATCGTCGGGTAATGGCGCTCCCAGAAGCCGGCGAGATCGCGCGTTACCTGCACCGCGCGGTGGTTGGGTGCCAGGAGGTGGACCGTGAGCGGGACGCGTCCGCCACAGATCGCAGGGGTCCGACTCATGCCGAAAAAGTCCTGCAAACGCGACTCGATCCACGGAGGCAGCCCGGCCTCGTAGTGGATCGGACATCCCTTGCCACCCGGCAAGGTGAGTCGGTCTGGGGTCATTTCACGCAGCAGCGATAGGGTACTCCCAGGCAGACTCGCGAGGGCCTGTTCGGCGAGCGAGGCCGCCTCAAGTCCGCGCAGATCGCTGCGCGTCGCAAGCAGTGGTCCGAGCAGCGCCAGGGCGTGGCTCGTGAGTCCGGTGGCGTCAGTCTCGAGTAAGCCTTGAGCCGCCAGCAGCGCGAGGCGCTCTTGGAGTGACGTGAGGGTGGCATCGTGCTGCCAACCGCGCGCCTCGACGATCCTCGCCAGTACCTTGGCCGTCTCCGGACCCGGGGGGGCGATCGCCCGAGACTCATCGAGCAGGACCGAGCCGATCCGCATGCGCGACCAGCGTTCCACGCGCTCGCGCGCGTCCGACCACTCGTAGTCGTCTTCGGCCACGATGCTGTCCGGGGCGAGCTCGAACAACCAATCCGGCTTGATTTCGCTGGCGAGCCGCACGAGCGCTGCTCCGCTGCGGCCCGTTGGGCCATCTTCGATATCGAGCGCCACCAGCCATTCGGCGTCCAGCACCACGCTCGAGCTGGCGAGCTTGGCGGCTGAGCCGCTCGTCATCACGAGCTCGGGTTCACCAAAGTTGCGTCGACGACCAATGCGGTCGGGGAACGCTGCGAGCACGCAGTAAGCGAGCTCCTGCTCCTGCTGCGCGAGGCTCGCGGGGCAGGGCGCCGCGTTGCGCGAGAGTCGCGTGAGCTGTCGCTCCGCCTGCGCGACCACGCGGGCTGTGCGCGGATCAACCTGCAGCTGAGCAAGCCTGCGGCTGTCAAAGCGCGCCTGTTTGGCCTCATCGAGTCGTTCGACCAGCTCAAGCAGATCCGACGAGCCGCGTGCCCCAGCGGGACCCGAGGGCTGGCCGCCGCCGCGGAAGCGCGTTTCGCTGCGGAGATCCCGCTCGGACAGCAGCGCGGCTGCGCTTGCCCCCAGCGGCGCGATGCCGCGCTGCTCGGCCTCGGTCACCAACCGGGCCAGGCGTGGGTGCAGCGGAAAGCGCAACATGCGCCGCCCGAGCGGCGTCAGCTGCAGCTGCGCGTCGATCGCTCTAAGCTGCAAGAGCAGGTTTTCCGCCGCGCGCTGGGCTTTTTCCGGTGGTGAGTCGATGAACGTCAGCTCGTCGAGCGACTGAACCCCCGCGCCCGACAGCAGCAAGCGCGCTTCGGATAGATCCATGCGGAGGAGCTCGGGCGTCTCATGCTCGGCGCGCGTCAGAAAATCGCTGCGCGTGTACAGTCGCAGGACGCGCCCCGGCGCGGTGCGGCCCGCGCGTCCGGCGCGCTGCGTGGCAGACGCCCGGCTAATCGGCGCGGTTTGCAGCCGGGAAAACCCGCTGTGCGGTGAACAGGTCGCGATGCGCGCTAGCCCCGCGTCCACCACGCCGGTCACACCAGGCACGGTCACTGAGGATTCGGCGACGTTGGTGCAGAGCACAATCTTGCGTCGTTGACTCGGCGCCAGGGCTGCCGTTTGTTGTTCGAGCGGCAGCTCTCCGTGCAGCAGGTGCAGCGCCACACCGTGCTGCGCTGCCAGCTCCTTGAGCTGCGCTTCGGCGCGCCGCAGTTCGGCGGCTCCCGGCAAAAACACCAGGAGATCGCCCTCGGGGCCATCGTTCAGCAGGCTGCGTACGGCACTCGAGACCTGTTTTTCCAGCGGTCGATCGTCGGGCTGAGCCAAGTGTTCGATCGCTAGGGGAAACATGCGACCCTCGCTGACGAGGCGCGGCGCATTGCCGAGCCGAGCGGCGATCCGCTCGCCATCGAGCGTGGCACTGGTGACGATCAAGCGCAGATCAGGACGAACCGTGGCCTGCGCACGCACTAGCAGCGCCAGGCAGAGATCGGTATCGAGGTGACGCTCGTGAAACTCGTCGAGCATCACGCAGCTCACTCCGGGCAGCCGCGGGTCTGCCACCAAGCGACGCAGCAGCAGCCCGCTCGTCAGAAAGCGCAGGCGCGTCTGCGGTCCGCCCACCTCCTCAAACCGCACGCTGTAGCCCACGGTCGCTCCGAGCGCCTCGCCACGCTCGCTGGCGACCCGCTCGGCGACCAATCGCGCCGCTAGCCTGCGGGGCTCAGCCACCCAGATCTCGCCCTGGAGCTCAGGCAAGGCGAGTAGGCCGGCGGGCACGCGCGTCGTTTTTCCCGCGCCAGGCGGGGCCTCGAGCACCAGCCGACGCTCGCGCGCCAGCGTCGCCAGGATTTCTGGCAGCAGCGGATCGATGGGCAGGGGTTGCATCAGCAGGGCAGGTTGTTACACAGATTGGAGCAACCGATGAGCAGTCTTCGCCTGGCCCTGTTCGACATGGATCGAACCCTACTGTCGGTGGACTCAGCCACCCTCTACGCGCGCTGGCGGCGTGAGCATGGCCGCTCGGGTTGGCTCGAGACCGCCAAGGTCGCCGGCTGGATGCTGAAATACACCTTTGGAGTGCTGGATGCGCCGCGCGTGGCGGCTAAGATCATGGGTGGATTTCGCGGGGACAGTGAGAGCGAGATGGCGGCGGACTGCGAGCTCTGGTTTCAGCGCGACGTTCTGCCCCGCATCGCAGAGCGCGGTCGGCGTCGGGTGGAGGCCTATCGCAGCGCGGGCGTCCCAATGGCGCTCATTACGTCTGCCACGCGCTACGTCGCTCAGCCTCTGGCTCGCGAGCTGGGGCTCGACGAGGTCTTGTGCACCGAACTCGCGGTCGATCAGGGCGGGCGATTCACCGGAGAGCTCGTACTACCGATTTGCTTTGGTCCGGGCAAGGTGAGTCGCGCTGAGGCGTTGGCGAATCGTCACGGCTGTTCGCTGGCAGACGCCGTGTTCTATACCGACAGCATCACGGATCTTCCTCTGCTGTCACGAGTCGGAACTCCCATCGCGGTCAATCCCGATCTGCGACTGCGCCGCGAGGTGCGCCGGCGCGGTTGGCTCAGTGAGCGTTGGTAGGCGGGGTGAGGCGCGCGGGTTTGGCCAGTAGCTGAGCGCGATTGTTTCGTTTTAGCTTGGGGCGGCGTGACCACGAAAACAGCGGGACTGTGCCCGTGTCGTATCTTATTGCCGTTCGGGGCTTGCGTGGTAGCGCGGTGGCACAAGGTAACTAAGGTAGATGAGCCACTTTGATGATTCTCTGAAGCTGCACGCTGAAACCCGCGGCAAATGGTCGGTTGTCAGTCGTGTCCCCCTTGAGACGAAGCGGGACCTGTCTCTGGCCTACACGCCGGGCGTCGCCCGCGTCTCGGAAGTGGTCGCGGCCGAGCCGGAGCGTGCCTATGACCTGACCTGCAAAGGCAACACTGTGGCGATCGTGTCTGACGGCACCGCCGTGCTCGGGCTCGGTAACATTGGTCCCGAGGGCGCGTTGCCCGTGATGGAAGGCAAGGCCATCCTATTTAAGCGCTTTGCTGATATTGACGGAGTTCCGATCGTGCTTCGGCAGGACTCGCCGGAGCGCCTGATCGAGACCATCAAGGCTATCTCTCCGACCTTTGGCGGTATCAATCTCGAGGATATCGCGGCGCCCGCCTGTTTTCGCATCGAGCGCGCCTTGCAGGATCTTGGGATCCCAGTCTTTCACGACGATCAGGACGGCACCGCCGTCGTGCTCCTAGCGGCGCTTCTCAATGCCTGCCGCGTGCTCGGTCGCGCGCCAGAAGACTTGAAGGTGGTCGTCAACGGGGCAGGGGCCGCGGGGACGGCGATCGCCCGGCTGCTGCGCTGCATCGGGCACGATCCGAGCGTGTGTACTCCGGTTCGCTCGATCATCGTGTGCGATTCTCGTGGGGTGATCTCACCGTATCGAGACGACCTCAACTCCGAAAAGCACGAGATGCTGAGCTACACCAACGCCGAGCGTCGTCGTGGCAAGCTGGCGGACGTCCTCAAAGACGCCGACGTCTTCATCGGCGTGTCCAAGGGAAATCTGTTGACCGCCGAGGCGGTTTCGACCATGGCTAAGGACTCGATCGTCTTTGCGATGGCCAACCCGGTGCCGGAGATCATGCCCGACGAGGCGCGCCGCGGTGGCGCCATCATCGTGGGTACCGGACGCAGTGATTATCCGAACCAGGTCAACAATGTCCTGGCTTTCCCGGGGATTTTCAGGGGAGCTCTCGACGCGCGCGCGCGTCGCATCACGGCGGGAATGAAGCTGGCCGCGGCCCACGCGCTCGCCAATTTTCTCGAGAAGCCGACGGTTGACCGGATTTTGCCGGAGCCCTTCGAGCCGGGTATTGCCGAGTGTGTGGCGAAGGCAGTGCACGATTGCGCCATCGCTGAAGGCGTCGTGCGCGGACGTGCGAGTGAGCCGCCGCCTGCAGACGACGAGTGACGAAGGCGTCGGGCCAGGTCAGGTACGCTGAGCGAGTGCGGGAGGGCCCACGCGACTCTCTCGCAGCCGCTCAGAAGAAGGGTCGGCGAATGGCCCAGGTGAGGCGAGCCAGGTTGCCGACCACGCGCGGCACGCGCGATAGCAGCTTGACCGAGGGTGGGCGCTTTTCCAGCACGCGTACCGGGATATCCTCGATAGTCAGGTGGGCGCGCGCCGCGCGGATCACCAATTCACTGGCGAACACGTCGCGTTCAATCACGCATTGCTTGACGATGGGCAGCAGCGCCTCGCGCCGGAAGGCCTTGAGGCCGTGAGTGTCCGTGCCCTTAAAATCCAGCAGTCCGCGCAATAGCAGGGTGTAGGCCTGGCTTGCCAGGTGCCTGAGCCAGGGGCGCTCATCATTGGCTCCGGCCACGAGCTTGGAGCCGATCACGAAATCAACGCGACCGGCCTGCAGCAGCGCGATCGCGCGCTGCTGAAAGTCCACGTCGCATAGGTCAATCTCATCGCACAGCACCCAGCAACCGCGGGCTGCCTCGATCCCCGCGCGCAGGGCTCGGCCATAGTTGGGCTCTGGGCAGCAAAGGACGCGAATGTTGTCAAAGCGTGCCGCCAACGCCTCGGCCACCGCGAGGGTTCCATCGCGCGAGCCGTTCTCGCAGAGCAGTAGCTCCCAAGACCAAGGCACGTCCGCGAGTCGTACCCGCAGATCGGCCACCGCGGCATGCAGGAGCGCCTCTTCGTTGTAGATGGGAATGACGATCGAGCAGTCAAGCGACATGGGCGCCTCGGGGCGATGGATTAGAAAGAGGCTCGGGCTTAGCTGAGCGGGGACCGGGCGGCGGCTGCAAGGACTTTATCGGCTGCTTGCCTGCCAAATACCAGAGCATCTTGCATCGAGGAGTAGTTCCAGCCTCCGTAGCGCCCAGTCGAGATGACCCCATGCTCGGCGAGGTAGGCCAGGACCCGGTCGAGATTGCTCCGGCGCTGCTGGTCGTAGATCACGTAGGCGAAGGGGAGCCTGCGGAGTCGGGCGAACTCCAGCTGGGACTCCTCAAGGTAGCCGAGTTCAGAGAGGCCTCGCAGGACACCGGGCAGAACCTGGTTGAGCTCAGTGACGTCCCTGTCGGCAAGCTCGACGTAGACTGAACCGCCGCCGGGGGGAGCCATCTGACTGGAGAACGCCGAGTACGCACCCACGCGGTAAAAGGGGAAGCGCCGCTCGGGCACGTAGCACCAGTGCCAGTCTTGTCGGGGTGGGCTGCGCAGCGCGAGATCGAGGTAGCTGAGGCTGGTGCAGCGCAGCTGGCCCCCGGCCTGGCGCAAGTCATCGGGGAGCTCCACGGCGAGCGCAAGCAGTGACGGCAAGGGCAGGGAACTGAGCAACTGCTCGTACTCGACGACCCGTCCGCCAAAATGCAGCCGACGGCGTTTCAGATCGAGCGCGTTCGGGGAGCAATTGAGTTCAAGTGAGCGCAACCCCCGCGCCAGGACGCGTGGCAGCTCGCCAATGCCGCCGGCAGGGTAGTAAAAGCGGCTGTTGTAGCCGAGCGCGGGGCGAGGCAGCCCGACGGCCCCGGCCAGCACATCTTCGAGCTTGGGGCGTGGCACGAAGCGGTCGCACCAGTCGGTCGTGATCTCCCTCAGCGGCACCCCGAGCAGCCGCTCGTTGTACGGGAGCATGAACTGCTCGGTGATGGCATCGCCGAAGTGCGTTCGGCAGTAGCTCTCGAAATCCGCGGTGTTCGTCGCTGGTCGTTGGCTGGCCGTGATGAAGTCGAGCAGGCAGCGGTAGGCGACCTCCGGAGGAAGGCCGCGCACGTTGGCCTGAAACGGATAGTCCGTGTAGACCCCGCTGGAAAAAATCTGACTCCTACGCTCGAGCAACCGCGGGGGCTCGTCAAACAGTGCCAGCGTGTCGCGTTCCAGCTCGGGGTCGGAGAGGTGCAGCAGGTGTCCGGTCCGATCAAAGCCGTAGCCCGCCTCAAAGTCCGTTCGCGCCAGGCCGCCCGCTTGGGAATCGCGCTCAAATAGGCGGTAATCCACCTGCTTGGCCTGCAGGTGGCGAGCTGCGGCAAGACCGGTCAGACCGGCTCCAAGGATCGCGACGTCGCAGGCGAGGTCGGGCGAGCTTGTCATCGCGGTTGCTCAGTGCGCCTCGGCCCAGTTGGGTCCCTGGCCAACATCGACGATCAGGGGCACGTCCAGGGAAAATACCGATTGCATGCGCTCTCGAATGATGGGGATGGCCTGCTCGACCTCGCCCTCGGCGACCTCGAACACGAGCTCATCGTGCACCGTCAGCACGAGGCGGGTCGACGGAGTGGGCGGCTCGCGAAACGCCAGCATGGCGAGCTTGAGCAGATCGGCGGCCGTGCCTTGGATCGGCATGTTCATCGCGATTCGCTCGGCCGCGAGTCGCAGCGCGCGGTTCGAGCTACCGATGTCCGAAAGTAGGCGGCGTCGCCCAAGCAGGCTGTGGACGGACTCGGTCGCACGCGCGTCGGTCAGGGTTTGATTCATGAATGCGCCGACCCCCGTGTGGCGCTGGAAATAGGCTGCAATGAACTGACTCGCTTCGTCCCGCGGGATCGCCAAGCTGGCGGCAAGACCGGCTTCGCCCTGACCGTAAATGACGCCAAAATTGACGGCCTTGGCGCGTCGTCGCATGTCGCTCGTGACCTGCTCGGCGGGCACATTGAACACGGCCATGGCCGTGCGGCGGTGAACATCGTCGTTGTGATGAAAGGCGTCGAGCAGGGTGGCGTCTTGGGACAGGTGCGCCAGAACGCGGAGTTCGATCTGGGAGTAGTCGGCGCTCACCAGCACGCAGCCAGGCGGGGCCACGAAGGCACGTCGAATGGAGCGACCGAGCTCGCTCCGGATCGGAATGTTCTGAAGGTTGGGTTCGGTGGAGCTGATTCGACCTGTGGCAGCCACCACCTGATCCCAGGAGCCATGCAGGCGGTGGGTCTCGGGATCGAGCAGCTTCGGCAGCGTCTCGACATAGGTGTTCTGAAGCTTGACGAGCTGTCGATGGTCGAGCACGAGGCGGGGCAGGGCGTGATGCTCGAGCAGCGTCTCAAGGCTTGCGGCGTCGGTTGATCTCGCGGTCTTGGTGCGTTTGGCGGGCTTGAGACCGAGCTCATCGTACAGCAACGTTTCGAGCTGTCGCGGCGCATTGAGGTTCACCGGGTGACCGATCAGCGCCTCGGCCTCCGCCTCCAGTCGAGCGATCTCGCTGCGGAGTTGAACTGAGAGCTCGCTCAGCACCTGGGGCTGCAGCGCGACCCCGTCGCGTTGCATGCGCGCGAGCAGCAGCGCCAGCGGCAGCTCGACGTCGTCGTGGAGCGAGCTGAGACGTTCCGCGGCGAGGCGTTCCTCCAGGACCGGACAGAGCTGCCAGATCCGCAGCGCTTCGCGTCCGAGTCGGCTCATGCGTTCGCGCGCGCTGGGGACAGGCGCCTTGCGACCCTTGGCCGGAGGCGCTTCTAGCGGCGAGCCGAGCAGGCGTGCTGCCAGGGCGTCGAGCTCGTGGGAGGCTTCTGGATCGAGCAAGTAGCTCGCCAGCTCGCTGTCGAGCCGAAGCGGCCAGGGCTCGATGCCGACTTGGAGCCAGCCGAGCGCGAGTTGTTTGGCGCCATGGCACCAAAGCTTCGGGCGAGTCGCAAAATCCGTCGCAAGGCACTTCAGCACCGGAGCGAGCGGAATCGCCTTCGGACCGTCAAGCGTCGTAGGCGCCAACGCGACGATCACGGAGTCGCTCTCATTGGCGGCCAGCGCGAGCGCGACCCAGGGCGCGCGCGGTTGCTGCTGGGATTCGCGCAGTAGACGCAGCGCCAAGGGCTGGCCGATATGCTGAGCGAGCCAGGCCTCAAGCTGCGGCAGCGCTTCCATGAAAACCGGCTCAGGCAGGGAGGAAAACGTTGTCGCGCTGCCCGGCCTCGGGGTTGCAAGCGCGCGAGTGGCGCTTGTCGTAATCCCCGGGTTGGTGCTCGCTTGCGGGGTCGTTAGTTCCGCGCTCGACGGATCTTCCCCGAGCGCAGCGAGCATGCGACCAAAGCCGAGCTCGCGATACAGCTCGCGTAGCTTCGGGAGATCGCGTCCGGTAAAATGCGCCCCTGCAACATCGACAACGTCATCGCAGTCATGCGCGAGTGCCACGAGTCGGTAGCTCAGCCGAGCCCGCTCCGCGTGCTCTTCGAGTGTCTCACGCAGCTTTTTGCGCTCAATCTCGGCGGTATGGGTGAGCACCCCTTCGAGGGTCTCGAAGCGTCGCAGCAGCTCAGCGGCGGTCTTCGGACCCACGCTTGGTACCCCTGGGATGTTGTCGCTGGAGTCTCCCGTGAGCGCCAGAAAATCGTGGAGCTGGTCGACACGCACCCCGAATTTTTCCTCCACCTCGGGGGGCCCGAAGACGCGATCGCGCATGGTGTCCCAAAGGCGCACGTCGGGACCGACCAGCTGCATGAGGTCCTTGTCCCCGCTGATCACCAGCACGCGCAGTCCCTGGGCGCGCGCTTGAGTGACGGCCGTCGCGATCAAGTCGTCAGCCTCCCATCCCGGCTTTTGCCAGACATGCGGCGTGAACGCGCGCACGACCTCGCTGGCCCGACGCAGCTGAATCAACAGATCCTCGGGCGGCTCAGGACGGTTGGCTTTGTACGCGGGATAGATCTCCGAGCGAAAAGTCTGACGACCGGCGTCCAGGGCAATCGCAAAGCGCCGCGGGCGAACGCGCGTCATCAACCGCTCAAGGATCGCGACGGTGCCGTAGACGGCGTGAGTGGGCTCCCCCGACGGACTGCTCAGCGGTGTCATGGCGTGATATGCCCGGAACAGCTGAGCGCTGAGGTCCACCAGCACGAGGACATCGTCGGCATCCGGTTCAAAGAGCGGCGTCGCCATGACCGAGCCCTTACCAGAGCCGCTGTCGGTTGGCGTCCTTGATCCGCGTTAGGCCGATATTCTTGTGTTTTTGGGGCGTGCAAGCGTGGGGAGACGGCCACGCGTGCACGCGCTTGTCAGGCCATCGCTCTGCCTCGGGGCGCCCCGTTCAGCCCCCATTTCGAGCAAGAGCGGCCGGCCGACAGTGGTTCCACAATGCCCAAGCCCCACAGGAACTTGACTGCGGCTGCTTGGCCAAGCGACATCCAACGCGAGCCTGCACGCGAGGGATGCTGGCGAAAGGGCACGAACCTAGGCTAAAGTGCGCCCCTGTGGCTTATCAGGAAGACGTTGCTGCACCCCCGACTGAACTAGTCGCAGGTAAGTATCAGGTGACCCGACTGCTCGGGCGCGGTGGCATGGGCAGCGTCTGGGAGGGAGTGCACACCAGTCTTTCGACGCGCGTCGCGATCAAGTTCATCGACGCGACTTACGCAGACAGTGTGGAGGCGCGCTCGCGCTTTGAGAACGAAGCACGCGCGGCCGCTGCCCTCACGAGTAAGCACGTGGTTCAGGTCTACGATCACGGCGTGATGCCCGACGGGCGTCCGTTCATCGTGATGGAGTTCCTGAAGGGCGAACCGCTGGACACTCGCCTCGATCGCATCGGCGGAATGCCGCCGATGGATGTCGCCAGGCTGATGGGGCAGGTCTGTCGCGCGCTGGCCAAGGCTCACTCGCTTGGCATCGTTCACCGCGATTTGAAGCCCGAAAACATCTTCCTGGTGTGGGACGACGACGACGGCGCGGACGTTGCCAAGGTGGTCGATTTCGGTATCGCGAAGTTCACGGACAAGGCCATGGGGGCCTCGTCCTCGACGCGCACAGGGTCGGTGCTCGGCACGCCTTATTACATGAGTCCTGAGCAGGCGCGTGGCCTTCGCACGGTCGATCATCGCTCGGATCTCTGGTCGCTCGCCGTGATCACTTACCGTTGTCTCGTTGGTGCTCTGCCGTTTGATGGCGATGCTCTCGGGGATCTGCTGGTCAAGATCTGCACGGCTCCGATCCCCGTGCCCACGACCCAGTCGCCAAACGCTCCACCCGGATTTGATGCTTGGTTCTTCAAGGCCATGCAGCGCGAGCCCGCCGATCGTTTCCAGACTGCCCTCGAGTTCTCCGACAATTTGGCGGTGGCCTGCGGCATGGCCGTGGCTCGCTCGCCCCAGACCTCACAGCTTGAGGCCAGCTACCAGCAGTCGGCTCATTACGCGGCGGCCACACCGGGTGGTCCCACTGGCATGCTCGGACGAAGCCCTTTGATCGAGGGAACGGTTGCCGGTTATTCGAACACCGCGCCAGGCTCGAGCAAGTCGCGCGTCGGTCTGATTCTGGGTGGGGTCTTCGGGGCGCTCGCCCTGATCGGACTCGTACTCTTCTTCGTGTTCAGTCGCCATCCAGAGCCCAGCGTCTCTGCGGCCACGGCGTCTCCGAGCGCAGCCGCCACGCCATCGGTGGCTGCTCCGCTGGCGCCTCGCCCTGCTGAACCGCAGCCCGCGGTGGCCGCGGGCGCCACTCCGAGCGCGACTCCCGCGGCGGTGCACTCGGCCGCGCCGGCAGCAGCGCACTCGGCCCCGCCGTCAACTCACACGCGAGCGCCGGCTCCCGCGGCTCCGCGTCAGGCGGCGACCGTACGTCCCCCAATCGCTCCCGTCGTGCCGAAAAACAGAAATCCAGCTGGATACTGAGAGCCTTGCGCTTGAATTTGGCGAACCGGCTCAGCGTGAGCCGCGCTCGCGAGGGAAGAGTCATGAATCATCGTTTGCTGTCTCGGTTTGCAACACCCATGGTGCTCGCTGCATCGCTCGCCTTCGCCCTGTCAGCGGGCGCTCAGTCGTCTGCGGACAAGGCCACGGCGCGACGTCTCGCCAATGATGGCATCGAGCTGTTTCAGAAGGGGCAGGTTGCTGAGGCACTCGATAAGCTCGAGCGCGCTGAACAGCTCTTTGATGCTCCGGTGCATCTCGTCTACATCGCGCGCTGCCAGGTCAAGCTCGGTAAGCTCGTCGAGGCGGCAGAGAGTTATCGCAAGCTCGTCAACAGCAGTCTCCCCGCTGGGGCTCCGCAAGTGTTCCGGGATGCCATGACCGAGGGACAGACCGAGCTCGCCGAGCTTGAGCCGAAGATCCCGATGCTGACGATCGACGTCGTTCCCAGCGTGCAAGGCGTCACGCTGAAGATCGACGGCGAGAGCGTCTCATCCGCTGCGCTCGGAGTGGAGCGCCCCACCAACCCGGGGCGCCACAACGTGGATCTCACCGCCCCCGGCTATCGCACCGCGCGTTCCTCCGTGGACGTGCGCATCGGTGGCAAGCAGCAGCTGCGGCTTGAGCTCGAGCGCGGCAGCGAGCTCGCCGCTGCTGGTGCAGACGCGGCCGTCGCCCCGGGTGCCACCGGCCTACGTGCTGCCGATCCGGGCTCACCCGCTTCCCGGACGGATTCCGGCGCGCCCGCGGCGGCCGGTGCTTCAACCGCGCCCCAGCGGCTCGCAATTCACGTCGGACTCAGGCTCCTTGGTGCGGCCCCGGGGGGGAGGGTGGTCAAGGGCGACGGGGTCGAGCAACCCATGAGTGACAGGCTCAAGACCGGCGCAGGCGGCGAGCTGCTGCTCGGCCTGGCAATTCCCCTTGGTAAGCTCCGCGTGACGCCCTTGCTCTCGGTTGAGCAGTTGTCCTTCCAGCCTGGGAGCTACTACCAGCAGCCGGTCAGCAATATTGTCCCCGGTGGGTTGCCAACGAGCGGCGGACAAACGGACCTGGTGGTCACCCCCTCGATGCGCTCGTTTGGGTTTGGCGGCGCGGTCGAGTTTGGGGCTCGCAGCGCAGGGAGCTTCGGCGGCTTCGCTGAGGTGGTGTTTCAGCCGGCCCATCAGCTAACGATCGAGGGAACCATCAAGCAGGGCCTAGCAGAGTGCACGTACAAGGAGACTTACGGGGGCTCGGGTGGTCGGCTCGGCGTTGGTGGCATTTATTCTCTGTCGCGGATATTTCGGCTGACGGCTCAGCTTGGCATTGGGATGGGAACCTTCAGCAGCCGTACGCTGAAGGTGGGTGGTTGCCCAAGGCTGCTGGCCAAGGACATCGACAGCTTCGCTTCAGATGACAAGGCCTCCCACAGCGTGATCTCCTTTGGCGTCGGCGGCGAAGCGCGCTTCGGCCTCTGAGTCTCGCTCTCGGCTCGCCACGCCGGTGGCATAGGGTCGGCTCGGTCACCTCTCGGCGACCGGGCCGAAGCCCTTTTGTACTCCGAACTCACTGTTCAGTACCGAGCAGGGGACCTGTCACGCATTGTTGCGCCAACGCGGCGGGCGGCCCGGGCGTCGCGTTTCGTAAGTGTCTGAACTTACGCGTGAAGTGCTGTGCCTACACTTCACTGCAACGAATTACAAGTTGATGACAATTGGCGGATCTGTGGGTGCTAGCTCCCGGATCACAACGCATGATTACCGCGCTTGTAGTTTCGTACTTCGCCGTCCTCCTCGTGCTCTGCAGCTACGGGCTGCATCGCGCCCACATGGTGTTCCTGGTTTGGCGCCACCGCGAGAAGCTCGCAGGCTTCGCCAAGACCATCCCGGTGGCCGAGGATCAGCTGCCTCGCGTGACGATCCAGCTCCCGCTCTACAACGAGGCCACCGTGACGGGCCGTCTCATCGAGGCCACTGGCCGGATGGACTACCCTCATGACCTGTTAGAGATTCAGGTCCTGGACGACTCGTCGGATGAGACCCGCATGATCGCTCAGCGCGCCGTTGAGGCCCTCCAGGCCCAGGGGGTTGATGCCGTCTACGTCCGCCGACCCGATCGCCATGGCTACAAGGCCGGCGCTCTCGACTACGGTCTCAAGACCGCCAAGGGTGAGCTCGTCGCCGTGTTCGACGCGGACTTCGTCCCGCAGCCGAACTTCCTGCGTGAGGTCGTGGGGCACTTCCAGGATCCCAAGACTGCGGTCGTTCAGACCCGCTGGGGTCACATGAACCGCGAGCATGATCTGCTCACGGGCCTCCAGGCCCTGATGCTCGACGGTCATCACCTCGTGGAGAACCGCGCACGCCACGGGGCGGGATGCTTTTTCAACTTCTCGGGCACCGGCGGCATCTGGCGCCGCGTCGCGATCGACGACGCCGGCGGCTGGGAGCACGACACCCTGACCGAGGATCTCGATCTGTCGTACCGCGCTCAGCTCGCGGGTTGGCGCTTCGTGTACCGCCCCGACGTGATCACGCCCTCCGAGCTCCCGGAGGACATGTCCGCGCTCCGCGCGCAGCAGTTCCGCTGGGCCAAGGGCACCGTTCAGACCGCGCGTAAGCTCCTGCCGCGCATCCTCGCGGCCGACGTTGGCACCAAGCAGCACGTGGAAGCCTGCTTTCACATGACGCCACATTTCGCCTACCCGCTGATGATGTTGCTCACCATCCTGCTGCTCCCGGCGCTGATCCTGCTCCCGGCAGTGGACTACGGCTCGATGCTGCTGGTGGATCTTCCGCTCTGCCTCGGGGCCACCGGCTCGCTCGTCACCTTCTACGTCGTGGCGGAACGCGCTCAGGGTCGCAGTGCCTGGGGCGCCGTCGCGAAGATGCCCGCGCTGATCGCGCTCGGGACGGGGCTCTCGCCTCATCTCTCGAAGGCGGTCTTCGAAGGCCTTCGCTCGATGTCGGGTGAGTTCGTCCGCACCCCCAAGCGCGGGGAGAACGCGAATCGCTACCGTCAGCGCGCCCAGTGGCCGCTCGTCGAGATCGCCCTCGCGCTCGTCAGCTCGGCCAGCGTCGTGGCCTCGATCGAGACGCATCACTGGTTTGCCACGCCGTTTGCCGCTCTGTTCACCCTCGGCTACGGCTACGTCGCCTACCGCGTGAGTGCCGAGCAGGTTCAGTCGCGTCGGCACTCGCTCGTGCACGCCGCCTCGGCGGACGTCGATCCGACCGGAATGGCCAGCGCCACCTGAGTGGAGCAGGTCAGCTAGCGGTCGGGTCGACTCGCTGACTGGCTAGCTGAATAGGGGGTCATGGGCTGAAAAGCCTGCGACCCCCTTGAACTTTTTGTGCCTCCATCGCTAGGATGCCCTGGAGTCTGGACCTTGATGCCCCGCCCTTGGGGCTGGTCCAGTTCCCCAGAGGGGGTCGGAATGACCAAAGCCGACATCGTTCAGGTCGTCTATGCACGTCTCGGAGGCTTCTCAAAAAAGGAGGCTTCCGATCTCGTCGATCTCGTGTTTGAGACGATGAAGGAGACGCTTGGGCGCGGAGAGAAGATCAAGATTTCCGGGTTCGGCAATTTCGTCTTGCGCGACAAGCGCCAGCGTCAAGGTCGCAACCCACAGACGGGCAATCCCATCGTGATTGCGGAGCGTCGCGTCCTTAGCTTCAAGTCGAGCCAGCTACTCAAAGAGTCGCTCAACGACGAACACCCCGGCGCCGGAGTTGACTCGGCTGCAGCTCCGCGACAGAACGGGGCGTGAAATTGGCCGACGCTCGACTCGAACCCGTCAAACTCTACTATCGCATCGGCGAAGTAGCCGGGCTCGTTGGCGTCGAGCCCCACGTGCTGCGCTACTGGGAGACTGAGTTCCGGGGGATCCGCCCGCAGAAGTCTCGCTCCGGTCAGCGGGTTTACTCGCGTCGCGACGTCGAGAAGCTAATGCGCGTCAAAGAGCTCCTCTACGCGCAGGGCTTCACGATCGCCGGCGCCCGCAAGCGCCTGCGCGAGGGTGGGCTCGAGCCGGCCGCGCCTGACGAGCCTACCGTCGGCAGCTCGCGGCTGCTGCGTGAGACGCTGCGGGAGCTCAGAGCTGAGGTGGCAGCCATGCTCGTTGACTTTGACCGCGGCGCGCCCTTCGCCGGCGCAGTCATCAAAGACGACACCGTGCTCGACGAGTCGGATCTGATCGACATCGACGCTGGCGACTACGAGCTCTAGCGCCGGACTCCTCTGAGACCCCAGCCGGGTGGCGTGGCGGGACCGGAGCCGCCGGGCCCTCGGGGCGCCGCGGCTCACGCGATTGAGACCTCGCGCTCGTGTGCCAAGGCGAAGCTCGAGCCTTCCGACCGGCGGGTCTTTGGCTGAGTCCCGCGTGTCCGTCAGTCGCGGCTTGACCTCAGCGGCAGCCTGGGAAACGGTGCGCACTTGAATCTGCCCCGTGGCGCCCTGCCGTCGGTGGCTCGGCTCGAGAGGAATAGAACGATGGCTGAAGGACTGAACCGAGTGATGTTGTTGGGTAACTTGGGAGCGGATCCTGAGCTCAGGTCCACCGCAGGAGGTCAGGCTGTGCTCAAGCTCCGTCTGGCGACAACCGAGTCCTACCTCGACAAGAATCGCGCAAGGCAAGAGCGCACCGAGTGGCACAGCGTGGTCGTGTGGGGCCGTCGCGCTGAGGCGCTTGCCAAGATCCTCTCCAAGGGTTCACGCATCTTCATCGAGGGGGGCCTACGCACCTCGACGTACGACGATCGCGACGGCAACAAGCGTTACAAGACCGAGGTCGTCGCCAACAACATCATCCTGAGCGGCAGCGCCGGCGGTGGTCGCGGTGGCGGCGGACCGCGCGACGACTACGAGGCGCCAGCAGGTGGCGGCGGCGGTGGTGGTGGCGGCGGTGGCGGTGGCGGCGGCGGCGCTGCTCCGGCGCCTGCCGCGGGTGGTTTCGACGACGCGGACTACGGTGCCGCAGGCGGCAGCGACGACGACTTTCCGTTCTGAGCAAGCGCGGAACCTTGCGAGCCACAAAACCCCAGGCAAATCGACGTTTTCCGCGACCCGAGGGCCCCCCCAAGGGGCGCCCGGGCGCGGGACTCGTTGGCGTGGGCGCTGCCGAGCCTCCGGCGCCAGGCTGGCGCGGTGTCGAGCGAGGTGCGCTCGATCGCGCTGGGTTTTCCCTGGTTTTGGCGGTCTCACTGCTGGGTCTGTCGGCGGCGACATGCAGCGGACAGCTCAGTGGTCGTCCCGCGTCATTCGCCAAGTCGCCCCACAAATCCGCTGCCCCTGCGCCCGCTCTAAGCGCTTCGCTCGCGCAGGCAGTCGCGCCCAAGCCGCCCGCGGTGGCAAGCGCGATTGGCCCTCCGATCCCGAGCGAGCCGCTCGCGCGGTTTCGCGCAAGGCTCGCAGCGAAAGCCGAGCCGTCAACGCAGCCGACCCGGATCGTGTGGTTCGGGGACTCGCACACCGCAGCAGATTTCTGGCCGAACGCGGTGCGGCGCGTGCTTGCAGTCAAGCTCCCGTTGGCAGGTCCCGGGTATTTGCCGCTTGGTCTAACCGGTTATCGTCACGGTCACGCGCGCGTGTTTAGCGAGGGCTTTGAGGTGGCTCCGCATCCTCCGTCGCGCCGCTCACGCGAGGGCGACGGTGTCTTTGGGTTGGCTGGCTTTCGCGCGCGACCGAAGGATGTCGCCTCGTCGGTGACGATTCGCCTCGATGCTTCGCCCGAGCTCGCGCAGCCCTTCGCCGGTCGGCTTTCGTACCGCTGGTCGAGTGAACTGGACGGCCTCGACGTTGTCGTTAGTGAGCAGCGTCACCGACTCCGCGCCGCTGCGGGTTTTGTGACAACCCCTCAGCATTTTGACTTCAATGTGCCCAAGGACGCGCTGATTGAAGTGCGCGGCGTGGGAGGGCATCCGGACTTGTTTGGGGTCGTCGTGGAAACACCAGGGCGCGGACTCGTGCTCGACTCGCTGGGCATCAACGGAGCGCGCTTTGCCACGGCCCTGGCTTGGGACGAGACCACCTGGTCAGCGCTGTTGGCCGAACGTGCCCCAGCACTGCTGGTGTTCGCCTACGGGACGAACGAGGTCTTTGATGACACTCCGCTGGCAAAGGTGGGCGAAACCATCTCCGCGCTGATTGCGCGCGCGCGCCGCGCGGCCCCCGACGCCGATTGTCTGCTGGCGGGACCCACCGACGTCGGCCGCGGTGGCAAGGCCGCCGAGGATCGTGTGCGCGAGCTCGACACGCTTGAGCGAGTGACGGCGGCTCAGCTGGGTTGTGCCTATTTTAGCCCTTACGAGCTGATGGGAGGCGAGACCGGGTTTGACGATTGGTCGAACGCCAAACCGCTCCTTGCTCAGAACGATCGCATTCACCTGACCGCCGCCGGCTACGCAAAGCTCGGCGAAGGGTTGGCGGCGCTGCTGCTCGCGGCACCGCCGGCGAGCTCGCCGGCTCAGTGACGCTCAGTCTTCTCGGCCTGCACGAGCGCGCGAAATAGCCAATTGCCCAGGATCTCAGAACCAATCGCGGTGGGGTGAGTGAGATCGGCCTGCCCGAGTCCACGCCGCACCCAGCGCGGCATGGCTCCCTCGCCACCCATGGCGCGATAGGTGTCAAAGAAGGCGCATCCGAGCTCGGCTGCGACGGCGCGCTGTTCACGCACGAGCAGCGGGATGATCCACATGCTCCGGAGCTGATCGTCCTTCCTTTCGGCGCGATCCATGGCGCCGACCACTAGGCAACTCGCGTCGGGGATGGCCGCGCGTTGCTGCGCGATCACTTCCTTCATCGTTTGGTGATAGTCCGCCATCGAGTAGGCCAGACCATCGGCACTCTCGTTGGCGCCAAACTGATAGACCACCATCGCGGGCGCGCGCCAGCGTAGTTGCTCGGCCCAATGCGCGTCGTCCTGCTTGTCGAGAAAGCGGATGCGTGCGCCTTGAATGCCGATGGCGTCGAGCACGACGCCCGGAGTCTCACGCTCGAGCACGACGCCGAAGAGCCGCGCCGTGCCCCGGTTTGTCATGAGTTCGAGCTCGTGTTCGCCGTCTGGCACCGTCCACTGCTGCGTACGAAAGGCCTTGATGGGCTCGTCAGTGTCGAGTGCCGGCTGCTCGTTTCCGTCGATGCGGACGCGCAGACGTCCAGCGCCAGGGGAGGCCACATAGGCCAAGGTAAAGCGCGAGACACTGCGTCCGACGCTGCCTTTTTTGGCGGTGCCGATGCGCGTCAGAGTAAAGAGCGGCTGCTTGAAAGAGACGCCGCCGAGGCCATGCCAGCCATCGGTCGCAAGCGGGCCAACCACACGACTCATCAACCAGCCGCTGGTGGCGTAGCGCGAGACGCCCTCATGAAAATAGGCGGGCCAAGCATTGGCCGGCAGCGTGAACCCATGACCTGCGTCGCCATAGGCTTCTTGCAGTCGCCGGCGCAGGGTGCTGGTCACGTAGTCGCTGGCAACCACCGAATCGCCAAAGTGCACGATGCGCGTGAGCGCCCCCGGTTCTTTGCGGCTGGTGTGTCGCAGGGCTGCAAACAGTCCGGTCAGCGCTTTGCCGCTCGGATTCTCAAGCGGGATGGGCGGCGCCTTGGCGTCTACCTCAGGCAGCGGTCCATCGTCGGAGCTGGCCGCGATCGGACCAGACGCGCGGCGCGCTGACGAGCCCTCGAGCGGCGATTGCCCCGTGCTGTCCTCCTTGAGCTGCGCTTCGCCGACGTTCATCACTGCCGGGGCCGCGGGCGCTAGCGCGCGTTCGGCTGCTTGCGTCGGGTGCAGCAGCCGCCAGCGCTGCAGTCGGGGGGACGTTTCCATCACGAGCGCCAAACCCAGCAGACAGCCGAGCGCAAGGATAGGACGCGAGGTGAGCACGGGGCGCGCAGACGTGAGCACCTCGCCAGCACTCTGAAGGGCGGGTTCGTCTGCGGGCGGCTCAGGCGCGTGCGACATCGGCCAGCGCGGTTTAGCGCGAGCAGCTCGAGTCGCCCAGTTGTCGACAGAGGCCCCGAAGGATACGTCGATCCTGGTCGGTGGCCGTGCCCGCGTTCACCTTCGCCTTGAGGCTCTCTTTGGCGGTCTGCGCCTTGGCGAGATCCCCGCTCGCGGCCATGTCAACCGCTGGAGACGCGACCTGCGCGGTCGTCGGTGACCCTGCGGTTTGCGACGTACTCGAGGGCACCCGCGCCGGAGGCCCCGCAGGGACGTGGGCGGGAGCGAGCTCGGAAGCCGCGACCTCACGGATGGCGCGTTCTGGCGCAACGGTGGTCGGCGCCAACGTGGGCTTGGCCTTGGGGAGATCACCGACCTCGACGGCACCGGCCGGGGCGAGCGCGACGAGCTTGTCCGAGGCCCTGCGGCGACGGATGTCGTCGACCGTGGTGGCGCGCGCGACTCGGTCGAGCAACAGGCGCGATTCCTCGGCGGTGGTGGCTCGCTCGGCGCGCTCCAACATCGCGTCGGCCCAGCGCGCCTCAATGTTGCGAAATGCCGTGTCTGCGCGGAGATTGCTGCTCAGCGGGAGTCCCTGGATCCGCCGATGCGCTCCGTCTACGTCGGCGCGTGCGAGCATCGCCTTGGCGTCCTGCAACTGACTCAGCCACTGGTCACCGGATGCCGATGAGACAGGGGATGCGCTCTCGGCTTGCCCTTGGCCCGTGACCACGACGGCCCCAAACAAAAGCACCACCGCGGTCGCCAGCAGCGACATGCCGATGCGCGTCGGTCGGGACATCGTGTTCCACAGCAGTCGGATCCGTTCGCGCGTTGATGGGGTCGCGCCCGATGGATCCACCCCGAGCAGGGCCGCAAGTTGTTGGCTCTCTTCTGGGCTGGGCTTGTACACCTGCCCCGCAACGATAAATTTTAGGACGATATCGCCGAATTCAACCAGATCGCGAGCGTCAAGCAGGCCTTGGCTTAGCTCGACGCCATTGATTCGGATCCCGTTAGAGCTGCCCTGGTCGATGATCTCGTAGCGGCCGTCCTCGATGTAGTTGATCTCGGAGTGGACCCGGCTCACCGACGCGTGATTGATGCAGATGCTGCAATCCTCTCCACGACCAATCGTCTGACGTCCTCGTACCAGCAGATACTCGCGGCCCGGAGTGGGGCCCACCACCATCACCAAGCGATCCGCGTGGGATGACAGGCTCGTTGCCAGATTGGGCAGCGTTCTGGTGCGATCCGAGTTCTCGAGGTCGAGCGGAGCAACGACCTCATCCGTAATGAACTCCAGCCGATAGTCCCCGATCTGAATGAGATCGGTTGGACCCACGGGGGTTGTCTCGACGGCGCGGGCGCCATTGACGTAGCAGCCGTTGTAGCTCTCAAGATCGGCGAGGAACCAGCCCGCACCCTGCTTGAGCAGGCGAGCGTGACAACGCGACACGTTGCGCTCCGTCAAACGAATGGTGTTTTCCTCAGCTCGTCCGAGGGTGTACTCGCTGCGTACGAGCTGGACGACCGTTGGGGCGCCGTGGTCGTCTTCGATGGACAGTTTCCACATCGTCGGAGGCCCATCCTGCAACGAAATCGCCCTGATTCCAACCTCACTCGACGTCCCCGACTACGATATCGACGAGTTGTCAGCGGGCCGGTTGGCCTGGAGCTGCTGAGCCTGAATCGCCAAGGCATCGTGCAGCGCCGGTCGAAGCTCGCGCAGCAGCGTATTTTCCCGGCTAGGGCAGATCCGGTTTGTCAGCAGGACCAGCACCCAATCGCGCTGCGGGTCGCACCAGAGGCTCGTACCCGAAAAGCCCAGGTGCCCAAAGGAGCTCGCCGACAGGCGACTCCCTGCACTGGAGCCCGTCGGAGACTTGCCGTCAAACCCTGCCCGGAGCGTGCCGCCGGGTCGCGCCCGCAGCAGTCGCGACAGCACCGCGCTGGGCCAGAGGCCTTGCGGACGCCCAGCGACGCTGTCGAGGAGTTGGGTGCCGAGCCAGAGCAGCGCCGAGACGGTCCCGAAGAGTCCCGCGTGTCCGGCAAAGCTGTGCCCCGCGAGAACCCAGGCATTCTCGTCGTGCACGAGTCCGCGCAGCAGGCCCCCCCGCCAGGCAACCTGTTCGGTCGGTGCGATTCGGTCGAGGACGCCCGATGCCCTGCAGAGGAGCTGGCGCATCGAGCCGAGCTCCGTCGCGAGCGGCAACTCACGAGCGAGCAGCGTGTCGAGGCAGGCCCCGCTCGCCTCGGTCAGCGCCGCCCCGAGCAGCAGGTAGCCGAGATCGCTGTAGACCGGAGAAAACCCCTCTTCCGACGGCGCTTGCAGGTCCGGTCGACGGGCGTTTGCGGCACGCCGTAGCGCGACCTCGCGAACGAACGGGAGGCCCGCACGGTGAGAGTCGAAGAGCTCGAGATGGGGCTCCAGACCGGCTCGATGAGCGAGCAGCCAGTCGAGCGGCAACTGGGCCGAGGCAGTCCCGGCGAGTCGAGGGAGGTAGCGCGCGAGTGGGGCCTGGAGGTCCCACTCGCCTCGCTCGTGACCGACGCTCGCTAGGATGGCGAGCAACGACTTGCTCACGGAGGCCAGGTCGAACAGCGCCGATGGCGCGATGGGCTCGGCCGAAAGGGGCCAGTAGCTGCCCGCGGCTCCCGAGTACGCCTGCCAGCCCTCCCTCGTGCGGACGGCCAGCCCACAGGTCGCGGCGGGGGCGGCTCCGGTCACCACAACCTTGTGCGCAATCGCGTCCAGCTCCGGTATCCTCAAGGCCTGCATCGCCCGAGAGTTATGCAGGGCTGTTGTCCCAGCGTCCCTGGGCTCACTATGCTTAGGTTTCGCTTGGAGCACTGACACAGAAGATGGCCGAGTTCGTCTGGGAAGCCAAGAGCCGCAACGGGGATACCCGCAAGGGCACACTAGAGGCGGACTCCGTCGAGGCGGTGGAGCAGCGCCTGCGCGCGCAGCAACTCACGCCGATCTCGGTGAAGAAAAAGCGTGTCGCGTTCCAGCTCTCGTTTGGCGGCGGTGTCGGCGTCAAAGAGCTGGTCACGTTCAGTCGTCTGTTTGCCACCATGATCGACGCCGGTCTGCCGCTCGTGCAGTGTCTCGAGATCCTCGGCAGCCAGCAGAGCAACGTGAAGTTTGCGGCCGTGCTGAAGGACGTCAAAAACAGCGTCGAGCAGGGCTTGAGTTTCAGTGACGCGCTCCGGCGCCACCCGAAGGCCTTCGACGAGCTTTACGTCAACCTGGTTCAAGCGGGTGAGCTCGGCGGTATCCTCGATACCATCATGAACCGCTTGAGCATCTACCTTGAGAAGAGGCAGAAGCTCATGCGCCAGGTCAAGGGCGCCATGACCTATCCGACGATCGTGATCTGCATCGCGATCGGCGTGATGGCGGTGATTCTGACCTTCGTGATTCCCGCGTTTGAAAGCATGTTCAAGGACTTTGGTGGCGGCAAGGATGCCCTGCCAAAGATTACGCAGCTCTTGATCGCCGTCTCGCACGGCTTCATCTCGTATTTGCCGTTGATCGCGGTGCTTGGAACGGGCGCGTTCTTCGGCGTCGGCTATCTCTACAAAAAGCCCAAGGGCAAGCGTTTCTTTCATCAGCTGTTTCTGAACCTGCCGATCATGGGTTCTGTGCTGCGTAAGATTGCCGTGGCGCGTTTCACGCGAACTCTTGGCACGTTGCTTCAGTCCGGCGTGCCAATCCTCGATGCTCTGGAGATCTGTGCTCGAACGTCAGGCAACGTCCTGATCGAGGAAGCCATCTACTACGTTCGCCAGAAGATCAGCGAAGGTAAGAACATGGGTGAGCCTCTGGCCGAGACCAAGGTCTTCCCAGACATGGTGGTGCAGATGATCTCGGTGGGTGAGCAGACCGGCGCGCTCGACCAGATGCTCAATAAAGTTGCCGATTTCTACGAAGAAGAGACCGACATCGCCGTCGCCTCGCTGACGAGCTCGCTTGAGCCAATCTTGATGGTTGGCGTCGGCGGCATGGTCGGTGTGGTGCTGATGGCGATGTACATGCCTATCTTCTCGTTGGCCGGCAACATCAAGACCCATTAGCCCGTGCAGCTGGGAATACCCGATCAAGTCACTGGAGCGTCGACGCGCCGGCGCTTGTTGTGGCTGAACGTAGTTCGTTTGCTCGTGCTGTTGATGCTGCTGGCCCTGATGGGCTGGGCATTCCTCGGGACACGCTTCAACCTCGGCACCGAGTCGAGTCGACTGGCCTTTGGCGCTCTTGCCGCCTCCTTTGCCATTACCGGTGCGACGACGTTGCTGCTCGCGCGCGGGGCTGATGCCGCACGTTTGGGCATGGGCCAGGTCGTGTCCGATCAACTCGTCTGGACCGTGCTGGTCTACATTTCTGGGGGTGTGGCCAGCGCGGCCACGCCGTTTTACGGTCTTACCTGCCTCGCGGGTGCGATCGTGGTCGGCGCGCGCGGTGCGTTCGTGGGCGGCGCAACCGCGCTGTTGTCCTTTTGCACGCTCGGGGTTGGCTTCTGGAGCGGGTGGCTGCACGGCCCCAAAGATCAGCCCGCTGAAATCTACGATTTTGCTCCTGACGAGATCGCCTTTCACGTCGGCGTGAATCTGCTCGGGATCGTGGTCGTCAGCCTGCTCGCCGCCTATCTCGCTGAGCGGTTGAGACTGACCGGCGGCAAGCTGGTTGAGGCCGAGGCGCGGGCCGATCGCGCCGAGCGAATGGCGGCACTCGGACGCCTCGCGATGGGGCTCGCCCATGAGATCCGCAATCCACTGGGTTCGATCGCGGGCTCGGCTCAGATGCTCGGCATGGCGCCGAGCATGGCCCCCGACGATAAGCGACTCTGTGAGATCATTCAGCGCGAGGCCGCGCGCCTCAATGATCTCGTCACCGACATGATGGATCTGGCTCGTCCGCGACCTGCGATTCCGAATGCGGTGGACGCTGCCGGAATTGCTCGCGACGTGGCGACCCTCACCGAGTCCTCGGGCCGCGGGGGTACCGACGTAGGCGTGGACTACCGCGGGCCGATGACACCGCTGCTCGTGACGGCTGATCCGGCGCTGCTGCGGCAGCTGATCTGGAATCTGGTCCGCAACGCAGTGCAGGCCAGCTCGGCGGATGAACGCGTGTCGCTCAGTCTCTCAGTCGTGGGCGGCCGGGTGTCCCTGGTGGTCGAGGATCGCGGCGTCGGAATTGAGCCCGACGCCATGGGACGCCTGTTTGATGCGTTCTTCACCACGCGCTCGCAGGGCACCGGCGTCGGGCTCGCCGTGGTCAAGCGCATCGCGGATGAGCATGGTTGGCCAGTGCTCGTTGAGAGTGATCGCGGTCAAGGCGCGCGATTCACCCTCGATCTGGGGCCTCCGCTGAGCTGAGCGTTGGTCGGGGCGGTGGCGACGGCCCAGTTGCGCCCTGTGAGCGAGAGTCACGAGTGTAACGTGACGCCTGTGACCGGCGGGTTACGCGCGGACGGCCCCCGATTTTTCGGGGCTTGTTGGAGGCTTGAGGTCAGAAGTCGAGTGATTGCAGGTACTTAACCTGTGACTTGGCACGGCGGACCGGCTGCCTGGGTCCCTTGCTGCTCGGAACTACACTGGCATTAGGTTTGCAATGAGGGAGACTGAGGAAACCTCAGACCATGCACGCCATGCCCCGCTTTCAGTCCTTCGCTCTCGCTCTGGCCCTCCTGCTGATTCCGGTCACCAGCATTGCGGGTGAATCTGCCACAGGCCACCTGAGTCGCCGTTTGGTTGCTCTCAACGGCGTCGTTGACGAGACCAAGTCTGCTGCTCGTGAACACAAGCTGCACGGCCTGATGGACGAGGTCTTTGACTACGAAGAGCTAGCCAAGCGTTCGCTCGGAGCCAAGGAATGGGAGGCTCGGACGCCAGCTGAGCGCAAGAAGTTCCAGTCGCTGCTCGAGCAACTCGTGCGTCGCTCCTACCAGAAGAGTCTCGACAAGGTTGCGGGCTACAAGGTTGACTTCAAGAGCGAGAAGGCCGATGGCGGCGACGTTCGGGTCGCCACCCGGGCTCACAAGACAGGCGCTTCGCCGGTGAAGATTGATTATGTGCTTCATGATGTGAAAGGCACTTGGCGCGTGTTTGACGTCTTCATCGAGGACAGCAGCCTGGTCGCAAACTACCGCAGCCAGTTCAGCAAGGTGATCCAGAAAAAGGGGTTTGATGCCCTGCTCGAGAAGCTTCAGAAGAAGGTCGACAGCGGCAACTGAGCTCGACAACGGCCGGGTCGGTTCCCTCCTGCGGCTCTAGAGTCCAGGGCTGTGGCACCGGCCCGCGTGGTTTTTGTACCTGAGGGCCCGGGTAACGGTACGATCCGCTTGAGTTCGTGACAGCCATCCCCACCTCCGTCTCTGGGCGCGCGCCTGAAGCCGTTTCTTCCTCGAATGAGGAGGAGCCGCGCGTCCCCCTGCGTCTCACGGTTGCGCGCGGGCGGCTTGGGCTTGAACTCTACGAACCGGTGAGCCTCGGCCCGCTTGAGCTGCCTGAGCTGCAGCTCTCGTTCCGAGGTCTGAGTTTTCCACTCGACCTTTCGGGTGGGGTCCCTGTCTTTCGACATCGACGTGGGGAGCTGGAGCGCCTGGTGCTTGCCACGTCGGTTGAACGCTTGCGTGCTTGGATCGAGCCGCGGATTCGCGCTGCGATTGGCGCTCTGGCGCGCCCGCTCGATCTCTGGCCAATCACCGACGGTCTCGGGGTTGGCATCGTTCGCGCCGGCTCGGTGTTGGCGTTTGACCTGCTCTGGGCCCCGACGGGCAGCGACGTTCGTCTGGTCGTGAGCAGGGCTCGCGGCGTGGGGCTGACCTCCCCGGCGCTCGGCGAATCCCTGCGGATCCTCGACTCAGTCTTCGGCAAGTTGTCGACTCGACGCGGACGCCTCTACCGTGTCTCGGCGCTCGGACAACGTCTCGGTCGGATCGTGCTTCCCTCGGTCGGTGCGCGCGCACCAGCCGCCGAGCAGGTCGTTGTCTCGACGCTGGCCTGGGAGCATACCGAGGCCAAAATCCTGCTCGATTCGACGCTCACGCCGCCCGCCGTGAGCGCTGTGATCGGACGTGCTCTCGAGGCTGCGATACACACGGAGCGGGCCGATGACGCACTCGCCAGCGGTGAGATCGAGCCTGCTCGCTCGGGTTACATGGCAGCGCTCGAAGCCGCGCCGCGAGCGCGCGAGCTCGTGCTGCTAATCGCTGAGATCGACGCGCGCATCGCCGGACGACGTGAGGCCGCTCTGGGCCTGCTCTCCGAGACTCTGCCCGCGGTGGCCGCCGGCGCCGTTGGAGCCGAATTGCTCGCCGCCACTGGGGATCACGAGGGCGCGCGCGCCGCCTACAGCGCGGTCGTGCGAGACGAAACCTACGCGCCGCTCGCTGCGCTGCTCGCGGTGGAGTCGCTGCGATTTGAGCCAGATGCTCAGCAGCGGCGGCTCACCTTGGATGCCGCGGTCGCGCGTGCTCCAAACCTACCCGAAGCGCGTTGGGCTCGTTTCCGAGCCCGCGCCGAGCGGGGCGATATCGATGGCGCGCTCGCCGATGCTCAGCATCTCGAGGCTGCGGCCGTTGGTTCGCGCGCGCGGCACTACTGCTGCGTGACCGCTGCTGGGGACATTCTCGCTGCGGGGTTTGAGAGGGCCGCCGGGCGCCTTTTTGAGCGAGCTCTGCGCTACGTGCCCGACGATGCCAAGGCCACCCTCGGTCTCGGTCGCGCCTTTCTTGCAGCTCGCGAAGGACTGCGTGCTTTGCCGTTGCTGGAGAGAGCACGCGAGCTGGCGGCGTCGGGAGCTGGCGAGCTGGTTGGCGAGATTGATTTTGAGCTGGCTCGGCTCAGTGCCGAGGTGCTCAGTGATCTCCCTCAAGCCATCGCGCGGTTGCGTCAGGTGACCACGGCCTGCTCTTTGGTGGTCGAGGCGCGCGTGCTGGAGGCCCAATATCGTCTGAAGCTTGGCGATATCGTAGGGACTTCGGTGGCCTACGCTCGTGCGCGCGAGCTGGTCGAGCTCGGTCATCGCTCACGCAATCCAGCGCAGTGGCTTCGGTTGGCGGGTCGCTTCGAGAGCGAAGTGCGGCGCGATCCGAACGCCGCCGAACGCCACCTGGCTCAGGCACTCCGACTCGAGCCGCAGTCAGCCGAACTCGCCGAAGCCTATCGAGACGTCGCTGCGCGCGTGGCAGCTCGACGACAGGCGGCGGAGTTGTCGCCGGTCACGGACTCAAGCGTTCCGCCCACGTCGCTATGAGCTTCCCAGGCGGATCGTCGACGCGCGGATCAAGTGGGTCGCGGCTAGGCGTCCTCGTGGGGCGCAGCATCGTGACGACTCGACGGGACCCAGCTGGTGAGTCCGAAACCACCCGCCGCCCAAAGCCGGCGACCGGTGGGATCCCAGAGCAGGGCGGCCACACGCGCGCGCTCGAGTGGCTCGTCGTCGGGACTCGCTGCGTCGCCAAGGATCTCGATCTCGGCGATCACTTCAACTTGACCCGAAAGGGGATCAAAATGAACGATCGTCGAGCGATCCTGGAGTTCAGAGAAGAGCGCGATCCAGACCGTTGGACGATCGTCGAGGACACCGACCGCGGCCGCGCTCAGGCTGCTGCAGCCGGCAACGCGCAACAGCGGACTGTCGCTGCTGGTAGCGCACCAGAGTCCCACTCCCGGGACGCCGACGAGCTCGACATCGCCGAGTCCAAGTACCACGGCGCGAGCTTGCTCGAGCGCGGTCAACAGATCCGCGGGCAGAGCGCGCGAGCGAGGCGGGACGGCCTCGGGCGCGTCCAGTCGGAACAGCCCCTGGCTTGACGTGAGCTCAAGACGCGGCTCCCCGCAGTCGCTGGCGGCGACCACGCGGCCATTGCGCAGCAAGCGCGAGGCCTTGAGCGTGGCGCCGGTCAGTGCGACAAGTTCTCCCGTTTCGAGGAGAAGCAACACATCGCAGCTCGCCGGGCGACACTGCCAGAAGCCTGCAACGCGATCGAATTCGAGGTCCGTTGTCAGCGGTACCAGTGATTGCCCAAGCAAATCCCAGCGATAGAGCTGCCCAGTGCGCGTTAAAATGAGGTGTTCTTGCGCTGCGGCATCGAGCGCGATGATGCGAACGGTTGGCTCCTGAAGGGGTGCCAAGTGCAGGGATTCACCGGTACGCAGCGACACGAGAAGCGTCGATTCGCCCGCGACGCCAAGCAGCCCCGCGGGAGACAGGGCGAGTCCGGCACGGGTCGAGTGACCTGCCGACAGTGATTCGCCGCGCCACGGATTGGCACTGTAGGCGAGCGGGGTTTCATCCACCCGAAGCTCGGCACCGACATCAAGCTCGCCTCCCTCATCGTCTTCAGGGCGATCGAGTGCGGGAAGGGGTTCGGGCGCGTCTCCGAGCCAGTCACTATTGGCCTGCCGTGTCGGTGCTTCGTCGTCGACTAGCTCCGGAAGCGGATCGAGCAGCTCGAGCGTTGACGCGTCGTCGGGTCCGTCGGACTCATCCGAATCGAGGGGTGTGGTTTCCTCGATGCCATCGGACATTCCGACATCGAGTTGGGCCTCCTCGTCAGCCCCGGCTGCGGCAAGCGGATCAAGTTGGTCGCCGATCTCGAGCTCGGTGGCTTCCGCATCGTCTGTCGATGAGTCGAGATCCGGCACGTCCAGCCAGGTTTCGCTATCGTCGCCGTCGAGAGTGCCCTCTGGTTCCTCATGGCTTGGATCGCTGGGGGCTCGCTCAGGTTCTGAAGCACGACGCATCAACATTAGACGGCGGACCATAGCCGTGCTTGATGTGGGCGGCCACCCGGCAAGCGGTCTGAGTTTTTCTATGTTTCAGCAGACGGGTCATCCGCCACCCAGCCGAGAGCCCTGCTGGAGTGGGAATTGAACCGCCACACTGGAGTGAAGTGTCGCCACATCGAGTCTGCTGTTGCCGACCGTTCATCTCATGGTAGCCGTCCGTGGCGTGACTGCCGAAGGTTCCAATCCCGCGCCACTTGTCCAGCGCTACCTCAGCGTGCCAGCGCGTGATGTGGTGTATGTGAAGTCCTTAGCCCAGCTACACGAGGGCCTATGTTGCATTTTCGCAACATCTGGCGGAAACCTAGAGTTCGTTGCTCCTCGCGAGCGAGAAACGGAGCTCGACGTTTTCCTATCGGACATCCGTACCGAACTCGGAGTCGATTCGGACGACCGAACATAGAGAAAGCTTCGGGCGTCCGTTGCCCTGACCGGTGCGTTGCTCTAGCTTTGGAGGCCCCATGCGCGACACCTCCGCTCACGACGCTGACCGCCTCTCGCCGGCAGCTGAGGTGACTCCGCCTCCCGCTTCTGGAACGGTGGCGCCGTCACCTGATCGGCGCGTGATGGACGCTTGGACGACTTGGCTTGGTGCTTTGGCTACCAATGCCGAGGCCGCGATGGCTGCTGCAATGGCCTACCGACAGCTCGATGCGAGCGTTCGTGAGGACTGGCTAAGCGCAGTCGATCTCGATGCATCGGGTTTGGACATTCCGCGCGTCGCGCTGTTTGCTCCGCTGCTCGCCGTGGAGACCGATCCCAAGCGTCGTCTGCGGATCGCCCGCGCGATGGGCAGCGATGGCGCAGCCCCGACGCCGCGGCTCGGCGCCTGGGGTCTGCTCGGCACAGCCAGCGACGGTTCGCGCGTCGCTGTGGTGGCAACGCCCCTCTACCTCGACTTCGTTCAGATCCTGGCCTGCGGCTATCGACGCGGAGGCGGCTTTGTCTGGGTGCGCCATGAGCCGATCGCGCAGCGCGAAACCGCTCCGGTCCCCGGAACCAAGCTGGAAGGCGTGGTGCTCGAGTCGACCTCGCTCAAGTTGCTCGTCGACGAGCTGGCGCACGTCGTGGTGGCGCACGGTCGCACAGGCAAGCCGCTCCCCGAGGCGCTGGCCTGTTTTGCGGACCTCTTTGACGCCGTGGGTTGCGACGGGGCGGTCTGTGGAAATTCAGGCTAATCCACCCGCGGCCTGGCGAGGGCTCGCGCGCGCCGTTGCTGCTCTCGTCCTGCTCGTTGGCGTAAGTTGTGGCGGTGCTCAGCGTGAGTCGTCGTCAACCAGCAGTTTGCGTGGCTCAGGCGCTCCGCTCGACTGGACCCTTGGAACTCCCGACGGTCAGGTTATCTCGGCCGCGTCGCGGCTGGGACGGCCGACAGTGCTGTTCTTCTTTACGACCTACGATGCGCCGTCTCAGGTCGTCGCGCTCCGGCTCGATCAGTTGCGACATCAAGCCAAGCGACGTTTCGACGTGGTGGGCGTCGCGCTCGAACCTCCGAATCACGCGAGCCTCGTGGCAGTGTTCGGAGAATCGCTGCAGCTCGGCTTTCCGCTAGTGATGGCAGATCCCGCACTACTCGCGGGCCAGGGCGCGTTTGGTGACGTGCGGCAGGTGCCGGGTTTCGTCTTAGTCGATGCCGACGCGCGCGAGGTGTTACGTGGCTCCGGCGTGCCGGGCCTTACCGCGCTCTTTGAGCAGCTCGACGCCTCGCACCAAGCGCGCTGAGCCGTTACGGGAGGCGTCATGGCAAGGTCCCTGGATGCTCATCCGCTCGACATCCCGGCTGAGCTGCAGACGCGTCTCGTCGCGGCCGCCAGCGATGCAGCGCTGGCTCCGATCCCGGCGCAGGTGTCGCGCATCACTTTTGGCACTGCCGGTTGGACGGATCCGAGCCTGCTTGCTCCCGGGCTGTTTTATCCGCGTGGGATCAAGTCCAGCAGCGAGCGACTCAACTACTACGCCAGTCAGTTTTCGATGGTGGAGCTTGATTCCACCTTTTACGCGCTGCCCTCGCTCGAGACGGTAGAGCGCTGGGCTGCGTCAACGCCAGCGGGGTTTCGCATGCACGTCAAAGCGCATCCCGTGCTGACCGGACATGATCTCGACATCGCCCGACTGCCAAGCGAGCTGCGTGCGGAGTTTGCTCCCCGACGTGAGGGGCGCGTGCGGTTCCACGACGCACCAACACAGCTCGTGAACGAGCTACGAAGGCGCTTTTTTGCGCTGCTCGAGCCAATGGCGAGCAGCGGCAAGCTTGGCGCGGTGCTTTTGCAGTTTCCGCCATGGTTCACGGCAACGCGTGGCGGCGCACGCCAAATCGAAGCGCTGGCTGAGCTCGGGCAGACCGCGGGCATCACCTTCTCGGTGGAGTTCCGCCATCCGAGCTGGTTTGTGGACGGTCGAGCCGAGCGCGTTCTGGATCTGCTTCGACGAAATCAACTCGTGCATGTGGTGGTTGATGAACCGCGGGGCAGGGTGGGGGGCGTACCAGTAGTGCCGGAGGTGACTCATCCGGGGCTCTCGCTCGTGCGGATGCATGGGCGCAACGTCACTGGTTGGCGACCCGGCGCAGCAGTGGCCGAGCGCTTCCTCTGGGTCTACTCCCAGGACGAGCTCAAGGAATGGGTTCCCAGGGTGCTGCGTCTGGCGGAGCAGGCTGAGCGGGTCGACGTCGTGTTCAACAATTGCGTTCGCAATTTTGCGGTACTCGGCGCCAAGGGCATGGCTCGGCTGGTGGAGGCTACAACCCAGGGGAATTCGGCCAAATGAGCCGCGTTACGCGGCTGGGTCCTCGCGTTTTCGGGCCCGGCATGCTAACCGGCCCCCTGTGAAACTCCGCACTTCGGTTTGGTTCGGTCTGGCTGTCGCCCTGGGCGCGCAGGCAGTCTCCTCCCCGGCAAGGGCGGATGTGTCCTCCTGGGCGAGCGTTGGTTTTGGGGGGACCCATCTTGGCCAGCCCAGCCTCAAGACAATCGAACCGACGATGCGACTCGCGACCGGTCTTGGAACGGATCCGTCACATCCCTGGATCGGTGGCGGACTGCTCAAGCTCGATATCCTCTACGGGTCGGGGACCGATCTCTCGTTGACGGGTCGCCTGGCGAATCAGTCGTTCGTCAATGGCGGCTTTGGGTTTGCGTTTGATCTCGGTCCGACCGCACGCTTCTGGGGAACCGAGTCTCGCTACGGTGCTGCCGGGACGCTTGTTCTTGGTGCGCCTTGGGGGCTCCAGGTGGAGCTCGGAACCAGCCAAGGTCAGGTCGGGTTGGAGTCCTACTCGGCGCTGCTGGCGATCGATCTGGCGCGACTCACCGTTTATCGCCGCACCGGTAGCTCGTATTTCCGCAATCCCTTTCCCGCGTATCGCCCTGAAGGCGACGCCCGCTCGACCAGCTACTGACGGCGTTTCTGCGCAGCCACCCCATCTTCGCCGCGCGTCGGAGGGGCATGCTTTGCGGTAGCAGTTAGCTGGACTGAGCCGCCTCCTCGACAGTGCTGCAGGTGCAGATCAGGTTGCGGTCTCCCGCCGCGTTGTCGATGCGCGCCACATAGGGGAAGAACTTGTGCTCGCGCGTGTGCGCGTCGGGGAAGGCGGCCTGCTCGCGACTATAGGAATGATTCCACTCGGACGCAGTCACCGCGCGGGCGGTGTGGGGAGCATGCTTGAGCGGGTTGTCACTGCGGTCGGCACGGCCCTCCTCGATCTCTCGAATCTCCTGACGGATCGAGATCAAGGCGTCACACAGGCGATCGAGCTCTTGACGCGATTCGCTTTCCGTTGGCTCGATCATGAGCGTTCCGGGAACCGGGAAGCTCATGGTTGGCGCGTGAAAGCCGTAGTCCATCAGTCGCTTGGCGATGTCGTCGACCTCGATACCTGCAGTCTTTTTAAGCGCGCGCGCATCGATGATGAACTCGTGCGCGCACCAGCCGCCGGGGCCGGCGTAGAGCACCGGGTAATGAGGCGCGAGGCGCCTGGCCATGTAGTTGGCGTTGAGGATCGCGACGGCCGTTGCCCGTCGCAACCCGGCGGCGCCCATCAGGCGAATGTAGGCCCAAGCGATCGTGAGGATGATTCCGCTGCCGAAGGGCGCCGCAGACACCGCGCCGCTGCCCGGACCGTCCAAGGGATTGGCGGGGAGGTACGGTGCCAAGTGAGCTGCCACAGCGATCGGGCCCATGCCCGGACCACCGCCGCCGTGCGGCGTTGCGAAGGTCTTGTGGAGGTTGAGATGGCAGACGTCGGCGCCAAAATCCCCCGGGCGGCAGAGCCCCACCTGCGCGTTCATGTTGGCTCCGTCGAGGTAAACCTGCCCGCCCTGCGCGTGCACAATCTCGCACAAATTACGGATATTTTCCTCAAACACGCCATGCGTTGAGGGGTAGGTGACCATCAGCGCCGCGAGACGCTCCGCATGCTGCTCAGCCTTGCGGCGCAGATCGTTCAGATCGACGTTACCCGCCGCATCGCAGGCCACTGCCACGACGCGTAGGCCCGCCAGCACGGCACTTGCCGGATTGGTTCCGTGGGCGGAGACCGGGATCAGGCATACGTCGCGATGACCTTGGCCGCTAGCCGCGTGATAGGCGCGAATCACCAGCAGTCCGGCGTATTCACCCTGCGCGCCGCTGTTGGGCTGCAGCGAGATCGCGGCCATGCCGGTCACTTCGCCGAGCCAGCAGGACAGCTCGCCCAGCATCCGGCCGAGTCCGAGCGCATTGCTTGAGTCGGTGAAGGGGTGGAGCTGCGCGAACTCGGGCCAGGTGATCGGCATCATCTCGGCCGTCGCGTTTAGCTTCATCGTGCACGAGCCGAGCGGGATCATCGCCGTGGTGAGCGAGAGGTCACGGCTCTCAAGCCGCTTGATGTAGCGCAGTAGCTCGTGCTCGGCGTGGTAACGCGAAAACACGGGTTGCTCGAGGAAGGGCGTCGCGCGCCGCAGGTTCGCGGGAATGGCGCTAACGACCGCGGGAGCCAGCTGTTCTGCTGACGGCAGGGCGGCTCCGTCGGGGGCGAACACTGACCACAGATCACGCAGGTCGGCGAGCGTCGTCGGCTCTCCGAGCGTTATCCCGAGTGCGCCGGGTTGGTCCGAGCGAAGCTCAAGCCCGAGCTCACGCGCGCGCTCGAGACGGCGCTTTCGTTGCGGCTCGGCGAGCTCAATCCGTAGCGTGTCAAAGAAGGCATTGTGGGTGAGCTTGAGACCCAGCTGCTCGAGCCCGAGCGCCAACAGCTGCGTTTGGCCAGCAATGCGCTCGGCGATGCGCCGAATGCCGACGGGGCCGTGGTACACGGCATAAAAGCTCGCCACGATCGCGGGCAGCACCTGCGCGGTGCAGATGTTGCTTGTCGCGCGCTCGCGCCGAATGTGTTGTTCGCGTGTTTGCAGCGACAAGCGATAGGCGCGGTTGCCGGCAGCATCGCGTGAAACTCCCACGATTCTGCCCGGGATCAGGCGCTTGCATTCCTCACGGGTGGCAAGGTAGGCCGCATGCGGGCCGCCGTAACCCAGCGGCATGCCAAATCGCTGGGTGGAGCCGAGCGCGACGTCGGCGCCAAGCTCGCCGGGGGGCGTGAGCAGCGCGAGTGTCAGCAGGTCGGTTGCCATCGCCACCAGCCCGCCGACGGCGTGCACGGCGGCGATGAGCTCGCGTGGGTCCCAGACTCGCCCGTCGCTGCTCGGGTATTGCAGCAGGACGCCGCAGGGCTTCAGCGTTGAGGCGTCGAGCGTGGCCGGATCTCCGATCACGAGCTCGACGCCGGCCGCTTGTGCCCGAGTCTGAAGGACGGCAAGGGTCTGGGGGTGACAACCTTGGTCCGTGAAAAAGCAGCCATTCTGAGCGCTACTGAGGGCGCGACAGAGGGCCATGGCTTCAGCGGCGGCCGTGGCTTCGTCGAGCAGCGACGCATTGGCCAAAGCTAGTCCGGTCAGGCTGGTGACCGCGGTCTGGAAATTCAGGAGGGCTTCGAGCCGGCCCTGCGCAATCTCGGCCTGATAGGGCGTGTATTGCGTGTAGTAGCCAGGGTTCTCCAGCACGTTGCGCTGGATGACCGGCGGCAGCAGGGTCGGAACATAGCCGAGCCCGATGAAGCTGCGGAGAGGACGGTTTTCGCTGGCGCGCTGCCGAAGCTCTTGCAGGACTTCGTGCTCTGTCAGTCCCTCCGGAATGGCAAGCGCATGCGTAAAGCGAATCGTCCTTGGAACTGCCTGTTCGACTAGGTTCTCGAGACTCGAGAGGCCAAGGACACCCAGCATCGACTGGATATCCGTCTCGCGCGGGCCGAGGTGACGCGCGCAAAACTCGTCGGGCAGACTCCGCAGCTCATCGAGGGACGCCATCAGCGATCCGACTCCTCAACGAGCACGGCGTAGTCGGCGGGGCTGAGCAGCTCGCCCGCGCCCTCCGGTGCTAGGGCGATCATCCAGGATTTATCCCAGGGATCCTCATTGACCCACTCGGGATGGTTGACGAGCTCCTCGTTGAGTCGCGTGACGCGACCGGCGATCGGCGAATAGAGATCGCTCAGCGTCTTGACGCTCTCGATCGTCCCGAACGCCTGATGGGCGCTGAGGACATCGCCGACCTTGACCGACAGATCGAGGAGCGTGATGTCCCCCAGCTGATCCACGGCGAAGGCGGAAATCCCGACCAGGGTCTCAGCTCCCTCAGACTTGGCCCACTCGTGCTCGCGGGTGTACTGTCGGTCGGCTCGGACCTCTTTGGCGTTCGACATCGCAGGGCTCCTTCTCGGGCGCGCAGGCGCCGCAAGGGGCGGTGCTTACCTCGCGATCGGGCGCTTGTAAAACGGCGTCAGCACGACAAGGGCCTCGACGGCCTTTCCACGGCAATCGATCGTGAGTTTTGTGCCGACCGTGGCGTGCCCTACTGGCACATAGGCCAGCGCGATGTTCTTATTGAGTGTCGGGGCCGGCCCACCGGAAGTGACGCTTCCGAGTGAGTTGCCGGCGCTGTCGAGGACGCGATAGCCGTGCCGAGCGATGCCTCTGCCGAGCACCTCGAGTCCGACCAGCGTGCGACTGAGACCTGCGGCGCGTCGACTCAGCAGCGCTTCGCGCCCGATGAATGGCCCCTTGTCGAGCTTGACGGTCCAGGCCAGTCCCGCCTCCAAGGGATGCGTCGTCTCGTCGATCTCGTTGCCATAGAGCGAGAGTCGTCCTTCGAGACGAAGCGTGTCGCGCGCTCCAAGCCCGATCGGCTCGAGTCCCGAGGTCTTGCCTGTCTCGAGTAGGGCGAGCCACAGCTCAACCAGGTCAGCCGCGGCGCAGACGATCTCGACGCCGTCTTCGGCGGTGTAGCCCGTGCGGGCGATGGTGACCGCCTTACCTGCTAGCGGTCCGTCGCCAAAACCAAAGCGGGGCAACGCCTCAGCCCAGCTGGCCCCCAGAGCCCCCAGAATCTCAAAGGCTTTGGGTCCTTGCAGCGCTAGCAGTCCGGTCTCGGGGCTGCGGTCGCTCAGCGTCGCTCCAGCACCGAGCTCCGCCTGAAACTGGCCGACGATCTTGGCTCGATTCGAGGCGTTGCAGACCACGAAGATGTGCTCTGCCGAGCGGCGATACACGATCAAATCGTCGAGGATTCCTCCGTCCTCACGACAGCAGCAGGTGTAGAGCGCGCGACCTTCGGCTAGAGGCTGGAGCGCATTGGTGATCAGTCGATCGACCGCCGACAGCGCTTGCGGACCGACCACGTCGAGCCGACCCATGTGCGAGACGTCGAACAGGCCCGCCCGTCGACGCACCGCCTCATGCTCGGCCACGATGCCTCGGTACTGCACGGGCATGTGCCAACCCGCGAAGGGCACGAGTCGCGCTCCGAGGCGTTGGTGTTCGGCGTGAAGGGGCGTCTGGAGGCACTCTGTCTGGTCCACTGCCCCTGGCTATCACCGATGGCGTGAGGGCTCAACCGAGGCACAGCGAGGGCGGCGTGATGACCCGCCGCTCAACTGCCTCGGGGCCCCTGGCCCAGCGCTCACAAGGCTTGTGGCCGCACAGGTCCGGACAATCACAGCGCGGTCGTCTGGCTCGCCCCTCGTTTTGGGGTGGTTCGGCGTGGAAACAGGCGGCGCGGGCTCGATTGGAGCCCGGGCGCTCGGCCACCTGTCGGAAACGGGCTGGATGGCCCCAGACCATGTTACCGTCGGCGACGTGTCTCGCGGCCGCGTCCTCATCATAGAAGCAGACGAGTGGGTCACCACTCTCTTGTCAAAGTTCCTCGCCGATGCGGGGTACGAACTCGAGGTGGCGACGACCGCGCGCTCGGGGTTTGACCGCGCGGTGGCTGCGGCGCCCGATCTCATCTTGGCGGACGTCATCCTGCCAGACATCGACGGCTTCTGGGTCACACGTCGTATCCGCGCCGAAAAAACCAAGCTCGCTTCGACTCCGATTCTTCTGGTGTCTCAGCAGGACGACCACAACGTGCGCACGGAAGCTCTCGCGCTTGGGGCCGATGTCTTTTTGGCGGCACCATTTCGCCACGAAGAGGTGATCGCCCAGCTCGACGCGTTGATGGGGCTTGCGCAACGCATGAGAGCCAAGCGCGATTCGATTCACACCGATCCAGGCTCGGGCGTCAGCACTGCGTTTCAAGGGGATTTGGCTCAGATCACGATTCCGACCATGCTCACCATGCTGGAGATGGAACGCCGAACGGGCAAGATGATGGTCCGCAGTCCCGGCAAGCCCGACGTCACGATCGAGCTGCTGGAAGGAGGCATCGTCTCGACTCGGCTTGGAAAGCTTGAGCGTGAGCCCATCTCAGTGATGCGTGAGGTGGTCACCTGGACGCGCGGGAAGTACACCTTTGAACCGTCGCGAGCCAAGGAGGACGCCCGCGTGCGGCGCCCGATTGGGATGCTGCTGCTCGAGGCGATGCGCCTCAATGACGAGTCGTCGCACCGCGGCCTCTCCTGACCACCGGCCCGCGCTACTGCATCGACTTCGGGTCGAGCGGGTTGCCGCGCGTGTCGTAGCCGGCGGCACGCCAGCGAGCAGCATCGTCGACAAGTCGCTCAACCGGCGCGGGCGGCGGCGTGACGTCGTAGACACCAAACAGGGTCTGCGGCGCCTGATTGGTCAGCACCACGCGGAAGCGCTTGCCCGGAGGCGCGCGATGAATCGTCACGTCGCCAAAGACCAGGCTGCGTCCTTCGAGCGAGCCCGTACCGAGTTCGGCATGGCGTCGAAGGTATTTTACCAGATCGTCTAGCTGGATTTCTCCCTCGAAATGCGCCGAATCCGTGAAGCGTGCACGCTGTCGCATCCCGTCAGGGAGCGGCAGGCCAAAGGCCGTGAGTTGACTGAGCGCCAACTCCCCGGGGGCCAGTCGATCCACTGGAACGGCCGAGCCCGCAGGCGTCGCGCTTGCCACGCTCGGCTTTGGTGGCTCACGGCGGCAGCCCGCCGCGCCAAGCAGTGGCACGAGACAGGCTGCGAGCAGCAGCTTGGTATACGTCATTCGAGGACCGCCGCCCAGGAATCAAGGCGCGGACTGCTGTCGGGGGCGGGCAGCCCAATCGTCAGCGCCGACACGCCGACGCTGCCGGCTGACGCGCTCTTTCCGACCTGCATCACAAGCTGGTAGGACGCGGGGGTGACGCTCGAGAGCGGCGAGTGGCTCGCTGTACCGAACACCGGATCGTTGACGAGTGCGCCGGACGGATCCGTGCAGCTCGGTACCTGCGCGACACTCACCCCAAAGATAATGCCCTTGTTCGCCAGTAGGGTACTGGTCTGCGAGTAATACTGCACCTTGGTGGTGGCCGTCGCCGAGCCGTTTTCGGGAAGCCAGGCCTTGCCTCCGCGGGAAAGTCCGGAGTTAGCACCCGAGGTTGAGGTGCTAGCCGAGGAATCGAGCTGTGCATATTGCATCCCAAACACGCGACTATCACCCGACGAGCAAACAGAGGCGCCCGAGGACGAATTCGGGGAGAAGGTCGAGAAATAGAGGCCCTTGGCAAACAAGGTCAACGGTCCCGCGACGCGCTCGCCACCCTGGAACTCATAGAACCAATTCACCTTGGTCGTGTAGGTCCAGGTTCCACCGAAGGTGGCAGGGGGCACCAGGTTTTCCGTCGCTGAATAGACGTAGTTCTTCATCGCGGAAACGGCGTTGAGCTTCTCCTGGTCGCCCGTGGAAAATGCGACGACCACCGCTCCGACATCGTCGGTTGACACCACCGGTGGGGTCGAGATGGGCTGTCCCGTGAAGGCCGAGGTCTCGCCCCAGAAAGCGTCGTGGAACAGGTCCATGCTCCAGTTGTCGGGATTGGTCGACGACAGATCGACCCGCCAGAGCGTGCCATCGCGATCGCCCACAAACACGCGATCCGCGATAGCGCCCGCCCAACCCGGGTAGGCCACCGGTTGCCCGGTGATCGGTGAGTCGATGTTCACTACACGAACCTTTGAGGAGAGGGCCGCCGCGACTTCACTCGAGGCGCGTCGGAAGGTCCGGATGATCTGACCATTATCGAGCCGAACGATCGTTAGAGAACGACCCGCCACGGCTGACCCCAGATAGCAGGGAAGATTACTGCGGACGCCGAAGGTCGAATCGACCTTGGTTGTCCAATTGCCCGAGCGTGCACAGCTGGTCGCAGTCCCAGGAGCCTGTCCGTCACCGCCGGGCAGGATCGCGACGGCGACTTCGCGCGCCGAGCTATTGACGTCCGGCTTCAGGTAGAGGGTCGTGATGGCTGGAGTGGTGCCGCTCGTGCCAAAGAGAGCGCCTCCCGCGCTGTCGGTCGTGACCTGCCAGAGGAATTTCGGGCCCGTCACCGGATCGGTAACGTCCAGCGCAAAGTAACCGCCGCGTGCGCCGCCAAACCCTTGAACGAGAATCGAACGCCAGCTGGCGCTCGACCCCGCAAAGTCGTCGAGCCGTCGCTCGAACATGGTCTTGCCGCTCCCGGAATCGGTGTAGGCCGGGACGTCACGCAGCACCGGCGCACCGTCGAGCAGGATGGAGTGAACATTGGGGTATTCGGACGGGACCAACGGAAGTACCGCCGGAGGAATGAAGGCCCAGAGCTCGTTGTTCCCCAGCGCCTTGACCGTGAAGGTGTCCGTCGCGTCGTTCGGAGCCACCTTGAAGGCGTGCAGGAGACCGTCATTGGTCGACGCGTACAGCATGGTCGGGCGGGTTTTCCACGTCGACATGAACTGCTGATAGGTCTGGTCGCGAATCGACTCAAAGGGCCGATTGGCGACCGCGGGGGTCGAATGGAAAATATCTCCAACGAGATTGCACTTGGAGAGCGTGGTAGTGCCGCCCGAGGTAGTGGACACGCAGCGCGACACGCCCTCGGTGTTGCGTCCCCCCACGAGCCAAGTGAGATAGCGGTCACGGCACTGCGAATCAGTCAAGCCCGAGCTGACACAATCATTGGTCGGCATCTTGAGGGCAGCGGGTGAGACGGCGGCCGCGAACGAATTGACCCCACCGGTTCGGAGTGCTCCGCTGCGCAGCCCACTACCATCGTCCACCGAGAGTTGGGGCCGGATGCTCCGTTCCGACTGAACCAGACCTGTGGCGATATCGGCATCAGCTTCGACGGTGTAGAACTTGCGCGCGAGCCCGCTCTGAGAGTTCACATTGGCAACAAAGTCGTCACCGTCGGCCGCCGAGATGGTCTTGAGTTGGGGTAGGAAGGTGCCGGTACCCGTATCCTTCTCGCACACGTAACGCTGGCGCTGCAGCACGCCCGTCCAGAGACCGCCATTGCCAGCGGTCGGAAGGAACGACGAGAAAAAGCGAAACGCGGCCGAGCCCGCCGCGGAGCCCGTCGCCTGAGAGAATACCGGCAGCGTGCGGCTCGCGGTGCTTGAGGCGACCTTTGAGAACACGTCGGACAGCGCTGAGCGGAGGTCCTCGGGACGATCCGCGAAATACGCCTTCTCTGTGCCGCCCTCGAGCGCGATCTTGTTCATGTTGCAGCAAGCCTGCAGGTCCCGATTGGTGGGCTCCGAGGCGCACTGCGCATCAGTGAGGTTTTTGCAGTCGAAATCGACTCCGCCAACTTTGACCTGTGACACGGCGAAACCAATCACGAAGGTCTTGACCTGCAGGTTGGCGTTCGGCGGATTGAGATTCAGGTCATGGGCGATATCGGCGGGTGTCTGGTACGGGCACTTGCCGGCGGTGTGTCCTGCGGTGACCGCCTTGGCGCAGTCGGGTCGCAGATCGTTGTTCGGTTCGCCGTCTGTTAGCAAGATGACGTAGTTGCGCCGACAACCCGCCGTGACGTACGGGTCGTCCTTGGGTCCGAACTTGATTGACGGATCAACATTGTCATCGCTGTTGTCGAGCCAGAAAAACGAGCGCGCATCATCAAGCATGCCGGCGATCGGCGTTGAGCCGTAGGGGCGCGTCGCCAGCAGGATCTTCTGGATGTCGGTGTTGTGGGCACGCAGCGCAGCACCGTGGAGCACGGCGGGCGAGCCAAAGCTCACCATGCGGCCCTCCCAGGGGGGGGCGGCTGCATTTCGGGCACCGACCTCCCATGGGCTGGCCACGGCGCAGTCAAGCGGGTTGCCGGTCGCGTAGTTCGGAAAAAAATAGCTCCAGGCGCCAGCGACTCCCTCGCCGTAATTCGCGATCTTGCCAGCTACGCCCGTCCGGGCGTCGGTTTTCGGGTCAAACGTCATGAGCCCGAAGCGAATGGCCTGGTCGAAGTTGTCAATCAGACCGTCCTTGACCTGAACATCATCGAAGGTCAGTCCGCAGGCTTGCGTGACGTCGGTGTAGCGCCCGAGTTTGATTCCGTCCGAGAGGAACGCGTAGGCATTGGTGGGATCGACCGAGCCGGGGGTCGGCGTACAAGTCCCGCTGATCGCGCGATGGTAGTACTCGGCGCTGGCGGCATCGATGTAGTCGATGGGTGGCTGAGTCCCGCCGAGCTTGAACTCCTGAAGGAAAGCGTTGGAGTTGCGCGCAACGCGCTGGCAGCTGTAGTCCTTGATCGTCCCTGTCAGAACCTCAACTAGGTTGATCCAGCGACTGCGCTCACCAGCGGGGTTTGGCGTGCCGGCAACGCAAGTCGGGTAGTTGGGCTTGGCGGGCCGAGGAACCTCGGTCTTGTACTCCATTGAGCCCGATGAATCGACGAGCAGCAAGACGTTGGGCTCCGGAGGCTCAATGTCCGCCTGAGCGAGCGCGAGACTGGGCAGTCCCAGCGCGAGCAGGAATGCGGCGAGGCTAGTACCTGTGGAGCGGTGGAGTACGGGCATAGTGTTTCCTCGCAGAGTCTGAGTCATTGTCGGCTCACTCCCGGCACGTTCACATAGGCGCGCACGGTTTGGAGCGTAGTTGTGGTGGAGACGGGACCAGAGACGCACCAGTCGGAGCTGGGGGTGTCGTTCAGGATTGGGCGGACCTGGGCCGAAGAGGCCACAGTGAAGCGAAGCGTTACGTAGGGGCTGGTACCGCCCATGTTCTCACCCGCAGGCGGCGGCGCCTGAAATCCGTCGAGAAACTCGACCAACAGATTCCCTTCGACGCCAGTGGTCTTACCCGCTTCGCCGTGGGGGGGGCCGAGACTGCCAGCGGTTGCTGCCTGCTGTGCCTCAAGCACGTTGAGAGCCGAGGCGGTTTCGGTTTGCACGAAACCTTGCAAGTCTGTCTGCAGTAGCTTGTAGCAAGGCAGGGCCACTGTGGAATTCTGGATGTTGCCGAGGCAACGCTCGCTGCGCAGCGCCATTCGTTGTGAGATCAGCTCGGCCCGGCCACGTCCAAGCTCGGTGGCGGCGAGCTGCGTTGCATAGACCGCCAAGGCTTGCGACTGCGCCGCCTGGCGCGCGTTGCCCGTGGCCGTGTCCACCAGAGCAGCAGAATGGGCCGCAAACAGCCCAACGGTGGTCAGCATCGTGATGACCAACACGACGACGAAGATCGCCGCGCCGCGCTCGCCGCGTGGGTGAATTACAGCCATGTGAGCCCCGCATGAGCTGGAAGCCCGATCTCGGACCGCAGGGTACGAACTCGCGCGAACGCGGGATTCGTACCCGTGGTGTCAAGATTAATCCGGTACATCCCGGTAGCCACGTCGCTTGCCGCAGTGACGTCCCCGGTTCGGTCGGGGTCCCGCGAGCGAATACTGAGCCGCGCCACGACCGAGCGAACCAGCTGTGGCCGGGAGGTATTCATCGTGCCAACCAGCATGGGCTGAGTCAGCGTGATCACGCTGGAATTCCCAAAATCATAGGGAGTGATCTTGTTTGCCTGGCTATTGCTGACGTTGGCAACTGGCACGGCGGAGATCGCAAAACGCAGGTCGACTGCGTACTCGGCGACGACCTCGCGACTGAGCACGGTTCCCGTTGGTGAGAGTTCCTCACGAAACAACTCGAGTCGGTTGACGTCCCACGGGTTCCCGTTGTTGGCCAGTGGGGCTAGGTTGGCGTCAAGCGTTGGGTCCCCACCGATCGTGTCGAGGCGGTAACGAATGAAGTTGATGACGTTGACCACGTTTTGACCGCCGCGCAGGCTGCAAGGAGTTCCCGCCGCAGTCGCCACGTTGAGCGCCGGCTTGTCCTTCAAGACGAGGCGCGGGAGGTTGGTCGCGGTGTCGATCCCGACACCCGTCAGAACGCCAAACTGCAGACGCCCGGACACGCTGACGATGCGCATCGCTCGGCCCACCGTGAATAGCGACGAGAGCAGGGCGGCTTTGTCGGTTCGCGTCAGATAGTTCATCCGTGCCAGCGGGCCGACGTTGGTCTGCAGGAAGATGCGGTATCCGGTGCAGCCCGCGTCGCAGGCCTGGATGTCCGCTGTCGGGAATTCCTCGATGCCGTCGAAGGAGCCGGCGAGCGTGATGCGCTGCGGAACGATGCCCGCGGCCGTGAGCACGGGATTGTTGATGATGTTGGCTTGGGTTTCCGTCTCGATGCTCAGGCTGGCGAGTTGCTTGAGCGGGCCTCCGTCCCAGGCCGTGACATCCGCCGCCGTGCCGCAGAACATGGGATCGCGGTAGACATTTGCGCTCGACAGAAAGCCCGCCCGCGAGATATCGCCGCGCAGGCGCTCAAAGCCGATCAGCGTGCCCATGGTGGCGTCCGCCGCGCGGGTTTCCCTGCGGTAAAAGGCGTTGGCGTCCTTAGCGAGCGCAAACACCATGACCGAGATGATGAGCCCGGCGGTGATCGCTACCATCAGTTCGACCAGCGTGAAGCCTGCCCGGTTGAAGAACTTTGGGGAAGGTCGCGGCGTCATGGTTGCATCCTCACGGCCGAGGTCTGATAGAGGAAATGGAAGTTGTCGACGTCGGCTGCCAGCGCGGACACGTCACGTGACACGTCGCAGAAGTGGGGCGTTCCAGCGTTGCTCAATAGACGCGGCCAAATGACGCGAATCTCAGTGCGCATGGTTCCGGAACCTCCGAGCGGTGCGGAGATCGGACTGATGCGAACGTGCACACAGAATTTCGACTTTGCGACGTCAGCGCTGGTGTCCGTCAGCACGTTGCCGAAGGCGTCAAACGCTGCGCCAAACAGCCGGGAAGAATTGTAGCTTGGCCGCGCCCAATTCCGCAGCGAGGAATCGCCGACCCAGTTGGTATTGGTGAGACCGGCCGTGCCATTCCAGAGCGAGGCGTCGACCGTCAGTTGGTCTTGCCAGGCCTGGGCCACGCGGGTCGCCGTGGAGAGCGCTTTGGCATGTTGATTGGAGGAGATCGTCACCTTTTGCAGCGCAATGATGCCACTGACTCCGATCCCCAGGAGCACGAGGGACATCATCACCTCGACGACGGTGTAGCCGCGCCTGGTCCGAGCCAGGCGTCGATGGCCGCGCCGCGGGAGCTCGGTAACGGTCATGAGCGACCTCCGGACACTTCGAGTCGAGCATTGCCGTTGGGCAAAATGACCACCCGGCGCTCAAGCCCGATTGCCACAGTAGCGGTGCCGTCGGTGCGGTAGACACGAACGATCGGGATCCCGGTCATCGGAATCCAGGTGACGTCTGCGTTGTAACGCACGAACGCGCGTCCCGTGGGTGTAAAGCAGAGATCGAAGCGCGTCACGTCGTTGCCGATCGCCGCTGGCCCATCGACGTCGAAACGGAGTCCTGGATTTTCGACGCCACTACTGGCGGAGAAATCGAACTCGCGCACGGCTTGGCTGCCAAAGTCGGAGGTGGCATCGGCTTCCCAATTGGCCAGAGCGCAGCTCGACGACGGGAGACGCGAGCAAATGGTGTTCCCACCGCGGACGGCCTCCCGGACACGGAAGGAGCCAGCGGGGTTGGCTCCTGCGTCAAATCGGACGAGGATCGCGCTGCCCCGGCCCATCGATTGAAGGCGAGCATTCCGGTAGATCAGTGCGACCTGCTCGCCAGCTCGGCGGGTCCCCCGATCCTTCATCTCACGTGCGAGGGTTGGCAGGCCGAGAGCGGCGACGATCGTGATGATGACCAGCACGATCATGATCTCGATTAGGGTAAAGCCCCGCGATGGAATTCGCCGTGACGGGTCGGGTGATTGAGAAATCAAGGCCACGTCCGCAGCTATGCAAAATTGAGGCCCCAGTAAACGATTGAATATTCAGGCGTTTGCTGCCCCGGCCCGGTGGCGCGCCTCGCAGCTATTGCGTGTGGGTTGAAATGTTTGCGGCCCTCTGCGATTGGTGTCTAGGGTGCTGGGCCGGCTGATCTGCCCCGCCTGTGACCGGGTGTCGTATCGGTGGAATTGCGCTAGGTCCAAGCAGGTGCTGAACCTTGTTCGCTTCGGCGCCTGTCTCTTGGAGTCCACATGAGTCGATACTGGTGCAGTTTTTCCATCCTGTGCGCGTTGAGCCTGCTCGGTTGTCGCAAGGACGCCCCGCGCGAGCGGGGGGATGCCCCGCCTCCGGTTGCGTCTTCCCGGCCGGGACTCTGCAGTTCGGGTGGTGGCACCGTGAAGGACGCTCCGTCGGTTGCCTTTTTTCCACGAAGCGCAGCCAGCTACTGCCTCGATCCCAACGGTGAGGCTCGCTCCTATGGCAAGGAAGCCAAGGGCACGATTGATCAGGTCTGCACTGAGCTCTTTGACGGCGAGTGCGAGGTCTATAAGAGTTTTGGTCTTGAGCGCGTGGTGACGGTGCGCTACGTCGACGGAGCTGGGTCGCCTGGCACGATCGTGGTGAACCTGTCGCGCTTTGAGTCTCAGCGTGGGGCGCTTGGCTTTTACTCCAAGCGAGTCGTGGGGGACTCGGATCCAGCCGACGCGTCGACGCAGCCGCTCAAGGCAGGGACCATGGCCGCCATCGGGGGGAGCATTGCGTATGTCTGGCGCGGCCCGTACGTGGCTGAGCTCTCCTACGCCAATGAGAATGAGTCCCCCGACGCTCTCAAGGCTTCCGGCAAATCCGTCCTGCCCGCGCTAGCGAGCGCAATCGGCGAGAGTCTGCCCGGAGAGCGAAATCCGCTTCCCGAGGTGGCACTGCTTCCCGAGACCAACCGGCTGCCACTGGGTGTCTCGTTCGAGTCCAAGGACCTCCTTGGCATCGACGGGGTCGGTCCAGGGGCGGTCGGCTACTACAAAGAGGGTGAGCACCGCTACCGCGTGCTGGCGAGTCGCAAGGCAGATGAAGCCTCGGCCACCGACGTCATGAAGACGCTGCGCAAGCTGCCCGGAGCCAAGGAGCTGAAGGCCCCGGCCGGAGCGGTATCGTTTTCAAGTCGTGCGGGCGCCGAAGGGCCCAGGGTGGAGTGGTTGGCTCTTCGGCAAGGGGGCGTCATCGTCGCCATCGGCGATGAAGAGTTGGTTCTGGCTGGGGACGCGAAAGCGGCTGCGGCGCGCTGCCTGTCATTTGAATCGAAGGTCGAGCACCTCACCAAATTCCTCGCCGCTACGAACGCGGCGTCCACCAAGACTCAAGAGCCCAGTTCTCGATAGTGCCGTCAGGAGTCCAGAACGTGAATTTCGAGCCGTCTGAGTCGCATCGCATCCTGAGAGCCTCGGTGCGCGAATTCTGCTCTCGGGAGGTCGCCCCATCTGCCAAGCAGTGGGACGCCGAAGAGAGATTTCCCCATGAACTGATTCCCAAGCTGGCAGAGCTGGGCTTGCTCGGCATCGGTATCCCGGAGCAATTCGGGGGCGCGGGCATGGACACGCTCGCTTACGCTATTTGCGTCGAGGAATGCGCGCGGGTCGATGGCGCAGTTGCGCTGACGGTCGCTAGTCACAACGGACTTGGCGTCGGGCATATTCTCTCGGTTGGGACGGACGACCAGAAGCAAAAATACCTTCCGCGCGCGGCCTCGGGGGAGTGGTTGGCGTCTTGGGCATTGACGGAGCCCGATGCGGGCTCCGACAGCGCCGCTTTGCGGATGACCGCGGTGCGCGACGGGGACGACTGGGTGCTCAACGGCACCAAGAATTTCATTACTCAGGGCTCGGTGGGCGCGTTCTGCGTAGTACTCGCCCGCACGAGCGATGAGCTGCCCACCCATCGTGGCATCTCGGCGTTCATCGTCGATCGTGGCACCCCGGGTTTCGAGGTCGGACGCATTCTCGAGAAGTACGGATGTCGAGCCAGCGATACGGCCGAGCTGCACTTCAACGGTTGTCGCGTCGCTGACTCTCAGCGCCTCGGCGCGGTCGGGGCGGCGTTCTACGACACCATGAAGATCCTCGATCGCGGTCGCATCTCGATCGCCGCGATGGCGCTCGGGCTCGGTCGCGGCGCCATGGAGCTTGCTCGGCGGTACGCTCAGGAGCGACAAACCTTCGGTCGCCCAATTGCAGACCACCAGGCCATCCAGTGGAAGCTGGCTGATGCGCGTACCGCCCTCGACGCCGCCGAGCTGCTGATTCAACGCGCGGCCTGGCTCTGCGATCACGGCAAACCCCATCGCGTCGAGTCAGCGATGGCTAAACTATTTGCGAGCGAGGCCGCGACACGCGCTTGCAACGATGCGCTTCAGATCCACGGTGGCTACGGGTTCACCCGGGAATTTGCCGTGGAGCGCTTCCTGCGGGACGTCAAGCTGTGCGAGCTCGGTGAGGGAACGAGCGAGATTCAACGTCTCGTGATCGCTCGCGACACCCTGGCTAGCTAGCGGTCGCCGCGCGAGGGGCAGGCAGCGCAGCCCGCCCCTAAGTTCACTTAGGGGCGGGCTGCGGCTCACGCCTCAGGTCTGCCTAGGCGCTACTCGCTTCGCAGGATCACATGAAAGCCGTAGGGGGACTCGACGACATCCGAGAGCTGCCCGACCTTGAGGCGAAACGCGGCGTCGGCGAAGGGCTTGACCATGGCGTGGTGAGCGAACTTGCCAAGAGAGCCGGCACGCTCCGCTGCGCCCGGTTCGTCGGAGTATTCGGCGACCAATTTTGCGAAATCTTCACCGGCGCGGGCGCGCTTGAGAGCCTGTTCCGCCCGGCTGCGCGCCTCGGCCTTGCTGCGGGCCACGGTAGCAGGTGCAGACTGGGCCCCGACGTACTGGACAAGTAGGTGACTCGCTCCGATCTCGTCCGGCAAGGATTCGGTCGTGCCCGCCGCGATGGCTGGTCGGATAGGTGTTGCCGCTTGTGGCGGTGAACCAGGGCCACCAAAGGGAGTCACGACGCAGCTGCTGAGCAGCAGCGCGACGATTGCGGATAGCCAACGGGGCGAGACGGTCATGGGCGAGTGACGGGTCTTGGGGTGGGAATGACATGGGGCGGCGGATTTGGACCGGCGAAACTCATCGGGTTCGGTCGGGCCTGAAACCCCGGCGCAGCCGGGGTCGCTGCGGGCGCAGCAGCCATAGTCGGAGGCTGGTCCGCCGCAGATTTCTTGAGCTTCAGACTTCCCGGCGTCCCTCCGATACTGATGCCGTAGATGCCTGCGCTGAGGATGCCGCCGAGCGCCAACCAGGGCGACAGAAGTCCCAAGGCGCCGAAGATCGGGTGTTGCATCGAGCGTTCGTGCTTCATGACCATCCCTTTTACCGTAGCTTAGCCCAGGTGTTACCAAGCACTGGCTCTTCACGCCCGGTGACCCCGACATTGAGTGCCCAACGTCCGTCAGCGAGGCGGTAGCCCTTGGTGACGAGCTCATCACCAGGCCACACGGGCTTTTTGAACTGCGTGTGGAACGAGACAAGTCGATCGGCGTCGGCGTCAGCAGCGGCTCCGAGCAGGGCACGCACCGCAAATCCGAAGGTACACAGCCCATGGAGGATCGGACCGGCATCGAAACCAAGCTTTTTCGCAAATTCGTGATCGATGTGGAGCGGGTTCGTGTCCCCGCTCAGTCGATAGATGATGGCCTGTTCCGGGCTGATACTCTGACGCGACTCAAAGTCCGGGACCGCCCCCTCCTCGGGTGCGACTCGCTCCTGTCGGGGCGGACGGGGACCGCCGAAGCCCCCCCGGTCAAACAGAATGATGTTCCACGTACACTCCACCAGCAGCTCATCGCCGAGGTAGGTGCGCGTCGAGGCAATGACCTGAGCCAGCCGCTTGAGATCGTAAACCGCGTCGAGCCGACCGGTGGTGACCAGGGTGCCCTCGGCCGGGATCGGCCGGTGGACGATGACGCTGTGGCCACCATGAACGAGATTTTCAAAACCACCGCCCACCTTGGCGACGACCTCGATCATCGGTTCAAACGACGGAATGACCGCGAAGGTCGGAAATACCTTCGGTCCCCGTTTTTCGTGGAGGTAATCGAGCTCGTCGCGCTTGGCTCCGATCCCGATGGCGTAGGTAACCGCCTGTTTCCAGTCGAGTTGATGCTCGTACGGGCGAGTGGTGTATCCGATCAGGCTAGTCGGGTCCGTCATCCTGTGGTCCTCTATCGGGGGCTCACGGTTACTGGCACGGCGGGCCTTCGTCAACGTCGATGGTGACCGGGGGAGGGGACGATGCAGGCATCAGAGCTTTCCAGGTGGATTTTCTTGGTCACGGGCTTTCCCTTGCTGGACTGGCTCTCTGGCTGGGCCGGCGTGGTACCGATCGTGGCGCTAGTGCCAGCCTTTCTCCCCCAGGGAGTGGGCGCAGGCCCTCGCGCGGCCGTGGGGCTGAGTCTGTGCGTCGTGCTGCTCCCCGAGGTGGTGCCCCATGGTGGAGTGGCGCCGGGTTGGAGCGAGCTGGTGCTGCGGTTTTTTCGCGGATGCACGCTCGCCGTGAGCGCTTCGATCGCCATGTGGACGGCCCAAATGGTCGGCGCTCTCTGGGATGAGCTGCGCGGCGCGCGCGATTCCGGCAAAGCGCTGCTGGCGCAAGCTCCCTCAGGGCCGCTAGGTACCCTGGTTTCGCTGTTTGTCGCGATGACGTTCCTGCACCTCGGTGGGGCTAGTCTCCTGCTCGGGCGGCTTGCTGCGTCGCCGCTTCCGAGTCGCCCAGTTGTCCTGGGCGTGGTCGAGAATCTGACCGCGGGAGTGTCCGTTGCACTGGCGCTCGCGACGCCCCTGCTCGTGACCCAGGTTCTGCTCGAGGTCACCCTCGCTCTGCTCGCGCGGGCCGCGAGTCCCGTCAGCCTCAGTGCGTCCCTTGCCGCTGCCCGCGCCGTCGTGCTGCTCGCCGTTGCGGGGCTGCTGGGTGAGCGATTGCTCTCGGTGCTCGCGCTCGTGGGGCTGGGCGCACGATAACCCAAGTGGGGCGGGGTCAGCGCGACGCTTCGCGCGCCCCGGTGAGCGCCCAAAAGCGCGGGCTCCCGTGGGATTAAAGCAGCAGCCGGTAGCCAACCGAAACGCCGATCAGCAGACCGTAGTTCGCCCCGGACAACGAGGCCTCATCACCGAAGGGATTGCGGGCGGGCACCTGCGGCAGCAACCAGAGCGAGCCGCGCAGGTTCAGCCCCAAAGACCAGTCGTCTGACAACGCTCGCACGGCTCCGACGCCGAGCCCAAGTGACAGGCCTTCCGAGCGCGTCGTGACCCCTCGTGGTCCGACCCAAGCGCGATCCGTGGAGAGCGCCCGGGACGAATAGGTATCGCTGACCACCACGAGACCCGCGGTCGCCGCAGCCCAGTTTTCCCAGGTTGGAATCAGGGAAAAGTGAAAACGTCCGGTCCCTTCGATCGTGAAGTAGCGCCGTTGATGATCGCGCTTGATGCCCGGGGGATCCGAGCGCGAAGCGTCATTGGTGGGAAAGGGAGCAAGCATAACGCCCGCGCCGACCGACAGTCGTGGAGTGGCTCGGAAGATCTGCCAAGTATCGACGATCGGACTGACATCTCCACGTCCGCATTGTCCCTCCGCGCGTGCGCCACAGACGGTCGCCCCCGGAAGAGCCAAGAGCCCGACTCCAAACTCCGCCTTCGCGCGCCCAGAACTTCGCACGCGGGGAGCGGGGCCGTCCTCTGCCTGGGCGAGCGTCGAGAAGGACAGTAACGCGCCAATGAGCGTCCAGGCTGCCCGTTTCACAGTCGCTGGCCCCAGGCAGAGGTGCCGAGCGGGAGGGTCGCACTGACGTTGGTCGTGGGTTCCCCGCCTGCAGCGGGGTCGAGCATGGCGCCAGGCTGCAGACCCAATCGCCTGATCGCTTGCCCGAACGCCCGGGCATCTTGAGGGCGTGCCGTTGGTTCTTTGGCGAGGGCGGCGAGCAGTAACTTAGCGAGCCCCTCGGGCACTGGCTCGCCGCTAGGAAATCGAGTGGGGATTTGAGGTTCCGTTTCGGCGTGATGGAGCAGAAGTTCGAGCGTGGACTCAGCTGAGAACACGCCGCGACCAAACAAACATTCAAAGAGCACTACCCCAAGTGAATAGACGTCGCTGGCTGGGGTCACGTTCTCCGCGCGGACCCCTTCAGGGGACAGGTAGCGGGCTGTTCCAATCAGCGCCCCGCGCCGGGTGAGCGCGGTTTCGGAATTGTCGAGAGCTCGAGCCAGACCGAAGTCAAGCACGCGAATCGGGCAGCCGTCGACAGCCTGTGGCGTCAGCATCAGGTTTTCGGGCTTCAAATCGCGATGTACGACGCCACGTTCGTGGGCCTCTCCGATCGCGTCGCCAACCCAGCCGAGGAGGTCGAGCGCGTGCGCCGGCGCAAGGCTCCCGTGCGATTGTAGCTCGCTTCGCAGGGTCACACCGTCGACCAACTCGGTGACGAGATAGATGGTGCTTGGCTCGCTTGGATTCTGAGGGGCTATCTCTCCCGTGGTCAGCACGCGAACGATACCAGGGTGCGACAGTCGCGCCGTCAGCCGCGCCTCACGATGGAAGCGCTCGCGGACCGTCGGCTCAGAGAGCAGTGTCGGGTGCAGGACCTTCAGCGCGACAGCGCGCCGGAGGGCGAGCTGCTCTGCCTGATAGACGGTCCCCATCGAACCGATCCCGAGGACCGAGTCCAGTCTGAAGGCCCCATCGATCACGCGACCGAGCAGGGGATCTGGTTCGCAGCAATCCACCATTAGCACCAACGCTAGCACGAAGACCAGCTGTTGAGCTCGGCCGTTCGGCCGCATGTGTCAACATCTGGCAGCGAAAGACCGGTTCCCGTTGCCGCCCGCTCTGCTACGCTCAGCCCCCCTTTGAGAGACGTCCTGATCCGATGACCGCGCTTCCCTGCCAGCACAGATGCGATTGTCCGGGCTCCTACGCGAGCTCCGGGCTTTTGGTCTTGGGGGAGGGGAACCGTGGGTAAGGCGGCTAACGAACGTCGACCGTCCAAGGTCGGACGACGCCCCGAGACCAAACCCGGTGCGGCATCGAAGGCCAAGCCGGGCCCCGCGGGCACGGGACCGGACCAGGACGGCATCGTTCTAAGCGACGCGCTGGTGCCGGAAGATGCCGCGATTCGACTGGATCTCCCCGGCTTTGAGGGACCGCTCGATCTCCTGCTGCACCTGATTCAGGAGCACGAGCTAGACATCCTGGACATCCCCATCGGGTTTGTCACAAGGAAGTACCTTGAGTTCATTGCGCTGATGCGTGAGCTCAATATCGACGTTGCCAGTGAGTACTTGGTGATGGCGGCCACGCTGGCCCACATCAAGTCCAAGATGCTGCTGCCGTCTCCCCCGACGGACCAAGAGGATCCCGACGCGGTGGAGCTCGATCCGCGCGGCGAGCTGATTCGTCGCCTGCTCGAGTACCAGAAATACAAGGAGGCTTCGCAGGAGCTCTCCGGTCGACGGGTGCTCGGTCGCGACGTGTTTGCGCGCGGGGCGCCGGTCGAGGCTGTCGAGGGACCCGCCCCGCTGGCGCCGGGCAATTCTTTCCGGCTATTTGAGGCGTTTCAGCGCATCCTGTCGCGCGCGAAAAATGTCGTCGATCACCATATTGAGTTCGAGCGTTTCTCGATCACCGACCGAATCAATCAGCTCGTCGATCAGCTCAGAGGTCGGGGCTCGATGCGATTTGAGGCGCTCTTTGAGGGGCAAAGGAGCAAGTCTGAGGTTGTCGTGACCTTTCTGGCCATCCTCGAGATGACCAAGCTCCGAATGATGCGGTTGTCGCAGGAGACGACGCAGAGCGAGCTCTTCATCGAGATCTTCATCTCCGACGAAGAGGTGGATGCCATGCGGCCAACCGGCGAAGGAGCCTTCGAACGTCCGCTCGACGGCGCCCCGTATTCAGCTCCTTTGGAATCGCCCGCGGCTCCAGACGAAGCGAGCTTGCCGCCAGCTCCCGGCACACCGAACACCGCAGCGCTCGCGCCTGTTGCCGAGGCACCAGCCGAGCCCGCATCAGAACCTGAGCCTGCCTCAGAGCCCGAGTCAGAGCCCGAGCCTGCTTCTGAACCTGAGCCCGCATCAGAACCCGAGCCTGCCTCAGAGCCCGAGTCAGAGCCCGAGCCCGCATCAGAGCCCGAGCCCGCATCAGAACCCGAGCCCGCTTCAGAACCCGAGCCCGAGTCAGAGCCCGAGCCCGCATCAGAACCCGAGCCCGCATCAGAACCCGAGCCCGCATCAGAGCCTGCATCGGAACCTGTTGCGGAAGCAGAACCTGTTGCAGAGACTGAGACGGAAACCGTTGCGGCTGCGCTCGGTGACGAGGCAGCCGCCGATCCGTTTGCCGACTGGGCAACTGAGCAAGTTACTGCCGCCGATGTGATTCTCCCCGATGATGCTCGCGCTTTCGGGGAGTTCGTCGGTGCGTTGACGGACGATGCGAGCGAACGAGTTGAAACGACGGTGGCGGACGCCACCGCTCAAGCCGCCGAGTCAGCGCTGCCGCATGACCTGAGTTCAGGCGTGGCGGTGATGACGGGGGAGGATACGGAGTCTCAAGGACATGGCGACACGCAAATCGAAGCGGACTGAACACGCCCGTCGTCCCGCCAAGCCGACGGCTACTCCGGGCCGAGCCGCCCCGCCGACCTCCAGCTTTGGTGGCTTTGGCGCAGGTGAGCCGTCCCTCGCCGCCGATGACCTCCCGCTCGATGTTCTGTCGGCAGATCTTTCGTACACGGCGGGCGTCTCGGAGCTCGGCGACGAGTTTCTCTCCGGCGCCCTAGTCGGTTCCATTTCGGACGAAGGCGAGGCGTTTAGCTCGCACGCAAGCGAGGACGAGCAGGACGAGGCAGTCGACCAAGAGCCGCGGAGTGAGTCCAAGCCGGACGAGCCAGTCGACCAAGAGCCTCGGAGTGAGTCCGAGCCGGACGAGCCAGTCGAGGGTGACCAAGAACCGCGGAGTGAGTCGCACGCCGCCAAGTCAGATCAGGAGGCATCTCAAGCCTATTTGGATTCGGTTCTCGGCGAGTCGCCCGAAACGGACCCGCCGTTCTTGGTGGCCGACAGTCCCAGCTCCATTCCTCCAGGTTTTGAGGATGACGGCGGCGACACACCCGTAAAATCCGTCGAGGGCGAGCTTGAGGGCGAGCTTGAGGGGGATGCGGGACAGCTGCTTCGCAATGCCATCGAAGCACTGATCTTCGTAAGCGAAAAACCTCTGTCTCTGAAGGACATCGCCAAGGCGATGCAGCTCGATCGCCGGCGCGTCGAAGAACTACTGGCGGAGCTGCGCACCAGCTACGCCAATCGAGGGATCTTCATCGACGAAGTGTCCGACGGTTACGCGTTCCGTTCGCATGCTCGGGTCGCGGACTATGTGCGGGCCTATCTCGAGCACAAGCCGGTCAAGCTCTCGCGGGCGCAGCTTGAGACCCTCGCGATCGTGGCTTACCGTCAGCCGATCACCCGTCCCGAGGCGGATGACATTCGCGGCGTGGATTGCGGTCCTGTCCTTAAGGGTCTGCTCGAGCGAGAGCTCGTGCGGGTACTTGGTAAGAAGGACGAGCCCGGGCGTCCCATGCTCTACGGCACTACGCCGACGTTCCTTGAGCTATTTGGACTCAAGTCCCTGCAGGAGCTGCCCACCCTGCGCGAATTTACCGAACTGACGCAGGAATCTCGTGACGTCTTTGAGCGTGAGATCGGCGAAACCGCGCCCATCGGCATGGCGGATTTTGGCCTGTTGAACCAGGATGACGAGTTGCCCGAAGCTCCGTCTGACGCGAGTGTCGAGGCTCCTGTGAAGCCGCCACCTTCGGCGGAAGATCTCGAGGATCCGGAGCAGTCGCTCGAGGAATCCGCGGAGGAGAGCGCTCTCGTGTCGACCGTGGACGGCGCGGACGACGCGGACGACGCGGACGACGCGGACGACGCGGACGACGCGGACGACAAGGTGGGCGAAGATAAGCCGGACGACGACGACGATGACGACGACGACGACGATGACGACGACGACGACGACGACGACGGCGACGACGACGGCGACGACAACGATTGCGACGACGATGGCGGGGACGACTGCGACGACGAGGGGGACGGTGGCGAGGAAGACGGCGGTGGCGCCTGGACGAACCGATTGAGATCCGCCGGGAGATTGGGCGCTTCGAGCAGGCTTGCGCGCAGCAGCTCGACGGCGCGAATGGCGAGGATGTCCGAGGAGCCTTTCGTCGCCCGGGCGTCGACATCGACGCGGCGGACCAAGGTCTTGTGGGTCAGCGAGTCGGCGACCAAAACGTCGATGGCCGTCCCGACGGACGTCTTC
>JBBRAB010000024.1:0-72637 GCA_038207155.1 Polyangiales bacterium
GGATTCAACAACAAGGCCAGAATTACGACACGAAAAGCCTACGGCTTTCGCTCCTACGAACACGTGCGAATCGCCCTATATCACGGCCTCGGAAATCTCCCGGAACCTCCCTGGCTCACCCACAGATTCTTCTGAAGAGGCCGACTTATAGGTGTCGCACGCGTAGCTCAGCGGCGAAGCATCGCAGGACGCCTTATAGCTGGCGCATTGCGAGCTCGGTGTTGGACAGCAGTCCAGTGGCTTCTCACAGGCGATCAGGTGACACTCCTTTGCCACCGGCTGGATCGGAAGATCCGCGTAGGCGCACTGACCGGACCGGCAGACGAGCGCGTCCGAGCAGTCAGCGCTGGTCTGGCAAGACTCCGACAGCTCGCTCTTGCGCACCGCCGCGGCATCGTCGCTCTTGCAGCCGACGGCTGACATACCAAGCGCCAACAAGGTCACCGCCGTAGAAAACTTAATCATTCGAAGCATCGCTCATCCCTCCATAAGTCGACTCCGTGACGAGCGAAAAAGCCGCTAAGGACGAGCCGGCGGCTACTTTCCCGCTAAGCCCCCGCTCGTCAAGTGTGCCTGGGATCATCCTAGGGTCATCGCGCAACGCTCAGCGCAGGATGCAGCGTGATATCTCCGGAGCGCAGTCCCCCTCGCAGCAGTCCTGCGTGGACTTGCACTGCGCACCGATCGGGACACACCCGGTGGCGTTTTCCGCGCAAATCTGGCCGATACAACTCCCCGAACAGCAATCCAAAGGTGAGCTACAGAGCTCCTTGTTGGCCGCGCAGGTCTCGGCGCATTGACGCACCCCAAGCTGCGTTGGACGACAGAACTTGCCGCAGCATTCAATCCCGAGTGAGCAATTCGAACCCGAGGCGACACAGACTCCATCCGCGGCCAAGCACCTGGGCGCTCCAAATAGCGACGGAACGCAACGCCCCGCGCGGCCATCGGGCTTCGGACCGCAACAGTCCTGATCGCCCGCGCAGATTTCGCCGGACGGGAGGCAGCCTCCGCCCGCCACGCAACGGGCGGGCGTCCCCGGAAGGTCCGCCTGACATCGTCCGGTGCAACAGTCGAGCGGCGAACCACAGAGCTCACCCGCAGAGCGACAACCATCGGGCAAGATGCAAAGGTTCAGGTTGTTCACGCCAAGCGAGCGACATTGCCCGGAGCAGCAGTTGCCTTGGTCACAGGGTCTACCCGCGGTCAGGCAGCTATCTGCAGGGCCGCGACTGGCACGACAAGCTCCCCCCTCACAACGCCCTGAGCAGCACTGCGCTGCCGAACGACAGGCTTGCTCGACGGCGCGACAATTGCCGCCTTCCCCGCCGTTGCCTGCGCCCGACGGCGTCGCGCCGGTGCCCGTGCCGCCCTGCGGCCCAGTTCCTCCCGAAGCGGCTCCACCAGCGGGCGCAGCCCGTTCGAACGGCCGCAGGGTATCCACGGCGCAGCCCTGCGCGAGCAGAAACGGCCCAATGCGCAGCCCAATGTGCAGGGCGCGCCGCAGGCTCACAGCGCCACCCCTGCGCCCAAAAACGCCATCCCGAGAAATGGCGAGCTCGGAGTTGAGCTCGACTGGTCGAACTTCAGCCGCGGGATCGGCACTCGATCGCCGCCATTGGCTTCTGCAAAAATGAACCAGTGATCTCGGAAGGACCATGAGAGCTCCATTCCCAGTGTCATCAGCAGGCCTAGGGAGCGCAGCTGATTGCCACGAAATCCAGGCGCGGGCTCGCTGGCGACGGAAAACCAGGAACCACCGACGCCTCCATTGACTCCGAGCGCCCAGCCACCTGGCCAGCGACTCGTGCGCGCGAGCCTCATCCAAGCGAAAGCCTGAGTCACCTGGAGCGTGCCTTCCAGTTGCTCCCGAGTCGCCCCAAATGGCCCTACCGCGAGGACCTCGACCGCCCAAGGTGCAGCAAACGACCAGCTCAGTCGAGCCCCGGGGGCCAGCGAGCTCCCAAGTCCGTCCTTGGCCTCCTCGACGGCACCAAAAGCGGCGAAGCGAAATGCCTGGCGCGGCGTCACCGACTCAGCGCCAACCGCTCCCGTTGCAGCCGCTGGCGCTGCCGAGGTGGGTTGGGGCGGCGCGGAAGCGACCGGCGCGGAAGCAACGCGCGCGGAAGCAACGGGAGCGGTTGGCGCCGTGCTGACCACCGGTGAGGCAGCGGACGCGACGCTGCTCGGCTTTGCGTCGAGGCTCGCTCGCTGCTCGAGTTCCAAACGCGCGCCGCGCACCAGCTCGACCGCGCGCAGTGCGAAGACGCCCACCGCATCCCGCTCGCGACGTGAGACGCGTAAACGGCGCTGCAACCGGCGCCCAGACGAACGCTCCTGCAGGCGCAGCTCACCACGCAACGCATCTTCTTCGCAAAACACCAGCAACAGCGCGGACGCTCCGGTGGTGCTGGCCAGTTCTTCGGGCACAAGCTCGCTGTTCTCCGTAAATGACAGCACGACCACTGGCAATGCGTCGTCGGCGCCTAGCTCCGAACTGAGTCGTCGTTGCAACACGCCCGCTTGGTTTCCCTCGCACTGCACCCCAACGACAGTGTTGGCTGCGCCCCACGTCGTGGTCACGACGCTCCAGCAACCAGCAAGACTCAGAACAAGGACAGAGCGTCTCAAGGAGTCAGTAGTTTACGCGCAACGGCCGCGTAGGGGCCATCGGGGAAGCGACGAACGTACTCCCCAGCGAGCTCCCGAGCCTCCGCGAGCTTGCCCGAATCCCGGAGCAGAACGACGCGCCTACCAAGTGCCTCTGCCAACAGCGCCCCGGACGGCGCTTCGCGCTGATAGCGCGCGTACCAGCTGAGCGCGTCCGCGGGAGCTTGGCTCTCCGCGAGCCGCCCGAGCAGGTACGCTGCCTGAGCGGACTCGCTGGCGCTCGGGTAGCGCTGCCGCAAGGTCATGAGCGCTTCTCGCCCCTGCTGGGAACGCCCCAGAAAGCGTGCGGCATTGGCGAGCGCGAGCAAATCCCGCGAATTTGACTGGGCTAGGCTGCGATTCCAACCCTGAGCCTCCGACTCACGCAACACCGCCGCGTAGTCCCCGCGCGCCACGCGCGAGGCCCAGCTGCTGGACGCGGTTGCGGCTGAATCAGTGACTGAGCTGGCAGGAGCGTGGGTCGCAGGTAACGGCAACGATGCGAGCCCGTCCGCCGCGAGGCTCGACGAGGCCGCCAAGGGCAAGCTGGAGGTCGCCAGTCCGAGCGCTGATGGCGCTCCACGACTGGTCGCAGCGGCAGAAGCCCCCGCATGATGTGAGAAGCGTTGCGCTCCACGAATCTCGACGGGCACCTGCAGCCCGGGGCCCTCGACACTCACGATGCCTGACAGCATTTCCAGCTCAAAAACCTGGGATTTCGCGTCGAACCCAACCACGAAGGCGGTCCCGTGAACGTGCACGCTATATGGCCCGGCCATCACCGTCCACTCGGCTTTGGGACGATGCATTACCTGAACCTTGGCAGAGCCCGATTCGAGGAGAACGGTGGCGCCGCGCGGCGAGGTTCCGCTGACCCGCGCGCGCGCGCCCGGCAGGAGCTCAACCAGGCTGCCCTCGGAAAACTGGAGCGCCAGAGGCACGGCTTCCGACGGAGCGACGTACGCGCCAACAGTGCCACGCAGGTGCGCCGCACCCACCGTGAAAGCCACCGGCGCCGACTCGTTCGCAGCATTCCAGCGCGTCCACGCATAGCCCGAAAACAAGCCGACGAGCAGCAGTGACACGCTGAGGCCCTGACGCCAACGGCGACCGCGCATCTCACGCTCCACTGCCCCGGTGAGAACGCGACGACTGAGCTCTGTCTCCGAGCTGTCCCTTGCTGGAACGGTCGAGGTTCCCGCGAGTAAACGCCCACAGCGCTCAAGGATGTCGGGGCTCACGGTGCACCCTCCCCCTCAGAGGCAGCCGACTTCAACAGGCCTTGTAAGACCGGATCTTGAGCGGCGAGCGCTTTCAACGTCTGCTCGGCGCGCGCGAGCCAGCGCTTCACCGTGGCCAAGGAACAACCACAGGCCGCGGCAGTCTCGGTGAGCTCGTAGCCTTCGACATGTCGCAACACGAACGCCACGCGAGCGTTGGCATCGACTTGGTCGAGCGCGACGTGAACACGTCGCATGACCTGCGAGCCGGAAGGATCGTGCGCGGTCACCGCACCCGAGCGCTCGAGCGAATCCAGTCCGACGAAACGGCGAATCGCTCGCTTGCGGAGCTCGTTGCGTGCGAGCCGCATGGCAACGCTCACCACGAAGCTACGTAGCGCGGAGGGCTCGCGCAGCGTGTGACAGCGCGCCAGCACGGTGATGTAAGTCTCTTGCTCCAGATCATCCAGATCGCAGGCGTTGCCGAGCACGCGATAGAGACTGCGCCGCACCAGCGCGCCGTAGCGCTCGATCAAGCAGTCCACCGCCGCGGCGCGTCGCTCCCGCAGCCCGGCGACTAGCTCGGCCTCGTCCCCGACCCCAGGCCTGAGACGCACCACGGTCGCCATCTGAGGGGCGCTGGGCGGAAGGGTTCTAACCATGGGGCGAGACACGGGTGCTCATCAGTGTGGCCACAGCCCAAGCCCGGCTCAATGCGGCCAGCAGGCCGCCCCACCAGGCTCGTTTCTGTGGGCTAAGTCCACTTCCGGCTGCGCAGCCAGAGGATCAGCGTAACCGGCGTCGCGGTGTAGAGCGCGAGCGCTCCCCAGAAGAACGGTCGTGAGTGGAATGGCAGCGACTCGAAGTTCTGCCCGAAAAACCCAGACAGGAACGACAGGGGCAGAAAGACCACGCTGAACACGGTCAGCCGCTGAATCACGTTGTTGGTACGTTGGGAGACCTCATTGGAGTAGGCCTCCCTCAGATTCGAGAGGTGCTCACGGGCGGATTCCAGTAGCTCACTGAGGTGCAGCACCTCGTCCAACACCCCGCGATAGTACAGAGCGGTCTTGCGCCCGACGAGCCCGTCCTCAGCCTTGGACAGTCCGGAAAACACCTCACGCAGCGGAGACAGTACACGACGCAGGGTCACTACCTTGCGCCGAATCGCGTGGGCTTCATTCAACGTCCCATCCACCGCCTGCTCGAGCAGCTGCTCTTCCACGGTCTCCACTCGCTCCAGGAGTCCTTCGACAATCGGAAAAATGGCCCGTACGACCATTTCACATAGCTGATAGTGCGCGAAAAAGGCGCCTCGCTTGTGGGCTAGCGGGTCCTCAGACAGGCGGGTGAATAGCGAATCGAGCATCGCGATCTTGTCATCGTGGACCGTCACGAGCAGGCCCGTGCGCAGAAATGAGTGCAACTCAGAGAGTTCGACGTCCGCCTGCTCGTCGGCATCCGACAGCGCGTGAATCACGACAAACAAGTGCTCGTCGTACTGTTCGAGCTTGGGGCGTCGATCAAAAGTCGCGCAGTCCTCCAGTGCGACCGGATGAAACCCGTAGGCCTCACCCACAGCCTTTAGCTCCTCAGCGGTCGGAGCTTCCAGGTCGATCCATCGCCAAGCCCCCTCACCCGGTGCCGGACCGAACGGATCGGTCGTGGACACACGTGGCAAACCATTCGCGTCAAAATCGACAATGCGCCTCATGACAAACTCGGCTCCTCACAATTGGCGAGCCGCAGCATAGCCGATCTGGGCTCAGGCCTGTTGCGGTCTATCGCCCCCGAGCGCAGGTCGGCCCCGGACGACCTAGGCGATAGCGCACACTAATTCCGAGACTGGCAGTTGGTCTTCAGACCAGGGCGTCCTACGATGCGGGGCTATGAGCAGCGGCCCACTTCGCCCGAGTACCCCGCCTAGACAGCCCGAGAACTGCGTCATCTGTGACAGTACTCCGAGCGACGCGATCGCGAATCGACGCCTCGTGCTCTTCGCCGGAGAGCTCGATTTTCGGACAGAGGACGCGTCCCCGATCTTGGCGGACCTCGGCGAGGTTCGCCTGCCGGTGCCACCAACCCTTGACGCGACGGACGTCCTGGTGACGCAAATGCGCTCCGACCGCGAGCTGGTGTTTGTGGGTGTTTTGCGCGGCGTGGTGGTCGCCCATGGCCGTGACCAGTTGCGCTTCCGCCGCTACGAACCCTTCGTCGCCCCACTGCCAGCGACGCGCGTTGGGGTCACCCTCGACGTGCCCGATTCACCCTGTTTTTTGCGGATTTTTGAGAGCAATGCGCTCCAGGTGTTCGCGCTCTCTGGCAAGCACGAGCGTCCCGAAGGCATGGCGATCGAGTTTGCCTCGCAGCTCGCCAACCTGGCTGAGAGCAGCGCGACGCTGCTGCAGCAGCGTCTCACTGCGCGCCAGGGGCCTGCTCCTGCCCACCACCTGTTTCACCGCGAGATCAAGCAGTGGTTGGCGAGCTTTCTTGAGCGCCAGGGCCTGTCGGCCGCGGGCTATCGACTCGACACCGATGGGCTCTTACGCGAGGGAACTGCGCGCGCGCGCTACACACTGCTCGGCACCTACCAGCAGCCATCTACCGCGGTCCTCACTCCGTTTCGTTGCGCGATCGACTACACGGTGCAGACCGATCCCACGACTGGAGCAGAGGTCCGTCAGGGTTGCCTTGACTCCTTGGCGCACGTGGCCAGCGGCTGCTTTGACGCAGCGGTTCGCATCGTGCTGCTGCGCCCAGACACGCCCCACGCCGCTGACAGCTATCTGACGCTCGAGCAGGTCAATACCCGCAATTTTTTGAACCATCTCCAGGCCCAGCACGTGTACGTGGCGCTGGTCGGTCGCAGTCGACGCTAGGCGGGACAGGCGGCGCGGCCTGCGCCCTGCGTTCCATCCACAAGTCAGCGACTCGGGTGACGCGCCACCCGAGCTCAGCGACTAGCCGCGCGCACCTCACTCCACGACGCGATTGGTCGTGTTCGAACGCTTCTTACCCAGCTCCGGGATCACGCGAGAGACGCGCATGTGCACGATTTCCTGCACGAGCGCCCAGAGGGACTCCTCGTCGCGCGTCTCGGCCAGTACACCGAGCGGCAACTGAAAGCCGCCCTTGTCAGCGCGGCCGCCGCCGTAGGCGCGCCCCTGGGAGTCCTCACCGAAGGCGTTATGCATGAATGCCGCCGGATCGACGCTGGGACTGTTGGTGCGCAGACTGCCGTCCACACGCCCATCGACGATCCCGTAGACCAGGACGGTGTCGATGTCTTCGCGACGCATGATAAAGTCTGCCGCAGTCGGGATGGCATCACGATTGGCAGCCGAGATGCGTCCCACGCCGGCGATCGCGAAATCCCGGATGACCTCGATGTCCATCAGCGAACGACGCACTGCGTCCATCGATTCTGCAGGCATGCGTCGACGCCCAACCCGACTCAGTGCCTCAACGTCGCAGTGCGGCTTGAGGTAGGCAGCAGCCCGGAAATCAAGCGCGGCCGCGAGTGCAAAATCGTCCGTGTCGGTCTGAAGCCCAAAAAACATCGCGGTGGCGACTCCGCTGTCGCCGCGACCCGCGCCATGCAGAGGCGCGAGACCGCGCTCCATGTACTCGGCGTAGAGCGTGCAGGTAGCACCGACGTCATGCCGAATGTCCACAAACGGCGCCTTTGGTAGACTCACTGGACGATGGTGATCGACCACCGTCAGCAGCTGAATCTCCTTGGGCAAATCGATCAGGGACTCACTCGCGCTGGCATCGACCAACGAGAGATATCCGAAGTCTTCAAGATCGGCCGTTTCGCTGACCTTGGTCATCGAGACGTTGAGCACCTTGACCATGGCCCGATTCTCGGAACGCGAGAGCGGCAAGACATGGGCAATGGTGGCCGCCACCCCAAGATGCTCGCAGATCCGCTGGTGGGCGAGCGCGCTGCCGATGGCGTCTGGATCGGGATGACCCCCGAGGAGAATCACCAATGGCTTGTCGGTTGCCGTGGACAGGACCCGCTCGAGCTCTTCGTGCTTGGACGCGTTGGGCATAGTGGAATTCACGGGCTCGGGAGGTTGCAGAAAAAATGCCTCACCGCCATGAAAAGGACTCAGGCGGGCGGTGAGTTTCGAGAAAAACCTCAGGCAGGGCCATCGTGAGCGCCTCAACACTATCACTGCTTGAGCCGCTGTGCGGAGGCAAGATCACGAATATCGGCCAGGCGACCCGACAATTTAGCCCCGAGTGTCGCCAAGAGAACCCTGAGGGGGATGGCTCAATGGAGGAGCCCCCCAAGTGGAAATAATTTGGCAATACCGCAAAATGCTCTTGACCGGGCGCCCACGAGACTGCAGAAGTTACGGCACCATGCCGACTTCGGAGGAGCGCTTTGATGTCCACGCCGCGGCCCGCGCCGCTGCGAAGTCGACGTCTGCGCTTGGGCTCATTCGAAGCTTGCTCGTACTCGTAGTATCGGGTGCGGCGGCCGTCTGAGTGCACTGAAGCAACTCTGAGATTGGCCCCCGCACCCACACACGGTGCGGGGGTTTTTGAGTTTGTTCGAACAGCGTCCGTTGCAGCGGCGCAGACCGAGGAGAAACGACAGTGACTGCGAATCCAAGTGAAATCCAACGAATGGCTCCGGGCGCCACGGCCCCGGCGACCAACGCGGACACCCGGGTGTTGACGGGCTCCGAGATCCTGTGGGAGTGCCTGGTCGCAGAAGGCGTCGAGGTCATGTTCGGCTACCCCGGTGGCGCGATCATGCCTGCGTACGACGCGCTGCCCAAGTACCCCCAACTCCACCACGTCCTGGTGCGTCACGAGCAAAGCGCAGCCCACGCGGCCGACGGATTTGCACGTGCCACCGGGCGCGTCGGCGTGTGCGTCGCCACCTCGGGGCCCGGCGCCACGAATCTTGTGACCGGCATCGCCACGGCCATGCTCGATAGCATCCCCATAGTCTGCATCACGGGTCAGGTCGCCTCACCGCTGCTCGGATCAGACGCCTTCCAGGAGGTCGACATCACGGGCATCACCCTGCCGATCACCAAGCACAACAGTGTCGTGACGCGCGCCGAGGACATCCTCGAAGCCGTCAAGGAAGCGTTCTTCATCGCACGCTCCGGTCGCCCTGGCCCCGTGCTGGTCGACATCACCAAGGATGCCCTGCAAAAGACGGCCCCCTTCAAGTGGGATCCGACCCCCGTCAAGCTCCCGGGTTATCGCCCGGAGCATCGCCCGCTTCCGAGCCAGCTGCAGCAGGCCCTCGACCTGATTCAGCAAGCCAAAAAGCCTATCATCTTCTGTGGTCACGGCGTCGTGCGCGCCGATGCTACCGAGCTTCTAATGTCGTTCGTGGAGCGCACGGACATTCCGGTGGCTAGCACCCTGCTTGGCCTTGGTGGTTTCCCCGCCTCTCACCCGCGCGCCCTCGGAATGATGGGCATGCACGGTGAGGCGTGGGTCAATAAGGCCATCCAGGAGAGTGATCTCATCATCGCCATGGGCATGCGGTTCGACGACCGCGTCACCGGCAACCTGAAGACCTACGCTCCGCTCGCGAAGAAGATCCACATCGAGCTCGACGCTGCCGAAATCAACAAGAACGTGCACGTCGACGTGCCGCTGGTCGGTGACGTCAAGGACATCCTGCAGCAGCTGTTGCCGAATGTCTCGCGTACGGAGCGCAAGCCTTGGCTCGACTACATCACGGACCTTCGCGGCGACAGCGCCGTGATCGACATCGTCGCTTCGCTCCCCGACAACGGTAAGCTCTATGCCGCCCAGGTCATCCACGACTTGTGGCGGATCACGGAGGGCAAAGCGATCATCGTGACCGACGTCGGGCAGCACCAGATGTGGGAAGCCCAGTATTACAAGCACGATTTTGCCCGCAAGCTCGTGACCTCGGGCGGACTCGGGACCATGGGTTTTGCTCTACCCGCGGCCTTGGGTGCCCGCTTTGGCTGCCCGAACGATGAAATCTGGGTGATTGCCGGCGACGGCGGCTTCCAGATGACGCAGGCGGAGATGCAGACGCTCGTCCAAGAGGGTCTGAAGATCAACATCGCCGTCATCAACAACGGCTACCTCGGCATGGTCCGTCAGTGGCAGCAGTTCTTCTACGAGCGCCGTTATGTGGCCACCCCCATGACGAGCCCTGATTTCGTCAAGCTCGCCGAAGCCCACGGACTTGCCGGTTTCCGGGTCAAGCAACGTGCCGAGCTCGAATCAATCGTCAACGCGGCACGGGCCACCAAGACCACCGCGCTCGTTGAGTTCTGCGTCGAGCAGGAGGACTCGGTGTATCCGATGGTGCCCGCAGGCGCAGCGTTGGATGAGATGATTCGTCGCCCATCTGTCACCCCTCAGCAACCCCACAACCCCATTTTTGAGACCGGAGAGGACCAGTAATCATGACCCCGATGCGAACCATCGTCGCCTATGTCGAGGACAAACCCGGCGTCCTCAATCGGGTCGCTTCCCTGTTTCGACGGCGCGGCTACAACATTGTGTCGCTCAACGTCGGTCGCACCCATGAGCCTGGCGTGTCACGTATGACCATCGTGGTCGAGGGGGACGACGCAATCGCGCACCTCATCGAGGCCAATCTCTACAAACTCGTCAACGTGCTGGCCGTGGAAGACATCACCACCAAGCCAAGCATCATTCGCGATCTCGCCTTGATCAAGGTGGCCGTGTCCGAGACTCGCCGTTCCGAGGTCCTGCAGATGATCGAGGTCTTCCGCGGTCGCGTCGTGGATATCGACCCCACCACGGTCGTGGCCGAGGTCTCCGGCTCGCCGGACAAGATCGAGGCACTGGTCGGCGTCCTGGCTCCGTTCGGCATCGTCGAAATGGTCCAAACCGGCCGAATTGCGATGACACGTGGCGCTGAGGGCGAGGCCGCCCGCGCCGCTCACGGACAGAATGCGGATTCAGTGGTAACGGCCGCCTAATACGGCCACTTTATTCCTTCGGAGACCCCCGATGACTCAGGACAGCAAGGCCCCTGTAGACCAGAACACCGTGCGAATCTTCGATACGACGTTGCGCGATGGTGAGCAATCACCGGGCGCGACGCTCACATCGGACGAAAAGCTCGAGGTCGGCAGGGCCCTTGCCCGTCTTGGCGTCGACGTGATCGAGGCAGGCTTTCCCGCCGCCTCACCGGACGACCTGGAAGCGGTCCGGCGAATCGCGACGACGATCGGCAGCGAGGAGACGCTCGGGCGCCCCAATCCGCTGCCCCCGATCATCTGCGGCCTGTCCCGCGCCAACGCCAAGGACATCGATCGCTGCTGGGAGGCGGTCCGGGACGCGCGTCATCCACGCATCCACACCTTCATCGCAACCTCGCCCATCCATCGCGAGCACAAGTTGCGCATGTCACGCGAGCAGGTGCTCGCGCGTGCGACCGAAATGGTCGCCTACGCGAGCGGTTTCTGCGAAGACGTCGAGTTCAGCGCCGAGGATGCCGGTCGCTCAGAGCCTGAGTTCCTCTACGAGGTACTCGCAGCCGTGATTCGCGCGGGTGCCACCACGCTGAACATTCCCGACACCGTCGGCTACACCCTGCCCGACGAGTTTGGCACGCTAATCGCTGGCATCATGCGCCACACCGACGGCGTTGAGCGGGCCATCGTGAGTGTCCATTGCCACAACGACCTCGGGCTCGCGACGGCCAACACCTTGGCTGGTCTCCGCGCGGGCGCTCGCCAAGCCGAAGTCACCATCAACGGGATCGGGGAGCGCGCAGGCAACTCCTCGCTCGAAGAGGTGGTGATGGCGCTGCGCACACGTCACGCGCTGCTCGGCCTCGAGACCCGGATTGATACGACTCAGCTGTGCAAGACGAGCAAGCTCGTCTCGGCTCGCACGGGCATGATCGTACAACCCAACAAGGCCATCGTAGGCGCCAACGCCTTCGCGCACGAAGCAGGCATCCACCAGGATGGCATGCTCAAAAACGAGACAACCTACGAGATCATGCGACCGGACACGGTCGGAGCCAGCAAGAGCCTACTGGTCCTTGGCAAGCACTCGGGGCGACACGCCTTCGCGGTTCGCTTGCGCGAGCTCGGCTTTCCGCTCGCCGACGAGGCACTCGAAACGGCGTTCGCGCGTTTCAAGCTGCTGGCAGACCGCAGGAAGAACATCACCGACGCCGATCTTGAGGCCTTAGCCTCCTCGGAAGCCGCGCGCGGGATCGAACTCTATCGTCTCGATGCGGTTCAGGTGACCTGCGGCTCAAGCGGTCTTCCCACCGCCTCGGTGCGACTGATCGCGCCCGACGGCTCCGTGGTGGCCGCTGCCGCCATTGGCACCGGACCCGTTCACGCAGTGTTTACGGCGATCGACCAACTCGTACGCGCCCCAGCACAGCTACTCGAATACTCGATCAACGCCGTCACCGAGGGCATCGATGCCCTCGGGCAGGCCAACGTTAAGGTCAAGTCGACCAATGTCGACACGGCCAAGGTGCACGCGCAGCACAGCACGACGGCCGGGGTATTCCACGGTCACGCGGCAGACTCGGACGTTCTCGTAGCGAGTACCAAGGCCTACCTCTCTGCGGTCAATCGCTTGCTGGCCGCTGAGAAGGCGGCTGCTGAGACGCAGAACTCACGTCTGCATTCGGATCCCCCCGCTGCTGGCACTGGGATCTGAGCGCCCCCCGACACACCCCGCAAGCTCAACCGCGCGGGGTGTCGCATTTGTACCGCTTTGCTTGGCAACGGAGACCACGACAATGCTGAAACACCCGCCCGAGGCTGCTACATCCGGAGTCGTTCGGATCTATGACACCACGCTGCGCGATGGAACCCAGCGCGAGGGGATTTCCCTCACCGCTCAGGACAAGCTGCGCGTGGCGCGTCGCTTGGATGCATTTGGAGTGGGATTCATTGAGGGTGGCTGGCCCGGCTCGAATCCGAAGGATGCGGAGTTCTTTGCACGTGCCAAAGATCTGGAGTGGACGAACTCGCTGATCGCGGCATTTGGCTCGACGCGGCGCGCCAAGTGCACCCCTGACGAGGATCCGAGCACGCTCGCCCTGATCGAGTCCGGCGCGCCTGTCTGCACCATCTTTGGCAAGACCTGGACGCTGCAAGTGACCGAGGTGCTTCGTACGACCCTCGATGACAACCTGAAGATGATCGAGGACACTGTCGCGTACCTTTCGTCCCAGGGTCGCCGGGTGATCTACGACGCCGAGCACTTCTTCGACGGGTATGCGGCGGATGCGAGCTATGCGCTCGATACCCTGCGCGCAGCGATCCGCGGCGGAGCCGAGGTCGTCACCCTGTGTGACACCAACGGCGGCAGTGTCCCCTGGCGCGTTGAGCAGGCCACGCGAAACGTCGTCGAGCAGCTAGCTCACCCAATCGGAATCCACGCCCACGACGACACGGGCTGCGCGGTCGCCAACAGCCTGGCAGCCGTGCGGGCCGGCGCGCGACAGGTTCAGGGCACCATCAACGGCTACGGTGAGCGCTGCGGTAACGCCAACCTCACCGTCATCATCCCGAACCTTGAGCTCAAAATGGGGCTGAGCGCGGTGCCTGAAGGCAAGCTCAAGGAGCTCGCCACCCTGTCGGGTTTCGTCGCCGAACTCGCGAACATTGCCCCGGATCACCACATGGCCTACGTCGGGCGCAGCGCATTTGCCCATAAAGGCGGGGTCCACGTCGCCGCCATGCGACGAGCTGCCGACAGCTACCAACACATCGATCCATCAATCGTCGGCAATGAGATGCGCGTCGTCGTCAGCGAACTGAGCGGACGAGGCAATCTGCTGAGTAAGGCGGAAGAGCTTGGCGTCCAGGTAGACCTTGGCGCCGATGTTGAGGCGCTGCAGGCCATCAAGGATGCTGAGTCCCGCGGTCTCTCCTACGAGAGTGCCGAGGCCAGTGTGGCGCTTTTGCTGATGCGTCGCGCCCAGACCTACACCCCGCTATTTCGCGTGCTGGACTATCAGGTCATGGTTGGCCAGCGACAGGGCAGCGAGCCCTTCGCTGAGGCGGTCGTCAAGGTCGAGGTCGGGCAGCAGGTGCTCCACACCGCCGCCGAGGGTACCGGCCCGGTGAGCGCGCTCGACGCGGCACTCCGCAAGGCGCTGGTCCCAGTCTACCCCGCCATCCAGACCATCCACCTGGCGGACTACAAGGTTCGAATCCTTGACGGCACGGCCGGCACGGCTTCGGTGACCCGCGTCTTGATCGACAGTCGCACGGAATCGCGTGATTTCACGACAGTCGGCGCTTCCTCGAACATCATCGAGGCCTCGTTGCAAGCCCTGGTGGACAGCCTTGAGTATGGCCTGCTAGACAGCGGCATCCGCCATTCTGACGCGCTCGAAGGCTCCCCATCGGTGGCCCCGAGTAGCCCCCCACCGCGCCATACGCGCGGCCATTCCTAAGAGGAAACATGAAGGCAAGTATCGTTCTGCTCCCTGGTGATGGCATCGGTCCCGAAATCGTGGCCGAAGCGCGTCGTGTTCTCGAGGCTGTGGCCGTTCGCTTCGGACACGAGTTTTCGTTCTCCAGTCACTTGATCGGTGGCATCGCGATCGACGAAACCGGCGATCCACTGCCCGCGGCCACCTTGGAAGCAGCGCAGGCTTGCGACGCAATTCTCCTTGGGGCCGTCGGCGGTCCCAAGTGGGACGATCCGAACGCCAAGACACGGCCGGAGAAGGGCCTGCTCGGGATCCGCAAGGCTCTCGGCCTCTACGCCAACCTGCGCCCGGTTCACAGCTTCCCGCAGCTCGTCGACTCGTCACCGCTGCGTCCCGAACGCATCGCGGGCGTCGACCTGTTGATGATTCGCGAGCTCACCGGTGGTCTCTATTTCGGCCGCCCCCAGGGTCGTGAGCAGACCGCTGAGGGTTGGAAGGCCGTCGACACCATGGCCTACTCAGAGCATGAGATCCGTCGCATCGTAACACTCGCCTTCGAGCTCGCGCGTGGCCGAAAAGCCAAGCGCGTCACGTCGGTGGACAAGGCGAACGTGCTCGAGTCTTCGCGGTTGTGGCGTCAAATCACGGTGGAAATCAGCAAGAACTACCCGGAGATCGAGCTCGAGCACCAGCTCGTCGACTCCTGCGCGATGCGCCTGGTCACCAATCCGGCCAGCTTTGACGTGATCGTCACCGAGAACATGTTCGGAGACATCCTGTCGGATGAGGCCGCAGTGATCGGCGGCACGCTCGGACTGCTACCGAGCGCCTCGCTTGGAACCGGCAAGCTCGGCCTGTACGAGCCGATCCACGGCTCGGCCCCCGACATCGCCGGCCAGGGCATCGCCAACCCGCTCGGGACGATCCTGAGCGCGGCGCTGCTCCTGCGCTACAGCCTCAGTCTTGAGGCAGAAGCGGTCGCCATCGAGACTGCAGTCGACCGCGCGCTATCCGACGGTCTTCGCACCAAGGATCTGGATCGGAGCTCGACAACGACCACCGTTCAGATGGGTGACGCAGTGCTCGCTCGTCTCGGCTAACGCGAGCCACTCCTGCCAAGCGCGCCAGTTCTCCTCGCAGGGCTGGCGCGTTTCTGTTTTTGGCACCGCTGCTCCTGCTCCTGCTCCCGAGGGCACAGCCCCACAAAACCCTGAAAAGAGGAGCATCAGAGGGATTGGTCCTTGCATTTTGCTAACCATGGTTTACTATTTCTTCTGTTAGCTATGTCCCTGCTCCCTGAGGTCCAAGCCGCCATCGCCTGCGTTCAGAGGCTGAGCGAGCTCTTTCTTGAGCGTCGGCGCCAGTTGGCAGCCAGCGCGGGTCTAACCGAGCAGCAGTGGGCCGTCTTTGAGGAGATCTCGAGCGAGCATTTCATGCCAAGTCTGTTCGCGCGACAACGCGACAGCTCGACCGCCGCTGTGTCCAAGATCCTGCGCCAGCTGCTCGAGAAAGAGGTGGTGACCGTCCACCTGGCGCAGGACGACGGGCGCCACAGACGCTACGAACTAACGGCCAAGGGACGCCGCATCGTCACCACGATTCGCAAAGCCCGCAGCCATGCCATCGAGGCAGTGTGGGGCAACCTCGAACCAGCAGAGCTTGAAGCGTTCACGCGCTTCGGAACCGTCCTCGTCGAGCGCCTTGAGCGCTACGCCGCGGACATTCGTGAAAGGCAATGACCACCATGGGCAAGTCACTCTACGAAAAGGTCTTTGAACGCCACACGGTCGGGCGCCTGCCCTCCGGGCAGTATCAGCTGCTGATGGGACTGCATCTCATTCACGAGGTCACGTCTCCCCAGGCCTTCAGCATGCTCGAGGAGCGCGAGCTCAAGGTGCTCTACCCGGAGCGGACGTTCGCGACCGTTGACCACATCATTCCCACGACCAGCCAGCTGCGTCCGTACAAAGACGACCTGGCCGAGCAGATGATCGTGGCCCTCGAAGGCAACGTAAATCGCCACAAGATCCGCTATTTTGCGCCCGAGCGGGGCGAACAGGGCATCGTGCACGTGGTCGGTCCGGAGAACGGTCTCACACAACCCGGCATGACGATCTGCTGCGGCGATTCGCATACCTCGACGCACGGTGCCTTCGGCGCCATCGCCTTCGGCATCGGTACCTCACAGGTTCGTGATGTGCTGGCCACCCAGACCTTGTCGATGGGCAAGCTCAAGGTGCGCCGCATCGAGATCAACGGCAAACTGCGCCCAGGCGTCACCGCCAAGGACGTCACGCTCTACGTGATCAACCGTCTCGGAGTCAACGGCGGAGTGGGCTTCGCCTATGAGTATGCCGGCGACGTGATCGCCAGCATGAGCATGGACGAGCGCATGACCGTCTGCAACATGAGCATCGAAGGTGGAGCTCGGTGCGGTTACATCAATCCGGACCAGACCACCTACGATTACCTGCAAGGCCGAACCTATTCTCCCAAAGGCGAAGCCTGGGAACGAGCGCTGGCCTACTGGAAGAGCGTCACCAGCGACACCGATGCCGTCTATGTCGACTTGGTTCGCTATAACGGTGCAGACATCGAGCCGATGGTCACGTGGGGCATCACCCCAAGCCAGTCGGTGGGCATCAACGGCGCAATTCCCGCCGTCGAGGAATTTACTCCCGACGAGCGTGAAACCGTTGAAGAGGCCTACCGCTACATGGGCGTCAAGGCGTCGCAGAAAGTGGCAGGCCAGCGCATTGATATCGCCTTCATCGGCTCATGCACCAACGGACGCCTCAGTGATTTCGAAGCCGTAATCAAGCTGATCGAGGGCAAGGGCTTCAAGGTTGCTCCCCACGTGCAGGCACTCGTGGTTCCAGGCTCGATGCAGGTTCGCCGTGAGCTCATCAAGCTCGGCTGGGACAAGATCTTCACAGAGGCCGGGTTCGAATTCCGTGAAGCAGGCTGCTCGATGTGTCTGGCGATGAACCCCGACAAGCTCAAGGGCAACCAGCTCTCCGCTTCTTCCTCGAACCGCAACTTCAAGGGCCGCCAAGGCTCTCCAACCGGACGGACGCTCTTGATGAGTCCCGTCATGGTGGCAGCTGCCGCCATCGCTGGCGAAGTCATCGATGCCCGTCAGCTCTTCGCAATCCAGGCCTGAACCCCAAGGAATTCCGAACCATGTTGGACTCCAAGAGAATCGTAGTTTCTGGCCGCGGAATCGCACTGCGCGGCAATGACATCGACACCGATCGCATCATCCCAGCGCGCTACCTACGCACCGTGGTGTTCGAGGGACTTGGCGAGCATGCCTTCGAGGATGATCGCTTGCAGCTCAAGCAACAGGGCAAGCTCCACCCCTTCGATGATGCCCGCTTCGCTCAGGCTGAGGTGTTGCTGGTCAATAAGAACTTTGGCTGCGGCTCGTCCCGCGAGCACGCTCCCCAAGCCATCAAGCGCTGGGGCAAGGGCATTCGCGTGATTGTCGGAGAGAGCTTCGCTGAGATCTTCTTCGGCAATTGCGTGTCGCTCGGGATCCCGTGCGCCATCGTCTCGGCCGCCGACAGCGAGCGGCTCATGGCGGCAGTTGAGAGCCAGCCCGAGGCCGAGGTCCGCGTCGAGCTCGAGCAGCGCGTCGTCGTGGTCGGGGCACTCTCCGTGCCCTTCACGATGGGCGACGGCGTCCGTACTCAGTTCCTCGAAGGGCGCTGGGACACCACCGCCGAGTTGCTCGCCAATCGTGATGCGATCGGCATAACGGCAGCAGCTCTGCCGTATTTCCGTGAGTTTGCCTGACCCGCGGCTGCCATTGTCGCGCTGATCGGTAAAAATGGGCCGCACCCGCACCCGCACCCGCACCCGCGCACTTGCGGGTGCCAGGTGCGGCCAACCGACGTAAGCTAAATTCGTGGTCCTCAAGTCCCACCATAACGCGTCACTCGCCCTGCTGCTCTGCTTTGGCTGCGCAGAAGAGATGCCGGCGATGGACAAGCCCGCTGCGCCCGATCTCAGTCCGATCGTAAAACGCTACGAAGCACCGGACGGACAGCTCACGGACTCGAGTCTGGCTGAGCTGCGCGATGCCCTTGGTCCGGTCGTGGGCCAACTGCAAGAGACTGATCTGGCCAACCTCGTCACCGAGGCCGTGACCGCTCTGGCGTCAGCTCGCGGCGCTAGTACTTCTGGCGGTTCCTCACAGAACGCCGCCATCGAGGGAACCGGGTGGTTGCGCGCAACGCGGATTTGCCCGGGAAGCGAGGGGAAATCACAGCCCGATCCCGCCGATGGCAGTCTGCAGCTGACCGTTGGCTTCACCGACGCCGGAGTGGATCCGGTTGCTTGGGGACAGGCCAATCAATGTCGCTATGGCAGCGCAAAGAAGCCCTTGGAGCTTGGGCCGCTTCATCACGACACACGCATCAACTTGTGGCTTGGCGCCGCTACGCGTTGGGCTGAGCTCGGACAGCGTCCGATCCTGGTGGTTGTTGACGGCGCGCTGACGAGCCAGGGCAAGCTGGAGTCGCTTGAGCTCGACTTTCAGTTTGATCCTGTGACGCTCGTCTGGTCGGTCGCAGTTGGGACGCGCCAGGGCTGGATGGTAGTCGAGCTCGAGGCGTTCGAACTCGTACGGATCCGAGCCAAAAACGGGCGCTTTTACTGCTCCACGGCTGAGCGGCGTTGCTCAAGCGCCCAGGAGAGCTTCACTTGGTGAGCTCGCGTGTCCTGCCAGCGTCCCTGGCCTGCCTCTCGCTCACCTGGTGCGCCCACGCGTATTCGTTCCATAACGATAAGCAACGCGCCACCGATGACACCGCCTACACGGAGCCCGCTGGCGGATGGCGCATTGGTCTCTGGAAGACGCAGGTTGGGCTTTGGGACCGCTGGACGATTGGCACCTATTCGCTGCCCTGGTTACTGCAGACACCGAATCTCTACCTCAAATGGCGCTGCTGGCAGCAGGGCGCTTTTGCTGCGTCAATGTCGCTCGGGGCGTTCGCGACCTCACGACAGGATTCTGCCCAACGCAGCGCGGCGACGCTGAGTGTTGTCCCCTTCGAGGCGCTCGCAAGCTACCAACTTGGTCCACGCTGGAGCCTAACCTCGGGGTTTTCCGCCACCAGCGCCAAGGCCACAGGGCAGTTCAGCGATAACGCGCTGCTGGGCACCGCATCGGCAGCTGCCTCCAATGCCCAGTGGATGCTGGGCGCAGAGTATCGGCTCACCCGTGTCTCAGCGCTGGTCGCCGTGACTCGCGTCGAGCTCGTGCGTCGGTTCTGGGCCAAGGGCGATGGCGAACTCCATCCCGATGACTACACCACCGTGGAGTTCCACGGCGCCATGACTCGCAAGACCGAGCGAGGAAAGCGCTCAAGCCTCGTGCTGGCCTGGCATGGCTCCTGGGAGAACTTGAATCTCAGGCTCGGCCTGTCCTTTGGGAACTATGACGTGCCGGGCGTGCACTACATGCTCGACGAAAAACGCGTCATGCCCGACGTCGATGTTTTCTATCGATTCTGAACGCCAAGATGCCCACAAAGGCCCGCTGAGGCTAGAGACCCCAGACGGCTAAACCTTGGGAGCAGCGTCGGCGGACTTGTCTGACAAGCGCGCTCCCGCGCCGCGCCGCAACGGAACATCGTCATGCAGGATACGCAGGGCGGGAGTCTTGAGGTCATCCAGCTGACCTCCGCGAACCGCCATCGTGAAGCCGACCACCGCCGCAATCGCGAACAGGAGCGCCAGGGGGATCACGATGTAGAGAATGCTCACGTCTGTCCACCGAACGTACGGGCGCGAAAAGCATTCGTCAAGACCGTCAACGAACTGAGCGGCATGAGCACCGCGGCCATCAGAGGACTGAGATGTCCAGCCATCGCTAATCCAATGGCAATCACGTTGTACGCTAGCGAGAACACCAGACCGCGACGGATCGTGCTCAGGGTGCGCCGCGAGCCCTCGATCAGTAACCGCACGGAATTGACGCCTGGATGGGTCGAAAACGCGTCAGCGGCCTCGAGACTAGCCTCAGCGCCTCCGTGCACCGCAACCCCAACGCTCGCAGCACTGAGCGCGGCGGCGTCGTTGAGCCCATCGCCCACCATCACGACGCGATGATTGCGTGCCAGCTGCTCGATGCGTTCGAGCTTGCCTTCGGGTGAGATCCCGCCCTCGACGAAGCGGAGCGGCACACCCAGCTGCGCCGCCACGGCCGCGACGGCCAGGGGGTGATCTCCCGACAAGACCGCCAATTCCAGCCCGAGCGCGTGCAGTTTCCGCAGGGACTGCACCGTGTCAGCGCGCAGTGGATCGGCGAAGGCCGCAAGCGCCACGATTTGGTCGTCCTCAGCGATCAACACGGGTGTCCTGCCGAGCGCAACCTGGGCTGCCAGCGTGCGTTCGAGCTTGTCAGGCAGAGCGAGTCCGCGCTCTTGAAAGTAACGGCTCGAACCGACGCGAAAACGCCGCCCCGCCACCTCGGCAGCAATCCCTCCACCGGGTTGATATGTGAAGGACGTCACCTCGCTCGTAGTACCGGCCGGCAATGCACGCACGAAGGCGTCTGCCACGGGATGCACCGCCTCGAGCTCGAGCGCACGAATATGAGGCTGAATGTCGAGTGGTCCCTCCCACAGCACGAGCTCGAGCCGCCCCTCGGTTAAGGTACCGGTCTTGTCAAAGACCACCAGACGAGCGCCGGCGAGCTGCTCGAGCGCATCGCCGCCTTTGACCAGCAGGCCCTGACGAGCCGCTCGCCCAAGGGCGGCGGTGACGGCCAGTGGCGTTGCCATCCCGAGCGCGCAGGGACAGGTGGCCACGAGCAGCGCCACGGTATTGTCAAACGCGCGCCACAAGTCGAAAAACGACCAACCGATGAAGGTGAGAAGGGCAAGCAGATGAACAACCAGCACGAAATAGGCTGAAACCCGGTCAGCGAGGCGAACCACCCGGGCACGTCGCTGGGCGGCTTGTTCAACGCGCGCAATCAACTGGGCGACCCGCGTTTCCAGGCCAGCGCACTCGACGGCAATGACGAGTGGAGCCCGCAGGTTCGTGCAGCCGGCGTGAACCGTATCGCCGGGACCCACCGCGTCCGGTAGGGGTTCGCCCGTGAGCCAGGCGCGATCGAGCATCGACTCGCCTGTCACGACGCGTCCATCGGCGGGCACATGCTCTCCCGCGCGCACCTCAATCTGATCGCCAACCAGGAGAGCATCGGCTGGAATATCATGCGGACCATCAGCCTCCAGACGTCGCGCTCGCGCCGGCGCGAGGGCATGCAGCATCTCGGCGGCATTGCGGGCCAAATCCTGCTGCCTTAGCTGAATGAAGCGCCCGACGAGCAGCAGGAAGATGAGCACCGTAATGGTGTCAAAAAACACCCCGCCCTGCCCGCGCCAAGTCGCGACCGCCCCCCCGACGAAGCCAGTCAGGATCCCCACCGCGATCGGTAGATCCATGTGAGGCGTCCGCATCACGAGCGACGCCCAGGCGCCACGGAAAAATGGCCAAGCGCTCCACAACACCGCTGGCAGTGACACAGCCAGACTCAGCCAGCGAAAGAGCGTGACGAACTGCGGCTCCATGCCGGTGAACTCCCCGCCGTAGAGCGCTGACGCAAACAGCATGGCGTTGCCCGCTGCGGCGAAAGCCACGCCCATGCGCACCATCAGGGAACGGCGCTCCTTGCGCCTGAGAAGCTCTGCTGCGGACCCGCGCGCCGGATGCACCGGATAGCCCAGACGATCGAGCGAGCGAGCGATGGCGCTAAGCCGCGTTCGCGCGGGATCCCAGACCAGCCGCACCGAGGAGCGGCCGATATCGAGGGTGGCGTCGACCGCGCCGTCCACCGTCAGCGCGATGCGCTCGACTAGCCAGACGCAGGCTGAGCAATGCACGCCCTCGACGTACAGCTCGATCACCATCAGACCCTTCGGTAGCGGGCGCGCGGTACGTTCGAGAAAACCTGCGTCGTCGAGTTCCTCGTAACTGCGCCCGGTGGTGCGAGCGGCGCGGGGAGCAGCCCCGCTGCGCTCCCGCAGCTCGTAGTAGTCATTGAGCCCTTCAGCGTGCAGAACCGCGTAGACGGTCCGACAACCACTGCAGCAGAAACGATGTCCCTGCGGGTCGGTTTCATCAGTTCCTGAGACTGCTCCGCAATGGGCGCAGAGCTCAGAGCTTCGAGCGTCCACCTCAGCATTCGCAGCGACCGCTACGTCCGCAGGCCTCACCAAGCTCATTGCCGGTGCTTATGGCAGGGACAGTCCGCAGCCCCAGCTGCTGGAACCACGCGACCAGCGCCACGCGTCGCAGCCTGACGCAGCAGTCCGCTCTCGAGACGATTGAGCGCACGGTCGCTGATGTTGACCCGATCGAGCACTGAGTAGAGCCCCACGCCCACCAGCACGAGCGCAGTAACGACGGGAACGTGCCGTTGGATGCGAGCTCCAAGGTGCTGAATCCCGAGACCCATTCCCATCAGGAGCGGCACGGTACCGGCCCAAAACGCCAGCATCACCGCGGCACCCGAGACCGGAGACCCCGTTCCCGCGGCCATCACCACAAAACTGTAGAGCCAGCCGCAAGGCAACAGGGTGGAGGCAAGTCCAAGCAGTGCGGCGCGCAAGATCGGCGGGCGCTCACGCAGCTGAACCAGCAACCGAGCAAGCATGGCGCTCGCCCCCTTCAACCAAGCAGGGGTTCGCCAGAGGCGCACTCCCACCTGGCCAAGCAGCAGGGCAGCCGCGGTCGCGAGCATGGTGATCCCTGCTGCAACGGCAGCCACGTGCGCCAGGCCAACCAGGGCTCCAGCGCGATTGAGTGCCGAACCGAGTGCTCCCGCAGACGCTCCGAGCGTGGTGTACGTCAGCAAGCGACCGGCGTGGTACGTCAGGTGCGGCGCCCAGCGCCCGAGTCCCTCGGGGCGCGAGCCTGCAGCGTAGAAGGTGACGAAACCGCCGCACATGCCAGCGCAATGCAGGCTGCCGGCAAGACTCGCCGCGGCCACGGGAATGAGTAGCGATACGGTCATGTTCGCTCCTAGCCTCCGACCGGCGCTGCGCCCAGGGTCGGATCGAGCAGCTCGGCATCCAATTTGGTCACGTTGGTAAAAAGGTCCGAACCTAGGCGCACCGTAAAGCGAAGCTCCCAAAGCCCTGGACGCCCTTGCTCGAGTGAACCGACGTACAGTCCGGGGGACTTTTCAGCGAGTTCGACTTGCATTGGGTGCGTACCGCGCGCGACCGCGAAGGCTTCACACTTCACCTGCGCGCCGGCCAAGGCCTTACCCTGAGCGTCGCCGAGTTGGAGGGTGAGCTTGCCCGAGCGCCCCGAAAGCACCAAGGACGACGACGTGTGCCAACCCAGCTGGTGGTTCACACCCATCTGCGCCTGAGTCTGATCCCACTGCATCGACTTCTGGTAGTAGTCTTTTTCGACCGAAAACCCGGGATCATTGACGGCGAGCGAGACCATGACAGCTGTGCCGATGGCAGCGGCAACGAGGAGCATTACGGGCACCAAGGCCCAGAAGAGTCCTCGGCGATTCATCCGATTGGTAGCTGGTTCCGTTGTCATTGGTTCACCTTCCGATCGGCCCTAGCAAGCGATAGGGGAGTTCCTGAACGAAGCCCTTGCCGTCCGAAACTCGGAACCGAACCGGGCGCTCGCCGTTGACCAGCTGGGACTGCGGAACGATTACGAACACGGTTGTGCTCTCACTTGCCTCCGGGCCAACCGATAGCGGGTTTTCAGGAGCGATCAGTTGGGCGCCATCGGCGCCGAGCAGCTCAAGCTTGAAGTTCTGCGGGACCGGCTGACGATTGTGGATCTTGATCCGGATCTGATTCTGGGCGCCACCGTCGACGATCACGAAGGGCAGACCGATGCCGCGCAACAGCGTGATGTCGGCGACCGTTCGTCCTCCACCGATCACCAGCAAGAGCACTGCGAAGACCGCGATCAACGCCGGGTAGAGCACCACCCGCGGGCGCAGCAGGCCGCGCTTTTGGCTGGGTTCGGCGAGCTCGAGCTGCGACGCGTAGCGCACGAGTCCACGCGGACTGCCAACCTTGTCCATGACCGAGTCACAAGCGTCGATGCAGAGCGCGCAGGCGATGCACTCGAGCTGCAGCCCCTCACGAATATCAATGCCCGTCGGGCAGGCAATGACGCAAGCGCCGCAGTCGATGCAGTCACCCTTGCTCGAGCGCTCCCGACCCTTACCGCGTGGCTCGCCGCGCCGCGCGTCGTAGCCAATGATGAGGCTGCGCGGATCGAGCAGTACCGCCTGCAGGCGCGCGTAGGGACAGACCACCGTGCACATCTGCTCGCGGAACCAGGCAAAATCGAGAAACACCAGCGACGAGGTGACTGCCATCACCAGAAACGCGCCTGGATTGTCGAAGGGCGACTGGGTCACCCACTGCTGCAAACGCTCGACGCCCACGAAGTACGCCAGAAATACGTTGCCGAGCAGCACCGACAGCAGCGCGAATACGGCGAGCTTGAGGCCACGTCGGTACCCGCCCCCAGCGCGGTCAAGCGCAGCCTGGTCATGGCGGTTGCCCTCAAGCCAACGTTCGATCGGACGAAAAACGTACTCCATGTAGACGGTTTGGGGGCAGCCCCAGCCGCACCAAGCGCGCCCGAACAGCGCCGAGATCCAGAAAATCCCGACGAACAGCGAGAGCATCACCAGCATCAACAACACGCCATCGGTGGCCAAGAAGGTCCGACCAAAGACGTGAAAATGCCGGGTTAGAAGGTCGAAAAATAGTGCTGGATGGCCATTGATGCGCACGAACGGCAGCCCGAAAAACAGCGCGATCAGCCCCCAAGCTACCCAGCCGCGCCAACGCTCGAAACGACCATGGTACGAGCGCGGTCGGATCTGGCGTCGGCTTCCATCCGCGTTGAGCGTCGGAAGGACTCGCCCAGGGGGGATGGAGGCCGGGGATGGGGTCATGGCTTAGCCGATACGGGCACAGCGGAGCCGGGAGGCGCGGCGGAAGCAGCGGAGCTGGCGGCACCAGCGATTAGCTCCCCTTGGGGCGCCTTACCCAGGAGATTCTTGCCGCGCAGCGAGCCAACGTAGGCCACGACGTTGCGCAGTTCGAGCGGGGAAAGCTGCTTCATCCAAGCAGGCATGCCCTTTTCGGTTACCCCATTGGTCACCGTCGTGTGGATGTCAAGCAGCGTGCCCTTGCCGTGCAGCCAGTAACCATCGGTTAGGTTTGGTCCGATCAGACCTGTGCCTTGAGCGGCGTGGCAGACCTTGCAGCGCGCCTCGAAGGTGGCCACGCCGGCCGCGAGGTTCGCCGGGTTAATCCGCAGCTTTTCGAGACTTTCTTCGGTCACCTTCTCGCCGGCGGCGCGCTTGAGCATGATCGCTTCGGCCGCGCGCTGCTCCTCGGCCAGGACGCTGTAAAGGCTCTGACCGTTCGACGAAATGTGATAGTGGAAGAAATACAGTCCAGCGAAGATCGTCGTGAGCCAGAAGGTCCTAACCCACCAACGTGGCATTGGGTTGTCGTACTCGCGAATACCGTCGTACTCGTGAGTGAGCAGCTCGTCCTTTGAGCCGTTGGAGGACTCCGGTTGACTCATGCTCGTTGCCCTTTAGTAGCCTCGAGGCTACCAGAAGTTTTCGCGACCGGACTCGGCCCGTCGTCGAGCGGCATGCGAGCCGCCGAGTCCCATTCGGCCTGAGTCCCGCGGCGCCAAACGGTCCAGACCACGCCGAGGAACGCCGCCATAAAAAGCAGCAGGGCGACCTCAGCGTAACCGGCCAGACCCGAGCGACTCACGACGTCAGACAGGCTCATGGTGCCCCCGTGACGGCTGCAACCGGTGCAGGCGTTTTCTTGATGTCCGTACCCAGCCGCTGCAGGTACGAGATCAGTGCCACGATTTGCTTGGACTCGAGACCCTTCGGACCGCCCTGAGCCTCGATCTCAGCGGAAATCTCGCGAGCCTGAGTCGCGGCCATTTCGGGTGCGGCGTGGATGGCTTTTCCGTAGGGGACGCCGAGCATCGCCATGACGTCCACCTTGCGCTGGATGCCCTGGAAATCCACGTCCTTCTCGAACAGCCAGGGATAACGCGGCATGATCGAGCGGTCGGTGGTGGAACGGGGATCTCGCATGTGGCGAACGTGCCAGAGGTGCGGGTACTTGCCGCCCACGCGGTGAAGATCGGGTCCGATGCGCCGTGACCCCCACTGGAAGGGATGGTCGTAAACGAACTCACCCGGCTTGCTGTACTCCCCGTAGCGCTCGGTCTCCGCCCGGATCGGCCGAACCATCTGGGAGTGGCAGTTGTAACAACCCTCCGCGATGTAGATGTCGCGCCCGGCGAGCTCAAGCGGACTGTACGGCTTGACCGACGCGATCGAGGGGACGTTCGACCGGATGACGAAGGTCGGAATGATCTCGAAGAGTGAGGCAACCACCACGGCTGCGATCGTCCAGAGGGTGAACTTGAGCGGTCGACGCTCCCAGACACGATGCCAGCTGGCACCGGCAAAGTAGCGGATCCGGTAGCCAAACTCGGACATCACCGGGCTCTTAGGAAGGACGAAACGGGGCTCCTCACCCTCATAGACCGCCGACAGCGGCGCCGCCTCGATCACCGGCACTTCGTACACAGCCGGACGAGTCCGCCAGGTCTGGACCAGGTTGACCAAGCAGAGCACCACGCCGGTGACATAGAGCGTTCCGCCGACCACGCGCACCCACCACATCGGAATCAAACGGACCACGGTCTCGATGAAATCCGGGTACATCAAGCGACCGGTCTCATCAAAGGCGCGCCACATCAGGCCCTGGGTCACCCCCGCGGTGTAAATGGCCACGATGTAGAGCAACATGCCCATCGTTCCGAGCCAGAAATGGGCCTCGGCCAGCGGCTTGGACCAGAGCTTGGTCTGGAACATGCGCGGGGCGAGCCAGTAGATCATCCCGAAGCTGAGAAAGCCGTTCCAGCCGAGCGTACCGCTGTGCACATGAGCGATCGTCCAGTCGGTGTAATGGCTCAAGGCGTTGACGCTCTTGATGGCCAACATGGGCCCCTCGAACGTCGCCATTCCGTAGAACGTAATGCCGACCACGAAGAACTTCAGGACCGGATCCTCGGCGACCTTATTCCAGGCGCCGCGCAGGGTCAGCAGGCCGTTGATCATGCCGCCCCAGGAGGGCATCCAGAGCATGACGCTCAGCACCATGCCCAAGGTAGATGCCCACTCCGGCAGAGCGGTGAAGTGCAGATGATGGGGGCCGGCCCAGATGTAGATGAACACCAGGGACCAGAAGTGCAAAATGCTCAGTTTGTAAGAGAAAACCGGGCGTTCTGCCGCCTTTGGCAGGTAGTAGTACATCAGGCCGAGAAACGGCGTCGTCAGGAAGAAGGCGACCGCGTTGTGGCCGTACCACCACTGCATCAGGGCATCCTGCACCCCGGCGTAGATCGAATAGCTCTTCAACCAGCCGGCAGGAATCACCAAGTTGTTGAAGACATGCAGCAGGGTGACGGTCACGATCGTGGCGATGTAGAACCAAATCGCTACGTAGAGGTGTCGCTCCCGACGCTTCGCGATGGTCGCGAAGAAATTGAGTCCGAACGCCAGCCAGACGACCGCTATCGCGATGTCGATCGGCCACTCGAGCTCGGCATACTCCTTAGATTGAGTGATCCCGAGCGGCAGCGTGACCGCGGCCGCGACGATGATGCCTTGCCAGCCCCAGAAGTGGAACGAGCTGATCTTGTCGCTCCACATGCGCGCCTTGAGTAGGCGCTGACTGGAGTGATAAACCGCGGCAAATACGGTATTTCCCGCGAATGCAAAGATCGCTGCGTTGGTGTGCAGCGGTCGTAGGCGTCCGAAGGTGAGGTAGGGCAACCCCAAGCTGAAATCGGGTCGCACCAAGATGAGGGCGAGCCACAGACCGGCGAGGGTCGCGACGAGGGCCCAAACGACGGCAGCGACCGCAAACTTGCGGACGACGTCATCATTGTAGGAAAAGCGGTCGAGTCGTGTCTCCATTGAGGCGCTCGGTAGGGGGAGTAATCCCCGTCCGCAGACGGGCTGTCCCACGATTCTCAAAACCTTCAGGTCCGAACTTTTGCCCGAAATAGGGCTCTGCGCCCGACATACGGAGCCGAACCCCAAAATGTCTCAGCTTAGTTCCGCCTCGAACAGGAACGTTCGTGTCGAGCGCGGTTGGCCAAGTGACCGAGCAGTCTAGTTTGATTCACTCGCTGGTGGCAAGACCTCGCCGCTTGTCGCAACGCTTGCGCTCCTAGCTGTGGGAACCGCGCCAGGTCCTGGTAACTTCTACCGGGTTCGCGCGGCCACTGGATTCGCGGTAAAGGGGTGCACCCCATGGAATCCCGCCTACCGACAGCACCTCCTCTGGCGTGCGACGATCTCCCGCCTCTCGAGGGCCGTGCGGGGCCGGACCCCGAGGACTTTCGCGTCGACGAGCAGCCCGCCTATGACCCCTGTGGTGAGGGCGAGCACTGGTACGTCCAGATCGAAAAGCGACTCCTTTCGACGCCCGAGCTGACGCGCATCCTGGCGAGACTCGGCGGGGTTCCCGAGCGCGAAATTGGCTACGCGGGGATGAAAGACAAGCACGCCGTCACCTCGCAGTGGCTCAGCCTGCCCCGCAATGCGTCGGATCCGGCCACGTGGGTCCTCCCTGAAAACCTGCGCCTGCTCGCCTGCTCGCGGCACGGCAATAAGCTGCGCACCGGTCATCTGAAGGGCAATCGCTTCACGCTCCGACTCGTCGGGCTCCACGCCGACGCTCAGGCGCGCCTGCCGGGTCTGCTTGAGCGACTCCGCCGCGGCACTTTCGACGGCTATGCTGAGCAGAGATTTGGTTTTGGCGGCGAGAATCTGCCCCGCGCGCTCGAGCACCTGCGGGATCCCCGTAAGCTTCGCGGTCCCAAGGCGCGCATGCTCTCGAAGCTCTATCCGAGCGTGCTCCAGTCCGAGCTGTTCAACCGCTACCTCTGGGCGCGGAAAAACCGCGGACTCGACCAACTCCTGAGCGGCGAGGTCGTGCGGCTGGAGGGCAGCAGCGCCAACTTCGTCGTCGAGGATCTCCAGCGAGAGCAGCCTCGCTACGCCAAGGGCGACATCCATCCTCAGGGACCGATCTTTGGTCCCAAGATGCGCCCTGCGGGGGACGCCGCCCGAGCTCTCGAGCTTGAGGTGTTGGCCGACTCCGGCATTGACGAGGAGCTTCTCAACGCGCTCGGCCGCGAGGCCCCTGGGGCCCGACGCGACCTGTGGCTAACCCCGACCGACATGTCAGCCGAGTTCCTGTCCGATGGCAGTCTGCGTCTCGCATTTTCCCTGCCTGCAGGCGCCTACGCGACCCAGCTCCTGCGCGAACTGACGAGGGAACCCTGGCTGTCACGCGGACGACGCCCAGCGGCCTCCAGCGAAACCGCCAGCGAGGCGACCGACGGGGTCGACCCGGACCAAGCTCCTGAGTGACAGGGCTATTTCCGCCGTCGGCATCCGACCTTATACTGCGCCTGCCATGCCCAACCCGACCGCCCAGCTACTCGCCAGCCTTGATGACACCCAAGTGGACGCCTTCGTCGAGGTCATGCTCCTCGCCGCCGGCGCGGATGGCGAGCTCTCGGATGACGAGCTCGAACAACTCACCTCGAGTCTGCTTGAGGTGGGGGATCTCTGGCTGACGCACGACGATCTCGCGCAGCGCGTCGCGGCAGCAGGGAATCGACTCGCTACCGAGCCACGCCTGAGCCGCTTTGTCGCCCTGTGCAGCCAAATCGCGACTCCACCGCTGCGGCGCGCGGCGCTCGAGCTCGCGGTGCGCGTCACCGCAATCGACGGACTCATTCGCACCAGCGAGCGCGAGCTGATTCTGGAACTTGCCGAAGCCTTCGAGCTTGCTCCCGATGTGGCTGCAGATATCGTGCGCGCAGTGGCTACTAACGACCAAACGCGCGGTTGAGTAGGGTCGCGGTGAAGCGCGCACGCAGGTAAAAGCCTCGGGGCATTTGCGAAAGTGGCGCGCCATCTTCGTCAAAGCCGCGGCAGCGGGCGCGCGAATCGGCAGCCTTGGGCCGCACCTGCAGCACCTCACCCAAATGCCCGGTGATCGTCTCGATTTCTCCACGCCCAACCCTACCCGCAAGCGTGTTCCAATCGAACGCCAGTCGAGCAGACTCCTCGGGACTTGGACTCCATAAGAACGGAGTCCCGATCAGACGCTCGCTCACCGGGCGCGCCCGCTCACCCTGCACCGGGATCCACAAGACGCGCGACAGTTTGCGGCACACGCGCGAGCCCGACCACTCGACATCGGCGATCTCGCGCAGCGGCAGGGTGCAGACAAACGTGGACTCCACGGGCCGTCCCTGCTCATTGCACGGCAGTGATTTGAGCTCTATGCCGAGCTCGGGAAAATCTGGAAGGTCCCTCGAACCCGCCGTCGCGCCAAGCAACCGCTCAAGCAGCTGACCCGTAAAGCCCTTGGCTCGTCGCAAATCCGGAGGAGCCACCACGCCTGCGAGCCCCGCAAGCTCAGCAAGCGAGCTGCCCGACAGCGCTCTAGCGCGTTGGAAAAGCTCGCTCTCAGAGCTGGGAGGCTGCACCTCGTTCACTCGGAATCGCGCCGCTAGCGAGCAAATACGCTTCTAACGACCACGTTGCTGGCGCCATCGTAGGCTCGCACAGAGACGAGACGCTTGCCCGGCGGCACCACCGATGAGAGATCGACATCGAACTCTTCCACAGGCTCATCAAAGATGGAATCCGTCGGAAAGATCGGGATCCAGTCGTTAGTGCCGATCACACTGGCCTCAATGCGCTGAATAGGTCCGAGCCCATCGACGACGCGACCATGCAGGCGACGACCGTCGAGGGCGAGACCCTCGATAACTGGCGCAACATTGTCCACCAGTACAACGCCGCTCTCAAGCTCGTGCCGCGTCACGCGACCGGGCGGATTGGCGTTTTCATCGCTGGCGATCACTCGAATGCGGTAACGCCCCTCGGGCAGACTCGCCGTGTCCCACTTGTAACTGGTCTTCGAGAGGACTTCATTGGGCGGCAAGAGCTCGACCCAGTCATCGGTGCCCACCATCTTATAAGCCACGCGATAGCGCAGCTGATCACGGTCCGGATTCTCCACGGACCAGTCGAGCGACAGCTCGGTGCCAGTGCGCGGCGAAATCGGTCCGCCTGAAGCAACGATGCCATCCCCCGAAGCACGCTCGCTCCCGGGGCTGCTGACGTCGATCTTCGTGAGCACGGCGCGCTGGTTGTCCGTGACGAACGGCAGCTCGACTCGCGACAGCACAGCCGAACCATCGCGCACAAAGCGTGCTCGAATCTGAACAAAGCGCGCGCTGGGACTCGTGACCTTCGCTGGAGCCTTGAGCGCAGCGCTCCAAGCACTCCAGGTTTCGTCGGGCTCGCGTGTATTACCGGAACGCGTCGAGAACTCGAGCGCGCCGGTCGCGTTCCAGTCGAGCCTTCCAAACTGTGCGCGCAGCCCGGCGTCAAAGACCTTACTTGTCCAGACCGCGCCATCGCCGCCCAGGCCTCGCAAGGGATGAACGACGGCGGGATCACTGCCAAGCACGAACGGTTGCGAAGCCGTCAACCCGAGGCTCGTGATCTGACGCTCTTCGGTGTCCGCTACCAGCACTGAGCGCCGAACGTCCTCGACGCGGTAGACGCGCCCCTCGACGCCGGTGCCGACGTACGCAAGGCCGTCGCGACCAATGACGAGACTCGTGAAATGCTCCTCGTCGTCGTCGAGCAGAATTTCGGGCATGCCCGCCGCCGAGATCCGAAGCAGCGTTCCCCTCCCCTTGGGCTTGCTCGGCGCGGAAGCGGAGCTAGCCGGACCGTCGGTGCGCCGCCCCACCGACGGCGCGCTGCGAACGTCATTGGCAATCGCGAAGACCTCGCCCTTCAGTCCAATCGCGATGGCGCGCACCTCAGTGCGACCAAAGTCGTACAGGACCGAGACGCGACCCGGGCCCGAGATCTTGTACAGACGGGCCTTATCACTCGAGCCTGCAAGCACGGCGCCATCCGCGGCCAGCGCGAGGCTGACGAGATGCGGCTCGGGCGCGTCAAACTCAAGTTCAATGTGACCGGCTCGATCCACACGGAATAGCTTGCCGTTTGGACCCGTCGCCACGTGCAGCTGCGAGGTCTTGACGTCGAAAGCCAAAGCCCAAATCTGCTCGCCTTCGGTCAACGTAACGAACGGAGTGAGCTTGCCCTGTTCCAGCTTCCACAGCTTGCCGTCAGGGATCGAGGCGACCACCACCCCGCCCCAGGCTTCAACCAGTGAGCTGACGAGCAGGCCACCAGTCTCGGCGATGAGCCGCGTTTGACCGGCCTTCCACTCGTAAATCTTGCCCTCATTGCCTGTGCCAAGCAGCACGGAACCATCAGGACGCGACAGACTCGAATAGAGGATGTCGGTCGCTTCGACGGCTTGTTTGCCGAGGTCAAAGCCAGCGCGAACCTTACCGGTGGAGTCGACGGCCACGCCAGTCAGATCTCCCCCGCGAAAATCCGCCCCCTGCTCCAGCACGAAGCGTCGAGTTCCAACGGCCTGCGCAACTGCTGCGGTAAATCCGAGCGCCAGCAACATGCAGGAAGCGAGTCGACGACTAGGGCGCAAAAATGCCACTTTGCTCACCATTGGACCTCAGCGCAAGACGGGTCGCACCTTGACGGTGACCCGTTCCTTTCCCAGGACAAAGTACGGCGTCGGGAACACCGAGCGCGCCGCGGAAGCGTAGGTAGTCGGCAAGATGGTTGACGTCGTCGCCAGCAGCGAGTCCGCCACACCCGGCGGCAGATTGGGCGCCACCCGACCACGGAACGCGAAGGTCGAACCGATCCCGCTGTAGCGGACGATCAGCGAGCGAGGCGGGCGCCCCGGCACGTCCAGGTTATGCACGAACTCCGCGAGCGTTTCGGCTGGAGCCAGATCGCGGTCGTCGGTGTGCCCCGGTAGAATCTCAAGACTGACGGTCTCGCCCGCCAGGTCGGCGGGGAGCGGGATCTGGAGGATCCGCGTCTCGGGCGGGCCAGCAAAGGGCAGCAATGTGACCCGCACGCGAGCGGGCTGTCCGGCGTCGATCTCAGATTCCAGCAGCTGGGCGCCGCGCAATCGCACCACGTCACGCGCGAAGTGAAGCTTGAGCCGCGCTGTAACGCCCTCAATCCGCGCGGGCTGCCAGGGGTTATTCATCACCCCGCCCACCGCAGCGAGTAGGTTCCAGCTTGAGACGTCATCCGGCGAGGGCGTTCCCCCGATCGAGAGACCGAAGTCCTCAAGCGTGATTTCCGCCTGACCGGCGATCTTGACGCGGCTATCGAGCGACCAGGTGACGTCGCGCTTCTCGGAAGCCGCCGATTGGATCGCGCTTCCGACGGCCACAGCGAGTAGGCTCGGAGTGAGGAACTTTTCGTGAGCCACCTCGAAATTCCAGGTGCTCACGGGGGTGCCTTCGAGCCCTTCGATCTCGAGCCGGACGGGCAGCATCGGTGCGGTTAGTTGCTCCGAGACGACGATGGCCGACTGACGATCTTGGACCAGTGCGCCAAGCGGACGTATCGCGGTTGCGATCTTGAAGCTGCGGTTCTCGGAAGCGAGAAACCAGAGCACTCGCGCCACTGCTGTGGGGAGCGCGGTGACGCCCGCTTGCGACATCGGATGCCCAAAGGCGACGAGTCGCTCCCCTTCGACGCGGGTCACCGTTCCGACCGCCGTCGCGCTGACGTCGCCGCGAATGAGCTGGACGCCAATCGCTCCGCCATCCTCGTAGTGCAGCGGTGCTCCCGCTTCCACGCCGCCACCACCACCTGCCTGGAGAGGCTCGAGGCCGAGCGGAGAGAACAGGCGTCTCGCCAATTCCCCAGCCCCAACGGTGATGCCACCGAGCAGCAGCGGAGTCGTGACCGGAACGAGCTCACTGCTCGGGCGCGACTGCGCTAGCTGCTGCGCGTGCCGAAGGACATCGTAGCGCTCAGGGGACTGCGCAAAACGGCGCGGCGGGCTGCCGCTGGCGCCGACGGCCTGCGGAACCTGATGACGACTGTCTGCCCGAGTGCCCTTGCCCAAGCCTCCCAGGGACCAGCCGAAGATCTCGCTCGGCATAGGGCGATCGAGCTCGGTCAGCATGTTCTCGATCGGAGTGACCCCCGCAACCGGCTCCCGCGGGAAGGTCCAACCATAGGCGTAGGCACCTACCATCTTTCCGTCGAGGTAGATGGGACTGCCGCTCATGCCAGCGACGACGCGAGCCACCTCGAGACGTGGATGCTTGGTCTTGATGAGGATCAGGTCCTGGCGCGGCTGAAAGTTGCGGAGGACGTCGATCACCTCCACCTCGAAGCGCTCGGGCTTGGTGCCCTCGAACACAGTCAGTCCGTAGCCCTTCATCCCAGGCTTGACCTGGGCGAGCGGCATAACGTCAGCGCGCGAGCGCCGCGTTTCTGCGCGCGCACCGAGCGCTAACGGAAGGGTGACCGCCAAGCCAAGCAACGCAGAAGAGAGGGTTACGATGGAGCCGCGCACAGAGAGTTGGAGCAGCATAGAACAGTCGGCCGTCCCGTGCTAGCTCGCTTGTCTCGGTGGATTCGATACTGGTCACCCTACTCGCGATGTCCTTCGGCCTGGCGCTGACGCTCCATGCGCTATTTGCCTTTGACCTGGGGAAAGCCTCGAACAAACGAGAGGGATGGCTGGGTTTTGTCGGCTTTCCGCTGCTGCCATGGTTGCTCTGGCGTCGGGGCGACCGGCTAAAGCCCTGGTTATGGCTGCTCAGCGTCTCGCTCTACGTTGCGCTAAGGCTGCTGGCCTCTCGCTAGAAGTCGCCAAGCGCGCGCATTCTCAGTGGGTGTACTGCCCCCCCAACGGTCGGCCATCCTAGGCTGGGCCGCAGTCGCACCGACAGCGTGCCCGTGAGCGAAGAGTCCAGCGCGGTTCCGGTATGGACCGAAGCCGAGCCCGACCGTCGACTCTAGTGGCGAAACGGCACGGTGGTCGTGCGCGCGTCGACCTGCGCGAGGGTGTCGCGGATGAACCGATCGCGCGCCAAGCGTGCGAGCTCAGGTCGCTTGCCATGGCGAAAGGCTGCCCCGACGACGAGACACGAAGTTTCGTAGGCCGGGAAGGCAGCCCAAGCAGAAGAGAATCCAATGCGCTTGAACCCCCAGGGAAATACCCCGTCAACCGAATGGACGATCACTTTCTGCTCGCGCCAAGCAAGCTGGGACTCTTCGAACGGTCCAAGTTCCACCATGAGCTCTTGCAGCTTGGGACGCGCCAGCGTCTCGACATGACGCACACAAGCGAGACTCGACGCACTGCGACCTCCGCGCATTTCTACGCTCATCACGGTGATGCCGGCATCGGGGTCGTCGCCGAAGCGAAAACCCGTGAGATGGTCGAATCCCCGAAAACGGACCCTGCGCCAATGACGATTGTCCGGCACGAAAAGACGAACCTGATCGTCTTTGTCTCGCAGCATCCCGCGGGGTTCCTCAAGCAGCCGTACCAGCGCATAGGCGTGCGGCTCCGCCGAGTCACCCCCAGGTTGTGTCAGCGTCGATGACTCCGGGGTGGCGCGTGCCACTTGCGCCCAAAGCGAGGGTTCGGGGACCGTGGCCCATATCTCCCCGGTTGGCGCAAACGAACTGGCCACAGAACGCCCCTGGCCATTTGCTGGGCTGGTTGCTGTCGGCGCGGAAGCGGGTGGAGGCGCGTTCGTCGAGCACGCACCACAGAGCAGGCCAGCCAGCGTGGCACTGGCCCACCTCAGCGTGAGCAACGAACAATCCTGCAAAGTAGCCCGAAAGTGCCACGTTGTTCGCGGGCCGTCCAGCACGTCCGCGATCGACGCGACGGGGCCGAGCGAAAGCCAGAATCGCGTTCTGGCCTCCACCCCGCCCGCCGTCCCCTAGCGGCGCAACTCAGACCTCAACCGAGCTGAGCTTGAGGTGCTTGGCATCGTGGATACCAAGTCCAAGTTCCGCTGCCGTCTCGATGTACTTGGGGGCTCGCCCAGAATCGGCAAGGCTGCGTAGGCCGTGTTTCTTGCGCTCCTCGTCGACCGCCATCCACCCGACGGTGTCGAGAGCGACGGGATCCGTCGATGCGTAAACGGCGCCGTGCGGCACCACCGTACGCGGATCCTTGTAGAGCGGACCGCGGTCGTACATCAACCGGAACACGTCGGCGATATTGAGACGCACTCGACTCGAAATCGCGGGATGCGCGTAGAGCAACGCGATTTGCGGGTTGGCGTAGTGCGCGTGATGCGCCTCGGGATTGAACACGCTGCCATGCGTCATGTTCTTCATCGCGCCCGTGTAGCCGCAGATCGAATGATCCTTGAAGAGACTCAGGTTGATGACGGCGGTGGCCTCGGTGAGCTGGCGACAGTACTTGGTGCTAACGCCCGGGCAGACCTGCACGCTCGACATCGTGCAGTCCTTGTTGTTGTGCATCGCGAGCTTCACACCCGACGGCAGGTCGAATTTCGGCGCACCGACGCGACAGCTGAGGAGATACCCGGTGAACTGCTCGTACACCATTACGTTCTCCGCAGGTACGCCAGCGGCAATACAAGCCTCCACGACGGGCAAAATGAGCTCAAACGACGTGCTCATGCTGCCGCCCGCGATCCCATTTGGCTTGATGGCGACGCGATCGTCCTTGTGGACGAACAGCTTCATCGCCTCCACAAGGTTCGGCGCGCCGGTCAGTTCCGTCAGCGCCTTCTCGAGGAGTCGTCGGGCCGCCTCAGGCTTGGGCCAGATCTGATTGCGATGCATCGCGGCGTTAAAATCACCCTTGATTCCTGCGCGGCTCACGCGGCCAGGCGCGCTGAAGGGTACGAATCCTGCCGGAGGTCGAGCAACGAGCTGCGCGTCGGCCGCAGCTGCTTCGCTTTCCCAGGTCGTCAATGCGCCCGCCGTGGCGGCAACGGCACCGCCAAGGAACCCGCGTCGCGAGAGGTGGGTAGCGTTAGGGCAGTCAGATTGGGTGCTCATGAGTCCTCCGTCGAGAGATCGACTGGCGAACTATAGCGCCGCAGGGGGATCCGGCCAGACGCGCTTGAGTCCGGGGGCGAACCCCCGAGGCGCGGGGCACCACTTGATGCGATGGACCGACGCCTGGCCGACCGGGGCCAGGCGCAGTGACGAGCCCGGAGGACCTGCGCCGAGCGAGAGCAGTTGGCCCGTCCCTCGCTGTTGCTCCCTTCGCGCCCCACGGCGCTTCGATGAGGAGAATATCAATGGACGCAAGTAAGATGAAGATCGTTTACGTCATCACCGACCGCAACGGCAAGAGCTACTGGAATCGGATCGGGGTGGCGTTCGTTAATCAGGATGGAAGCCTGAACGTCAAACTCGAAGCCATCCCGGTCAACGGTGAGCTTCACGTTCGGGACTACGTTCCGCGCGACGAGGTCACCGGTCCGGGGCTCGCTCGAGCCCGCACCGGGGCCCCGCCCGTAGTGGCGGAGGCCTGAGCCATGGTCGGGGCCAAAGATGCTCCGACCCAAAGTTCGGTGACGTCGTCGGACGTCACCGAACTGGCAACCGTCGCGCCCGTACAGGGCGCGACGGGGACGCCAGGTGTGTGGCGCCCGTTGCTCTTGAGACTGCTCGTTGCCGCGGCAGCGTTACTCGGCTTGTCGGCAGTCGGGGCTGCCTCACTGCTGACGGGTCTCGATGGCGCCAGCGCGCAGCCACGAACTCCGGCAAGCAGCGTGAGCAGCGTGGGCTCAAGTGGACCGCCGCAGCTGCCAAGCGAGGCGCCCGTGACCGCGGCGAGCGCCCCCGCAGCGAGCTCGTCGGCCGCGCCAGGGTGCGGCGGACTGCTCGCGGATGGTCGGGTCGTGTTAAACCGGGCAGAACGCGACGATCTGCGCAAACTGCCCGGCATTGGAGCCAAGCGCGCCGAGGCGATTCTCGCGCTGCGCACGCGGTTGGGACGCTTTCGACGCACGTCGGATCTGCTGCGCGTCAAAGGCATCGGTCCGAAATTCATGCAACGCAACCAAGCTCGGTTGCTCCTGGATGCGCCTGCGGGGAGCTGTCCCACCCCGGAAGCAACAGCCAAGACCACAGATCCCAGTTCGCCAGCCCGCCAGTGACGCGAGGCGGCCAGCTCGGTCCCAGGCCAGACGCTGGCCAGCCCGAGCGCGCCGAATCACCGAAAACTGCTAAACGTCGCGACAGCTTGCCGCGACGTTTGGCCATTTTGTGGGCAAGACGCGGAACACTGGGCGCGGTCGGCAGCCGCCTGGTCCCTGCTCCCTAGACCGCGAGCGCGGCACGGAGTCGGTCGAGCAGTGCGGTCACCTCAGCGTGACGCAGCTTGAAGAGTGAACGATTGGCGACGACGACGCTCGACACATCGCAGATCGTCTCGCGAACCTCGAGGTCGTTCTCTCGCAGTGTGGTTCCAGTCTCCACGATGTCGACGATCAGATCCGAGAGTCCGACCAGAGGCGACAGTTCGACCGACCCTTGCACGAAGATGATCTCGGCGCGAATCCCACGCGAAGCGAAGTATTTCGTCGCAACGTTGGGATACTTCGTGGCCACGCGGGGCACGGCTGGAATCACCACGCCCTTCGGCGCCGCCACCACGAGGCGGCAGCGACCGATCCCAAGATCGAGCGGTTGATAGAGGTCGTAGCCACGCTCGAGCAGCGTATCGCGACCGCTCACCCCGATGTCCGCCGCGCCGTACTCGACATAGGTCGGCACGTCATCGGGCTTGAGCTGTAGAAAGCGCAGCTGGCCGTCCGGAGTTTCGCGTATGAGCTTGCGGTCGTCGGTGAACAGGCAACTCACGTCGATCCCCGCGCGTTCAAACAGCGGGGCCAGGACCTTGAGCACGCGTCCCTTCGGGACGGCAAGCGTCAACGGCTTCACGGAAGCCCTCCTTCGAGACGAATCCGTTCGATGTCGGCTCCCACGCCCGCCAGCTTGAGCTCGATGCGCTCGTAGCCTCGGTCAAGGTGGTAGACGCGGCGAACGGTGGTCTCACCCTCAGCGATCAGCCCCGCGATCACGAGCGACGCGCTCGCGCGCAGATCCGTTGCCATGACGCTGGCGCCCTCAAGTCGGGACACCCCCTGAACGATGGCGGTGTTGTTACGGATCTCAATGTCCGCGCCCATGCGCTGGAGTTCAGGAACGTGCATGAAGCGGTTCTCGAAAATCGTCTCCGTGAGCACCGAGCTGCCCCCGGCGCAACACATCAACGCCATCAGCTGCGCCTGCATATCGGTCGGAAACCCTGGATGAGGAGCGGTCGTCACGTTGACGGAGCGAAGCGGCCCCTCGCGCACGACGCGAACATGCTCGCCCTCGCGCTCGATCTGAAGCCCCGCCTTACGCAACTTGACGATGACGGGCTCGAGATCGTCAAAGGGAGCGTTCTCGAGCAGGACATCGCCTCCGGTGGCACCAACCGCCGCGAGAAACGTCCCGGCCTCGATGCGATCCGGAATGATGGCGTGATCAAAGGGAGCGAGCTCGTCTTTGCCAACGATGTGGATGACGTCCGTCCCGGCGCCGTCGACCTCGGCGCCCATCTTGTTGAGGACCCGAGCGAGCTCCTCTACCTCTGGCTCCCGGGCGCAATTGACGAGCGTGGTCCTCCCGCGCGCTAGCGATGCGGCCATCATCAGGTTCTCGGTCCCCGTCACCGTAGGGATGTCGAACACGATCTCACCACCGCGCAGGCGTGACGCCTCCGCCTGGACATAGCCGTGATCCACGGTGATGGTCGCACCCATGGCCTCCAGCCCCTTGAGGTGCTGGTCGACAGGACGCGCTCCGATCGCGCAGCCGCCGGGTAGCGAGACCCTGGCGCGACCGCAGCGCGCCACGAGCGGCCCGAGCACCAGAACGCTGGCGCGCATTTGCCGAACGAGCTCGTAGGGCGCTTCGGGAATGATCGAGCCCACGGGCTCATCGACGTAGACGTCAGGGATGTCGACCCGGGTCTTGCGTCCGAGGTGCGTCAGCAAGACCGCGGTGGTCTCGATGTCCCTCAGTCCTGGAACGTTGCGGAGACGGCTCTGGCCGTCTGAAAGGAGCGTCGCACAGAGGATCGGCAGGGCCGCATTCTTAGCCCCCCCAACCCGAATACTGCCGCGTAGGACGCGACCTCCACGAATCCGAATGGCATCCATAGTGGGGACGTCGCCGTACGCTGGCGCGGGCATTGACGCAAGGGAGATCCCGGGAAATTTCGACCCCAAGGCATCCCCGGGGCGAGTCCTTCGACCCGGCACTTTTCGCCAACACAGGCGCCCGAAGCCGGAGTAGCCTGGCACCCAATGCGCTTGGGAGGCCTTTCGCTCGTTGCTCCGGTCCTGCTGGCAAGTTCCGCTGCCTTGGCGGCTGAACCATCCCTGGATTTGCGACGTTTTGACGCGTCGACCGATCCCAAAGCGTCGCTGGCGCTCGAACCCACGAGCACGCCTGGGGCGGGCAATTGGAACGTCGGTGCCTATGCCGGCTACGCCTATCGGCTAATGACCCTGAGCGATCCTGCCGGTCGAGAGGTGGCCGTTCCGCTCGGTCACCAACTCAGTTACGACCTCTACGCGAGCCTTGGGATCGGCAACAGTTGGTCCTTTGGCCTCGCCATGCCGACCCTGCTGACCCAGTACGGCTCGGGTGCCTCGGCCGTTGGCTGGCAACCCCCACGAACGGCGCTGGGCGATCTGGCCATCGAGGGCAAGAGAACCCTGATCCCGAGGGGACCGATCGGCGGGTTCGGACTTTCGCTGCTCGCGCGCGCCACTCTGCCCTCGGGAGATCCGCAGTCCGGGCTCGGCAATGGAGTCCCCACCGGGCAGCTGAGACTGCTGAGCGAGCTCGATCTGCTGATCCTCGCGTTTCGCGGGTCACTCGGGGTTCAGGGTCGAACCAGGGAGACCAGCTTTCTCGGCGAGTCGTTCGGGACTGCGCTCCCGTGGGCGGCAGGTATCGCCATCCGACCTCAGGCGCTCGGCTGGGACGCCAAGGGTCGCTGGAGCTGGTTCCTCGAAACCCGCGGGTCCTTGGCAGCGACGCCGACCTTCGGTTCGAGAGCCAACTCACCGGTCTCGCTGTCCGCCTCGGCTCGCTACGCCTTGACCCCAGAGCTCTCCGGATTCTTTGGTGCCGAGCTGCCCGTCACGAGCGCCGTTGGGTTGCCATCCTTTCGCGGGGTCCTCGGGCTCGGCTGGTCCCCGCGCTTCGCGGACGCCGACGGCGACGGCATCGCGGATGAGGCCGACGATTGCCCGGAGTGGATGCCCGAGGACAAGGACGGCTTTGAGGACGATGACGGCTGTCCCGACGACGACAACGACGGCGATGGCGTCCCCGATGCTGAAGACAAGTGTCCCAAAGAGCGGGAGGACAGCGACGGTTACCTGGACGACGACGGCTGCATTGATCCCGACGATGATAACGACGCAATCCCCGATGTCCTGGACGCCTGCCCGGCAGAAGCAGGTCAAGCGTCGAAGCTCGTGCGCTTCAACGGCTGTCCCCCCAAGGACAGTGACGGCGACGGGCTCGCGGACGACGTAGACCAATGCCCGCAGCAGGCCGAGGATTTCGACCAGCGTGGCGATGACGACGGCTGCCCCGATCTGGATGACGACCATGACGGGGTCCCGGACACCGCTGACGACTGCCCCACGAGCCCAGGCCCAAGCCGCGGGATGCCGTTGTTCGAGGGCTGTCCCAACCCTGACCCAGACGGTGACACCTTATTCGGCCAGGTTGGCGATGCCCTCGCAGGCAGTGAGCTGCTCGGCCCCGAACTACGGACTCCCGGAGCACCTCGTGATCTCTGCCCGGACCAGGCGGAGGATTTCGACGGAGTCGAGGACGAAGACGGCTGCCCTGAGGGACCGCCGGCCAAACCGCGCGTCCAGCTCGGCGCGCCCGTCGGGCCGCTGACTCCGCTCAAGCTCAGCCAGCCGCTTCGCTGGCTGACACGCGAAAGCGGTACCGAGCTCGACCCGCGCGACCTCGGGCTCTGGCGGGCAGTCGCCAGCGACCTGCTGCGTCACCCCGGCAACGTGGCCTGGGTCGCGGTGCGACCGAGGGATGCTCGGCCGCAGAGCGTCCAGCGCGCGCTCGCTCAGGGCTTCGTCCTGACCGAGCTCCTGCGCCGTTGGACACTCGGTCCGAACCGCGCCGAGCTGGTCGATCCTGCGGCCCTTCGCACCGTGCTGACTCCTGGCGCAAGCGTGGGCGTCGCGTTCGTCGAGGAGCAGGTTCGCCGCCCGCAGCCAAGGCTTGCGCCCGCTGCGCCCGCCAGGACCGTGACCCTGCCGCAGCCGTCCCAACCGGAGCCCCCGGTTGCGGCTCCCGCCGGTTCCACGCCGCCCCAAACCAAGGCTTTGCCACCCGTATCGCCCGCCTCGAGTGGGACCGCGACCCCCTGACGCAGGCATGACTCGCCGAGCTTGGGGCCGCGTCATTTGCCTCGTGGCCCTGGGGGTTTGGGGAGGCGTGGCCACGGCCCGGCCCGAACTCGGCAAGCCCCGAGGTGACAGCGGTATGGTCCGCAGCGAGCCTGCGCGTCCCTGGTGGGACTTCGGCGTGGCTCGGCTGTCGCGAGCCCTGGAAAGCACCGAGCTCGACGAGCGGCTGTCGGCGCTCGCGCAGCTGGCCATGCGAGACGACGAGCTCGCTGCGCAGCTTCTGCTGCTCCATGCGGACCGACTCACCGAGAGTAGCCCTGGCCTTGAGTGGCTCTGGCTCGTGCGCGCCCTCGAGCCCCACGGACGTCACAAGGGCGTTGCCGAGGCGCTCGGTCGCGTCTCTGAGCGACTCGCGGCTGGCCTCGGTCCCGCACAAGCGGCAGAGCGGCTCGCGCTCGACGAGGCGCGACACTCACTCGCGAGTCAGCCTGGTGAGGCCGCGACCGCAGAGCTATTGGCTGGACTCAGCGCCGAGGGAGCGCTGGGACAAAGCACGGTCGAGGCCCTGCTGGCGACGCATCGACTGAGCGTCGCGCGCCTGCTCGAGCCCCGCACGACGCGAAGTCACGGCTGGGCAGAACTGCTCGCGCGCCTCGGAGCGCGGCAGGCGATCCCCGCGCTGGAGCAGTGGCTGCTGGCGACGCGCGGCCCCGAACGCCTGAGCGCGCTGGAGGCACTGAGCGCGCTCGCCGATCCGGAACTTCCGGCGCTACTGACGCACTGGAGGGACCACGCAAGCGAGCCGGCCTTGGCCAAGCGCGCAGCCGAATTGCTCAGACCTCAGCCCGCAACAGTGACGCGCGACTTGAGTGGCTGGTGTCCGGACGAGCGCGCGCTGGCCGAACTCCCGCTAACAACGCTCGAATCGCTGCCGAGCCTGGCCCTTGCGGCGCGCGCCAGCGACGAGTCGAATCAGGCGCCATGGGCGGCCTTCTGCCTGGCAAAACGCGACAAAGGTGGCTTCCGGGGGCTGCTCCAGGCGTTGCTCAGCGCCCCGCACCCGCTGATGCGCGGCGCGGTCGCGCTCGGCTACGCCGACAGCGCTGAGCCAAGCCTGCTGCTGACCCGCGCACTCGAGCGAGAGCTCGATCCGCGCGTGAGACGCGCGCTGGTTCGCGCCCTGAGTCACCGCGACGATCCCTTCACGCGGCGGAGCCTGCAACGCGTCGCGCGCCTCGATCCTGACGGGATGACGCGCAACCTGGCCCGCGCTGCACTGGCGGGAAAACAGGCCAGCTGCCACCTAGGCGCGCTACTCGCGGGACCAGCTCCCGCTGAGCTCGACGCTGAGCTGCGGGGTCCGATCACGAGCTGGGCGAGCTCCGCCCTTGAGGCTCACTTGCCGGGCGCGCGCTGCTCGGACGAGCCGCACCGAGCGCTCAGTCAGGACAGCCTATAATCGGCGAGAGGCGGGACAAGCTTGCCCCGCCTCTCGCCGTAGCAGTCGCGTCCGCTTCAACCGAGAAGCAGAACCGCGGGCTTGGCGCCAGGAGGCGGAGCCTCCCCAGCGAAACGGGTCACGACGCGCTGCTCGTTCGGGCTGTTGCCGGGCAGGAGCCAAACGCATTGGGCAGCGGACACGGCGGAATGCGCTACATGCAGACGCTCCTGCATCGAGGCCGCCAGTAACTCAGCAGGGACCGCCGCAGGAGCTTCGGTCTTGGTCGGTCGCGCGGGAGTGACCGCCGAGGCCGCAGCGGTCGGAACTGCCGCCGCAGCAGCCGCGCGCGCCGCAGGCTTTTCAACGATGAGCTCGTCAAGCGACGATCTGGCTGAAGGGGGAGGCGGAGGACGACTCACGCGAGCCGCGATCGGAGCGGGAGGCGTGCTCGGACGCCCCTCCTCGCGCCGCGCAGCCTCCGGAGAGGCATTCGGAGCGCCTCGCGAAGAGATCGGAGCCGCGGCGGGCAACGGTGGTGGGGTTGGGCGCGCCTGCACCACTGCACTCGCCGGCGCGGGCGCCACCGCGGGCATGGCGCCAGAGACCGGAGGAACGACTCGTGATTTGAGGTCTGCTGCAAGCCTGGCAAATTTGAGTGCGCGAACATCCTGTCCGACGTCGCTCGCCGTCTCAGCGGCACGCTTGACCCAACGAATGCAGTCGTCGATTTCGCCCTTCATGAAGAAGAGCTCCGCCATTTCCAGGGCAGAAACGACGTCTTCGTTGTCGTCGGGTTCGGGCGATGGAATCGCTAACGCCGTTTGACTCATCGATGATTCTCCTCTTTCTCACACCAGCTTGGCGTTGGGATCACGCAGCACCAGAAAAGCCTCGAGCATCCCACCGGGGACCTCTTCCCCTTCCAAGAGACGCGCCACGAACAGCTCGGTATCTCGAGCAGAACGCTTCACGGCGACTCGAATGGTTTGGGTCGTCATCGAGCGGCGAACGCCGCTCTCCAGATTCGATTCACTCATCTGATCCTCCTTACGCAATCGAGTCTCTCAATCGCTTGGCAGAAGCATTGCTGGGCAGCTCATCAAGCGCGCGGCCGACCATTCGACGTGCGCCAATCAGATCCCCCTGCAGCAACATCGAAAAAGCGAGCTGCTGCTGGGCGCGCGAGCGAACCTCGGAGCTGAGCCCCTCGCCGCTCTCGCTGAGTCCCGACTTCTGACTCACGAGCAACCGACAAGCCTTGTCGGCGGCATCGTGATAGCCAAGATCGTAAGAAACGAGGGCATATTCGAGAGCTAGCTCGCAATTGCGCGGTTCAAGCCGAAACGCCAACCCGAGGGCTTCATGTGCCTCAACGAGTTGATCGAGCGACAGGTGAAGCTGCGCCTGTTCCTTGAGCAAGCTGAGCCGAGCGGTCGGCGTCTTGTTCTCCCCAGATTCCAGGAGCCGCTCGTACCAAGCGAGCGAATCCGTGAGCTGCCCCAGCTTGGCCAGCTCACGCGCTATCCCGAGTCGAAGACTCCAGGCGAGTGCGGCTTGACCCTCGGGCAACAAGTCGCGCAGCGCGCGCTGTAGCTGAAGGCTCGCCCTGGGCGCTTGCCCCAGATCCCGAAGAGCTATCGCACTCACCAGAGCGAGCTCCTGCCTGCGCTCGGAAGGCGCCCCTGAGAGCGCCTGCTCAAGAAAGCCGTGCTCAGCAAGCTCAGCCGCAAAAGCCAGAGCCGCCGCCGAGGGATCACTTTCAGGTGGTTGCAGCCCAAGCCAGAGACTGGCGAGCGCCGGGTGAACGGACTCGGGCAAGTCGCCGGCCTGCGCGGCACCTGACAGACGCACCAGCCCGGATTTGCGGCGGGATTGCACCGTCATTTCCTGCAGAGCAACCCCGACAGTGAGCTCCCTCGAGGCCTCAAGCCCGGCATCGAGCGCTACAAGGAGCTCCTCCAACTGTCGCTCGGCCTGCTCCCGCTCCCCAAGCTCCGAGTAGAGGCGTCCGAGTTCAAGGCGCGCCTTAGCCGACAGCTCCGCGCGCAGGCCCGAAAGCTCGGCCATGCGCCGCAATAGATCCTCTCGAAGTGCGGCGGTCGGAACGACGTGAAGCGCCCGATGCACCGACCTCAGCAGCGACACGCGCTGCTCCGCGCTACCGACACTGTCCCAGTTTAGCGCCAACGCGGAAGCCGCCAGCTGATCGACTCCAAGCGTCAGAGCGTGACCGAGGTACAGGCGAGCCGCAGCCTCATCCTCAAGGGCGGCGTCACGCGCCAGCTCAAAGCAGTCCTTGGCGCGCTCGGAGTCCCCGTCGCGCTCCGCGCACAGCCCCATCACGAGATTCGGCGCCACCAGATCTGACGGCGCGCGTCGCGGCTGACGACGACGAATCAATAGCGAAGTACTGGCCATACGCGACGCCAGACTGAGGTTGCCTTGACGGAAAGCCAACAGAGACAACTCGTCGAGCAACTCGGGTGAATTGGGCTCAGCCGCGACGGCGGCCTCAAGTTCCCCGACGGCCCCCGCCTCGTCACCGAGCCCGACCATCACCCGGGACAAGCGTTGGTGAACGCTGGCCGCAAGATGCCCGCGTGAGGTTCCTAGACTCCGTAGGATGGCCTGCAGGGAATCCCGCGCCTCGGCGAGATGCCCATCGGCCTCGCAGATTTCAGCGAGCTCGAGCTGCAGACTGCGATCATCGGGAGCAAGTGAGCCTGCCCGCGACAACCAGACGCGCACCTCGGGTGCGCCGGGCTGCTGACGACGACACAATTGCGACGCCCGGACAAGCAAGGAAACGACCTCCTCGCGGTCGGTGACCAGCTCTGCGCGCCGCGCGAGCCAGCGCGCCGCATCGACGAAGCGCCCCTCGCTCTCGTCAAGGCGCTCAAGCCGCTCTGCCAGCTCGAGATGATAGTCTTGCGCGAGTTCTCGCTCGAGCCATCCCCTGGCCTCGGCGGTGGAGCCAAGCTCGAGCAGCTCATCGACGAGCTCGACCACGCGTCGTCGACGACTCTCACCCTGGAGCAGCGCGGTTAGCGATTGCAGCGCGTCGGCGCGCAAGCGCCGCTCGCCACGCGCGCCATAGGCGAGTTCGAGCCATTCGAGAGCTTCCTGACTGCCGAGCTCCCCGGCCTTGCGATAACAGGACTCGACCCGCGCTGCCTCCCGCGCAAGCGGGGCGAGCAGCCTGGCTGCCGCGAGGAAGTCCTGACAAGTCTGCGCGTCCGCAGCTCGCGGGCGTTCAGCGCGGCGCAGGTACCAGGCCGCGAGTTGTCCCGGAGCGCCGGATGGGTCGAGCAGGGCCAAGGCCCGCGAGAAACACAGCTCGGCAACGGCGTCCTCACTGTTCTCATCCAGCAGACTGCTCAGCATCGTGAGTGCGCGCGGCAGATCCCCGCCTACCTCGACCTGAAGACGCGCGAGATCGAGCTGAAGCTCGCGCCGTGATTCCGGTTGATCGGTGAGCTTACCCGCTTCCTCGAGCATCGCGAGGGCGTCCGCCGCCAAGGTTTGCTGACGGTCCTCGCTCGGCTCCGACAGCCGGGCGTTGAGCAGCAGACTGGCAAGCCTGCGATTTGCCCACACCACCAGCGAGACCGCACCTGGCTGGTTCATTTCCGCGCCGCGCTGGCCCAATCGACGACAACGCTCCACGAGGTCGCGCTGTTCCTCGGCAGGCGTCATCTCCACCAGCCGCTTGACGGACTCATAGTCGCGCGCCTTGGCGAAGGCACGCAGCGCACCGCGCGCGTCATGCAGACGCTCGCCGCGCAGCGTTCCGAGCTCGATCAGCAATGCACGTCTCTCGCTCTCGGGAACCATCAGACAGCGTCGTTCGAGCAGCAGCGCCACGTCCTCATAGCGCCCTTCGGCCGCGCAGAGCTCGCCGAGGCGCTCGAGTACTTCTGGGCCGGTTCCTTCGAGCTCGCTCTGCAACTCAAGGCTGCGAATCGCTGCTGGGCGGTCACCCAGGACACCTTCGTAGAGCGCGGAGGCGCGCGCGTAGTCGAGCCGCGCCGCTTCCGGTGAAACCAACGCGGCTCGCCGCAGCAAGGCAGCGGCCAGCGCGGACGAATCCTGACTCTGCTCAAGGCACGCAACGAGCAAATCCAGCAGCTCGAGCTGCTCACCGCTAAGCGCAAGCGCGGACTCGAGCAGCGCCCGCGCTTGCTCGACGCGATGCAGCTCGGTGAGGGCCAGACGCGCTGGAGCGTGCAACGCAGCCGCGCAGGACAGAGGCTCCGGACGGAGCTCCGCGAGGCGCACCCCGAGCACGACCTGCGCCTCGAGTGATGCCACCACGGCCGCCTGTTCCACCAACCGGGAGAGCAGACGACGCTCGACGGATCCTGACAGCTCGAGCTCGGGCGCCCCGGACTGTCCGAGCCGGCAGCTCTGCCCAGCGGGAGCGGCCGCCGCCACCCAGAGCTGTGCGAACTCCTCGAACTCCCCTGGTTGGACGAAGTCTTCGCCGCTGGCGAGCCGCGCAGCGAGCCAGCGCGTCCATGCGTCCAACTTGCCAAGTCGCCGGTATTGCCGCCCAAGCTGTTGCTGGAGCTTGCCGTCGGCGGGACGAAGCCGAGCGAGCTGGGTCAAGTACGACAAGGCTCGCTCGGCCGGCGCACGAAGATCCCGCGCGAGTGTCGCGGCTTCTTCTACGAGGCTCTCGAGCTCAGCGGACTCCGAGGTGAACGCGATGGCCTGGTCGTAGAAATCGAGCAGTGTCAGCACCTCCCCGGCTTGGCTCAGGCGCACGCTCAGGCGATCGAGCGCGAAGCGCGAGGCTGGAGCCAAGCTGAGCAGGTGACGCAGGCCCTTTTCCACGACGGCCTCATCCACCCCAAGAAGATCAGCTTGTTCGAGCAGACGTTCGGCAAGCTCGACTGCCGATTTGGGCTCGCGCTGTCGCAGCAACGCCGCGACGAGCGCGTCCGGAATGCGCTCCGGCTGGCCCGCCGTGGCGGCGGCTCGCTCGAGCTCTGACCAGACAGGAGCACCGGCTGGCGCCAGCGACGCCAACGTCACGAGCCGCTCGAGACGACCGCTTACCCCATCAAACTCGTCCAGATGCTCAACGGCGGCGAGCGCATCTTCGTAGGCATTGGCCCGCGCGCTGGTGCGAGCAAGCAGGTTCAGACGGAGCCGCCACAGGCTGGACCGCAGCTCGACATGATCAGTAAGCGGCAGCCACAACGCGCGATCCACGAGTTCGAGCAATGGCGAGACGGCCTCCTCGCCGAGTTGCGTCGCCACGAGCTCGACCAGTGCGCCAACCGCGCGGGCAGGCTGATGCCCGAGTAGGATATCGAAACCAGTCGCAAACGCCTGTAATTCTCCCTCGAGCGCGGCCAGCTCCACTGCGGCGGCGGCGGCCTCAAGATCATCAGGAAAGTGCTGAAGGATCCGCTCATAGAGCTCACGTGACTCACGGATGGCGTTGGCCTCACGCAACGCCACTGCTGCGTAGCGCAACCACTCGCAGCCGGCTGCCTGCGCGTCATCCTGCGTGAAAAGGTACTCCGCCAAGGCCTCACCCCGAGCTGCGCGCGACGCGGCGTCGGGCTGGGCGTGGATGAGGCGAGTCTCGATGGCGACGTACGCCTCTGGCAGCTCGAGTTCACGCACTGCCGCAGCCAGTGGTTCCAACTGCAGGCACGTAAGCCCCTCATTGGCAGCCAACGAGAGAGCAAGCTCTGACACCTCCTCGCCACGCCCGAGCGTGCACCACAGCAGCGCAAGTCGAATCGTGACGTCGTCAACACTGAGCCCCTCGAGCGCGCCGCGAGCCCGCTGCAGCTCCTGTTCGAGCGCGTCCCAATCCCCCGCCGACTCGAGGAGCTGGCTGAGGGCGGCGTGGAAACAAAGGCTGTGCGGAACGAGCGTGATGAAGTCCCCAACAAGAGCGCGCGCCGCAGCCGCAGGCACCCCGAGTGCCCCCGCAGGCTCGGCTTGCGCGGCCTCGGTCCCGAGCAGCTCCGCGGCTGCCTTGGCCCGTTCGAGACCGGACCCGTGACGAAGGATGTGCAGCAAGGCCTGTCTGCGATGTCTGGACGCTAGCCCGTCGAACGTGAGCAGTTGGTGAGCCGCGCTTAGCAGGACGGGATCGGCCGCCTGCGTGGCAAGCGTGAGCAGCAGCGCGTCACTGGCCTGAGCGAAATCACCTAGCTCAGCGGCAAGCTTGCCCCAACTGGCGCCAACGCGCGCCTTGGCTTCGGGTTCACTCAGGCTCTGGGCAGCTTGCGACAAACGAGCAAGTGCGCGCTCGGCCTGACCAAGCTCCTGACAGAGGTGCAAATACGATAGGCGACCCGCGTCGTCCTCGGGACTAGTCGCAAACAGCGCCTCGAGCTGCTCAAGCGCACCCTCCGGGTCGTCGAGCACGGTCAGCTTGAGCTCAGCGAGACGGCGACGCACGAGAATCAGACGTTCCGGACGAGCAGAAGTGACTTCGTGCTGGAGCAGCGACATCTCCTCACCCACGCGTCCCATGCGTCGAAACACCTCGGCCATCGAGGGCGCGAGCACCTTGAAGAGCGGCTTCATGCGCGCGAGCGCTTCGGCCTCGGGTAGCCACTCCACCGCAAGCCCCTCATCCATCAGCAACGCCGCGATATGCTCAGCGGCGCGGGCCTTATCACCGAGCACGTGCAGCAGCAGGTCGGCAAGGAGCGCCCTGAGCGCGAGCGTGTCTCCGCCGGAGGCAGCCTCCCCGGTAACGAGAGCGTCGAGCACGGCAACCAGTTCGCGAGCCTTGCCGGTGGCACGGCATCCCGAGGCTAATTCACGAGCCAGAGCGAGGTCGTTCGGCTGCGCCCGGAGCAGCTCCACATCGACCGCGTAGCGAATCGGAGGCTGCGCAGCCAGCAGAGCGAGGGCCTCGCGCGCGCTGCGGAGAATAGCCACTCGCTGCTCGGGCTCCGCAGACGCTGCGCATGACACGGCGAGTTTGGAAATCTTCGTAGAGTCTTTGGCCGCTAGCAGGCGCTCGAGACTCTCCTGAAATCGCTCAAGTGTCGAAACGATAGGCTCTTGCTCGCTCACGCTGCCGCCTCCTCGCCACGGGGGACATCGAGGCTGACTCGACGTCGTGGTATCGAGCAGTGTCTCAGCTTCGCTGGCCAGCGTCGATGGTTGATTGCTGTCGGCTGCAACTCTGGGATGTGCTGCGTTGCTCGGCGCCGCAAGCCTGGTTCAGAACTGGTTCAGAGCTGGTTCAGAGCTGGTTCAAAGCGCCGCCCGCACCCGAGCAGCAGTGACCGCGGAATAATCCAACCGGGCAGAATCAATTCGGCCCAGTGGGCTGACGCTGCCCGCGGTGCCAACTCGGCCCCGCCGAGTAGCGTTTGGAGCGGCAGTTTCCGCGTCCTTTGATCGGATCGCTGACAGAAGGGCGGAGCTCTGTTATGCCAACGGGGCGTGGCTAGTCGAAAAACACCCCCCACTGGTGACCTAGTGCCAGCCCCCTCAGCGGAGGCTAGCTTCGAGCAGGCCGTCCGGGAACTTGGTGGCATCGTTGAGCAGCTCGAACGGGGGGATTTGCCCCTCGAAGCCTCGCTCGAGCTATTCGAGCGGGGGGTGCTGCTCGCCCGACAAGCCCAAGGCCGCCTCGATCACGCTGAAAAGCGCATCGAGCAATTGCTCGGCTTTGACGCTCAGGGTACCCCCGAGGTCGCACCGCTGAGCACGGAGCAATGACGTGACCCCTCAGCTCGTCGAGACAGCCGCGGTTGTCCTGATTGGCAATGAGCTGCTGTCGGGTTCGGTCCGCGACGACAATTTGGTCGAGCTGGCTCGAACCCTGCGCGCCCTTGGGATCCAGCTAAAGCGCGGCTACATCGTCCCGGACACGATCGACGCCATCTCCGAGGCGGTTCGCTCCGCGAGCGCGCAGCACGACGTCGTGTTCACGAGCGGTGGAGTCGGTCCGACTCACGATGACATCACGGTCGACGGAGTGGCCGCCGCATTTGACGTGCCAGTCGTGGTTTCCGCCGAGCTTTGTGACACCTTTCGCGCGCTCGGAGACGGCAACCTGACCGACGGGCATCTGCGCATGGCGCGCATGCCGAGCAGCGCCTGTCTGCTCACCCTCCCGCATCTCCTCTGGCCCACCATCGTGATGCACAACGTCTGGATCCTACCCGGCGTTCCCACCATCTTTCGTAGCAAGCTGGAGATGGTGCGCGAGTACCTGCGGGGCCCGCGGCCATTTTTTCACGCCAGCGTCTGTTGTCGTTCAGACGAGCTTGTTCTCAAGCACGCCATCGATCGCATCGTCTCAGAATACTGTGACGTCCAGATCGGCTCGTACCCGCAGTGGCCCGCTGGGGAATTCTCCACCAAGCTGACGTTCGACGCGACCAGCGAAGAACGCGTGGTGCTCGCCTACCACGCGTTCCTGGAGCTGCTGCCCGAGGGCGAGATCATCAAGCGCACCGAAGCCGCCGCTGCGCGAGAGGGCGATTCAGGCGCGAGTTAGAAGCAGCCGGGCGTGAGCTGCCCAGACATGGTCGCGAGGTACAGAGCCGAGAGCGAGGCGTTGAAGTAGCCCGTCACCTCGCCCCCCGTCATGCCCGCGACGTGCTGACCAAAACCATTGGCCATGCTCTGCGCGTTCGCCATGGAGGCCACGGCAAACGCTCCAGTGAACACGGCATTGTGGAAGCCCCCGACCTGCGCACCGTCGACGTAATACCCGTCTTTGATGTTCGCGATGCCTTTGCCGTTGGCAAAATTCGAGGTGCGCGAGGCGTAGTCCTTAGCGAGCGACTGATTCCACCAGAGGTAGTCGAGACCGACGCGCCAGGGCGTGCGGGCAGCATCGTAGCCGTAGTAGTCGCTCGTTCCCTTGCTGCAGGTGTGGCCTACCACCGTGAGCCAATCACCGACCAGCCCGGTCGTCGCGTTGTCGGCGAGATCGAGGTAGTAGTAAGTGTCGTTGGCGGCGGCGTTCCAGAAGGTTGCCTGGGCAGGCACCTGTTGCGCGAACGCGCGGTAGTAGGCCGGCGAGAGGTAGGACGGGTTGACGCATTGCTCGTTACCCCAGGAATCACCTGCGATCACCATGTGCCGAGTCGTATCCGGCACGAACAAGCGCGCTTGAATCAGATTGATCAGCGTCGTGGCTGAGGCGCCGTAGCCCTGACCGGACCAGGCGCAATCGGCCATCACGAGCGCCATCGCCATATCGAGATCGGCATCTGCAGCGCTGCCATGACCGTCACCTGCGGTGGTTCCGCAACCGTTGACCTTCCAATCCATCAATCCAACCGGATCCTTGTGGGCTTGCGCGTAGGCCCAAAATCCGTCGAAGGTGGCGCGGTCCTGCCAAGTCGCCGCCAGGATCATGCCGTAGGCGATGCCCTCAGAGACGGTCAGGTTCGCGGTGTCCCAGCGCACACGCAGCTGGCCACCGCCGCAGGACTCCAGCAACTGCGTCTTCCAGGAGTCGTACGCGCTCTTGGCGATGGCCGAAGTCACGCCCGCTGGGAAGTACCCGTAGAGACCGGAGGGCGTGCCACCACCGCCGCCACCCGCGGTGACAAATGATAGATCATCCAGGGTGAAATCGAACTTGGTGGGATCGACGGCCTGGATTTGGATCTTGTAGATCTCAGAGCAGCTAAAGGCCTTCTTCGCGCCCCAACCCTGCTGCGTGAGCATATCCCAAGTGATCGTGGTCGTGCCGGGCGCCAGCTTGATCCCGAAGTCGTCCGTCTCCGCGGTGGGCGGGGTGGAGACCTTGAGTCGCACCGCGCTGCCACTGAGCGTCACCTTCAGACCGTCAAATGCGCAGGCGTTGTAACCTGCAGCGCAGATCGCCTTCTCGCCCGCCATAAAGTCAAAGCCGAGACCGGCGACGCCCTGAGAAGCGGCGCGAGTGGCCCCCGTTCCAACGGCATGGGCGACTCCGCCCGTCCAGCTGATGGCCCCGGCGGCGCTTACCGCAGGCGCCGTGAACTTCACCGTCTTGTCGCCGTAGCTGTACCAGAAGCCAAGGCGATTCTCGGCGGTTGAGATCCGGTTGTCGCTATCGACGAAATCGTCGATGAGCGGGGTGATGCCCTTGGCAACGCAGTCGCCCACGATCGGCGCGCCACCCGTACCGCCGGTAGAAGTGCCGCCCGTACCGACGCCGCCCGTCGAGGTGCCGCCCGTACCGACGCCGCCCGTCGAGGTGCCGCCCGTACCGACGCCGCCCGTACCGACGCCGCCCGTACCGACGCCGCCTCGAGGTGCCGCCCGTACCGACGCCGCCCGTCCCGGGCGCACCGCCAGTGCCACCGCCGTCGCCGCCGATGATCAACTCAACATTGTCGATCGCGAAATCAAACGAAGTCGGATCCAAGGCCTGCCATTGGATCGCGGACACCTTGGAACAGTCCCAGGTCTTCGCGGTGCCCCAGCTCGGATCCGAGGCGAGCATCGACCAGGGAATGACGTGGGTTCCCGGTGTCAGAACATCGACACCAAGGTCGTTGAAATTTTCGACGTTAGGCGTGCGTACCTTGAGGCGAACAGCGTTGCCACTTAAGGTGAACGTGATGCCCGTGTAAGCGCAGAGATCGTAGGGCTGGTCCTTCGGCATCAGATTGAACCCGATGCCGGCGTAGCCGTAGTTGTCCTTGACGTTCGGAAAACCGGAGCCCGTGGTGCGCGCTTCGCAGCTCCCCGTGCCGTCCGACTTCATGACGAACGGGGCTGCCGTGCCCCCACAGATCGCGGCCGGAGGCACCTGCGTTCCGTCGAGTGTGATCGCGGCTTCACAGTTGCTGTTGTACGAGTACCAGTAGCCTTCGCGACCCGCAGCCAGATTGATGGCGTTGTCGCAGTCGTTCATGTTGTCGAGGATCGACGGGGCTTGAGGCGGAGTGCCGCCAGTACCGCCCGTTGCAGTACCGCCCGTTGCATTGCCTCCAGTGCCAACACCGCCGGTTGCACTGCCGCCCGTTGCACTGCCGCCCGTTGCGCTGCCGTCCGTTGCGCTGCCGCCGGTGCCACATAGCCACCTGTGTTCAGTCCGCCTCCCACTCCCTCTCCACCAGTGCCCGAAGTGCGTCCGACGATGGTCTGTTCACCATCACCGCCGCAGCCGATCAGCAGCGTGGTTCCAAAGAGCGTGGCCGACGTGAGTCTTTTCCAAGTAAGTGCCATGACGAGCCTCCAGGTCTGGCGAATTATCCCCCCTCAGCTTGGGGCTATCGACCTCGGTTTGGTGGTGAATCGTGGAAAATCCGGGCGCGATGCAGCTACACCGAACTATTCCAACGTCATCCCTCGAATTGGCGCCAAACGCCCACAATCTAGCATCCTGCTCGCTCGTTTGCGCTTACGCGCGTGGACCGATGAAGACGCCAAGGCGCCGCGCGTCAGCGCGCTGAGCGAGGTTTTCGCACGAGCTCGGCGATGCGACGCAGCTCGGCTGGTCGCGCCTCCCCGAGCTCCCGAGCGAGGCGCAATTGCGCGGCGACCGCCGCGCGATAGAGCGCCTGCTCACCGGGTGGACGCCCTGCGAGCGCCTTGAGATGCCGCTCAATCGTGCTGGCGTCACCACGCCGCACAGGACCAGTCAGGGCCCTAAGACTCCCCTGACGAGCGACGTTATTCACGACGGATTGGGCGAGTGGCACCAGCAATCGTTCGAGTTCATCGCCGGGGACGCCTGCTTCGGCAAGCAGTGAGCTGGACGTATCAAACAGGGCCACCAGACCATTGGCGAGCAAGGCCGCAGCCGCATGATAGAGCTGACGGTCCACGCCGTGGCCGTCCACAAAACGCGCACCGAGGCGCCGCGCGAGTCGCTTGAGGCGCACGACAACGGGTCCCTGACCCTCGACGAGCAACGATGCGCCTTCAAACGAAGCGCCACCGGCAGCGGTGATGCTCAACAGAGGATGCGCTTGTGCGATACCGCTGCAGAACGGTCGCAACGGAGCGAGCAGCTCGAAACTCTGCACGCCGGAGACATGTGCCACCCCCACCGCCTCAATGCGCCAGGCCTCCGTGGCGAGGCGAGCAACAACGTCCGGGAGCTGACTGTCACGCACGCACAGCAGCAGTAGCCCAGGTGCAAACGCCTGCTTGGGCCAACTGCGTCGCGCCGCGCGCAGGGTGCAGTCCTCACCCAAGGCACGCGCCAAGGCACGACCGACCTGACCGGCTCCGAGCAGCGTCACGTGCAGCGGTAAAGTGCCCATGTTTTTATGCTCTCCAGAACCTCGGGGGACAGAACGGAGCACAGCCACGCTTGCTGCTCAGCGCCTCGCGGCTCGCGCAGCGCGCGACGCACCTGCGTCGAAGACAGTTCTGGCAGCACAGGTACGGGCGCCTCCAGATGAGGATGCCCGGCTCGACCAAGCACTTGCAACGGTGCGAGCTGCATCACGCGTTCAAAGCGATGCCAGCGCGGAATCTCTGCCAGCACATCCGACCCCACCACCAGACGAAGCTCAGCTGTGGGACAGAGCTCGCGCAGGGCCTCCACGGTGTTAAGGGTGTAGCTCGGTCTGGGTAGGTTGGCTTCGAGCGTCGTGACTACGACCCCGTCGGAGTGCTCGAATGCCTGTCGACACAGCTCGACCCGCTGCGCAAACGGCGTCAGGCGTTTGTCGAAGGCATGCTCGAAGACGGGCACGACGACGATCCGGTCGTAGCCAAGGATCGACCGGAGGTAAGCGACTGCCAACAGATGGGAGAGGTGCGGCGGATCAAAGCTGCCACCAAACACGGCCACTCGACGGGCGTGACTCAGGGCTTGGGTTAACTCGACGTCCATAGCGCGGCTCATCCGTCTAGCAGCAGTCCAAAGAGTAAGAGTCCCCCCGCGACGAACACGGCATCAAACAGCACGAGCACTGTCAAATAACCGCCGAGCTCGGACAGGGGCATGCCCCCGAGCAGCTCACGCGTCGCCACGGTCGCAGCGAGCAGCGAGGGAGCCAGCAGTGGAAACAAGACCACCGCGAGCACAAGCTCGCGCGCCCGCGAGCGAACCGTCATCGCACCAAAGAGGGTGCCGGTGGCGGCGATCCCGGGCAGGGCGAGTAGGGACACGAGCAACAGAGGGCCCCCCATCGACCAGAGATCGAGGGAGAAAAACAGGGCGCTGAGCGGCAGCACGACGCACTGCACGACCCCGAGAAACAGCAGCAGACTGAGCGTCTTGCCTGCAAACAGTGCGCTGCGCCGCAGCGGTGTCGTCATCAGCGCGTTGAAAGCGCCATCCTGACGCTCGCGTTGCCAGGACCGCGAGAGCGCGAGCACGGCGGAAAACGCGATCGTGAGCCAGAGCGAACCGGCAGCCACCCAGCGTCGACCCGTGGGCCCCCCCTGAAACGCGAGCGAGGACAGCAGCACGACGAGAGCGGCAAAAAAGGCGCTCGTCGTGGTGACCTCTCCTGAGCGCGCCTCGATGCGCAGATCCTTGCTCGCGATCAACCAGGCCTGGCGGAGCCAGCTAGGAGGGCGGCGAGCGGGAGGGGGCGGGCCTTCGGTCACGATGCGCGATGTTAGACGCCCTTGACGAGCGGAGCTAGCATGCGCGCCATGGCAGACGCCCGAATCGAACATGTCTTCGAGTGTAGTGCAGCGACGTTCTGGGAGAAGGTTGTGTTCAAGGAGGACTTCAACCGCAGAATGTTCTTGGAACACCTGCATTTTCCCGCCTGGCGCGTCACGAGCGAACAGGACCGCCCCGAGGCGTTGATTCGCACGATTGAGGTCACCCCCGCCGTCGGTGACCTCCCAGGTGCCCTCAAGGCCCTGGTGGGCGACGGGATCGGTTACCGCGAGGAAGGGCGCTTCGACAAGGCCCAGAAAAAGTACACCGTGCGCGCCATTCCCAACAAGATGGCGGACAAGGTCATGATCCTGGGTGAGATGACGGCCACCGATCTCGGTCCAGGGCGCTGCCGACGGACCTTCACGGTCAAAGTCGAAGCCAAGATTTTTGCGGTCGGATCGGTGCTGGAGAAACGCCTGATCGCGGACATGGAAGCCAGCTACGCCGCCGGCGCCGTGTTCACCGCGCGCTACCTGGAAGAGAACGGCCTGCGCGGGACCTGACCTCGAAGACTCAGACCAACAAAACGACCAATGGCGCGTCGAGAAAGACTCTCGGCGCGCCGTCTGGTGGCTCTGTGAAGGGGTGCTGCGAAGAGCTTACTTGGCGGCAGCGGCCACGAGCGCGGCTTTGGCCTGCTTGGCCTTTTTCGCCATCGCCGCGTGCACGTCAAGCAGACGCGGTAGCGGGTAGGCTGCGAGGCCTGCCTTGTAGCCAGCGTCCTTGGTGCGCTGAGCTAGCTCGGCAATGCTGTCGATCAGGCTGCTGCGGGTGCCAAACTGCGACTTGGCAAACGCGAGCTTGTCGTGCATCCGAACGAGCTTGGCGTTCGAAACCCGAGCAATACCCTTGAGGTCGCTCACGCGGTCTAGCCAAAGCTCGGGGGTAGCGAGCGCCTGGACGGCGGCGACGAGCTTCTCTTTGGACTCAAACCGATCCTTCACGGTCGCAAGCGGCGTCTTCTTCATCGAACGATCTCCACTCTGGGCGCTCTCAACCGGCGCGAGGGGGCGGCTTCTTAGCAGGGGGGTTCGAACGGTGCAACCACGGCGAGTGTCGGCCAGATGACCCGAACTCATGGGTTGCGCTGTCGAAGCGGGAGGATGACGCACGACGGGGCATCGTGCTACGCGCCATTTCGTCCAATGACCGGTCCCCGAGTACGATTCGCCCCCTCTCCCAGTGGCTACCTGCACATCGGAGGCGCCCGGACGGCCCTCTTCAACTGGCTCTGGGCCAGAAGCCAGGGGGGGCAATTCATTCTGAGAATCGAGGACACTGACCAGGATCGCAGCAGTCTGGACAGCGTCCGGGCCATCCTCGACTCGATGCGCTGGCTTGGACTCGACTGGGACGAGGGTCCGGAGGTCGGCGGCCCGCACGGGTCCTATTTCCAGAGCGAGCGCAAGCAGCTCTACCGCGATGCGGTTGAGCTGCTGATCCGCGAGGGCAAGGCCTACCGTTGCTATTGCGGCAAGGAGGAGCTCGACCACGCTCGCGAAGAGCTCAAGGCCAAGGACCCCAAGGCCCAGTTCACCTATCCGGGCACCTGCCGACACCTCCCCGACGACCCGTCACGCCCGCACGTCGTTCGCTTTGCCACGCCCAAAGAGGGCGCCACCGATTTCGTCGACAAAGTGTTCGGACTCATCAGCACGCCGAACAAAGAACAGCAGGATTTCGTACTGGTCCGCCGCGACGGCTACCCGCTCTACAACCTGGCTGCGGTCGTAGACGATCACGCGATGGGGATCACTCTCGTGGCCCGCGGACGCGACCACATTGGCAATACGCCGCAACAGATCCTGCTCTACCGCGCGCTTGGCTGGGAGCTCCCCGAGTTTGCGCATCTGCCAATGATGCTTAGCCCCAAGGGCGAAAAGCTCAGCAAGCGTCACGCGTCCGTTGGCGTCCAGGACTACCGCGACCGCGGATTTTCGGCGATGGGCGTGCTCAACTACTTGGTGCGCTTCGGCTGGTCCTTCGGGGACCAGGAGATTTTCTCGCGCCCCGATCTGATCGAGAAGTTCAACTGGGATCGCGTCAGTCGCGCAGACGGCAAATTCGACGAGAAAAAATACGCAGACGTCGGCTTCGAACACCTCAAGCAGGAAAGCCTGACCTCGCTCGAGGAATACGCCGCCCAGACCCGACCCTTCCTTGAGGCTCGAGGCGTGGACCCAATCGACGAAGCCAAACTACGCGCCACGATCCCCCTGATCCGTGAGCGCGCGAGGAATTTCGTCGATGCCGCGAGTGCACTCGACTATTTTTTCCGAGCGCTGCCGGTGTTCGAGCCCGCTGCGGTAACAAAGTTCCTGCAGCCAGCGGGACAGGGTCTGATGAGCGAGCTTGGAGCCCAGCTGGCCAGTGCTTTCCCGGTCGACGCGGCTCCGCACTGGACAGCAACCGACCTCGAGAGTGAATTTGCCAAATTCACCGAGACTCGCGGGATTGCGATCAAAGACGTCGCCCAACCGGCGCGCGTGGCCCTCACTGGTCGCACCGCCAGTCCCCCGCTATTTGACGTCATGGTGGTGCTCGGTCGTGACGCCTGTCTGGCGCGCTTTGAGCACGCGGGGCAGCTGGCCCTGTCGTGAATATGCCGGCCGGCGCCCTGCCGCTGACTCAACTCCACCTGCCAGCGCGTTGGGAGGTGTGGCTGGATTTTGCGCCAGTCAAAGCCCTCCTCCCGCTCCCGGTCCTGTTGCTAGTGCTGCCAGCGGTGGCCTGGTTCTTTCGGGACACCTGGAAGGAGCTCGACAAGGAGGCCGCCAGCCATCGCGCTGCCATGGTTGAGCAGGGCGTCACCGACCGACGGGCGCTGCACTGCCTGTTGATCGTAGCCGTCTCGCTCACCATTCAGGACTACTTCGGCGGGCGACCATTTTACGAGGAGATACTGCGACCGTTTCTCGCGAGTCGACAACAGGCGGGTTGGCACTTTCTCCACCTCGAGCAGTTCGACGAGCTGTTTGGCTACGGATGGTGGGTTTTCTCGCGCGTGTTCGGCTACGTGCTCCTGCCGTTCCCGCTCTGGAAGCTACTGCACCCGCGCGATTCACTGCTCGATTTCGGGCTGCGGACTAAGGGCTTTCTGTCGCACGCCTGGATCTACGGGCTATGCACAGCGGTAGTAGTCCCGCTCATGCTCGTGGTCGCCAATCAGCCAGATTTTGGCAGCTACTACCCCTTCTACAAACAGTGTTCGCGCTCCGGCCTGGATCTGCTGCTGTGGGAGTCGATCTACATCATTCAGTTCTTCGCTCTGGAGTTGTTCTTCCGCGGCTTCGTGGTGGGAGCGCTTCGACCGTCTTTCGGCTCGTCGGCGATCATCGCGATGGCGGTCCCGTACTGCATGATTCACTACGGAAAGCCGTACCTTGAAGCGATGGGTGCCATCATCGCTGGCATCGTGCTTGGCTCGCTCGCGGCGCGCACCCGCAGCATCTACGCAGGTTTCTTGGTTCACGTCACGATCGCGCTTGGCATGGACCTGCTCGCGCTGTCGCATCGGCATGAGCTCCCAGTCCATTTCTGGCCGGCACTGCGCTAGCGTCCGTGAGCGGCCCCAGTGGGTGCCGCCTGGCGGGACGCGCTGCAGACGCCAAGCCCCCGGGTCGACGGGACGGAGCGGCCCAGCGGTGCTGCCTGGACGAGCCGCCAAGGCCAGAACGCAACCGATAGAAGTGCTCGGCCGTTCAGTCCGGAGCCCCGCTTCCTTGTATTTTGCGGCGTGGAACCGCTGGTGGCGGTTATCGGCAAGTGTCACGCAGCTGCCCCGTGCCCCGCTCCGCCGGCGTGGCACACTCGGCCCCGCCTGCTGCAGGCCGACCTGACCGGAGAACCGCCCTTGACGACGAAGAACAGCCCCTGGACCCCTGAAGAAAGCGCCGCCCTCTATCAGATCCAGGGGTGGGGCAGTGACTACTTCTCGGTGAACGAGCAGGGCAACGTTTCAGTTCGACCCGATCCGCGTCAGGATCTGTCGATTGATCTACGTGCGCTGGTCGGTGATCTGACCATGCGCGGTCTCGATCTCCCGCTGCTGATCCGCTTTTCCGATATCGTCGCTGATCGCATCAGGCGTATCAACGAGTGCTTCCGTCGGGCCATCGGCGAGTATGAGTACGCGGGCACCTACCGCGGCGTGTTCCCGGTCAAGGTGAACCAACAACGGCACCTCGTTGAAGAGGTCGTGGAGTCAGGTCGCCCCTGGCAGTTTGGCCTCGAAGCTGGCTCCAAACCAGAGCTCCTGATCGCGCTAGCCGCCATGCACGACGCGGGCGGGTTGATCATCTGCAATGGCTATAAGGACCTGAAGTACATCGAGACCGCGCTGGTCGCGCAGAAGTTCGACAAGACCGTCATCATCGTCCTCGAGCGCATCGAAGAGCTCTCGCTGGTCCTCAAGGCCTCCGAGCGCCTCGGGATCCGTCCGCTGCTCGGGGTGCGCGCCAAGCTCACCGCCAAGGGCGTCGGACGTTGGGCAGAATCGGCGGGCGACCGCGCCAAGTTCGGCCTGACTACCGCCGAAATCGTGGAGGTGGTCGATCAGCTCGGCGCCCGCGACATGCTCGACTGTCTCCAGCTGCTGCACTTCCATATTGGCAGCCAGATCTCGAGCATCATCCCGATCAAAAACGCCATGCAAGAGGCGTCGAACATCTACGTCGAGCTCGCCAAGATGGGCGCGCAGATGGGATTTTTCGACGTCGGCGGTGGTCTTGCGATCGACTACGACGGCTCCAAAACGGACTTTCACGCCTCGCGCAACTACACGCTGCACGAGTATGCAGCCGACGTAGTCGCCCACATTCAGGCCGCCTGCACCAAGGCAGACGTCACGCCGCCCACCATCGTCAGTGAGAGTGGGCGTGCCATCGCTGCCCACCACTCGGTCCTGGTGTTCGAGGTCGTTGGCGTCAATGAGGTGCGCTTCGGCGAACCGACGGAACCGCCCCGCGAGAGTAATCGACTGCTCAAGGAACTTTACGATACCTATCAAGGGATCGTCCCGAAGAACGTTCAAGAGTCCTGGCATGATGCCAGCCAGGCCAAGGAAGAGGCCCAGAGCCTGTTCAAGTACGGCTACCTCGGACTCCGCGAACGCGCGCAGGCCGAGCGTCTGTATTGGCACTGCTGCGAGAAACTCCAGACCATCCTGCGACGCATGCAGGCGGTTCCCGAGGAGCTTCAGCACCTTGAGCGCACCCTGAGCGCCATCTATTATTGCAACTTCAGCGTCTTTCAGTCAGCTCCGGACATTTGGGCGATCGATCAGCTCTTCCCGATCCTGCCGATCCATCGACTCGACGAAGAACCGACGGTCCGGGCACGCCTGGCCGATCTGACCTGTGACAGCGACGGGATGATCGATCACTTCATCGACGTCGAAGACGAGAAGCAGACTCTCGACGTCCACACCTACGATCCGGCTGAGACCTACATCCTTGGGATGTTCCTGACCGGCGCCTACCAGGAAATCCTGGGAGACATGCACAACCTGTTTGGCGACACCAACGCGGTGCACGTCAAGCTCACCGAGGAGGGCTATCAGGTGCGGCATGTCGTCAAGGGCGACAGCGTCTCCGAGGTGCTGCGCTACGTAGGCTACGATCCCGCCAGCATGGTCGAGGCCGTCCGTCATCAAGCCGAGCGCGCGGTGGCCAGTGGCAAACTCACCAATCAGCAGGTCAAGACCCTGATGCAGCATTACGAAGAATCGCTGCGCGGCTACACCTACCTGACCAGCGACGAATAGTCCCCCCGACGCGAGCTCCCGAGCGTTCAGCCTCCGCCGAGCTTTGGGAGCTCGTCCGCGTCTCGCCAACAGCGAGCGAGACGCAGGCGGCCAGGGAACGAGAATTGCGCAAGCTTTGCGCCAAGCGAGCACAAACGGCGGCGCTGGTCACGTTCCGGTCTTTCCCCCAACACCTGAGGGAAACACGCGGACAAGCGCGCCGGTTCCTGCTTGTCCGCTTGCGGTGGGGGGCATAGGATCCGCTCTCTTGGCATCCGCGCCACTTATCCTGCTCTTGACCTCGCCGTCGCAAGCGACGGACCGCCTGTTGCGCGCGTCCTCGCATCTGATGCGAGCCCCCCGAGACTTGACTCCCCCGTCAGCTCCTCCCCACGCTCGGACGCGCCTAGGCGTCCAGAACTATCGAGATTCGCTTCATGGAACACCTCGTACTGCCTCCCATTAAGGGCCACCGACTCGGTTTTTTCCAACGCACCGCGCTCGATTCGTTGCTCGCCCCCAAGAGCGTCGCCGTGGTCGGCGCTTCTGAGCGCGAGGGCAGCGTCGGTCGGACGGTGTTCTGGAACCTGATCAGCAATCCGTTCGGTGGCACGGTGTACCCGATCAACGCCAAGCGCTCGAACGTGTTTGGCGTGCGCGCCTACCCCACGCTTACCTCGCTGCCAGAGCCGGTCGAGACGGTCGTGATCGCAACGCCGGCTGAGTCCGTGCCGGACATCGCTGAAGAGGCCGGGCGTCAAGGAGCCCGGGGGCTCATCGTGATCTCGGCGGGCTTCAAGGAGATGGGTCCCCCCGGCGAAGAGCTGGAGCGCCAGCTGCTCCAAATCGCGCGCCGCTACGGCATGCGCATCATCGGACCGAACTGCCTCGGCGTGATGAATCCGCTGACGGGCTTCAACGCCACCTTCGGCGGGGTCATGGCGCGTCCGGGCAATATCGCCTTTATCTCGCAGTCAGGCGCGCTGTGCACCTCAGTGCTCGACTGGAGCGCGCAGGAGCAGGTCGGCTTTAGCGCCTTCATCTCGGTGGGCTCAATGCTCGACGTCGGTTGGGGCGATCTGATCCAGTACCTGGGTCACGATCCGCGCACCAAGAGCATCGTGATCTACATGGAGTCCGTCGGGGACGCGCGCTCGTTTCTCTCGGCGGCCCGCGAAATCGCGCTCAGCAAACCCATCATCGTGATCAAGGCCGGTCGTACCGAGGCCGCCGCCAAGGCCGCGGCGTCACACACTGGCGCACTCACCGGCTCGGACGACGTGCTCGATGCCGCTTTCCGCCGCTGCGGCGTACTGCGCGTCAATCACATCGAAGACTTGTTTTACCTCTCAGAGGTGCTCGCCAAGCAGCCGCTGCCGCGTGGACGGCGCCTGATGGTGGTCACTAACGCTGGCGGGCCCGGCGTGCTCGCCACGGACGAGCTCGTGGGCGGTGGCGGCCAGCTGGCGCCCCTCTCAGCAGCCACCTTCCAGGCCTACAACGACGCCCTGCCGAAGCACTGGAGTCGCAATAATCCGGTCGACATCCTGGGCGACGCCGATCCCGAACGCTACGGACGCGCGCTGCAGATCGCCTCGCAGAACGAACAGTCCGACGGCACGCTCGTGATCCTGACGCCTCAGGACATGACCGATCCGACCATGACGGCGGAAAAGCTCAAGCTGTACGCCGCGGGCTCCAGCAAGCCGATCCTGGCGAGTTGGATGGGCGGCGCGGCTGTCGCCGCCGGCAATGAGATCCTCGCGCGCAACGGGATCCCAACCTTCCCGTACCCCGATGCTGCCGTCCGCATGTTCAATCACATGTGGCAGTACGAGTCGAACCTGCGCGCCCTGTACGAGACTCCGGAGCTGTCCGACCAGGCCGAAGAGGGCATGGGCGACACGTCGCGCGTCAGCGCCCTGCTCGAGGCCGTGCGCGCCGACGGTCGCACCATCCTGACCGAGTTTGAGTCCAAGCAGGTGCTTGAGGCCTACGGCATCCCGACGGTTCGCACCGAGCTGGCGGCGACCGCCGAGGACGCGGCCACAGCTGCTGAAGCGATGGGCTTTCCCGTGGTCATCAAGATCAACTCCAAGACCATCACCCACAAGACCGACGTGGGCGGGGTCGTACTGAACCTGATGAGCGCCGATGAGGTCCGCGAGGCCTTCACGACGATGGAGAGCAATGTCGTCGCGCGCTTCGAGCCCAGTGCGTTCGGAGGCGTGACGGTCCAGCCGATGGTGAAGCTCAGCGGCTACGAGCTCATCCTGGGAGCCTCGATTGACCCCCAGTTTGGCCCGGTCCTGCTGTTCGGGGCGGGTGGACAGCTGGTCGAGGTCTTCAAGGACTCGGCGATCGCCCTGCCGCCCCTCAATACGACCCTGGCCCGACGCCTGATGGAGCGCACCAAGATCTACACGGCCCTCAAGGGCGTGCGTGGTCGCAAGAGCGTCAACATGGTCGCGCTCGAGACGCTACTGGTGCGCTTCAGTCAGCTGGTGGTCGAGCACCCCTGGATCAAGGAGTGCGACATCAATCCGCTGCTGGTCGGCGAAGGCAATGAGATGCTCTCGCTCGACGCCCGCGTGGTGCTGTTTGATCCCAAGACGCCCACGCAAGCCCTTCCCAAGCCCTCGATTCGCCCCTATCCGCGTCAGTACGTCGAACGTGGCCTGCTGCGCGACGGCACGCCGGTGACCGTGCGCCCGATCCGCCCGGAGGACGAGTCCTTGATGCCCGCCTTCCACGCAACACTCTCCGAGCGCAGCGTGCTATTTCGCTACTTTAAGGCGGCGAGCTTTCACGAGCGCATCGATCACGACCGTCTCCGCCGGATCTGCTTTATCGACTACGACCGGGAGATGGCGCTAGTGGCGGTCGTCCGTAAGCCGGACGGCACGCGCGCCATCGCAGGCGTCGTGCGCATGCAAAAGTCGTTTTTCACGAGCCGCGCGCGCTTTGCCATCATCGTCAACGACGACTGGCAGCATCGCGGGATCGGCACGCGCCTGCTGACCCAGCTGGTGTCGGTGGCTCGCGCCGAAGGGCTCCAGCTCCTGCGAGCCGCTTTCCTCCCCGAAAACGGTGAGATGCGGGCACTCTGCGAAAAGCAGGGCTTTACCGTGGCCCGGACGATGGAAGACGAGCCGATGTACGCTGAGCTCGTACTTCGACCCGAAACTATCTTCCCCGGTCCCGATCTCGCGTAGTCGCTCGGTCCTGCGCGGGGCCCCGCTCAGCCGGGTCCCCGCCATACCGCCAGGCCGAGGAAAATAGCGTGGAATAGCCGGGCCAGCTGCGTCGTTGGCAGCTTGGCTCATCCCTCGCTATAGGAACACTGCTCGTGCCCCGCTTTTGCCTTCACCACCGTCTCGGCCCGCTTGCCACAGTCCTGCTGGCACTCGGGGCGGCTGTAGGGGCGCGCGCCGACATCGTGAGCGAGCTGGGTTCCGACGGCGTCATCACGCTCGGCAACTCACGACCGCACCGCTCCGCTTCCACGCCGGCCACAACCAGCACGTCGCATGAGCGTGGTCACGGCCGTTTCGATGCGACCATCACGCAGGCCGCTGTCCTCTATCAGATCCCCGAGAGTCTGGTCCGCGCGGTCATCACGGTTGAGAGCGGCTTCGATCCGCGGGCGCTTTCGCCTGCCAATGCGCGCGGGTTGATGCAGCTCATTCCTGCCACCGCCGAGCGGATGCAGGTCGAGGATCCGTACGATCCGCGACAAAACATCTTCGGCGGAGTTCGCTACCTGCGCGTGCTCGCCAATCTCTTTAACGGAGATCTGGTGCTGACCGTCGCGGCGTACAATGCTGGCGAGGGCGCGGTGCTGCGCCATGGTGGTATTCCTCCCTATGCCGAGACTCAGGCCTACGTGCAGAAGGTCATTTCCAACTATAGACAGTTGGAAGCGGCGCGCCGCGAGCCTGCGATTAACGCTCACTAGGAGTGCTGATGCGCGACTGGCGGGATCTAGCGTTGCATGAGCTTGCCTCATTTGAGGGCTTAGGCATCGCGCTGACTGCGGGGCTGCTGGCTCTCTCGCTGGTCGTGCTCCCCAAGCACGATCGACGTGAGCTGCGGCTACCGGCGGGGCTGCTGCTGACGCACATCGGGATCGTGTTCGGGCATCGGCTGCTCGATGGACCGGCGCGCCTGGAGCGTCCGCTGGCGATCGTCGCGCTGCTCGTGTTGGTGCTCGCGCTGTCACGCGTGGTCTTTTTGCTGGTCGTTGATTGGTTGATCGGCAAGCGCCTCTCGCGACCGATGCCCCGCATCTTCCGCGACATCATCCAAATCCTGGTGTACTCGCTGGCGGGCCTGGTGCTGCTACGCGCGCTTGGGTTTCGGCTCTCCTCAAGTCTGCTGACCACCTCGGCCGTCTTCACCGCCATCATCGGATTTAGCCTTCAGGAGAGCCTTGGGAACCTGATGGCGGGGCTCGCTGTGCAGGCGGAGCGCCCGTTTGAGGTCGGCGATTGGATCCAGGTCGGCGACAGCAACGCGCTGGTCGGTTCCGTCGTGGAGATCAACTGGCGCGCCACCAAGATCCGCAGCGCGGATCGGGTTGAGATTGTCGTCCCCAACTCGCACATCGCCAAGTCCGCGGTTCACAATTTCACGCGCCCGACCACGACCACGCGTCGCGCCATCGCGTTTCAGGCCGCCTACGAGGTGCCGCCCAATCAGGTCCGCGATGTCGTGGCCGACGCCCTGCGGGATTGCCCAGGCGTGCTCGTCGAGCCGCCCGCGCGTGTGTGGACCGATGGCTTTGGCGACAGCGGGGTGAACTACCGCGCGGTCTTCTTCATCAGTGATTTTGCGGCGCATCTCGACACCGAGTCCGATGTGCGCGACCGCATCTGGTACGCGCTGCGCCGCCAACACCTGACCTTCCCCTATCCCGTTCGCGAGCTGCGTCGCGCGAGTCCGGTCGCTAGCGAGCAGCTCCTCAAGATCTCTCAGCCCGAGCGCCGCGCGCTCATCAGCGGTGTGGAGCTGTTTGACGTCGTTCCCCCGGCAGAGCTCGCCGTCCTGGCCGAGCGCGCTGAGGCGGCCCTTTACGCCGCCGACGAGGGCATCGTGTTCGAGGGGGATCGAGCCGACACGTTGTTCATTCTGGCTGCCGGTGAGGTGGCAATTGAGGTCCAGCGCAGTACCGGAGACCGAGCGGTGGTCGCCCGACTGGGGCGCGGCAAGCTGTTTGGCGAGTTCAGTCTGCTCACCGGCACTCGCGTCGCTACGGTGCGCGCCGTGATCGACTCGACAGTGCTCTGCATTCGCCATCGCGATTTTCAGGAAGTCGTGGCGCGGATCCCAGGCCTTACGGAAAAGCTGCTCGTGCGACTCGAGGAGCGGCAGCGCGCGACGGTTCGGATTTCCAGCGCCGACGGCGGCCTCGGTGACGACCGCGACAGCGTCGATCAGGCATTTTTCTCGCGAATTCGCCGTTTCTTCTCTTCGTGACCCAAGGGCGCCGGGGGGAGGGCCACGGGAGGCCAACTCCCCCATTTTTAGGCGTGCGAGTCTCGATGCTTTGCCGAAACCTCACGGCAACGCGCGCGGGGGGAAGGTCGCACCATGGCCAAGGGCGCGAGCAACGATCCAGACGCGGGGCGCCGCCTCGGACACCGGATGGGAGAGCTCCTTGGCGAGCTTGGGCCACTCGAGCCCGACCAGCGCCGCTGGCTGGTCGGGCTGGTGGGTGGGCTCACCGACGCTCTTGCCGAGCTGGCGCACACTCCCGCCCCGCCCGGCGCAACGCAAATTGGGGTGCATTGGCAACGTCCACCACAGACGACGGCGTTCTCGTTGCGTGTGACTGACATCACTGAGCTCGCGGGTCACGAGGGCAAGCGGCAGATCGTCAGCTTCGACTGGAACGCGGATTCTCTCGCCGAACCAGGCTCGCTTCTGGCGCTTTGGCCCAGCAATGAGCCGGACGAGGTGCGTCACCTGCTGCACCTGTTGGGAGCGAGTCCTCACTCAACCGTGGAGCTCGGCAAGCACCGCGTACCCGCCTGGCGAGCGCTGCTCGAGATCGTTCGCTTGGATGAGGTCACCCCGCGGCTCTGTCTCAATCTTGCCGAGTCCGCGCGCCTTCCCGCAGAGGCTACAGCCCTGCGCGCCTTGGTGGACGCGCCAATGCGACCGACCACGCTCGTGGCACTGCTGCACCGCTTCCCCTCGGCCAGGCCACCGCTATCGGAGCTGGTGCAGTGGCTCAGGCCGCTGACGCCGCAAGTCGTGCCGTTGCTCGCCTCCGCGCGCACTGCTGAGCGCGCGCTGTCGGTCTTGACGAAGAAGGTTCCGCGAGCCACTCAACTGGGCGAGGTCGATGTTCGGCTCGAGCAGCAGCTGCGCGTCGGGGAGTGGCTCAACGCCAGCGTTCTACCTAGCCCCTTCGCCTTCCCGGATGCGGCGAATGCTTCGATCATTTTGTTTGTGGAAGGCGCGGGAACGGCCATCGCGCGGTCACTGATGCTCGAGCGGCTGAGTCGCCGTTCGAAGGCGCGCACCTGGGTGATCGGGCTCACTTCGGGCACGGCGCCCTTGCCGCTCGATGGCGAGTTTGCGTCAGGACACAGTCGCAAGCATCCCGCGCGCTACGACCGCCATGAGGTGACGGAGCTTGGCCAGGGCATGAGCGATCTGAAGGACGCCTTCTGGCGCTGGCTCCTCGATGGCGCCCATTGCTACCTGCTCACCGAGCGTACAGAGACGGAAGCAGCTGTCGTGGATTGGTTGCTTGAGCTCGGACTCGAGCGAGGCATGACGAGCGTGGAAGCCGCGCGCGGTTGGCTGGATGAGCTCGCGGCCAGCGCACGTCTGGTGCGCATGCCAGCGGTGAGCGCGCTCGCGCGCCTCAGCAACCTGTCCTAGTCGCGCCCGGCATTAGCCGAGGCGCTCGAGCACCAGGGGGGCCGGCGAAGGGCAGGTCTTGCCAATTGTGAAGGCCGCAAGCACGCGTGGACCGAAGGCCTCAAGGGCGCGCTTCGAGCGCAGGTGAAGCCAGGCCAAAGGCTCTCCCTTTTCAACCCGCTCGCCCCGAGTTCTCGACAGCTCGAGGCCAACCGCCGGATCGATCGAGTCCTCGGCGCGGCGGCGACCGGCGCCCATTTCCAGCGCGATCCAGGCTAATTTGAGCGGATCGCAATCGGTCACCCAGCCCGAGCGCGGCGCGCTGACGGCCAAGCGGCAAAGCGCGGTCGGAAGCAGCCCCGGGTCGTCGACCATTCGTCGGTCGCCACCCTGAGCGGCGACCATGCGACCAAAGCAATCGAGGGCCGAGCCGTCCGCGAGCGCTCGCTCAAGCTGACGGCGCGCCGCGACGCGTCCCTTGACGAGGCCTGACATCAGTAGCATCTCGACCCCGAGCGCCAGCGTCAGCTCGCGCGTGTCCGCGGGACCCTCATTGCGCAGCACCTCGATCGCCTCGCGCGTCTCAAGCGCGTTGCCGATCGTGCGTCCGAGCGGGAGATCCATGTTCGTGAGCAGCGCGGTCACCTTCTTGCCGCCGCGCCGACCAACGCGCACCAGGCTGCGCGCCAGCGCGCGTGCCGACTCAAGCTCCTGCATGAACGCGCCGCGCCCCACCTTGACGTCGAGCACGAGTCCGCCGATGCCCTCAGCCAGCTTTTTCGAGAGAATACTGGCCGTAATGAGCGGAACGGACTCCACGGTACCCGTGACATCGCGCAGGCTGTAGATGCGCCGATCGGCGGGTGCAAGCTCGTCGGTTTGGCCAATCATCGCAGTGCCCACCTGACGGACCACGCGCTCGAACTCACGCGCGCTGAGGCGCGTCTGAAAGCCGGCAATGGCCTCAAGCTTGTCGAGCGTCCCACCGGTGTGCCCGAGGCCGCGTCCGGCGATCGTCGGTACCGCGACGCCACAAACAGCCACCAAAGGCATCAAGCACAAGGTCACCTTGTCCCCCACGCCGCCGGTCGAGTGTTTGTCGATCTTGGGGCGGCGCACCGAAGGCAGCTTGAGTACGCGCCCCGAGTGGAGCATGGCGTCGGTGAGCGCGAAGGTCTCCGCCTCACTGAGTCCGCGCAGCCAGGCGGCCATCAGCCAGGCACTCATCTGATAGTCCGCGATGGTGCCCGCGAGAAAACCAGTGACGAGTTCACTGAGCTCCTCCGCACTGTGGGTGTGACCGTCGCGCTTTTTCTGAATGAGAGCTACTGGGTGCGTCATGGCCAACACCCAGAATACACGCGGCGCACCAATAGGCGACCTCCGTTCTGTTCCGTCTCGCGCTTGCTAGCTGAGGTCTGAGGGGGTTGTCCCGCTTTGGCGACGGGATATCGTGCTCGGAGACAGCCTGCTCAAGGGGCGAAGTCTCGCGAAGAGCGCGGGATGGGACAGCGTGTCGTTGGCCACGAATGCCTGAAAGTTGGCAGTAGTGCGGAAGAGGTGGGGTGATCCGAGTTGCTAACACCTGGAGATCCCATGAGCCAGAAGCGACTCCCTCTTCCGCGACTCGATGAATGCCTGAACCAAAGCCGAAAGTCCAAATACAAGGGTGGAACTCTCATCGCCGAAGACGTCTGGACACTCGAAGAGCATTGCAAGCGGCTTTGCGCTCCGGATGCGTACCGCCCGCAGGCTTGCGGGTGCTGCGGACACGGGGTCCTACACGTCCACGATTATCTGGAGCGGCGGCCGCTTGGCATGCTTCTGAACAGTGGCAATTCGAGTCGTTCGGTTCATCTGCGCCAACGCCGAGTGCCGGGCCACCTGACGAGTATTGCCGTCGTTTTTGGCGCGACACCTGTGGTGGGCATGGGAGCCAATCGAGAAGGCGACCAAGGAAAGAGCGCCGGCGTCAGACAACGCGGTGGCCGTCCAAGGGGCTGCGCCACCAGCGGAGACGGTGCGGCGGTGGTTGGGGCGCCTGAAATCGTCGCTCTTCGTCGGAATCGGGGCCGTGTAATTTCGAATAGTTAGTGCAGCGGGCGCAGGAAATGCGCTTGTTCGTGAAAAATGCGCTGACCCGTCGACACCGCGGCATTGCAGCGCCCATTCTCTCGGTTTCACAGACACACCAGGAGGACGAGCCGGATGGGTCAGCACGGACGAATTGTTACTCAGATTGCGGGGTTCATGGGCT
>JBBRAB010000025.1:0-69913 GCA_038207155.1 Polyangiales bacterium
CCTCCGTCGCCACTCTGTATGCTGGCGACAACGTCTACTTCAAGCAGGGGCTGTACCGGAGCGAATCCGTCAAGACGGCGACCCTCTACCACGATGGTACCCGATTTGGTCTCACTCGCGGGAGTGTCGGGTACTAACAACCGGCTCTCGGAGGAGTCGTCCTGTGTCGACTCCTCCGGGGGGCCAGAGTGCGCCGCGAGTTGTGCTGTCCCGGCGCGGTGGCTCAAGGTCCGCCTACTCATTGACCACCAACTGAAGTCGCCGCGCGGCGAACGCGATGGGGCTGATGGCTTAGGAGGAGTTAGCGCCCGCAGCCTTGTCGCGCGCTTTTCACCTAAAATGAACTGCGAAAGCCTGCCATGGCGCCGCCCGTCAGCGGTTGCAGCGAAAGCCCGAGGGTCTTGGCTGTTCGAGTCGGAGAGAAGTACCAATAAGCGGATAGGCCTGCCGTGAGGAGGCCGGCTCCGAGCGAGAGATCGGCGAGCAGGAGGCGGCGACCAACGTCGTCCACTTCCGCGCTCGGACAATGGTGTTCGCAGGTGGTGCGCAGATGGTCAGCATCCTTGGCGGCGCCGGCTCCGATATACGCAAATGCGCCAAAAAACAGCAGACTGGAAGCCCCGGCGAGCCACACCTTGCTGTCGAGTTCGCTCGACTGACTCGGCGTCTTGGTCGCAGCGGGCAGGGCCGCCACTCGCGCCTCGACGCGCTTATTTTTCTGGCCTTCAGAGAGCGTGACGCGCAGCTCGACAGTGTTGCCCTGCTGGGGCTCAAAACGCACCGTATGGATCCCCGGATCGAGTGTCACCGCGTGACCGTCGAGCACAGACTGCACGAGCCTTCCATCGACCAGTACGCGCACCTGGGTGGACTCGGAACCATCTCCGCTGAGCAGCACGAAGACGGCCGAAGGCAGGGCCTTTTCAACCTCCGACAGCCAGTCCGCGCAGTCCTTTTTTGCCGCCACCGGGCAGGCGTCTTGTGCGCAAAGCATGAGCTGCTCTCGCGCCGCAGCAGTCGCTTGTCGGCGCGTGCGTCCTGCGACCGATCATAGGCGGAAACGCAGTCGTCAACAGTCTGCGCGCGGGCTTGAGGCGCGAGCAACAAGCTTGCCGCTGCTAAGGTTCGTAGCGGCCAACGGCGTGATTTCAAGGGTTGAAGGGCGATCAGTGCAGACATTGGGATTTCAGCCGCCGCTTGCCCGTGACCGGATCGACGACGTAGGGAGGAGTGCAGCCGTCGCCAACCGTCGGAGCGGTCGCGCGTTTGCGTGTCGCTGCCTTGGCTGATTTTGTGGGTTGGAACGGCGTGACGGACGGCATGGGCGCGGTCGCCATGGGGTCGGGGCTGCTCAGCGCGGCGCCGAGCGCGGGGGACGCTGAGGCGTTTGGCAGCGCGGCGACGAAAGCAACCGAGGCTGACGCAATGGGTGCCGGCGCGTAGCGTGAGCTGACGAACCGTAGCCCCAAGCCGACGGCCGCGATGCTGAGCGTCACCACGCCGTAAAACACCCACTTTGCAGGCTTTGAAGCTGGCTGTGGCTCTGCAACCTGCGAGCGCGCGGCGACGGCCCCCGATAAATCGCGCGTGGCGTCATCGTCCTCAGCGCGCTTCACGTTCGGCGAGCGCGACGCCCGCGCGTGACTTCACCCAGGTCGAGACCTGGCGAGAGGAGGCGAGCGTCACCCCCGCTTCGATCGCGTCAGCCATTTCCAACGCGGACTGGTAGCGTAGTGCGCGATTGCGCTCGAGGCCTCGCAGGACGACCGCGTCGAGTGCCGTGAGCGCGACTTAGCTCGCCGCTAGCTCGGGATTGGCCTGACTTGGCGGTAAAATCGGCTCTTCGAGCACTCGCTTGAGCACAGTGGCTGGATTGTCGCCGCGAAACAGGCGAAGCCCGGTGAGCGATTCCCAGAACACCACCGATGCGGAAAAGACGTCAGCGCATCGGTCGAGCTCGTCTCCGCACAGCTGCTCGGGTGACATATAGGCAATCTTGCCTTTTACCTGGCCGTCGCGAGTGGTCTGAACGCGACCAAGCGCCTTGGCGACGCCAAAATCCACGACGCGCGCGACACCGTCGACGCCGACGAGCACGTTCTGCGGACTCACGTCGCGATGGATGATGGAAAGTGGAGCACCCGCTTCGTCGGTGGCCTCATGCGCGCCGTGGAGCCCGTGCAGCACTTGGCAGAGGATGGTGGCAACGATCTGAGGGGGAGGCCGCTCTCCCTGAGCGCGCGCGGCTGTCAGCAGCTCGGCGAGCGACACGCCGTGCACGTACTCCATCACCAAGAACAGCGAGGACGGGGTGTCGACGACGTCGAGGATCGGCACCACGTTGGGATGCCGAATACGTGAACAGAGCCGCGCCTCGTCGGTGAACATGGCGACGAAGCGACGGTCGGTGAGTAGGTGGGCGTGGGGTTGCTTGACCGCCACGATTCGGGCAAACCCCGCCCCTCCGCGCATCGAGGCGAGGCGCACGCTCGCCATTCCGCCCGACGCGATCTCCTCCCCGAGCAGGTAGCGACCCATGGGGTTCGGGAGCGACTCGGGCGACATCGGGGCGCCTAGTCTATCACTCTCGAGGCTCAGGTGCTGGGGGTCCTCGTGCAGTAGAGCTGCAAACGCGCGGGCTCTTAGGGCCAGCTTCGTGATGAAATTCCCTAGGGCGACTGGCCGCTGTGCGACTTCGGGACCAGTCCGTAGCAGAGCCGGCGGTCGACCGAGTGCTACCTTGGGGTCCGTGCTTTCCCGCAGCCGCGTCCAGGCTCAGTTCGCTCTGTCGCTCGCAGTGCTCGGCGCAGGAAGCGGTGGTTGCAGCCTGTACGTGAGTCTGGATGGGTTGGCGGGTGCCCGGGCGATGGGCACCGCGGGGGGCGGTTGGTGCCGCGGGCGGGAACTCCGTCGACGCCAGTCATCGGCTCGACGGCAATCTCACGGTCAAGGCTGAGCTTGAGCTCAACCATTTTGCGCTGCTCGCCGCGCCCGGCATCACGGGAGACAGCTCGCTCACGTTGGCGAGTGAACCGAACGCCGACTGGGCCAAGGCGGGTCGCTCCGTCCTGCTTTGGCGCACGACGGGGGTCGCGGCACAGGGCGGCGAACGCTCGCGCTCGCTCGCGACCGACGCTGCCGGGCGCTACTTGCGCGTGCGCATCTCCTCGCGTCAGGGGCAGGTGCTGAAACTCGCCGAGGCCCTCCCATTCGACTTACCACTGCCAAGTGCGGACGCCGGCGGCGACGCTGCGCTCGTTCAGCTCGTCGAGATCCCCGAGTATGGCACCGTCACGGTTCCGACGGGCAGCAGCCTCACCGCTACTGCCTGGAACGGGCGTTTCGGAGGCATCGTGAGCTTCATGGCTGACGAACTCCAGCTCGACGGCAGCATCACCATGGACGGCCGAGGGGGACGCGGCGGTGGCGCTGCCAAGGCTGGTGCGATGAACTGCGCAGAGCTCAACGGCGTTGCCGACGACGGCTATGCAGGCAAGGGAGAGGGGCTCGAACCAAGCCATTTTGCGTCGATCTGGTTGACTCCAGCCGGGGGCCCGTTGAACTACCTCAAGGGCGGTGGTGGTGGCTCCTGTTCTGAGAGTGGGGGCGGTGGCGGTGGACACTTCGGTGGTGGTGGCGCGGGCGCACATGAGTATTGGGCCGAGGGTGATGGACGCGGCCTCGGTGGAGCGGCTCTGAGCTACGAGCCGCTCAGGCAACTGCTGTGGGGGGCTGGTGGTGGTGGCGCACACGGCAACGCGCTGCTTGGTTCCGCCGGCGGAGCGGGTGGTGGCGTGGTGCTGCTCTGGACGCGCAATCTCACGGGCTCAGGCGTCATCTCCGCCAACGGCGCCGCAGCCGAGGATCCCGCATTTCTCGCCGAAAACGAGGCTGGTTCTGGGGGGGGCGGGTCTGGTGGGGCCGTCGTGGTTCAGGCCGTTGGCGAACTCAGCTGCGTCCGAGCGACTGCCAAGGGCGGTCAAGGTGGCACCTCGGCGACTGCAACTGGGCCCGCCAAAAATGGCTCGGGCGGAGGAGGGGGTGGCGGGGTTGTCAAACTGACGGCTAAGAGCCTGCACTGCACGACCGACGTCAGCGGTGGCCCTCCTGGTGCCATAAGTCCCGATGCGTTGCCCGACTGGCTCCCGAAAGCGGGCGCGCCGGGCAAGTCGCTCTAGCGAGCATGGCCCAATGAATCACCGCGCGCGCTCTAGCCGCGCCCGATGCGGTACTTTTCCAGGCGATAAATCAGGGCGCGCCGCGTCATGCCGAGTTGTTTTGCAGCGCGGGTCTGGTTGCCTCCCTCGGCCGCCAGAACCTCTTCAATCCTACGCCGCTCGATGCGTTCGAGCTCATCGGCCATCGCCATGGTGCCAGCGAGCTCCGGCAGCGGCTTGGCACCGAGCAGGGCTGGCGGGAGGTGCTCAAGTCGCAGGACGCGATCCTCAGCCAGGATCATGGCGTGCTCGATGGCGTTGCGGAGCTCGCGCACGTTGCCAGGCCAGTCATGGCGCTCGAGCGCCGCGATGGCATCCGGCATAAGACGTGGAGTCGGCTCATTCATCGTGGCAGCCATGCGGGCCGCAAAGAGGCCCGCCAGGAGCTTGATTTCGCCTGGACGCTCACGCAGTGGTGGCACCGTCAGGGTGAAGGCTGCGAGGCGGTAGTAGAGGTCCTGACGAAAGCGTCCGTCGTTGGCCTCCTCGAGTAGATCGCGATGGGTGGCGCAGAGCACGCGAACGTCGACAGGGATCTCCTGGGAGGCTCCGACGCGAATGATGCAGCGATTCTCGAGCGTCAGCAGCAGGTTGGCCTGAACTTTTTGCGGGAGATCACCGACCTCGTCGAGCAGCAGGGTGCCACCGTCGGCGGCCTCGAAGTGGCCCACGCGACGCTGGTCCGCCCCCGTGAAGGCACCCTTCTCGTGGCCAAAGAGCTCACTTTCGACCAACGATTCGGCGATCGCCGCGCAGTTGACGCGCACGAAGGGTTTGCCGACGCGGTCGCTCCAGGCGTGGATCTGCTCGGCGACGACTTCTTTGCCGACTCCCGTCTCACCGAGGATGAGCACCGTCGTCGAGACGCGCGCGAGGCGGCGCGCGACCGAGAAGACGCGCGCCATGGCAGGGTCGGCGATCACGACGTGACCCGAGATCTCGAGCGACGGATCGCTCGTCTCGGCGACCGCGGAGGTGGATGCGACCACCAGCTGTGAGGCACCAATCGAAATCGAGTCGCCGCCGGTCAGGCTGGTCGGCGTGGTGAGCTGGCGCCCGTTGAGCAGGGTTCCATTGCGGCTGCCGAGATCTTCTGCCCAGAGTTGCTCGCCCTTCCAGAACAGCCGGACATGGCGCCGCGAGGTGCTCGAGTCCTGGAGACAGAGGCCCGCGTCGTTGGCGCGACCGACGATCAGCTCGCGCCCGAGCGTCAGTTCTTCCACGCGCACCGAGTCACTGTCGCGAACGATCAGGTAGGTCTGCGCCGTTGACGCCGTCTCTGGGACTCCGTCGGCCGGCAGCAGGTCGGTCGCAGTCTGCATGGATAGCAAGCATGGCTGACGGGACGGCGCCCTCGCAAGGGCTGTCGCGCCGGCGGGGCGGGGATGGCCTCTCAGGGCCGGATGAGGAGTTGGGGCGCGCGGTCCCGGCGGCGCCGTGCAAGGCGCCACCGCGGTCCCCCTGGGTTCGTCAGTGGTCGTGACCACGCCGCATCAACCCTGCTCGCGGCTGAGGCGATTGACGCCGTATCAACCCTGCTCGTGGCTGAGGCGATTGACGCCGCTGACGACTGCGCGCAGCGAGGCTCGGACGATGTCGGCATCGCGACCGACCCCGAAGGATTTGCGACCGTTCGGACTGCGCAGCTCAACGTAGGCGACCGCTTCGGCGTCCGCCCCGTTGCCGAGCGAATGCTCACTGTAGTCCGTGACCGCGATCTGCGGCTCCACTCGAGCATTGATGGCCTTGACGAAGGCGTCGATCGGTCCGCTGCCTTCGGCCTTGAGCTCGAACGCTTCTCCGTCACTCGTGACGTTGCCCGAGAGCTGACAGCTTGACGGGGTCAAGTGATGCAGCTCGTAGTCGCCCAGAGTAAAGCTACCCTGGGGATTGATGTATTGCCGTTCAAACAGCTCGAAAAGGGCCGCGGGAGTGATCTCCTCACCGCTGGCGTCCGTGAGCTGTTGCACCTGCTGACTAAACTCCACGGCCAGGGCCTTCGGGACGCGGTAGCCATGGGCACGTTCGAGCACGAAGGCCAACCCTCCTTTGCCCGATTGACTATTGATGCGGATCAGGGGCTCGTACTTTCGACCGAGATCGCCGGGATCGATGGGCAAATAGGGGACCTCCCAAAACGGGTTCTGCTCGTCGCTCATGGCTTCGAGTCCCTTGCGAATCGCGTCTTGGTGCGACCCGCTAAAGGCCGTAAAAACCAGCTCACCCGCGTAGGGATGCCTGGGGTGCACCGGCAAGCGGTTGCAGGCCTCAAATGCCTCCACGAGCGCGGGTACGTCGCTCAGATCGAGGCCCGGTGAGATGCCCTGAGAGTAGAGGTTCAATGCCAAGGTGATCAGATCGGCGTTGCCCGTGCGCTCGCCGTTTCCAAACAGCGTGCCCTCAACGCGCTCTGCGCCAGCCAGCAGGGCCAGTTCGGCGGCGGCCACCGCGCAGCCGCGATCGTTGTGGGTGTGAACGCTCACGATCATGCAATCGCGTCGCCGCAGGTGGCGCGTCATCCACTCCACCTGATCGGCAAAGACGTTGGGTGACGCCATCTCGACGGTCGCTGGCAGGTTGATGATCACCTTATTGTCTGGGGTTGCGCCCCATTCGTCTGCCACGGCGTCACAAACCTCAGCGGCAAAATCCAGCTCGGTCGCGCTGAAGCTCTCAGGCGAGTATTCCAGCAGGATTTCGCTGCCAGTCGCGGCCTGCGCCGCTTGCTTGATGAGTCGCGTGCCATCGACCGCCAGCTGCCTGATTTCGTCACGACTCTGACAAAAGACCACTCGCCGCTGCAAGGTCGAGGTTGAGTTGTACAGGTGGACGATGGCGCGCTTGGCACCCTTCAGTGCCTCGAAGGTGCGCGCGATCAGGTGCGCACGGGCCTGCGTCAGCACCTGAATCGTGACGTCGTCAGGGATGCGGCCCTCGGTGATCAGCTGGCGCACAAAATCGAAATCGGTTTGCGACGCTGCGGGAAAGCCCACCTCGATCTCTCGAAAGCCGGTGCGCACGAGGCTCTCGAAGAACCGCCGCTTGCGGGCCATGCCCATGGGCTCGACCAGGGCCTGATTGCCGTCGCGAAGATCCACACTGCACCACAGGGGCGCGCTTTGAATGACGCGGCTCGGCCAGCGACGGTCGGGCAGCGCAATCGGGGGAAATGGGCGGTATTTGTCGGGCAAAAAGCTCATGGGGTCTCGCTGGGGTAGGTTCCCGCAGCGACCCAAGTGAGCTCGGCACCTCAAATGCCAAAAACCCCCTCCGGCTGCTGCGGGAGAGGGTTGCTGAAGGACGTTCGTTGGAACGCCTCAGAACTCTCCCGCGCCGCTAAGAAGCAGCGCGGGGGTGAGCCGGGCGAGGAGAACCAACGAGGTCATCAGTGGCAAGGATGATTGCGAACGAGGGGTCCGTCAAGTCCCCGCTGGGGAGTTGGGGGGTGGGGGCCCGCGGGCGACGTCGTCCCACAGGCACCCCTCACGCACTCTCGCGCATATCGGGGGTGTCCACCAAATTGGGTGAAGTTCATAACCACGTTGGCGCGGCGAGTGCCGTCCTGCTTGCGATTGGTGCAGCTCGCGAGGCGCGGCAGTTCGCCAGTGCCGCCGAAAGTGTTTAGGGGAACGGTTTGGCCTTATGGACTCGTCCAGTTCTCGGCGACCCGAAACGCGCGACGCATTCGATCCTGCGCTGCGCGTGACAGCCCATGGCTCGTAGCTACGGAGCGCCATTGCCCGACGGAACTCGCGATCTGCGTGATGATTTCTGGTGCGCGCTTGGGTTTGATGCGAAATGTGCTCGCGACGGAGAGGGCAAGTTCGAGATCCTGGGCGTTATCGGTCTCCGAGATGTTCAGCTTGAGTCCCTCGCCATGGGGGTCTGGGTTCATGTCGTAGGCAGGTGCAAGTGCCCAGCCTGTTGGCTTCAGCAAAAAGCCGTGATTGCGCAGGTGTTCATCGGAGTTTGAAACGCAGATCGAGAAGACGACACGGCGCCAGAGCTGTTCAAGATCTGCCGCTGCGCTTGCGCCAATGCGCATCAGCAACTCCGCGAGTTCCAGGTAACTGACGCCCTGGTCGGCGCTTTGGGAATCGACGTAGTCGAGGAGTGTCATGGCTGAAGCAAAGTGCAATCGTCGGCCGTCCAGCGTGCGATCGAAGCGGCGACTCAGGAAGGTGTGATGACCTCGTCCTGCGCTCTGGTTCGACCCAAAACAGCGGAGCTGTGCCTCGGGAACGAGGACGCCAGCGCGCATGGCGAGAGCGTGCACGACATGCTCCCACGCCCCGATGTCGTCCTCATCAGTGCGGCTTGGAAACTTGGCGATCCAAAGCCAGTCGCGCTCGTCTCGAACACTTGCCTTGGGCCGCGCCCCACCCAGCGAGCCGCCGGGTGCAATTAGCATCCGCAGCCAGCGTCCGTAGTCGGGATTGTCTTCGCTCCCCTGTCGTTCAAGCACGAGGCTCGCATGTTCAAGCTCGCGCAGGGACGCCCAGGGGGGCGACGAAAGCTCGTCGTTGTCGTCGAGAAATCTTCCGTCCACTCGGAAGCGAAGTGCACCCATTCGGTGACCGTCATGAACTCCGAGCAGGTAGTCCGACTCGAGTAAACGGTGCTCCTGTCGCGCGCGCTCGCGAGCAGGGCCTCGCGCCGCCGCAGGAGCAAACGGCCCCAGCGGTCGGGAGCAGAGTCGAGAAATACCCCAAAACTTTCGCGGTTATTCGCGGGATATTGGGGTCGCCGATAGAGCGATAGAGACGGATCGAGCTGTTGCCGCGCAGACGCCGACAGCCGCTCACCATCGTACTCAAACGCGAAGACCTCTTTGCCCCGGGCGGGCGTCGCAGTTAGCCGGCCCATCACCGTCGGCCCTGGCAGACCGTACCAGTCGGCTACGACCTCGATGACGCGTTGCTGGCTCACGCGCCGTGTTCCTTCCGAGAGGTCTTCTTGGTGGCGCTCGGGTTCCCGGTGCGCTTTGGCGCCCGACGACGTGTTGGAAGCTTGGCATCCTGCAGCTTGCGACCGAGCTCGTCGTCGCGCGCGAGGAGCGCGATGTCGGCGTGCAGTCCCAGGCTGTGCAGCACGTTCGCGTACGAGCCGAGGGTCACTCCTGGCTCTCCTCCCTCCACCGCACGCAGCGTCGGGCGCGACATCCCCGCCCGCTCGGCGACCAGCTCCATCGAGAAACCCCGCCGTAGCCGGGCGAGGCGAATGTTCTCGCCCAGCTCCTCAAGGAGTCGCTGGAGAGCAGGGTGGGGGGATGCACTCGTTCGCGGCATAACAGTAGTTATTATTTACCCTAAAAGAGCTTAGCGGCAAGGATAGTTTCCGTTATAGAATGCAAGAACTGAGATTCCGGTCGGATCCTCGTCTGCCTCAACGCCGCTACGGATGGTGGCGTAGCGCGAGGCGTTCGAGCTCTCGGCGCGCTTCGGCGGCGCGCTGCGCGGAGGTGAAGCGCGCGAGACTCTTCTCAAGCTGCGGAACGAGCGTAAGCAGGGTTCGCGGCGTGAGCGCCGCGGGCTCAACCTTGGCGCGCGTGCATGTCGCCTCGAGCAGTGACCAGGCGAGCGGTGAATGCTGCTTGAGAGTCTCAAGGACGTGACCCGCAAAACTACCGCTGCCGACTGAGACCTCCAAATCCTGTGCCCGCGCCTGACCAGCAAATGAATTGCGGAAGACCGACATCGGTGGCGCCTCGTCCACGGAGCCCTTGGAGACCGGCGGCAGCGGTGAGGTCCCGCTGTGAGGCAGCGACACCGACGGCGACGCTTGCACGTCGAGCAGCAATCGCCGCAGACGCTCGGCCTTGGCGGGCGAGGTGAAGCGCTCGACCGCCCTCACCAGCGGCTCGCGCAGGACCTCGAGCTGTTTGGGCTCAAGGTGCAGCGGATCGAGGCCGAGCATCGTGGCCTGGGCCTTGAGAATGGAGCCCCCCAGGGTGCAGATCTGCTCGAGTGCAGCCTGGATCTGAACGGAAGTGGGGCTCGGAGAGGACATGGCGTCTTTGGCTGTGACCATCGCCTTAGCCCGCGACGACCGGAACCGCTAGGGCTTGTTCGGTGCGTGCGCCCAGGGACTGGGTGGGGGCCATCACGAACTCGCAGCAGGCATCCCCCTTGGCGACGCAGCGCACCTCTTGGGCGTGCACTTGAAGCTCGAAGGCCTCACTGCACCAGCCCGCCGAGTATCCTGCGCTAAAGAGGCAGGCGCAATGCTCGACGCGCTTGCCACGCGCCTTGAGTACCTCCGACTCGAAGGTGTTCGGGTGCGTGTAGTGCAGGTAGTACGAGTCATCTTTGGCCGGCGCGCTGTCGGGCAAGATCTCGACCAATGCCCAGCCCGCATGGGCAAAGTGGACGGGGCCACAGGAAAGCCGCTCCACGCCATCGGTGACGCCCAGGCGAGTGCAGAAGTCCGCAGCATCGCTGCGTCCAATTTCGCGCGCGGTGTTGTAGACGAAGTCTCGCGCCATCACGGCTCCGAAAGTCTCAGCGAGCGCGTCAAACCAGCTGAGATAGAGACTCTCACAGCGCATCAGGACGTAACGCTGTCCGCCGACGCGCAGCGCGCCCTCGGTGGGATTGCGTGTCAGGGAATCAAAGAGACCCTCAACGTAGGATTCCGCCTGCTGGAACGGGGGAAGAAATGCCTCGGGTACGCGAACACTCTTCAACATGGGGCTCCTGGCGGACGCTTGAGTACGACGGTTGACACTGACACAGGCGCCGTTCCCGACACAACAGCAAAGCGGGCGCATGCCCCCGAGCTTTGCCGAATTCAAGTGAGGTCGTTAGAACACCCACAGCTAGCATTGTCGGCGGAATTTCCCTGGAGCGATGTGCGCTCAGTCCACCATAGGCGAGTGGCAGGCGACGAGCTGCTCGGGAGTGCCGGCGACTGGCGTCAGCGCCGGCAGAACCCGGTCACAGAGTCCGTGGATCACTCGCGGGCAGCGGGGGTGAAAGGGACAACCGCTCGGCGGGTCCAGAGGACTTGGCACGTCGCCCTCGAGCACCAAGCGTTTGCGTGTTCGCGTTGGGTCGGGCAACGGAACGCTGCCTTGCAGCGCGTAGCTGTAAGGATGCCGAGGCGTTTCGGTCACGGCAGCCACGGGTCCAACCTCCACAAGACGACCGAGATAGAGCACCGCCACGCGGTGGCACAGGTAGCGCACCACCTCGAGATCGTGCGAAATGAACAGGTAGGTCAGCTGCGAGGATTCTCGCAAATCCAGCAGGAGATTGACCACCTGGGCCTGGATGGAGACGTCAAGCGCGCTGATGGGCTCGTCGCAGACGATGAACTCTGGCTCTACCGCCAGAGCGCGCGCGATCCCGATGCGCTGGCGCTGACCCCCGCTGAACTCGTGCGGGTAGCGACCCAGTAGGTCAGCGCTCAGGCCGACCCGTTTGAGTAGCTCAACGACTCGCTCGCGCTCATGCTCGCGGTTGGTCACGAGGTGATGGATGCGCAGCGGTTCACCGACCAGCTCGGTGACGGTCATGCGCGGATCGAGGGAAGAATAGGGGTCTTGGAAGATGACTTGGATTTTACGGCGTAGCGCACGCAGCTCACGCTCCGGCAGGGCCGTGACTTCCACACCGTCAAAAAATACCTGTCCGCGCGTGGGCTCGAGCAGACGCAGCAGCGTGCGTCCAAACGTGCTCTTGCCGCAGCCACTCTCACCAACCAGCCCAAGCGTCTCACCACGCCTGAGGCCAAGGCTGACGTCGGTGAGCGCCTGCAGCTGACGCTTGGGACCAAACGCGCCGCGCTGGGCCACGAAGTGTTTCGTGAGGCCGCGGGTTTCCACGAGGTAGTGCGGAGCCGTATCCCGGCTCGGCGCGTCCGCTGGGACCTGAGGCGTCCTACTGAGTTCGCTCACGCGTCGGCTCCTGACAGGGGAAACAAGCAACGCACTTGCCAGTCCGAGTCGAGCTGGCGAAGCGGCGGCGATTGTTCGTCACAGCGCTCGCGGTCCTCGGCTGAGAGGGTCCGGCGCCTCGCGCAGCGTTCGGCAAAACGACATCCGGCGGGCAGCTGCGCGAGATTCGGCACGGTTCCCTCAATCGTGGGCAGGCGTCGGGGTCGTTCTCCCCCCGCAGCTCGCAGGCGACCGGGAACGCTCGCAAGCAGTCCCGCGGAATAGGGGTGCGCCGGGCTGGCGAACAGCTGTCGAACGGACGCGGTCTCGACGACTTGGCCCGCATACATCACGACCACCCGCTCAGCGATCTCGGCGACGATCCCGAGATCATGGGTAATGAACAGGATGCTCATTCCGGTGCTCTGCTTGAGGTCTTCGAGCAGGGCCAGGATCTGAGACTGGATCGTGACGTCGAGCGCCGTGGTGGGCTCATCGGCGATCAGTAGCTCGGGCTCGCAGGACAGCGCCATGGCGATCATGACGCGCTGACGCATCCCTCCGGACAGCTGATGCGGATAAGAGTCGATCCGCTCGTCTGGCGCAGGGATCCCGACGCGCGTGAGCAGCTCGAGCACTTTGACCCGGGCATCAGCTTTGGACAGTCCGCGATGCAGGCGCAGCGATTCGGCGACCTGCGCCCCGACGGTGAACACCGGGTTGAGCGAGGTCATCGGCTCTTGGAAAATCATGGCGAGGCGGTTGCCGCGCAGGCGCTGGAGCTCGCGCTCACTCGACGCAGTGAGATCTAGGCCGGAAAAGCGGATCGTGCCCGACTCGATGCGTCCGGGGGGCGAGGGCAGCAGCCGCAGCACGCTCAGCGCGGTGACGCTCTTGCCGCACCCGCTCTCGCCGACCAGCGCGAGGGTTTCGCCGCGGTAAACCTCGAGGCTGACGCCGTCCACAGCGCGCACGACCTTTCCCTCGGAGGAGAAGCTCGTGACCAGATTTTCGACGGACAAGAGGGGTTCGGACATCGGCGTTTGCGCGCCGACCCTACCACAAGCTGACCGAAGCTCTCAGCTTGTCGGCGGGGGGCGGCGGCGACGCGCCACGAGCAGCTCGACGGTGCTCTGCCCGCGCGCCGCAGGGGCTGGGCTGACGGCGACCGGCGTTGGCTCGCTCGCTGCCAGCGTCGGCTGCGGTGCGGCCCTGGCGGGGGCGGGAGTTGGCGGAGCAGCGGGCTGAGCGGGGCTCCCGAGCGGTGGGTCGAGCGGAGTCGCCGCATGCGGCTTGTCTCGTTGCGCCGGCACTCGCGTGTGCGCTCTGGGGGCGAGTTTCAGCGCGAGTGAGGCCGCCGCCGGTCCCGTCCGAGCGCGTGAGATCGCGAACGAGCGAGTCCAGTCGAGGTTGAGCCAATCGGGCAGCTGCAGACGTCGCGCGGCTACCGAGAGTAACCATCCAAGCCATCCGAGCAGCAGCAGCCAGGACGTGATCGAGATAAACGCGATTCGAGGCTGAGAGCGCTCGCGAAACAGGCCCGCCAAGGTGTCTCTGACTTTTCCGCCCGACAGCTGCGCGATTCGCTCGAGCGCGCGACGATCAGTCCCGAGCGGCACGGCCTCTTCGCGTTGATCGAGCTCGACGCCCGTCACGATGCGCACCTCGGGGCGCGTCTCATCGGTGACGGACACGAGGTACGCTCCCGGACGCGTCAGCCCGAGCTGGGCATGGTAGCCGCCGACACGCACGGCCTCGAGCGGCAACTCGGTCGCGTGCCCGTCGGGATCGAGCACGCGTGCTCGAAGACGGCGAAAGCTACCGACCCGACCATCGTCGTCGAGGGCCGTCGCGCTCAGCTGGAGTTGTCCTGCCTCGGCGGTGGCTGCGACGCGCAGATGGGGATCCTCGGCGCGACGAGTCAGTGAACGCGCGAGCTGCCCGAAAAAGCGCAGCCCGTTGGGACTGCGGGCAAAATCCCCGCTCCAGCGCGTCCCGAGGTCACTCGTGAACACCGCCACGCGACCAAGGCCCACGTTCCAGACGGCCAGCAACGGATCCCCGTCGAGAGCCATCAGGGGGATATCGGCGCGTGCCTTGGCGAGCGTCACCGTGTAGCCGCCCAGTGCGGGCACGCTGCTCCAGTCGATCCCGCGAGTCGCAGAATCTTCGGCGTGAACCGAGGCTCGGAAGGGGTCCTCGACAAAGGCCGCGAGACTCGCCGTGATGGTTTCCTGAGCGAACACCGCCGGAAGTCGACTGGCGTCCTCGACGAGATAGAAACGTCCGCCGCCTGCGCGGCTCAGGGCCTCAAGGCCTGCCGTGTCGCTGCCCTTGCCGAGAGAGACGACGCTGGTGGTGATCCCCGCGGCGAGCGCTGTCTTCGCCAAAGTTGGCGCGGCCGTGCGCTCTTCTGCGTCGTCGCCGTCGGCAAACAGCAGCAGGTGACGCAGGTTCGTCCTCTCCTTACCGAGCGTCGCGTAGGCATCGCGCAGCGCGAGATCAACCAGGATCCCCCCGCCCCCGACTCGCACGGCGCGCACTTTCTGCGAGATCGCTTCGAGTTCGGTGACGGGGCCCAGCGGCCAGGTCTGCTGCACCTTGGTGTCGACGTGGTTGACTCCCAGGCGATCCAGGGGACCGAGCAGCGACGCAGAGCGCAGGGCGGCCTCGTTGGCCAGTGAGAGCTTGGTACCTCCGCCCACCGACATTCCCATCGAGCCCGAATAGTCAACCACGATCAGCTCGGCGAGACTGGCGCGGCGTCGGAGTTGCTTGAGATCGAAGGTGACCGGACTGACCTCTTCGATCGGGGTGCGACCGTAGCCACCGGGGCCGAAGGCCTCCTGGCCTCCGAGCAGCAGGAGCCCGATGCCGAGGTCCCTTGGGGCCGCCGCAAGCCAACTGAGCTGCTCGATGCTGAGGCGGGCTGCAGAGAACGCTCCGAGTAGGATCACGTCGTAGCGCGTGAACGCTGTTCCCTCGGTGGGGATGCTCGCCACCGGGAGCGAATCAAAGGGTAATTCTGCGGCATTGAGCGCCGCACCGACGACCTCACGCTCGTGCGAGTCTTCAGAGATGAGAAGTGCGCGCGCCGGGCCGAGCACGCTCACAAAAACGCTGGCCCGATCATCCTCACGGATCGGATCGAGCTCGGGTTGGTCCGGCACGACCTCCACCTCCATGTGGCGCAGTCCGGGAAGATTCATGGCCGGATGTAGCGTGAACTCGGACTGCCCCGCGGGCAGCGTGACCCGTTGCTCGCCGACGAGCTTTGACTGATCACTGAAGCGCACGACGGCGCTCGTCGCCTGGGGACTTGATAGTGTCAGCCGAAGCTCGAGTGTCTCTCCAAGGGCGGCTAGCCCGGGAGCTCGCAGTGATGCGAGGCGAATATTGGGCGGACGCGACTGCTCAAGCGCCAGGACGTCGATCGGTACCCCGGCGGCTGCCGCTAGCAATGCGGCGTTTTCCGCATCCCCGTGCGTCGCCACGCCGTCCGACATCAACACGAGGCGCGGACTGGCGTCTGCGGGCAGCTCTCCGAGCGCGCGACGAATCGCGAGCTCAAGATCGGTAGCCGCGCGCGGGACTTCGACGCGACCGGGTCCGACGGGACTGCCGCCGGCGCGCAGGGGCTGCTCGATCGCGGAATCTCCCCCAAAAACCAGGCGACCGAGGCGATCAGCCGGGCGCATCCCAAGCTCGGCCACCTGCTGCTCGGAGGCGAGTCGGGGCTCGAGTCCCACCACGTGATCGATGCTGCGACTCCGATCGACCAGCAACCAGACAGCCATGCGATCGGTGGCGCGACCGAATTCGGGTGAAAGCGCGGCCCAAGCCAGCACGACCTGCACGAGCGCAAAACTGCCTCGCACCATTGCCCCGCGCGCACGGCCACTGCGGGCCGCGAGTCGCGGCAGTCGCACAGCGAGCACCATGCAGAAGAGTGACAGCGGGATCGCGAGCAGCGGCTGCTCAAGTCGGAGCAGTCGCTCATCGAGCCACTCGAGCCAGAGCGCCAAGGTGTAGAGCGAAGGCAGCAGACCGAGCAGCAGCAGCGTGAGACTCGTGGGTGAGCGCAGCGCTGGTCCAAGCCCCGCGAGCAGCTCTGACGAGAGCGGCGTGGCGCGCCTGCGGGTCAACCACAGCAGCTCTGCCGCAGCGCAAACGAAGGCCAGCAGCGCCAGCCAAGGCCCGAGCGAGCGGCGCGGTGTCGCTGGGGGTTGAACGCCATTTTGTTTGGTGCTGCTGCGGAGGACGGGTGCGGTCGCAGCGGCGCTCAGGTCCGACTCGGCGGGTGCATTGCGATTGACGGCGACCAGTTGGCTCCCCGGACTCGCTCCCTGCCAGCTCGCGAAGACGAAGCCCGCCCGAGCCTGGGGTGGGACCAGAACACGGCCCTCACGCGCCTGAACGAGCTGCTCGCGTCCGTCGGTGCCCTCCAGCTGGAGCTCGCGGACGTCGGCGGGCACCGAGAGCAAGAAGGGCTGTCCGGCAGCGGCTGAGCCGCGTGCGCCATGCTCGCGTCGCTCGCGCACCTGCTCGAGCAGGTTACGCACGAAGATTACGAAGGAGGCTCGCTTGGGCCAGTCCGTGGTCCCAGGCTCAAAACCGAGCAGCGTCGTGACTCGCTCGACGGTGGACGCGTCAACGAGCAGCGGCGCGTTCTGCGCACCCACCAGAAGCTGCCGTTCGTCGCGCGGCCGCAGCTGCCGGGTACGAGCCACGTGGAGCTCGTCGAGCTTGAGAAAACGCAGGCGCGAGTCGCGGGGATGAAGCGATAAAACCGGGCCTGGATCGAGCTCCGCACCCACCAAGACCCCCCGGCAATTGCCTGCAGGGGGAGCCACGAGCAGCTCATGCCCGGTCTTGGCGGCGGGGCAAAATCCGCTGGCAATCAGCAACGAGTCAGGGGTTGGTGTCGCCGAACCGAGTTCGCTCGGGGTGAGATCGGTGACAGTGACGTCTCCATCCGACTCGAACGCGCGCTGTAGCGAAGGCTGACTCTTTGGCGGCGAGATGAGCAGGTTGACATTGCGACTCTCGGGCAGTCGGAGGTAGGCGCGATCGTCGGCTTCGAGCGCGTCCCCCGGGCTCAGCTCCACGCTCAGACCAGCGCCGCCATCGGCGGGCTCCACCGGAAACGTGAGCACCACGGGCGTGGTTTCGCCCGGTTTTAGTAGGAGTTTGCGCGACGCGAGCGCGCCAACCACGGACCTCTGGTGGAGCGTGACCCAGATCTCGCGCGGCTGCCGACCGTGCTGCGTGACTCGCGCAAATACCTGCGCCTCCGGTTGACGACTGCTACTGGAGCGGCCCACCCGTACGTCAACCTGATCGATCGACGTATTGCTGAGCGCTGTTCCGACCAAGACAGTCTCGACGGGTACGGTCGTTTGCGCGAGCAACTCGGGCTCAGGGTGATCCGTCGCCAGTACGAGGCGGGGATGCGGGCTGCCGGACAAGCGCTCGCTGGCGAGGCGAACCGCCTCGGAGAGGGCCGCGCCGCCGTCTTCCGCGCTCAGCCCATGCAGCGCGCGGCGCAGCCGGGCGCGATCCCGTTCAGGGGGCAGGACCAGTCGTGGGGGACTGGCCGCTGTCACGACGAAGGCCTCGGCACCGGGAGGAAGGGTGGCGATCAACGCTTCGAGCTGCGCGCGAGCTAGCTCGAGCCGGCTTTGGCCACCGGGCTCTTTGGCCTGCATCGAGCTGCTGACATCGACCACGAAGCCAACGCGTGTGGCCTCGAGGTGGGCGCCATCGAGGTACAGCTGGGCCACCGCCAAGACCGCGCAAGTGAGGGCCGCCAGCTCGAGAAAAAACGGCAATTCAGGCACCCAGCGGCGCCAAGGTTGACGTGCTCGTTGGTCGCGAGCCTGGGCGGCAACCAACCAGAGCGACGAGATCACTCTCGGCTCACGTCGTGCCTTGAGGACGTATAGCAGCAGCAAGGGCAGGACGAGTCCCAGCCAGGCGAGTCGCGCCGGTTCGAGCAGACCGAGCCCCTTCACCGGGCTCCCCGCACCGGCGTCACGAACCGGCGTAGTAGTGGCAGTAGCTCGGCGTCGCTCCGGGTGCTGAGGCAGCGGCCGCGCCATTGTCGCGCAAACTGCGACAGTCGCGCTTCATGAGCGGCGATACGGCCGTCGTATTCAAGGTGCCAAGAGGCGTCACAGGAGACTGAAACGGTGTCGCGGGTCTCGGCGTCGACGAACTCATAATCCCCTTCAAACTCGGGATGCCGTTCCTCGGGAGACAGCACGAGCAGGAGCCAGGGTTCGTGGCCAGCACTGGCAGCCGCAGCGAGCCGGCTCAACGCGGCCTCGGGCTCAAAAAAATCACTGATGACGGCCAGCACTCCGGGGCGCTGTGCTGCTGCGACCACGGCCGAGACGGCCTGTTCGAGACGGCCCGCTCCCGAGAGACGACCGCCGCTCAAGTCGGAAAGCACCGCTGGTACCGCCGAGCGGCCGCGCCGGACGGGCGCCCCGCGCAAAGGCTCAGAGCCGCCGCCGTGCCAGATCTGGACACGGCCGCCCGCTCGCAGCGCCAGGTGTCCGAGCGCGGCCGAGAGTCGCTGTCCCGCCTGCCATTTCGAGGGAGTTCCGAACGACATGGAAGCCGAGTTGTCGAGCAGCACTCGCAGCACCGTGTCCTCTTCGCGCGCCGCGACCTTGGTGACCGGCGCACCGAGGCGCAGGGACGCCAGCGGATCGAGCTTGCGAATGTCATCCCCAGCGGCATAGGCCCGATGCTCGAGAAATTCACCGACGTTGCCCGCTCGGCGCGTGACGCCTTCCCCCCAGCCACCCGAGCGCGGACGCAACTGAAGTTGACGTCCAAGGGCCTCGAGCTCAGCGAACCAAGCCGGATCGAGTAGGGGTTGCGAGGTCATTCCTGAGGTGCCAGGGGGGCCGTCTGTGAGCGCTGCTCAAGCGCTGCGGTGAGGGCTTGATGCGCCGCGTGACTGCGTCGCACCGAGAGCAGTGTGAGCAGCTGAAGTCCGAAGCCGAGCAGACCAAAGATCGACGTCACGAGCAGTAGCTCGGTCAGCTGCAGCTGGGGCGAGAGCGCGGAGTCGAGCGAGTCGACGGCGTAGAAAAATGGCGCCATCGGCGAGGCCATGAACGGCAGGCTGCGCATGGCGGGTGGGGCGTCCACCATCCAGGCCATGCCCATCAAGAACGGAGGCATGAGTAGCAGCCCAAACAGATAGGCAAAAAACGTGATCCCTGCAGCGAGCCGGCTGCGGCTCCGCGCGCGGAGGTAGGCCGCGAGCCCGAGATAGAGCGGAAGCGACAACAGCAGTGCCAGTGCCTCGGCGGCCAGCCGCGCTGGATGATCGAACAGCGGCTCGACCGTGACCGTGCGAGGCAGCAGGACGTAGCCGCCGAGGCCGAGTACCACCAATCCGAGCGCCCCGACGACTCCGAGCTGGGCCGAGGACGGCACGATGCCCGGGCGCAGCCAAGGCTTTCGCTGCTCTCGCTTCCACTGCTCGGCGATGCGGCGCGAGTTCCAGAGCGGTTCGCCCTGAATCGACAGGCAGCCGAGGGTCAGCAGCGCAAAGAAGGCCAGGGTCGCCACTGCGAGTGGAGTTGGTTTTTGGGTTGCGCCAGACAGCGCGAGTGCAGACACGGCCGTCAGCGCTGATAGCGGCAGCACCGTCACGAGCCAGTAACGGTGGCCCTTGAGTCGATCCTCGTTGGCGTCTCGAAGATTGGCAATCGTGGCCTCCCGAAAGAACCACAGCCCCGCGAGCGTCGCGACCAGCGGAGCCCAGTAGAGCACGACCAAGGAGTGGGCCGTCAGTGGCACGCTGGACCAGGCGGTGGGAAGCCAGCAGGGCGCTCCTTTGGCAATGCTCGACCAGCGGTCCGCGGCGACATAAGCGCCGCCAACACCGACGAGCAAGAAGAAGAACAGGGAGAGGCTGACGGTGAGGAGCAGGGTGATCACCACCGCGCCCGCCGGGGACTTGGAGCGAGTCCCGAGGGTCAGTCCGAGCCCGACCGACAGCGCGCCAAAGACGCCGAGCAGCAAGAGCGAGCCGGCGACTTCGGTCAGCGTGACCCCGCCAAACAGGAACGACATCACGGAAATCGGTGACAGCGCCACGATGTACAGCACGACGTAGCTGAACGCGGCGAGGAACTTCCCCCGAGCGATGCGCTGTGGACCGAGGCGGGTGAGGGCCAGCGCTTCCCAGGTGCGCCCGGCGCGCTCACTGGCGATGCTCGAGGCCGCGACGGCGGCACCGGTCCAGCTCACCACGAAAAACGCGAGACTGAAGAAGGTGTGATGGAGCGCGCGCCCGACCTCTGCTGAGTCCTCATTGGAGCGGGCCAAGGCCCCGACACCCGAGAGCAGTAGCGCCAGGAGCGTGACCACCATGGCCAGTAGCAGCGGGGTACGCGGCGCGCGCACGGTCTGCTGGAGTTCCCTCAGCCAGAGGGGATCGGACAGGCCGAATAGCTTCTGTTCTAGCGTGGTGCGCGGTGCAGCATTGGCCATCAGGACAGCTCCCCCCGGGTCACCTGCATGAACAGGCTCTCGAGCGCGTCGTTCTCCGGTTCGACCCCAATCACGCCGAGCCCCGCGCCGACCAGGTGCGCGACCAGCGAGGCGATCCAGGCGTCATCACCCTGATGGGTAACCAGGACGGAGCCGAGGGGACCCGGCTCGGCCTCGAGCACTCCGATCAATCCACGGATGAGCGGCAACACCGAGTGCGGATCTGCCAGGAGCCTGAGACGAAGGCGGCGATTTGCCCTGGGTCCCTCAGCCACCGAACTGGTTGGGGCATGGATCAACGAGGCGATCGGTCCCTGGTGCACGAGCCTTCCCTGCTCAAGGATCGCGACACTGGTGCAGATGTCGCTCAGCTCAGTGAGGATATGGCTGGAGAGCAGGATCGTCTTATTGAGCTCGCGTAGATCGAGCAGCAGGCGCCTCAGCTCGATGCGCGCGCGCGGATCGAGGTCACTCGCGGGTTCATCGAGGATCAGTACGGCGGGATCCGGCAGCAAGATGCGCGCTAACTGCAGGCGCTGGCGCATCCCCTTACTGAGGGTGCCCACCAGCCGCTCGGCGATCGAGGTCAGCTCGGTGAGCTCGAGCGAGGCGTGGACGATGGCTGGATCGGTGACGCCGTTGGCGAGCGCGAAAAATTCCAGGTATTCGCGGACGGTGACGCCTTCGTAAACCCCGGCATGATCCGGCATGTAGCCGATTTGGCGCCGGACTTGCTCAGGCTGCGTCACCACGTCGAACCCTCCCACCAGCACTTCTCCCGCGAGGGGTTCCAGTAGGCTCGCTAGGATCCGAATCGTGGTGGTCTTGCCGGCGCCGTTGGGACCAATAAAGCCGTAGATCTCGCCCTGGGCAACCTCGAAACTCACGTCGTCGAGCACCGTGCGAGAGCCGAAGCGATGTGTCAGATGCCGAACGGAAATGGCAGTCGTCACGGCGTGCCTCCAAGGCCCGTCACGACGAGTATCTGCGAGTCACTCTGGAGTGGTAGCCCGGCGACGGCGCCGAGTGTTCTGGGCTGAGCAACGGTCGCGATGAGCACGGGTTGATCCAGTGGGAGCATGGTGCGAGGAGGCCCGCCGTTGGGCTGGAGAAGGCTGCGAAGCAGCGTTCCGGAGCGTCCGAGCTTGTCCGAAATCAACTGGCTTAGCGGGTCACTGTGCAAGGCGCTCGGGAGCGGGACTCCGCTAAGTTCACTGGCTGTCCGCGTCAGTGAGGCGCCGCTTGGAATCGCGGGGAGGACCAGCGCGCTCGGATTGCGCGGCTCAATCAGGATGCTGGCCTCGAGCGCGTAAGGGAGATGATTGGTGACCGTCAGGCTCGTGCCCCGGCGTGAGAGCGACACCTGGCCCGGCAAATCCGTCAGGCGATCCTCGCGCAGCAGATAAGTCGTCCAGGGCAGGGTCATGACCCCGTCGAGCCGCACTCTCCCGCGGTGACTGACGAGGGTGCCGCTGGGTTCGTCGCTAAGGAGTCCAAGCAGTCCCGTCGCTGAGCTGGCGTCGATCACGTGGGTCTTAGCGCGTGGCGCAAACAGCGAAGTATAGCGCGTGGTCGAGCCGCGCGAGAGTCCCGCGCCGACCTCGGTGACGGAGAATCGATCGGTTTGGCCCAGGACCAGGGTAGAGAGTGTGGCGCGCGACAACAGACCGATGGCGGCGATCGCTGCGGCCATCAGTCCCGCGTAGATCGGCAGGCGTCGCAGCGCCGCGAGCGGTTGCCCCTTGCGTTGCGCTCGCCAAAACTCAAACGGTCCGATCAGCACCGAGTACAGCAGCAAGAGTGCTGTGGCGACTGGGATCGGCCAGACCGCGCGCCGGTTGGGATCCATCGTGCGGCGCAGCGACGGGAGCGACCACTGGGTGGGGCCCGGCGCGACAACGCGGGACTGCCGCGTCGTGTGACTCTGAGAGGCGAGCTCCACCAGACTGTCGACCACCCAGGGATCCCCGAGTAGCTCGCTGTCGGTGAGGTCCACGGCGAGCAGCTCGATTCGTCCGAGCCCGTAGCTGGCCTGGCTGCCGAAGGGAGAATCGCTGAGATTGCCCCCCTTAAATCCTGTCGCGCGAGCGATCGTGGTGCGCGAGGGGAAATGAGTTTCCACCGGGCTTGGTTCCGGCTCGCCCTCTTTGGGGGCAGCGGCGGCGCGCGCACCAAATGCCATCCGAGACACGGCCGTGACCTCGGTGACGCCGCCGAGCAGGCGCACGAGAGTGGGGTGAGTAAGATCACTTGGGCGGCTGACGGTCAAGGCGAGAGTCAGCCCGTCGAGCACGGCGTCTGCGATGGCGCGCTGGTTTGCGGGAGACCAGGACAGCAGCCGCTCCGTCGACACGACCGCGAGGTGTGTGGAGCGCCAGCATGCCGGATAGCTGGGCAGGAGGGGGTCTCCGGTGGTGGGGTCGTTTGGTGGGCGCGCGACGGCCAGGTGGGAGCGCGCGTTGGGATAGGGTGGATAGGCGAGGCGGGCGCTGTGCCCCGAGAGCGCGCCCGCGAGCGGAGCCTGATGCGCGAGATCCAGAATACTGAGCTCAAGGCTCGCTTCCCTCGAGTGGCGTGTGACCCGGGTTCCCGAGACTTGGTGGCCCTCACGGTCGCGGGTGACGAGCCAGAGGTCGCCGCTGACGGCGTCGGGCACGCGGAGCGGCATTTCAATCTGAACGAGCTGTGCGCCATGGACGGCGAAAGGAGCGCGAGCGAGCGCTGACGTCGCAGCCTCGGAGTCGCGCAGCTCGAGTGTGCCCTCGGTGCTGCTACCCGCCGTTGAGCGCAAGGTCGCGGTGATGCAACCCCACTCGTTGGGCTGGAGCGACGCCTCACCGAGGCTCGGCTGGGCGCTGACGTCGACTTGCGCGGTGGCGGTTAGGGGCGTGAGCAGTCTGGCGAGCACCACAAGGGCGGAGGTCGTGAGTCGCGTCATGCGCGTGCCAGCTCCTGTTCGACGCGCGCGGGGCGCGTGGGAACCTGCTCGAGGAGTTCGGCTATCACGGCCGCGACGGTGAGCCCTTCGGCCTCGCCTTCGAAGCTGCGCACGAGGCGATGTCGCAACACGGGCGCCGCGACGCGCTGCAGATCGGCGAAGGCCAAATGGGGGCGTGACTCGATCACCGCGCAGGCTTTCGCGGCCAAAATGAGGGCTTGAGCTGCTCGGACGCCCGCTCCGTAGCGCAGGGCGCGGCGCACCAGCGGACTGGCCGTCGCTGAATCCGGGTGGCTCGCCGCGACCAAGCGTGCTGCGTAGCGATACACCGGTTCAGCCACCGCGATGTCCCGGCAGAGCGCCTGCAGCGCGAGCACCTGAGCGCCGGTGGCGCTCGTGTCCGACGTCGCTTGAGCGGGCCCCGTCGTTCGCTCCAGGATCGCCACGAGCTCATCCTCGCCCGGGAAGGGGACGGTCACCTTGAGCAGAAATCGGTCGAGCTGAGCCTCGGGCAGTGGATAGGTGCCTTCCATCTCGATCGGGTTCTGCGTCGCTAGGACAAAGAAGAGCGGGGGCAGCGCATGGCGCGTGCCGGCGAGCGTCACGGCGCGTTCCTGCATGGCCTCAAGCAGGGCCGACTGGGTCTTGGGCGTGGCGCGATTGATTTCGTCCGCCAGGAGCAGCTCGGTGAAGACGGGGCCGCGCTGGAGCTCAAGCTGACCGCCAAAGCGCCCACTGGCGTCGAGCGCGAGCGTCTGCGAGCCGGTAACATCCGACGGCATCAGATCTGGCGTGAACTGGATCCGGCTGCTTTTCAGGCCCAGCACGGCACTCAGCGTGCGCACGAGCAGCGTCTTGCCAAGGCCCGGAGGTCCTTCGAGCAGGACATGTCCGCCCGCGAGCATCGCCCAGAGGACCTGTTCGACGACCGGCTCCTGTCCCACCAGGGTCGTCGCGATCGCGCGTCGGACCTGCTGCAGCAGCGGTCCGGCCTCAGTCAGTCGAGCCTCGAGAGCGTCCATCGTGTCCCCCCAGTACCATGGGAGCCAGGGTTTGCGGAGCCGGTTTGCTCTGCGGGCGGTAGCGAAATCGACCTTTCGCTAGGGGGCGAAATAGCGACCCACTTGGTCGCGATACTCTTCTGGCACGCTGTGGTCGTCAGCACCCGAGAGCGACCCAGGGTTTCCCTTAGCCCCGCGAGGCGCCTGGACCGGGCGCTGACTCTGGACACCCGGCGTCGCGGGCGCCTGACCGCGACTCACGTCGGCCTCGGGAAAGCGCGGATCAAAGGCTGCTGGGGCGCGCGAGCGGAGCTCGTTAGCCGCAAGGGGCGGGGAGGACGACCCGGAAGCCTTGGGACCACCGCCGCCGCCGGATCCGGGGCTACCACTGCCCGGGGTACCATCTCGGCCATCGCGCCCCGGGCCGCCTCCGGGGGCCGCTGGACCAGGGACGGGTAGGAGTCCGAGCTGTCGCTCGGCCTGGCGCAGCTCACGTTCGGCTTCCCGCAGTCGCTTCTCGCGCTGGGCGCTCGGGCTGTCAGCAAAGCGTCGCAGCTGCTCGCCCAAGGCTTTGGCGCCGCCAGGCCGTTCGAGCTGTTCGAGCATCTTGGCAAGCTCACGCGGGGAGGCCTCCCCAGGATTGCTGCCGGGCGCCGTGAGCTGCTCGCCGAGACGTTTGGCGAGGCGACGTCGCTGCTCGGGACTGAGCCCCTCAATGGCCTTCGAAAGGGCTTCGGAGAGCTTGGCGCCGTCGGCCGCGCCTTTGGACCCCGGCGTGGGGTTCAACGCCTCCGGGAGCTTGTCCCCGAGCTCAGCGCGCAGACCATCCATCAACGCGTCGAGCGCCGCGGTGCGACGACGTTGCTCGCCCAGGGCGTCAGCGACGCGCGCCGCACCGTGCTCACGCGCGGCCTTTTCAGCGGCCGTCAGCGCTTGCAGCGCTTGCTTTCGTGACTCTTGTTCCCAGCGCTGCGAGAGCTGTTGCATGGCCTGATCGAGCTCGATCAAATCCCCATCCCCGAGCGCCTTGGCGAGCGCGCGTGTGGCCTCGGATTTTTCAAGTTCTGCCATGGCGGCTTCGCGACCTTGCCGCTCGTCGCGCGAGCTCAGCTCCAGATGCTCTTCGCGCAGACCGTCGGACAGCGACGCCAGCGCGTGCTGCGCCTCGCGACGTTCCATCCCGCGTTGCAGTTGTTGTTCGAGTTGGCGAGCTGCGTCAGCCAGGCGGCGCAGCCGTTTGGCTTGTTCCGCGTCGTGCGCGGGTAGATTGCTAAGTCGCTTGAGTGTGTCAAGCTTGAGCCCCGCTGCCGAAATCCTGGCCTGCTGGGCTGCTGCATGGGCTCCCGGCGGAGGGAGCGGTCGCGTGGCGAGCCAAAGCGTTAGCGCGAGCAGCGGAGCGAGCGTGAGATGACGTTTCCACCACAGCTTGGGCAAGCGTGGCTGTCGTTCGAGCTTCCCTAAGAGCTGGTCTGCGCGGCGTGGAAGCGCCGAGCTTGCGGTCGCGCTGGTCTCGAGCTCCAGCACGCTGACGAGCAGCTCGCCCGAGTCACTCTGCGCGTCGAAGTAGAGCGCGGCATCGACGGCCGTGAGTCGCCGTCGCCGCGCCGTCCAGACCCCATAGGCACAAGCGCCCACCCCTGCGGTTCCGAGCGCAGCTAGTCGGAGCGGCGTGCTGGCGTGCAGCTCGACCAGGGCGAGCCCGGTTGCGCCGGCGACGAGAGCTAGCAGCGCGGCGTCGAGCCCAGTGGTCGCCAACTGCCGACGCCGCAGGCGCGCGCGGAGCGCCTCAAAACGAGAAAAAAAGCCTTCGCGAAACGTTTCCAGTTGAGCGTCGGGGGTGGCGGAAACGCGCGGCATCGCAACCATTCTACCAAGGTCCGGCGGGTTGGGTAGGGCGGATGAGCGGCCAAATGGCCGCGAGCTCATCGCGCGGCTGAAACGGGATTTCTGGTCGACCGCGGCTCACAGCGCTATGAGATCAAGACCCCATGGCTCGTTGTCTGGTGCTGGAAGACTACGCCCCCGTCGCGCGAGCGATTGTACGCGTGCTGTCTCGCGCTGGCCATGAGGTGACTCACGCGACGCACGTGATGGCCGCGCTCGAAGCCTCGGGCGTGTTCGATTTTGCGATCGTCGACATCGATCTTCCCGACGGCAGCGGCGTCGATGCCGTAGAAGAGCTGCTCAACGAGGGCAAGCTCCGCCAAGTGGTGTTTTACACGGCCACCTCGGACGCGAGTCTGCTCTCGCGCGCCCACTCCTACGGCCCCGTGGTGCACAAGCGGGAAGGTCTAGAGGTGTTGGTTGAGGCGCTTGAAGGTTGGCGCCGTCGACCGTCGGCGCCCCACAACGAGCGCGTCACCTTGCCCGCGCCCGCGGATTTGCCTCACTCCAGCTTCACTGCGCATTCCGAGGCAAAGGGTCCGTTCTCTGTGTGCGACGACCCCCTGGCGTACGCCGAGTCACGCTTTAGCTCCGAGTCTCCCGGTGAGGTTCCCGCGTCGGTGCGCGCCGTGATCGGCGGACAGCCGCTGCGACGGGAAGCGTCGATCTCGGGCACGCGTCGCATCAAGAAGTGAGCCCCAGCTTCGGTCGCGGACTTTGGGGCACCCGGCTTGCTTCAAACGCGGGCTTTCGTGGGGGGCCTGCGCGAAAAAGCGCGCTAGGCTCGGGGCGCCATGGGTTCCGACAAAGTGACTGTTCCCGATCTGACCTCCCGCAAACCGGGTGGGGCGCGCATCACCGTGGTCACGGCCTACGATGCCACCTTCGCACGTTTGTTTGACGCCGCGGGCGTCGACGCGCTGCTGGTGGGTGACTCGCTTGGCATGGTGATTCAGGGGCATGCCAACACGCTGCCGGTCACGCTCGACGAGATTTGCTATCACGGTCGCGCCGTAGCTCGCGCCACCACGCGGGCGCACATCATCGGGGATTTGCCGTTTCTCAGCTATCAGGTCTCGGTACCTCAGGCGATCGAGTCCGCTGGGCGGCTTCTGAAGGACGGCGGTTGCGAGAGCGTTAAACTTGAGGGCGGCGCCGCGGTCGTTGCGCAGGTCGCCGCGATTGTCGCTGCGGGGATCCCGGTGATGGGTCACCTCGGGCTCACGCCGCAGTCCGTGCACGCCTTCGGTGGTTTTCGCGTGCAGGGGCGCGGTGAGCCGGCCGAGCAACGGCTGCTCGAAGACGCGCTTGCGCTCGAGCAGGCGGGCGCCTTCGCCATCGTGCTTGAGAGTATTCCGCCGAACCTGGCAGCGCGCGTGACCGCGGCGCTTAGGATCCCCACGATCGGGATCGGGGCTGGCCCCGCTTGCGACGGTCAGGTGCTGGTGGGTCACGATCTGTTGGGTTTGGAGACGCGGCTACGACCGCGTTTCGTCAAACGCTTTGCGGAGCTCGGAGCGGCCGTGACGAGCGCGGCGCGCGCCTATGTTGACGAGGTGCGCGCCGGGACGTTCCCCGCAGAGGAGCATTGCTTTAGCGCCGTTGCGACCCCGAAACCTTCGAAGGAAAACGCCTAATGGCTGTCCAACTGGTTCGCACGGTGCAGGAGTTTCGCGCCGCTTGTGACGCGCTGCGCGGCGAGGGCCTGCGCGTCGGGCTCGTGCCAACGATGGGGGCGCTGCACGCCGGACACCGCGCGCTCATGGAGCATGCGCGAGAGCTCGGGACCGCGGTGACGGTCACGCTGTTTGTGAACCCAACGCAGTTTGGCCCGAACGAAGATTTTTCGAAATATCCGCGGCAGCTCGAGGCTGATCTGGCCCTGTGCGAGGCCGCCGGCGTGCGCCTGGTGTTCGCGCCCGACGCGAGCGAGATGTACCCGGCTGGGGAAACGACGCGCGTGCGCGTGGACGGCCTCACAGCGGGACTCTGCGGCGCCTCGCGACCGGGGCATTTCGAGGGAGTGACGACCATCGTCACCAAATTGTTTGCGGTCACGGGGCCCTGCATTGCGGTGTTCGGACGCAAGGATTACCAGCAGTTTAAGGTGCTTGAGCGCATGGCGCGCGATCTGCTGCTGCCCGTCACGGTCGTTGGGCACCCGACGGTGCGTGAAGCCGACGGTCTCGCGCTCTCGTCGAGAAATGTCTTCCTCGCGCCGGATGAACGAACGCGCGCCCTGGCTTTGGCACGCGGTCTTTCTCGCGCCAGTCAGCTGCACGCCGCAGGGGAGCGCCACACGGCGCGGCTACGCGCCTGCGTCGAGGCGGCGCTGAGCGAGTCGGCCATCACCAGCGACTACATCAGCTTGACGGATCCCGACAGCTTGGAGGCTTGTCCAGCGGACGGCCTGGTCGGCGAGCGCGTGCTGCTCGCGCTGGCGGCTCGCGTCGGTAGCACGCGTCTGATCGACAACTCGGTGCTCGGACAAGAGCCTGCGCCTCTGACCCTGGGGGCGGCGTGACCGGCACTCGACGAGGGTATTTCCTCGTGCTCGAGGGGCTCGACGGCAGCGGCACCACGACGCAGACCGCGTTGCTCCTCGCCGAGCTCGTTCGGCAGGGCTACGCAGCGGTCGCGACGCGTGAGCCCACTCCGGGGCCCGTGGGTCGTCTGCTGCGGGAGGTGCTCACTGAGCGTGTCGAGCGCAGTCCCGGGCAGCCCGCGCGCCTGGGTTGGGAGACCCTCGCACTGCTGTTTGCGGCCGATCGCATGGATCACTGCGACGCCGAGCTGGGTCCGTGGCTGGCGAAGGGCAGGGTGGTGATCAGTGATCGCTACGATCTCTCGAGCCGTCTCTATCAGTCGCTCACCGCGCCCGACGGAGCCGACGCAGCCGGCTTCGTGCGCCAGGTCAATGCGCGCGGCCTGCGACCGGATCTCGTCGTGGTGCTTGACGTTCCCGCCGCGGTGGCGGAAGCGCGGCGCGAGGCCCGCGGGGGCGCTCCGGAGCTATTTGAGCGACTTGAGCTCCAGCGCCGTTTGGCCGAGGCCTACCAGAACGTGGGGCGCGACGAGCCCGAGACCGACGAGGTCCTTCACCTCGACGGCACCCTCTCGGTCGAGGAACTCGCGCGGCAATTGACGAACCTGGTGCTAGCTCGCCTCACCTCGCGGAGCTCCGAACTTGCCTAGAGTCAGGCCCTCGGACCATAGTCTGACCGTGCGTCGACTCGGCCTACTCGTTTTCACCGTCGTCCTTGGTTGCGGCCCTGCCGCCCCTCCGCCAGCCGCGCCCCAGGCGCCACGGGCGCTTGAGCCCGCGCTGCCGTCGCGCCCGCGCAACACGCTCTATCGCGATGAGGTCAACGCGGTGATCCAGTCTGGCCTCGGCGCGTTCCTGTCCCAGCACGTCGACATGGAACCAACGGGTGAGCAGGATGCATCGGGCAAGCTCGTTCGCTTCGAGGGGTTTCGCCTGGAAGGGATGCGGCCCGCTTCGGATTGGATGACGTTCGATCTGGCGCCGGGCGATGTGATCGTGAGCGCCAACGGAGAGTCGGTCGCGCATTACGACGACGTCCTGGCCGTGCTCGAGTCACTGCGCACCTCGTCCGAGCTCAGGCTGGGGATCCTGCGCAGCGGCGCGCCCGCCACGATCGTGCTGCCCATCGTTGAGCGACCAGGCGCCGCTTCCACGAGAGCCAAACCAACTGCTTCGGCTAGCCCAGCGTCGAGCGCTCCCGCAAGTCCCACCGCTCCCGCAGCAACCGCAGCTCCCGGCGCACCAAAGCCCTAGTGACGCGCTCAGTCGAGCGTGACGCTGTGCAGCCAGGCAAAATCGAAGCGCAGCTCGGTTGTTTCGCCGCTCGGTCGTGAAAACACGCGATATCGCCTGCGATGCAGCTCAAGCGACGCGCTTGCGCGCGCGGTGATCATGCCCGCGGGGACCCGCGCTGTACCGAGCGCATCATCAAACGCGCAGCGCAGCAGCTTGCCGGAATCCGCCGGGTGCACGCTCAACCAGAGCTGATCTCCGCTGGCGCCCGCTTGCCAGCTGAGCTCGATACCGGCGCCGAGACTGACTCGCTCCACGTCCGCGAGCGGCAGCCCGTCGACGCGCGCCCACTCCAGCTCTTCGGGCGCGTCTGCCGTGACGCGCAGCGGCGAGGTAATGGAAACGCCAGCCGCTCGCAGCTCGTAACTAGCGCCCGCGGGGATATCGAGCGCCGTCTTGTCGCGACTGGTGTACAGCACCCCGGCGACAAAATCGGTAACGGTGGGATAGGCCTGGCGCGCGAGGCGCACGGTGCGACCCGGGGTCCGCAGCGTGACGTCTCCCACTTCGAGAAAATCCACCCGCTCGATGTCACCCGAGGCCAAAACCTGGCTTTCCTCGAGCGAAAGCACCTCACAACCGCCAAGCGGAGGCGCTTCGCGATCGAGCCCGACCAGGCGCGCCACGCGTCGCAGATCGACGCCGGCGTGGGTGCGCAGCACTCCAACGAGCGCGGTTGCGCTCGGCTCAAGCGGGCGACGTGCCGTGGTTTGGCGCTCGAGCGAGATGAAGGTCTGCGCGGGCCCATCTTCGCGCGCCGTAGGACGCTCGTCTGCCTCTGAACTGCAGCCCAGCAGTTCAGCCGCGAGAACCATGGCAGCGCTGACGCGCAGAAAACTCACCACTCAGGGTACGGCGCCCGGCGGTCTCAGGCAAGAGGCCGCCGGGGAACTCCGAGCACGCGTCAGTTCTTGCTGAAACGCGAGGGGAAAGTCTTGGAATCGGCGCGTGCCTTTAGGTCGGCATCTCCGGGATGGATCCCGAGGGCGCGCTCGAGCAGTCCCGCTTCACCTTCAACGCGGGCGGGGTCGGGTAGGCAGCACTCGACGGGGCACACCGCTTGGCAGGCCTCGTGGTCGTGAAAACCAACGCACTCCGTGCAGAGGTCGGGATCGATGACGTGGATGTCACTGCCCTCCGAGATTGCCTCATTCGGGCACTCGGGAACGCAGGCGCCACAGTTGATACAGTCCTGAGTAATGTGTGTTGCCATGCTGGATTCTTCGTGTTGCTGAGCGGCGGCGCTCCAGGAGCAGTCTTAGATGCCCCTGATTTCCCTGTCAACTCGCAGTGTGACGCGGGGGCAAATGACCTCGGGGCACGTCGCTCGATCCCGTGGTAGGGTCTCCCCCGCGATGCGTTCCCGTCCCACCCTGTTCGCCGCTGTTGCGTTGCTTTTTCCCCTCGCCATGCTCGGTTGCACAGCGAAAATTGGCGATAGTTGCAGCACGGGCGTCAAATGCTCGCCCCGTGGCGAGCGCATCTGTGATGTCTCGCTGCCGGGCGGCTATTGCACGATCGCCAATTGCGAGCCGGACACCTGCCCGGAAGAGGCCTCCTGCGTCGCGTTTCGCCTTGCCCCCTCCACGCTGAGCGTCTGCGCCGATCCCGGGGATCTCAGGACGGTTCGCACCTTTTGCATGAGGTCTTGCACGTCCGACAGCGATTGCCGCAGTCCGGACTACCAGTGCGTGGACCTCAATGCGCCAGAAAATCCCTATGGAGCGGCGCTTGCCGACCAGGGAAAATCTGACGGGCGCGTCTGCATCGGTCCTTACACGGCCAAATCGAGCAGCCAGACCAAGGGCGCTACCGCCGACTACTGCAAGTTTGGCCCGTTTACGCCGATCGTTCCCGTCGTGACCAGCGGCGCAGGCGGAGCTGGCGGCAAGGGTGGCGCTGGCGGCAAGGGTGGCGCTGGCGGCGCGGTAGCGACCACGGGCGGCGGCGGTGGTACGGGCGGCAAGTAGTCGCTGGATTGGTCGCATTGGGCGCGCAGTCGCGCAGGGGGCCGCGCGAGCGGCGGCTTCCTTGGGCGTACTGCTCGCGCTCGCAACCCTGGTGTTTCTCGCGCTGCGACTCCTGCCCGGAGATCCAGCCGCGCTGATTCTCGGGGATGAAGCGCCTGAGTCAGCGCGACGCGTGCTGCGCGCGCGGCTCGGTCTCGATGTCTCGTTGGCTCAGCAATACGCGCGCTTCGTGTGGGGTCTGCTGACGCTCGATCTGGGGCCATCACTAGCGCGCCCGGCGAGCCCAGCATTTCATCTCGTGGGCGAGGCGCTCGGTCCCACCGCGGAGCTGGCGTTTGGCTCAGTGGCGCTTGGGAGTCTCGGCGGGCTGCTGGCGGGACTTGGCTGCGTGGGGCCCTGGCTTGGCCGTGGGCGGGAAGCGCTCCACAGCCTCGTTCTCACGGTGTCCAGCGTGCCGCTGCTCGCCTTTGCCCCACTCGTGACCTGGTTGCTAGCCGTGCGACTGCGCTGGGTGCCACTGCCGGGAGATCCCGACAGCGGACTCGCGGGGCTGCTGTTTGCGGCGGGGCTGCTGGCGCTGCCGCTCGGCGCGCAGGTGGCACGCATCACGCGCGCTTCCTTGCTCGATGAAGCGCGCGCGCAGTACCTCACCGTTGCCCGCGCCAAGGGTGCATCACCGGCGCGCGCCTGGTTGCTCCACGCGCTGCCGGTCGCGAGCGCGCCGATTCTCGTGGTGATCGCCGCGCAGCTCGGTGCGCTGCTCGGTGGCGCGGTCGTGCTCGAGCGACTCTTCGAACGCCCCGGTCTCGGCTCACTCATGCTGCTGGCGTATGCCACGCGTGATCTGCCCGTGCTCGAGGCCGCGGTCGTGGCCGCGGGCATGCTATTTGTGGTCGTTCAGGCCATGGCGGGCCTGCTTGAATCACTGCTCGATCCACGCGGGAGGCAGGCGTGAGCAAGCGTTTTCGTGGCGTGGGCGCCTTGGCTCCTCTCGCGGTGTGGGTCGCGCTGGCAGCATTGCTCGCGACGCGCGGCGAGCCGGGTCGGTTTCACTGGGGACACTCACTCGAAGGGCCGAGTCGAAGGGCTTGGTTTGGTTTTGGTGAGGCGGGGATAGAGCTAGGCGCGTACGTCGGGCACGCCACCCTGCGCGTGCTGCTCCTGGCCGCGGTGGTGGCCTTGCTTGGGGTCGTGATAGGCGGTCCGCTCGGTGCGCTGGCTGCGATGCGCCGGGGTGCGTTCGAGCGATTCGTGCTCGCAACCTGCGATCTCGTGCAGTCATTTCCGACGTTTTTACTCGCGCTCGCAGTGCTGTGCGCTGTGTCGGTGCCCTCGCGCTGGCACCTGGTGGGCGTGTTTGGGCTGACGGCTTGGGCGCCGTTCGCCAGGCTCGCAGCCGCGCGCGCGCGCTCCCTCTCGCAGGCGGATTTCGTCGTCGCTTCGCGCGCGCTCGGGGCCACTTCGACGGTCACGCTGTTTCGTCATGTGCTGCCGCATCTCGTCGCTCCACTCGCCGTGCAGCTCGGCACCAGCGCAGCGGGCGTGGTGCTGGGGGAGACGGCCTTGGCCTTCGTCGGCCTAGGGCCGAGTGATGGCGTGAGCCTGGGCTCGCTGCTCGAGCAGGGCAGCTCCCTGATGCTGCGCGCACCCCACATTCTGGCCTGGGGGGCCTGCGCGGTGACCCTGACGAGTGGCGGCCTGCAGCTGGCCTCTGAGGGACTGAGACGGCGCTTGCTCGTCGGGCGCTGACGGCGCGGCGCGCCACGGCGCCGTGAGCGGGCGCTGACGGAGCGGCGGGCCACGGCGGGCATCTTCTGGTATGGGCGGGGCGTGTTTGGCTACAGCCCCCTGCCGCGAACGCTGCCCGCCGCTCTGCGCGACCTCTGCTCAGCGAAGGTGCCCGTGCGCCGCGCCGCGATCACCGATCTTGCGCGCTTCACGGAGGGCGCAGAGCGTGAGGCTGTCGTGCGCGCGATTGCGGAGCGTTTCAAGCAAGAACCGCTCCCGGTCCTTCGCGTGGCGCTGCTGCTCACGATCGCCGACGGTGAGTTTAGTGAGCTTCTACCGACAGTTACCGGCGCACTTGCCGATGCGGATGGTGCCGTCAAGCAGCACGCACTGCTGGCGCTCGGTGAGCTTGCGGACGACGTCGATGCGAGTGCGCACGCACTTGTTTCTCCCTATCTAGCGAGCGAGCAGCCCGCGCTGCGCTATCAGGCGCTCGTCACCTGGACGCGCCTCAAGGGGACCGACGGCCAGCGAGAGCTCGAGCAGGGGCTCGCCGACAGCGACGCTGAAGTGCGCTGGATCGCCCTGCGTTTGCTCGAAGAGCAGGACTGGCCCCTGACGGAAAAACTCGAGCAGCGACTGACGCTCATGCTGTCGGATCCCGAGCGCCGCGTGCGCGACAACGCACTGCTGCTGCTGGCGTGGCACAGTCGAGGTAACGCTTGCGAGCAGATGCTGTCTCTGCTCGATAAGAGCGAGTTTTCGCTCACCGAGGAGCGTCGTTGCTACGACGTCGTGCTGCGACATCAGCTGCACGCCGCACGTCCCACGCTCGAACGGCGCGCGCTCCGTCGCTGGGTGACTCATCCCTTGCGCGCGGTCGCCCGGCAAACCCTAGCGGCGCTGAGCCAGGGCAGGAGAGCGCTAAGTAGCTAGCGTGCGCGTGGCTCGAGTGATCGGGAAAAATCGCGGTAGGGTTACGTGTTGGGTCGTTGGTCGAACGACGACTGGGTGAGATTGTTTGTTCGTTTGGCGTGGCCAGTCTCACAGCTCAGCGTCCACGGCTGCGTGACGCAACCATTCGTTAAGTCTTACGTTGGGGTGACCGGCGCCTTGGGCCTCGAGCGCTGCGGTTCTCAGCAGGGAGATGCGCCGTTGCAATACACGCTCACGCCCTCCAGCTGCTCGCCACAGGGCTGCCACTTCCTCCGTGTCGAGTGCGCGCCATTGGCCCGGACCGAGCGACCCCAGGGTCACAGAGCCGACGCGCCTTCGATGAAGCTGATGAAGTGGCAGGTTGAGTGCGGCGCACATGCGACGAATTTGGCGATTTTTGCCGGTGCAGAGCGTGAGCAGGAGTTCGGTGGTCGCCTCGGTTCGGGCGAGGACCTCCACGGCAGTGGCCTGCGCTAGCCCGTCCTCGAGCGGCACGCCATCCACGAGCTGCTGCAGTCTCGGGTCTTGGTCTGCGATACAGTCGTCGAGCCACAGCCAGTACAGCTTTTCGGTCTCATGCTCGGGCTGAAGGAGTGCGTTGGCAAGGTCACCCTCGGTGGTGAACAGGAGCAGCCCCGTCGTTTCCCGATCGAGTCGCCCCACAGGAAAGCTCCCTTCGGGCATCGCGCACAGGTATCCCGAGAGATCCCGTTTTCCTTGGGGATCTGCGGTGCTGCAGGTCACGCCAAGCGGCTTGTTGAGCATGACATGGTGGTGTTGCTGCCGTGGTAACAGCGGGACGCGGTCGAGGGTAACGACATCGTCTTCGAACACGAGCTGTGCTGCGTTCACAGGCCCGTCAGCACCCGGTGACGCCACCCGGACCGCGACGCGCTGCTCCGCGATGGCGCGACGCGCCTGCGCTGCGGACAGCGCACTGGCTTCGCGAAGGTACTTGTCGAGTCGACGCGGAAGGAACAAGGGGTGCACAGTGTGTCAGCGCAGTGCTTCGCGCACCAGTGGCCCATTTTCTCCCGGATTTCGCAGTCAGCTTGGGTCCACGGGATCACTCCTGAGAGCCGCGCTCAGACGCTTCTCCTTTGCCCCAGTCTCAGGAAGTCACAGACACTTGCCCGCCGAGCAGGCAGCGCCGTCGTTGCAACGGCAGTGGCTCGCGCCGTTGCAGACGCAGTGGCCGCTAGCGCAGCGGTCAAAGGCTACGGAGCTGCCGCATTGGCTGTCGACGCTACAGCCGCATAGGCTTGCGCTGCAGCTCAGCGTGCCGCTGCAGGCGTTTTCGCAGCTGCCGCACTGGCTTGCTGACTTCGTCACATCGACGCAGTTTCCGCCACAGTCGAGCTCCGGAGCGTTGCAGCTGGGACCTTGCCCGCCGGTGGCAGGGCTGCCTCCCGTGCTGCCTCCGGTACTCACACCGCCGGAGCCTCCGTTTGAGCTCGCTGCGCCGCTCCCTGAGTTGCCGGCGGCTGCCAATTGGCCGGCGTTTGCGCTGCTCCCGGGGCCCGCTGGTCCTTCGCTATACTTGCCGTAGTCGTAGCTACAGCTGCTGGTGGCCAGGAGCAGTAGCAGCGTGATTGGCGTTCGATTTGTCATCAGAAGCTCCCTCGCACTGAGACGTATCCGGGAGAAATTATGGCCGCCACCGCGGGTTCGGCCTTCGGTCGCGACAGCACGAACAAGGTGACGCCAGTGGCTGCCCCCACGACTCCGACGACCAGTCCGACGTTGGCGAGAGTTTGATAAGTGCGTCCGCGGTCGACGTTCGCACTGCTGCCTGCAGGGCAGACCGCGCTCGCGCAGTCCGTTTCAAGGCTGCTGTGGGTTGAGCGGTTCATGAGTCCGAACAGCCCGAAGCCCGCAAATCCAGCGACTCCGGCGCCGCCAGCCACGTAGGCCCAGGTCCGCAATGGATTGCTGCGGACCGGTTCGCGCGCGGGCTCACTTCGCACTGGTGGTGACTCTGGGGCCACCGTCGCGCTCGCCTCCGGTAGGGAGGCCTCGAGAGTGAGTGCTTCAGTGGCGCCTGTCGCCAGGGTGAGCTCGCGCGTCACGACGCTGTTGTCTGGTCGAGTGAGCGTGACCGTGAGCTTGCCCGGATCCACCGGAATTGGGCTTTGAAGCTGCTGGTTTGTGAAAACCGTGCTGCCGACTTGGACCGAACGTACTTGCTCACTCGGTACCGTGATGAACGCGAGTCTCGGCTTGAGCGCGTCGCCTTCGGCTCGCGCGGCCAGGCCCGTCTCCGCGTAGCGGCCGCGACTCGCGTCAACGTCGGCGACGGTGCCGACAAACTCGCGATAGGCCTCGGCGAGCTGACCTGCCTCGCGCAGGCTTCGGGCGAGCATGAGTCGCGAGTTCGGGCTTGCCACAAACTCGTGCGAAGCGCGAAAAACCGTGGCAGCCTCGGCGTAGCGACCGGCTTCATATAGACCGTCCGCGGCCTCGAAGGTCTTTTGCGCTGCGCGCTTGTGCTCAGGACTCGGTTGGTCGTTGCCAGCGGCTCGCGCAACCAGGGGTGCTGTTGCTAGCCAGCAGGCGAGTACAGCAAATAGGCATGGTCTCATGGTCAGATCCCTCGCGGACGATAAGGAGCGATCGAGCGGGGTCGATACTGTCTCGTGGAAGCGGGTGACGGCGGGGCAGGTGCCGTCTCACTAGCCTTGCGATTGGTTGACTCGCTTGGTTCTGCGTCCAGAGCGATGGGGGCGCTCGAAGGCGCCACCGGAACGACACTGGTCACTGCGGCGCTGCTCGTCGCCGCTGCCGCGCCGTGAGCGAGCGCGGGGCGTCCAGCAGCACCCACAACGATGGGTGACTCCGCGCTTGGCGCAGCGCGCGAGGTTCTGGGATCTGCCGAAAGCTGGACGGGTGAACGAGGGTGGTTCCACAGGAACCAAGCAAAAACGCCAGAAAGCGCCGCCAATGCGGTCGCGGTCAGCATCAGTCCGCGGTACTTGCGACGACCCACGGGTGGTGGCGAAAGTGACTCGAGCGAGTGATCGTGAGTGAGCTTCGACGGTGGCCGGCTCGGAGGGAGCAGCTCGAACGGCGCAAGTGAATGCGCGTCGGCTGGCGCCGACTCGCTCTCGTAGAGCTGTTGATATGGCGCGCGGGGTCGCGTCAGCGGCGGCGCGTTGCTCGCAGAACTCTGCGCGCTGGCAAGATGGGGGGGCGCGTCGCTGGGGTGCGGGCTGCGCCGCTTGGTGCTGGGGGGTGCGTCTTGGTCGCTCAAGCTGAGTCGAGCCTTGCGCGTCACGGTCGGTCGCTCGCCGACTTCGCCCTCGGCGAACGCAAAGGAATTGCTACCGGGTACCAGGCTGATTCTCGCGCGAAATGCCCGGTTGCCAAACGCCGGATCGAGAAAGACGCAGCTGAGTGCCTCGCGCACTCCGGAGCTGGACGCGACGAATTTTGAGCCCAAGCGGGTCAGCTGACGCTCGAAACTGTGCAGGGTCTGCGGGCGACGCTCGGGGTTCGGAGCGAGTGCCTGCTGAACGATCCCCGAGAGCAACGCCGGAACCGGCAGCCCGAGTCGTTCGATCTGGTCGAGCGGCTCGACCTCGGTGCGGCGGATTTGTTCACGCAGCTCAGCGGGAGCGCTCGCGGAAAATAGCACACGATCCGCCAGCAGCTCCCAGAGCAGCACTCCCGCGGTCCAGACTTCGCTTGCCTCGCTGGCACGAGTCCGACTATTGGCGAGCTCTTCGGGCGAGAGGTAGCGCATGAGCTCACTCGGTGGATTCGGTCTGCGCGCGTCGAGGATGTACTGGGTTGTCAGTCCCTCGAGCAGCAAGGTTTCCCCGAATTCGGCGACCACGATCGTGTCCGGAAACACCGTGCGCTGAAAGGTCGGTTGCGGCTCGGCGCTCGGCCTGTTGCGTCGAAAGGCCTGCGCGGCGGCCAGGGCATCGGTAACGATGCGCACCGCCACGGGGAGCGGAAGCACCTACTCGCGCTGCGTAAGGCGGCGCGTGAGCTCGCGCAGTGACAAACAGGAGAGCGCTTCGCTGATGAGTCGGAGTTCGCCCTCGACGCGCTGTGCGCCGAGCAGCTTTACAAGAAAGTGGTGCGACAGCGAGCGCGCCGAGTCGACCGCGCACAGTACGTCGTTCGACAAGCACAGATCGGCCGGCACGCGTCGCACGACAACGTCGCGCCCCCCCTCTCTGCCGCTCGTGAGTTGCGCGAGCCAACAGTTGCCGAGCGGTGCGTCCCACAACTCGTACAAGAGTTCGTGATTCAGCGAGTCGGTGTTGGTGTCAGTCCCGTACACAGGGGTGATAACGGCGCTCGGGTCCCGCGACATTAGATGGCGCGGAGTTTCAGTGCCGCCGTTCGGCCTGGTTACTTGCCCGCTCGTCTGTCAGTGGTGGATAAAAGCCCCAGCAATTGGCGGCGCGCGACCCACGACCTCGGGTAAACCCCAATCCCTCGCCAGGACGTGAGCTTCGGGTTGCGCACAGCAAAATCTGAACGACGAGCGGGGCTGAGCCCCCGAGAACGGCGCGCGCTGCCGCTTCCGCGGGCACAAAACCCGCAAGGAAAGCCGGCCCTTGTGGCTTTGCGAATTGTCGGGTAAAGCCGGACCTATGGTGGAACGTCAGTTCGATGCGATTGTTCTCGGTGGTGGCCCCGGCGGTTACGTCTGCGCCATTCGTCTCGCACAACTCGGCCTCAAGACGGCTTGCGTTGAAGGCGAGCAGATTGGCGGCGTCTGCCTCAATTGGGGCTGCATCCCGTCCAAGGCGCTGATCAGTAACGCGCATCTGTACACGAAGGCCAAGCAGCACACGACGACGGGTCTCTCTTTTGGCGAGGTAACGGTCGACGTCCCTGCCATGCAGGCTTGGAAGAACGGCATCGTCAGCAAGCTCACCGGTGGGATCCGTGCCCTGTTCAAGGGCAACGGGGTGACGCTCGTCGAGGGCCGTGGCGAGCTCACCGCCAAGGACCGCCTCAAGGTGACCCTCTCGGACGGGAGCGAGGAAACGCTGGTCGCCACGCGCGGCATCGTGGTCGCTACGGGCTCGGAGACAATCCAGGTTCCCGGCTTTGAGTTTGACGGTCACTCGGTGATCGGCGCGCGTGAAGCCGTCAGTCTCGATAAGGTGCCAGGTCGTCTCGTCGTGATCGGCGGCGGCGTGATTGGCCTCGAGCTCGGCATGGTTTACCAGCAGTTCGGCAGCCAGCTCACGGTCGTTGAGCTCACTCAGTCGTTGCTTCCCGGAATCGACTCGGACGCGGTCAAGCTCGTCGAGAAAAAGATCGCCTCACGTGGCGGTCGCATCCTGAAGGGCACACGCGCCGAGGGGTATTCACGGCGTGATGACGGCACGCTCGCGGTCAAGCTGATCGCCGGAGGCAACGTCGAGGAGGTCGAGTGCGACGTCATTCTCGTCGCCGTCGGCATGCGGCCACGCTCGCGGGGTCTCGGCCTTGAGAACGTCGGCGTCGCGATTGACGAACGCGGTTTCGTTCGCACCGACGAGCGCTGCGCCACCAATGTTGCTGGCATCTACGCGATTGGTGACGTGAGCGGCGCCCCGATGCTCGCTCACAAAGCTTCGAAGGAGGGTGAGGTTTGCGCCGAGGTGCTCGCCGGCAAGCCCGCCGCTAAGGACTGGGTCACCATCCCCGGGATCGTGTTCACCGATCCGGAGATCGGCACCGTGGGGCTCACCGAGGAAAAGGCCAAAGAGCAGGGAATTACCGTCAAAGTTGGCAAGTTTCCGTTTGCGGCGCTTGGGCGTGCCCTGTCACTCGGTGAGACCGAGGGCTTTACCAAGGTCGTGGCCGACGCCAAGACGGGCCGCGTGCTCGGGGTTCACATTGCCGGTCCCAGCGCCAGCGACCTCATCAGTGAGGCCGCTCTGGCCCTCGAAATGGGGGCCACCGCCGAGGACATCGCGCTCACGGTGCACCCGCACCCGACGCTCGGTGAGTCCCTGATGGAAGCCAGCGCGGCCGCGCTTGGCCATGCCGTGCACCTGATCAATCGCTAAGCGGCTTCAGGCGAAAAATAGGGCTATTTCCCAATGCTCGATCAACTCGGACGCTCCCTCTCACGCAATCTCGAGTCGCTGCTCAAGCGACTCGAGGGGCCGGGGCGCGAGCTTGCCAATTGGGTCGAGGAGCTCGGGGAGCAGCTGGTGCTCGGGCAGCGTGAGCTGCTGCGGTTGCTGACGGAACGAAAACGCCTGGAGCTCAAGAGTCGTGAGCTCACCGAGCAGGCGCGCAGTTGGGAGCGGCGCGCGGAGCTGGCCGTGTCGCAGAGCGATGAGGCCCTGGCGCGCGAGGCGCTCGTGCAGCGGCGCCGCATCGAGTCTGAGCGTCAGGCCAACGATGCAGCGGCAGAAGCCTTCGGTCTGCAGGCGCTGTCGCTCAAGCGGCTGCTTGAGCAGCTGCGTCAGCGTCAGTCCGAGCTGCGGGTTGCAGCGGTTTCGGGCTCGCCGGTGGCCGCGCCGTCGGCTGTTGCGACTGCGCCGTCCGTAGCCGCGCCGTCGGCTGTGGGGACTGCGCCGTCCGCAGCGGTCTCGCTCGAACGTCTGGGCGTCCCCAGCGGCAGCGCTTCACCTGGGGCGCGCTTCGCGCAAGCCGAGGCGCGGGTTGAGCAAGAGCTGGCCTATGCCGAGGCCAAGAGTGAAGTGGATGCCCTCCTCAGCTCCGGGCTCTCTCCCGAGCTTGAAGCGCGTTTTGCTGAGCTTGAGGCGCGTCCGAATCAGGCGCCTTCCCCGAGTCCGGTCGCGAGCGCGACAGTGGCGCTCGATGAGGGGGCACTGCCGCCGCCCGGTCGACGCGTGCGCATCGAGCTCTAGCTTCGGCGTCGATTGCCTAGGGCTGTTCGGCGGCGTCGAGTAGCTCCCGCAGCACGGCTGCCACGGCTTCGTAGAGTTCTTCCGGGATGGCGTCGCCTGAGGCGAGCTCGACCAGCGCGCGCGCCAAGGGCACGTCCTGCACGACGGGAATGCCCCAAGCTTCGGCGGCTTGTCTCATCCGCGCGGCCAGCTCGCCCTCGCCATGTCCGAGCACGACCGGAGCCTCGTCCTGTCCCTCGTTGTAGCGGAGCGCGACCGCCAAGTGAGTGGGATTGACGACCAGCACCGTGGCTTCGCGGACGGTTCGAATCGCGGCCTGCGCCAGCACCTCACGGTGTCGCTGTCGCCGCTCGGCAGCCAGCTCCGGGTTGCCTTCGCTTTCGCGGTGCTCGCGGCGCTTCTCGTCGGTGCTCATGCGGTTGCGGTGCAGAAAGCTGCGCCAGGCCAGTCCGAGCTCCAGCAGCCCCAGCACGAGACTCGTGAGCGCCACCCGGTGCAGCAGTCGCGTCACGAGCAGTCCGGTCAGGGCCGTCCCTGCGCGCAGGTTGCCGACACAGGCCGCGATCGACGGAGCCGCGGCTAGCAGTAGCAGCCCGGCCTCCACGGCAATCAGCGCCGCGAGCGTGATGGCGCGTAGCGGCTGCCCCAGGCGCGACCAGGAAAACAGCTGAGCGAAGCCTTGCACGGGATTGGGCAGCTGAAGGCGCAGCGGCGTCAGCGTGAGCTGTCCGCCGCGCTGGGCCACCTGCGTGAGGCAAGCCACCAGCGCGATTGCGGCGAGCCACGGCAAGGTGAGGAGGCGGAGGTCGCGGGCGGTCTCGAGCAGCTGCTGCGTCGGCGCCTGACTCGCCCCTGGCGTGAGGGTGGTGCGGAGGGAGCGGACGACGACCGCAGAGGTTGTCAGCAGCAGCGACGGCAGCATCGCAATCCCCACCCAGAAGCCGAGTGCGGCAGGCAGGGTGCTCGACTTGGGTCCGTCTCCCTTGGCGCGGGCCTCACGGAGGCGTCGGGGACTGGCGGGCTCCGTCTTTTCGGACATCTACGCCGTTCGGCGCGCTCTGGCGGCCGGTTGCGCCAAAAACGCGCTGGTACGCGAACATGGCTGTTCGAGGCCGCCGCGCCCGATGACTAGAATCTGAACGACAGCCCGCTGCGCCCGATGACTAGAACCTGAACGGCAGCCCGCCACGGAAGGCCGCCGCCGCGCCCCGCACGATTGGCTCTCGCAGCTGTGGCGGCGGGTGGGTCCGCTCGAACGTGAACACGTCGAGCGGGCTCGCGTTGTCCAGACTCTCGAAGAAGTGCAGCAGCAGGAGTCCGCCCAGTTCTGAGTAGGGCGTGCCGTCGCGCTGCCGCCCGACGAGCAGTAGATTGCGCATGCCAGCGACGTCCGCTGCCAGCTCATTGGGTTGGTTCAGCGCGGGCACGACCGAGGACGCCAGAACGCCGATTTCGCTCGCGTCGAGTGGCAGGGCGCTCGTGCACGGCAGGTGCGACAGGGCGTGGTGACCGAGCTCGTGGCCGAGCACGAACGCGACTAGATCGTCGTAGCGTTCGCTCTGACGTTGCGCTCGACGGGGATCGTTCCACTCCGCGCCGGAGAAAAAACCGGGAGAAAAACTGACCAGCGGCGCGCCCGGGCGCTGCGTGCGCACGACGTGCTGCACATACTCGTCGACCTTGTGCGTCCCGCGCAGCTCGTCGACCGAGGCGGCAGCCGCCAGGTGGTTGCCAAGATCGAGCAGGGTGTCCGTCACGGACACCACCGCCTTACCGCGCCCCGTGCAGCTGGCGTAGGCATTGACCTCGCCCACCTTGGGATCGAACACCAAGGGGAGTTGCGCCAGCCGCTGACGCACGCTTGGCTCCAGGGCAGCCTTGAGCTGCTCGAAGAGCCGCAGTGCGTTCTGTCGCTCACCCTGCAGATCACCAATATTCGGGGCAAAAATCCCGGTCGGTAGCGCAGCGGGCGGCGCAGGCGGTGGTGGCGCGGGTTGTGCGCGCGGAGGGGGCGGCGCGGGTTGCGCGGGCGCCTGGTAACCCGGCGCTTGCATCGGCGCGGGATAGCCGGGCTGAGGCGACATCGGGCCTGGCGCGGACTGACAACCCCAGCTGACATCGCCGGGCGCGCAGGGAGGTGGCGGGGCTGCTTGGCGCGCGGGTTGCGGGGCGACGCAGCCGAGCAGTCCAGCGCAAAGCAGACTCGAGACTATGGCCAACCGGGGCGGTCGACTCCGGACGCGTCGCGCAGGGCGCGTGACGAGGCTCAGCGAACAGTGAGGCGAAGAGGGAGGAGATTGGTTCATCGGTTCACCACGACGTAGCCGCGGTCGATCTCATAGAAGCCCTTGGCCTGATTGTCGAACAGGCGGGCACGAAGCTCACCCTCGAGCATCCCGCGAGGCAGCTCTCGCAGTGTCAACTCACAGAAGGACTCGGCGTTGTGCGACCACGAGGTGTCGGGCGCCTCGGCGATAAAACCAGGGTTTTTGCCGAGTGAAATCCCGCAGTCGAGTCCGCGATGCGCGGCGTCCCCCCGAAAGTGCCCAGCCGTGAGTTCGTCGACCAGGACCATCAGGTGACCGATCACCTCGGAGGCGTCGTTGAGGGCTCGGGCCGTCAGCTGATAGCGACTGGAGCCTGGAGGCTGCGCGGGGCGTTCGTCACTGGCGAACACGAAACTCGTGCGTTCCGCGGTTTCCAAATCAACAAATCGCAGGGATGCCCCAAACCCGGTGGCCCAGCTCGGGATGATGGCCCGAATGCGCGCGACATCGGGCTCAAAGGTGTCGTTGCGAGGCGCGGGGCGCGCCGTCGCAAGTGCGGCCAAGGCGGCGGTTTCGGGGCGTTGGCCCGCGGCGACTCGGCCCGAAACCTGTCCGAGGTCGTCTGAGAGCCCCGCTGCCAGTCGCTCTGACTCGGTCACAGGCCCCCGGACCGGAGTGGCCGTGGTTGGTCCACGTCGAATGCAGCCGGTGCTGCCGAAATCTGCGCCAACGACCAGCAGGACCCAGGTCAGGAGCGCGGGGAGATGATGCTGTTTGGTCAAGGCGAAAGCGGATCTTGCCTTTCGCCGAGGGCCTTCGTCAAAGGGCAATCCGCGCCGACCCTTCATCAGTCGCGAGGGATGGCCGTTACTCGGGGCAGTGTCGGTGGTCCTTCGCCCATGAACCCCCTCTATCCAGGAGTCCCGGAGCTCTCTGCGGCAGGACGGACGCCCGTCAACACGGGCATGTACGACGCAAGTGCGCACGCCGCCGCACCGAGCGCGGACGAGCTGCTGCAGCTACTCAGTGCGAAGGCAGGCGGGCACCTCTGCGTGGATGCCAATGGGCGGGTCGCGTGGGCGAGCTCGAGCGCCTCCGCGCTCCTCAGCTGCGAGCTGCCGCAACTCCTCGGGACGCTGCTGTCTGACTGGCTCATGCCGCTCGACGAAACGCTCCCCGAAGGCACGCTGGGAGCTCGATTGCAGCAGGCGCGGCGGGCTGAGACCGGCGAGGTCACTCTCGACTGTTTGACGACTGCCGGGACTCCACTGCACTTGCGCCTCAGCCCGGCAGGTCTTTCGTCCCTGATGGACGGAGTGCTCGTGCAGGTTGGACCGCTGCGCGCTGAGGCGGCTTCGAGCAACGCTCTGCTGCAGCTGTATGCGGGATTTTTCGCACACGCGAGTCACGGGCTCGCGATCGTGACGCTCAACGGACGCTTGCTCGATGTCAATCCCACGCTGTGTGGCTGGCTCGGTCAAGAGTCGGTCGCTCTGCGTCGCATCACTTGGGGTGAGCTCACTCACTCCGATGACTGGCGAACAGAGCAGGCGCAGCTCAGAGCCCTGGCGCGCGGCACGAGCGACCGCTACGTGCTTGAGAAGCGCATGCGTTGTCGCAACGGCGACTGGCTTGCGGTTCGCGTTTCAGTTGGGGCGGTTCGGCGTGCGGACAAGCGGATCGAATTTCTCGCGATTGGCGTCGAGGATTTGCGCGAGCGCAATGCGCTCGAACAACGACTGCTCAAGACTCAACGGCTAGAAGCCGTGGGTCGTCTCGCAGGAGGTATCGCACATGATTTCAATAACCTGCTTACTGCAATTTTGGCTGAGTTACCTGTCGCCGAGCAATCCCACCATCCCGAAATAGTCAGCATGGCGGACGGGATCCGTGAGGCTGTCGGTCGTGCCGCCAACCTCACGAGTCGACTCCTGGCTTTTGCCCAGCGCCAGGTGCAGCGTCGACAGCTGATCGATCTGGCTCAGGTCGTGCGGGACGAACAGGGACTGATCTCGGGGATGCTCGGACCCAACATCGCGCTGGAGCTTGGACTGTCGTCGCAGCAATGGTCGCTCTATGCCGACCGCAATCACCTGACGCAGGTGTTGTTCAATTTGGTCCTCAATGCGCGCGATGCTATGCCCCACGGGGGGCGCCTCCTGCTCGGCTCGGCCAATATCCCCGCGGAGAACTGTTCCTCACTAGCGGGTGAAGACACCGAGCCGGGGGATCACGTCATGCTGATCGTGGCTGACACGGGGCAGGGCATGCCCGCGCGAGTGGCCGAGCATGCGTTTGAACCATTTTTTACGACCAAAGAGGCCGCCGACGGTAGCGGTCTGGGCCTGGCTACCTGCCATGGGATCGTTCGACAATGCGGCGGTCGAATTCAGATCACCAGCTCACTCGGTCATGGCACGACGGTGCGGGTGTTGCTGCCGCGCCGCGACGCGCCTGCGGTGAGCGCTCCGCCGCCCACCGTCGTCGCTCAACCGGCCACGCAAGTCACGATCTTGCTCGTCGAGGATGACAACATGGTGCGCCGGGTGGCAGGGCGGGTGCTCGCCAGAGCGGGTTATCGCGTGCTCTCGGCCGCTTCGCCCGAGCAAGCTCTGGCTCTGGCCCGGACGTTTGAGGAATCGATTCAGCTCATTTTATCCGATCTTCAGATGCCCGGAATGGACGGACGACAACTCGCCATCGCTCTCGCGCCGCTTCGCCCCGAGTCTCAGGTGCTATTCACCTCGGGCTATTCGGACGCCGTACTCGACGAGGACTTCGCCGCGCTGCCCTTCCTCCCGAAGCCCTACACGCCCCAGCAGCTCGTCGAACGAGTCGCCGAGCTCGTGGGCGTTGCGACCGTGCCGCGCTGACTGAATTTTGAAGCAACAGCTGCGTGAGTTGCGGCCAGCTGACTGCTCGATTCCTCGGTGTCAGCTGAGCCCGGGTTCGCCGGTGAGTGCATCGAATTCACGGGCGAGGTAGTCTTGGTGGAGACTTAGACTCAGGAGCCTACCCGATGAAGACATCTACAGCAGTGGCCGCCGTCCTTTTCGTGTCAGTTGGTTGCGCCTCAGGTGCCGCTGAGACCGAGTACCAAACGCCCTACGTTGGGGCTCCCGCTGGCACCGGTGGCTACGCGCCCGCAGGGGGCGTGGTCGGCACAGGTGGCTACGCGCCCGCAGGCGGAGTCGTCGCCACGGGCGGAGTCGTCGCCACCGGCGGAGTCGTCAACACCGGCGGAGTCGTTGCCACCGGCGGAGTCGTCAACACCGGACCCAAGCCGACCAATCCGATGGGCAACACTTGCGACCGCTTCGGTCGGCTTATCGGTAACAAGTACGCGGTTCAGAACAACCGCTGGAACGACGCCGCCGCTCCGCAGTCCCAGTGCGTCACTGCGTATCAGGATAGCTCTGGCAACAATGTACGCATGGATGTCAATCCATCAGGCGTCAACGTCAGCAGCAATGAGCCGGGCTCGTATCCATCGGTGGTCTACGGATGGCACTACGGCAATTGGAGCTACGGCTACAACCAGACTCAGGTCAAGACCGTGTCCGCGGTCTCCAGCATCCCCTCCACGTGGGACTTTACGGTTGGCGGCGGCAAGTACAACGTCTCCTACGACATCTGGGTGAATCCCGCGGCAAATCCCGGGAAACCCGATTATGGCACCGAGGTGATGATCTGGCTTGATTACGCCGGTGCCATGCCGTTCGGCTCCAAAGTTGGCGACGTCAGCATCGCCGGGGGCAACTGGGAAGTGTGGGTGGGGACGATGGGGAACTGGAAGTACATCGCCTATCGTCGGGCATCCGGAGCGCGTGCGGTCGCCATGGATCTGAAGCCGTTTCTCTCAGACGCTGCTGCTCGTGGCTCACTGCAGCTCAGTTGGTACCTGCTCTCGATCCAAGCCGGGTTCGAGATTTGGCAGTCGGGTGGTGCATTTGCGACCACCAGCTATTCCGTCGACATCCTCTAGAGTTCAGCTGAATGACTGCTTGCGAGGGCGCCAACGGCACCTTCGCATTGCCACGCTTGCTGTATCGGACGCAGCGACGTTCTGGAGAGCACGCTGCGCGGCGGCGCGTCGAGGTGACGCGCCGCTCGCGGTTGCACGGACGTCAGCTCATCAAGGTGACGCGCCGCTCGCGGTTGCACGGACGTCAGCGAAACTCAGCGGAACGAGTCACCTTGACTTTGCCCTTACCGGACACGACGAGGGTGCCCTTTTTGGCATTCTCGATCTCTCCGCTGGCGACCACAGTGCCAGTCAGATTGGCGGAGCGAACCCAGCCCGTGGCTAAGTCGACCTCGAGCGGTCCAGTGAGGTCGAGCTCAAAAGTCGTCTTGAGACTCACGATGCGGGTCGTCGCGTGAACCTCGAGCAAGACCGTCGGCCGCGGCCCGGATTTCTGCTCTTTAATTGTGGCTTCGACCTTGGCCTTGGTGGCGTCGACGCCCGGGAGTTCCCCGAGTAGCGCGCGGGTGAGCGCGACCGAGCGCGGCAAAGAGGCTCCGGGGGTCTTGGCGTCGAGCAGCGCGGCGCGCAGCGGGCTCTTTCCACCAACCCAGCCATATTCGGCCTCCACTGCGCGCTGCTCGTCGCTCGACAGTTTTTCGTCCTGTCCGCGCGAGAACGTGAGTTTGCCCGCGGCGGCAGTCGCGAGGTAGGTCTTGCCGTCCGTGGGTACACGATACTCAAGCCCGAGCAGCGGCTTGGCTTCCCACTTTCCGTACACGACCTGCAGCTCCGTCATGAGCTCATCCTTGACCGTCTTGACGCGCAGACTGCGCTCTTCGGCAAACGACCACTGGCCGCTCTGGACGCCAGCCGAGCCGCCCTTTTTAGTTGTGAGATTGAGGTCAAAATCGAGCTCAATTGCCCGGCGATCCAGCAGCTGAAGCCCGGCCTTCACCAAGGCTTCGTTGGCAGCTGAGGCGCCCGCGGGCTTAGCTGCTTGCGTCGAAGATGCCGCAGCGTTCGGAGCCGCAGTTGAGGTGACCGGAGCCGTCGAGGACTCGCTCGTTGCTGGCGTCTCGGAGGGGCCCGACTTTGCCGGCGGGGCCGCTCCTCCGCAGGCCAGGGGAAGAGCGAGAGCGACTAGTGAGATGAGAGTGACGCGCTGCATGGAAAGCTCCTTGGTGGCGCATCCTAATGCGAAATGCCGCCGGCATGCTCAGCAAAGCGCCGCTCACGGTGGCCGTGGGGCTGTCTCCAACGTGAGTCATGTGGACGTGGCGCACGAGCATGACAGCTCTGTCATGTCGCGGAGAGTCGGGCGGCGCTCGCTCCTCACCAATGGCGTGCCAAACCCCCGAATACTCTGGCCTGTTCGGGCTGGCACGAATGCTGCTAGATGGGTGACATGGGACGAATACTTCGGCGAGATGGGTTGGTGGTGCTCGGGGTTGGGTTAGCGACCTCACTGCTAGTGCTTGGGTCGGGATGTGACAGCTCTAGCTCCGACTCCGCTGCGGCTTACGGGGACAAGTCAGGCGAGAATGGCGCCACTCCCGGTCTCGGTATCGATCAACCGAGTGGCACCGGGGGCAGTCTCCACGGTGTTGGCGGGGCAGCGCCGGAAGTCGAATCCACTCTGGTGCTCGAGGCGCCTCAGGCAGGCCTACACTACGTCTATGCGGCCAATCCCGATCGCAACAACGTCTCGGTGATCGACGCCGAGAGCCTGACGATCCACACCGTGGATACGGGCCGTGAGCCGCGTCACTTGCAGACCCTGCCAGGGCAGGATCGCGCACTGCTCGTGAACCTGTCCTCGGATGAAGTCTCGCTGCTCGACACGAAAGCGGGCGTCACCAAGGCCACGCAAACTCCGGTCGGTGCGGGGTCCAACGCGATCGCCGTCTCACCAGACGGCTTGCACGCCGTCGTGTATTTTGACGAAACGCGGCGAACGCCCGGCTCAACGATCGCGCAGGTTCAGGAGGTGAGTGTCCTAGGGCTCGCCGATGGCGGGCTGAAGGTGGGACGGGTCGCGGTGAACTTTGGACCGCGCGCGGTCCTATTCGGAAAGTCACCCAAGGGCTCTCCCGAGGCCTACGTCGTGACCGAAGAGGGGGTCTCGGTGATCGATCTCGGTGCGATCGACAAAGATGCCAGCGGGCTCATCAGGAGTCGCACGGTGCGCCTCTTCACGGGCACTGCGGGCAAGGATGCGGACGTCTCAGTGACTCCGGACGGGCGCTGGGCGATCGGTCGTGCCGCCGGCAGCTCGAGGCTGCGCCTGGCGGCGCTCTCCGGCGCTCAAGCGCCGGTGGAGCTTGATGTGTCGACACTGCTGGGCGCAGCGCCGCCGCCGATGGGCACTGGCGGCACCGTGGGCGCTGGCGGCGCGGCGGGAGCGGGAACGGGAGGTGCCGGCGGTTCCGAGCCGCTCACGGGGATCACGGATCTCGACCTTGCACCCGACGGCAGCTACGCGCTCTGTGTCGTGCGCGACCGCAACGCGCTGGTGCGCATTCCGGTCCCCGGCGGCTTCACTCAGCCGTCGCTCGCGCAGGTCACCAAGATAACGGGCGGGGTAATCGGGCAGACGGTGCTGGATCCCACAGGCCATTGGGCACTTGGGTTCACCACGGCGAGCCTCACGATTGAACAGATCGTTCGCATCGATCTGAAGGGCACTGAGCCCCCGTATTGGCTCGATCTCCGCAAGTCCGTCGCCGCGGTGGCGTTTTCTGTTGCGGGTGACCGGGCTCTGGTCGTGCACCAAAAACGCCCAGGGGATCCGAATGCGCCGGGGATTGATCTGGAAACCCAGACCGACCGCTCCAACGGCTACACCGTGATCGACATCGAGGCGATGTTTGCCAAGCTGACTCCCACGACGGCTGCACCAACATCGACCCTGCTGGTGCCGGGGCAGCCCTACGCGTTTCTCATGTTTGATGCGGCTCCGTGGGAAGTGCATCGCGTGAGTCTGGACACGCTGCTGGTCGACAAGGTCGCGCTGGGTAGCAAACCGATCTCGCTTGGAGTTGTGCCCAGCGCCAAACGCTTGTTTGTGCCGCAGGAGCATCCGGACGGTCGGATTACGTTCGTCAATTGGACCACACTATTAACGAGCTCGGTCACGGGATACGAGCGAAACAGTCAGATTCGGGAGTAGGGAAGATGCGACGCATTCTTGGATGGGCAGCGCTCGCGCTGCTTGGCGGTGTGGCTTGCGATAACTCGAATTCACCTGGTGATGGCTTGCCTCGCGTGGTGGATATCGACCAGCTCGGATCCTCGGTCGTCTATATCGACTCGGGTCGTTCGGCTGCCTATTTTGTCGATGTTGAAGCTGAATCCCTGCGTTCAGCGTCCCGTCGCGTTCCCTTGCGTGCCAACCCTGGGCCTGCCATTCGGCGTCCGGGTAAGGATGAACTGCTCCTCGTGAGCGAGGGGCAGAAGTCACCCGATGGGGACTGGTCCGAGGTTCCTGCGCTGGCTGAGATCGCGGCTGATGGCTCGGTGAAAACGTTCGATCTAAAGCCACGAGCCAGCATGCGACGAGCCAGCATCATGACGCCGACTTCGGACGGCCGCTACGTGCTCGTGACTGGGTCGGCGGTGGGTGATGACCAGTCGATGCTCAGCAACAGGAACGAAGTGGAGGTCGTGGACCTTGAGGCCAAAGCGGACGCTGACGCGACCCATTCTCGTGCGCTTCGCAGCTTTGTTGGGGATCTGCGAGAAACCTACGCGTTCTCGGCCGTCAAGACGCCCGCGGGTACGCTCCCGTTGGCGTTGTTCGGGTTTCCCGGTGGCGTGAGTGTCTGGGATCTGTCGCATCCAGAGCGTCCGGAGATCAGAGTGGAGATCCCTGAGCTTGGCGCAAGCGCAGGGTTGGCTCGGGTGGTTGCCGATGAGAAAAACGGCAAGATCTACCTGGCGCTACCCGGGGTGACGGACGTGTTAGTGCTCACGACGTCGAAAAAACAGGCCAACAGTCTCAATGGCTTTTCGCTCGTGCTCAACCAGCTGTCTGTTGGCTTCGTCCCACCCACCGATCTGCTCGTTTACACCGATCTCGGTGGTCAGCGGTTGCTCGCCGTTGGCGGGTCCAGCTTGTCGGTGATTGAGTCGGGTTCCAATCGGGTGACCTCGATTCCGCTGCCGTACCCAGCACGTTCGTTTCTCCCGTTCACCGGCGTTTCTCCGGACTCGCCTGGCGTTGGGCCTCGCGTGCTTGCCTATGCGGCTAGCGGCGAGCAAGGCCGAACGGCCTTGGGGGTTAACTTCATCGATCTCGAGGGGCTCGAAGCGCATCGTGACCGTCAGGTGAGCGGCGTGGCTCTTGCGTCGCCCGTGGTCAAGCTCGAGGATATCTCCTATAAGGAAGCGCATCGGGCGCTGCTGGTGCTCGGCGGGAGTCAGGTTGGTTCGCTTGATCTCGACAAGCGTCAGTTTGTCCCGATTTCGGTGAATCTCAGCTGTCCTTCGGGCGGGAGCTGCGTATCTGTCTACCCGGACCGCTGGCATGAGCGGGTCTGGCTGGTGGCCGATGGCAACTATCGCGTCGGCGCTTTCTCCTTGTCGGATTTCACGACGACGGAGATCGCGCTGGATGATCCGACCTCTGCGTACGGTCCGCTGTTTTTTGGAGCGGGCGACCAACGTCGTGTCGTGATTCCGCACAACTCGTCGGGCGGTTCCCTGACGGTCTTTAGCGCCGTCGATCAGCGTCGCTCAAAGGCGCAAGTGCTCGATGGCTTTCTGTTTGAGAGTTGGGGGTTGAAGTGAGAAGGATGGCCAGCATGAATCAGCAACGACAGCATTGCTTGGCGGCGGGGCTGGTTTGCTCGCTGGCTTTGAGCACCGGCGTCGCGGTGGCCCAAACGGCTGCACCCGCGCAGCCAGTAGCGCCAAAGACGGTCGCGACCGCGCAGCCAGTTGCGCCAAAGACGGTTGCGCCCGCGCAGCCTGCGGCGGCTGCGGCGGGTAGCGCTGGCGCGGCATCTCCCGAGGTGCTTGGCACTGCTGGCAGTTCGACTGCGGGCGCAGGCTCGCCCGCTGCCGCAAGCTCGGAGGCGCCCCCGGAGATGGTTCCCGTCTGGGTACCCAATCGCGAAACCCCACCTGGGGCTCCCGCCCTGGCGCAGCCTGAGCCGCGCCAGAAAGCCTCCCCGAATGGCGTTGCGCCTCTGGCACGTTGGCCTCTGCCGGTCGCTCCCGCCGCGCAGCAAGAGCCAGTGGAGTCCGAGCCGCCTAGGGTCTACGTCTATCGTTTTGCACTAGCGGGAGAAGCGCTAACGACTTGGCAGTCCTCGTCGCGTTACGACATCTTGTCCGATACGCGAGCTCCGATTTTGCCCGGTCTTAGTGCTGCTGTTCGGATCGCGGAACTCCCGTCTAAGTTGCGGATTGACGCGGAATTAGGGGCCAATTTCGAGTCGACAACGAGTCCGGGCGAATCCAACCGGGCTCTCACCGCCGATGGTCTCAGCGCAACCCCGAACGCCAAGCTGAGCGCGGCGCACTATTGGGCTGGTCTGCGGGCATCGCGTCCGCTCATTCCTTGGGTGGCACCGCATGTTCGGCTGTGGGGAGGCCTGGCGGATCAGACCGTGGAGGTCCAGTTTCGGAATCAGACAGATGCGCTTTACACCCAACGCAATCTCCTGCCCTTTGGCGCGCTGGGAGCTGGTTTTTCGGTATCTTCTCCAGCGCGCTATGTCGCGGGGTTGTCCTTGCTCGCTGAGGGCGGCTACCGCTTGATGTCAGACGTTGATCTTCAGCCGAAGTGGGAGTCCAGCGACAACCGCATCACGCGGACTGGGCCATCGCTCGGGGATCTGAGCCGCTCGGGGCCCTACCTGCGGGTGGCTTTGGCGCTGACGTTCTGACTCGTTCCGAATTATGGACCGTCGTACGGCGACGGTCCGTAGCTCGGCGCGCGGACAGTCGTGCGGAGGCTCGTGCGGAGGCCCGAGAGAGCTCTGCAGCTCAGGCGGGCTCAAGCTCTGCGTGTAGCCGCAAAAGCGCGTCGAGCGCAGCTTCGGGAGCGCAGCCCCAGGACAGGAGTCCGTCTTGATGACCCGCTAGCGCAATCACGCCGCTTAAGGGGGCAGCGAGCTCTCGCATCACTTGGCTGACTGCCAGCGCGAGGGCAGGGGTGCCGTACTCGGCTTGCTTTGAGGTTGAGGCGCGCGTGGCGAGCGCGTGCATCCAGAGCGGCGCTGAGTGAATGTGGAGCACGGCGCCTGCCGCCGGGCAGCTCTCGTACAGGGCCGCATGGGACAGGCTCTCACTCGAGGCGCGGCAGGGTCCTTCGACGTCGAGCTGGCCGCTCGCCGGCTCCGCGCGAAGTACGCGGGTAAAGCCTTCAGCGGCCAGGTGTCGTTCGCCACTGGTCTGCGTGCCGCTGATAACGAATTCACCAGGTGCTGCGGCGCGCAGGCTGACATTGCCGTAGCCGATGCCGCCCAGGTCCACGCCGAGCCAGCCGCGGCACCACAGCTGCTCGCGTACGCGCTGCAGTTCGCCGAGCTGAGCGTGGCAGGGCGCCGGACCTTGCCGCCACCGTCCACTGTACTTGATGACGCCTTCCATGGGATTTGCGGCTCGCGGCGCAGCAGCAACAAAGCCCGCCACACCGGTGGAGGGCTTCGTCAGCTGGCTGCTGTGACTACAGGCTGATGTCTTCGACGTGAAGCACCACGGTCTTGTCGGCGGTAAAATCCTGTTGATCGATCTCCGCCACCGCGCGGCGCACATTCTCTTCGCGAGCGTTGCGGGTCAGGATCACGATCGGGATCGGTTCGTCGCCTTCCTGCTGGATGATGGCCGAGATGCTGATGTCCTCGTCCCCGAGGATCCGTGTGATCTTGGCGAGGATGCCAGCGCGCTCGATGGTGGCGAGGCGTAGGTAGAAACGCGAGCGAATTTCGCCGGAATCGAGGCAAGGGAAGTTGTTGGTCGCCGTGTAGCGCACCGCGGAAAACTCGGACTTTTGCGCCATGCCGCCAGCGATGTCGACGATGTCGGCCACCACCGCAGTGGCCGTCGGTCGCGCTCCCGCGCCGCGACCAACAAATAGCGACTGCCCAAGGAACTCGGATTCGAGCATCACGGCGTTGAACTCATTTTTGACGCTCGCCAGACTGCACTTTTCGGGGATCAGCGTGGGGTGCACGCGCAGACTCATGGCGCCGTCTTCAAACTTGGCGATCGCCAGCAGCTTGATGATGTAGCCGAGCTGCTTGGCGTACTTCACGTCAGCGAGCTTGATGGTCTCAATGCCCTCGCGGTAGATCGACCCCGGCGCCGGCACCGAGTCGAACGCCACGCTGGCCAGCACGTGCAACTTGTGTTGGGCATCGCTGCCGTTGACGTCGAGCGTTGGATCGGCCTCGGCAAAGCCGAGCTCTTGGGCCCGCTTGAGGGCAGCCTCGAACGTCCACTCGTCCTCGAACATGCGGGTCAGGATGAAGTTCGTGGTGCCGTTGACAATGCCGTAAATGCGGCGGATCTGGTCGCTGGCGAGGCTCTCGGTGATGGCCTTGATGATCGGGATACCGCCCGCCACGCTGGCCTCGAACCGCAGCTCGCGCTTCTGCTCGCGCGCCAGCTTGAAGAGCTCGGCTCCCTTCGCCGAGAGCAGCGCCTTGTTGGCGGTCACGACGTGCTTGCCCGCGCGCAGCGCAGCGCTGACGATCTCATGGGCGATCGTGGTCCCGCCAACGAGCTCGATCACGATGTCGATCTCGGGGTCGTTGATGATGTCGAGGTAGTTCGTGGACAGCAGGCTGCGGTCAACTTCGACCGCGCGCGTTTGCGTGATGTCGATATCCACGACGCGGCGCAGCAAAATCTCGACGCCGCTTCTCTGCTCGAGCAGGCGCGAGTACTGCTGCAGCAGGGCGACCATGCCGACGCCAATGACACCAAATCCGACTAGACCTACGTTGACCTTCATGACATTTCCGACCGTGGTTCAGGGCCCTGGGGCCGACATACACGTCCTGCCGGACTATACACGACAGAGCCCCGGGCGCGAACCTCAGGCCATTGCTGATCACAGGGTGCGCGCGAAGGGACGCGTGCCGCGCCGCCGGTCAAGCGGAGTTCCCGGCATATTTTGGTTGTTCTGACGGCGTGGCTGACGCGGTTGGCGCTCATCGCGACAGGGCGAGGAGTCGATCGAGCACATTGCGAACGTCCATGGAGCCACCCACGCGACCACGTCGGCGTCCGCCGCGCGGGTCCTCCGACTCGAGCATGAGGGATTGCTCGATGCGCGTGATGCCGCCGTGCAGGGCGCGTGCGCGCGCCTCGGGGGCGAGCGCGGGAAAGCGCGCCGTAAGTCTGGCCTCCAGATCTCCCGCGGGTCCGGCCAGGCGCGGATCCAAACTGAGCTGCTCAGTGAAGTCTGCTTCGGGGCCCGCCGCCCAGAGCTTGCGCGTCTCTTCGGGCTGGAGCTGTCCGTCGGAGTTGGCGTCCCCGAAGATGAGCTCGTCAGTTTGATCCCCGTCGGCATTGAGATCGAACTCGAGACGGGCCTCCGAGAGGCGATACGAAAACAGCGGGCGCTCCGGCGGGGACTCGTTGGCCGTCGCGCCACTGTTGGCCACGATGCCCCCGACGAGCTCCTCGTCGCTCTTGTCCGTTTGGACCGCGGTGTCGGTCACCCTCGACGAAAACACCTGCTGGCGCAGCGAGAAATTTCCTTCGGCGTCGCTGTCTCCGCTGCCGAGCCGTCCGTCGCCGTCGCGATCGAGCGACAGCCACACGAGCTCTGCGAGCCGCGTGGCCTCCGGGGGGCGCGTCTTGCGGCGGTCGACCGAGAGCTGCTCAAAATACGCCTCGGCGCTCATGGCGGGCGGGGCGAAGAGCCGGGTACCCGGATAGGGATCCGTGAAGTCCGGACCCTGGGGAGCACCCGCGAGGTTGGCGAGGCCGGCGGGGCTGGCGCTTGGCGTGATGTCAGCGAAAAAGCCAAGACAGGCCGGCGCGGCTCGCACGATAAAGCGATAGCTGTCAGGCGCGCCTAGCGTCGGCTTTTTGCGCAGTACTAGGCCGCCGTCGGAGAGCTCTGTGCGAACGCGCCGCAGCGCTGCTTCCGCCTGGAGCTTTGGCGCTTTCGCTGGAGGTGCCTCCGCGCCGCTCTCGCTTGACGCAGCGGGGCTCGGGGCCTGAGCCAGGCCCCCCGACGCCACCGCAGCGCTGAACGTCACCACGCCGCACCAAACCCAAAGCGATCGACTGTTCGACATGACGCCAGCCTTTCATCTGCAACTTGCGACTCTGCCCGCCGCACAGAGCGCGACCCACCAGGCTATTTGCCGTTCACGTTCTCGTCGACGGAATCCCCCGCCTTCTTGACGCCCTCGGCACCCTTACCGACGCCCCGACCCACGGCCTTAGCGGCGCGCTCAAGCGCGTCGCCAGTCTTATCAGCCGCGTGATTCACGGATTTTCCGACCTTCTCCGACGTATTGCGAGTATTGACTCCCTTTTTCGCGCAGGCGAGGGGGAGCAGAGCAGCGAGGCAGCAAAGGACGAGGAGTCGGCGCATGAGCGGAGGTTACGGCCTTGAGTGGGCTGATGCCACTCAGTTTGAGCCGCTGGTCGGCAAGGTGGCGGTTAGCGCTGAGACTGCCGGCGTTGGTGCCGACACCGAGAAGCCGTCGAGGCAAGTCTGCTCAATGTGGCTCTTTCTGATCACGTCGCGCACGATCGGAACGATCGTCACGTTTCCGAGTGCAGCCAGCGTTGCCAATGCACCGGGGATGCCGCCGACGAGGGTCGGGCACTGGCCCTTGCCCCAGACGTACTCGACCTCTTTGTCGCTGACGAGCAGCCGGACCGAGCCCTTGGCGCCCTTGGATTCGAGGGCTGCGCTCTTGACGAGTCCGCCCGCCTCTACGCGCGGTGGCATCATCTTGGCAGCGGGATCGGCGATCACGAAGGCCTGACTGGTGGCCTCGTCCGTACCGGCGAGGATCACGATCGCGTAGCGGCCGCGCGGCAGATCCTCGGGGATCTTCCATTCGAACGAGCCGCCCGCCGCGGTCCAGTTCGAGCTCGCTCCGGTGGGCGGCGCCAAGTAACGGACCTTTTCGGCGCGCAAACCGTCCGCGGTGGCCGTGTAGAGCCAGGCCTGAATCTGGGGATCCGGCGTCCGCTTCTCCCAGGCGATCGTCAGGGCCGCGCCCGGCTCGAACTGGCCACCCTTGGGCGAGACGACGCCAATGCGCGCGTCGACCTTGGTGGTGCCAGCCTGTGAGTAGTAGTTCGGGGCGGCGTGGGCATCCCGCATCAAGGCCGCGGCTGAGACCAACCCAAGTCCAAGGACGAAACTGATACTGCGAAGCTGATTCATGGCGACTCCAGTAGGGGGGCGGAGGCTATCACGGGGGATACGCGCTCGTCGCCTCGTAGACGGTCTCCCGGCGGCGTCCATTCAACCCCGCTGCAACCGGCGCCGGGGTGGCGAGTCCTCTGGCCCAGGATGGTCGATGAGAATCGTTTCCGTGATTCCAGTGCGAATGGACGCGACGGTCCCTTGCCGCAGCGCTGATCTCGCGTCAGAGCGCCTGGCATGTCCGACCGCGCGATTCCCGAGGAGCTGGCCCTGGAGCTTGGGCTCGACGACCCCGATGACCCGGAGTCGCTGCGGCGCATGTTGGCAACGCGACTCGGTTGTTCGCTCGAGCAGCTAGGCACGCCGACCGTACTGCGTCGCTCGCTCGATGCGCGTCGTGGACGGTTGCGCTTTCAACTGCTGCTCACCTGCGACCCCGAGCGTCAGCGCCAGCTCGTCGATGCGGGACCGGCGCCGCGTGATTGCTCTCCGGATGCGCGAGTCGTCGTGATCGGGGACGGGCCCGCCGGGCTGTTTGCCGCGTATGAGCTCGCTCGCCAAGGCATCGCGACGCGCGTGCTTGAGCGGGGCAAGCTGGTGCAGCCACGCCGCTTCGATCTGAAGCGCGTGCAGCGTCAGGGCTCGGTCGATCCGAACAGCAATTATTGTTTTGGTGAGGGCGGCGCGGGAACGTACAGCGACGGAAAACTCTACACGCGAGCCACCAAGCGCGGTGACGTGCGCGATGTACTAGCGATTCTGGCGGCTCATGGTGCGCCCGAGCGCATCCTCAGCGACGCGCGTCCGCACATCGGCAGTAACCGTCTCCCGCAGGTGGTGACCGCGTTGCGAGAGCATCTGGAGCGCGTCGGCGTCCAGTTTCACTTCGAGTCCCAGGTGACCGGACTCGAGGTTACGGGTACGGGCAGCGAGCGGCGGGTGAGCGGGGTGGTTTGCGCCGACGGCAGTCGCTACGCCGCCGAGGCGGTGATTGTGGCCACCGGCCATTCCGCGCGCGACGTGCTCGAGATGCTCGACGCTGCCGGCTGTCGGCTCGAAAATAAGGCGTTTGCGCTCGGCGTGCGCATCGAGCATCCCCAGCCGCTCATCAATCGGATCCAGTATGGGGCCCAGGCCAACCACCCGCGCTTGCCGAATGCCGACTATCACCTCGCGCACACCGAGCAGGGGCGTGGCGTGTTCTCTTTCTGCATGTGTCCCGGTGGGTTCATCGTGCCGGCGGCGACCGCGCCCGAGGAGCTCGTCGTCAACGGCATGAGCCTCTCGCGGCGTGATTCGCCCTACGCCAACTCCGGCATGGTGGTTGGGATCGAGCCGACGGACTGGCAGGGACTTGGCCTGACGGGGCCGCTTGGCGGGATCGAGCTGCAACGCCGGCTCGAGCGAACGGCTTACGCGGCGGGCGGCGGCGGATTTCGAGCTCCCGCCACCCGGGCGACGGATTTCGTGCGTGGGCGCGCGTCGAGCACCGTGCCCGCCTCAAGCTACCAACCGGGTCTGAGCGCCGGGGATCTGGCCGAGGTGCTGAATTCCGCCGGGCTTCCGCTCGCCCAGCGCCTGCGTCGGGCGCTCGAGGTGTTCGGGAGTAAGATGCGCGGCTATGTCAGTGAGGAAGCGGTGCTGGTCGGTCTTGAGAGTCGCACGAGCTCCCCGGTGCGCGTGCCACGGGACCCAGCTAGCCTCCAGCACCCAGACTTGGGAGGCCTGTTTCCCGCCGGTGAGGGCGCCGGCTATGCGGGCGGGATCGTGAGCGCGGCCCTCGACGGCATGGCCGTGGCGCGCGCGGTTGCCAAGCTCAACGCGGTGAGTCCTCGCTAGCTTGGTCCGCTGGCAGCGGCGCGGTTAGCTCGACTCAGCGCCGCTCAACAGTACGAGCCGCGTGATCTCGGCCGGGGCACCCAGGCGCATGGGTGGACCCCAGTAGCCCGTTCCAGAGCTCACGTAGAGCCAGGTTCGCGCAAAGCGCGCGAGCCCCGCGAGCACCGGTTGCTGCAGCAGCACTAGCCAGCGAAATGGCCAGACTTGTCCGCCGTGGGTGTGCCCAGACAGGATCAGACCGACATCATAGGGCTCGGCCTGAAACACCATCTTTGGTTGATGGGCGAGCAGCACCGACTCGCGCGTGGGGTCCCGATCTGCCATGGCCTTTTCGAGATCGGGTCCATGCCCTTTGCCAAACTGAGGGCCATGGAGATCGTCCACACCGACCAGATCAAAGCTGCTCTCGCCTCGGCCGATCGACACTCGCTCATTGTGCAGCACACGGATCCCGAGTTGCGGCAGGTACGCGAGCCACTGTTCGACGCCCGAATAATACTCGTGGTTTCCAGTGACGAAGAAGACGCCGTGCCGCGCGCGCAGCTTGGCCAAGGGGGCGAGCAGGGGAGCAATCCGCTCGACCCCGCCGTCCACGAGATCCCCGGTGATGGCGATCAGATCGACGTCAAGTGCGTTGGTCTGAGCCACGATGCGCTCGACGAACTCACGTCGCAGCGTCGGACCGACGTGGACGTCCGAGAGCTGCGCGATCGTAAAGCCGTGCAGCTCCTTAGGCAGCCGCGCGAGTGGGATGCGCACCTGGCGGACACCAATCTGGCCGAGCGCGTTGCGAAGCCCCGTAACAGCCAAGCCACCCGTCGTGAGCAGCATCCCGGCAGCCACGCCGCGTGCGAGCGTCAGCCGCCTCGCAGGGTCGAGCGGTGCGCCGTGACTTAGCTCCAGCGTCGCTCGCAGCGCCCATTGCAGCAGATCCCCACAGGCGAGCAGCGCCGGTAGCGCCATGGCTAGGCCCATCCAGGTGTACGCGACTAGCAGCAGTCCGCGACCGTGCACCGGCGGTAGCGTCCGCGACAGGATGAACGTCGCCGGGATGCTCAGCGCCAGCGAGATGAGCAGCCAGGTCAAGATGCGGCCCATGTCGCGTTGCCAGGCCAGGTCCCGGATCCAGCGAACCCAGATGTAGTAGTGACCCGCCCCGAGCAGACTCAGCGCGATTGTGAGGAAGATGAGCATCGACGCGAGTCGGGACATGCTGCTTGGGTCAATTCATAAAGGGAGTTCGGTCCGACGCAAGTGCCGCCAGGCGCGCGGCCGTTCTTGGGGGTTGTCCGCCACAACCTGACCCACGCCGCACCAGCAAAATTCACTGATTTTGGCGGCCGGGTGAACGGCTTGGGGCTGCGAGCTGGTGTTTGGGAACAGTTCTTGCGAATTCGCACGATTCGGGGGGCCTTGGCCCTTGCTGCTCGCCGGGCGCGGGCCTAAAACCACTGCGCAAAATTTGCTAAGGAGAAACGCGGAGTGACGACTTTTAGGAAAGATGCGGCTGACCCAGATCCGCAAGAGACCCGCGAGTGGATCGAGTCCCTCGAGGCTGTCGTATCGGCGGCTGGTCCTGAGCGTGGGCGTTATCTCCTGAAGCGGGTGCTGCAGTCGGCGTCCCATCTCGGGGCAGCTCCGCTCGGACCTCTCACCACCGACTACGTCAACACCATCCCCGCGTCCGAGGAGCCCACGTTCCCTGGTGACGAGCAGATGGAGCGACGGATTCGTCGTATCGTCCGCTGGAACGCTGTCGCGATGGTGCATCGCGCCAACAGCAAGTACGTCGGTCTTGGCGGGCATCTGTCCTCGTACGCCTCAAGCGCCGCGCTGTACGAAGTGGGCTTTAATCACTTCTTCCGCGGCAAAGAGCACCCCGGCGGAGGCGATCATATCTTCTACCAGGGCCACGCGGCCCCGGGCATGTACGCGCGTGCCTTCATGGAGGGACGCATCCCGGTCGATCTGATGAACCGCTTCCGCCGTCAGGTGGGAGAGACGGGCCTGTCCTCCTATCCCCATCCGCGTTTGATGCCGGATTTCTGGGAGTTCCCGACCGTCTCGATGGGGCTTGGGCCGCTGTGCGCCATCTACCAGGCGCGCTTCAATAAGTACCTGAACAACCGCGGAATCAAGGATACGTCCGAGCAGCGCATCTGGTCGTTCATGGGCGACGGCGAGTCCGACGAACCGGAGGCCATCGGTGCGCTCAGCATGGCGGGCCGCGAGAAGCTCAATAACCTGATTTTCGTGGTGAACTGCAACCTGCAGCGCCTCGACGGTCCGGTGCGCGGCAACGGCAAGATCATCCAGGAGCTGGAGACTCTCTTCCGCGGCGCTGGCTGGAACGTCATCAAGGTGGTGTGGGGTCCCGAGTGGGACGAACTGCTCGATCGCGATGTCGACGGCGTGCTGATGCAGCGCATGAATGAGATCCCCGACGGGCAGTGGCAGAAGTACGCCACCGTGCCGGGCGGCTACACGCGTCAGCATTTCTTCGGAACTGATCCGCGCCTGCTCGAGATGGTGGCTCACCTCTCAGACGAGCAGATCCGCAAGCTGCGTCGCGGTGGTCACAGCTACCGCAAGATGTACGCTGCCTATGCGCGCGCCACGGCTTCCAAGGATAAACCGACGGTCATCCTGGCCCACACGGTCAAGGGTTGGACACTCGGCGAGGGCTTCGAAGGGGTGAACGTCACCCATCAGAAGAAGAAGATGGAGCTCGCTGAGCTGCGTCAGTTCCGCGATCTGCTCGAGCTGCCCGTCTCGGACGAACAACTCAAGGAAGCGCCCTTCTACCACCCCGGGATGAACAGTCCCGAGGTGGAGTACATGCTGGCCCGGCGCGCGGTTCTCGGCGGTTCGCTGCCCAAGCGCCGCAGTCAGACGACGGCCCTCGTGACGCCACCAGCTGCCACCTACGAGGAGTTCAAGGAGGGCACGAAGAAGGGTGAAGCCTCGACCACGATGGTCTTTGCTCGACTCTTTGCCAAGCTGCTGCGCGACGAGAAGATCGGTCGCCGTATCGTACCGATCATCCCGGACGAGGCGCGCACCTTCGGCATGGACGCGCTCTTTAGCATGGTGGGCATTTACTCCTCTGTCGGTCAGCTCTACGAGCCGGTCGACAAGGGTAAGGTGCTCTACTACCGCGAGAGCAAGGACGGTCAGGTGCTCGAAGAGGGCATCAATGAGGCCGGCTCGATGGCTTCGTTCATTGCGGCGGGCACGACCTACGCCTCGCACAATGAGCCGATGATCCCGTTTTACATCTTTTATTCGATGTTTGGGTTCCAGCGCACCGGTGACCTCATGTGGGCCGCTGGCGACGCGATGGCCAAGGGCTTTCTGCTTGGTGCCACCGCCGGTCGGACCACGCTTCAGGGCGAAGGTCTCCAGCACGACGACGGTCACAGTCACGTGCTGGCCGCGACGCTTCCGAACTGCGTTTGCTACGATCCGGCCTACGCGTACGAGCTTGCGACCATCATCGAAGACGGTCTCGAGCGCATGTACGGTCGGGATGAGAAGATCCTCTACTACATCACGCTGTACAACGAGAACTACAGCATGCCGGCGATGCCGGACGGTGCCAGGCAGGGCATTCTCAAGGGCCTTTATCGGATCCAGGAGGCGCCCAAGCCGCTCGAACAGCATGTTCAGCTGTTTGGTAGCGGACCCATCCTGAACGACGTGATCGCGGCGGCCAAGGTGCTCGAGACCTACGGCGTGTCTTCGGACATCTGGAGCGTCACGAGCTATCAGCAGCTCCGCAACGATGCGCTCGAGTGCGAGCGTCTCAACCGCTTGCACCCGAACGAGCCTGCCCGGATCCCCTACATTCAGCAGGCCTTGGCCGGCGTCGAGGGTCCGTTCATCGCAGCCAGTGATCACATGAAGCTGCTGGCGGACTTCGTCGCTCGCTTCATTCCAGGCAGGTTCGTCCCGCTTGGGACCGAGGGCTTTGGCATGTCGGACACGCGCGCCAGCCTACGTCGTCACTTCGAGATCGACTGCGAGTCGATCGTGCTCGGCGCTCTCGACGGACTGCGCTTGGACGGCAAGCTCTCTGGTAGCCGTGTGCAGGAGATCTTGAGTGAGCTCGGCATCGATCCGGACAAGGTCGCGCCGCTCAGCATCTGAGTCGCCGGGCGCTCGCGGGCCCCGTGAGCGAGTCCAGCACGCAAGACGCCAACTCCAGCTCGGGGTTGGCATTTTTGCTTGGGGTCGACCCGGGCTGACGCGGCGGCGCGCTCAGCGCGGGCGGCGTCCGAGCGGGCGCGTCATTTGCCGAAAAGCTGCTGCAATATCGACAAAAACGCCTGGTTGGCCTCAGGCATCTGGAGCGCACTGAGGTCCTCCAGCGTGACCCAGCCTGGGGAGTCGGAGGCGAGCGGCTGGGGCTCACCGCTGAGGTATAGGCAGTCGATTAGGTGCAGTCGCACGCGCCGCTCGGGGTACTCATGCTCGACCAGGTGAAGCTCGCGCAGGGCGCGACAGCGGACGGAGAGCTCCTCGAGACACTCGCGTTCGGCAGCTTGGAGCGCCGTTTCCCCGGTCTCAATGCGACCGCCGGGCAACTCCCAGAGCCCCGCGAGTTGTTGGCCCGCTCGTCGCTGGGCCACGAGGAACTGTTGGTCGCGTCGCACCAGCGCGAGAGCGATCTCGAGTGTCATCATACGAGCCCCGGATGGGAACCTGTGCCGAGCCACCTGCGGGTCACGAGCCCTCCTCGAGGGCTGTTAACCAGCTGCGCACGAGCTTGCGATGCGGCGCGGGCAGCGCGGCTTTGGCGAGCTCTTCGAGCGGCACCCAGCTGGCTCCCGCAGGCTGCCGATTGCCTCCGAGCGTGCGTTGCTGACCCGTGAGCGCGTAGCGATAGCGCGTGATGCTATGGGCGAGCTGCCAGCTCTGCGTGACGCCCGCAACTCTGGGGAGTCCAAGGCTGGCTGCCAGGCGTTGCTCGGCCTGTTCGAGCGTCTCGGCGCCATGCAGTTCGAGGTAGGGCAGCACCTGGAGTCCGGCCCAATGCTGCGCGTTAAGCGGCTGCTGAAGCAGGAGTAAGCTTCCGGGGCGTGTCAAGAGCCAAGCGAGACTGCGGCGGCGCTCGGGGGCCTGTTTTTTCGGAATAATAGGCAGAGTGGCGACCCGTCCTTGTCGGTGTGCTTGGCAGTCGGGGCGCCAGGGACAGCTCGGACAGTCGGGAGCCATCGGAGTGCAAACCAGCGCGCCCAGCTCCATGAGCCCTTGATTGAGCTCACCCGGCGCAGCCAGGGTCACGAGCTCGCCCGCACGGCGCCAAAGCTCACTCTGAGTGGTGGCCAGGCTCGTGCAATCGGCGAGCGCGTCGACGCGGCAGAGCACGCGCGTCACATTCCCATCGACGATCGGGGCTGGGCGCCCGTAGGCGATGCTTGAGATCGCGCCGGCCGTGTAACGTCCAATCCCCGGGAGCTTGAGTAGCTCCGTGACTTCACTCGGCAGAGCCGTTTGACCTAGGCTTGTGAGCTGCTGAGCGGCAGCGTGGAGATTGCGAGCGCGCGAGTAGTAACCGAGGCCCTGCCAATGCTCGAGCACCTCGGGAAGCTCAGCTTGCGCGAGCCGTTTGAGCGTCGGAAAGCTTTTGCGAAAGCGCTCGAAGTACGGGACCACGGTAGCGACTTGGGTCTGCTGGAGCATGATCTCGCTCACCCAAATCAGATACGGATCGCTGGCTTGCCGCCAGGGCAGGGGGCGCCGATGAAGCCGATACCAAGCGACCAGACTCGCAGCAAGACGCAAGCTGCGCTGCCCCGCGAGGGCCATCGCCTGCGGAGCAGCCTGGGCTGGGTTGGCCGGTGCGCCAGCGTCGAGCCTGTTGGTCTTGCGCGGCGTGGCGGACGGGCGAGCGCGGCCGGCGGTGGGCGGCGGCTGGAGACTCGTTCCACCCTTAGCAACGGTTTTTCTGAGGCTGGTCACCTTCAGCGGCTCCTCTCGGGTCGTTGGCCGTACTCAGGCAGCCCTGCCGCTCGTGTCGCCATGGGTTAATGCGGCGTGGGGCCAGGCAGAGCCTAAGTCCGACCGCCGCAACGTAAAGGAGCTTCCGGTCGAGCCCCGGTCGTGGCACTCTGCGGCAGTTGATGGCCACGGCCCGCGTATTCCCGCTTGAGTCCCTGCGCACCGATGGCTGGTTCGAGCGAATTGGTGAAGGGATTGGAAGCTTCCAAACCCTGTGCGAGGTGATCGGGACGCGGTTTTTTGCGTTCGCGATGATCGCGGGCGCCCGGATCGTCGCGCTCACGATCGACCGTCGCGTGCCGGACAACACGCTCGTCGACTTCGTCGTCGCCGAAGAGGGAGAGACCCCGGATGAGCCGTCACAGCGGCTGACCCTGGGCGAGTTCCGCAAGCGTCTCGTGGCCGCCCTGGTCACCGAAGAGCCGTCGGGCGCGGCGCCGATTCGTCTGACGGACATCGAGGCCATTCAGCGCCACATCGGCGTGCGCTACCTGCTGCTCGCGCCCATCTTCGGCTACAGCCTGTTCACGCTGTCCTGTGATTCGTTCGGGAGCATGCTGCGGCTGCGCCGCGACGGGCTCGATGAGGTCTACGAACTCGAGGAGTTCCGCTCCCGGATTCGAATGCACGTGCGCGATGAGCTGCAGCGCGCGGCCCGCGGAAATAAGGGCGCGATCGACTTGGCGCGCGTTCCCGAGGCCGAGCAGGCTGCTCAGGCTGGGGATTCGATTCGCGTGCTGGAGCTGCTCGGCACCTGGCCCGCGCCCCTGGCGATCTTTCTACGGACGCCCGAAGGGCAGGCGCTCGGCGTTGAGCCCCGCATGAAGATCGCCACCGCGCTCGCGGTGCTCGGACAGGCCTGTATTGAGCTCGGAGAGACTGAGAAGGGGCAGGAGATCCTACGCCTCGGGATCCAGTACGCCGGGGACACTCCGACGGCCGCGCTCGTGTACCAGCAGCTTGGTCGCATGATGATGTCGCGCGGGCGATTCGGGGAGGCGATCGGCCCGCTGCGGCGCGCCGCCAATCTCGGGGGCGATGGCAAGCTGCTCTGGGCCTTGCTCGCAGAGGCCTTCGCCGAGCGTCGCTACTGGCTCGCGGCCTATGCGGCGGCGCTTGAAGCTAAGGAAGCCGGCGCCACGGACGAAGAGGTTCGAGAGCCGCTCGAGCGTTCTCAAGCCTGGCTCGGGGAGCGGCTCGCCAACTGGCAGCGCGCGTTGACGACAGGCTGATGGGCCGCTGTCGCTGCGTCACCACGCGCCCCCAACAATCAATCGCAGAATCGGCGTCCAGTGCCGCTGCCCGACGCTCTGGCTCGGGCCGGAGCGTTGGGGGGCAAGGTCCCAACTCGCGGGACCCCGGTTGCACTGAGAATCCGCGCTTATCCCGGCAAATGGGCGTTTACGGAGGGAGCGATCGGGCCCGCGCTGGCTGGGCGACCTTTCGGCCGAGCAAGTTGAGCGGGAGTGCGCGGCCCCGTCGCTGCAACCCTTGCGATAGTGCTAGGGATTTCGTCGTCACACCTTCGATTGACAGTGCCCCGTGTGGAGCACTAAATCACGCGCCGGCGCCCAGCTGCGCCGCAACCCGAGGCTCCCTGTCGGGTAGCCTCTGACGGTGACCATGGTTGACCTCTACCTCCCGATGTTCGTGATCTTCATCATCTCGGCGGTGATCGCCGGGGCGATGTTCACTCTGGGCCACTTTGCCGGGCGCAAGAATTGGACGCCGGAAAAGCTGATGCCGTTCGAGTGCGGCAACGACACGCAGGGCGCCAAAGGGGCCAGGCCTAGTGTCAAATTCTACCTGACGGCGATCCTGTTCGTCGTCTTCGATGTCGAGGTCGCGTTCCTGTACCCTTGGGCAACGCTCTTTCGTTCCCTGAGTTGGACAGGCTTTGCGACCATGTCGACCTTCATCGGGGCCCTGCTTGTGGCTCTCGTGTACTGCTGGAAGAAGGGAGCCCTTGAATGGGACAGCTGAACGGCCGAGTTACGCAGCTCTTTGATCCCAACGACGAGGGATTTTTCACGACGCGATTCGAAGACATCGTCGCGTGGGCGCAGAAGTATTCGCTGTTCATGTACCCCTTCGTGACCGCCTGCTGCGGCATGGAGTTCATGGGAGTCTCGAGTCCGCGCTACGACTTTTCGCGCTTCGGCTCGGAAGCTCCGCGCTTCTCACCGCGACAGAGCGATCTGCTGTGGGTGGTGGGCACGATCTCGCAGCGTCAGGCCCCCGTCCTCAAGCGCATCTACGAGCAAATGGCCGATCCCAAGTGGGTGCTGGCGTTCGGAACCTGCGCGGCGAGTGGTGGCTTTTACGACAACTACGCCACCGTGCCGGGCATCGACAAGATCATCCCCTGCGACGTCTACATTCCCGGTTGCCCGCCTCGACCCGAGGCCGTGCTTGACGGACTGATGTTGCTGCAGGACAAGATCCAGCGCCGCGATCGGACTCCAGCCATCGTCAAACCGCGACTCGATCCAGCCACGGATCCTTCGCTCGGCCTGGTACAACTGCGCCGCTCCTCCAACGGCTGAGCCCCCGCTCAGAGCTTTATGGCCCAAGCCCTACTCGACCTACTCAAGTCCCAGTTTCCCGGAGCCATCCTCGAGACTCACAGCCAATTTGGCGATGAGACGGCTCTGGTGTCCCCGGCATCGTGGTTCGAGATCGCCCGCTTTTTGCGCGACGATCACCGCACCGATATGGTGCTGCTGGTTGACCTCACCGCGGTCGACTTTCCACGGCGCACGCCGCGCTTCGAGATCGTGGCGCACTTTGCCAGCCTCGCGCTCGGCCATCGTTTGCGGCTCAAGGCTCGTGTTGGCGACGCTGAGGGCGAGGTCGTCGAAATCGACTCGCTCACCGAGTTGTACGGTTCGGCGAACTGGGCGGAGCGCGAGTGCTTCGACATGTTCGGAGTTCAGTTCCGCGGACATCCGGATTTGCGACGCATCCTGTTGTACCCCGAGTTCGAGGGGTATCCGCTGCGCAAGGACTACCCAGCAGACCGCACTCAACCCCTCGTTCCGTATCGGGACGTAGAAAACACCGGCAAGGTTGCGCCATTCGGTCCCCACGAGGGGATGTCGTTTGGTCGGCAAACGCATGACCGCCGTCTCGAGCGCGAGACGACGGAGAAGAATTGACGGAGTAGCGATGGAGCCTCTCGATAGGAACCTAGACTCCTCGGAGGTCGAGCTTGCTGCCGACCCGATGATGCTGAACGTTGGCCCGGCTCACCCCGCCATGCACGGTACCGTGCGCTGCGTGATGGAGCTGACCGGCGAGAAGATTCTGCACTGCGATGTGCAAATCGGCTATCTGCACCGTGGCTTCGAGAAGATGTGTGAGCGTGGCACCTGGTCGCAGGTGTTCCCCTACGTTGACCGGTGCAATTACGTCTCGCCGATGCTCAATAACGTGGGCTTTGCCCTGGCTTGCGAGAAGATGCTGGGCATCACGGTGCCCGACCGCTGCGTCTACTACCGCATGATCCTGGGTGAGCTGGCGCGCATCGCCGACCATCTGACGTGCGATGGCGCCATGGCCATGGAGCTAGGCGCGTTCACCCCGTTCCTGTGGGTCTGCAAGGCCCGCGAGATGATCTGGGACGTGTTCGAAGAAGAGACGGGCGCGCGCATGACGCACTCGTTTGGTCGCGTCGGCGGGATGGCTCAGCCGCCCACCGAGGGCTTCAAGGCCCAGGTGACGGCCGTCGTGCCCCACGTTCAGCGGG
>JBBRAB010000026.1:0-66997 GCA_038207155.1 Polyangiales bacterium
CGTGAAGGAGGCCGAGTCCTGCCTTGCGAGCGGCAAGCGTGGAGCACTTGAATCGCTGCTGCGACGCGAGGGCATCTACAGCTCTCTCCTTTCATCGTGGCGGACTCAGCTCGGCGCCCACGGTGCAGCGGGCCTCGCAGCGAAGAAGACTGGACGCAAACCTCAGCTCACTGACCTCGAGCGACGCAACATTGAGCTCACGAAGCGCAACAGCGAGCTTGAGCGCAGGCTGCACGTTGCCAACGTGCTCATCGCTCTCCAAAAATCGAATACGGTGATTCTTTCGCGCTACCGACAAAGCCAAGGAGTCCGGACCCCACCCAACCACCCCCAAAGAACGTCGCGTCGGGCGCCCCGCTCATCTGCAGTGTACGCCAGCGGTTTGTCTTTGGTGAGTATGCCGCTCCGCCTTTCACGAAACAGGCCGGTTTGTCGTCATTGCAGATCCGCCCACCAAATACGAGAAGCTCCTCGCCAGTCCAGATGACGTCCGGGTAATAGCGTGCGCTCGGCGCCCCTTACGCTGGCAGCGCTCCAGTCTCCCCCGACTTGAGGTCCACCCAACCTCCGACACCACACATCCGATCGGTATTGCAATGCCCGCCCCAATAGTAGAGGTGATCACCGACAACTTCCTGACCGCAATCCCATCGCAAATCATCCGGCAACGTGAACTCCTCCCAGTGCCCAATCACGCGACCCTCGGGTTTGGGATAGCTCTCGACGGCAGCTGGGCCATCTGCTGAGCAGCCGAGTGGCCCCAGGAGAGCAGCAAACAAGAAGTGAAGCTTCGTCGTTAATCTACCCGCTAAGTCGAAGGGCGGGCTACGCGGTGACCGCCTGGGTTGTGGCGCGAAACCCGCCGCACCCAGACCTGACCGTCACCGAGGCCACCTAGCGATACGAGGTCAGTTCGCCGTGGAGGTTGCAATAAGGCCCGTTGCAGCTGAACTCCACCATGCCCACGCCGGGGCAGTAGGTTCTCTCATACGTTTCGCCGGGTGTCGGGGGGGGCTCCAAGGTCATGCGCCAACAGTCGAGGAAGGTGCCCGCCGAGACGGTCACTGAGGGCACGGCTGACCACTTCATGCCCTCGTGAGCGGTTCCGTCGCGGTACAGCTTGATGTACGTACTGTCCGACTGGTAGGAAGCAGGCCCCCCATCTATGAGCATGTTCGCCGACAGGGCGTCCTTCGTGCCGAACAACAGAAGGTCGATGTCGCTACAGACCATTCGAAGTACGACCGCCTCGGTCGTGCCCGCTGGAGTCACGTACGGCATGGTACCCGTGACCTTGGCCGTCGACTGGGTCTCCGGTTTGCAATCCTTGATCGGTTGACTCGAGTCCGCCGCGGTGATCTTGTACGTCCACTCCGCACCGAGATGCAGCGGCAGCAGCCAATCCGCCGTGGCTTCTTTTGTCCAACGCGTCGTGGTACCGGCACCGCCCGTACCGCTCACAGCTCCCCCCGTATTGCCCTGATTCGCTCCGCCAGTCGCGGCGCCTCCAGTGCCCTGCGCCACTCCCGCTCCACCAGCGGGTTCGGGAGTCCCCGCTGGCTCAGACGGGTCTTCACAGGCCATCAGACAGCAGCTTGCGAGCAAGAAAAGAAGAATACGATTCATGGGCAATTCCTCGGATGGCAAAGACGACGAAACAGGGAAGAACAAGCGGCATCAGGGGATGCGGTACCAGGAGCCTCCAAGATCGGGGAAGTTATCGTAGTGGTCGTTCCCGCCCAGTACCAGCGCTCCTCCACCGTAGCTCCAGGCCCAGGCATTGGAGAAGTAACCTCGACGATCGTCTTGCATTGGGTACCATCGGTCGACCTTCGGCTCGTAGAGCGCCCCTTGGCCATCAGCCTGATCTCCACAGACGAGGAAGTACTTGCCCGTCCAGACCGCGCAGCTTCCGTACTCTCGGTGCGGGCCCAGCGGATTGAGCGCGCGCCAACTGTCCGACTTGGGATTGTACGCGGCCATCGTGAAGGACGGAACGTGGATGCTGTGGCTCCAGAAGAGCACCTCGCTTCCGGTCCATGCCGTGTCCACGTCATAGCTTGCAGCGGGTGCCCCCTTCGAGCTCAGCTTGCGCCAGCGATTCGTCGACGGGTTGTACGCAGCACCGTCAGCGAGAGCGGTGTGGAGCCGAAGGTCATTGGTGAGCGTCTCAGTGGTGCCACCCCAGATCAACCACTCGGAACCCATCCACTCCGTCGCCGCGAGCGACCGCGAGCTAGGTGGGTCGATCGTCTGGCGACGCGTCCAGCGATCCGTGTCGATTGAGTAGAAGTACGCGACCGAATAGTCCTCTGTAACGTAGAGCGAATACGGCGACGCTTTCGAACTGCCGATAAATCCAAGGAGCCCAGTCCCTACCCAATCGACGCCGAGGAACAAGGATTCGGGCGCCCCGCTCATCTGCAGTGTACGCCAGCGGTCATTCTTTGGTGAGTAGGCCACTCCGCCCTTTGCGAAACAGCCCCGTGTGTCCTGATCGCAGATCCTGCCTCCAAAGAACAGCAACTCGCTTCCCGTCCAAATTGAGTACGTATAGTAACTCGCGGGAGGCGCCCCAATCCGCGACATCTCCCCCGTTTCGCCAGTCTTCAAGTCGACCCAACCGCCTGTGCTGGTCGTCTCATCAAGACTCAGCTTGCCGCCCCAGTAGTACAGCCGATTGCCAACTAGCGCCTGAGATGACTTTATCCGCACTTCATCCGGCGACTTAAAAGCCTCCCAATGCCCGATCACAGGACCCTCGGGTTTGGGGTAGCTTGTGGGCGGAGGCCCGCTCTCGCTGGCGCAGCCAGCGAGAGCGAGTGACAGAAGCAGCGTTAGAGAGACGGAAGACATGACTCTAATTTAGTATAGTATGACATGGTGACAGCAGCCATTGTATATGGTGAATTGCCCGTCATTAACGGGGCATTTGCCCGTACGATCAGGCGGAAGGGCAGGCGGAGCGCAAGTGGGTGGTACAAAGCACGCCCTGTCGATGCAGCCGTTTGAGCACTTCTTACCGCACATGCCGCAGTTGTTGGCATTGGCCGTGAGGTCAACGCAGCTTCCGCCGCAGAGGGTCATATCAGACGCACAAAGGCACGATTTTCCGCGACAAACGGGCTTTTCCGCCGACGTGCGCCCAAATGGAAAGGGTTTTCCACAGGACGGCGGAGGACCGTTCTTAATCGTAGCATCGCGTGCAAGGGCGAGGTTGAAAGCGACGACCAGTTGGTCCTTCGACACCCAAGAAGCCGCGTGCTCGGCGACATCGCAGAGGAACTCACGCTCCACTTGGTACGGACCGTCGTGAATATGAGCTAGCTCGCCTCGCGCCACGCCCCTATTGTGCCATTCCATGTTGTCGCAATCGATAATTCTCGTCGTCCTTTCCTTGGAGCCGGGCTTTGTGTGAATGATCTCACAGCTCTCGTGCCCGTACCCTCCGCCGCCAGCGCCCTCGTCCACCTCCCACTTGTACTCGAACGAGTGCTGACCCTCGTGAAGCATCACACCAGCCCGGGCAACAGGATGGGACCAAACCGACGTATGCGTTGGAGAAAACACCGGCGCGTAAAGCGACACCGTTTCTTGCTGCGAGGTAAAGCCAAGCCCATCCAGCACGTCACCACCGGTCCAGTACTTGTGCTGCGCCAGCTGGTTGATTGGACCAGTGTACCAATCAACCAGGAGAATGTACGGGTAGTGAGCCTCAGTGCTGCGGGCTTTGGCAAGCCGCTGATAGTCCCAGCTCGTGTGCCACGGCGGGGACGACCCCCCCAAATGCAAAGCCCCGGCGACGTAGGCCGGCATCTCATCCGGGATACCCTTCTCGATCAGCCAGTGGGAGTGATAGAGCTTGGAGTAGAAGGTACCCGAGTTCCCCGCGCGGAGGCTAGTGTCAGCAGCGGAAACGCCGATCACTCCATTGCCGTCAAGGTAGCTCCCATCGTGATAGTCCTTCCAATGCTGACGGTATTCAGGACTCTGCTTCATGATGCGCTGATGGATGATCTCCTCCGCGTAGGAGGAAGATTGACAATCAGCGATGTACTTCTGTTGGCCCAGGGCCCCTCCGCTCGCCAGCAACGCCACCAGCGGCAGCGCCCCCACAGACAACTTCTTCAGATTATGCTTAGTCATGTTGGTGCCTCCGCTCACTCGACGTTACAGGTTTGATTGGGATTCTGGGTCTTGAACGGCCTAAACGCCACCACCAGCTCGGGATGCTTGGCAAGGTAGGCCGCCTGCGCTGCAGCGTACTCGCTTGCGGACAGATTGAACGTCTCAAAACGGTCCAGTTGGATCTGTTCACCCGCGGCAAGCTGCGGGCGAAGCTCCGCTTTGCCAACGTCCCCAAAGTAGAGCGTGTAGGCTCGAATCGCCTGACGCTGGACTGCCGGGTCGGGATGAGAGAGAGCGGCCTGCTTGAGGCGCGCCTTGGCTGTCGCGCTGCGGATCCAGCCGAGGCCGAACGCTGCCTTAACCTGGTAGGCCTGGAGCAACTCCGCATCGGGGGTGAGCCCCGTCTCGGGATTGACCTCGCCACCTGGTTCTGCTGACTTATCGAGTAGCTCTGTGAAGAGCGCCTCAGACTCGGGAACATCGAGCTCCGTGAGCACCTCAAGCCCAACCAGAGAGCGCGAGTAGTTGCGGGCCGTCATGGCGGCTCTGGTTTCATCCACCAGGGAAGTCACGACCTCAGCGTAGGAGTAAGCATCCTCGAGCGCCGAGCGAGCGGCTGGCGCATCGCTCTCGGTAGACTCCTGAGCCCAGGTGATGAAGTCCGTGGCACGCAGCGAGGCAGCGCGCGTGGAATCAAGTAGGTTCGGAGGCGCACCCGCAGTCGTCGGCATCGTCAGCTGGTCAGAGCTGGGCGCCGGGGGGTCGAAGAGGAAGCTGTCGAGCGGCCGCTTTGCCTGCAGACTCACCTGCACGCCAGGCGCCACATAGACGGAGCGCCCGACGAACGTGCCCTGATAGGCACCCGCCGTCGAGTTCATCGCGAGGCGCGCCTTGGGCGCGATCACAACGCCGTCAAACGGAACGTCGAGTAGGACGTCCGAGCCGGCCGTCACGAGTTCAACCGCTCTGCCAGACGCGGGCAGCGCGATCGGCCCACGCAGAGTTACGGACTCGCGCACGACCAGGCGGAGGGCTCCGCGGTCTCCCACAACCTCAATTCGTCCTCCCGGTTCGACGAACAGTGACTTGAATGTGTAGCGTCCACCAGTGAGCCGTAGCGTCGCGCGCGACTTGACGGACACCTCTCCATAGTAACCGGGAGCGATACCCCGCGTGGTTCCCGGTTCGAGCCGTACAGCGTTCTCGCAAGCGCCAAACTTGATCTGGAGCTTCTCGGTCGCAAATGTTGCCGCAGCCGTGCGCACCTGATTCACGCCGGACCAAACCACAGAGTTGCCAACCTGCGCTGGGATAGCGGTCGAAACCTTACCCGTCACCCGCGACCGATCGCTCAACATCGCACCCGTTCCGGACCAGACATTGGGCGCCGAGGCTTCAGAGCCGATGCGCACCCCTTGACCCCCGAGGGCAGCTACAATCCCGGCATCTCCCAGGATTTTCGCCCTGTCGGCGATGTCGACTGAGTCGGTCCCGAGCAGTACTGCCGCCGTGGGCGACATGCCGACTGGATGCATCAAGACAAGTTCGGTAACGTCCTGTTCAACCGCTTGCGAGACCGTGGCAGTTGATTCCATCGGCACTTCGCTGCGTTGACAGGCAAGCGCTCCGAGCAGCACGCACAACGAGAGCCCGCCGATGATGCGAAGCCTTGCTCGTGGCATGCCCCCGAGCGATACCCCGGCAGCAGCGGAACTCCCCGTAAATTGACCGATATTCGCATCATCTCGAGTGAGATGACGCACCCCATCCATTCGTCGTTTCATAGTTCGCCCTATCCGTTGCCACACCGGCGAACCACGAACGTGACAGCACTCACCCCCAACGATGAATGTGCGACACGGTCCGCGACCAACACGGCGACCAACACGGCGACCAACACGGCGACCAACACGGCGACCAACACGGCGACCAACACGGCGACCAACACGGCGACCAACACGGCGACCGTAGCGCGGTGCCCTCAATCGGTCAATAGCAAAGCGAGCATGTCGATGGACAAATCTGGAGAGCTGGCGAGAATGACTGAACAGCGGAAGGGACATTTCACCCATTACAAAATTGCACCGCGACCCTGAAAAAAGTTGAGCCGTTCTCGGCTCCGGACGCCACGGCCTAGGGCTCACAACACCATCGCACTGTCTCGTCTCGCGCCAATTATCCTAACTTTTTTGCTGCTTTTCAGCCCTCTCACCTCCGCGCGTGACCTCCGGCGGAGAGTTCCGTATGGTTTCGCTCCGGCGCGCTTTGGCGCCTGCCCCCTGCGGAGATCTGATGCCCCCGAAACGCGGACGCCCCACTGGAAGCTTTACTCAGCACCGACGCATTGACCATCTGCGGAGCATGCTGGAGACGCATTCCACAGGTCTCACGCTGTATCAAATGGCTGACACGCTCAAGGTCACGCCGCGCACGATGCGTCGCTACATGAAAGAGGTGGAGCGCCTCTACGAGCTCGAGCCCACGCGCGTCAAAGGTGGAGGCCAACAGATCTGGCGCATCCCCGCGCGCGAGCTGCCGCGCAAGGTGGATCTGCGTCGCACGCAGGCTTACGCGCTCGTCGCGGCACGTCGCCTGTTTGCGTCGCTCAAGGGCACCGCGCTCTACGCGGAGCTCGACGTCGCCGTAACGCGGTTGATCGCCGTTGCGCAGCGCCCGGGACGTGGGCCCAATGCAGGGCTCGCCAATGCACGGCTCGAAGAGCGTTTCCTGTACCTGCCGGTCGCGCCGAAGGATTACCAGACCAAGCTTGGGGAATTCGACGACGTGTTTCAGGCCGTTGCGGATCTGCGCCCCATGACAATGCTCTATCGGAGCATCGGCGGCACGACTGAAACGCGCGTGCACATCCACCCCTACGCGCTAGTGATGCACAAGGACTCGATCTACTGCGTCGCCATGCAGGTCGACAAGCAGGCCATGCGCACCTTTTTGCTCGATCGCATGCGCGACACCCAGGTGGAGACGACGGGGCGCTTCGAGCTGCCGAGCGATTTCTCCGTCGACGACTATTTCCAGGGAGAATTCGGGATTTGGCGCTCCGACGAGCGCCATCGCGTGGTGATCGACTTTGATGCCGCGGGCGCCGAGTACGTCAAGCTGCGGCGCGTTCACACGAGTCAGAAGCTCACGGCGATTGCCGGTGGCGGGGTCCGCCTCAGCATGACAATCGGCAGCTTGACGCCGCTCGTATCCTGGGTGCTCGAATGGGGGGAACGCGCGCGAGTCATTGAGCCGCCGGAGCTCGCTGAGCGCGTGGTGAGTGAGCTGCGCCGCGCCCTGGCGCGCTACGGCTCGCCTGAGCTGAGCCCCAAGGCGAGCGCCGCCAAGCCGTCGTCCGCGAAGCCCTCGAAACCTCGCTCCTCACCGGTCGAAAAGCCCAGCCGCAAGGCCGCCGCCGGCAAACAGCCCGGCCGCACCCCTGCAAAACGTTGATTTTGGGCCGTTTCCTGCGGGGGGGTCGACATCACGCCGCGCCGGTCTCAAATAGCCGGCGCCCGATGCCCCGCACGCCTAAGCCTCAGTTTCTGCTCTTTCTGAGCCTGTTCAACAGCATCCTTGGGTTGTCGATCCTGTTTCCGATCCTGGCGCCGCTCGGGCGTCAGCTCGGGCTCTCGGTGGTGCAGGTGGGCTGGCTCTCGACGGCCTACTCGTCGATGCAGTTCGTCGGCAGCCCCTACTGGGGTCGCAAGAGTGAGCAGCTCGGAAGGCGTCCGATCCTGCTCATTGGGCTGTTCGGTTTCGCCATTTCGTTCGCGAGCTTTGGCGCCGTGGCCACGCTCGGTGCGCGTGGGGTGCTCTCGCACTTGCCGCTGTTTGCAGCCCTGCTCACCACGCGCGTGGTGGGCGGATTTCTCTCAGCCGCGACGATGCCCACGGCCCAGGCCTACATGGCCGACATCACTGAGCGCGATCAGCGTGCTTCGGGCATGGCCTTCATCGGTGCAGCCTTTGGTTTGGGCGTCGTGTTTGGTCCGGGGATCGGAGCCCTACTAGCTCCGTTGGGACTGCTGGTGCCGGTCTGGGTTTCCTCGGGCATCGCGCTGCTCAACGGCATCTTCGTGTGGCGGAGCCTGCCCGAGCCCAAGCGCCATCAACACGACGCCTCGATTCCGCCCAATGGGGCACTTCTTCCGCGCGTTTGGTCGGTGCTGCTGGTGGGCTTCACGGTCACGCTGGCCGCCGTCGCCATGGAGCAGACGGTGGCCTTCCTCTTTCAGGATGTGCTGTCACTCTCAGCGACGGACACGGCGCGCCACGTCGGGCTCGGCCTGGTTGGCTATGGGATCTGCGCGGTGTTCGCGCAGGGTTGGCTGGTGCGTCGCTTTGGTTGGACGCCGACCACGCTGCTCAAGCTCGGGATCCCGGTCACGCTTGTGGGTTTCGTGATCCTCACGCAGGCCTCTACCTTCCCCTGGCTCACGCTCGCTCTGGCCTTACAAGGCCTCGGGCAAGGCCTGATCGGACCAGGGATCTCGGCGGCACTCTCCCTTGCCGTCGGTGACCGCGAGCAGGGCAAAGTGGCGGGACTCAACAGCGCTTCGCAGGCGCTCGGTCGCACCCTTGGACCGCTGATTGGCGCAACGCTGTATCACTTGCACCATCGCGCCCCGTACAAGCTGAGCCTCTTGCTCCTGTCGTTGGTGTTGGTCGTCGTGATGACGGGGCGCGGCCTGCGTCAGCGTCAGCCCGCCATTTCCTGATGGCGCGCGAGTTTCCGTACCTGCCCGCCACGGTGTTTGCGCCCATGCAGGGCGTGGGAGCCTGGTATTCCCGCGACATATTCGCCAGCTACGGTGGGATTGGCCTGATGGCGGCGCCGTTTGTGCGAGTGACCGATCAAGCGCCCAACCGCGCTTGGCTCGAGCAGCAGCTGCACCGCAGCGCCAACCTGCCGCTGTCGAGCCAGTTGCTCGGTCGCAATGCCGGGCGGCTCGCTGAGACCGCCGCCATCCTGAGTGCGGCGGGCGCGGACGTGATCGATTTCAACCTCGGTTGCCCCTCGAATCAAGTGGTGCGAAAGGGCGCGGGCTCAGCACTGCTGCGTGAGCTGGCTCAGGTCCGCTCGATCGTGGCCGGGCTCAGAGCGGCGGTTCCAGGACGCCTTAGCGTGAAGATCCGCGCGGGCGATCAGACCCTTGACAGCGCGGTCGAAACCGCGCGCCTGCTCGCCGAGGAGGGCGTCGATTGGCTCACGCTTCACCCGCGTTCACGCGCTCAGGGTTACGGTGGACTCGCCGACTGGTCACTGGTGGCCGAGGTGCGGCGCGAGGTCCCGATCGCCGTCGTCGGCAATGGTGATCTCTGGTACGCCGCCGACGCGCTCGAGCTCAAACGTCGCAGCGGTTGCGCAGCCGTCATGCTGGGGCGACCCGCGCTGAGAAACCCGTGGATTTTCCGGCAAATCGCGGAACTCTCGGCCGGACGCGAGGTCTACGTCCCCACGGGAAGCGATTTGATTTTGCACCTGAAGAGCCTCGCAGAGCGATTCGAGGTCGAGCTCGCCAAGGCGCGCTTCGGACCGCTTGGCGCGTTGAAGGAGCAGCTCTGCTACGTCTTGCGGGGCCTTCCCTTGGAGCTGCGCGAGCGGCTGGGACCGGCGGCACTCAAGGCCACCAGTCCCGACGAGCTCTGGGCAATCCTCGCGCCGCTCAGCGATGCACCAACGCTCGATCTGGGCCCCAGCGGCCCACTTCGCCACGAAGGCTCGCCGCTCGAGGCGTTCGACGTTCCCCGCGAGGCGCTGGACGCGCCCCGCGAGACCGTTAGCGCAGGCTGCGACTACTTCTGAGCGGTGGACGGCTGCATCACATAGCAGGTGAACCAGGCCATCGCGGTGGTGCTGCAGGTGGTCCCGGCACTGGACTTGTTATCGCTGCCGCAGGTGTAAGTTTCTTTGGCCTCGCAGCTCACGAGTGCCGCATATTCGGAGTGACAAGCGGGCAGAATGTCACCCGCCGAGCAGTTACGAATGCAGTCCGCCAGGGCGCTATCCGCCGAGCAATGGGCCGCCTGATGACGCTCGCAAGAGGCCGTGCAGTCCGCGTTCACCTGGGGGTCGCTGCTGGAGGGCAGAATGCAATTAAACAAGGCGTCACCGAGCACTTTGCAAGCTAGGTACTCAGTCTTCCCGTCGGTAGTGCAGCTGGGTGTGGCCGTCTTGACGCAAGCGAGAGCCGCGTTCGACTGAGTCTCGCATGCCGGAAAGCTCGCGAAGGTCGTGCACCCGTTCGCGCAGTCCCCAGGCTTATCATTCGGACAGCTTTTGGCCCCGGGAGCCTCGCATTGCGTCATGCAATCGGCATAGATCACGGGATTGGGCTTGTCGGACATTCCTGGAATTTTGATACCTCCGGTGCCCCCCGCTCCGCCCGTGGTCGTCACGCCACCGGTGTTCGTGCCACCCGTGTTCGTACCGCCCGTGGTCATTACGCCACCGGTGTTCGTGCCGTCGGTAGTGCCACCCGTGTTCGCGCCGCCGGTAGTTGCCTCGGGACCGGCTCCGCCCGTGCCCGCACCGCCCGCACCGCCCGTGCCGTTACCCGGTATCGCCGTCGCAAGCCACCAGACAACACAACGCCCCAACCAAAGAAATCGCTATAAATGACTTCATAAAGCTCCTCCAACGGCGATTGTACTCCGTCTGGCGGCGAGGTCTTCCCTCGGACGGAAAGATTTCCGAGACCCTCGGAGGGTCCCCGCTAGCGACAGAGAGCGCGCGGGGCGGGAGAGCTGGGGTCCTCTTCGGTCGCAAAGATTTGGACGCGGCATTGGAGCTGCCCGAGGGCAGCGACGCGCTGCTGCACGCGAATGCGGCAATCACTGGGATCCCTCGGTGCGATCCACTCCACTTGGGCGCAGCTGGCGCCCTCGCCGTCGACCACCAGCGTCGCAAACCGGCTGCGAAGACGTCCGGGTCCGCAGGAACCCGAGCCGTACTCAGCCGCGGTCGTCTTGCCGAACAGGCTTCGCCCCAAGACCGCAACCTGATCGAGCACCGTGACCTCACGCCTCGCACGCTGTCCCGAGCTGCAGACTACGCCCTCCCCACAGGCCTCCCCGCAACACGGGGCACCGGGGTGCCCGCAGTCGACGCGACAGGTGCCACGCACGCAGACCGAGCCGCCAACACAATGGCCCTCGCGACAAGGCGCATCGGGGAACCCGGGCGCGCGACAGACCTCACTTACGCAGCTGAGACCCGCATCGCAGGACTGCCCCGCCGCGCAGCAACTCTGATCCTGCGCGCCGCACCGATCACAGGCGCTTCCCTCATGGAGCTCAGGTGCCGTGCGCTTGGTGACCACGCCGAGCACGAGCCGCTCGGGGGACTCCAGCGTGAGTTCGCGACTGCTCGACTGACGCTGTTCAATCGCAAATCCCGCCGTATTTTCGAGCAACTCAAGGCGCGCCCGCTCGGACGTGCCCTGCGAGAGCGTGAGCGAGACGCGTACTCGCCCGCGCAGAACTTTGTAGGCCACAAGCGTCTCCTCACGACACAGCGTCGCGAGGCATTGTGAGGAGTGAGCCTGCCTCTCGAGCAATGGCGTGAGTCCGGTGAGCGTCTCCCAGGCGGCGTCGGTCACGGCGAGGCGAACTGCGATCCGCTGGCGACTCGCGAGCCCTGCGCGCACGTCGGGTAGCCACGGAGCGATCGCACCGAGACCAAGCACCCCCTGCGAATCACTCTGGAGATTCGTCTCGTAACTCAGGCCATCGAGCGCCGCTGGCTCGACCTGCACCCACTCGGTTAGTCGTCGCGCGTCGTCGACGCAGGCCTCGAGTCGTCGATCGAGCGTCAGCGCCGAGCCGAACTGCCCGAGCGAGACAATGCCCGGTACCTCCTCGCAGTCGAGGCGCCCGCCGAGCCCAAAGCGGGCCGACAAGCGATCGAACTTCGGCTGAAGGACGGTGCAGAGCGGTGCCGGTGGCAGCTCCGGCATTGGGATGACCGAAGCTGCCGGAGTAGGAGCGTCCTTGGGGAGACTCGCGCCCGCACAGGCCGTCACCACGACGCCAAAACAAACCCAGCCAAGCGCTGACAAACCGCGGCGCCCGCGCCTCGCACTCGCAGAGCGACCAGTCGCGGGCTGCCTCATGACTGAGCCTCAGTGGAGTCGCATGCCTGGGGTTGCTCCCGCATCAGGCGACAATAGGAACACACCCGGCGCGTCGCCGCCACTGGCGGCAACGACCATGCCTTCACTCAAGCCGAACTTCATCTGACGCGGCGCTAGGTTCGCGACAAACACCACGAGCCGACCAACCAGGGTCTCGGGGGCATAGGCCGCCTTGATGCCCGCGAACACCTGGCGCCGCTCCTCGCCACCGAGCGAGAGCGTCAACTTGAGCAGCTTTTTGGCTTCGGGAATGGCCTCAGCGTTGACGACGCGCGCCACCCTCAGATCGATCTTGCCGAAATCCTCGATCGAGCAGACCGCGGCAAGGGGCTCCGCCGTCAGCGCAGAAGCATTGTCGTCCGGCGCACTCGCAACCACCGCTTGCACCACTTGCGCCGGTGCCTCGGCAGCCTGCTCGGCCCGACTGGCCTCAACCATCAATTCAACTTTCTTCGGCTCCACGCGCGCGAGCATGTGCGTGAACTCGCCCACCGGCAAGCCCAGCAGCGGTGACTGGGACTGCTGCCAAGACGTGATCGGCCCCCCCACCAGCTCAGCGCATTGCTCGGCGAGCCGGGGCAAAACCGGGCTCAGGTACACCATGAGCTGGCGGAACAGATTGAGCACCACCGAGCTGATGTCACGCAGCTCCTCGGCGCGCTCGGGAGCCTTCTTGAGCTTCCAGGGCTCCTTGCGAGCGACGTACTCATTGGCGCGATCCGCAAGCGCCATGATGAGCCGCATCGCGCGCGCCAAATCCGCTGCCTCGTAGGCATCGGCGATCTCGGCGCCACGCTCAGCACCGGCTGCAAACAGGCCATCATCCTCGGGATAAACCGCGCTTAGGGTCGAGCCCGACAGAAAGCGGGCCGTGCGGCTCGCGAGGTTGACGACCTTGCCGACCAGATCCGAGTTCACCTTGTCTTCGAACTCGGTGAGATTGAGATCGAGATCGTCCGGACGCACCCCGAGCTTGCTGGCGTAGTAGTAGCGCAGGTAGCTCGGATCGAGCTGCTCAAGGTAGGTGCGCGCCAGCACGAAGGTCCCCTTCGATTTACTCATCTTCTCGCCGTTTACGGTGAGAAATCCATGAATATGCACCTTGTTCGGGAGCGAGAATCCCGCAGCCTCGAGCATCGCCGGCCAGAACAAGGTGTGAAAATAGGTGATGTCTTTGCCGATGAAGTGGTGAAGCTCGCAATCCGGCGAGGCCCAGTAGCGTCGGTAGTCGTCACCGCGCGCTGCACACCACTCCTTGGTGGCACCGATGTAGCCGATCGGTGCGTCGAACCAGACGTACCAATAGTGCCCCGGCGCATCGGGGATCTCAAAACCGAAGTAGGGCGCCGGTCGCGAGATATCCCAGTCGCGCAGTGGTTCGCACAGGAAATGCCCCTTGAGGTAGTTGGCGATGCCGGACTCCAGGTGTTCGCCTGATTGAGTCCAGCGCTCGAGCAACTCCCGACGCCGCTCGATCGCGACAAATAGGTGTTCCGCCGAGCGCAGCACGGGCACTGCCCCGCTGAGAGTGCTGCGTGGATCCTTCAAGTCGGTCGGCGCGTAGGTGGCTCCGCACTTGTCGCAAGAGTCCCCGTACTGATCGGCCATGCCACATTTCGGGCAGCTGCCCTTCACGAAGCGATCGGCCAGGAATGTTTCCGCGACGGGATCAAACAGCTGCTCGATCGTACGGGCCTCGACCAGGCCGCCTGCGCGCAGACCGGACCAGACCTCGCGACAGACATCGTAGTTGTGCGGTGAGTGCGTGCTCCCGTAGTGGTCAAACGCGATCCCGAAGTCCGAGAAATCCTTCTGGTGAGCGACGCTCATGCGCCCGATGATGTCGAGCTCGCTGACGCCCTCTTGGCGCGCGCGGATCATGATCGCGGTGCCGTGCGTGTCATCGGCACAGACGTAGGTCACTTCATGGCCGCGCAGGCGCTGGAAACGGACCCACATGTCCGTTTGGAGGTACTCGACGAGGTGGCCGAGGTGGATGTGGCCGTTGGCGTAAGGCAATGCGCTCGTAACGAGAAGCCGTCGGGACATGGGGGCCGAAGTTAGCGCAACGCCCGCGACTCGTCCCATTGGCTGCGCCCCCCGCCAAAAACACGCCTATTTTTGCCTTAGTAGCGGGCACGGCGGGCCGGCCCAGCTACAAAACCGCGCCGCTTTGAGGGCAAGCGGACCAGGGCCTTCCCAGTCCATGGCAGCTCGACCACAATACCGCGCAGCATGTCACTCCTCGAAGGTCGCGTCGCTGTCGTCACCGGTGCAGCCAACGGACTCGGACGCGAAGTCGCGCTCACCTTGGCCCGCGCAGGCGCATCCGTCGTGGTCGTTGATCTGGGCACCGATCTGAACGGTGAAGGGCGCTCGACCGCGGCCGCCGATCAGGTGACGCACGAGATCCTGAGTGAGAATGGACAAGCCGTGCCCTGCTGCGTCGATATTTCCAGTCGCGCGGGGGCCGAGGCGGCGATTCGTCAAGCGCTCGATGCGTTTGGACAGCTGGACATTCTCGTCAACGCTGCAGGGTATTCGCATGACAAGGCTCTGCTCAATCTTGACCAACGTGATTTCACGCGCGTGATCGAGGTGCATCTAACGGGAACCTTTCTCTGTCTGCAGGCCGCCGCCGTGGTCATGCGTGCTGGCGGTTCCGGCTCGATCATCAACACGACGAGCCAAACCAGCCTGGCAGGTCACCCGGGCCAAAGCGCGTATGCCGCAGCTGCTGCCGGGATCCATAGCCTGACTCGAAGCGCAGCCGCCGAACTTCAGCGCTACGGGATCCGCGTCAACGCCGTGGCTCCGCTCGCCAAGACGCGCCAGACCGAGCAGCATCCGCTGTTTCAAAAAGCGCGCGGACTTGGCCCCGAGCATGTGGCCCCCGCGTACCTGTATCTCGCGAGCAATCTTGCCGCTGACACGACGGGTCGCATCATCGCGATCGCCGGGGATCGAATGAGCACGCTCGAGCTCGTGGAGTCGGCGCCGACGCAGCTCGACGGCGAGGGGATCTGGACCCCATCGGAGGTCGGCTCGCGACTCACGGCCATGCTGCGTCAGTGATGCCTCAGTCATGTTGGCGCGGCGTGGCGACTTCGGGCCTACAAGCGTCGCCCGCCCAAACCTGGCACGACCGTCCGCGAGCCCGTTTGAGCCAAAACCACGAGGAATCCTGAGTCGACGCGGCGGAAACTGATGCGAACAGGGCCTGTCAATTGCGACCCCGGGGTCTGAGGGTAAGCTTGGCAGCCCTCGAGGGCCGCTCCTGCCCCGGCACTCCATGCGCTCCCGCAAGTACAGCCTCCCACTCATCCTCTGGATTGTGACCGCAATCCTGTTCCACCTCGTGTGGGGTGGAGGAGCGCAGCAGGTGGCTCATGTCATTGAGGAGCGACGTGAGCTCCGGCGGTTTGCGGCCTCAGTCCAGCATGAGGTGCAGGTTGAGCTCAAGCCGATGCAGATCTCCCTGCTTCCGTCACCCGCAGCGCGTCTGGCCAAGCCGAAACTCGAGGAGCCACCCGAGCCGCCCGAGCCACTCAGCAAGCCCAAGCCCAAGCCCAAGCCGAAGCTCAAGCCGCTCAACAAGCCAAAGTCCGTCGAGCCGGACAAAGTCGCCGAGGCTCCCAAGCCTCCCGAGCCAGTGAAGAAGATTCACCTGTTCGAAGAACAGAACAAGCCCCCGCCGCCCAAACCGCCGCCAGAGCTGGTGCTGCCGCCACCCAAGCGCGCGATCGCGGTCAAGCAGCACGTGAAGGATGATCAGCCTGACAATCCCAATGCTGAGTTCATCGGGGATCAGGCCAATCACGTTCAGGAACAGACCCAGGCCAAGATCACCTCGAACGACGAGGATCATCCGAACCCGACACCCGGCAGCTCCCAAAGTGCGCCCGAGCCCGAGCCGGGCAACTCGGATGAGTCGCGCGTTGCAAGCTCGACGGGTACCTCGGACGATGCCGATTCAAAACCGCCACCGCCGGCGCCCGAGGTGACGGCCGCACAGCCCGCCGCGCCACCTTCGTCGCCAGTCGCGCAGCCGCCCGGCGGCGGACAGAAATCGCAGGCTCCGCCGCCCACCGCCGCGCAGCCGCCCCCACCGGAACAACCGCCACCCGGAGCCCCACTACAGATCGCGCCAGGCTCGGAGGGCTCCATGGCTGTGGGCCCCGCCGTCAAGCCCCGCCGACGGCTCCCGCCGCCTGAACCCAGCAAGAATCGCTGGAACGACTGGCTTGGGCTCGGCGCGGGACCGCGCACCCCGGGAGGGATCAACCTCAACCTATCGCAGCAGGATCTCGTCGCGGTGGTCGGACCGCAGGCGCTGCAAGAAGACCGTCGAGCGGACGTCATTCGTCGCCGCAGTCGTCACGCGGGCTCGTGGAAAATGGTGGGCCTCGAACGCTGGCGAGCGGCCATCGAGAACTACGTTCCCTCGGCCAAACCAGGCAATCAGACGGCGCTCAACACAGCGCGCGTCCCGTTTGCGACGTATCTCAACGGCGTTCACAATCGCCTCCATCCGATCTTCGCGGACACCTTCCTCGCGAGTCTCGATCAGCTCCCCCCCAGTCATCCGCTCAACCGTGAGGAGCTGCACACCTTCCTCGAGCTCGTGCTCGACAAGGATGACGGCCGGATCGTGCGCATGGGCGTGACGCACACGAGCGGCGTCACCGCGTTTGACGTCAACGCGCTCGAGGCGGTCAAACAATCCTCGCCCTTTGGTAAGGCGCCTGACGCCATCGTGTCGCCCGATGGACGCGTCTACGTGCACTGGGAGTTTCATCGCAATCGCGACTGGGCTTGTTCCACCTATTTCGCGCGACCGATCCTGCTCAAGACCAGCCCTGCTCCCGGCCCTGTCCCACTTGAGCCACCGCCAGCTCGACCGGATTCGGACGCGCCAGCGGTCGTCCCCACCCGCCACGAGCCGCGGGGCCAGCGCCCAGCCCCGCGCAGCCTCTAGTCGAGCGCCCGCAGCGGTCACGCCAATGCCCCAGAAGGACTGCCGCTTTGGTCGATGAAACCTCCGTCACAGGGCCAGGGAGTGCTATCGTCGCGCCCACATGCCGGCCGCGCCGACAAGCTCCGCCAAGGTTTCGGTCGGCGACGCCGCCGATCAGTCGTCATTGACCGAAGAGCTCGACCCAAGCGGCACGCCGCTCGGCTGGATCGCCGCCCTGGCCTGGCCAACCTATCTGCTCGGTCGCGGCCTGTTGACGGCGCTCCCAGGTTCGCGCTCAGGCATCACGACCTGGCTCGTCGCTCTCGAGCGGGTCTCCTCCGTCAGCTCGCAGCTGCTCGTGCTGGTGCTCACCTGGATGCTCGCGCGCCTGGTCTTTGCGACCCTGCGCCGCACCGAGCTCGGCTCATTTCACCGCCTTGCGGTCGTGCCGCTGTCAGCGGGACTAGCCTTTCTGTTGGTGGCCTCCAGTGCCGGGCCGCTGCCGCCTGAGCTCTCGCTGGTGCTGTCCGCGCTTGCCAGCCTCGCCGCGCTCGCAACGCTTGCTCGCAGCCTGGCCCGCCCGGTCACGCGCGCTGGCGGGATCTTTGTAACGCTGCTCGCCCTCGCGAGTAGCTGCGGTGGGCTCGCGCGCCTGTTTGCTCTGCACGGCTTTGAAGAGCCGTCAACGACCTGGAATCAATTGGCTTCGCAGTTTGCCACGGTGTCGACGCTGCTCGAGGCTCTCGCGCTCGGGCTGCTCACGCTGTGGCTCGCGCTGCGGTCCAAGGGACGCTGGGCGCCCGCACTCGCGGCAACCTGGGCCTTCGCGGTCGCGATCAGCGCGCTCACGAGCGGAGGTTCGCGCAGCCGCGCAGGTCTCGCTGAAGTTCTGATCGGGCGCAGCCTGAGCGCATTGCTGCGCGATCCAGCGCCGAGCCTGCCTATCTGGACGCGTTACACCTTTGAGATTGCCGCGCCGGGTCTGGCGCTGTTTCTCCTGCTCAACCAGCGGGGAGGCCCCCGTCTGCTGCGCCCGGCGCTGGCGCTGATCCTTCTGTCGCGAGCTGCCGGGGATATTCCGCTTCACGCGGGGATGCTGTGCGCTGGTGCGCTGGCGCTGGCGCTCGTGCCTGAGCAAGGCCCCGCTAGGGCGCCATGATCACCAACAAGACCAAGTACGCGCTCAAAGCCCTGTGTGAGCTGGCGCAAGCGCCGACTGGGTCACCACTGCAGCTCGCCGAGATCGCCGAACGCAACACGATTCCGAAAAAGTTCCTTGAGGTCATTCTTGGAGAGCTGCGCCACCATGGCCTGCTGCGCAGCCGCAAAGGACCGGGTGGTGGTTACTTGCTCGCCAAGCCGCCCGAGCAAATCACGCTCGCGGACGTGCTCCGCATCACGGACGGCCCGATGGCTCCGGTCCCATGTCTGAGCCGCACGGGCTACGAGCGCTGCGCCGAGTGCGCCGATGAAGTGAGCTGCTCGGTTCGCTTGGCCTTCAAGGACGCCTACGGTTCCTACGTCGATGCGCTCGAGCGCACAACCCTGGCGGACATCCTCGCTCGTCAGCTCGACGCGCGAGAGACGCGCCCGACCGTGCTCCGTTACTCGATTTGAGCCTCGGCCGTGGGGCGCCCGCAGGGTTAGATCGCGTAGTCCTCGGCGAACAGGCGGGTGCGGGCAAAATCGAACCCCACGCGCTCCCCAAGCGCCAGCCCGAGGCGCTGCACTTCCGCATGGGTCAGCTCAGCCTCAAGCAGGCTGCCGTCCTCGAGCTCGAGCGTGATCCGCACATAGCCGCCGACTCGCACGAGGCGTTGAATCTTCCCGAGTGTTGAGGTCGCCGCAGCACCTTCCGGGCGAGTGAGGACAACGTCGTGGGGACGAACGCAGGCGGTCACGAGCTCTCCGTCCTCGGCGTCCGGCGGCGCGTCACGGATGCTCCCGCCGAGCCAGGTGTTGCCCTCGCCCACACGTCCGCGCAGCACCGTCGCCCCGCCAAGGAATGACGCGACGAAGGGCGTGCGTGGATGATCGTAGAGTTCATGGGGCGCGCCAGCCTGCTCGACCGCGCCGTCCTTGAGCAACACCACATGCTGGGCGAGCTCGAGCGCCTCTTCCTGATCATGAGTGACCAGCAGCGTGGTCACCGACGTGCGCTCGTGAAGCTCGTGCAGCCAACGGCGCAGCTCGACGCGCACGTGGGTATCGAGGGCCCCAAAGGGCTCATCAAGCAGCAGTACCGAGGGCTCCGGGGCGAGCGAGCGGGCGAACGCAACGCGCTGACGCTGCCCGCCCGAGAGCTGGGCTGGCTTGCGTGTTGCAAGACCGTCAAGCTGCACGAGCGCGAGCAGCTCACGCACACGCGCCTCGATCTGGGCCTTCGGACGCCGCTGCAGCTCCAGCCCAAAGGCAACATTGTCGGCGACGCTCATGTTGTCAAAGAGCGCGTAGCTCTGAAACACGAAGCCCACCTGGCGCTCGCGCGGCGGCAGGTGACTGACGTCGCGCTCGCCAATGCTCACCCTTCCCTGATCGGCCAGCTCAAGCCCTGCGATCACGCGCAGCACCGTCGATTTGCCCGAGCCGGAGGGACCGAGTAGCGCGGTGATGCCCCCTGCAGGCGCGGTGAACGAAACGTTGTCGATGGCGGCCCCGGGCGCCCCAGGGAATCGCTTGCGTAGCCCAGTTACTGCAACTCTCACGCGATCACCTCGTTAGCCTGTGCGGCAGGAGCCGTGTCTTGCCAGCGGGTCGAGACCCGATGGCGTTGACGTTCCAGCAGTTTCTTTACGACCAGCGTCACCAGCCCGAGCAGCGTGAGCACGGACGCCGCCGCAAACGCGCCCACGAACTGGTACTCGTCGTAGAGGACTTCCACGTGCAGCGGCAGCGTGTTGGTCTCCCCGCGAATGTGCCCCGAGACCACAGATACGGCTCCGAATTCGCCCATGGCGCGGGCGTTCGAGAGCACCACGCCGTACAGCAGGCCCCAACGCACCTTGGGCAAGGTGACCCGATAAAAGACCTGCCAGCCCCTCGCCCCGAGCAGCAAAGCCGACTCCTCTTCGTGACTGCCCTGAGCCTCCATGAGCCCGAGCACCTCACGGGCCACGATGGGGAAGGTTACAAAGCAGGTAGCTAGGACGATCCCGGGCCAGGCAAAAATTACGCGGATCCCGAAGCTGTCGAGCAGCCCCCCAAACCAGCTATTTTTTCCGTAGACCAGGATCAGGATCAGGCCAGCCACCACCGGCGAGACACTAAACGGCAGATCGATCAGCGTGACTAGCAGGGTGCGCCCAGGGAAGCGATACTTCGAGAGGAGCCAAGCTGCAGCCAGACCGAACGCGACGTTGATCGGCAAGGTCACGATGGCCGTCGTCAGCGTGAGCAGCATCGCCGAGACGGCGTCAGGATGAGTGAGTGCCTCAAGGTAGACCGTGATGCCCTTGGACAGGGCGGTCACCAGCACGATCCCCAGCGGCACGACCACGAGCAAGCCGACAAATAGCAGCGCCAGCGCGGTCAGCGTGTGCGTGACCGCGCGCGACCCAGCCTGCACGCCCGTCCCTGCCCGGCGGCTTGAAGCAAGCGCTCTGCTCATCGGTCAGTGACCTCCCACAGCGGCATGCCGCGCGAAGATATTGACCGACAATAGCGTGAGAAACGAGATCAGCAGCAGTCCGCAGGCGATCGCGGCGGCCGCCTCCATATCGTACTGCTCGAGGCGCGAGACAATCAGCAGCGGCACGATCTCCGTCTTGAACGGCATGTTGCCGGACACGAACACCACCGAGCCGTATTCGCCAATACCGCGGGCAAACGCGATAGCAAACCCCGTCGCGATCGACGGCACCAGCCTCGGAAAGATCACGCGTCGAAAGGTGTGAAACGGCGTCGCGCCGAGCAGCTGAGCGGACTGCTCCACTTCAGGGCGCAGCTCCTCGATGGCGGGTTGCACCGAGCGCACCACGAAGGGCAGCCCCACGAACATCAGGGCCAAGCCGATGCCCACCGGAGTAAACGCCAATTGGACGCCCAAGAGGCGACCAATCACGCCATCACGCAGCAACGCAGAGGTCAGGGTGATGCCCGCCACCGCCGTCGGCAGCGCGAAAGGCAAGTCCACCAGGGCGTCCACAAGCCCGCGCAGCGCAAGCGGGTGTCGCACCAGCACCCAGGCGACCAGGGTACCAAAGACCGCATTGACGGCCGCGGCGCAGAACGCCACCCCGAAGCTTAAGCGAAAGGCGGAAAGCACCCGCGGATCAGTAAAGAGCCGCCACAGGCGATGCGGCTCCATTCCGGCTGCCGTCACGACGAGTGCGGTCAGCGGAATCAACACCAACAGCCCCAGATAGGTGACGACGAACCCAAGCGTGGGTCCAAAGCCGGGAAGTACTCCGAATCGTCTCATTGCTGGGGCTCTCGTGCGGACAGTGGCGCTCGTGACCTAGTGGCGGGCCGTGATCTGATCGAAAACAGCGCCCTCGTCAAAGTGTTCGCGCTGCGCCTTCTTCCAACCGCCGAACACCTCGTCGATCGTGAAGAGCGTGAGCGCGGGAAACAGCGCCCGGTGGCGCCCCAACACGTCCGGATTCGTCGGGCGATAGAACTGTTTTGCGGCGAGCTCCTGGGCCTCGGGCGTGTACAGCCCGCGCAGGTATTCCTCGGCGAGGCTCCGCGTTCCACGTCGGTCAACGACGCGGTCGACGACGGCCACCGGCGGCTCAGCGAGAATACTGCGGCTCGGCACCACGAGCTCGACCACGCTCGGACCAAGCTTTTTGCGCGCCAGAAGCGCCTCGTTTTCCCAGGCGATCAGCACATCCCCCTGCTTGCGCTCGGTGAAGGTCGCCAAGGCCGCGCGCGCACCCGAGTCCAGCACCGGAACGCGGGCGTAGAGCTTTGCCACGAACTCGCGCGCCTTGATTGCGTCACCTCCCGGCTGGGCGAGCGCCCAACCCCAGGCAGCCAAATAGTTCCAGCGGGCGCCACCCGAGGTCTTCGGGTTTGGCGTGATGACTTGAACGTTGCCCTTCACGAGATCGCCCCAGTCGTGGATCCCCGTCGGGTTTCCCGCGCGCACCAGCAGCACGATCGTCGACTGGAAAGGCACGCTGTTGGAGCCAAGTCGCGCCTGCCATTTCGGGTCGTTGATCAAGCCCTTCTCAGCGAGCTTGTCGACATCCCCCGCGAGCGCGAGCGTGACAACATCGGCGTCCAGCCCGTCGAGCACCGCACGGGTCTGCTTGCCGCTACCACCATGGGACTGCTTGAGCGCGAGCGACTGTCCCGGGTGAAGCTTGGCCCAGTGTTGCTGGAACCACGCGTTGTAGTCTGCGTAGAGCTCACGGGTCGGGTCGTAGGAGGCATTGAGGAGCGTGAGCGATTGGGTCCCGTCGATCTTGCGCTTAGAACAGCCGGTCGCAGTGAGCAGAACGAGGCAGACGAACACACACAGGCCGACAAGCCGTCCCATTCCGAATAACCGTTTCGTCGACGGGACAATTCGGGTGGGGAGTCTAGCTGGGGTGCCGAGCTGCAGCTGCGAGGTGGAGGTATCTGGCGTCATTGGGGTCGGTCTGCTCCGCTTCTGCTATTCCCTACTCATCCCACCAACTAAGTAGGGAATTGCTTAGCGCCCCCGGCTGATGTCGTCAACCCCAAGCCGCGCCGACCCGAGGGCCGTGGCTCGACCATGGTCGGATGCAGCTATTTTCGGCGGCAAATACCTCGCATCGAGGCCCTCCCGAGCTATCGCAGGGGCCGGCCTTGGTTGGTTCGGCGTGGGCACGTCGCGCTAGGACGAGCGTGGCGTGGACAGTTCGGGCTAGGACGAGCGCGCCGACAGCCCTGGGAACAGGCGCGCCCGGGCCCCAAGCAACAGCCCAAATAGCGCGCAAGTGGCAACCCCGACGAGCGGGACCCAGTAGTAGGCCGCCGCGGAATAGCGCCGCGAGCCGTCCAGTCCCGTCAGCGTCAACCAGGCTCCGAGCGAGGACAGCCCGACCGCAAGCCAGACGTCCCTACGCCGGCTCAACCCCAACAGCATCACGAGGGTAGCGCCGGCCCAACCGAGCAACGCCCCAGTGCCGGCCGAGAGTGCGGCGCGTCCGGCAGGACCGAGTTTCGCCGGGCGTGCCCAGGTCCAAAGCCCATGCAGATCGGCGCGCTCGACACGTAACCGGAGGGAGGCTGAGGACTTCGCGGGGCGCGAGGTGACGCGCAGATCTGCTAGCGATACCCGCGCCATGTCATCGCTCACGTCCACTCCAAGTGCTGAAAACCACAGCGCTTTTCGTGAACCGGGCAAGGGCCCTGCTAGGCGCGGAGGCGCGTTTTGAAAGCATAGCCAGCTGGCCCCGAGCACGGGCACTGTGGCGCTGCCGCCGCGCGACTCTGCGAGACACGCGCTGCGGGCTGCTCCGACGAGCGACCCAGCCAGGCGCCCTGGGGCGGCCAGCTTCAGGTTCAGTACGGCGCCGAGCCCAAACCCGACTACCGCCCACAGGCAGGCCAAGGCCAGCGTCGAGCGCAGCAGCGTGAGCGGTGAAGCGCCGAGCGACAGCAGCGCCCGCGCCTCCCCCGAACGAATGAAATGGCTGGTTCCAAGGGCAAAACCGAGCGGAACGCCTAAGACGAAGGCGGTCTCGATGGCGGCCGCCATGGCTGCCAAGAGCAGCGGCTGAGCCGCAGCCAGGGGAACCGCGGGGGCGAGCATCCAGGGCAAGAGCCTCACGAACGCCACTAGGAGGCCAATGCCCACAACCATCAGCCACGCCAAAGCCGCACGCAGAAGGCAGTGGCGGGCAAGAGCAAGCACCAGGGGAGGATACGGCGGATCCCCTGAGGCTGGAACGAAAACGACGCGGGGCTCAGCGCGGTAGTGTTATGCTGCCGAACGCGCGTTCCTCCCGGAGCATCCAAGGGGCCTGAACTCGCACTCTCTCGGAGGGAACATGTGCTTTGCCCGGTTGATCCCGTTCTCGGCCCTAGCGGCCGTCTCGCTGACTCTTTCGCTCTCTGCCCAGGCGCAGTCCGTCGAGCCATCATCCACTGGTAGGGGTATCGCTGGCGGTGCGCTGCTCGGGGCGGAGGCCGTACTCGTGACCGAAGCCGCTCTCAATGTGAAGCCCTCGTGGATGTACCTCGTCGGCGGCACAGTCGGTGCTGCAGCCGGTGGTTTCGGGGGTTACTTCCTGGAGAGCACCCTCGACGCCAAGGAGAACATGTACCTGCTCGCGGGAGGCATGCTGCTGGTGATCCCGACTGCGGTTGCGGTGTTGTCGGCCTCCGCCTACGAGCCGCCCACGGACTACACGCAGGACTCAGCTCCCAAAGACGCCCCGGCAGCAGAGGCTGTGCCGGTAGAGGTCAAGGTAGGACCCGTAGCCCCGGACGCCACACCTGCAGCGCCCCCCGCCGCCCCTGGCACTCAGGGCTCCATTGCCCCGACGCGGCGACGCGTCGCCAGCTGGCACTCTCCACTTCAGCTCAAACCACCAGCCTTGCTTGGTCTGGAATCGGGTGGACTAGCCCTCGGCGTTCCCGCGCTTGAGGTCCGCAACTCGTACACACGTCAAGAAATCGCGCTGTTTGGCGTTGGTCAGAAGCCCGAGCTGCGCGTGCGCCTGCTCGACTTGCAATTCTGATCGATCGTGGGCTTTTCGACGACACCCCGTTTGCCGTATCATGCTCAACCGTTGGCAAATCGCTAACCTCTTCCCGAGACCCACACCATTCCCAACGAAGACATGCAGAAACCCGGCACCACTCGCGGGCGCTCGAGTCATGACCCTTCCCTCGGCAAGGTGATTGCCGGCCGCTATCGGTTGGAGGCTCGGGTCGGTGAGGGTGGGATGGGCGTGGTTTACCGCGCGCGTCACGTGCTCATCGATCGCGTCGTCGCGGTAAAGCTGATCCGCCCCGATCTGCGGGGAGAGACCCACCTGCGGGCGTGGATGCTGCGCGAAGCTCGTGCGGCTAACCGCGTCGACCACGCTCACATCATCGACATTCACGACATTGGAGAGACCGACGACGGTGAGCTCTATCTCGTGATGGAGTACCTGGTTGGCACCCCGCTATCGGCCGAGCTTGCCCGAGGACCCATGCCGATTCAGCGCGGAGTCGACGTGCTCGAGCAGATGTGCGCCGCGCTCGCACGCGCCCACGATCTCGGGGTGGTGCACCGCGATCTCAAGAGCGACAACATCCTGCTCACGAGCCGCGGTGGCCGTAAGGATTTCGTAAAGATCCTGGATTTCGGCCTGGCCGCGCTGGCCCACGACCCGCGCCTCGCGCCGAAGGGTGCCGTGTTTGGCACTCCCGAGTACATGTCGCCCGAGCAGGCGCGCGGCGAGCAAGCGGGTCCACAGTCGGACCTCTACGCGCTCGGCGTGCTGTTGTTCGAGATGCTCACCGGGCAGCTGCCCTTCCGGTCCAATGATCGCGAGACGCTGCTGGAAATGCAGCGCACTGCTCCCTCGCCGCGCCCCAGTGCAATTCGCAAGGATTGCCACCCGGTCGCGGAAAAGATCGTTCTCAAGCTGCTCGAGAAGGACGCCCGTAAGCGTTATCGCGACGGCCATCATCTGCTCGAAGAACTCAAAGCCCTCCAGCGTTCGCTGCCCAGCAACAACTGGGACAAGGAAGGGACGGAGGCCGCAGCGGCTCCGCCACCCCCAGCTCCGCCGAAGTCGCCGAGCGTGATCGAATGGGCGTCGCGTGCGGGCCTTTTCGCTCGCATGGTCGCTCGCGCCTACCCGTCCGGCAACGCACCGGTCGATGTCGCCACCGCTCAGGCTCAGCTCTGGGAGTTCGCAGCCAAGGCCAATAGCCTCGAGGGTGAGATCGCGAGCCACACCCGTAAGCTCGAAGCGCTCGAGCGGCGCGGGCGCGCTCTGCGCGCTGAGATTGGCCGTAAAGTGGAAGAGCTCGCCCAGGAGGAGTCTCGCTCCCTGCGCGAAGCTGCCGCCTATGGCGAGGAGGAAGAGGCCGCTCGACTCGAGCTGACGCGCACACAACAGGTGGCGCGCGATCGTCAGATGGCGGCGGATCAGGCCGAGCGCGTTGGTGCCGGCAACCGCGCGATCTACGAGGCGGCTGGCGCCGCCAAGGCCCTGATCGAGGCCAAGCGCGAGTGGCTCCGCACGCGTGAGGAGCGGCGCCTAGCCAAGGAGGCCAGTGCTCGTGAATTGCGGCGCCAGATCGAAGAGCTCCGCTCGCAGCTGGCGCGCTATGCCGAGGCCCTCGAGGAGGATCTTCAGGCTGGCCGCGAGAAGGTCGCCAACCGGACCCGCGAAGGTCTGCGTTACGAGAAGACGTTCTTCGAGGCCTCGAACACCCTGCTCGCTCACCTCAAGGGTAAGCCAGAGTGTCGTGAGCTGATGTCAGAGCTCAACTCGAGTGCGACTGCTAGCCAGGCGGCCGCGAGCGCCTCGGTGGCCGCCTCAGCAGCCGCTCCCGCGGCCTCGATGCCGCGCGCGCTCTGAGTTCCTCGCACCCCCGACCCCAACAAAACCGAGGGCTCGACCGTCGGTTTTGCTGCTTTGTGAGCGCGCACTCGGGAAAACCTCAGCCCCCTAGGCTAGCGCGCGCGCCCGTTCAGCCAGGCCGTGAACCACGGAGTGGAGGCTGCGCAAGCGCACGACGCGCTCTTCGCCGAAGCGAGCCTGGATGCCGCGCGCGAGTCCGGCAACTCGAGCGGTGCCACCAGTGCAACAGACCAGCTCGATCTGCTCAGGGCTGAGCCCGCTCGCTTGCACCGTCCGGTCCAGGCTCTGCAGAATGAGCTCGGTCTGAGGCGAAGAAAAGGAGCTGAACTCGTCGCTCGTGATTCGCTCGCGCAGCTCAATCCCGGGGTAGTCAAAGAGCAGCGTCGCCTCGACCTGCTCGGACAGCTGACGTTTGGTACGCTCAATCGCCTCAAACACCTGAAATCCGAGCGCGTCTTCTACGAGGCACAGCAGCTGATCGACGTGCAGCTTGTCGTCGGGCCCAAGCGAGCTCCCCTTGATGTCGCGCAGGAAGTTCATGATGTCCCGGCGCGCCAGCAGACAAGTGTCTGCCGGCGAACAGAGCGACTCCATCAGGGAGCGGGGCATCGTGAGCACGTTGGAGCCGAACGGCACACGGTAGGTCACCTCGGAACCAAAGTTACGCGACACTTTGTGACGCATGATGGCGCCGTCAAATGCGTCACCCGCGACCGACAGCCCGCCGATAGCGAGCACGTCCGCATCCAGCTGCTCCGGCGCGAGGCGAGCCACCGTGAAATCCGAAGTGCCGCCGCCAAAGTCCGCGATCAGCACCAGCTTGGGCTCGCTGAGTTGACTCTGAAAATCGTAGGCCGCCGCGACCGGTTCCGGGCAGAAGTGAACCTCGTCAAATCCGGCAAACCGCGCCGCCAATTCGAGGCGCTTCTGCGCCAGTTCGTCCGAAGCCGCGTCATTGGCGAAGCGCGCGGGGCGTCCGAGCAACACGCGCCGAACGTCCACGCCATACCGCGCGTTGGCTCGTCCGCGCATCTCGCGCAAAAAGATCCCGATCAGCTCCTCCAGCTTGATCATTTTACTGCCAACGCGAGTCTCCTCAAAACTCTGCATCGGCAAAAAGCGCTTCAGCGAACGCATCAAGCGGCCGCGCATCCCCTCGGCCAAGTAGCGCTGCAGGGCCGAGGCTCCGAAGTGCCACTCGTTGCTCTCGGAGTAAAAGAGGATGCTGCGAAAAACAGAGGCGTCTTGCGCCGTGGGGTCCAGCGAGAGCGGCTCGTCACTCCCGGTCGGACTCACCGCGCAGAGCAGCGAGTTACTCGTTCCGAAGTCGATCGCGTAGAGGGTCGGCTTGTCTTGCAGCATGGCGGTGGGTCTCAGCCCTGCCCCTCGGTGGCATCCAGCGCGGCAGAATGGCGCCACCCCGAGGAGTCCGAGGGGGGCGCAGCCTGACGCCTCAGGCCCGTCGCGGCTAGCGGTTTTGGTAGATATCTGCGCGGCGCAGCTGAGCAGCCCAAGCTCGAGTCGCGCGCGGTTACCCATCATCGCGCTGCGGCCCCGCGCTTGCCGCCAATCGCCACCGAGGCTAGCTTGAAGGGCATGCGCCTCGCGTTGCCAGTCGGCCTCTTCACGCTGGGAGTCCTGGCGTGCGGTTGCAGCCTACTGATACCCCTGGACGATCTCGCTGGTCCAGATGCCTCCAGTTGCCAGAAGGATGGCGACTGCGACCCGGGCCTGCTCTGCGTTACCGCGCGCTGTTCGCATGCAGCATCTTGTCAGTTGCTCAAGCAGCAGCGACCCGAGACCCCCGACGGCACCTACGCCCTTTCGCCGCCAGGCACCCCCGACCAGACGCTTTCCGCCTTCTGTGACATGACACGCGACGGTGGCGGCTGGATGCTGGTCACAAGCGACATGCTCGAATCGGAGACCAAAGCGTGGGTGACGACGAAACGTCTGACCAACGCGCAGGGAGGCCTCGTCCTCACGCTGTTCCCAGAGGCACGCTGCGGTGAGCCAGCCGCCTATCACTCATTTCACATCAAAGAGACCATTGCCTGGTCGGTTGTTCGCTACAAACAGTCATTTTCTGGCTCCGTGACCTGCTGGGCGATCTTTGGCCAGTCGGCAGTGGACAACAACGGCTTCATCGCCGCCAGCGACATGAACCTGGTCACGTTCGAACCAGGCACCGACCAGATTTCCCATCAAGTCGGCATGGGCGGCGTGCTGGACGGCAAACTCGTCAATGCCTTCAGTGGCCCCACGGCGATGTGCAACAGTAGCGTTTCCGGCGAGAATTTCTGGGCCAACGGTGGCGCGGTGCGCAGCGCCGAGGTCATCCTGCGACGCACGGGCGCTAGCCCCGCGGGCCCCGGCACCGGCGCGGCGTGCATCATTAGCGATGTAACGTCGGCGTGGTGGTCCTACGACAATGTGTTCGTGCGCTGACGGGCTCGGCGAATTCTTAGAGCGACCGGCAAGGCACTGCACCTGCGGCCTCGGGCGCGGCGCGCGTGGCGATCACGCGATTTCTAGGCGCGACCGGCGAGGCACTGCACGCTCCGCGAACAGTGTTGTCCCCAGAGCGTCCAACAGCAGGTCATTTCAGGGAAAAAGCTGCGAGTTTTCCGTTTAGATCTCAGGGCACGAGGCATGCAGCGCCACTGGATCGCGGCCGCTGACTCGCCAGAGGCCCCGGAGGTTCTATGTCGAATTCAGTTCACTCTCGCCCAATGTCGCTCGCCTGCCTTGCAACGCTCGCCATGATAGCGTGCCAGAACGGGGGCCCGGCTCCCTCGACTGTCACCGAGCCAGGAGGTTCGAGTGGCAACCCGTCCCTCGCGCGCGGCAACGGTGGCGACGGCGCCAATAGCGGCAATGGCGGACTCGGGTCAGGAGGAACGAGCAACATCGGGGGAAACGCTGCAGCCGCCGCTGGCCCCAGCACTGGCGGAAGTGCCGGGGGCGCAGCAGGACCCGGCGAACCGCTGGTTGACTGTACCGAGACGCCCGCCAACGCGGCAGAGTTGAAATCAGCGCTCGCCAAGCCCAACGCCGTGATCTGCCTCGCAGCCAACACCACGTTCGACATTGGAGCCAACAACAGCATCGCCACTGGCATCACGCTGCGTGGCGCGGGCAGCACCTCAGTCATTCAGGGCGAGCTATCGGCAACAGATGTCGCCAACCTCAGCATCACGGCGCTCGCCGTCGACGGCGATAAAACTCGCTACAGCTCTGGAATTCACCTGACTCGCGTCGCCAAGCTGAACCTACGCGACGTCGAGGTACGCGGATTCAAAGGCGAGTGTCTGGGATTTGTCAGCGTGAGCAACAGTGCCATCACGGGTGTTGTCGCCAGGGACTGCACCGACCAGGACATCGGAGACAACCGAACGGGGACGGCGGTCTCCTTCGGAGATTTCACTGATGTCACCGTCACCAAGCTGACGATTGACACGACCGCGCGCGGCGGACGCGGCCTCGGCTGCGGTTGGGCCGAAGGAGCCGACGGTTGCTCTCACGTGCGAACGGTGTTTGACAACCTGCAGCAGCTCGGTCGTCAGAACGACTATCGACTGCCTTGGGAGAAGGGCGGAGTCGCGACCTCGCCCGAACTCGGCGTGGAGCTTTGGTCATTGAAGGGGCACACCTCGGTGACTTTCAAGAACTCGCACTTCACGCAAGCCGTCTCCCTGGTCTCGGGCTGGGGCTACCAGACGGGCGTGGCTCTGGCGGGTCGCCGCGCAGGTGCGCCGCAGATGACCATGGAGAACAACAGCTTTGACCTCCCGCATGAGTTCCAGTACGGCGTCGAGTACTCCGATGTTTCAATCGTGTCGCGTGCCAACAAGTTCGTCGGGTCGTACTATTCGGCGTTTCTCGACACCGCGAGCGAGTCCGGGAAGGTCGAGTCCGACGGCGACAGCTTTGACTCAAATAATGCCGATAACGCCCATATCTTGATCGGTTGGTGCGAAGCGCAGCCCCCCGCGATCACCAATGCAACCCTGCTAGGCGTGTTCGCCGGCAAGAGCGTCGACGCCTTCGTCGCCATCCTCTGTAAGTAGAGTCTGAACCGCACTGGCTGGCGCACAATGCGCTGCGACCAGCCATCGGACCTCACTGGGCTGCCCGACCCATTCCGCGTGCCGCATCCGCGGGTGCATCTCACAGCCGATAGGGCGCGTGATAGTGAAACGCAACCTTGTCGAGCACGTCCTGCTCGGCCTCGTCACTCGTTTCACTGTCGGATTTGACCGAACCCGAGTCGATCACCTGACCATCGCGGTCTGTGAGTTCGTAGTCCGCGTAGCCGTAGTAGTCGATGTCGGTCGTTTCGTCGGTACTGTTGTCGTAGGACTCGGTGCTCACCGAGACACTCAGCACCGCATCCTCATCGCCGGAGCAAGCCACCGTGACGGCTGCAAATCCCGTCGAGCTGCCCATCTCAGTCTGCAGGTAACTGGACCAGCTCCGGGCGGAGATGCAGACGGTTCGATACTGACGGTAGTCCAAGGCTGCCTGCTTTGCGAACGTCAGATCAGCGCAACCCACGAGTGACACACTCAGCAAAAGGAAGCTAAGCGCTTTCATCGGTAACCTCCAATCTCGACACCCAGGGTGAAAAGCACCGGCCAACCGGCGCCACCGGCTTGTTTCTCGCCCAGCTGGAGTCCATCGGTAGCTAGTGGATAGACCCGCGCCCCAAATACCAATCCGTGCGTCCGATCAGGCCAGTAGTGCACCTCGGCGCGTAGCGCTAACGCGCGCTCGGCCGCCGACGATGTCATGCCCCAAAGCCAGTAGAAGTCGGGCCCAAGTCCGAGATTGATGTCCACTCCGCTGCGATGAAGCACGTTCATCCCTGCGTGGATCCCGACCTGGCTTCCCAGAAAGCTCCCGTCGTAGCCGGGCCGTTGCTCGACCAGCCAAAGCAGCGCCGTTTCCGCGCCAATGTAGAGCCCTGGCATGCTGGCGTGCATCATCACGCCCGGCATCACCTTGCCACGCGCTAGGAACATTTCCGCCCCGATCCCTGCACTCCACTCTGTGGGACCAGTCGCCTCTTTGGGCTCGTCGGACTCGCTATCCGACGCCGCCGAGGGCGCAGTCGCGGCACGGTCGACGGGCGCGACGACCACCGGAGCATCATCAGGAACGCCTTCGGGACCAACGTCTGCCGACTCGTAGCGCACCGGGGGCGGCGCTTCGGAGGAGCTCGCTGGAGCAGGCCGCGTGCTCGCGTCGTTCGAGCTTGTGGCGGGCGCGGCTTGCTCTGGGGCGGCAGGCGCGGCGTTCCCTGGGGTGGCAGGTGCGGCAACCTTGTCGGGTGCGCTGAGCCCCACTGCTGGGGTGAGAACAAGAAGTGTTGCAAACGCGCCACAGAGCGCGCGCCACACACCCCTGTTCGGCAAAACTGCCAGCAATCGTGGTAAAAAGCGAGCCATGCTCGCGCAGATTGCAGGTCCAGTGCCACGCGCCGCGCGCCGCGCGCCCAAACGCGCAACGCCGAGTGACCACCCATCGGCGACCACCCGGCGCTGGACCGGAACTCAAGCAGGGCTCCCTTAGGTCGGGATGTTCCCGTTACGCTTGGGCCAAGTCAAATCCCGACGATGTTCAACCGCCGAGAGCAGGCGAGTGAGCTTGCGACGGGTGTCGGCGGGATCGATCACGGCATCGATGAACCCACGCTCAGCTGCCTGACGAGGAGACAAGAACATCTCCGTGTACTCAGCATTGCGCTTGGCCATTTCCGCCTTCGGGTCCTCTGCCGCCGAGATCTCCCGCTTGTAGAGGATCTCGACTGCACCCTTGGGCCCCATCACTGCGATTTCAGCCGAAGGCCAAGAGAGCACAATGTCGCCGCCGATGTGCTTGGAGCTCATCACGATGTAGGCCCCACCATAGCTCTTGCGTAGAATCACGCTGAGCTTGGGCACGCTCGACTCACAGTAGGCGTACAGGAGCTTGGCTCCGTGCACGATCACGCCACCATGCTCCTGATCTTGCCCCGGGAGAAAGCCCGGAACGTCCACGAACGAGATGAGCGGAATGCGGAACGCATTGCAGGTACGGATGAAGCGAGCCGCTTTTCGAGAAGCATCGATGTCGAGGCAACCCGCCAGCACGTTGGGCTGGTTGGCGACGATGCCGACCACCTTGCCCGCCAAACGAGCGAGGCCGACCACGATGTTACCGGCAAACTGCTCGTGAACCTCCAGAAACGACCCCTTGTCGACCACGCTGTCGATGACGATCCGGACGTCGTAGGGCTGCTGGGGATCACTCGGGATCAGGGTGCGCAGCTCATCACAGCTGCGGTCCGCTGGATCGTCGCAGGGCAGATCGGGAGGTGACTCCTGGCAGTTCTCCGGCAGGTAGCCGAGCAACTTGCGTGCCTGTTCAATGGCCTCGACGTCGTGAGCCGCGCTGAAGTGCGCGAGCCCAGTCTTGGCAGCGTGAACGCTGGCACCACCGAGCGCCTCGACCGTCACGTCCTCAAAGGTCACTGTCTTGACGACCTTTGGCCCGGTGAGGAACATGTACGAACGGCCTTCGGCCATCATGATGAAATCGGTCAGGGCGGGGCTGTAAACAGCTCCACCCGCCGCAGGCCCGAGGATCAAAGAGATCTGCGGAATGACGCCAGAGGCGCGCACGTTGCGGAGAAAGATCTCGCCGTAGCCCGAGAGCGAGGTGACTCCCTCCTGAATTCGGGCTCCGCCGGAGTCGCAGATGCCGACCATGGGCGAGCCGTTGCGGACCGCCATGTCCATCACCTTGCAAATCTTGGCGGCGTGAGCCTCACCGAGCGAGCCACCGAGTACGGTGCGGTCCTGCGAGAACGCATACACCGTTCGACCAGCGACCTTGCCTACGCCGGTGATGACACCGTCGCCAGCTGGGCGCTTCTTGCCCATGCCAAAGGCCTCGGTACGGTGAACGACTGCGGCGTCGAACTCCTCGAAGGAGCCGGCATCAAAGAGCATCTCAAGCCGAGCGCGCGCCAGGTTGATCGTCTCGGCGGGAGCCCCGGAGGCTACCTCTTTCACACTGCTCATGATTTGCTCCCAACGGGGGTCAAGGTCGCCATCAGGTCACCGTTACGCACGGTCTGACCCGGCTTGACAAAAAACGCTATTACCCCGGAAGCAGGCGCTAAGATGGTGTTCTGCATCTTCATGGCCTCGAGCAGGATCACCCCGTCGCCTTCGGCCACCACGGTGCCCTCTTCCACGAGCAGCTTCAGAATGCTGCCGGCGATCGGCGCTTCGAGCCGTCCGTCGTGTTCTGGAGCGGGCGGAGGCGGCTGGCTCAGCACCTGACGCTTGAACTCCGCCGAACGCGCGAGCTCAACCTTGACCCGGTGCTTCTGACCATCGGACGTCTCCACGACGAGCTCACCATGCTCGTAGCGAAGCTGCAGCGGCACGCGCTGGCCCTCTTCGGTCGTCACCCACGTACCCTGAGACCCAGCTTCAACGCGCACGCCTCGTGGAACCCCGTCGACGTGGACATCGTCCGAGTCAGCAGGATTCACGTGCACGTCAAAGTGAGAGCCGTCCTCGAACTCCACGATGTAGTGGAGCAACTTCGACGTCATCTTCACTTCTGACTTTCTGATTATCTACGAACAACCAACTCAGCGCATCGGGAGACGCTCGCGCTCGGGGCGAGCCACGAGCCCACGGCTCACGGCAAGAGCCACGGCGGCAGCGATGCTCGAGGCAGGCAAAGCAGCGGGAGCATCCCAGAAGCCCGAAATCCGGGGCGAGGAGCTCGGAGCCTGCAGGTCGATGTCCATGTTGGTCTGCGAATCAAACAAGTTGACGCTCTGCATCGGGGATCTCCTGACCGTCCGTCGCCTGATGGCACGGACCTCGGGTCACCTGCCCTCTAGCAATTATCGAGCCACGTGCAGCGGACCCATTCGGCGCCGGCTCGCAGGCCTCGACCCCTGAAATATGCCGCAAAAACTCCTGTGATTGGAATGCCCCTGCTCGGCCAGAAAACCGACTGCTACCTCTGTTTCGCAGTTCAGGTGGGTTTTACTGCTACCTGGCTTGCGCAGAGGTCTCTCGCCTTCGCCTCGCGGGCACTCGCTCGCGCGCTTGTCCGGTGACCGGCGGGTTCGACGGACCAGGCCTGCCCGGGGCAGTCGCAACGCGCTGTGTTGAAAACCGGACCAAGCGCGTCCAGATTGTCGCCCAGATGGCGACCGTTCGTTTCCTCACCCACGAAGACCCCTCCTTTGCCACCGAGGTCGAAGTACTCCGCGCGACCCTTCGCGGCGGCGGTTTGACTGCAGCGAGCGAGAGCTCGACGCTACACGTACCAAGTATCGTGAGCGAGCTGCTCGCTCAGGTTCGCCAGGGCGGCAATGCGGCCGTGGCCGAGCTCACGAGTCGTCTCGACCGTGCCAATATTACGGCCGACAGCCTGCGCGTACCCGAGGCCGAGCTCAAGGCAGCACACGCGACAGCGGATCCCGATTTCCTCGATCTGATGCGCGAAGCAATTCGCAACATCAGGGAGTACCAGAATCACATCCTGCACCGCGCCCCACCGCCCCTGCTGCGCCAAGGACGCGCGCTCGGCGTGCGCTACACGCCGATCGAGCGCGTTGGAGTGTACGTACCAGGTGGTCGCGCCCTCTATCCGTCGACGGTACTGATGACCGTCGTCCCAGCATTGGTGGCTGGCGTGTCTGAGGTCGTGATGGTGAGTCCGCCGACGGGCGGCGACATCAACCCGATGGCGCTCGCGCTCGCCGAGGAGCTGGGGATTCGCGAGGTGTATCGCACCGGTGGCGCGGTAGCGGTTGCTGCCCTGGCGTATGGCACCGAGACGATTCGTCCTGTCGACAAGATCGTCGGGCCCGGCAATGCGTTCGTCGCTGAAGCCAAGCGACAGCTGTTCGGAGAGGTCGGCATCGATTCGATCGCCGGCCCGAGTGAAGTGTTCATCGTGGCCGACGATGCGGTGTCGCCCGCCTGGGTTGCGGCCGATCTGCTCGCACAGGCCGAACATGATCCAGGCTCGGCGGTGCTAGCCACTCCGTCACGCGCCCTGGCCGAAGGTGTTTTGGTCGAGCTCGAACGACAACTCGTCGAGCTCGAGCGCGGAGAGGCGATTCGCGCCGCACTCAGCAAGTACTCAGCCATTATCCTGACGAGAACGCTTGATGACGCCGCCAAGCTCGCCAACGAGTTCGCCACCGAACATCTTCAACTGATGACCCGCGACGATGCTCGCTGCATGACGTTGATTCGCAATGCAGGCGCGATCTTCGTGGGCGCGTATACGCCCGTGCCGCTCGGGGATTACTTCGCGGGACCTTCGCACGTGCTCCCGACTGGCGGCACCGCGCGCTTCTTCGGCCCGCTGTCGGCCAACGATTTTCTCAAGTCGTCGAGCATCCTGGCCTACGACGCCGCCTCACTCGCGGCCGATGGCCCGCGCGTGCAGGACTTCGCAGCTCGCGAAGGACTCACCGCGCACGCTGCGGCTGTCGGCCGACGACTGAGCTAGGAACGCGCGCGGCTCTCGCTGCGTGCAACCAGCGAACCGGTCAGCAGCTGTCCGGTTCGCGGTGAGAGCGTCGTCGCTCGCTCAGGCGCCGCCGAGCTTCTTTTCGAGTTTGGCCCAGCTGTCCTTGAGCGTCATGGTGCGATTGAGCACCAGGTGCCCGGCGACCGTGTCCTTGTCGACGCAGAAGTAACCAAGCCGCTCCAGCTGAAAACGCTCGCCGACCTCCGCCTTGCCAAGAGCAGGCTCGAGCTTGGCTCCCTGACAAATCGTCAGGGATTCGGGGTTGAGCGAGTCGCGCCAATCGCTCCCCTCCGGACCGCCCATGGGGTCCTCGGCCGTAAAGAGGCGCTCATAGAGCCGGACCTCCGCATCGACGGCATGAGGCGCCGACACCCAGTGGATCGTGCCCTTAACCTTGCGTCCATCGACGGCGGTGCCACCCCAGGACGCCGGATCCCAGGTGCAGCGCAGCTCGATGACCTCACCGGCGGCGTCCTTGACCACATCCTTCACGGTCACGAGGCAAGCGCCACGAAGTCGCACCTCACGGCCTGGCGCCAAACGGAACCACTTGGGCGGAGCCACCTCGCGAAAATCGTCGAGTTCGACGTAGAGCTCCCGCCCGAACGGCACCTTGCGCGTCCCTTGCTGGGGGTACTCCGGGTGCCGCTGCAGATCGACCTCCCTCACCTCGTCCTCAGCCCAGTTCTCGATCACGAGCCGGAGCGGGCGGAGCACGCCGAGATGGCGCGGGCAGCGCTGGTTTAGATCCTCGCGTTGAACGTATTCGAGCAGCTGCACGTCACCCAAGCCCTCGCGCTTGGAGATGCCGATCAGCTCGCAGAAACGACGCAGTGCCTCTGCCGAAAAGCCACGACGACGCATGCCCGCGATCGTCGGCATGCGCGGGTCGTCCCAGCTCTTAACCAGATTTTCCTCGACCAGCAGCTGCAGGCGACGCTTGCTCAGCATCGTATAGGTGAGATTCAGTCGAGCGAACTCGATCTGCTCGGGCTTCGTGTCGCCCACGAACCCTAGTGCTACGAGGAACCAATCGTAGAGCGGACGATGGTCCTCGAACTCCAACGTGCAAATGGAATGCGTGATTCCTTCGATCGCGTCACTGAGCGGATGCGCGTAGTCGTACATCGGGTAGAGGCACCAGGCGTCGCCCGTGTTGTGGTGCGCAGTGTGGCGGATGCGGTACATCAACGGATCCCGCATGTTCTGGTTCGGTGACGCCATGTCGATCTTGGCGCGCAGAACCCGCTCACCATCGGTGAACTCGCCGGCCTTCATGCGGCGAAACAGCGCGAGATTCTCCTCGGGCGAGCGACTACGGGCCGGACTCTCGACGCCGGCCTGATAGAAGTTACCGCGCGTTGCCCGGATCTGCTCAAGCGACTGTTCGTCGACGTAGGCTTTGCCCGCCAGGATCAGCTGTTCTGCCCAGGCATAGAGCTGCTCAAAATACTGAGACGCCCAGAACAGACCGTTCCAGTCGTAGCCGAGCCAGCGTACGTCTTCGATGATCGCTCGCACGTACTCATCGCTCTCGGCGAGCGGATTGGTGTCATCGAGACGAAGGTTGCAGATGCCGCCAAACTGCGTCGCGAGCCCGAAGTTGAGCGCGATGCTCTTGGCATGCCCAATGTGCAGGTAGCCGTTTGGCTCAGGAGGAAATCGAGTCGCAACCCGGCCTCCCGCCTTGCCGCTATTGACGTCCGCCTGGACGATGTCCCGGACGAAGTTCGGGGCGGCGGTCGGCTCATTCTTGGGTGCGGGTTCCGTCATGGCCTGCGTGATATGCGCCGGGAGGCTCAAACTCGCAAGATATCGAGGAGCCAGCCCGGCGTGTCCTCACGTCCAATCAACCAGGAGACTCCGCCGACGGGCCGTTCCGCCGAGTCTTGCCCTTAGCAGCTCGCAGTTGGGGCGATCCGCCGTGGAAACCAGACGCTATTCTGGGCAAGCGGCCGTCCCGAACCAGAGGCCGCGCCCGCGCCCGGGGCCCCCGGAGCGCGTGATTCGCCTCGGCGACAGCTGCCGCTAGGGTAGGCTGTCAACCTGACCGTAGGATCACGCGAGCCGCCCGACCGCACATCTCTACCGCCGACCGATTTGCATGATTGCTCAGCTACTCATTACCGGAGCCTGTACCGCGGTTGCGTTGACGACGGCCACCCTCGGCATTTTGGCTGCGCGCGAACCACGCCTCGCCCATGTGCGGTGGCTGATCCCGATCGCGCTCATGAGCGCGCTCTACTCGATCAACAATATCGCGTTTCTTCTGCCCCACCCAAGCGTTTGGGTTGCGCAGGCGGGTCGAGCCAACCTCGCCCTGGGCCTGCTGCAGACCGCCGCCTGGCTTCCGCTCTCGCGCCTGCTCACGCAGTCCCCGCGTCGACAGCTCGAGCGTGGACTCGTTCTGCTCCTTGCCGTCTGTGCAGTTCTGTCCCTCGTCCCCGGAGTCTTCGAGACGGGTGAGCTCATCTCACGAACGACGCCCTTCGGCAGCACGATGCACCTCCCGGCGCCAACTCTCTTCGTCGGCCTGCCGCTCGCGCTCGGATTCATCGCGCTCAGTTGGGCGCTCATTCGGCTGTATCAACGACGCGCCGAGCTGCCGGAACGGTCCATTGCTCCCTTGGTGGGGTTGGCAACCTTCATGGCGTCGTCGATCTTAGAAGCGCTCAGCCTGGGGGCCCGTGTCGCCCTGCCGTACGCCTCCGAACTTGGCTCCATGGCGATGCTGCTTGGCGTCGGCTGGGGCGTCATGCGCGGAGTGGGCGTTGAGTATTCGAAGATGCAGGCCGACTCCGAGCGTCTCGAACATGACGTTGACGAGCGCACACGCCAGCTACTTGAGGTCCGCACTGCACTGACTCGCGCCGATCGCCTGGCGGCCCTGGGACAGCTTGCTGCCAGCGTCGGACATGAGATCAATAACCCGCTGACCTTCGTGATGGCCAACCTGCGGGAGGTTACCGAGCGCCTACCCTCGGCAGACGACGCGGGGGAGCGGGCGCACCTCGGAGAGCTCGCGAGCGAAGCGCTTGACGGAACCGAGCGCATTCGCAGAGTCGTGGGTGATCTTCGACTCCTGTCGCGCGAGCGGGATGCCGTTCCATTCGCAGGAGTGGACGTGCACCGCGTGCTCGGTTCGGCGCTCAAGCTGGTCGAGCACGTGCTCAAGCACCGGGCGCTCGTCAGTGAGCTTTATGGTGATCTCCCGCATGTCAAAGTGGATCCGCAACGGTTGGCGCAGGTGTTCGTCAATCTGCTCGTCAATGCCGCGCAGGCCATTCCCGAGGATCGTCCCACACGCGGAACGATCACGGTTCGAACCTCGGTCGCTGACGACGGCCGCGTGGTGATCGAAATTTCTGATGACGGACTCGGCATCGCCCCGCACCACATTCCCCGTCTGTTCGAGCCCTATTTTACGACCAAACCGAGCGGAGAAGGCACGGGCCTCGGGCTATTCGTGTCCCACGGCATCGTGCGCAGCTTCGATGGTGAACTCCTGGTGGAGAGCCACCTCGGGCTCGGGACCACCATGCGCGTGATTCTGCCCGTGAGCCCGGGTGAACCTGCCGAGCTCACCTCGTCCTCGCCCATCTTGACGGTCGCGCGACGCCGCGCCCGCATCCTAGTGGTGGACGATGAGCCGATCGTGGCTCGTGCGCTCAAGCGCATGCTCCGCAACCATGACGTCACGATCGCCCTGGATGGCGAACACGCCCTGACGGCACTGCGGGCAAGCGCGGAGTTTGACGTCATCGTGTGCGATTTGATGATGCCTGGGCTAAGCGGCGTGGATTTGATGGCCAAGGTCTGCGAGCTCTGGCCTGAGCTGGAGCAACGCTTTTTGTTCGTTACCGGTGGCGCCGTCACGCCGCGTTCGCGAGAGCTGCTCGACCGCCCCACAGTGCGCTCACTTCAGAAGCCGATCGATCCGGAGATTCTCAGCCTCACGGTGGATGACATCGTCGCCGAGCTCGACCGCACCATGGCCCATTCTTCCATGCCACCGGGTCGGGCATGAGCCTCCGGGCTAGCCTTCAGACTGCACGTGTCGTCGACCCCGAACAATGGCCGCAGGCGACCTATCCGCTAGGCGCCAACCCCTGCGGTGACGACGTCAGTTTCGCCGTGTACTCGCGTCGAGCCACTCGCGTCGAGCTTGAGCTCTATGCCGACGCCATGGGCTCAGCTCCCGTCCTGACCTGCAGCCTGCAACAGAACCCCGTCGATCATGTCTGGCGCGCAAAAATCAGCGGCGTCCCCCAAGGCACACTGTATGGCTTTCGCTGCTGGGGCCCGAACTGGCCATGGCAACCCGGCTGGCAACGCGGTGGCAGCAACGTCGGGTTTTTGTCCGATTTCGATGCGGCAGGCAATCGCTTCAACCCCAACAAACTACTGTTCGATCCCTACGCGCGCGAACTGAGCCACGATCGGGAAACGCCCGAATCGCTGGCCCGAGGCGACACGATAGAGGCCTTCTCCACGGGCCCTCTGCCCTATCGCGGTCGACCGTCCCGCGAGTTCGATACGGCCCTCGTGGCGCCAAAGGGCCTTTACCTGCGCTTGCCCGCGAGCGATCCAGCCCTGCGGCCCCGAATTCCAACGGAACGCGCCTTCGTCTACGAGGCCCACCTGCGCGGTCTCTCGCGACATCCATCCGCGACCGAGCTGGGGCGGCTGCTTCGCGGGGTCAGCGGGTTTGAGTCAGTCGTCGGGGTACCGGCTCGCCTGCGCGGTACCTATGCCGGCGCCGCCTACCTAGCGCCTTACCTGAAGGCCCTTGGCATCACAACGCTCGAACTGATGCCCGTGTTTGAGTCCGAGAACGCGCTCTGCCGCACTGATGCGCCGGGCGGTAACTACTGGGGCTACATGACGATGGGGTATTTCGCACCCGATCGACGCTACGCACATGATCGCAGCCCCGGCGGGCCCACGCGCGAGTTTCAGGCGATGGTAAAGGCGTTCCACGCTGCCGGACTCGAGGTTTACCTCGACGTCGTCTACAACCACACGGGTGAGGGAGGCAACTGGCGTGGACGCGTGGATACCACCGGATTCGTCTGCCTCGGCGGCTTCGACGCTGTGGAATACTATCTCCACAGCACCGAGGGTCAGGTGGTGGAAGGCGCCACGGGCTGCGGCAACCAAATCAATAGTCGCAGCCCAATCGCGCAGCGCCTCGTGATGGATTCTCTCGCCTACTGGGTCGAGCAGTTCGGGATCGATGGGTTTCGCTTCGACCTTGCTCCGGTGCTCGGACGTGGGGATGGCACAACGCCGCAGGATCACTCCATCCTATCGCACCGGTTTCATCGCGATCACCCGCTCTTGGCGGCCATCATTGCGCTCGGCCATCGTCACGATGTCGAGATGATCGCCGAGGCCTGGGACCTCTGGAGCTATGAGGTCGGCAATTTCCCGAGCGGCTGGAGCGAGTGGAACGGTCGTTACCGTGATGCAGTGCGCCGCTTCATGGCGGGAGCGGGTAACGCGCTCGACTTCTGCCAAATGCTTGATGGCGATCCCTTGCATCATGCCGGGCGCGGGGGACCGCACCGAAGCATCAATTTCGTGGTCGCCCACGATGGGTTTACGCTGCTCGATCTCGTCAGCTACCGCAAAAAGAGCAACGATGGCGCCTGGCCGTTTGGACCCTCCGACGGGGGCAGCGATGACAATCTGTCGATGGACTGCGAAGGTTCGCACGAGGTTCGTCGTCGCAAGCTGCGCAATTTCTGGCTGACACTCTGCATCTCGCGCGGAGTCCCCATGGTTGTGGCGGGCGACGAGTTTGGGCGGACCCAGAACGGCAACAACAATCCCTGGTGCATCGACAGCGTCGGCACTTGGACCAACTACGCCATGCTCGGGACCTCGGCGCCAACGCGGCTGCCGACGGAGGGCGGCGGCGCCTACCACGACAACTTCGGGCTTGCGGCAGGCTCCCCCGACAGAAATCCGCTCTTTCGCTTCGTGGCAGCTCTCACGCGTCTCCGGCAGGGCAGAGTCACCTTTGCCCAGACCGCCTACGGCGAAGCCTCTCCAACTAGTGTCCAGTACCTCTTCACGCGCGAAGACGGAGTCTCACATCCGGGCGACGGCAATCGCTGCCTCAGGCTGTACATCACTGGGAGCCGTGTGGGGGAGCAAGATCTGCTCGTCCTCTTCAACCTCTGGACCGATAGCGTCGAGTTTCAACTCCCGGCCTTGAGCGACGGGCGCTGCTGGCGACGCCGGATCGACACGAGCAGCGTGGCTGAGGCTGATAACAATCTGTTTGACCTCAGCGAACCAGAGTCACTCGCCAGCAGCTATCGCGTTGCGGCGGACTCAGTCGTGCTGCTCGTCGCAGTGGCCCCCGTCCCAAGCGGGCAGTAGCGACGGGCGTGCTCGGACCGCGCAAGGGGCCCCAAAGCGAGACCCCCGCGCGCCGCTTCCACGCCGCTCAATCCAAACCAAGGCGAGCGAGATCGTCCTCTTCCAAGCCAAAATAATGGCCAACCTCGTGCAAAACCGTCACGCGAACCTGCTCGGTGAGCTCGTCCGGCTCATCGCCAAATGCGTCCACCAGGGAACGCACGAACAGCAGGATCCGAGGCACTGCGGCAGGCGCTTCAAGACTGACACGCTCTGCTGCAGTCGGTCCTTCAAAGAACCCGAGCGAGCGCGCATCAAAGCCCTCGCGTACCTGCTCGACGTCGGGACGCTCGGCGAGCAGCACCGCCACGCCCTCGAGACGGGAGGCAAACTCATCGGGGAGCTCGGCGAGCGTGGCCTCAGCCACGCGCTGAATCTCGTCGGCGACTGCAGGCGGCACGGGTCCCTCAAGCTCGTCTAGCTGGATCTCCAGCTCAAGCAGCTTGAGCTGATGCGAAATGGCGCGTGGCTCATCTCCGAGCTCCTCAGCCAAGCAGGCCGCGTAGTGACGCAGTTCCAGCAAGTCGGGCGACTCCTCGAGAATCTTCTCGACCTCGGTGAGCGCAGTATGCTCGCCGTTGACGGCGGCCGAGGCCTCCGCCCGCGCGAGCATCACGGCCTCATCGTCGGCCAGCTCCGGCGGCACGTTCTTGGTTAGCTCCAACGCCGCTTTGGGATCGTCTGACATCAGGGCGTCGAACTCGTCGAGGAAAGCTTCGAGCGCTGTCAGGAAATCGGCCTCGTTGGGGGACATGGTCCTACGGGGGTAGTCTCATCACCAGACCGTGTAAAGGGCCGGCCCCCAAGAAATCAACGGGGACCTGGTTCGTGCGCGATTCAAGGGGAATCAGCCGGTCCAACGGGCGCCGTGACGGTCGTACTGCACGCGTATCGACGACGCCGCGCCAGGCCGGCGAGGTGACCTGAGACCGCGTGAGCGACCGCCGGCGGCCCCGTAACTGTTGACAGCTCCCCCCAGAAGTTGATCATGGGTTGATGGCCTTCACTGCTCCGCGACACCCCTGGCTCGACTGCTCTGAGGCGCCTCTGTACGTCATCACGGTGCCGGTAACGATGACTGATCAGGAGCTGTCGGAGTTTCTGGCTGCACTGACTCGTTTGTACGATGGCTTGGGGCACGAGATTGCCTACGTGATCGACGCCTCCAAGGTCGCGTCGTTGCCTGGCAACCAGCGGAAACTGATCGACGATACCGAGAAGGCCTATCGCTTCCAGGACTTCCGCTGGAATCGTGGGCAGGCCTTCGTCGTGGATAATGCCATCATCCGAGGCATCATCTCGGTGATCTGGTTCGTCTCACGCGCGCCCTACCCAACCAAGGTATTTGCGACCAAAGCGCCCGCCATGGCTTGGGCGCGCGAGAGACTCGCCAAGAGCAAGGTCGCCTGACGCCATACACCGCGCGCCGCACACCTACTGCGCTGCTAGTCCCGTCTCGCTCGACTGCGAGGTGGGAAGAAACGCCGCTAGACGCAGACCCCAAGCGTAGTTTTCCTCCACCACCCGCGCGCACCAGCATTGATTGCAACCCTGACGCACCAGCTGAGCGAAGGCCTTTTCCGCGCCGACCAAAACAACATTCGGAGCGTCGGTGGGGCGATGGAGCTGACCGCAGTGGTAAAGCCGACCGCGCGGATCGAGCGTGGCGTTGAGATGCCCCGCTGCACAGGGCAAGGACTTGTTGGCGGGAAACGCGCGAAAATGCCGGAGACTTGCCCATTGATTGAGCACCGCGCGCCCCGCGTGCTTGTAAGTCTCGATGGTGCGCATGGCAGCTTGGATGCCCGAACTATCGAGCATATAGCTCCCCGCGGGCCCCGCATCGCCAACGAACAGGCTCTCGCGCGCAGGCTGAAAGATCACCCCGCAACCGAGGGACTCGGCGGCGCTCAGCACCGCATCGAGCGCGCGCGCGTTGTGCCGCCCCACCACGCAGGTGAACTCGACCGGGACCCCGGCATCGAGAGCCGCCTTGGCACCCGCCATGGCCCGATCATAAGCGCGATAGCCACGCACGAAGTCGTGAAGCTGAGCTGGCCCATCCAGGCTGATCTTCAGCTTGCTGCATTTCCGAACGGTCGCAAGATGCTGCGGCACTAGGATGCCATTGGTGTTGAGGCGCACCGTGAGCTCGCGCTCGACGAGCCAGTCCACGATTGAGCCGATCTGACGATGCGTGAGCGCTTCTCCACCGTCGAGTGAAATGGACCGCATCCCAAGAGTCACGAGCCCGTCGAGCGCCTCGAAGATCTGCTCGATGCTCATCTCGTCGGGAGCGGCGACGTGTCGATCACAGTAGGAGCAGGCTAAGTTACAGCGGTGCGTGACTTCGAAGCCAACCGCAAACGGCGTATCGCGCCCAAACAGGCGAGCCTGAAGCACGGGCAGGGCGATCGGAGCGCTCATCGACCTGCCCCCCAGGGCGGGGTTGAGGTCGAGCTCATGCTGCGGCCTTGAGCGGCTCGCTCCTGCGCGGCGAGCAACAGCTGAGCCCGCCGGCGGACAAGTGACCTGTCGCAGAGTGGACCCTGCAGGTCACGACCTGTTGCCAAAGATTCACTGTGACCCGCGTGCACAGTGTGCCGCGCCGAGCTCGGAAGGAAGGGCAACCGGGAGAGGTCCACGCCGGCCGCCGGCGCGAGCCTTGAGCGCACAATTCGAGGGAATTTTGGCTTAAGTCCGCCGCAGACCAGGGAGGCCTGCACCACCTGTTGAGCGCGCAACAAGCGCGCAGCCAGGGAGTCACTGCTGTAGTCGCGAAGGAAGTTCTCGCCGTTCATGACAGGACAACAGAGCACGCTCCGTGCCAAGCCCTGCCCCGGGGCGGCCCCGTCGTCGCAACCCGAGGACGAGCGCCGCGGCTAGGGCGCGAGCGGTCGCGAGTTGCAGGAGCCTTCACCCCGGTAGTGGCCCGTCGTTTCCGCCAAGGTTCGCTCGAAGTCCCCAAGCGTGTTGACACTGCCGAGCGCTCCCGTCCCGTAGCTGCCCAGGGTGGGGTCGAGCGTGTAGAGCGGAACCCGATCGAGTTCTTCAAGGGTAACCTCATCATCCCCGTTGCTGTCGGCGGCCGCCAAAGCCGCAAACCGCATCACCGCACCGCTGGACTGCAGATCGTCATAAAAGAGGTGATCCCCATGCATCGTCAGCTCGACCTCTTGGTCGCCACCGCTGGTGACGAGTACCCCCTCCACCTCTTGACCGTTCTGCGGCGCATGGCAGCCCGAAAACAGGGTTGCCGGGGAAAAGCTCCAGCTAAAGTGCTTGCTTTTCCCGGACGGAGCGGTCGCCAGCCCTTCGACGTGCAGCGAGGCCTGCTCGGACTGCAGGAGCCTCACGTCATCGTCCGTCGCAAGCTCACCCGGTCGGGCGTCTTTCGAGATCGGTCCCAGTTGATAGCTGACCTGGCGCCAGTTCTTCGCTTCAAGCTCGAAGCTCCCCAGCGTCAGACGTCGACCGAGTGACTTCCTTGTCAAGTCAAAGACCAGAGGATGCTCAAGCCCGGCCACGACCGCGCCGTCGTCATCGCTGATCGTAACGGCATGATAGACGACGAGGAATTTTGAATACTTTACCGAGTAGTGATCCTGTGGAAACTCCTCGCGAGGGATCCCCTGCTCAATGAAGTCTTCTCCCCAAGTGGTGAAGGTGACCCGACCGTGAGCAGGTTCACTGCAACCGCTCGACAGCAGCATCGCGACGAAGGCGAGCTTGGCCTCAAAGAGGCACCATTTAGGCAACCTGACAGTCATCACTTGGTCTCGCTCTGGTAGGAAAATTGATACGCGGTGCCCTTTTTGACGCCGCGAATGAAGCCCTGCCAGGCCAGGGTGCCAGCCAGATCAACGTGACCTTCGGCATCGGGCAGGGGCGCACCAGCGGTGCCGCGGGCAACATAGGAGAAGTCCACCTGGTCGAACCAGACCATCGGCAATAGCGTCAGCGTGACGGTACCATCGGCGTCGAACTCCACGCCACTCTGTCCCGGCGCGGGCCCAAGCGAGCAGCCTGCAACCTCGGCCTTGCCGTCCCCGTCGCGCACCTCAATCACATTGGCTTTGGCAATGAAGTGGATCACGACGCTGCCCTTGCTTGCGGTGCCCCGAGTCAACACCACCTGCCCCTTGAGTGCAGACGCAAGCGGGCCCGCTGCGGGTGATTGCCAGGAGAAACGCGCCGAATTGGCGAGCCCGGTGGTCCCCTCACCGTCCGCCAAACCGCCACCACCCGCGACGAGTTCGACGGTGGTGGGCTCCAGCATTTGTCCGAGGGCTGCGCCTTGTTGGTAATGCCCGGGATGAGCGTGGACCGATGGAACCAGCCAATCTGCCAGCGTTGCGAGACCACTTCGCGGCCGCGGAGTCGCTGCACCCCTGCGAGCACCCTGCCTGGTGCCGCTACGCAGTGACAGCAAGGGCTCTCCCGAGTGGTAGTAAAGCGAACCAATCGAGAGGTACGCCTGACTCAGTTGGATCTGCCAACCGAGCGCATTGGGGTGCGCTTGTTCGAGCCTATTTCCCGACACAAGCCGCGTTTTCAGTCGAATCGTGTGTCCGGTCGTGCCGCTGCCATCCTCCCCCGGCGAGGAGCAGGCCAGCGTAAACACCGCGAGCAGAGCAGCGCCTGCAACAACTGTCGTTCGAGTCATCAGCTTGTTTCCATGAGGCTGTACACGCCCCTAGTTTGCATACCAACTGAGCGTCACGAGCAGCGTTCGCGGCGCCCCAACCGTCACGTAGCGTTCCGGAACCAGTCGGGCTGCGGTATTCGGATGAAAGTTCGCGCTATAGGTGAACTCGCTGTCGTACCACTTGGCATCCAGAAGGTTGAACGCGTCGAGCCCAAGCGCGAGCTCTCGCAGTCGGAGCTCCGCCAAACCATCGACGAGGAAAACCTGGTGACCCGTCAAGCCATAGGGTTGCGGACGATTGAGCATGCCCGTGAGCGCAGTGCCGAAGCGCCCGACCAGACGACGCGACCAGAGCTGACCGAGTTCCGGGGTGAACGCCAGATCCTGACGCCAGACCAACTCCGGCACGTAGGGCAGGCGATCGCCTTCGTGAAATTGGCTGTCGGATTGGGTGAATTGAGCCCGTGTGAACGTCCCGCTGGCGCTCGAAACGAACCACTGGTTAGGCTTGGCAACGAACTCGATGGCCAACCCAAGCCGCCGCGACGCCGGCGCCGTCTCGTTTCGAGACGAGATCGGATTGAACACGAGTTCGTTGTTGAGAGTTGAGCGAAACGCGGAAAGCGATCCACCAACGGCGCCACTGACGTACCGCAGCCCCGCCTCCAGCGACTGCACGGTCGTAAACGGCGCAACCTCACCATCGCCCAAGCTGCGGGCCTGAGCTGAGCGAAACCCTTCGCCGTAGGAAAGGAGCGCATGCAGCCCTGGTGCGACGCTGAGATCCGCGGTCGCTTTCGGACCATAGTGCGTCCCGATCGAAGAACGCGCCTGACCGCCTTGACCTGCGGAACGTGACGCCTGGGAGCCCACGCCGGCCTGACCAACGGACCCACCGCTGTCGCGCACCAGGTACGCGAGACTGTCGACCCGGAGTCCTGCGCGCAGCTTGAGCCGTTTGACGGGGACCGTCACGAACTCAAGCCATCCCGCGGCATCCGTCGTCCGCAGATGCGCGTCCACCTGAGTCGCAAGCGGGCGCTCACTCGGGGTCGCAAGTAGCTGTTGGTCCTGCGCGGTCCAGTCGTTTCTGAAGGATATTCCGGCCTCAATACTGTCGTGGCTCGAGAGCCAAGCCACCGCCTGACGCAGGTGACCGGTCATCCCCAGGGTTCGCGAGTCATTGCTGAGCTCGTTCAAATCTCCCTGTTGCTCGTTGAGCAAATAGCCCGTGTAGTTCTGCTTGAGACTGAGCGAGCGCGACACCGCGTAAGGGGCGATCGACCAGTCGAGGCCGGGCCGACTGACGCTGTACTCAGTGACGAGTTGGACGCGAGAAGAATAGCCCCCTTGCGGGATTCCGTAGGTGTCAAAACGGGTCGACAGCTGCGCCTCTACCTCCCGCAGACTGACCACCCCGGGTGAGTCAAACCGCGCAGCGTAGCCGGTCGCTAGCAGCCGCAGCTGGCCCTCTCCGACTCGAAACACCTGCTGCCCAATCACCGAGCTACGCTTGGCTGCGCGCGCCGGACCAAAGCCGTCGGTTGATTGGGTTTCGAAGGCCGCGAACGTCCCGACCGAAGCGCCGCTCGGATGGTAAGCGAGAAAAGCGCGTTGCTCACCGAACGAGCCGCGCGTGAGCTTGGCCGTCACCCCTGGCTCGGCGTAGCCGAGTTCGTAGCGAATCGTGCCCGCGACGGCAAAATCCCCCTGCTCCGGACTATAGGTACCCGGAAGCACCGTGATGCGCGACACGACCTCGGGCATCACGAAGTGCAGATCGGCATAGCCCTGGCCGTGCAGATTCGACACCTCGTTGACCGGTGCTCCACCCACCCAGAACTCGAGATCCTGGCCGTGAACCGCGTCAAATCCACGATAAAACACCTGATAGGCCTTGCCCTGCCCGCTGTGCTGGGTGATGAACATACCCGGCACGAGCGACAAGAGATCGCCCCCAGTGCGATGCGGAGCCGCGCGAATGACATCCTGCGTCCGCGTCACGGTTGAGGCGCTCCGCTGAGGTTCGGCACGCTGCGCCACGACCTCGACCTCGAGTTCGGGCTCACTTGGACTGCTGCCGCCGGCAGTTCCCGGTTGCGCGTTGGGCGGCGCCGTCACCTCAGTGGCCACGACCAAGCTCGGTTCCGCTGACTCGGTGGCCACAGCCGGGCTCGGCTCCGGCGCTGCTCGGGCGACGGACGCCGCAGTCGACGCGAGCCCGAAACAGAGCAGCCCCAGCTGGCGTTTTGCGGCTCTCGAAGTGGCGCACATGGCGCCCGACGGTAGTCCTCCCTCGTCAGCGCGGACGACCATGACGCCGGTCCTCCGGATCGTGAAAGGCGGAAAAAAGTGGAACATCGGCCAGGCAAGCCACGGTAACACGATTTCCCTAATCGTGCTACTGTCGGACTGTGCCCTGGTTTTTGGGCCATACCGGCAACTGCTGACTCGCGCCCCCAAGACCAGGCACTTGAGACGGCGGGGAGGCCCTGCGCCTTGCAATCGCCAAGCAGCGGGAAGCGTCCTATGCTGGGAGCGATGCCCGCATTCGACGTGATCGTGATCGGAAGTGGCCCGGCCGGGGAAGGAGCGGCCATGCAGCTCGCCAAGGGGCACCGCCGCGTGGCAGTGGTCGAGCGCCAGCGCGACGTGGGAGGCGGCTGCACTCACTGGGGCACGATTCCGAGCAAAGCCCTGAGACACAGCGTCCAGCGCCTATGCGAGCTGCGGGCGCACCCCGTTCTGTCGGGCCTGCTTGAGGATAAGTCAGTAAGCTTTGCTGATCTGCTCAAATCTGCCGCGAGCGTGATTTCGCGCCAGGTGTCGATGCGTCAGCAGTTTTACGCGCGCAATCACGTCTCAGTGCTCCACGGCCAGGCGCGCTTCGTTGGTCCGAACGCCATCACCCTCACGAGTCCCGATGGGCGCGACCAAACCCTGGAAGCCGAGCATTTTGTCTTGGCCACGGGCTCCCGCCCCTACCACCCGCCAGACGTCGACTTCAGCAGCCCAGGGGTGTTCGACAGCGACACCATTCTGGGGCTCGCGAGCTGCCCACGGTCGATCACGATCTACGGCGCGGGCGTGATCGGCTGTGAGTACGCGAGTATCTTCCGTAACACCGGGATTAAGGTCAATCTCGTCAATCAGCGTGACAAGTTGCTCGCGTTTCTCGACGATGAAATCATCGACGCCTTGGCCTACCACCTGCGCGATCAGGGCGTCGTCATTCGACACCAAGAGGAGTACGAACGAGTTGAATCGCTGAGCGACGGAGTGGTACTGCACCTGCGTTCGGGCAAAAAGCTCAAGTCGGACATTTTGCTCTGGGCCAACGGACGCGCCGGCAATTCCGAGAATATGGGTCTCGAAGCGATCGGCGCGGCGCCCGATCATCGCGGGAATCTCGCCGTCGATGAAAACTACCGCACCGCCGTGTCACACATCTATGCCGTAGGCGACGTGATTGGGCCCCCCGGGCTCGCCAGTGCCTCATACGACCAGGGGAGAGCCGCCGCGCAGCACCTGCTGCACGGCACGACCGTGGGTCGCCTGTCGCGCGATGTCCCCGCCGGCATTTACACCAGCCCAGAGATCAGCTGCATTGGACGCACCGAGCGCGAACTCACGGATGCCAAGATCCCCTATGAGGTGGGTCACTCCCTCTTTCGTAGTCTCGCTCGCGCCCAGATCACCGGACAGACCGCCGGCATGCTGAAGATTCTATTTCACCGGGAAACCCGGGAGCTGCTCGGGATCCACTGTTTTGGCGATCAAGCCTCCGAGATCATTCACATCGGCCAAGCCGTCATGAACGGAGGTCGCAACACGCTCGACTACTTCGTCGATACCACTTTCAACTATCCGACCATGGCCGAAGCCTATCGCGTCGCCGCCCTAAACGGTCTCAATCGACTGTTCTGAGCAGCTGACGCTGGTGGCAGCCCACCGCCTTTTGGCGACCGATGCGTTCACTTAAGTCCACTGATCCAGGCCGTAACGGCGTCAATGCCTGCGCTGTCAACCACCTCGCTGCCAAGCGGCGGCATCTGCGCATTGCTCCCGCGCTGCGACATGCGATAGATCAGCGCGCTCGCCTCCGGATGCCCTGGCGCGATCAGCAGCGCGGGCGTATCGGGCGTTGGACGCGAGCCTGACGGCATGCCAACCGCGCTGCGATAGGCCGCGGTATCTGGTACCTGCTGCTGAGCAAGGCTGAGAAACAGCTCAAGATTGCGATACGGCAGCACCGAGTGCGAGTTGTGACAGGTGCCGCAGTTGACGTGCAGCACCCCGAGCGCAAGCTGAGCAGTCGCGTCCCCGGGAAGCACGGTCGGCACGTTGAGCTGAGCGGGCTCCAGTAACTTTCGTCGATTGAGCTCCGTGAGGTCCACGCCCTTACCGCCGGCAGGCTTGGCGAGTTGAAACGCTGAGAACCCGAGCACGCGTCCCGGTTGTTGCAGATGACAGGTGCGACAGTCCGCCTCCCGCGGCACGTCGTGCTGCGTGCCGAGCGCATTCAGGCGCCCCTCGGGCACCGCTGTCGCTTCACGGCCGGCCGCATCCCACAAGAACGCGACCATCTTCCAACCCGCCACGTTGCGTTGCACCAGGCGAGTTTCGATGCGCTTTCCCTCGACTCGAAACTCCTTCCAGAGCTGCGTTCCGACCGGGAATTGCCAGAAATCTGGATTCGTCGTGTCGATCTTGCCACCCGTCGGGAGTCGCCAATAGCGCGATTTTTCCGCGCCGTCCGCCCAGAGTTCGAAGCGCGGTTCATAGCCTTCGACTCCGGCCGCGAGCGTCGTTCCGTCAGCTCCGTAGAGCCCAGTTTCTGAGAGCCGCGTCGGCTCGTCCACCCAACGAGCAGTGCTGCCGGCAGCGCCACCGCTGCCTGCTTGGGACGGCGTGGAACCACCGGCGGCGCCCCCGCGGGACGCAGGTCCAGAGCCCCCTCTCGCGCCACCACTACCGAACGCTGCCGTGGGCTCTGCATTGCTGCACGCCGCGAGAGACCCAAGCAACAGCCCCGCCCAAAAAAGCCTCAAGCTATGCGCGAGTGCTCTCACTGTTGTGCCTCTTGTTTCAACCTCGTGACCTGGGGGGCTTTCCGCAAGCGCCCCTCGGTACCAGGTTAGCTAATTCATCGAGATCCTGGGAGGAGAACTGGCATGCGAAGTTCAACGAATGCGGCCACAACTGCCGCAATTGTGGCGTTTTTTGCGTTGGGTTGTTCCAGTGACACGGGCTCTGAGCCCCAGGCGAATAATGCTGGGACGGGCGCCTCCGGGAACACCGGAGGCAACGGTTCGGGGGGCACGGCCTCGGGCAGTAGTACCTCAACGGGTGGAGCTGCGGGGGGCGCTAGCGGCGGGGCGGGTGCGACCGGCACCGGCGGCGCTTCCACGACGCGCCACACCACCTGCGACCTCGGAAAATCCAAGGCACTCACGAACGCCGCAGTTCCCGCGGGCTACTGCGCCTGGACGTTCGCGGAAAACCTCGATGGTCCGCGCGGGATCACCACGGACTCCGCCGGACAGCTGCTCGTGGTCGAGCGAGGAAGCAATCGCATCACGATGCTCTATGACGCTGACGTCGACGGCATCTCGAGCGACGCCGAGCGCGTCGTGATTGCGCAAGCGCCGGGCCTCAACCACGGCATCGCGCTCAACGCCGGAAAACTCTACGCCTCAAGCGACACGACCGTGTATGCCTGGAATTACACAGAAAAACGCCAGGCACTCGGCACCCCCAGCCAGGTCATCACGGGGATCCCGGGCGGAGGCAACCACACCACGCGCACGCTGCGCTTTGACGCAGAGGGCTCGCTCTATATGAGCGTTGGCTCCTCGAGCAACGTGGACGCCAACTTCGACCGCGCGCGCGTCGTCAAATTCACAGCGGCTCAGCTCGCCTCAGGCACAGCCACCTGGGCCGACCGCAGCCCCTTCGCGGACGGCACGCGCAACGAGGTGGGCTTGCGCTTTGATTCAAAAGGGCAGCTCTGGGGCGTTGAAAACGGTTCGGACAATCTCAATCGGGCCGCCTTCGGCGGCGACATCCACACGGATAACCCTGGTGAGGAGCTGAACCTGTTCGCCAAGGCAGGCTTTTACGGCTACCCCTATTGCTGGTCGGAGGGCTTGCTGCCCGGAGTCGGACTCGGAGCGAGAACCCAATGGGCTTACGACAACAATTCCGTTCACAACGACGCGTGGTGCCAGAACCTGACCAACGTCACGCCCCCGAGGCTCGTGATGCAGGCCCACTCGGCGCCGCTGGATCTGCTGTTTTATCAGGGCAATTCCTTCCCGAGTGAGCAAGTCGGGGATCTCCTCGTGACCTTCCACGGTTCGTGGAATCGCTCGCCGGAGACGGGCTACAAGCTGGTTCGCATTCCCTTCGGCAGCGATGGACTGCCTTCCTCCGGTCCAATCGATTTGCTGACGGCCGCCACACCCGGAGATCCGACGTCGTGGGGCCATCGTCCCGTCGGACTCACTCTTGGAGCCCGCGGAGAGGTCTACGTCACGAGCGACGCCAGCGGCGTCGTGCTGGCCCTCGGACACGACGGCAGCTAGTCGAAAGCCTGCCGAGCAGGCCTCCAAGCCCTCGGGGCTAGCGCTCAGTCAAGGTGCGCGCGATCACACCGCCCGCACCGAGCACTGACTCCGCCCCAAGCTCGCGCAGATAGGTCGACACGAAGCGGGCTCGACGGTCCTTGGGCGTCAGCTCGTCAAAGCTGGCGGCAAGCTCCGCGTCAGCCTCCCAGCGAACGCGGGCCACACGCCCTTCGGAGCGAACCCGGAGCTCTGCCCCACGCGACTCGAGCTGGACGGGCACACCGGGAAGTAGCTCAAGTTCACCCCCTGCCTCTTCGACATAGAGGTAGTCATCCCAGGCGTTGGGCCCGATGCGACGAAAATAGCCAATCTTACTGGATTTAAGGGGTTTGACGATTTCGTGAGTCGCATCGAGCACATCACGAGATGGGACGATAAGTGGCATACTGACTCCTGGAAAACTAACCGCTAAACAGGTCGCGAGCGCGCCTAGTTCCGCGACTCCCTCAACCGCGCAGCCTCAACGATCGCGCGGGAGCTCGAGGTTCCAATCCTGGTGGCACCGAGGGCCAAGAAGCGCTCGGTCTGCGCCAAGCTGCGGATCCCGCCGGAGGCCTTGACCTCACAGCGTGGTCGCACGAGTGAAACGAGCAGGGACACGTCCTCCTCCGAGGCGCCTGAAACCCACACCCTGCCCGACGGATCCGTGAGGGTGAAAAAGCCTGTGGAGGTTTTCACGAAAGCGACGCCCGCACGGTGACACACCAGCGCCGCCTGACGCTTCTCCTCAGGGGTCAGTGCGCCAGTTTCGAGGATAACTTTCAGGGCTGCTCCAGCGCCGGCCACGAGCGACTGAATCGTGCTGACTCGCTCCTCCACAGCCTGCCAAGCAGCGCTCTTGAGCTGGGTGAGATCAAGCACTAAGTCGAGCTCGGTTGCGCCATCGCTCAGGGCCTGCTTCGCTTCGACACGGGTCACCGCCAATGAGGTATTGGCCTGGGGAAAGCCGATCACCGCGCAAAGCTTGACCTTCGCCTGCCCCACGCGGCGCCGGGCGTGAGCCACCTCCGCTGAGCGCACGCAGAGCGCCGCCGTAGACAGCTCAACCGCCTCGTCGCAGCCTTGCTCGAACAACTGAGCGGTCAGGACAGGCGACAGCAACGAATGGTCGAGTCGCGCGGCGATTTCAGCGGGCGTCACGGGACGAGTTGCTCGCCCGTTTCTTCATCAACCACGATGATCGCGTCGGTTGGACAACCGCGCGCAGCCTTAAGCACGGTCTCGACGTCGTCGGTTACTGGGCATTTGGCGCAGGCAATGCCTTCGCCGTCGAGCTCGAAGGTGCCGGGCGCTTCATCCACGCAGGCTCCGTCACCGATGCAGTCTTCGCGCACGACCCTGATCTTGAGCTTCTGTTCCATAGAGATCCCTCGAACCGGCAGCATAGGGAGAAAATCGACAAGTGGCAGTGGCGTCCAGCGGCTTGCGCGGAATGCTGGAGGATTTGGGGGGACAAGACCGAGCGCCCCGCCCCCCGAGCGACTCAGCGCTCAGCCACCAGCACGATTGCCTCACCGGGGCGCAGCTCGTACTGAAACGGCTCGGACACGTGCTCCAGCGGGTTCTCCGGCGAAACGCAGCGCAGGGCCGCGCCCGACTGCACGAAGCGCCGCAGCGACTCGCAGTACACATTCTGGCGCTCGTGGACGTTGGTGTTCAGGAGGATCAGGGCCTCCTGGCGAGAGCGCACCGAGCCCTTCCACATGACGAGCACCTGGCGATTGTCGAGCTCGATCAGGTGCGTTGGACACTCTTCACGCAACACTTGGTGCTGAGCCTTGAGCTCATTGAGGCGTCGGATGAACTCCGTCAGATCGATGTGCGGGACTTCCCAATCCGTGGGACGCGAGTTCACGACGTGGAGGCGCTTCTCAAAACCGTACTCGAAGCCCATCGGGATCATCCCGCCAGCCCCGAATAGGAAAGTGAAGAGCAGCGCCTGCTTCATGGCGCCTTCGTTGCCCCAACTGTCCGCCCACAGACGCGGCGTGTCGTGGCTCTCTGGGAAACCAATCGAGGGCACGATGTCGCGCGTCAGGTTGTACTGCTCGAACAGCCACGAATCGCGAAAATTCCACCACTTGCTGCTGTTAAAGACATAGTCGAAACCGGCTTGGGCGGTCTCGCGCGTCTCGTCGGCGGTGCAGCCCAGCGTCTCGGCGATGAACTGAATTGACGGGTGCCGCCGATGAACCTCGGCAATGAGTCGCATCCAGAGCTTGCGCGGGAGCTGATACGCGGCGTCACAACGAAAGCCATCACACCCGAGATCGATCATGTACTCCATGATCGACACGAGGTACTTGTACAGCCCCTCGGCGTCACGCGAGTGCTCGTGATCGAACTTGACAAGATCGTACCAGACGTTCTTCTCCCCGTTCTCGATGCAGAACGGGTGCTTGAGCTGCCCATTTTCGCGTTCAAACCAGTCCGGGTGGCTCGCCACGATGGGGTTATCGACAGCGCAGTGGTTGATGACGAGATCGAGCATTACCTTGAGCCCAAGCTCGTGCGCGTACTGAATCGCGCGACGTGCCTGTTCAGCTGCTGGGATCGATAGGCTCGCGTCGGTGAAGAGCGGATTGAGCTCGAAGTAGTCTGCAATCGAATACAGACTCCCCGAGGCGCCGGGCTTCTGAATCGGGTTGATGAAGACCCAGTTGAACCCCATCGAACGAGCACGCTCAAGGTGCGGTTTCCATTCGGCGTAACGACCAGCCAGCAGGGGAAACAAATTGTAGATCAGCATCGCGCAGCAGCTCTCCATCGGGGGGGACATGCCAAGACAAGGCCGCGAGGCCGCCAGGCGAAGGCAAGCATGCCACAGTCGCCGCACTGGTGGAACCGCGACTCCGTGACAACTGAACCCCTGGGCGGCCGGACTGCGGACCCTCGCCACCAAACCGTTGCGGGACTATGCCTACATTGATGACTGCGGAACCGCCGTTCGCCTTGGCTCTCACCTTCCTGCCATTTCGCTGTTTTCAGGCGGCATGAGCGTTGTCGGTGAGCTCGTTCGAGATGCAGTCGGTGGCAGTCGGATGGCAGCTCTATGCACTCACGGGGCGCCCGCTCGACCTGGGTCTGGTAGGACTTGCGCAGTTTTTCCGAGTTTGCTGCACGGCAATGCTCGTCGCACTCACGCTGCATAGAAGTCACCGGGTTGGACCACTTATGCCGTGTTGGTTTTGGGCGGCGTGGTGACGGCCTTTAGCGGTCCGGTCAGCGCGGGCAACCTGGTCTCCATCGGTGCGTCCAACAAGGTGGGGCAGTTTGAGTCGGGCGTGCCCGCCCAACCAGCGCCGGTCGCGAGGCCCGAGGGGCGACGGTTCGCGGCGGACAGGCACCACTGGCTGCGACATAGCGAGCCTCGCACACGCGCCGTGTACAAGCCGCTGGCAGATGCCGGTCCGCTGGGTAAAGCTCCGCAAACGATGCTTTTCTCCGTAGTCGTCGTCAATTGGAACTCGCTTGAGGACCTACGTAGTTGTCTCTCGTCACTTCGCGTTCAGACCCATCAGGAGCTGGAGGTCATCGTGGTGGACAACGGCTCCGCCGACGGCTCAGCAGACATGGTCGCGCGTGAATTTGCTGATTTCCGACTTCTGCGCGAGACGGAGAATCTCGGATTTGCTGAAGCGTGCAATCGCGGGATTCTCGCAAGCAATGGCGAGTGGGTGGCGATGCTCAACAACGACGCCGTCGCCGAACCTGACTGGGCCGAGGCTCTGGTGCGGGCAGCAACAGACGTGCCGCGGGATTGCGGAATGCTGCAGTCCCTGCTGCTCTATCAGTCCAAGCCCGACATCATCAACTCCACCGGTATTGAGCTCCACGCCTCGGGTGGCGGGGGGGATCGCTCGGAGGGCCTGCCGCGAGCCGAGGGGCCATCGCCCGGGGAGCTCTTCTGCCCAACGGCGGGAGCGGCGGCCTATCGCCGTTCTATGTTGGAGGCGATTCGTCTGCCTGGTGGGTACTTCGACGCCGTCCACTTCATGTACTTCGAGGACATGGATCTCGGCTGGCGTGCGCGCCTTGCCGGATACTCGGCGCACTACGTCCCGAGCTCGGTCGTCTACCATCGCTGGCATGGCAGCACCGTACGCCGGGGACGCTCCTGGCTGACCACCATCACCAACACCAACCAGATCCGGACTTTGCTCAAGAATGCCTCGGCTGGGCTCATCCTGCGCAGCATGCCATCCACCCTGAAGGGGGTTCGTGCCGTGGCACGCCATGGCGGTCTGAAGGGCATCGTCACGTTGACCCGGGCGCTCGGCGAGAGCCTCGTAGCGCGTGGGAGCGTCACGAAGATAGCGACGATCAAACGCCACGATGTCGAAGCGCGCTGGGTCAATAGGTCTCGGTAGACCTCGCGGTTCGACGAAGTTTCAGTCCCAACTTCAGGTCGATTCGATTCAGTTGGAGTGCTCGCTCCACCGCATCCCGTTCGCGTCGGCCCCGGCTATCTGGAGGGACTCTTCCGACTCGGCAGGAGCGCTAGCGCGTCTATCACGGTGGAGCGATCGAGTACCGCCAGGGTGACGAGAAACACGCCAACTTCGGCCAGGATTGCCACGATGAACGGACCTGGTCGCGTGGCCCAAGCGGCGAGATAGTACCTGCCGACGAGCGCCGTGAGCAGTGCCCCGATCACCGACGCCGGGAGTCGGGAAAAGACGCGTACCTGTGGAAGGCGTCGCTTCAGCATGTAGATGGTCGCAAAATTGCCGATGACTACCGGACAACAGTACCCGACGGCAAAGCCCATAGCGCCCCAGCGGGGCGTCGTGAATGGCACGATGAAAATCGTTGCCACAGTCCAACCGATGGAAAGCTTGAGTGTGAGCTTCGGCTCTCCCATGGCATCGAACAACGGTGCAATGATTGGTACAAAAAATCCGAATGCGATCGCTGTTGCATAGACGTAGAGCAACGGTACCGCGGGCAGCCACTTCGCCGTGTATATGACGGTTGCGATATTGGGACCGAGTCCGAACACCAGACCAACGAAAAACAGCGTACCGATTGCGCATTGTTGGACTGAGCGTCCCACCAGGCGCGCCAGCAGTTCCTTGTCGCCCTGGAGCCGACTGTAGAGTGGAAAGCTGATCCGGGAGATAATTTCCACGAGCTTGAGCGGAAAGTACGCGGTGTCCTGTGCCCAGCCGATCAGCCCGAGCTGAGTCTGCCCAAGAACCCGACCCGCGTAGACCGGAGTGATGGCACTTGTCCCAAATCCCACGATGTTCTTGAGCTGAAATGCCACCCCGTACCGAATGATCGGGCGCAGTGAATCGCGGTCAATCATGAGACTGGGTCGCCAGGGGCGCATCGCGAATGCGCCGATCACGCCAGAAACGCCCTGCGTCAGAATGGCCGCCACCAACGCGTACACGCCCCAGCCCTTAATCGATAAGTACAGGGCGACGGCGTAATAGGGGAGCACGATCAGCACTTCCAGCACGCTCAGGCGCGTGTACTGGAGCTCGCGCTCCATCAAGACCGTGGGGACCACCCGCGCGGCGGTCAGTACCAGGTTGAGCGAGAGTGCTCGAAAGAGCCAGACCCCACTAGCGGGAAGGTCGGGCCAAAGGCGAACGAGCCAAGGCGACATCGCCCAAACGACACCGACAATCAGGAACGCCACAACGAGCTGAAGGCACCAGATGCTCGACAGCTCCTGCTGGGTCGGTCGCTCCCTTTTCTGAATGAGCGCAGCACCGAATCCGGCATCACCAAAGTAGGAGAAGAACTGGAGCGCCACCTGTGCGATGGCGATCGCGCCAAAGTCTGCCACCGCGAGTCGGCGGCGCAGAGCGACACCTCCTCCAAGGATCACCAGCTGCACCAACACCGTGCGAACCGCGAGTGCAATGGCCCCGAGGTTTGCCCGGCGTCGGAGCTCGTGAGCCGTCGGGGTGGGATCCGGGGTCGCGGCGGCGTTGTTTGGCGTGGACATCGGGTTGGGGCGGACTGTCGGCAAGAAGCTGCCGCCGGTTGGGCGCTATACGATCATCATCGGCAGCGGCAATTCCGGCCCTCGGACTGCTACCGACGGGCGTCCGAGGCGGCTGGAAACCGCGCAATTGGTCATTGCGTGGAGTTCGTGACCTTCAGGCGAAGGTCAGCGGTTCGCAGCTGACAACCGGGGAGCCCAGTGCGCTACGACCCGCGATCCCAGCAACGCCAGGTCGCTCGGAGCCGTGCGGGGGGAAGGACATTGTGCAGAGCATGCCCATCCATGCGGAAGTCCCCGCCGCTGTTGCCAGCGTTGCAGGAAACAACTAGCCTCACACCATGCGGTACGGGAATTGTGGAGGTCGTGCGATCAGTCAGGTTAGCTCGGGACTGACGGCATTCGTGATGCTGTGGTCCGGCGGCGCCAGCGCGGCATCGCCGCCAGCAGCTGGGTCAGCGCCTGCAGCAGCGCCTGCAACAGCGCCTGCGCCTGTAGCTGCGCCTCTGTAGCTGCGTCTGAATCGGCGGCGGTGTCACGGTCTGAGCCGGAGCGCTTCGTGCCCATACGCGACGACCAGTTGTTCCGGACTCTGAGAGTGGAGCGAGGCCCCAGCCTCACCATGCTAGTCGCCCCCATCCCCGCGGCAAATGCTCAATTCGCCGCAGCCGTGAGGGCAGCCAAAACCATCCAGCCTCTGCTCGATTTGGGCACGGCCGTGTACAGCTGCCGCCTGCCCTGCAGCGTCCGCATGCCCCAGGGCAGCTACAACCTCGCGGTGTTCGACCAGAATGGCTACGTCCGAAGGACTGACTTCGAACTGCAAGGCACCGTGGTCTTCGAGGCGCTGCCGCCGAATCCCGAGACGAGTTCCAACGCCCTGGGGTTGGCAATTCTCGGCGGTTCGGCGGGGCTGATTGGAATCGGGATGATGGTTGTCGGCTTAAAGCCCCACCTGGATGCCGCATTCGGGGGTCGCGGTGACGCTAGCCTGTTTTTGGGAGGCATGGGCCTGACTGCAGGCGGCTCAGTCCTGTTCGGCGTGGAGCTCTCGCGCCACAATCGCTACCGGCACCATCAACTCCAGCGGCAGGAGGCCCCAAGCGCCCCGACCGACTCAGCACAGGCTCGCTGGGTCGTGTCGCCCGGGTTCACGGGTCTGGTCGGTTCGTTCTGAGCGGAGAACACGAACGGCGCGCTGCCCAAGCGCGCCGCCGGACTTAGAGCCCCAGCTCGTTGGCGACCACCTGCTCGAGGCATTGGCGCGAACGAATCAGCGTCAGAGTTCCGCCCTCGCTCACGAGCACCTCGGCTGGCGCCAGGTTCGAGTTGTAGTTCGAGAGCGACATGCTCGCGCAGTAAGCTCCCGCGCCACCGATCACGACGAAATCCCCGATTTCTGGGTCCGCCATCGGACGCGGGACGATGGCGCCGGTCTCGTCGAGTGTCTGCGAGTCCCCACTCTCACAGCAGCGCCCGCACAGGACGCGACTCTTGAGAGCAGACACGTCCGCGTCAAACTCGCTCGAGAGCAGTTTGCCATCCTGACTGACGACGTAAAACGGATGCCGTGAACCGTAGAGCAGCGGACGCGTGTTGGTCTCCATCCCGCCATCGAGCAGCAGGAACTCGAAACCGTCCGGACCAGAGGACTTCTTGTCCACGACCGTCGTGAGCAGGTAGCCCGCGTTGGCAACCAGGAAGGTTCCGGGCTCGACGGCCATCTTGAGCTTTCGCCCCGTGCGCGCCGCAAAATCCTCAAAGCGCCCTTTGGCATACGCGCCGAGAGCCAGCACGTCGGCAGGCGTCTCGTCGGGCATGCGCGCCTCCTTGAAGCCGCCGCCGAGGTTCACCGTGTCCGCGTCGGGGAAGTACTGCTCGGTGATCTCAAGGATGCGAACGATGTTCTCCTGCCAAGCAGCCGGATCCCCACCCGACCCGATGTGAACGTGCACTTGGCGGAGCTTAACGCCGCGCGCAGCAGCCAGCTTTACGGCAGCCGGAAGCTGGTCCATGTGAACGCCAAAACTCGAGTATTTATCGCCCGTATTGCGCGTAACGCTCTCGCCAGAGCCCTTGCCGGGATTGACCCTCAAGGAGAGCCCGCGGCCGCCGCGTGTTGCGACCTCGAGGATGAGCTCAAGCTGCAACAGGGAACAGGCGTTGTAGAGCAGTCCCTGGTCCATCAAGGCCTCGAGCTCTGCGCGCTCTGCGCCGACCGGGACTTCCTGCGTCGTCAGGGTGATCCTGGCAGCGTCAATGCCAGCCAACCGAGCGCGACGCACCTCGTTGAGGGAGGAGGCATCGATTCCGAAACCGGTCGAGGCAATGGTCTGGAGCAGCGCGCGACTGCTGTTGGCCTTCATCGCATAGCTGGCGTGGAGCCCGTAGGCGTTGGGCATCCCCAGCACCTGCTTGCAACGCTTGACGACAAAATCCGCGTCGTACAGGTACAGAGGGGTTGCGTATTCGTTCGCCGCCCGAGCAATTAGCCCGGGCGTCAGGGTTCCGACCAATCCGCTATTCATGACCATGCCTTAGTGAAAACAGCCCTTGATAACCTAGAGAACCAGACGCTGGCGAATCGCGGTGACTGCGCGCTCGATATCCTCGCGATGTCCGAAAGCGCTCAGGCGGAAGTAGCCTTCGCCGCTTGGACCAAAGCCCGCACCGGGGGTCCCAACGACGTGGCACTCGCTCAGGAGCTTGTCGAAGAAATCCCAGCTTTTCATGCCGTTTGGTGTCTTCATCCAGACGTAGGGGCCGTTGTCGCCACCATAGGCAACCAGGCCCAGCTCGGTCAGGGTCCGTCGGACCAGCTGAGCGTTGTGCATGTAGTAGTCCACGACCCGCTGACACTCGGCGTAACCGGCCTCGGACAGCGCCGCGACGGCTCCCGCCTGCACCACATTCGAAGCGCCGTTGAAGAAAGTGTTCTGCCGTCGGCGCCAGAGCTGGTTGACACGACCAGCGTCGTCACCTTCCACCCTGAGCGAGGTTGGCACGATGGCCCAGCCCAAACGGACTCCCGTGAACCCGGCGCCCTTGGAAAGGCTGTAGAGCTCGATCGCACATTCCTTGGCCCCCTCGATCTCATAGATGGACCGGGGCAGCTCAGGCGAGCGAATGAAGTCGGCATAGGCAGCGTCGTAAATGATGACGGCGCGGTTGGCCTGAGCGTAGCGGACGAATCCCTCAAGCTGCTCGCGAGTCGCCACGGCGCCGGTTGGGTTGTTCGGGCTGCACAGGTAGAGCAGATCGACCTTGCCCGACGGAAGCGCTGGAAAAAACCCGTTGCTCTCGTCGCAGGGCATGTAAACCAGGCGACTGTACTGACCGAGCGCGGACTCAAACGTGCCCGCACGTCCGGCAATGACGTTGGTGTCCACGTAGACCGGGTAGGCCGGATCCTGAACGGCCACCACGGCGTCAGCAGCAAATATAGACTGGATATTCCCTGAGTCAGGCTTGGCGCCATCACTCACGAAGATCTCGTCGAGACCCAGCTCGACTCCGCGGCGCGCGTAGTGCTTGGCAATGGCAGTCCGCAGCTCATTCGTACCCTCGGACTCTCCGTAGCCACTGTAGCTCTCGCGCTTGGCAAGACGCTCGACGCCCTGTCGCAGCCCATCGATGACGAGCGGCGTGAGCGGCTCAGTGGTGTCGCCGATGCCCAGCCGCAGCAGCTCAACGCCGGGATTGGCAGCAACGAAGGCTCTAGCGCGCCGCGCGATCTCCGGAAAAAGGTAGCCCGCCGCGAGCAGCTCGTAGTTTGCGTTGATCTTAGCCATCTTCAACTCCTCGGGATCTGCGCAGTGAACGCCTCAGGCACCACGACGCATTCGCCAATGCGTGTGACGGGACCCGTCATACGGATCGAATAATCGTCTTCCACCGTGATTTTTAGCTGACCGCCAGGCATGTGGACGGTGATGTCGCGGTCGCATTGTCCAAGCCGCCGCGCCACGGCGGCCGCCGCGCTGCTGCTACTGCCCGAAGCCAAGGTGTAGCCCGCGCCGCGCTCCCAGATCTCGATCTGGATGTCGTTGCGGCCGAGCACCTTCATAAACTGCACGTTGGTGCGATTCGGAAAGCGCGGTTCCACCTCAAGAAGTGGGCCAAAAACGCGGGCTTCCTGCTCCGAGATGCTCTCGAGCGGCAGGACGCAATGCGGATTGCCGACAGTCGCGGCGCAGTAGGAAAAGGTTCTTCCCCCGACCTCGAGCTGCTCGCTGACCACTTCGCGCGGCGGGCCCGCTACGGGGATGCGCGTCGAGTCAAAGCTGACCTTGCCCATTTCGACCTCGATGGTCTGGCCCTGCTCGAATACCTGACAACGCACCGTGCCACCCGCCGTTGCCACCGTGAACGGCGCCGTGGTGACGAGCTTCTGATCGAAGAGGTAGCGGGCGAAAATCCGCAGACCGTTACCGCTCTTCTCCGCCTCACTGCCGTCGGGATTGAAGATGCGGAGTCCAAAGTCCGCCGCGCCGCCAGGCAGCGGGCCCCACAGGATCCCGTCCGAGCCGGGACCGTAGTTGCGGTGACAGATCAGCTGAATCGCTTCAACCGAAGGCTGCTCGGGAGACTCGCTCGGGTCGAGAACCAAGTAATCGTTACCGAGCCCGTGGTACTTGTGCATTCGCATACGAGACCTCCGCCACCGAGGTGGGGAAGGCTTGCTAGCTAGCAGTATCAGCGTGATTTTCAAGCCACCGGGGGCCACCCCTCAGTCCCAGAACCGAGGGCCGCAGCTCAAACGGCCGCCGCGCTCGTGCCTTGCCGCTCGCAAAGGCGCGACCGCGACGACGCCCGTCTACTTCGAGTGCACGCCGGATCGATTCAGAATTGACGCGACTACCCTTCGCACGAAGGCCTTCAGGTCGACGGCGGTGTTGGCGAGCCGTGCGCGTCTCCGATACTTGAGGCTGACTGCACCGACGGCTGCGGTCTTGTCGACGATGAAACCAAGACCGTACTCTTCCCGGAAGGAGAAGTATTCGTACTCTCCGCGATGAGCGGCCAGGAAGTCATCAATAGCGGTCAACACACCGTTCTTGGGACCACCTTCGTGGGTTGCGTTGAACAGGTCCGGGTTCATTCCACCTGTAGCGTTGAGCTCAGACTGCCCTTCCACCATACCCCTCTGAGCGAACGGCTGCCGATGCTCAGCGGGAACCGTGTCCGGCTGATAGTACATGTCCCGCCGCGCGTAGGGCCAACCGACATCATGACAGAGGATTGCCCCGCCCTTTCGCAGGAGCTTCCGGTTATGGACTGTCTCCAACTCATTGAAGACGGTGTACCAGTTGTGGTCGCCGTCAATGAGAATACAATCAAACTCCTCGTCGACGGTGGCCAGCACCTCAAGGCTAAGTCCGCGGTGGAGACTGACGCGCGGCTCAGCAGCGAACTTGCGCTCCAGATCAGCGTCGAGGCATGGGTCGATCAGAGTCATGGAGGCATCGGCCATCGTCAAGATGCGCTCCGTATTGAGCCCCAGACTGGCCCCCACCTCACAGATCCGCGTGTAGCGAGATTCCTCGAGAAAGGGTCTGACGATCTTGTAACCGAAGTGCTTCATGGTGGTTTCGCTGGTTGACGGCGCCAGTTCGACTGTGTCAATGCCAGTTGCGGGGCATGATTATGGCCGGGGCTACCGGTGTCAAGGGAGCCCATCAGAGATCACTACAGATCTGTGAATTTCGATGCAGCCATTCGGGACCGGGAGTCTCCTGGGCTTTTTGGTTGGTCCGGCGTGCGGGACGACTGGGCTCGAAACCACCCGCGCGCGGCTGTCTGCCTCAGCCGTTGCTTGGCACCTGGAATGCGCCTAGGCTGACCTCATGGAGCGACCAGGCGGGTGGCGAGGGGTTCCAGTTCGAACCGACGAGCTCGGGCGCAGCGCGAAAGCGTCATGCCAAGACGCGCGACGTGGCAAGCGTCGTTGCCTCGGCTCTTGGCGATTCGGGTTGGTGCTAACGCTATCGCAGCAGCTGGCGTTCGCTCAAGTCACCAGCGCACCGGCCGTCACGGCGCCCGAACCTGCGACGACGAGCGGTGCGGCGACGGTCGCGCCCGAACCGGCAACGGTCGCGCCCGAACCGGCGACGGTCGCGCCCGAACCGGCGACGACGAACGGTGCTGCGTCTGAAACGCCAACCTCGCCAACGCCAACCTCGCCAACGCCAATGCAGCCCGCGCCCGGCGCGCAAGCACAGGCACCCTTAAGCGTCGCGCCGAGCGCGGCCGCGACCGAGCAGTTGTCCGAACTTCATGTGCGCGGTGATTCCAACCTGACGCTGCTGCTCGCGCCTGCTCCCGAAGGTGCCGGTGCCTTCAATCAGGCCAAACGCGCGCTCACCGAAAGGCGACCGCTTGAGGTGCAACCGAACCGGGTGCACCTCTGCGCGCTTCCTTGCAGGGTGCGCATGCCTACCGGACAATACTTCGTGGCGGTGATAGCCCCTGAAGGCGACGCGCAAGAGACACGGATTGAGCTCCACCAACCGCTCGAATCCGTCGAGCTGCAAGCCACTCGAACCCCCGTGAACCACCGCACGAGCGGACTCCTGATGACCGCCCTCGGCGGAGCCATGGTGCTCGCGGGAGGGGTGCTCGTGGTGGCCGACGCGCGATCGAGCACGGATCGGCACCAATACAGCCCGTCCGCACCCACCGATGTGGGAGGCGGAGCACTGCTCGGGGTCGGACTCTTTGCCGGCGGCATCGCGCTCGGCATCATTGGCCTCAACCGCATCAGTCGCACGAGCCACCCTGCGCTGGAACTCAAACCGGTTGAAGCGCAAAGCGTCGCGACCTTGAACTTCAACCTGAGCCCTGGCTTTACGGGATTTGTGGGCTCGTTCTGAGCGGCGCGAGCGGTCCCAGTGCGAGTCGTTAGCACCGTAACCGTTCAGCCGAAGATGTCTGATGGATATTGCCATGCCCTGGGGTGGTGATGCAAGTCTCGTCGCGCGGGCGTTCTGTCTGCGATGTGGCGAGCAAGGCTCGCTGGTTTGTTGCGCGTCAGCGTCGACGAGGTCGA
>JBBRAB010000027.1:0-58438 GCA_038207155.1 Polyangiales bacterium
TCAGTCCGGTTGCCGCAAATTCGCCCACGACGTCGGCCCAGTAGTCCAGGCCCTGCCGGCCCTCACGCTTCTGCTTGCTCACCCTCCGAGTATCGCCGTTGCCTGATGCCGTGGCGACACGTCGCCGGCTGAACGGTTACGTTTCGCTCGCTACTGCGGGGTGCCGCGCGTACCGCTCCGGCTCTGACGTTTGCCACCGACGTCGGGTTCCGCTGCGCTCGCGCAGCAGAGCGCTAGCGCCTGGGGGGCCAGCAGCGTTGCCTAGCGCGTCACTACCGCTTTCAACTGCGCCCAGCCAACGCCACCACGATTGTCGCGCAGCACGAACCACATTGAGACTGGTCCAGCAACTGCGGGGGTGTGATAGCCGTTCTGCGTCGTGGTCTCACGCTCGTCACTGCGGCGGCCAGTGCCGTCGCGCTCAAAGCTGCCGTCAGTCGCAAACCAGGATAATCGCAGGGTCTCGCGGGCTTCAGTGAGCTCCCGTGCGACGGGATCCATCAGTAGAAACCGCTCCGCGCCCGTACAGCCAACGATTGTTCCGCAGTCCTTGCTGCAGGTGGTGCGGTCATCGTCGATACCGCAAATGCCGTCGCCGCAGCGGTCCGAAGTCGGACACGTTGCCCAGCTTGCCTCAAACTCGACATCACTGTCTGGCGCAAGCGCCAACGTTGAAGTCAGGTCGACGACCTTCCACTCGCCCGCACCGACTCGGACGCGCAGCTGAGCGAGCTCTGGGTTGGTGTTGATGCGGTGGCGCTTGGTCCACTCCAGGCTGTTTTCCTGGGAAACAGCCCCAAGGCCACAGTCGAGCCGCACGAACCCCAGCGAGAGCTCGCCCTCAAGATCCAACCGAACGGGCTGGTAGTAACCACCACTCGGATCGGGATCGCCCGCGCGACGCGGGGGCTCCCCCGGCTGTGGCGTTGGCGGGTTTGGTCCGAACAGGCCGCAGACTTCCTCGGACAAGGTGAGGCGGCTGGCGGTACCCTTGGGAAGCGCAGTGAGAGTGGTCGAGTCTGGGTCCTTGAGGCACGAGAGGCTGACCGTGCCAGGTGCGGCAAGCGGCTTTGGCTCACCACAAGAGTACCAGCGCAGCTCAGAAACCGGAGCCCCGTTATCCGCTGCAAGCAGCATCGAGAGCTTGACGACCTGGCCCTTGGCGGCCTCGGCAGGCTCTGAGCGAATCGCCAATACTCGCGGCTCGGTGACGAGCGAGGCGCGCCCCTCAGGCTCAGGTTTGCATCCGGCGAGAGCAACGACGGTTGTCAGTGCGAGTGCAAGGCGGCTTACCATGAGAGCTTGCCTCCAATCACGGGCAGCAGAGGAAGACCGGTAATATAGGACTTATTTGAGTAGTTGTAGGAGTACACGATTTCCTCCCGATTCGAATGGTTCGTGAGGTTCTGTACATCGAGGTAGACCTCCGCGCGAGTCTCGCCGCGCAGCGTGAAGCGTTTGGCGAGTCGGACGTCCACCTGATAAAAATTGGGGAGTTGCGTCGAATTGATTGGCCCAAAGGTGGGCTGATAGCTGTCGGAGCGCGCATCGTAGGTGGCCCCGGTGACCGGCGTGCGCGGGTAACCGGTGGCGAATCGGAATCGACCTCCAACGTCGAACCCCCTGCCAAGATCGTAGCTGCCGACTGCGGTAAACACGTAGCTCTGATCGAAGTCAAAGCGTCGCCAGGCTTGCGTAAGCGGATCGAAGCGCTCACTGCGAATCGCGCTAAAGCTCACCCAGCCAAAGAAACGCCCAACCGGATCTCGCCGCAGCAGGACCTGCGCGCCGTAGGCTCGACCCTTGCCGTCTTCCACCAGCGCTTGTGCGGCTACCGGATAGGCTAGGGGACTTCGCACCACCAGGTGGTCAGACTGCGACAAAAACCCCGTGGCTTCTGCCGACAGCCCCTCGAGGAACTGAAAGTTCCCACCCGCCAGGTAGTGCACGGCGTGGCCCAGTCCAAGTCGCGGGTTACCAAAGACAGAGCTTTGATCCTCGGCAAACGGTGGCTGGTGATAGACGCCGTACGCGGCCTTGGCGGTGAGACGTTTGCTGACCTGCCAGCGCAGCGCGAGGCGAGGTTGGAGCGGGGCATCCAAGCGTTGTTGTCCGACCGCCGGCAGCTCCCCCGAGGGCGGCGCGACGCGGCTCGTCTGACTGACGACTGGCTCGATTCGGACGCCGGGGATCACGTGAACGCGATCCGAAAAGAGCGCAAAATCGGCCTGCGCAAACGGCGCAATCGCAGCCGTAGTGGTGCGCCAGTTGTCGGCATTGATGGAGGTCCCGGGGGACATGCCGAAAACCCGCAGATCACCCTCGCGCGGGGGGCTAGTCACCGAGCCGAGTCGCTCGACCCGCGCGGACACGACCTCCGCATCGAGACCCGCGCTCAGAAAGATTGAAGGCGTGACAGGCCCCTGCCACTCCGCGCGCGCGCCGTAGAGTGTGCTGTGAATGCTCTGACTCGCGGGCACAACACCAACGACATTGGCCAGTGACGAGCGATCGATACCAACCCAAGGCGTGATGCGCGTCGAGCTGCCGTCGGACTGGTCGTAGCTATAGCGGGCGTAGAGGCGCTGAAAACCGCTGTCTCGAGTCTCCGAGCGCGTTTCCGCCGGATCCGAGGAGGCGCGGATACGGGAAATCTTGTCGCCGGAGGCAAGGCCACCGAGCTCAATACTGCGACCGGGGGACAGGACGTAGGCGAGGCGGGCCTGTCCATCCCAGTACTTCGGGATCGGTACGAAGGCGCCGGGGTCTTCGCTCGTGACCTGCCCAAGCATCCAGTCGAGATGGCTGCGGCGTCCTGCTGCGGCAAACCTCCAGTGCTTGCCCGCACTTCCGCGAACGCTGGCGGCAGCGTCGATCACGTCCGCCGAGACGCTCCCGTGATAACCTTCTGGGTCAAGCGACTTGAGCCCCACCGTGACCAGACCGCCGAGGCCGCGCCCGTAGCTGGCACCGTAACCACCGGGTTGAAGCTCCACACTGCGCACGAGATCGGAGTGGATCACCGAGCGAAATCCACCTTCATGGTAGAGCACCGGGATGTGGACCCCGTCCACGTAGGTGCGCGTGTCTTGGGCGCTGGCTCCCCACACCACCAGAGCTCCCGAGCCAACCGTGCTGCGCGCCACGCCAGGCAGATTCTCCACGACCTTGACGACGTCCCCACCGGTACCGGCGACCTTGGCGCCCTGCTCCGAAGACACCGAGGTGCTTGCGACGGTCCTGTCCAGACGCGGCGCGAACACCACGAGCTCAAAATCCGAGAGCTCATCTGGAGTCGCCGTGGCTTCAGGCAACTCAACGTCGTAGGTGGCGCGCACCCTGGCGCCGGGCTCAAGCTGCTCCTCGGTTCCGACCGGAGTGAGCCCACGTCCACTGAGCCACACCGCATGTTTTCCGGGCGGAACCTCAGCAAATACGAACTTTCCCTGGGCGTCAGTCTTGACCGAGGCTCCCGTGTCCAGCTCCACCGTGACGTCAACCATGGGCTGGCCCGTCTTACGATTGCGGACTTGTCCCTCGAGCAACGTCGGCACTACGACCGGCGCCGCGGCGGCTGCTGCAGCGGCCAGCGCGGCCTGGAAATCAAACTTGTAGCCCACGCGGACGCCCGAGGGGACGTCGTCCATCAAGGCGGGCTCAAACTCGAATTTTCTGAGGGTCGCAACTGCAGCCTCGTCATACGGAGGGCCCAGGCCTGAGGTGACCGTGGCGTCCTGCACAATCCCCTGCTCGTCGATCGAGATGTCGAGCTCGACCACCGAACCGCTGGGGGGAAGCGGCGTGCCTTCAGGCAGCTCGGCCGCCACAATGCGCTTCGGGCGTGGAGCTCGCGTCAGTCGATGAGGAGCAGCGTCGGTCGCTGCTGCCGATGGTGCAGCAGTCGCTGAATCATTGGTGACTGGGACCGTCTGTGCGTAGACCGAGCCTGAGCTGAGGGTAACCGAGACACCCAGCAACGGAAAAAGAATGGATTTGGGATTCATGAGCCAGCAACGAATCTCATCGAGAGAACAAAGGGCGCACTCACGGCCTTGCCGCAGCGCGTTGCGGGTCGAAAACGCATTTGTCTTGCAGCGTTCATGGCCTGCTCATCGAGTCCGTACCCGAGCCCCCCGAGAACTCGCACGTCGGTGACCTTGCCTTCCGCGTCCACGATGAGCTCGAGGCGCACGCGACCTTCGGCATGCGCAGCCCGAGCCTCGGGCGTGTAACTCGGACGAACCAAGGTCTCCGGTCGTGCGCGAATGAGCTCTTTCTGACAGGCCGCTTCCGCGCGAGCTAGCAGCACCTTGGGCGCCTTAGGCGCGAACGCGATTTCCACCTTCTTCGGGCGCTCTGCCGCCACCGGGACCGCGATCCCGTCGGCAGAATTCGCGTCGAGCGAAATCCCGAGCTTGGCAAACACAGGGCCCGATTCGGCGGCCCCGGCGGCCGCCGCCGCATTGGCGGCAGGAGCGGGCGCCGCCGCGGCGCGAGCGGCCCGGCGCGGCGCGGCCGCAGCTCGCGGTGGGGGACGCGTGGCGGGAGGCTTGGGCTTGGGTGCCTCAGCGAAGGCGATCCCCACGACTTCCCGGAGCTTGTCCTGGGGGATCAGCGTGAGCGCTGCTCCCACCAGAGCGTGAGCGCCCAGAACGACGAACAACAGGATTGAACGCTTCTTTTTCGGACGTGCCATGGGAGCCGTAGTTACTGTGAACGTTCGACGTTAATGGCGAACTTGGTAATGCCTTGGCTCTTAGCGATGTCCACGACGTGAACCACGTCACCGTGCATCGCTTCTCGATCAGCCGTCACGACGAGCGTCGGCTCTTTAGATTTGAGCTTGGCTTTGCCAAGCTCAGCCGTGAGTCCCGCTTCGTCGATCGGCTTCTGATCGAACAGAAATGAGCCCTGCTTGGTGATCGTCACCGATAGCGGCGTTGCAGCTGGCTCGTCGGAGTTGGCTGTCTTCGGGAGCTCAACCTTGAGTGATTGAGACACGATGTAGACCGCCGACACCATCATGATCACGAGCAGCACGAGCACGACGTCCACCATCGGGGTGACATTGATTCCGACGATTGGGGCTCGTCGTCCGCCACCCATTTGCGTTCCAGCCATGAGACAATCTCCTTAATCAGGCGCCGCGAGCAAAACGCTGAACTCGTCCGCGATCATGCGCATGTTCGGCGCGAGCGGCTTCAGCCTTGAGGTGCGCGGTGATGCGCTTGGTCAGCGAGTTGACGTTGCTCTCGATGTCGGCGATGCGCTTCTGAATGATGTTGTAGGCGACCACCGCCGGGATAGCGACGAACAGGCCGACGCCGGTGGCGATCAGTGCCTCCGCGATGCCAGCCATCACGTTGCCCATGTTGCCAGCGCCCTTGGTGTTCGAGAGCTGCTGGAAGGCGATGATGACGCCGATCACGGTGCCAAAGAGGCCGATGAACGGAGCATTGTTGCCGAGCGTTCCCAGAAGGTTCGTGCCGCGCTCCATGTCCATGCGAGTCTTCTGGAACTGCGACATGACCTCGTCCTCGACGGCCTCGGGACAGGCGTCGAGGTACTTGAGCGCGGGAGCAATCGTCTCGGCCTCAACCGAACGCTTGCTCTTGCCTTCCAGGAGCTTGTGGGCGCCCTCATGGTCGCCAGTTCCGAGCAGCTCCATCAGCTGATCGCCTAGCTCGTCGGCGTCCACGTTTTTGCGGAAAAAGTAGATCGCTCGCTCCGTCATGGCCGTGATCGAGAACACGGAGAGCGCGAGTAGGAGGTACATGACCCACACGGAGCCAAGTAGAGCAACACGGAGGAGTTGGTGAATGAGCACGATTTTTTACCTTGGAAATTAGAACTGGACTTCGAACAGGAACAGGCCGCGGCCGGTACCGCCGCTGGCTTGCGATGCGACGAGAATGCCGGAACGCTCGTCGAGCTTTTCTAGCCGCTCGGTGCCGTCTTTCTGTCGCTTGGCGACATAAACACTGGCAACGAAGCGGGTCGCGGGTTTCTGGCAAGAATCGAACAGATCGACGTACACGCCGTAGCGGCCTGAGGGCTTTGCGGTCTGAAAGACCAGGTTCTCGTAGCGGATCCCATCGATGCTGCAGCCCGCGTTCGAGTCGCGATCGATCACGCCCGCGCCAGGTGGGATGACGCCGTCCGGTCCGGGCGGCAAGGTCGAGGGCGCCTTCGGTGTGACCACGCGCCCTTTGGGAGTGATGATCTCAAGATCGAGATCAACGTTGGTATCCCAGCTCAGACTGATGACCGCGCGTGGCGGCGTCAGGCTTGGGTCGCAGGCATTGAGACCATCGGGAACCCGGCTCGCGACGCAGAAGCGCTGCGTGAACTGCGTTCCTGTGTTGCCATCGGCGTCGAACGCCACCAGCTTGAGATCGTGATATCCGGCGGGAATACTGAGGTCGAACTCGGCACTGGCGTCCCAGGTTAACTCGTTTTCCGAGGCCGGATCGGGGTACCCAGCAGGAAGCACCCAATAGCCTTCGCTCAATTTCGCAATGGTGAGCCCGACCGAGCTGGACTTCTGGTCAACGCGACCCGCGAGCTTGGTGTTTCCCTGGCCCTGGTACACAACGATGCTGCGAAGATCGATCGCGGTCACGCGTGGGCCTGGGGTGGGAGTGCTAGGTGCGCTTGACGCTCCAGCCGCCGCCTCGAGCCCCGGGAGGGCGCCAGGAACGAACTGGGCACCGCGGAGCCGCAGGGGCTCAGTCATGCCCGGCTCAGTTCGATCGCTGCAGCCGGCGAAAGTCATGCACGTTAGTGCGAGCAGCGCGGTGCGGTTCACAGCAGCACCTGCAGTCGAAGGGTCCAGCTATTGTTTGCGAGATCAGTCGGGATGCCCGCTGAAGTTCGCGCGAGATGATCCTTGACGATGTCATACTCGAAGACGATGCGAGCGCGATCCTTGATCGCGATCCCACCGAGCAGAGCCAGCGTGTCGATGGCCTGAGCGGTCGGAAACAGCTTGCCTCCCCGCTTGTCGAAAAAGTCGGCGTTGGGGTCGTAGTGGTCGTACCGCAACCCGACGACGTAGGTATTGAACAACTCGTGGGTGAGGCCAGCAACCCAGCCTAGCTCACGAACGTCGGCACCCGTCAGAATGGGGTCGGCGACGTAGATCCCCCGGTCCAGGTTGTTGGCAACGGTGAACTCGCCAAACAGTCGGGTCGCTCCGAGTCCGGTCTTCAGCGAGAGTTGGAGATCCGCGCCGAGAGCCCAGCGCTCGAAGGTCTGCGCTGCGGTGCTTGCGGCGGCCGGATTGCCGCTCAGCTCGCCAGGGTCCACGACTCCGTCCGCGTTGGAGTCACGCCAGGCGACGGCGCTCTTGGTAGCGTCAGCACCGGCGGAGAATCCCTTGCCGATCAGGGTGCTCACCCCAAAGGCCAGCGAGAGGGAGTCGGATGCTTCGGCTGCCGCACCGAACCGGGCCACGATGTCCTTGTTGGCGTTCGGATCCTGAAGCTGAAACGCGTTGGCCTTGCTGCCCTTGGGCTCACCGTTGAATGCGCCAAGCGCGTAGCGGAGAAACTTCCAGCCACCGCTGAAGCGGGCGCCAACGTCAACCTCGCTCGGGAACATCGCGCGCGATACCGTCGAGCGCTCCATGAACCAGCGGTTTTTGGCAGATTCCGGCGCTTCTGCGCCAAAGGGAAGCTTTTGAAGTCCGAGTGTCAGCTCGGCAAGTGGCGGGGCCTTGCTCGTTCCAGGGGACGTGAAGAGCGAGCCCTCCGCGCGGTGAAGGCCAAAGGCCGGACCCGAGCTGGTGTTGCCATCGAGCTCGACGAAGTAGCCCGCGTAGTTGTAGCGGCGGGAAATCTCGACGCGCGCTCGCTTTACCAGGAAGCGGTCCTGATTGTACGCGGTGCCGCCCTGCCTGAGCTGGTCCACCGAGTCCTGATGGTTCTCATATTGGAGCTGGACGTAGCCGGAGAGTTCCACCGGTGGAACGTCCGCCTTTTCCGCTTTGGGGGCGGGGGGAGCCGGGGCTTGGGAGGCCACCGCAGTGGTATCCGACGCCGCAGCTGCAGTCGCTGCTGACGGGGTCACGACTTGCGACGCGCCCGCACTGGCTGGCGCGGGAGCTGCCGCGGTTGCCGCAGGAGCCGCCGCAGCGTCGACGACGACGTCATCGTCCGCTGGTGCCGTGGCAGGCGCGGGCGTTTGAGCTGCCGCCGTACCAGCGCAGAGCCAGCAGGCGAGAGTGATAAGGTGCCGTTGGTGGGGCGAATTCATCATGTTCTGGACGGGCGGGGCATCGGGCTTTCGCACCACGGGGCCCACCCAAAAATGGGGAGCCCCGCAGTACGTCAAGCGTCATTCTCAGGGAAGCGGGGGAACCTTGCCGCCGACGAGCTTGGTGAGCTTCGAGTTGTCGTACTTGATGCAGGCACCGTTGGTGCAGTGATCAAGGAACTCAGCCGTCTTCTTGGGCTCGCACTTGTAGCAACCCTTGACGGCGTCGATGCAGTCCACCGCGGAACCGCCCTGGCCGCCGTTCTGGATCACGCCGCCGGAACCGCCGGTGTTCGTGCCACCGCTGTTGGATGCGCCAGTGGCTGTGCCACCGCTGCTGGCTCCACCGTTGCCGCCCGACGAGTTGCCGCCGGTACCGGACTCGCCGCCGACCGCGATCACGCTCGGTTTGGGATCGTCGCTGGTGCTGGAGCAGGCAACCATCAGAGAAAGGCTGATAAATGACAGAGTAGCAAGCGTAGAAAAGTTGAAACGGGTCATGTTACTTCACCTCGCAGAAGCCGTAGTTGCAGCTGGGCGCGCTGGCGGTGCAGTCGGCGTCCTTGACGCACACTTTGCAGGTCGAGGGAGCCGTTCCGGTGGCCTCCTTGACGAACTTACACTCGCAGGATTTCTCAGGCATGAAGCTGGCGAGCGGACCGACCTCGGTCTGGCGCCGCACGCGCATGGCACACTCCGGAATGACTCCGTTGGTGGCTTCGAGGTTGATCATGTCAAACGCCGTCGGGGCCTTAGCGCCCGTCAGGTAGTCGATCACGAGCTTGGCGTTGACGTTGGTGGGGACTCCCGCGGTCACGGGCGTCAGCATGTGAAGCGGTCCCCAGACCATGTAATGGCCGTCGCGGACGTTCTGCTTATCGAATGAAGTGGCGTCCGAGTCGGGGAGGTAGCCGCAGCTCTGGTCGTAGTGCTGGTAGGCCAGCGTCTTGACGGTGGCGCGATTCTTATCCGTGACGTCGGTGGCGAGGATGCCGATAGTTTGGTCCTGTTTGCCGGTGCTCGCCGGACCGGTGAGGTCGCTAAGTAGCTCTCCGCCCTTACCGTGGGTGACGCCCTTCCACTTGCTGGCAGGGACGCCGATCGCCTCGGCGAGCATCTGCTGGGTGCCCGAGGTCTCCGAGCGGATCAGGATTCGGGTGATGTCGTTAAACGGGGCAACTTCGCCCGCTGTACCAAACCCGAAGGTCAAGTAGGCCGCCTCGGCGCTGATCGAGCTCTGCGAGGAGGTCAGAGGCGCCACGAAGGTCATCGACTGGATCGGACCAAAGAAGTCCTTGATCCCTGCAGGGAGCGCCGTGACGCCGGGGCAACTCTCGGCGAAGACGTCTGAGACGCCAATCACCGCGGTCTGTCCGGTCAGTCCGAGATCACAGGTGCCCTCAACACCAGCGCTTGACCAGACGATTGCTGTTCCGGTCATCTTGGTGGGTGTTGCAGCGACCAGGGCGTTGATGCCCAAGCAGGAGCCGGGTAGCTGGGCCACCACCGTCACCGCGGTGCTCTGGGCAGCGAGCTCGGCAGCCACCTTCCCGAGGAAGGGCTTTACCGCGCTCGAGCCGATGACGTAAACGGGGTTAGACAGGGAGGAGCAGTCAGCAGCACTTGCGGCGCTGCTGAAGAAGGCAACCGCCAGGACGGCAGTGAGCGAGCCTGTTCGAAGGAATACACGCGTCGGGTTCATCGATAGGTCCTTTCTATTAGGCAACCGGAGTCCGTGGGAGTGCCGCGAGTTCCGGTCGTAACGCCTGCGCGGCACCAGTGGGTGTCATGCTAAGTGCGTTGAGCAGGGCTTCTTTAACTCTGGTGAATGACCGTTGCGTGACAGCTGCGAAACCGTTTGTCGGCAAGGTGAGGTCGCTTGCGCTGGTTCATGTTCTGCTGAGGGGTCTTGCGTGGCGCAGTGCCCACAGGAACGCTGTGTCGTTTCGCTGTCGACACGCGGAACCTGCAACCGTCAGGAGAACAGCAGGTGGCGGCTTGGTGACAAGACGGTGACTCCTGCAGTCTCCGGCGGAGCGACGTTTGCTGTTCCGTCGGCTGGTCGAGCCCGTGTTCTCGCCAGTTTTACGGCGATGCGCGCCTGTCACAGTACTTCTCGACGTTCGCGTCTCACTAGAGGTGCGTCAAACGACCCCGTCCGACTGTTTCGTCAAGGTGACGACGCCTCTCACGGGGGTGTCGTTCGTCACTCGCCTCGCTGCGCATTCGCCCCGCTACTAGCAGGGGCTGCGCAATCGCGGACCCACGTCCGAACGTCTCGCACGACTACTTTGCCCCGCTCGACCGTTGCGCGGTGCACGCGCGGGGCCAGGTCCGAGCGCTCTCCGTCACGCGAGCCGCCGTCGCGCGTGTCGGTCGAGAGGCCGAAAAACTGGCCACATTCTCGGCAGTTGAGTCGGATCCGTGGCATATCGAGCAGCGCGTCGCTTACTGCACGGCTGAGGAGCTCTTCTATGTGTGGAATCGTTGGTTACGTCGGTCCCAAAGCTGCTTCCCCCATCCTGCTCGATGGTCTTCGAAAGCTGGAGTACCGCGGCTACGACTCGGCGGGCTTAGCGGTGCACGACGGTGGACGGATCGAGATCGTGCGGGCTGCCGGCAAGCTGGAGAAGCTCGCCCAGGCGCTGGTGGCTCGACCCCTGGCAGGCTGCGTGGGGATCGGCCACACCCGCTGGGCCACCCACGGGCGACCCAACGAGCAGAACGCGCACCCTCATGCGGCGGGGGACGTCGCGGTCGTCCATAACGGGATCATCGAGAACCATGTCGAGCTCAAGCACGAGCTCGAAGCGGCCGGCGTGGTGTTCCTCTCGGACACTGATACCGAGATCGCGGCGCACCTCGTGTCACGCGCCTATCAGCCTGGAGTCTCGCTCTTTGACGCCGTCAAGGTTGCGCTCGCCCGTCTGCGCGGGGCTTACGCGCTTGCCATCGTGTCGCGTCGCGAGCCCGAGGTCATCGTGGTCGCCAAGGAGTCGTCCCCACTGGTGATCGGCCTCGGTGACGGCGAGACGCTCTGCGCGAGTGATATTCCCGCTTTGCTCGGTCACACGCGCAAGGTGCTGTTCCTTGAGGACGGTGAGCTCGCTGAGCTTCGCGCAGACGGGGTTCGCCTCGAGCGGCTCGACGGCAGCAAGGTCGAGCGCAGCCCCAAGACCGTTGAATGGTCACCCGTGCTGGCGGAGAAGGGCGGCTACAAGCACTTCATGCTCAAGGAGATCCATGAGCAGCCGCGCGCGGTGGAGGACACGCTACGCGGGCGAGTCCAGCTAGAGGAGGGCGACGTCTCGGACGGCGAGCTGGGTCTTGCTCCGGAAGAGCTCGCTGGCATCCAGCGCGTGGTGTTCCTGGCCTGCGGCACGAGCTACCACGCCTCGCTCTGCGGGCGTCACTACGTCGAACAGTTTGCCCGGATCCCTGCTCAGGCTGAGCTCGCCAGTGAGACGCGCTATCGTGAGCCGGTGTTTGGGCCGACGGATCTGGTCGTCGCCGTGAGTCAGTCGGGGGAGACGGCTGATACCCTCGCTGCGCTCAAGACGGCGCGCGAGATGGGCGCTCGCATCCTGTCGATCTGCAACGTGGTCGATAGCGCCATTGCGCGCGCCAGCCATGGTGCCTTGTACACCCACGCGGGTCCCGAGATCGGGGTGGCCTCGACCAAGTGCTTCACGACCCAGGTCGTCGCGGTACTGCTGCTCGCTGTGTGGCTCGGGCGTCGTCGGGGGACCCTCACCGCCAAGCGCGCTCGTGAGGTGCTGCAGGCGCTCGTCGAGGCGCCCAATCACATGAGAGCCGTGCTCGAGCAGCCGGCGCCCGTCGTAGCGGTCGCGCGGCGCTGGATGCACGCTGAGCACATGCTGTTCCTAGGGCGGGGGCTTGGCTACCCGATCGCGCTCGAGGGCGCGCTCAAGCTCAAGGAGATTAGCTACGCTCATGCCGAGGGCTATGCCGCAGGCGAGATGAAGCATGGTCCGATCGCCCTGATCGACGAGGCCATGCCGGTCGTGGTGGTCCTCCCGCGTGACTCGCAGTTCGACAAGACCCTGTCGAACGTTCAAGAGGTGCGGGCCCGCGATGGTCAGGTGATCGCCGTGGCGACCGAAGGCGACAAAGACGTCCCGACCGTCGCGCAGCACGTGCTCTACATTCCTCAGGTGGCTGAGTGCATCCAGCCGCTGCTCACGATTTTGCCCCTCCAGCTCCTCAGCTACTACGTGGCTGATCTCAAGGGCACAGACGTCGATCAGCCCAGAAATCTAGCCAAGACCGTCACGGTCGAGTGAGCTTCGGCGGGCTCGCCGCGTGGTTTTCAGCTTGACGCGCTCGGGGGAACTGGGCCCTATTCGGGTCATGCCGCGTTCCGCTCTCCCTGGCGTTTCAGTCGTCTGTCTCGCTACCTTGTCCGCTTGCTGGCTATTTGGTTGTGGCGGCGCGAGTCAGCCGGTGGCCGCTCCGACAGCTGCGCCCAGTGCGACCGCAGTCAGTAGTTCCGCGCCGAGCGAAACAACCCCTAAGGCGCAAGCAGAGAGCTCAGCTGTTCCAACCGCCTGCGCCAAGACCAATCCTTGCGTCCCGCCTCCGAGCTGGGCTGAGCGTGCTTGTCAGGATGTTCACCCCGGCCTTGCTCTCTATATGTTTCAGACGGGCAGCCCCTGGGAGCGGCGTTACATCACGCGCAAGACTCAGGCGATCAACGCCTCGGGCGGCGCCACGATGGAAGGTTGGCTGGAGTTTGACGAGGAAGTGCTCGTCATGCGCTACAAGAAGGCCTCGGCCGACGGCATTCAGGTGAGCGGTTCAACCGAGGTGCTCGATGCGCTGCGTTGGGATGGCTCTTGCGTCACTCTATCTGGCGAGGAGGTGACCACGTCTAAGCCCCCGTCGCCCAAGAGTGGGTTCATCACTTGGCGGCATCTTGATGAGAACGTCCAGGAAGCCCTCAAGGAAGAGGACAAGGTGCGTGAGGGCTACCGCGTGCGACAGAAAGAGTGCAAAGGCGCCACCATGGGAGAGGTCACCAAGGCTTGCGAAAAGGCCGACAAAAAGCTCAGTGAGCTTGTTTTTTCCTACGTCCGTGGCGGCGGCAAGCTGCCGCTGCCAACCAAGCTGCCGAAGTGAGCGCGCGCATCGCGTCGGCGCATTGCGCGTGACGCGCAGCCACCGAGCGCGATGCGTGACGCGGCCTTAGGGACAGATCTTGACGGGGGCCGCTGAGGAAGCCTTGAGCTTGGCGGCGAAATTGCTTCCGTCGGTGGAGAGATGGGTTTGGTCGGGTAGGCCATCACCAAAGGCCACTCCAACGGAGTGAACGGCAGTGAGCTTGGCCAGGTTCGCGAAGGTCCAATCGACGCGGTTGTCCGTGTAGCCTTGTCGTGCTGCGGCACTGGCCAAGTCGACCTTAGTATTGGGTTGCCCCGAGTTACCGAACGGGACCTGCCACCAGAGGATCGGCTTTTTCAGATTCTCAGACACGCGCTCGGCCCAGCGCAGGTGGCGCTCGAAACTCGGCTTGCCCGCGGCTTCTGCTTCAGTCTCAAGCCACAGGCGGTTCGGTTGACCCTGCGCGGCGTAAAACCCTGCGTCACGGTCACTCATCTCCATCACGCGCAGGTCGCTCACGTCCGCACCGCAGTCGGCGAGAAACTGGGAGACGGCGTCAGCGTTCGCCTCAAGGTTGTACGTGGGCGGCAGGGTCACGAGCGCGAGAGCCTCACGCACGGCCCAAGCCGAGGGCTGAAGTCCGATCACGGCTTGCGGCGCGTATTTGCGCGCCATCGCTACCAGACTACGCCCGAAGCCCGCCACCGTATCGTCGAAATCGGCGCAGGCCGTCGGGTTGCCCGCCTTGACCGCGGCCGGGACGGCTAAGGCCTTCTCCCCAAACACGGCAACAAACTGGTAGTAACTCACCATCGGGATCTGATGGTGAAGGTTGGCGCGCTCCACAAAATCGCGTGAGTTCTTGCCGGAGGGCAGCGACGGATCTTGCCAGCAGCCCCACTAAGCCATTGAGCAACCTTGGCAGGTGGTCTTTTCGACGCAGGTCTCATCGACGCCGTTGTTCAAGTACATGTAGCGAAGGCTCAGCGCGTCGGAGCCAGCCAGCGCGTCCGCGGCCGCATTGTCCGCGAGCGGCACGTTCTCGGTCGCGTTGCGCGTGTGCGCACCGAACGCATCATCCAGCCGCGCGCGTAACACCCGGCACGCTGCCGGTTGCGGTACCTCCGCTGCAAGTCAGTGAAAGACTCCCCTACCTACCACGCGATTCGAGGCCTTGCTCAGCTCGATGCCCCGAGTCCGAGTCTCACGACCTCCGCTAGGTCTGCGCTGCGGTAGGGTTTCTGTAGAAATCCGGCGATGGCGCAACCCGCAAAGCGTGCTCGGACCTCGTTCTCCGCACTCCCGCTCGAGACGACGATTCGCAGCTCGGGGAATCGCGACAGCATGGCAGAGGCAGTCTCTTCCCCCGACATCTCCGGCATGTTCGAGTCCAGCACGACGAGCTCAAGGCTGGCCCCGAGTTTGGTGAGCTCCTCCAACGCTTCCTGACCACTGCCCGTGGCCACGACGCGATAGCCAAGCCGCTCGAGCATCCGAGTGCACACGAGTCGAACGGAGGACTCGTCGTCGACGAGCAGGATGAGAGCTGGGGCGGTTGACGGGGCTTGTGACATGGCGCGCTCTCGCCTGCCTGGGGCGATCGCCAAAGAGTACGGGCAGCAATCCGCCCGGCACAAGGGGTAACCACGCCACAAAACGAAGAAGCGTCCGTCTCGGACAGTCCCGAGACGAACGCTCTTGGTCGAACTCACTCAGCTAGCTGCCCGCGACCGGAATCGCGGGAGACGAGCTTCATCCGCCCAGACAGGCGTTCAGTGCGTCGGTCTCTGTCTGGCAGCCCATCGGGTAGATCCCGCCGTAGTCCATGTCGCAGTACCAGTTCTCGGGTGCTGCGCTCAGGGTTCCAACGCAGCTCTGCCAGGTCACCAGCTGCGGCTCGCAGTTGGGGGGGTAATAGCCGGCGGTTTCCATGCAGCCAGCAACGCAGGTTCCGAAGGGATCCTTGGGCAGATCGCAGGGGCTGCTGCTGATGCCTTCGCAGTAGCGCAGACAGCTGGTCTTGAGACCTTCCGGGCAGCGCGGCGACTTGGCATTGGCAAGGATGACCGTGGTTGGGCTGTTGGTGGGCGACAGCTTGTAGACCAGATTCTGTCCGTCGGTGAACGTGGCGCGGAACGCCGCGTCATGCTGACCGGGAGCAAAATGCGTCGGGCGTGAGGCGCCAGCCGCGGTCGGGTAGAAGAAGTTATTGACGCCGAGCGGGACGTCCACGGCGACGCCGTTGTCGTTCTTGTAGTCGTAGTACGCCCGCAGCTTGCCGTCGGCGGCTGCGTCGACGCACTCGAGCTTGGGCACCACCGGCGCCTGGCCGCCGCGCATATACGCGCGGTCGAGGAAGGGCAGCTGCTGGTCGAGCCGCGTGAACATCGAATACTCCTCGCACCAGAGACCGGTCCAGAAGGAGACTCCCGCGATGTAGTCCTGGCCCCAGCGGCGAACGATCATCGGACCGCCCGAGTCGCCGGCGCAGGTGTTGGACTTCGGCGCGTTGCCGTCGAGCTTCAGGAGCTGCTTGCGAATCGCGGGCTCGAGCAGACCCGCGTTCGGATCCTCGGTGCGATAGTCAGCGGCGGTGGGGCTACCGACGATGGTGGCCGTGCCGCTGCGCTTGATGCCGTCGCCTTCGACCGTACCCGTGTCAGCCGTGAGCGACATGCTGGCGCCCCAGCCGACGATGGTGGCGGACTTGCCCTCCCAGCTCTTGCCGAGGTTCGCACGGTAAAGCGGGAGCGGATCGAACGGGAGCTTGCGGTCGAGGTAGACCACCGCAAGATCGGGGAAGTTCCTGTTCGGATCGTAGGCGGGGTGCAGCTCGAAGGAGTCGACGCCAGCCCAGACCGACGCGGCGCTGGGCGCGGGGATGTTCGGGAGCTGCGCCTTATCGGTCGCGTAGTCCTTGCCGAAGTAGACGTGGACATTAGCGGCGGGGATGCCAGCCGGGAGACAATGAGCTGCCGTCAGCACGACTCGAGAAGCGAAGTACGCTCCCGAGCAGCGGATGGAGCCTCCTGAGGGTGTTACGGCGTGCACCATGACGACTTGCGGTCGCCCGGTTTCCACGACGCCACGAACGATGGGTTGCGCGGTGCTGCTCGAGGACTCCGAGGGGTCCTGGGCACAACCGAGCGCAAGGGTCGCCAACATCAGGGAAGCGGCAGCTCTTCTCATCATGGGATTCTCCGTATTGCACCCGGGCATGGTCTTGCCACCGGGATGGTGGCCGTGACTTGATTCGCCCGCCCGGGGCGAGCTTTAAGGAGTATCGGATCTGTGGGGTTTCACCAAGAGACTTTTGCTGTGACCCTATGCAATTGTTAAGGGGGGTTGGTACGATTTTGCTAACCACTTGAAGTTGGAAAGCGGCCCCATGGCCGCAATTGCAGTACTGCGATGTTCGGCAGGTCCCGCCGCGGCTCTGCAGCAGCTCCGGTAGCTCTTTCGAGGTCACTCTACGCGGGCGCGCCTCGCGAACCTTGCCCAGGGCTGGCTCTGGATGGTACCGGGAAACTGAGCGCGTCGCGACTTTGGTGGTCGCGCGCCGAAAGCAAAGGACGCCTGACATGCCTACACTCACTTGGGTCCGCGCCATCGTTTTCCCGCTCTGGATGGCCAGTTTCGCCGTTGGTTGCGCCAGCGACGATAGTTCCCCCCTCCCGGATTCGGGTGGCACGGGAGGCACGGTGAGTACAGGTGGGACGTCGGCGACCGGCGGCACCGCCCAGGGCGGTACCGGCGCTGGAACTGGAGCAACGATGAGTGAGTACAGCTTGAAGCTGCCTGTGCAGCGCGGTGCGGTTTACACCTACGAACTCGGTCCCGTCACCATGACGGTGGACCCCGCGCAGGGTGCGCGCATTGCGCAGTTCGCGCTCAATGGCGTGGGCCTGCTCACGGGCAGCGATGTGAACACGACCAACTGGGGCGCGACCTTCTGGACGAGCCCGCAGACGACTTGGGCTTGGCCCCCGGTGGAAGCGATCGACAGCAAGCCCTACACGGGCTCGGTGGATGCGAGCAACGTCCTGTCGCTGACGAGTGGCGTCGGTACGCTCGGCGCCAGTGGCGTTAAGCTCACGGTCACCAAGCGGTTCACACCATTGCCCGACAAGGGCGCGATCGACGTGACCTACACGATGACCAACGCGGGAACAGTGCCGGCGACGGTCGCGCCTTGGCAGATCGCTCGCGTCGCCGCCGGTGGTCTCACGTTTTTCCGTTTGGGCTCGGGCGGGATCACCAGTGACAAGCTGGCCATGCAGACGCTTGATGGCGTCGCTTGGTATAAATACGACGCTGCCATTATCACGGGCGAAAACTTCAAGGCTTTCGCGGACGGCATGGGCTGGCTCGCTCACGTGAGTGGCGAGCTGCTGTTTTTGCAGGTGTTTCCGGACGTGCCCGTGGGCGCCGCCGCACCGGCTGAGGCGGAGATCGAACTCTACGCCAACCCGGCTCACACCTACGTCGAGCTCGAACCTCAGGGGGCCATTGAAACCGTGGCACCCGGTGCCAGCTCCAAGCCGTGGACGGTTCGGTGGCTCGTGCGCAAGCTGCCGGCAGGCGTGACGGCCGAACCCGGCAATGCCCAGCTCGTGGCATTCGTCGAGCAGCTGATTCAGCAGTGAAGCGCCGCCTGAAGTTCACCGCCGGTGGGCTTCTGCTCAGCGCGGCCGTCGTCGCCTTGCTGTGGCGTACGGGCGCGGTAGGACGCATCGGTTGGGGGAACCCAAGTTCCCCCGCGCTGCTGCGCCGTGAGTCGCGTCGTGCCGGCGAGCTGCTCGATCGCGGGGCGTTGGCCCTAGCGGCTGACGAGCTCAGTGAGGGCATGCTCGCCGCCGGTGGCGCCGCAGCGCTGGGCAACCCAGCAGAACTCGCGGGCACGCTCGATGGGCTAGCGAGCGGTAGCGCAGGGGCGGGCTCAGCGTCGCCAAGTGAACCCTGGCAGACCGCGAAGGTGGAGCAGCGAGCCCATTTGTACGAGCTTTTGCGCCGCGAGTTCGGTGTCGGGCAAGCGGTGCTCGACCAGCTGCGCGCGCTCGTCGAGGCTTCGGCCTGGATGGGGTTCGGTAATCCTGCCGTCAGCCGTCATCCGCTGTCCCCCGAGCAATGTCGCGCCGCGCGTAGTGCCGCCAAGCTTGCCCGTGATGATGCCGGGATCTGCGGTTCGCCCCACATGGTAGCCTTGTTCGAGCCCGCGCGGGAAGCCGCGGAAGCGGCGCGCTTGTGCATCGATCAATTCGAGTTTCCGAACGTGCCCTGCGAGTATCCGCTGGTCTGGGTGCGCGCCAACGAGGCCGCCGCCATCTGTCAGCTGCTCGGCAAGCGCCTGTGCGACGCGCATGAGTGGGAGGGCGCCTGTGCGGGCGCGCTTCACCCGGCGGGCGCCGAGTATGATTTCACAACGACGCGCGCCGGCTCAGCGCTGACCCACAATAACCAGCGCAAGCGCGAGTGGGGCTACGCCGCGTCACCCAGCGACGAGCGCTGCGCCACCGGTGGGGAAAAGAGCCCAGAATGCCAGGATTCTGATTGGGAGCGCTGCGGGTCGAATACCTTTCCGGCGGGCTCGTTCCCCGGCTGCGCGAGCCCCTACGGTGTTTACGATCAGCATGGCAACGTTGCTGAGCACATGAGTCTACCGACGCGTGAGAGCGAGCTGCGCGGTCGCGGTGAGACCGAGATGAAAGGCAGCTGGTTCGCGTTTGATCTGTTCTCACCGCATGATCACGACTGCCGTTGGCGCGCGCCCGCTTGGCACGCGACGAAAGTGGACGATCCCATCAGCCATTTTAACTACCACCTCGGCTTTCGCTGCTGTCGCGATCTCGACTAACCGCGCTACTCCGGACCGACCCCAGCTTCCCAGGTGGCTGGTTCTCGCTCGAGCGGTCCGAGCTCGACGTCGGTCGTGACCGCGACTGAAGATTTGGCTGGCAGCGGCGCGGAAAAGGCGATTTCGCGCTCGACGAGCAGCTTCGGCGTGGGTCCAAACGGGTCGTGAGCGACGGGCGTTTGTTCGAGTGCGCGCAGGTGGAGCTTGAGGCCCGACTGCGGCGCTTCACTGCGATTGCGCACGCACGCAAAGACGCGTCCCCGCGTGGCCTCACGAGCCACCTCGAGTTTACAGATCTGCTGCTCGGCGGTGACCTCCAGCAGGCGCCTGACGAACGGCGCCTCCTCGTCGCGCATCGACTCAGCCAGCGTCACGATGCCAGGGCGCGCACGGGCATCGCCCTGCATTGCGAGCATCATGGCGCCGTGTAGCCGCACCGGGCGATGGTTGGCCGCGAGCAGCTCCGCGACGGCATCGGCGGGAGCAGCGTCTTGTCCGTCGGGTCCAAGCCGCTCCTCGAAGGGACGCCCCTCGACCTCCGGGGGATGCATCCGGAAGGAGCCGCCGTGCGCCTCAACGTGCCATTTGACCGCTTTTCCCGGCCCTAGTGGCCCCTGAAAGAACACCGCCCGCGTGGCAACGCTCTTGGGCTGGCTAGGCTGGTCCGGATCGACGTCGAAAAACTCGACGAGCATGGAGACCGAGTTCAGCTCCTTGTTGGAGTTGTTGACGAGCGCGAGATCAAGCTCGGTATCATGGTGCTTCTTATGGGGACGTTGCCGCGTCGCCAAAACCAAAGGGCTCAGCTTGGGCAGAGGCTCAGTCCACAGCGCGCTCTGCGGACGCTCACAGTTGCACGGCCCGACCACTCGCAGCTGACCTGCCAGCGGAGCCGCGACTGCGCTCGGCAGCGGCGCGGCGCTTCCGGCGGTGCCTGGCATTCCGGACGCGGCTTCAAGCGGCGGCTCCGCGGGAGTAGTCGGGCTGCGCAGTAACGGCTCTGGGGTAGCGGAAACAGGCACGCGTGCCGGTTCGTCGTGATCCCCGAATACCGCCCAACGCGCCAGGATCAGCGTTGCCAGCAGGGCGCCCGTCAAGGTCGCGGCCAGCGCGAAGGTGGTGCGGGGGAGCAGCCCATCCAGGGCCGGCAGTTTGAAGGCGGAAAGCGCAAATAGGGGCGCCGGATCACGCGAGAGGTTGGGCCGCGTTGCGAGCAGCTCTCCGATGAAGAGCTCTCGCACGATTTCTGAGCGAGCCCCACCGCTGACGAGTCGTTGATCGACCCCGAGGGCGACGGCCGCGATCACGAGACCGAACAGCCCGGTGAGCAGCAGTGAACCCAAGGCTCCGGTTCCGGGAGAAAAGCGCGGGATTGCGAAGGCGCCGACCAGCATCGCGAGTCCGACCAGCCCTACGGCAAAGAACACGACGAGTCGACGCCGCCCGCGCAGCTCGGCGAGCGTGACATCCTCACCCGACGAGAACCGCACCAGCAGCAGCTTGTGCACCTGCTCGTGCCCCACATGCAGCTCGAGCACCAAGGCATTGCCCACCGTGCGAGCGTCGCGCACCTCGTCCCAAGCGACGTTGAGGCGCGTCCCGCTCGCGAGCGCGACCGGCGCCCTCTCATGCGTGAGCAGCGCGGCCTCGAGGTACGTCAACTCAAGGCCCTGCGCCTGCGTCGCCAACTCGACCGTCCCGACGACGTTCGAGCGCTCCGCAGCGACGGCAATGGCGCGCACCCTCATGGCTAAAACAGGGTCTTTTGCTGGGCTCTGCTGGGCGCTTCGAGCCCGAGGTGTTCGTAAGCCTTGCGGGTGGCCACGCGCCCACGCGGCGTGCGCGCGAGATAGCCCTGCTGGAGCAGGTAAGGCTCGTACACATCCTCGACGGTATCGCGCGGTTCCGACAACGCAGCTGCGAGCGTCTCGACGCCCGCCGGGCCGCCGTCGTAGGTGTAGATCAGCAGGCTCAAGAGACGTCGGTCCATCTCGTCGAGTCCGGCCAAATCGACCTCGAGCCGCTCGCCCGTCAATGCGACGATGGCCTCGCTGATCTCACCGTTGCCCTCGACCTCGGCGAAATCACGCGCGCGTCGCAACAGCCGATTGGCCACGCGCGGAGTGCCGCGGCTGCGCTGGGCGAGCGCGAGGGACGCGGCGTCGTTGCACGGGACCCCGATCAGCCGCGCGCTGCGCGACACGATCCGCGCGAGATCCTCGACCGAGTAGTAGTCGAGCCGCAGCACCACGCCGAAACGCTCTTTGAGCGGCTTGGTGAGCAGCCCCGTGCGCGTGGTGGCGCCCACCAGCGTAAATGGCTTCAAATCAAGCGAAATACTCTCGGCGTAGGCTCCGTCGCCCATCATGATATCGATGCGAAAATCCTCGATGGCCGGGTAGAGCGCCTCTTCCACGGTGGCACTCAAGCGATGGATCTCGTCGATGAATAGGACGTCTCGTCGCTCGACCTTGGTCAGCAGCCCCGTGAGCACGCCCTTGTGCTCAACCGCTGGCCCGCTCGTGACATGAAGCTGCGCGCCCATCTCATTGGCGAGGATATTGGCAAGCGTGGTCTTACCGAGCCCGGGCGGCCCGCAGAGCAAGATGTGATCGAGCGGCTCTTTGCGGCGCCGGGCGGCCTCCACGTAAACGCGCAGGTTGTCGGTATGCTTTTTCTGCCCGACGAAATCCTCCAGCGTCTGCGGGCGAAAGAGCCGATCAAAGCGCTCATCATCACTGCTGGCAGCAGGCGCAACCACGCGAGCACCGTCAACCGGGGCGGCGGGAGCAGAGGGTGGGGGGGGACGTCTCGGCATCAGTGGCTCCCTGGCGCGGGACTCTAGCACTGCTAGCGGCGCCCAGTGAATCCCATCATCTGCTGGACGACGGCTTCACTCTGCTCGGCCACCGCGCCTTCTTCCCGCAGGCGATCGACGCAGTCCTCACAGAGCTTCTTGGCGCGTCCGGAAACTTTGACGCTCAGCAGTTCTTCCACTTCGTTCTGGCAGCCCTTGCAGGTCGGCATGACGCCAACCGTAGCGCATTGGCGCGCGGCATCCCGCGGAAACGTTCGACCTCCGAGGGTGGCCAATTGCATTGCGCGACCCAGAGAAACTGCGGCGAGCCGCAGTGGTCAGGCTCTGCGGCTCGCCGCTGGCACGGGCGCGCAGCAGCGCAGCAAATCGGCCTCCGGGAAGTTCGGATAACGCATTCGACGGACGCGCGGTGAGCCGAAAGTCCAGCAAGCACCGATCGACGGGGTGAAACAGTTCAGAAACAAAACTAGCGCGCAGAAAATGCGTTTGCCTTAAACGTACCCAATTCGCTGCATTTTGAAGGAATGGGCCTGTCGAGGTGACGCCAGATTCTATTTGAAGTTGGGGGGAACTCCCGAGATACCGCCAAGTTTCAGGCTCGCAATCCGTCCAGCACTTATTCGGTATCCGCGTGCGACGTTCCGGTGGGCGTAGTCGCCACTCGGTCATGCCCACTGGCTTGAGCGCGAACCAGAACGAGAGAGACAATGGCAGCCAACCTACTTGCAACGTTCGCCAATGAGTCAGAAGAACTACTGACGGACTTTGAACAGAGTCTGATGACCCTTGAGTCGGACCCTGGCAATGAGGAAGCGGTCCATCAGATCTTCCGAGCCGCGCACACGCTCAAGAGCGGTGCCGGCATGATTGGCCTTCCCCCGTTCGTGGAACTCGCACATGTCGCCGAGGAGGTGCTGGAGCGTGTCCGCAACCATGAACTCGAGATTGATGCTCCCCTGGCCACCACGCTGCTCAGATGCGTCGACGAGTTCAGACGCATGGTCAGCCAGGTTGCGGTCGGACAAGAAGTCACCCGCGGCCCGGACCATCCGACTCTGCTTAATTCGCTTGCTCGGCTCATCGTCGCGGTTTCGCTGGCGGGACCGCCCGCAGCGCGTCAGGGCCCTGTTGCCTCCACCCGGACTGCTTCCCGTGTTTACCGCATCGATATGGAATTTCGTGGGGATATCTTCATTACCGGGCAGGATCCGGCGCAGTTCGTGCTGGAGCTCGAAGAATTGGGAGAGGTGCTCGAAGTCACGGTGGATGACGGTCAACTGCCAAGCCTCGACAAGTTGGATCCCTCCCAGTGCTACTTAACTTGGCGCGTCCAACTCCGCACCGAGCACCCGCGTGAGAAGCTCGATGACGTGTTCATGTTCGTTGCTGACGACAACAACATCAGCATCACGGACGTCACGAGTTCTCGCGACCAGGGCTTCGGCCTCGCCTCCGCCGATATGAAGATCGGTGAGCTGTTGATGGCGGAGGGGTGCGTTAGGGAACAGGACATCACCGAGGCTCTTCAACATCAGAAACGCCTCGGCGAGGTGCTCGTCGATCTCGGGAAGGTCAAAAAGGAAGCGCTCAATAAGGTGCTCACCAAGCAGGCCGTTGCCAGGCAGGTGAGGCAAGCCACCAGCGTGCGCGTGGACACCGAAAAACTCGACAAGCTGCTGAACCTGGTGGGCGAGATGGTGATCGCGATCTCCCAGGTCTCCGCGACCGGGGTGAGTCTCGTTGACTCCGCCGCCGAGCACGCGGCGGCGATCGAATCGCTCGAGGTGATCGGAAGGGAGCTGCAGGGCCAAGTGCTCTCGACGCGCATGATGCCGATTGAGGAGACGTTCAATCGCTTCAAACGGCTGGTGCGCGACCTCTGTCAAGACCTCGGAAAATACGCCGTCATCGAGACCTTCGGGACTGAGACGGAGCTTGATAAGACCGTGCTTGAGCAGTTGGCGGACCCGCTCAAGCACATGATTCGCAACGCGGTTGCTCACGGCCTTGAGGAGCCGGCAGAGCGCCTACGCTTCGGCAAGAGTGACACCGGCCGCATCCAGCTGCGCGCAGCGCAGCGGCAAGGGCACATTCTGGTCGAGGTGGTCGACGATGGCCGCGGGATCGATCCCGATGCCGTGCTCGCGAAGGCTCGCTCGCGAGGTCTTATTAGCCCCGATGCCCGTCTGTCGGAGAAGCAAATCTTCGATCTGCTATTTTTGCCAGGTTTCTCCACCGCCAAAGAGGTGAGCGAGGTTTCTGGTCGCGGCGTGGGGCTGGACGTTGTTCGTAAGAATGTGGTCGATCTGCGCGGAACAGTTGAGATCGTGTCCGCCATCGGACGCGGGACCACCTTTCGGATTCGCCTGCCGATGACCCTCGCCATCATCGAGGGCATGAACGTGCAAGTCGGGGCGCAAACCCTGACGCTTCCGCTCTCTTCGGTAGTCGAGCTCCTAACCGTCCGAAATGCAACGATTTCGACGATCGAGGGCAAGGGGGAGCTGGTCTGTGCGCGCGACGAATTCCTGCCGCTCGTCAGACTGGGCGAACTGCTCGGGGTGCCACCGCCCGCGACGAACGCGAGCGCTCCGGTCATCGTAATCGTCGAGACCGACACTCACAAGTTTGGTCTGATGGTGGATCGGGTGCTCGGGATGGACCAGACCGTCATCAAACCGCTGCAGACAGTCTTTTCGCTTGTCTCCACGCTGGAGCCGGGCTTCTGCAAACCTGAGGGTGTCGCCGGCGCGACGATTCGCGGAGACGGGGACGTCGCCCTCATCCTAGACGTGCCGGGGCTCGAGCGAATGGCGTTTGGCGAGTGTCGAGGTGCTCTATGATCCAGGTAACGGTTGACTGCAACGGTTGGCTCTCTCTATCGGGAGAGGCCACGATCCATTACGCCGCCGAGTTACAGTCGGCGCTGGTGGCGCTCCGCGCTGAGCGCGCCAATGATTTCGTCCTGGACTTAGGCGCCCTGACGGCCATCGACACCGCGGGGGTGCAAGTGCTCCTGGCATTTCGCAAGAGCTCAGAGCCCGTGCGGGTCACCTCCTGTCCTGATCCGCTCCGAGCGGTCTTGGTTCGGGGCGGCCTGGTGAAGCTCCTGATGTAGGGACGGGGCCCCGTTGGTCCGAGGTGTTGATTGCATCCGCGCCCGATGACGGAGATCCCGTCAACCACGACCCTGTCTCGGCACTGCCCAGTTCGCGCGCGATGCCTGCGATGTCGAAACGACCGTCAAAAACAGATACCATGAACGCGACCCGAGTCGAACCCACCAACAGTTTTAGGAGCGCGCAGCGCGCGAGCGGCGACTATTGCTCGGACGCGGGCATTCCTTGCATGAGCGAACAAGAATTTGCTCAGCTGGCTTCTCTCGTGCGCGTGCATCTCGGCATCGAAATGCCGCCGTCTAAGAAGACGATGGTCGCGTCGCGACTGCTAAAGCGACTTCACAAACGAGAGCTCGCCACTTTCTCCGACTATTGCGCTCTGTTGCGCACGGTTGAAGGATTTCAGTCTGAGTTTTCCCATTTCGTCGAGCTTATCACCACCCACAAGACGGCGTTTTTTCGCGAGCAGGACCACTTCGAAGTATTGACCTCAGATGTCCTGCCGTGGGCGCTATCACTCGACCATCGCGAGCGACCGCCCTCATTCTGGAGCGCGGCTGCGTCGACCGGGGAGGAAGTGTACTCAATGGCGATGGCGCTCGCCTCGGCTAACAGCACGGTGACGCCCTTTCTGCTGGGTACCGATATCTCGGACATCTCGCTCGAGAAGGCGGCGCGCGCGACCTACACTGAGGAAGCGGTCCAAGGCATCCCGCTTGATCAGCGTCGTCGATTCCTCCTTCAGAGCAAGGACTCAAGTCATGGTTTGGTTCGCATCAGGCCGGAGCTTCGAGCCTGGTGCACATTTAGGCGTCTCAATCTGATGGAGGAAAGCTGGCCAGGTCTGGGGACGTTCGATGCGATTTTCTGCCGGAATGTACTGATCTATTTCTCCCCTAAGGATCAGGAGACCATTGTCCGGCACCTTCATCGGCATTTGCGACCGGGTGGATTTCTATTTTTGGGGCATGCGGAGACGATGCCGATCTCGCTGACCCAGTTTCAGTTCTACGGGCGTGCGACCTACCGCAGCGATCCGAACACGCGGGGAGGAGCCCGCTAATGGCACGCGTTCGCGTCCTGATCATCGATGACTCCGCCCTGGTCCGTCAGGCGCTGACGGAGGTCTTTCAGACCGATCCCGCGATCGAAGTCGTGGGCACTGCGAGTGACCCGTACCAAGCCGTCGAACGAATGCGCCACGTCGCTCCCGACGTCTTAGTTCTCGACATTGAGATGCCTAAGATGGATGGCCTCACGTTTCTGCGGAAATTGATGAAGCAGCATCCGATCCCGACCGTAATCTGCTCAGCTCACGTCGGCAATAGGTCTGAGCAGGCTCTGGCGGCGCTTGAGGCGGGAGCCGTCGAGCTAATCGCCAAGCCGACCTCTGGCACGCTCCAGTTTCTTGAGGAGTCCCATCTCCGCATCTGCGACACGGTCAAGGCTGCCGCGCGGGCCAAGCTCAGCGCGCAACGAAGCGGGGCGGCACGCTTGCCGCAGCAAGGCGGGCAGGTGGCACGGCCTCCCAGGGCCTCGATCTCTGACGTGAGTTCCCCTGTGCTGCCCTCAGAAGTGGCCCCACTCGTGTCCGCACTGCGGCGCGACATGGAGCCGGTCGAACCTCGCAAGGTCCCGGAGAAGGTCAGCGCCGACGCCATTCTCCGATTTAGTCCGAACGGTGCTGTCCGTGGAAACGAGCGCGTCATCGTGGTCGGAGCGTCCACCGGAGGCACCGACGCAGTGAAAGTCCTGCTGGAGAATTTCCCCGCTGACTGTCCTGGCGTGGTGGTGGTGCTGCACATGCCGGAGGGCTTCACCGCGGCCTATTCGCGCCGCCTCAACGGGCTTCTGTCGCTAGAAGTCAAGGAGGCGGAGCGTGGTGACGCTGTGTTGCCTGGTCGGGTTTTGATCGCGAGAGGAGACCACCATTTGCTGCTGAAGCACGGAAGCACCGGCTACCACGTGGACGTGACTCCGGGGCAACTGGTGTCTCGCCATCGCCCGTCGGTGGATGTGCTCTTCCGCTCAGCGGCGATGGTCGCCGGTGCGAATGCCGTCGGAATCATCCTCACCGGAATGGGGGATGACGGCGCCCAGGGGATGTTGGAACTCAAACAGATGGGTGCCGTCACCTACGCTCAGAACGAGGCCAGCTGTGTTGTCTACGGGATGCCAGCGGAAGCGGTGCGCAAGGGGGCGGTGGACCATGTGCTGCCGCTGACGGCGATCCCCGCCGCCGTGATGTCATCACTTTTGACGTGTGGACGAGGGCAAAGTGCACGAACAACGCAGAGCTAGCCCACCGACCGTTAAGCAGAACTCGGGTGGCGCAAGTCACTCGCGATCAAAGGAAGCAGTGCCTTGGAAAAGCTGAGAACAACCCAGTATCTCACCTTCAGTCTCGGTGGCGAGATTTACGCCTTGGAAGTCAGTTGCACTCGGGAAGTCGTGCCCTACGTCGGGATCACCCCATTGCCGCAGACGCCTGAGTGGATCCGCGGCGTTATCAACCTACGTGGCAGCGTCATTCCTGTCCTGGATATCAAGCTGAAACTTGGAATTGGTCTGACGGAGCGGACCAAACAAGCCTGTATTCTGATCCTCGAGGTGGTGGTTGACGGTGAGATTACCGTCGTCGGAATGCTCGCGGATGGGATGCGCGAGGTCCTGGATGTTGACCTCAGCGAGATCGAGCCTCCTCCCCGTTTCGGTACCCGGCTGTCCACCTCGTTTATCCGTGGCATGGGACGACGCGACGAAGGACTGTTCATAATTCTCGATATCGAGAAGGTATTCCGGGGCAAGGAGCTTGAACTCCTACAGGGCGTCGCCGAGGAAGCCGAGGGCGAGGCCGGCGTTAACACGGATCGAGACGAAGAATCACAGGGCGACGGCGGCAACGCAGCAATGCCCACGGCGTGAGCCGTACATCGAACAATGATTTTAGTATCAAACCCCGCGTCGAGGGGGCGGAGCAAATTCTCATGGACAAGATAAAAGTAGTGACCAAGCTTGCGTTCGCATTCGCAACGTTGATCTTTTTTACGATGTTCGTCGGATTCGTCGGGATTACTCGAATCGCGGACACGAGCAACGACGTGCGTGAACTCGCCAGCAATTGGCTGCCATCGATGAGGACGTTCTCCCACATGGCCAACGCTGCACAGGACTCGCGACGCTGGGAGTTGCGGCTGTTGCTGACGACTGAGCCGCAGGCGATCGACGTGGCCATTCGTAAGATCCTCAAGTCTAACGACGAGGCGAAGCAGTATGTTCTGGAGTACGAACCGTTGGTGGCCAACGACGAGGATCGCGCGGTTCTCGAGGACATCAAGAAGCATATGGGGGCCTTTCTTGATATTCAGGCTCGAGTGCTGTCACTGTATTCTCAAGGCAAAAAGCCAGAGGCCGTGGCTGTCTCGCTGATGGAAGGTCTCCGTGAGATGACTCTCCTGCAGTCAGCCCTGCGCCGCGGGCTCGATGTAAACATCCGCGGTGGCGAAGCCCAAGCGAAACACGCAAATCAGTCCAGCGCACAGGGGCGGGCCATCATCATCGGCTCCTTGATTCTCTGCGCTCTAATGGCAGCGCTGCTTGCCACCCTCATTGTTCGCAGTATCCTTCGGCAGCTTGGGGCCGAGCCGGCTGTGATTGCAGAAATCGCAGGTCGGATCGCCGGTGGTGACCTGACCGTGGATGCGGAGATGGGTGGGGTTCGCAGCGAGGGCGTTTACGCCGATATGCGGCGCATGGCAGCAAAACTCGCCGAAGTAGTCCGCGGCGTCCAGGATAGCGTGAACAGCATTTCGAGCGGCAGCGCTGAGTTGTCGGCGAGCTCAGAGCAGATGTCGCAGGGGGCTACCGAGCAGGCTGCGTCGGCCGAACAGGCCTCGTCGTCGATGGAGCAAATCACGGCCAGTATCACCCAGAACGCCAGCAATGCGCAGAAGGGCGGCGAAGCCGTGGGGGAGACCGTTCGGGCTATGAAGGAGATCGCCAATCGGATCTCAATCATTGAGGATATTGCCGGGCAGACCAACATGCTCGCGCTCAACGCCGCGATCGAAGCAGCCCGGGCCGGCGAACACGGCAAGGGGTTTGCCGTGGTTGCGGCCGAGGTGCGCAAGCTAGCGGAACGCAGCCAGAAGGCGGCAGCTGAGATCGCCGATCTCTCGAGCCGCAGCATGAGCGTTGCCGATCGCACCGCTGAGCTGGTGCAGGAAATCACGGCCGGCTCGCGCGAGCAGGACGCTGGAGCCCGTCAGGTCAATGGCGCGATTCAGCAGCTGGACAGCGTCGTTCAGCAGAATGCCTCGTCGTCGGAGGAACTCGCGGCAACTGCCGAGGCGCTTGCGAAGCAGGCGGAGGAGCTGGCCGCGACGGTCGGGTTCTTCAAGTTGGACGGCGGAAATGGATATGGGCACAACGCCGGTAGCGTCACTCGCCATCGGCCACCGCCGCTCGCACCCCACCTGGTGGCGCGCGGTCAGAATCGCCTCGGGAGGGTTCCCTCCGCCCGTTCCAACCTGCCAGGGCACGGTCTTGATATTTCGTTGTCAGACCAAAGTGACGCGGAGTTTAGGCAGTATAAGTGACCGGGGGGACAAGGCCTAGGCCCGCTCGTACCGTCCCCGTATGTCGGAGGTCAGCCGTTGCGACCCGCGCGTAGTGGCTCAGGTGTCCAGTCGGCTCATCGGGCGAAGCGGCACCGGGGAAGCCCGGGGACGGGTGAGTCTGACGCGCTCAGCAACTCGGCGGTGAAGCGCCCGTGGCAATGGGCCGTATGGGACTTGATGGCCCTCCGAACTTGCCGGACGGCGTCCACCCGAAGTCGTCGCTTTCAGCGGAAGAGTAGGGAACGCTAGATGTCTCAGCTAAGCCCAGGTCGAGATACGGAGTCACTAGCTCGAAGGTCTAAGACCGAGCTCGCTGACTTCCAGCACGCGCTGCACAGCTGCTTTCAACAACTGTCGACGTTACTCCCAGAAGTTCACGCCACCGCCGAAGGGCTCGCCGGATCGGTGCACGGCGACCCAAAGGCGCCGCTGCAAGAATCGCTCGAGTCCGTGCGGTCCTCCATGCATGAGCTTCACGTCCAGGTGGGTCGAGCCGCTGAGGGAATCGCTCGACACAACACTGCGATCGGGGCAGAAGGTACCAAGATCATCGACTGCATGCGCGGCATCGTGGCGTGCTTGAACGAGGTGGGGCGACAGGGCACCAGGCTTCGCTACACCGCGCTCAATGCCACGATTGCCGCCGAGCGGGCGGGCGCGGGCGCGCAGGCGTTTGGAGCCTTGACCCGCACGCTGTCGGAAGTCACCAACGCGTGTATCGCGGAGGCCAAGCGGGCCGCTGACATGGCGAACGATACCGGCGACGAGGTGCAGCGACTCGATATCCTTCACGTCGCCGTCGCGCAGGAACTTGCGGCGACCGTCGAGACCTGTGAGCTGAGCTTGTCCGAGGTGGAGAGTGAGACTATCCACCGCTTCGAGAGACTCCTGACTGATACCAAGGCACTCGGCGCTTGCGCCAGTGCGATCCTTAGTCCGATTCGAGCAACGGTGATCGGGTTGCAGCAGGAGGATATCCTGCGACAAGGGCTCGATCACGCGATCCTCCTGCTATCACGAGCAAGTGAAACAAAGTCGGATGGACTGGAGCTACTTGCCCTGCGCGACTGCGTGGCGTTCGAAGTGCGCGCATTCGAGATTTCTCACCAGATCGTGACTGATGTGGCCTCCCAAGTAGAGGGCCACCTTTCAGTGTTGCTTCGCCAGACTCATGAGCTTGAAGCGAGCACCGCGGCACTCGCCCGGACGAGCGCCGAGACCCACGTCGTCACGGACGCGGAGCTCACGAAGCTATTTCTCCCTCTGCGCGCGACCCTAGAGGCCCTGACTCGGTCGCTAGGGCGCCTCGGAGAGTACCGCCGGACAGGGGCCACCGGGCGTTCGCTGCTCGATAGCGTTCGTTCGAGTCACGCCAAGTTCGCCGAGCTCACCCGCCAACTCGGGGTGCTAAAAGTTGTCATTCTCATGGAGGGCGGCAGGGTTCCCTCATTGACCCGCGCGATTGACATCGCCAGCGAAGTCAAGGAGGCCCAGCTCTCGTTCGTTGCAGTGACTGATCGGCTGCTTCTGCGTACGGAGGAGTTAGGCGCGCGGATCGCTTCACTAGAGGCCACCTTGAGTCACCTCCACCAGTGCTCCAGTGAGCTTGACGAAGTCTCGAGTCAGATGCAGCTCCACGTGGCTTTGTCGCGGGACACCGGCGAATCGCTGAGTCAGAGCATTCAGAAGGTGACTCGCGAGGGCAGCGGACTCAGCACGCCGCTGCGAGCAGTCCACAATCACCTGGAAGGACTGCAGAAGAACCTGGCTTCGCTCGCGGGGGTTGGCGCCCGGTGGTTGGGATTCGAGTCGGAGCTGCGTTCATCGCTGGCTAGGCTGAGCGCTCAATGCGGCGTCGCGAGTGATGCGACCGTCTCCAACGCGACCCTGCGCGGGCTCGTGGAGCAGTTCACGATCGCATCGCACAAGCACTTGGCGAGCGAGCTTGGTAGTGTCGCAGGTGCTGACCTCGGGGACTCAGGTGGCGAGTTTACCCTTTTCTAGGAGAGCGGTCGTGAGCGTCAAGAGCGCTCCGAACGAGGCATGCAGAATCCCTGCCAATCGGTTGACTCACGCGGTTAGTACCGCGGAATCCGCGGTTCGCGGGTTGCACCCAAGATTGCACTGTGTGGGCCATTTTACCTCAACTACACTTCGTCAATTAGTAGCTATCTCACTGTTCTGCTGAGGGACCATGGGCAAGAAAATCCTAGTCGTCGACGACTCCTCCGTGATGCGCGCGTCCATCAAATTTTGTCTTTCGACCGTCGGTTATGAGGTACTGGAGGGCTCAAACGGCAAGCACGGACTCGAGGTGCTCGAGGAGATGCATGCCCAGAATGAGCGTCCTGCGATGATCCTAACCGACATCAACATGCCGGTGATGGACGGGATTACCTTCATCAAACAGGTCAAACTCGGCACGTCCAAATACGTTCCGATTCTCGTATTAACGACTGAGTCTCAGGAGGGAAAAAAGACCGAGGGTAAGGCCGCGGGCGCCATCGGTTGGCTAGTCAAACCGTTCAAGGATGAGCAGCTCCTCGCCATTGTTAAGCGCTTCGTGCGCGACTGAGCGCGCGTGCAAGCGGCGCCTCGACCTTTCGAGGCGCCCTTCCCAATCGTGTCAATCACGCCGAGCGAAGGAGGCTCGCGTCTTAGTTCAGACGGGGCGAATGAGGCTCGCGTCGTACTCGGCGGGTGCTTCAAACCCGAGCAGATTGAGCACGGTGGCCGCCAGGTTCGAGAGACCGGGCTTGTCCAGATCGGTGCGGAGCGTGACCTGGTTTTTGCCCTCGGGAGAGACCAGGATGCAGGGCACCGGGTTGAGGGTGTGCGAGGTCTTGGCCTTCGGCTTGCCCGACTTGTTCGTCTTGACCTGACCCTTCTTGTCGAGCTCGTACATTTCGTCGGCGTTGCCGTGGTCAGCGGTGACGATCACCGTGCCGCCCATGGCCTGAATGACGGGGATGACGCGCGCCAACTGGAGATCGAGCGCCTGCATGCCGCAGAGCACGGCTTCGAAGTTGCCCGTGTGCCCGACCATGTCGCCGTTGGGGTAGTTGACACGCAGGTAGCGGTATTTACCGCTCTGAATCGCTTCGATCAGGAGATCAGTCACCTCGGCGCACTTCATCCACGGGCGCTGCTCGAAGGGCACGACGTCGCTTGGAACCTCAACGTAGGTCTCAGTGGAGTCGTCGAACTTGCCCGAGCGATTGCCGTTCCAGAAGTAGGTGACGTGTCCGTACTTCTGCGTTTCGCTGATCGCGTACTGCGTCACGCCACTCTTGGCCAGGTACTCACCGAGCGTCCGGTCGATCGTGGGGGGCTGCACCAGAAAGCGGGGGGGCAGCTTGAGATCCCCATCGTACTGCATCATGCCGGCGTAGGTCACCTGCGGGACAGCCCCGCGGTCGAACTGATTCCAGGTCTTTTCGGTGAACGCGCGCGAGATCTCGATCGCGCGGTCGCCGCGGAAGTTGAAGAAGACCACCGCATCGCCGTCCACGATTGGACCGAGCGGCGCGCCATCGCGTTCGACTACGAAACCGGACAGATCCTGGTCGATCACGTGCTTTTCGCTGCGAAACGTCTCGATCGCTTGCTTGGCGGATGCAAAGCGGCGACCGTCGGCGCGCACATGCACGGCCCAGCCGCGCTCGACCATGGTCCAGTCCGCTTCGTAGCGGTCCATCGTGAGGTTCATGCGTCCGCCACCCGAGGCGATCGCGGCGTCAAAGCCAGATCCGTTCAGACCGGCCAGGAAGGCCTCAAACGGCTCGACATACTCGAGCGCTGAGGTCTCGCCCACGTCGCGGCCGTCGAGCAGCGCGTGGATGCGCACCTTCGACACGCCCTCTTCCTTAGCACGCAGGATCATCGCCTTGAGGTGGTCGATGTGCGAGTGCACGTTGCCATCCGAGAACAGGCCGAGAAAATGCAGAGTGTGTCCCTTGGATGCGGCCACAATCTCCTTCCACGCCGAACCAGTCCACAAAGCACCCGTAGCGATCGACTCGCTGACGAGCTTGGCTCCCTGCGCAAACACGCGGCCTGCGCCCATCGCATTGTGACCGACCTCGGAGTTGCCCATGTCTTCGTCGCTGGGCATGCCGACGGCGGTACCGTGCGCGCGCAGCGGAATGCAGGGGTAGTTCTGCATCAAGTTGTCGAGCATCGGGGTGCGAGCGGCCTTGATCGCGTCGCCTTCGATGCGTGGCGCAAGACCGACACCGTCGAGGACGATGGTGACAACGGGACCGGAACAGGGCTGAAAACGAGAAGACGGCTCGAGCTTCATGGGACCGATGTACTCCTACGCAGAACGAAACAATGGTGTGGGAGCCTCCTATCACGCGCGCGCTGTCGCGGCATGGCGGGCAGCGCGCATGATTTGCGTGCCAGATTTGCTGCCGCAAGGACGTAGCTTGCGACGCGCGCAGTCGGGGCCGACGGTCTGGCCAAGCGGTGAACACCCAGGACGGCGGTCAGCTGCGCCGGGAGCGGTCGGGACGGCCGTCAGCGGCGACGCAGGTTGCGGTCGAGGTGGCGGTCAGCTGCGATGCTTCGGGAGGCGCTGGCGATGTGGTCGTTGGCCCGCGACCAGCGCGAGGAATTGGGTGGCAGCCCCACTGAGCGTTTCCCCCTGGCGTTGAGCGAGCGAGATATGCCGCAGCGGCGCGCCCTCGATGCGCGCAAACGCCAGCACGTCCTCAGCCACCACGGCGTAGTCGGGCAAGATGCCAACCCCGAGCCCAACGCGCACCATCTCTTTTTGCACGCTGACGCTGCCAACCTCCAACACCTGCTCAGGAAACGTGCCTTGCCTGAGAAAGCCTTCCTCGAGCAAGCGCCTGGTGTGCGTGTGACGCGCGAGCAGCACGAGCGGGAGGCGCGCCAGTGTGCGCGCGTCAACCCGACGCTGACGCGCCAGCGCGTGGTCTTTGGGAAAGATCGCGACGTGACGATAGTCAAACGCGCGGTGCAGCTTAAGGCCCTGTTGCGACACGGGCTCGAGCACAAAGCCGACCTCTGCGATGCCCTGAATCAGCCAGTTGACGATCTCGCCCGTGGAACCATTGCGGAGCGAGAGGCGAACCTTGGGGTGCGCGGCCACGAAGCGACCCAGCAGCGGCGCGAGAAAGTAGCGCGCGATCGTGTCGCTGCACGCGATCTGCAGCTCCCCCTGAGTGCCCGCGGCTAGCCCCGCAAGCGATTCTTCAAGCGCGGACCACTCTGCGAACAGCCGCACCGCGCGGGTGCGCAGGAGCTTGCCCTCCGCGGTTGGAGACACTCCACGGGCAGAGCGGTGCAGCAGGACATGGCCGAGCTCGCGCTCGAGGACCGCGATTTGCTGGCTGAGGGCGGGCTGCGTTCGGTACAAGCGAACCGCGGCGCGCGTGAGGTTACCCTCTTCGCAGACCACCAGAAATGTGCGTAACAGTTGGAGAACCATGGCGATTACTAGATATTAGAAAGGCTTATGGCTCTGATTGTAGCTATTCATTGGTCAGCGGGGAAGGGCCGGTTAGAGTGAAGGGAGCATTGGCGCTCCTTGGTGCGCGAAGAAAGGTAGCCATGGCAACGCAGTCGACGCCGGATCTCGCTTTTGGCAGCAGCTTTACTCCCCACCGCTTCGTGGCACGGGGCTCGCGCAGTCACGGTTGGGACCAGGGCAAGCTAGTCGCGCATGGGCAGCTCACGCTGCCGCCGACGGCGGGGGTGCTCCACTACGGGCAGGGCATATTCGAGGGGCTCAAGGCGTGGCGCGGCGTGGACGGTCAACTGCGCCTCGTCAATCTGGACTTCACTGCGGCGCGCATGGCACGCGGTGCTGAGCGGCTCTGCTTGCCACCGGTTCCGCAGGAGCTCTATCGGCGCGCGCTACTTGAGCTCCTGCGCGTCGATGGTGAGCTAGCTCCAGCGCTTGGCAAGGGCGCCCTGTACCTGCGTCCCTACCTATTTGGCAGTGAAGGCTACCTCGGAGTGCGTCCGTCCGAGCTGGCTGAGTTTCACGTCGTGGCCTCGCCCGTTTCGAGGTATTTCAAGGGTCCCGCGCGTCCGCTGCGGCTGCTGGTGGAACGCGAATACTCGCGCGCTGCTCCCGGCGGGCTGGGCGCGGTCAAGGCGACCGCCAACTACGCGGCTTCGCTGCTGGCGACCGAGCGCGCCAAGGGCCTTGGGTACGATCAGGTGCTATGGACCGACGCCCGTCAGCACGAGTGGGTGGAAGAGGCGGGGACCATGAACGTCGCCTTCGTAATCCACGATGAAGTCGAGCGCTTCGTCACGCCACCGACGGGAGACACGGTTCTGGCAGGGGCAACGCGTCACGCGGCCATGACGCTGCTGCGTGAGCGCGGCATGCGAGTCGACGAACACGCGCTCTCACTCGGAGAGCTGCGTGCGCGAGCCGGAGACGGCTCCCTGCGTGAATGCCTGGGGCTTGGCACCGCCGCCGGGATAGCACCCATCGCCGAGCTCTGGCTCGGTCAGGAGCGCTGGACGATGTCCGAACCCCAAGGCCCCGTCGCAAATTGGCTCACCCGCAGCTGGGATGATGTGGTGCTGGGGCGGCGTGATGACGCGCGCTTCGCGACCGTCGTGTCGGCAGAGTAGTCGGCGTCGGGGGGCGGACGCGCGCAAAGAAAGGAGCACGGCGCGATGCGGCGCGTACCGGTCGGCGTGGACCGGTTCGTCGGGAGCTGCGGCAACTGTAGGCGAATGTCAGGATTTCCAGCTGGGGCGTGATTCGCAGTCGAGCGGGCAATGTGGCGATCCTATCCTGTACCGTCCCCGATGCGACATCGAACGAGTGCGTGGCTTGCGGCGCAAACAGCATCGTGGCCGGGGATAAGTGCGTCACCTGCGGTCTCGGAAAAGTGGCCAATCCGAGAACCAACACTTGCGATGACTGCGTTTCGGATGCAGTGGTGCAGTGGACAGTCGGTGAGCGCGATCGCGGCTGCTACCCAACACGCCGCATACCCATCAAGCCTCAAGGCAGCGTCGATGACAACTGCCCGGACCAATTCTGGCTCGAGCTGCCGCCGGTAGACGCCTTCTTCACGGCTGGCGTTAAGGGCGTCACCGTGGAGGCGAGCGAAACTGGCGCTGGGGGACTTGAAAAGGAATGGTGTGTTGCTGAGCAAGCCAGTCTTGATGTCACACTGCGCAACGACGTTGGACGGTGGTTCCTCGCTAGTTCAACTCTTGCGTCAGGAAAATTCGCGCACAAGCCATTTATGCCCAATTGTATCGTGTTCGCCGCCTTGGACGTGACTCCGGATTTGCCGAATTGGAACGTGTACGGCGTCGATCACAATCACATTCGCGTGCGCGCCTTCACGGGACTTGGCTCCCAGTCGAAGGATGGCCAGATGATGGTCACCGAGACAGGGTGTCATCAGATTATTCTCTGAGCTGAGTCGGAGTTCCACGATGATCACACCTAGGTCAACGCCGCGAGCGATCTGGTCTAGCCTTCTGGGGCTTGCTCTCCTCACCAGTTGCATTGGCCCGGTCTGTCGCGATGCGGACTACAGTCAGGGTGATCGATTCAAAATCACGGTTGTCGAGGCCAATTCGGCCAATAGTAATTGCAGGGGCCTCGCGAAGCGACTCGCGGTTGGGGGCAGTTACACCGTGACCGCCGGCGAGGGAAGAAATGACGATGCCGCGTGCAATACCAAGTCCTATGTTGGCTCGACGATGACCGTGCCTCGTGAGCTCGCGATGCTCTCGCTGGCGTGCACCCCACCGGAGTGGTACGGGTTCGGTCTTGATTTAGAGATGGTCTGTCTCGGTAAGGATGGCGATAAGACGGTATCCGTGACACTGGGCATTCTTATCGGCTCCGTGAACAGTGGGTCAAGTATCAGTCGTGGAGAACTGAGCGCCAGCTGGCTGATTGCCGGCTCTGTGAGTGAATGCAAACACGACCTCTACACCGTCGACATCCAATACCTAGGCCGCGCTAAGTGACCGCCACCCCGAGTGACGCGCGACGTCTTTTCTGCGAAGTGCGTCATTCGGTGGCATATATTGTACCGGTCGTCGTGGTTCTGGCGGCTTCGCGTAACAGGTTCGCGCTTGCGTTCGCGCTCGCGGGAGGTGCGGTTCGGGGCGGGTGGTCGCCTGCCCTTGGTTGGTGAGCGTGACGACCCGCCTTTCCTCCGAACCGATTCGCCTGACGCTCAGTCGTTACGGCCTACAAGAGAGCGGCCTTCGCGAGGCACTCAAGGTGAGTCTTGAGCGCGGGGTGCGCGCCTGGAATCAGGTGGGACACTCTTGCGGCGCGCCCGAGCTGGTGCTCGCGGGTGAGTCCAGCTACTGGCGCGCCGAGCCGGATGGTCGCAATTTGGTGGTTCTCCGCAGTGAGGAGTGGTGTCTGAACGGCTCCTGTGGTTCCACGAAGACCTATCCAAATCAGGCGCTCGCCATGACGAGCACCTGGCCCGAAGCAAGTCTAGGTCGGCTCGTGCAGGAAGCGGACATCGAACTGCAGACGGCTGCCCTCAAGCGGCTGCTCGTTGGTCACGTGGGGGGAGGCCTTCACGGCCAGCAGGCGCTCGATGCGATCGTGGTGCACGAGCTCGGTCACGTGCTTGGTCTTGAGGATCTGTGCAGCGCTCATGTGCTATCGACGGCGCGGGTGAGCGGATCGACAATCTGTCCGACTGATGCCGCCGAGCGCGCGATGCTCATCGCGTCTCGGCGCGCTGCTCCATCCCAGGGTGACGCGGCGGCGCTCTGCGAGCTGTGGCGCGCAGACTCGACTGCGTCGGCGGCGGTTGGGTCCAAGTCATCAGCTCTCACCATCACGCTCCTGGTAGCCGCGATGGGGCTGCTTGCTGCAGTGATGCTCGCTCGTCGACGCTGGCAACGGCGGTAGTGTCGAGCGCGGGAGGCGCGAGCCTGTTCCCCGCGCCCACACCGCGTCCGTATCGCGGCTACGCCGCGCGCCTGCGCCGCGTCAGCAGCCACGCGAGCAGGCCCGAAACGAGAGCAAGCGGTGAGCCGCTGCTTGGCGCGGTGCGACAGCCGCAGCCTGAGTCGTTATTGCCGGCGTCTCCCGCGCCGTCGCCACCGTTAGCTCCGCTGCCAGAGGCCGCTCCACTGCCGGAGGTGGCTCCGTTGCCAGTGGTGGCGCCGCTACCCTTTCCGGCGTTGCCAAGTGGCGGCAGACCGCCGCTACTGCTGCCACCGTCGGCTCCCGTGACGACGGGCGTACCGCCAACGCCAACGCCTCCGCTGCCTGCTCCGCCCGCTCCGCTCCCTCCAGTTGACGGAGTGCCTTGATGTCCGGCAAAGAGTGTCAACGCGCGGCCGACGTCAGCGGTCGCCAGCTTTCGCGTGTCGGTGCCTCGGGTCTCCTGAACGAGGTTCTCGTAGTTGCCGGAGTAAGCACTGATAGCGATCGAGTAGGAGACGGCTGCATCTTGGCTCACGAACGCGGCATCGGCCGAGTTGTCGAGCGGATAAAGCAGCGTCCCGAGTACCTCGGTGGCGCCGCCAATGGTCTCGAGCGCAGTGCCCGGCTGCTCGGTCTTCATGCCGAACACCCAGAGCTGGGCTCCGTGATTGGAGGCGTGCAGACCCTTGTGTTCGATATTGAACTGGCGCGTCCAGATGCGGTGCTTGGCTTTGAAGTGAAACTCACCGACCAGATCCGAGAGAAAGGTGTCCCCTGCGCCGTCCAGATCTTGGTACGCGATGTTGCCATGTCGCACGACCACGGTGCGGGGGCTGCTGTGCTCGACCGTGACCCCGTAGTGGAACCGCTCGATGATCAGCGGCTTGTCGGAGGGCTCTTTGACCACGAGGGTCAGCGGCTGATCGTCCCAGGTGTTGATGTTGCTTCCAAGCCCCGTCACGCGCTCAACGCCAGCGGGGACGTTGATGCGGAGCCCGCCGCCCTGGAGGTAGCCGCCGCCGTCGAAGTAAACCACTGGTTTTCCAGCGTCAAATGCTGCCTGGTAACCCGCCGTATCGCCGTAGCCGCCGTCACCGCGGTTGGGATTGCGGTAGGGCGTCACCCAGGAGCTCGGCGCCGGCAAGGGCGGCTCGGGGACGTCGAGCACGGGGAGTCCAAGCGTGCTCTTGGTGGAGTCGAACAGGGTGCGCACCGGCGCGCTCGTCCATTCAACGATCGCTTTGTCCGTGGAGCCCGGACGGATCCCGGCATAGCCGTCGACGAGCACGTTGCGCAGCAGCACGGAGCCCTTCGGGTCGGCGAGCGCGCTGGCATCGCTCGCGCCCCCCTCAAACGAGCTGTCGATGAAGATGACGGCGGAGTGCTCGGCGGTGCTGCGGTAGGCCGGCGCCTTGCCGCGGGTGCGCAGCTTACGAAATGCCAGTGTGTTGCCGTCGTTCTGGATGGCCGCGACCTTCTGGTCCTCAAGCACCAAGTGCTCAAAAGCGGGGCCGTATTCGGCATTTCCGACGTCGATCCCGACGTCAAATCCGCGAATGCCGATGTGGTTAAACAGGCAGGGACCCACCGCATATTCTCGCAAGTAGAGCCCCGCGACTCCCGCGCCGTCGCCCGACACGATGTCGATCCGGCTCATCGCGCCGGTGTTGTTGGCGTAAAAGGCCGCTCCGGCCGCTCCCGGGTTACCGCTGCCGGTGTCGAGCGTGAGATCGAAGACGTTGTCGGCGTGAGAAAAGTTGCCCGTCGAGGTGCGCAGCAGGGCCTTGGGCTTGCTGGGATCGGCAAAGCCGCTGGCTGAAGTGCGCAGCCGCAGCACTGTTTCCCCAACGCCCGAGCCCTGAAGAGTGAGGCAACAGCCGACGTACTGCAGCGTGTCGTCCACCACAAAGACCCCTGGTGGAAAGAACACCGTGCGCGGAGTCCCAAAGCAGGCGTTCGGATTGGCGCTCGCATCGCGCCCTTCGTGCATGGCCTTGAGAATGGCCGCGGTGTTCTTGCTCGCCTGGGCTGCGTCCACGTTAGCTCCCGCGACCGCCCCGTACGTGGTCACGTCGCTCCACTCCAAGGCCTTCGGAAACTCCAAGGGTGCCGCCTGCGCGTAGCTTGTCGCCAGCAGGACCGCTGGTGCCAGGGAGAGCGACAGGGCGAGGGCGAAGTGTTGGTGGCGCATGGTGGGGGGATCTGCTCTGGGAGGCCAGAAGTGGCTCAGCGAAACCGCTTAGCCTCGTTTCTGCGGGGTTTGTGAGGTTCTCCGGACCCAGGTAAATCAGTGAGGTAGGAAAATTCCTAGGGCATCGGTCAGAATGAGCCGAATCCGGCAGCGGGCGGCAGTAGACTCGCGGTGACCCTCCACGTTCGCCCACCCATGACCGTTCGCCCGTCGCGACCATCTCGCTCGTCGCAGCTGAGGCTCGCCACACCGGTGTCCTCGGAGCAGGTGCGGCTGTCTCAACTCTATCGTGAGCATTCCGGTTTTGTGGCGCGCGTGGCTCAGCGACTCTTGGCGCGCGACTCGGACGTAGATGACGTCGTGCAGGATGTTTTCCTCGAGTTGATGAAGCAGTTCAGGAGCCTTGCTGAGCAGCAGAATCTTCGGGGGTGGCTCACGACAGTGGCGGTTCGCGTGGCCTGCAAGCGACTGCGACGTCGGAGGTTGCTCAGTCGTTTTGGTTTGGGCGGCGGGGTGGACTACGAGCTCCTGGCTACCAGTGAGGCGTCACCTGAGGAGCGAGCGGTGCTGGGGCGGCTCTATCGGACCCTCGATCGGCTGCCGGTTGAGCTGCGGGTGGCCTGGTCGCTTCGCTACATTCACGGTGAGCGTCTCGATGCGGTGGCTCAACATTGTGACTGTTCCCTGGCCACCGCCAAGCGTCGCATCGCTCGGGCTGCCGAGGTGATTGAGGAGCTAAATCATGACTGACCTCAATGGCTCAGTGCGAAGCGCGCTCGCGCGACAACGCGATGTGGACTGGTCCGAACAGCGGAATCGGCGCGTCGAATTGGCCCTGCTGCGCCGGGCGAATCGCTCGGTTCGCTGGGCTGCCAACCCAAAATCGCGCCCCGTTGCGATGGCCATGGCGGCCTGCTTGCTCGGGCTGCTGCCCCTGGCGCACCTGTGGCATGGCTCGCGCTCAGCAGTGCATGCGGTGAGCGCTCAGGTGACGCAGGCTCCCAACGCAGCGCGCGCGTCGAGCAGCGAACTAGCACTTCCGGATGGCTCTCACGCGCGACTCGCCACGCCTGCGTCGCGCGTGACTTTGCAGCGGCATTCCCAGACGGAACTCCGCTTGTCGCTGACGGGAGAGGCGCGCTTCGAGGTGGTGTTGAATCCAGCGCGCCGGTTCATCGTGAGCGTTGGGCAGGTGTCGGTTGAGGTTTTGGGAACCGTGTTCACAGTGACTGAGCGCAGCGATGGGCGCGTGCGGGTCGCGGTCGAACGCGGGCGCGTGGGCGTGAGTTGGTCGGAGCACCAGCTCTTTCTGACTGCAGGCAGTGACGGCGTGTTTCCGCCGCTGGCGCCTGCGGCGGATGACAGCGCGGCCGCGGCGACTGCGGCTTTGGTTGCGCGAGAAAGCTGGCAGAACCTGGCGCGCGCAGGGGCGATGACGAGCGCTTGGGATGCGCTCAGTCAGGCGGGCGCGCCTGCCGTCCGCGATCTCCCGGAAGAGCTGCTGCTCGCGGCCGATGTGGCGCGTCAATCGGGGCACCCGGGTGAGGCCGTCGCTCATCTCAATCGCGTCATCACGCGACACAGCGCCGATCCTCGCGCGAGCGTTGCGGCGTTCACGCTTGGTCGCGTTGAGGGCTCGCTCGGTCACGCCGGTCGTGCCGCAGCGGCGTTCGAGCGCTGCGTGCGGCTAGCGCCCCGCGGCGCCCTGGTCCAAGAAGCCTACGCGCGCGGGATCGAAGCCTGGCGCAGCAGTGGTCAGAGCGAGGCGGCGAGTCGCCTGGCGCGGGAGTTTGTAAGCGCTTTTCCGGACAGCGCCCAGGCCAAGCGCTTGGCGGGCGCTCGCTAGGTTGGCATAATCGACGACTTGGCTCCGCTTCGCACTTCCGCACCGCTGACTCTCGCGCTGACGCTCGGCGCGAGCGCTGCGTCAGCCGCGCCTAGTCCGCTCACGCTCGGACTCGGGCCCTGCCTTGAGCAGCGATCCGAGGAGATCCGTCGCATCCTCGCGATCGAGCTCGGGCGTGAGGTTCAGCTGATGCAGTCTCCGGAGCTACAGGTCGACTGCGTCGACGAGGGACAGTCGCTGCTGCTCAGGAGGACCAACGAGGCCTCGGGTGCTCGAATCGAGCTTGTCGCCCTTGATTCACGGGTGGTAGCGCGCGTCGTGGCGCTCGGACTTGCGGATCTTGTCGAACGGACGCCCCCGACGAGCGAATCCCCGGCTCCGCCCGCCGCGCCGCCGGCAGCCGTACGCGCCTCACCGAGCTTGGTACGACTCGACTCGGGCAAGCTGGTGGTGAGCAGGACTGCAGCGCGTGAGCTCAGTCTCGCTCTGTCGACGCGGCTCTGGCGGGCAACGTCGGGTTACACCCTCGGACCCAGCCTGGCGGGACGCTGGGCGCCTTGGGCGGGCAGCTACCTGCACGCGGGCGTTATGGTCGAATCAGGCTCATTTGCCCGGGAACTTGGCGAGGTTCAGGCTAAAAGCGTGAGTCTGGTGTTGGCGGCTGGCGCGCGCTTTCGTCGCGGAGGCTGGCAGTCCGAAGCGGGGCTCGGATGGCGCAGTGGCTGGGTCAGGCTGGCAGGCGTAGTGGACGATCCGACGCGCTATCGCGGCTCGCCGCTCACGGGGTTCTGGGCTGGGCCGAGCCTTGAGCTGCGCCTGGCGCGACGCGGTTTGCTGCCCGTTCAGCCCTGGCTTGGGCTCGAACTCGGCACGGCCCTGCTGGCGCCGCGTGGACGAGTGGAGCAGCTGACTGTGCCAGAATTTCGCGGGATTTGGCTGAGCGCGTCGCTCGGCCTGCTGCTCGACTAGCGCCGCTGCGTCAAATCAGGAAAACTCGCGGCTTGAACGGAGCCACAAATTCTGTTGCAGCTCAGCTGCGCCAAGCCAGGCCAGCGCTGATCTGGTGCCTTGCGCTCACGGGTTGCACCACGAGCTCCGGGCCGTTGCTTGAGCGCCGTGACGACAATGCTGCAGGTGCCGGCAACGGTGCGGGCTCGTGCCAGGTGCAGCGCGTTGTGCTGCTCGAGGGTTCCTCGATTCAGCTCGGCTCTCCGGGCTCGACTGCAAGCGCAGTCGGCATCGCTGCCACTGTGGACGAGCTCGGGTGGTTCGTCGAACTCGGCAGTCTGAGTCAGGCGCCGCGCAAATATCCGCTCGGAAGCAACGTCGCGGTGGGCACGGCGAGCGTGCAGGGGCTTGCCGACGGGTCTTGGTCCTTTGCGTTCCAGAATCATGCCTTGCACGGTCATTGGGACGTGTACCTCGCTTCTTCGCTGAGTCGCCCATTTGCGCTCGATTGGCAGCACTTCGTGCCCGTTGGTACGGGCGATCCGGAGAATATCGACGCCGTTCACGTTCATACCGGCGATACGGAGGTCGTGACGTTTCGTCAGGGTGGTGCGCTGAGGTTGGTTCGTATGCGCAGCAGCGTGTTACTCTCTGAGTCCACCTTGTCCGTGCGCATGCCTAATCCGCGGCCGCTGACCGTCGTCGCGCATGCCGCGGGTTGGTCGGTGCTGTCGTCACGTGAGGTTCGCTTCAACTTGGATCACTTCGATTCCGCGGGGCAACCCGTGAGCAGTGAGGAGCGCGAGGTGCCCTTGGCAGCCCTCGCAGCCAGTCCCGCGCAGCTTGAGCTGTTGACCTCGGATGGGAGCCGGCTCACGCGCGAGCAGGCGCCCGCGACTCGCCTGGTCTGGAGCAAAATTTCTACGACCCCGCTGCCAGAGTCGATCGCGGCGCTAGCGCTGCAGCTGCGCGCAAATGAGCCTGAATTTGCCTGGATTGCGACTGATGGAACGCACCTCGGCTTCGGCCACGCCGTCAAAGACCAACTTGTCTTTCAGTCCGCCATCGAGCTGACCGAGGCTCTGCCAGGGTCGCTGCGGCTCGCGAGTCTTGGCGAGCAGCCTGTTGCGTTCGTCGTGGAAGCGACGAGCGTCGGACAGCGCCTCGTCGCGATCGCGGGTTGCGCTAGGTAGGCGCCGGCAGCGAGAGGGTGAACGAGGTGCCCTGCTCCGCGCTCGACTGCACGGCAACGCGGCCGCCGCCGCTGCGCGCGATGGTCGCCACGATCGCCAGACCAAGTCCGGTTCCGGTGCCGTCCTTGTCCGTCGTAAAGAAGCGCTCGAACAGGTGCGGCAGGTGGCGCGCCTCGATCGGAGCACCCCAGTTGTGCAACGTGAGGTTCAGACTGCTGTCCGCCGTGCGGCCCTGAACCGTGACCGTGACGGTCCGTCTACAACGCTGCGAATCACGGGCTCTATTGCAGTCAGCTCGGCCCCGCGAACGGCGGCATCGAGGCGACTCAGTTCGAGTAACCGCGTGACTCGCGCCGTCAGTCGCGCCACGTCCTAGACGATAGCGCGCCAGGTAGCGCTCGGGATCGAACTCAAGCTCGCGGTGGCCCACGATGCGCGAGGTCGCGGTCGGCGCCTCGACGCACGGCGCCTCGACGCACGGCGCCGCCGAGGGGAGGCTCTCCGGAGACGAGCGCCGGCGAAGCTGAAGCGAAACGCCGGAGCACCGCCTTGACCCGGGCCACGACTTCCCTCGGGGAAAAGGGCTTGGCGACATAGTCGTCGCCACCTAACTTCAGCCCGACGATTCGATCGATTTCGTCTGCTCGCGCCGTCAAAAACACAATCGGAGTTGAGCGACGAGCGCGGATCCTTTGACAGACCTCGAGCCCGTCGATGCCGCCTAGCATCACGTCGAGCACCACAAGATCGACGGGTTCGCCGTCAAGCAGTTCCAGCGCCGTTTCTCCATCTTCGACGGAGGAAACGCGCATGCCGTCGCGTTTGAGCGCGTACTCCACGACCTCCCGAATGCGGGATTCGTCGTCGACGACCAGAATATGCGGGCTAGCCACGGAGTGAGAGTTCGGACTGCTGGTTGTCGGTGAGGCACGACGCACGTCTCACGGCGCGCGACGCGCGCGACGCGCGTCGCATGTGGTGCGTCGCCCGCCGCTAAGCGCTTCATGCCGGAGTCACTCGACGGAGATATCGAGGCTGCGCTTGGGCGCGATGGCCGGGCACGCGATGTCGTGACCCGAGGAGGCATTCATCTTACGGACGACCGCGCGCGCCTTCTCCTGCAGGTCGAGCGTGGGAGTGACCGCGACCAGCAGATACTCCTGCTTTTTCCCGTTCAATGAGTCAGTCTCGAGCAGGTACTCAAAGAGAAGATTCCTTGCCTGCGCCTTCGCCAATGCCACGGATCTGCGCCAGCAGCTTGACAGCGCCGTCGGCGTCCACGTCCTTCAACTGTCCGCGCAGGGCCAGCAGCGATACGAAGGAATTGTCCACCTGCTGCCGCGATGTTCGGTAGTCGCCAACACTGAGCTTACAGGTGTTAAAGTCGTTGCACAGGCCAACGCGCTGCTCCTTGAGCACCTGCACGAGGCCGTCGGCTTCGCGAATCGCTTGGCTTTGATACGAGCCCTGCGCCCCAATGGTGCCAACACCGACGCTGCCCCTCGATCTTCTCTCCCTCGTAGTGCAGGGCGATCTTGCCGCAGTCTTCGCGAACGATCTTTCCGATCGGCGCGCCACAGTTGTATTCCTAATAGTCCGCGCCCTGGTTGGCGGGAGCAGCATTCCCGCCACCACCGCAACCGAGGGCGATCCGTCCAAAGAGAGCGAGCGAGGTTCTCATGATTGCGGCCGAGGGTAGTCTAACTCGCCTCACGCGGAACCCCGAGATTACCCTAGGATGGTGGTTTTTTGGGAGCCAGGCCCCCCAGACTAGTGGATCGGTGTTTTGGGAGCCGGCCCCCCAGGCTGGCGGCGGTTAAGCGGTTTCTGGCATCCGCAGCCGCAAATTGTGGTGAGTTCTGCTCCTGGGAGCCTTGCAGGTCGTGCCGGATTCCGGGAGCCTTAGGCTGAGGTTTGCCATGTCCAGAATTGCCTTCCTGCTGACGTCCGTGTTGCTGATGTCCGTTGGCTGTTCGGGCACTTCCACTACTTCTGCCAGTACAGGCGGCGGCGGGGCCGCGTCAGGCGGCAGTGGCGCTGTTGCTGGTCAGGGCTCTGGCGCAAGCAACAGCGGCGGCCAAAGCAGCGGCGGCAGTTCAGGTGCTGCAGGCGGTGCCCTTGGCACGGGTGGCTCCGCTGGAGGCACGGGTACAGCCGGTGCAAGCGGGGGCCTCTGCGCGACTTACGGTCAGTCTTGCAACCAGGGTTGTTGCAACGGTCTTGATTGCGACCGCCAGACGAACACCTGCATCGTCGCTCAGGCGGATTTCGCCGGTCTCAACGGGCCCTGCGACGTGAACCCTTGCGTCCCAGGCCTGGCCTGTTGCTACCCCTGCGGGCAGGTGGGCTGCACCAACACCTGCGCCTTACCTTGCGCGGCGTCGTCCGGGGCTTGTAACGGCGGCTGCTATCTCTACCCCTAGGCTCAGGCCTCGATCCTCTCGGAATTTCCTTGAATTTGCGGTGCGGAAACGTTTTCTTCGATAAAATGTTCAGGCTGAGCCCATAGAGCCGCCGGAGCATCCATGAAGATCCCTTGCCAAACGTCACACCGCCTGAGGCTTTCGTCCTGGTTATCGCGCTCGGGCAGGCTGCTCGGTAGCCTGGCGCTTGTCGGTGGCGGACTGCTCAGCGCTTGTGCTGCTGACAGCGAGCAGCAAGTGACTCCGCCCGGCAGCGTTGCTGGTGCCGCTTCTGGTCTTGGCGGCGCGGGCACAGCTAGCGGCGGCACTGTGTCCGGCACAGGGGGTACAGCTGGCGCGGCGGCAATGCCCGCCTCGGAAGTCTTCAAGGAAGACCAGGTGTTATCCTACCACCTTACCCTCACCGAGTCCGATCGCACGCAGATCGAGGAGCACGGCGATCTCGAGCAGTACGTGCCCGCCACTCTCAAGGTCACAGGTGGCGTCGTGGGTTCCCTCGAGCTTGGCAAGATCGGTATCCGCCACAAGGGAGCTTACTCACTACACCACTGTTGGGAGCTGAACGGCGGCGTTCGCAATTACGCTGCGGAGTGTCAGAAGCTCTCGTACAAGCTGTCGTTCAACGAGTACGTGACGCCCACACGTTTTTACGGACTCAAAAAGCTGAATCTGCACGCCTCGTCGGGCGACGCGACCAAGCTGCGTGAACTCACGGCGTACGCCACGTTTCGCGATTTTGGCATCATAACTTCGCGCGCAGTGCCCGCACGGGTCTACATCAACGGCACCTTCGTGGGCCTGTTCTTCTCGGTGGAGGACATCGACGGGCGGTTCACGAAATTCCACTACCCCGAGGGCGGGGACGGCAACCTGTACAAAGAGATCTGGCCGCGGACGGACGCGCTGCAGCAGTCCTTCATCGATGCGCTGTCGACCAACAAGACGCCGCCCGATGTGACGGACATCCAATCTTTTGCGGCCGCCGTGGCTGCAGCAAAACCCGCGACGCTGGCGGCTGATCTGAAACGCTGGGTCGACGTGGCCTCGCTCGTGCGTTACCTGGCCGTGGATCGCGCGCTCAAGAACTGGGACGGCATCACCGCTTTTTATTCGCCGACCAGTCCGCACAATTTTTACTGGTATCACGACAACGGTAAAGAGGATCGCTTCCACCTGATCCCCTGGGATCTCGACAATACCTCGCCACCCTTCGATCCCTACATGGCCCCGCGGGACTACATTACCGTCCCCGCGATTCCGAACTGGAACATGACGCCCGCCAACTGCGACGGTCGTCCCGTCTGGTCGCTCGATCAGGGTATCAACATCACGCCACCGCAATGCGATCCGCTCCTGCGAATGCTGGCCCAGTCGCAGTGGAAGACGTTCGTCGAAGTTGGTAACGAGCTGCTGGCGGGTCCGTTCTCCGAAGCCAAGCTGCTGGCGCAGATCGACCGCTGGTCGCCGATCCTCGAGAGCATCATCGCCGAGGACCCGACGATGAACGTGCTGAGTTGGCGGGCTGAGAAGGAGGCCTTCCGTGGGGTCTTACGCCAGAATATTGCCGACTATCGGGCCTATCTGACCGAGGGGTTGACGACGGAAAAAGCTGAGATCCCCCTGGCCGAACCGACGAACGCCGAGCTGCTGGCGTCGACGACGGACGGCGGACTGGTGCCTGGTCAGATCTACAACCTTGAGTTCGAGCCTCCACCGGTTGGAACCGCTCCGACGCAGCTACTCCACTTGGCCGCCCCGACCGCGACGCTGACGACCCTCTGGAATCAGTCCAACCCGCTGCACGGCACGGCCGATCTTCGGATGAACTTCTCATTTACCTCAAACCCCGCAGCCAAGTGGGACGAGTGGGTGAATCTTGGGCTGGGCACGAATGAGAACAAAGAGTTCGACCTCCGCGACTACGTGCAGATTTCGCTCACCCTGAAGGCGGACATCAACCGTAGGGTGCGCGTTCGCGTGCAGAGCCCGGCCTACAATGACGCGTTCAAGGGGATCTGGTCCGAGTTCGGACAGGACTTTACCGTGGGCACGACGCCCACCACCATCAAGCTACGCCTAGATCGCCTGGCCTACCCCTCGTGGGCGCGCGTTGTCTGGACTGCCGGGCAGGGCTGGACGACCACGGACGCAGAGGCCTTGTCCGTAGTGCTCAGTCGCTTTGCCGGGTTGGTCTTTGCGCCCGCGGCCACGTTCACCGCCGCCGGCGACCTGGCCGCGCGCACTGAGTCTGGATTCCTCCAGATCGACAATATCTATTTTCAGAAGTGACGAGCGCTGGGCACCTGCGAAGGGCCCTGAGAAACCCAGCTTTTCGTGAGTGGTGGGGGGACGGTCTCCGTGGTAGACGCCCCCCCCGCTAAGCACGAGGAGCATCGAGGAACATGCGTTCGGACACTGTCAAAAAAGGACTCGCCCGGGCTGGAAGCCGCGGGTTGCTCAAGGCCTGCGGCGTGCGTGAGGAGGACATGGGCAAGCCGTTCATCGGAATTGCCAACTCCTACACCGACGTCGTGCCGGGTCACCTATTGCTGCGCGAGCTCGCCGCTCAGGTCAAAGAGGCCATCATTGCGGCCGGTGGCGTGCCCTTCGAGTTCAATACGATCGCCGTCTGTGACGGGATCGCGATGGGACACATCGGCATGCGATACTCGCTGCCAAGCCGCGAGCTGATCGCCGACGCGGTCGAGTCGATGGCGCAGGCCCATTGTTTTGACGGCCTGGTGTGCATCTCGAACTGCGACAAGATCACGCCAGGTATGGCGATCGCCGCCGTGCGACTCGACATCCCAACCGTGTTTGTGACGGGTGGTCCGATGCTGGCGGGGCGTGATGCTGCGGGCAAAAAGACCGGCGATCTCATCACCATTTTTGAGGGTGTCGGCAAGGTGCAGAGCGGTGAGATGGAGCCCGCACAGCTCAAGGTTCTGGAAGACACCTGTTGCCCCAGCGCGGGCTCCTGCGCCGGCATGTTCACCGCCAATTCGATGAATTGTCTGCTCGAGGCGATCGGCCTGGCGCTGCCGGGTAACGGTACGATCCCCGCGGTCGATCCGCGCCGTCAGGACCTGGCGCGTCGCGCCGGGACGCGCATCCTCGCGCTCGTCGCCGAAGGCGTGACGCCGCGTCAGCTTGTGACCGCTCAATCGCTGGACAACGCCTTCGTGCTCGACATGGCCATGGGCGGTTCGACCAACACCGTGCTTCACGGCATCGCGATCGCTCGCGAGGCGGGCGTCGATTACCCGCTGTCGCGTCTGAACGAGCTCTCGGCGGTCACCCCCTGCATCTGCAAGGTGTCGCCCTCCAAGAACGACGTTCATATCGAAGACGTCGACCGCGCCGGTGGGATCAGCGCGATCCTGCGCGAGATCTCACGCAAGCCGGGCTTGTTGGCGCTTGACGCACCGACCGTCACCGGGCGCAGCCTTGGCGAGAACGTGGCCGACGCCGTGATCCAGAACGCGGAGGTGATTCGCTCCATTTCCAGCGCGTATAGCCCCGATGGCGGCCTAGCCGTGCTCTTTGGCAACCTGGCGCCGGAAGGCAGCGTGATCAAGAGCGCGGGCGTGGATCCGGAGTGCTTCGTTTTCGAGGGCGACGCGATCGTCTTTGAGTCGCAGGATGAGTGCCTCGAGGCTCTCGAGCAGAGGCGCGTGCGCGCGGGGCACGTCGTGGTGATTCGCTATGAGGGACCCAAGGGTGGCCCAGGGATGCCCGAGATGCTCTCGCCCACCTCAATGATCAAGGGGCAAGGGCTTGGCAAGCAGGTGGCGCTGATTACCGATGGCCGATTTTCCGGTGGAACTGCCGGGACCTGCCTCGGCCACATCAGCCCCGAGGCCACCGAGGGCGGCCCGATCGCGCTCGTGCGCGACGGCGACCGCATCCGCATCGACATCCCCTCGCGCAGCATCGGGTTGCTCGTCAGTGACGACGAGCTTGCGCGGCGTCGTGCGGAGTGGCGCGCGCCGGAGCCGAAGATTTCGCGAGGGTGGCTAGGCCGCTACTCGCGGCTGGTGACCAGCGCGAGCAAGGGAGCGGTCCTCGCGCTGCCGGACGAGGTTCTGGCGCGCAGCTAGCGCGAGCGTCCAAGTCAGGCCGATGGGCGGGCCAGTCCGCGCTCCCGAACTCGGGGTTCTGGCGCGCCCGCTCGGGGCCTGAGGCCGTCGTTTGTGCGTGGGCGCGCCGGCTGGCGGCAAAATAATCGCACTCCGGGTCGAGTTTACGTCGCTCGGGCCTTGCCCTTCGGGCGATCCGGTTGAATCCTTCCGGCCGTCGCGAACGGAACCGCGTGCCCTCGGGTGTCGCCCCAACGTTCGAAAGTTTGAGACTGAGGAGATCCGAAAACATGGCGATCATCGATTTTGGCGGCGTCAAAGAAGAGGTCGTGACGCGGGATGAGTTCCCGGTCCAAAAGGCGCTTGAGGTCCTGAAGAGCGAGACCATCGCGGTCATCGGCTACGGTGTTCAGGGTCCAGCCCAGGCGCTAAACATGCGCGACAACGGCTTCAAGGTCATCATTGGCCAGTCCAAGCAGTTCCAGCGTGACTGGGACCGCGCGGTAGCCGACGGTTGGGTTCCCGGCGAGACCCTGTTTGAGATCGAGGAGGCCGCGAAGAAGGCCACGATCATTCAGATGCTCGTGTCGGACGCCGCTCAGAAGGCGATCTGGCCGCTCATCAAGAGCTGCCTCAACCCAGGCGACGCGGTCTACTTCAGCCACGGCTTCTCGATCGTCTACAAGGACCAGACGGGCGTCATTCCGCCGGCCAATGTCGACGTGATCCTCGTTGCCCCCAAGGGTTCCGGCACCAGCGTGCGCCGTAACTTCCTCTCGGGCGCGGGCATCAACTCGAGCTTTGCCATCGAGCAGGACTCCACCGGCCGTGCGCGTGAGCGCACGATCGCCCTCGGCATTGCCGTCGGGTCGGGCTACCTGTTTCCCACCACCTTCCAGAATGAGGTGTTCAGCGATCTCACTGGCGAGCGCGGTGTGCTGATGGGCGCTCTCGCGGGCATCATGGACTCGCAGTACGCGGTCCTTCGCGAGGGCGGTCACTCCCCGAGCGAGGCGTTCAACGAGACCGTTGAGGAGCTCACCGAGAGCCTGATCCGTCTCGTCAGCGAGAACGGCATGGACTGGATGTACGCCAACTGCTCGGCCACCGCACAACGCGGCGCGCTCGACTGGCGTCCGAAGTTCGCTGAGGCGACCCTTCCGGTGTTCAAGGAGCTGTACCGTCGCGTGACCTCCGGTGAGGAGACCGCGCGCGTGCTTGAGTCGACCGGTGGCGCCAACTACCAGGCTGACCTGCAGAAGGAGCTCGACGAGCTCGGCAACAGCGAACTCTGGCGTGCAGGCAAGGCCACTCGCGCCCTTCGTCCGAAGGAGGCCGCCCGCGCCATCACGTCGGACACCAAGGGCATTTCCGGCCGCGGCCAGAACTAAGCCAACCGACAAACGGGGAGAGATCCCCCAAGAAACAGCCCTCGGCCGCGTGTCGGGGGCTGTTTTTTTATCTGGTCCTTGCGGGTGAGGAGGTAGTCTGAGGAGTGTCCGTGCTCAAGTCCGCCTTCTTCCTGGCTCTATTGACGACGAGCGCCTGCGGTCAACGCGACCCCTCGGCGACCGAGTCGACGAGTCTGGCGCGCATCGGCGGCTCTCTCCCCGCGCAACCCGCCGCCCAAGCGTCGACCGCCGCGGTCGCCGCGCAGCCCAAGCTGGCCGAGCTGCCGCTAACCGTTCCGAGTGACCAGCTTCGCGTCGCCCTATTTGGGGACATGGGCACGGGCGCACCCGCGCAGACTCTGATGCAGTCGCTGCGTCGCCTGGGCGTACAGCTCGTCGTGATCGCCGGTGATTTCGACTACGCCGACGACCCCGCCGCTTGGGAGGCCGTGGTCAAGCAGCTTGAACCAGTCCCGGTGCTAGCGGTGCTCGGCAACCACGATATGCCAAAGGCGGCCGGCTATCTGCCGCTGATTGCGAGCGCTGAGGCCCGGCTTGGAGCGGATGCCTGTCACGGCGAACCCGGGCGTAACCACAGTTGTCAGCTCGCCACGCTGCGGCTCGTTCTGTCTGAAATTGGGACGAATGGCGACAACGCGGCCAGCGAAGCCTTCATCCAGCGCGAGCTCGAGGTCGCCAAGGAGCCCTGGAAGCTGTGCGTGTGGCACAAGAATCAGCGCGACATGCAGGTTGGGCGCAAGGCTGACGAGGTCGGGTGGAGCGCGTACCGCAGCTGCGCGGCTCACGGCGCGCTCGTCGTGACGGGCCATGAGCATTCCTACTCGCGCACGCGTACTCTGACCGCGTTAGGCGACCGGGCTGTCGGGCACGGCGCGATTGGGCCCTGGAACGCACTCGAGCTCGGGCCCGGTAGGACGGGCGTGATCGTCGCGGGACTCGGCGGCATTGGCATTCGTGATTTCTCGACGCAGCTTCACGCGACTGACACCTGGTGGGCGGCCTACCTCACGGCAGACAGGGAGCGCCTCAATGGTGTCGAGCGGGCTGCTGCGCATTCTGCGGATCTTGGTGGGGCGCTGATCCTTGATTTGCCCAGAGATGCGGCAACCAAGCAGGCGCGCGGTTGGTTCATTTCTGGCCCCAAACAGCGTGTGTTTGATGCCTTCAGCTTGGAGCGAGCTCCGTGAACACTCAAACGTTGGCGCTCGTTTTTCTCGCTCTGGCTTGCGAGGGCAAAGCCGCCCGTCCCGTAGCCAAGGGCGCGCCTGCGGATCCCGTTTGGACGCGCGCCGTGATCACCCAGTGTCGCGAGGCTCGCGTGCAACTGCGCCAAGCGCACGATCCCACCGAGGCAGCGCGGCTCGGGATGCTGGGCTGTTCACATCTGTTTCGCGAACCTGCCTGCAGCAAGGCTTGGGTCGGCCTGGCCGACTCCGTCAACGGCACCTCTTGGCGTGACGTGTTTGAAACCTGCAAACAGGCCTATTGCCCGAAACTGTCGGCGTTTACTCGCCCCGATGCTTGTCTGAAGACGCAGCCTCGCGACACGCAGGCTTGGCAGGAGTTCGCCACCAAGCTGTGGGCCGCCGCGCTGGTGCGTGATCACGGTGCGGAGCTCGCGCCCGAGGCAGCCACCGCGCTCTCGGACGTGCTCTCGGATTTGTCCGGCTCCAAAGTGACTGGCCCGCAGCCAAAACCCTGACCGCGGTCCGGTGAGCACAGTCCGGGCGTGAGCACGTCATCTTAGCCGCGCTGGCGCGGGCGCGATTGCCGCCGTCGCCACGGGAGCAACAACCCCAGCAGCAACCACGCCGTGGCAGGAGTGGACGGGCTGGATGGAGAAACGCGACAGTCGCAGCCGCCGCCCTGGAGCGTCGGAGGCGTTTGGTCACCGCTGCCTGCGGCTCCCGCGCTTGCGTGTTGTCCGCCTGTTGCCGGTCTACCACCCGTTGCCGGGCGGCCACCAGTCGCAGGCGACTGTCCTCCTGTTGACGCACCGCCCTGAGAGAGTTGCCCGCCTGCGCCAGCCGCGCCTCCGGCCCCGCCAGTGTGCGGAGTGAGGCAGCGTCCGATGGTGTTGTCGCTCGAGTCACAGTGCTCAGTGAACGGGCATTTATTCCCCGTGATTCCGCGACAGCCAAAGACGCAAGTTCCGGCAGCGGCGCACACGAGCCCGCTGTTGAGCGTGCCACACTCGGCATCAATCACGCAGCCTGTGAGCAGGCGATCGTCGAGCGGAGAATTCGGATCGCGCTCTCCCGGGTCGAGGGCTCCGTTGTGGTTGGCGTCCTCGGCTCCGTCAATGATTCCACCGCGGTCACTGTCCGGGGTCAGCACACCGGTCACCGTGGACGGCTCGGCGTCGGGGATACAATGCTGGCTGGCAGCGCTCGTGTCTGCGTGGTTGCAGCTGCGCCCCATCTCGGTTCCGTCAAACAGGCCATCGCCATCACTGTCCGGATCCAGCACTCCGACCAGACCATCGTCGTCGACGTCATCGCTCGGGTTGGGCTCGTCGCCGTCGAGCACTCCGTCGTCGTCGCTATCCATGTCGGTGACGCTGCTGCCGAGGCGGCGTTCAAGCGCGTCGCTCAGTCCGTCGCCGTCGGTGTCCGGCAGTTGGGCATCATCAGCCGCAAATCCTGCGGTGGGCCTAGATTCACCCAAGGCGAAGCGGCCGTCGAGATTTGAATCCTCCGAGCCATCTCTTCTTGCGCCGCCATCGGTATCGGCGAGCAGCAGGAAGGTACGGGTGGTTCCCGAATCCCCGTCGGCCAGGCAGTGGCGCGAGCCGGCGTTGTCGCAGCTAAGGCCGAGCTCAGTTCCATCGAACAGGCCATCGTTGTCGGAGTCTGGGTCGAGCGCAGTGAGCAGTCCGTCCCCGTCCATGTCGAGGCTGGGATTGGGTTCCCGACCATCGGGGACTCCGTCGTCATCGCTGTCGGAATCGTTGAGCCCAGTCCCAAGCTGGATTTCCAGCAGATCAGCGAGACCGTCCCGATCGCTGTCGAGCAGGCTTGCGTCATCTGCGGCCTGTCCTAGTGCCGGATCGGTCTCGCCTGTGTCGACGGCTCCGTTGAGATTGGCATCCTCACTACCATCGGTCTTTCCGCCGCCGTCGGTATCCGCTGCCAGGGGATCGGTGTGCGACGCGCTGTCGGCGTCGGGACGGCAATGCTGACGCGCGAGGTTGGTGCCAGCGTGCGAGCAGTCCAAACCGAGCTCAGTGCCGTCGAGCAGTCCGTCGTTGTCGCTGTCGGGATCGAGGGCATTGATGAGACCGTCATTGTCGCTGTCGAACGCGGCTCCGTACTCATCGCCATCGAGCACCCCGTCGTCGTCGCTGTCGGCGTCCTTGGGGTTCGTTCCGAGCAGTAACTCAAGACCGTCACTCAGACCGTCCGTGTCACTGTCGCTGCAGGTTCCCGCGCCACCGGCGCATTCGCAGACGAAGGTGACCGGATTGCAGTCGGGCTCGGCGGCGTTGGCGCAGTCGGCGTGCGACACGCAGGCCACACACGTGCGCGGATGGGTTCCGACATTGCAACGCCCAAGCGGCGCGCCGCAGCTAGCGTCAGACGAGCAGCTGTCCACCCAGATCAAGGTCGGTTGCGGTCCGGCTTGCAGCAGATCGCCGTCACTGAGCTGATCCTGCGATAGGCCATTTCTCAGCCCTTTCGCGCTCAGCGTGGTCTGGGTCGGCACTTGCCCAGGGGCGCCGACCGCAACCTTGGCGAGAAAGCGGACCCCGGTGGCCGCTCCGAGCGCGAGCGAGCCGCCGTCGCGGGCGGTTGCCGAAGTCCCAAGTCGCACCGTGACGCTTCGCGTCTGGCTCGACCACTCGCCCTCGTCATCCCCGACCGCGTCGGTGAGGGGTTGCGGAAGGCCTGGGCCATAGAGCTCAAGGGAGCCAGGAACGTAGTCGAGCGCAGTGGCCAGCGGCGTGGTGGACAGCAGCGCGGTGGCGACGTCATTGCCCCGATTGCTAAAGCGCAGTGAGTACTCAACCACGTCGCCTGTGACGAGCGACCCGCCGTTGATATCCCGCGCCGTCAGCAGTGCATCGGACAGATCCGGTCGCATCGTGGTGGTGGAGGCGACCACGGCCCCGATCAGCCAAGCGTCGCTGCCCGCCGTGGCCCGAATTGTGGCTTTGGTGTCGCCAGGGTTCAGCTTCTGATCGAGGCTGAAGGCGTCGAGATCGAGGCCCGACAAGCTGCGAGGTTCGCCCGTCAAAGCAGGCAAAAAACCCGTGAAGGGCGTTAGCTCGCCCCGGTAGCTGCGGGTGCCATTGGCAATGTCGTTGGCGGGATTGAGTGCGTCCGACAGGGTGCGACCGTTGAGCGCGATGGCGTCGCCCGTGCTGCCGCTATCGCCCTCCCAAGCGACCAGGCCGAGCTCGCCAAAGGCGCCAGTGGTTGGCACGACAAAACCTCCAAGCGTGACGCTGCGCGGGCTGCTCGCGCTTACGAGATCGAGGCCGTCGTACAGGGCCAGTGTGCGCTGGGGCTCACCGGGCTTTTCGTAGAACACGACGAGCGCCCAGCCGGAGTAGGCCTCGGTGCCGTCGAACAACGGAAATGCCGTCGCCGAGACGTCCCCCAGCTGATAGTCGCCCGTGCCAAATTCGGCGACCTCGTCGGTGACGTCGAGCGTGCCCTGATAGTAAAATGGGCCCGCAGTGCCGCTGCGAAAGGTCCGAAAGCTAGCGTCTGCGTCGAGGACCCAGCTGCGTCCGGCGCTTGGGCGCTCAAACCGCACGCGCTTGTCGATGAGCGCGCCAGTGTCCTGATACCCGCCATAGTAGAGCCGCGCATAGACGACGCGTGCCCCGGACGGGAGCTCCAGCCAGGCCGTAGTTCGGGCTTGTTCAGCCGTGGTCGCAGGGTCCGCGCTGGCATTCGTCATGCTGTCGCTGGTACGCCAGAACAGGTCGGACGAGGGATCCTTGGGATTGATAACCGTGCTGCAGTTTGCGCTGCCCACCAATAGCGATGCCGGGGGCGAGCCACAGTCATGACCGAGGGGTTGTCCGGTCAGCACGAAATTGCCAGCCACATTCATGCGGCGTCGCAGCACCGGATCGGCGCTGGCGGTGACCACGAAGCCGAGCCCCAGCGCGAGAGTGAGCCCCGTTACCTGCAGCTGTCGTTGCTTACCCATGTATGTCTTTCCGGGAACCCAGTCGTCCGGACCCTGCCCGAATGGGGCACGCCGTTACTACAAAAACCAGCCTCCCATCGTACGCGAGCTCAGTTCTTTCGGGGAAGGGGAGTTCCGGAGTTCCACCGCATTGTGGGAGCAGTACTGCAGCGTTTTTGGCGTCAGTGTCGGGAACGGTGGGCGCGTGTCCTAAGCCGGATGCGCCCGTTGAGGTGAAAAAGCCTGCTTTCCGTTGAGGCAAGCATCTAGATGTTGGCGCGGCGTGCAAGCGGACAGGGCCGAACGGCACCTCAGCACGCGGCCTACTCCGCGGCGCACGCTCGCGGCGCGATGGTGCTAAGTAACCGTTCAGCCGGCGACGTGTCGCCACGGCATCAGGCAACGGCGATACTCGGAGGGTGAGCAAGCAGAAGCGTGAGGGCCGGCAGGGCCTGGACTACTGGGCCGACGTCGTGGGCGAATTTGCGGCAACCGGACTG
>JBBRAB010000028.1:0-56923 GCA_038207155.1 Polyangiales bacterium
ATGTCCTCGTCGACCGGGACTGGCTTTCTCTTGGTCATCGCCCGGGAAAAGATCACGAGTGCCCCCGTTTCGACAAGCTAGTTTTTTGTGGCCCGCGCTAAGTGATCGAAATCGTTCCATGTTTGATGCGATGGCCCTGCACCCACGCCCTGCAAGCGGTGGTGCAAGCTTTGGGGGGCCTCGGGGTGATTGCCACCGTGCACGTTGGCGTGGCCTGGGCCTTCGTCGCCTTCGTCGTGATGCACGTCTACCTCACGACGACGGGACGCTCACCCCTGTCTCATCTCAAGTCGATGGTCGTCGGGTACTCTGACCATGCTCCAAGCGAACCGGGAGATCCGCCATGACCCCTGAAGCCAAGCCGCGACCCTTGTGGAACCCCTATGTGGCCGGGGCAGCGCTCGGTGTGCTGCTTTTTGCCTCGTTTCTGCTCACCTCGCACGGTCTCGGTGCCTCAGGCGGGCTCGCGCGCCTGCTAACTGCGGGCCTCGACATCCTGGTGCCGCAGACGGTCGATCGGACCGCGTTCTTCTCGAACTTCGGAGGTGGTGGGCGCGCTCCACTTTCGCACTGGTTGGTCTGGGAGATCCTAGGCGCCACGGCGGGTGGCGCCATCTCGGGCCTGCTTGCTCGGCGTCTCGGGTCGGAAGTCTGCCGAGGCCCTGCGATCTCGAGTCGACTTCGTCTGCTCCTCGCGCTGCTCGGTGGCGCGCTCGTTGGTTGGGGCACGCAGCTGTCGCGTGGCTGCACTTCGGGACAAGCCCTGTCCGGCGGAGCGGTTCTGGCCGTCGGTAGCTGGGCCTTCATGTTTGCGGTGTTTGGCGGCGCCTATCTCGTGGCTTGGCCGCTCCGGAGGTTATGGCGATGACCGCTCCCTATGATCCGAGTCTCTGGGGTTCCTGGGGTGAGCCGCTCGTTCACCTCGGGATTGGTGGCACCTTTGGGTTTCTGCTGGAGCGTGCTGGTTTCGGTAGCGCCAAAAAGCTCACCAACCAGTTCTATCTGAACGACATGACCGTGCTCAAGGTCATGTTTACGGCGATCGTCACCGCCCTCGCTTTGGTGACCGCGGCGACCACCCTCGGTCTGATCGAGTTCGATAAGTTATGGGTCAATCCAACCTACCTCGGCTCGGGGATCGTGGGCGGGATGCTGTTTGGTGTCGGGTTCGTGGTCGGCGGCTATTGCCCCGGCACGGCGCTGGTGGCCGCTTCGAATCTCAAGTGGGACGGCTTGGTGTTTATCGTGGGCGTGGTCCTTGGGATCCTCGGCTTTGGCTTCTCGGAGCCGCTGGTGGATCAGTTCTACAACGGCTCAGGCGTCTACGGACGCCTGACCTTGGCAGACTGGTGGTCGGTCCCACTTCCCGTTGCATCCCTGGTTGCAGTCGGGGTCGCGCTGGTGTTTTTTGCCGGCGGCGAAGCGATCGAGCGTTGGATGGCGCGTCGCAGCGGACAGCCGGGCCCTCAGGGGTCCGCGCGTGCCAAGTGGCTCCCGCTCGCGGCGGTCATGACTCTGATCGTTGGCTCACTCGTCCTCTGGAAACCGATGCAAGCGCGGCGCGCTGCCACGCTCGAGGCGCGTGCGGAGCGCAGCTTGCGCCAGGCAACCGTGCAAATCGATCCGCGTGAGCTCGCCGATTTGATGCGCGATCGGCGGTTGTCGCTGAGCGTGCTCGACCTGCGATCCGAGCAGGAGTTCAATCGCTTTCATTTGGTCAACGCTGAGCGCGTGCCGCTCGAGGCGCTCAATCGCGGAAGGCGCCTGGCGCCCGGATCCGTAACCGTATTGGTCGATAGCGACGAACGGCAGGCGCGTCAGGGCTATAGGCAGCTCGTGAGCGCGGGTGGCGCTGGGATCTACCTGCTTTCGGGTGGCATTCCGGCTTGGTTAGCCCTGTTTCCGCCTGCCGAGCAACGCCTCCAGCTAGCGCTCGGCGCGGACCACCGCGCCTCGCGACCCCCGAGCAGCGACGGGCCACCCCGCTACCATGCCCTGGTGCAACGCCCCGGGATGGGGCGCAAGAAGGGCGGCGGGTGCGGCGGCTAAGCCGGGGAGCTACTCGTGCGCGCTGCCTTGGACGTACAGGTCGAGCTCGCCGGAGGTCAGGGCGGTGGCGAGTACGCCCAGAAACATACTTCGAAGCTGCTCAATCACCGGACCATCAAACTCGCTAGTGACTAGCATGAGCAGTCCGCGCTGGCCGTTGCCGAAGGGCAACCCAAACAGGATTCGAAGTCCGGTCGACTGCGCGAGCAGCTCGCTTGGCGCAAGCTGGCTCGCAGGGAAATCCTGCTCCACGGTGAGCTGACGATTACCCACGAACGCAAACAGGGGATGCGCCATCAGTGTGCCATTCTCAGCGGTGCAAAGCAGACTGAGCGCTGCGGCCTCGATGCCGAGCGTCGGGAGGTGTTGCTGGGCGGCGACGCCCAACGCTTCCAGATCGGGGCTGGCCAGCAGTCGCGAATTGGCTCTCACGAGCTTGAGGAGACGCTCGGCCAGTTGAGCGCGATGCTCCAGCTCGGCTTGTAGGCGCGAGCTGAGGAGCAGCTCGTGGCAGGCGTAAAAGGCACCTTCCAGGAGCGCGCGGAGCTGGCCGGAGCTGGGGGCGCAGTCAAGCGCGCTGGTGCGCAGCACTGAGAGCACGCTGTTGACGAGCGTGATTTCTGTGCCGCTGCGCGGTACGCGGGTGATCAGCTGTTCGATGTTTCTCAGAAGCGGTTGCGGATCGGTTCGCGCGACTGTGTCGAGTAGCGAAGCCACCAGCTTCTGCTCCCAGTCGTGGCCCGCAATGCCGAGCCGGCCCTGAGCCACGCGCTGCAAGTTCGAGAGGATCGTGGTGCGCTTCATCATGAAGGACACCTCGAAGGAGCGTCCCCCATTGTCGGTCGGTGGAGTAAACTGCTGATGCACCAGTGCCGGAAAGCAGCCGCAGGACCGCCGCACCACCAGCTGGGTGGGCAGTACCAAACGGAGCGGTTGCTCGTCGGTGGTCAGACTTAGCAGGGCGCTTAGCGCCTCTTTGGCCTGCTCGACGACGGGCTGGCGTACCGTTGAAAGCGAGGGGATGGCGATTTTGGCGCTCGTCAGGTCATCGAAACCGATCATGGAGATGCGCTCTGGGACATCGATGCCGCGGCGTCGCAGCTCACGCATGGCGCCGAGCGCCATGGCGTCGTTGGCGGCCACGATGGCATCGCAGCGGAGACCCGCGGCGTCTCGCTCTTCCCACAGGATTTGGACCGCCTGCTCGCCGCTTTCCCGCGTGAAGTCGCCCTCGACGTAGAGTCGTGGCTCGGGCTGCAGGTTCAGCTCGCGCAGGCAGGTGCGATAGGCTTCCACTCGCTCCTGCGCCTCACTGCTGTGACTCGGCCCCCCGATGAACGCGAGCTTTCTTCGGCCGTGCTCGTTGACGAGATGGCGCACCGCGGCGGCCACCCCGGCGCCGTCCGATACCCGGGTGCAGGGGACGCCTGGCACAATCATGCCGAGCCCCACGCGCGGCATGGTCGGACGCCTCGCGAGCCAGTCCTCTGCCTCTTGCTGGGTCGAGGCATTGCCAATGGCCGACAACACCAGCAGCTCGGCATCGCTATTGGCGTCACTCACCAAGTCGAACGTGAAGCATTTTGCCGCAAGATAGGGGTCTTTGGACCCGAGGTGTCCACCTACGAAGACAGTGAGGTCAATCCCGCTCAGCCTGCGGTGCGATTCCAGTGCCTCGACGATCGCCCCCTGGTACTCATCGTCGAGATTTGCCACGAGTAGGCTGACTCGGGGCTGGCGAACGGAGCTTAGGGGAGCCGCAATGGGACACACTGGCCCCAGTATGGCACGGGCTGCCCCAAGGCGGAAATGGGGCGGCAAGGCTACAAAGTCTCCCCGAGTTCCGGCAATATGACTGGCGCCCGATGGCGCAGGGCACCGCTTGGCTCCAGGAATCGCACCATGTCTCAACCGCTCAATCGCTTCAGCGCTCGAATCACCCAGCCCAAAGCTCAAGGCGCGTCGCAGGCCATGCTTCATGCGACGGGTCTCACCGAGGCGGAGCTTTCGCTGCCGCAGGTTGGCATTGGGAGCATGTGGTACGAGAGCAACCCCTGCAACATGCACTTGCTTGACCTAGCGGCGGAGGTCAAGGCTGGCGTCAAGGCTGCAGGTCTGGTCGGGATGCGGTTCAACACGATCGGCGTCTCCGATGGGATCTCGATGGGCACCGACGGCATGAGCTACTCGCTGCAGAGTCGCGATCTGATCGCGGACTCGATTGAGACCACGGTGGCAGCGCATTGGTACGACGCGGTCGTGACTCTGCCGGGTTGTGACAAGAACATGCCGGGCAGCGTGATGGCCATGGCGCGCCTCGATCGTCCGGCGATCATGGTTTACGGCGGCACGATCAAGGCGGGCTGCGCAAGCAGTGGAAAGAAGCTCGACGTCGTCAGTGCATTTCAGAGCTACGGCGAATTTGTGTCGTCCCGGATCGACGAGCAGGAGCGTCGCGACATCGTTCGACATGCCTGTCCCGGTGCTGGTGCCTGTGGTGGCATGTACACCGCCAACACGATGGCTACCGCGATCGAGGTGCTCGGCCTGAGCCTCCCGGGGAGTGCCTCGACCCCCGCAGAAGACCCGAAGAAGCGCGCCGAGTGCCGCGCCGTTGGTTCAGCGATTCTTCGTTTGCTTGAGCTCAACCTGACGCCTCGGCAGCTCATGACACGCGCCGCCTTCGAAAACGCGCTCGTCATCACCATGATCCTCGGCGGGTCGACCAATGCCGTCCTTCATCTGATCGCGATGGCGCGCGCCGTGGACGTGCCCCTGGGTCTCGACGATTTCCAGCGCGTCAGCGATCGGACCCCGTTTCTCGCGGATCTCAAGCCGAGTGGCAGCTACGTGATGGAAGATCTCCACGCCATTGGCGGCATTCCCTCGGTCACCAAGTGGCTGCTGGACAAGGGCCTGCTCGACGGCAGCTGTCTCACCGTGACCGGACAAACGCTGGCGGAAAACGTCGCCGACGCACCGGAGCTCACTCCCGGACAGCGCATCGTGCGGTCCTTCTCCGAGCCGCTCAAGCCAAGCGGACACATTCGGATCCTGCGCGGCTCGCTGGCGCCGGACGGTGCCGTCGCCAAGATCACGGGCAAGGAGGGGACCTACTTTGCCGGACCCGCGCGGGTGTTTGACTCGGAGGAAGATATGCTTGCCGGGTTTGAAGCGGGCAAGATCCAGAAGGGTGATGTGATCGTGATTCGGTTCGAGGGTCCCAAGGGCGGCCCGGGCATGCCTGAGATGCTGTCGCCCACCTCGGCCATCATGGGCGCAGGGCTCGGGCAGGACGTGGCGCTCCTGACCGACGGTCGCTTCTCGGGTGGAAGCCACGGGTTCATTATTGGACACGTCACTCCCGAGGCGCAGGAGGGTGGTCCGATCGCGCTCGTTCGGGATGGCGACCACATCACGATCGATGCAGAGAAAAACACCATCGACGTCGCGCTTGCGCCTGACGAGCTAGCGTCCCGCCGCGCCTCTTGGATCGCTCCGCCGCTCAAGGCCACCCGCGGTACGCTCTATAAGTACATCAAGACCGTCAAGAGTGCGTCTGAGGGCTGCGTGACGGACGAGTAGTCGGCGCTCAGGCCGATTTGACAGGGGCGGGGGGGCAGGGTAGCCGGGCTGCCTCCCCGAACACCCCTGGAGGCATCTTGAAGGCACAGTTTTCTCCCGATTTTGACAAAGCGGGTGGGCTCATCACCGCCGTGACCGTGGACGCGGACTCACGCGAGGTCTTGATGGTCGCCTACATGAACGCGGAGGCCTTCGCTCTGACGCTTGAGACCGGCAAGGTGCACTACTGGTCGCGCTCGCGCAGCAAGCTGTGGAAGAAGGGGGAATCCTCTGGGAACATGCAGGAGCTCGTCGAGATGCGCATCGACTGCGATCTCGACGCCGTCGTCGTGCGCGCGCGTCAGACTGGCCCCGCCTGTCACGAAGGCTACAAGAGCTGCTTTTTCCGCACCGTCGGCAGTGACGGTTCGCTGGTGACCAACTCCGAGCAGCTGATGGACCCGGCCAAGATGTACGGAGGCAAAGCGTGACCGTACTCAAGTTAGGTCTTCCAAAGGGCAGTCTTCAGGACGCCACGATCGAGCTGTTCGCCAAGGCGGGATTTCGTATCGCGGTCTCGAGTCGCAGCTATTTCCCGGTCAGTGACGACGAGGAACTCGACTGCATGCTGATCCGCCCGCAGGAGGCAGCGCGCTACGTGGAGCTCGGGCTGCTCGATCTGGCCATCACGGGCTTTGACTGGATCCTCAAGCGCGACGTCGTGGAGGTCGTGGAGCTTTGCTACAGTAAGCAGCTGCGCCGTCCGGTGCGCTGGGTCGTGGCGGTGCCAAACGATTCGCCGATCAAGACCGTGGCGGATTTGCAGGGTAAGCGCATTGCGACCGAAGCGGTCGAGCTGACCGAGCAATTCCTTTCCGAGCAGGGGATCACGGCGCAAGTCGAGTTCTCCTGGGGCGCCACCGAGGTCAAACCTCCGCATCTGGCCGACGCAATCGTGGAGGTCACCGAGACGGGCTCCAGCTTGCGCGCCAACAATCTGCGGATCGTGCATGAGATCCTGCAGTCCACGACGCGCCTGATCGCCAATCGCGATTCGCTGGCGACTCCCGGCAAGCGCGAGAAGATCGCTGACATCGCGCTGCTGCTCAAAGCCGCCCTGGCCGCTGAGGGCAAGGTCGGGCTCATGTTGAACGTGCATCAGGACAAGCTGGCCGCGGTCGAGGCATTGCTGCCGTCACTGCGCAGCCCAACCGTCTCCAAGCTGCAAGCTGAGGGTTGGTTCGCCGTGAACACGATCGTGGACGAACGTCTCGTGCGACGCATCATTCCCCAGCTGCGTTCGGCCGGGGCCGAAGACATCGTCGAGTTCCCGCTCAACAAGATCGTCGAGTAGCGCGCGGTCTTGCGCAGGCACTCGCGCTCCCGCGAGTGGTCGTCGGGAGCGCGAGTGGTCGGGAGCGAGTGGTCGTCGGGAGCTCGACTGGTCGTCACGTTGTTACGGACGCGGGGGACTTTTCCACCCAAGGCTGTGGCTCAGCCGGGTGTCAGACGGGACACAAACGGGCAAGCTAGCCCAAGTTGCCCTGCAATTCTTCGGGAACGGCTTTGGCCTGAAGGTTGCTAAGACACATGTTCGGAGGTCCCGATGTCCCTAATGCGCCCCCTTGGTTTGCTCTGTTCGACTGCCCTCGTGACGGCCGCGACACTTCTCACGTTGGGTGCGCCCCGGCTCGTCAACGCGGTGGACGCTTCCAAGGAAGCTAGCGAAACGGGTCAAGCTGAGGCCGACCGTCAGAAGGCGCCCGAGAGTGAGTCGCTCAAGCCAAACGAGGCGCGCGTCGACGCGCTCAAGATCGAGGCCGAGCTCAAGCCGAGTGAGGCAGCCAAGTCCCGTTGGGTGGTCGCGCTGAAGGTTCACAATCCCACCGACGCACCGATCGCAACTGTGCTCGAGCTGGCGCTGAACAAGACCTCCGGCGGCGGGGGACGCGTCTCTCCTCCGCCCCAATTGGTCTGGCACAAGTCGCTGCCCGTCGAGGTGGGAGCTGGTCAGGACTACGAGCGCGCCATCGAGGTGCCCAAAGCGTTTGCCACGCAGCTGGCTTGGGTCGCGGCCCGCCAGGCCGCCAACGAGAAAACCGGAACCTACCAGCCTCTTCCCTTCTTTTTTGCAGAGGTGACGCCTCCGCAAGCCAAGCCAGCTCAGCTGGCGTCCGGCGGCGGTTCCGGCAAGGGCCCGCTCGTTGCTCCCCGCTCGGCGATGCGAGGGCGAGCAGCGCTCGTTACTAATCCGGAGCTGTTTTAGCTCCGGAACTGGGCTAGGTTTGAGGAACTCTGATGCAGCGACGCGACTGGTTGGCGATCACGTTGGGCTGCGCGCTGGGCGCCTGCGTGGCGCTGGGTTGGCTACTGCAGTCCTCGAGGCACTCGCGCTCAGCCGCGCCGGCCTCGAGTGCCATGCCGCGACCGGAGCTGCTGCCCGAGGCGGACGGGGAGCTCACTCACGTCTTGCTCCACTGGACGCCCGAAACCGATGCCATGACCGCCGTGGCCTACCGCGAGTTTCTCGCGACTCTCCCGGAGTCGGTCGCGGTCACGTTCGTGCTGCCCCAGGGGCTGACTCCGGTCGCGGAACAGGCGCTCACTCGCCGCTTGTTGCTGATCGAGCCGTCGGGGGCGCTGCAGCGCCGCGCGCGGCGAGAGCGCGTGGTTGGGCCGATCACCACATGGTCGAAGGACCGCGCGCTGGTGAGCCATGTGCGCCATGGTTGGGCCCTGCTGATCGCGCCTTCGGAACCGGGGCGGCAGTGGGCGTCGCGCCACAACGACTGGGACACCATCCGTCAACTCGGGCAAATCCCAGGATTTGGCTTCGCCTCCGAGGTCGCTCCGTTCGACTTTGACGCCGGGGACTTGGCGGTGGCGGGTCATCGCATCCTTGTCGACGGCAATCTGCTCGAGAAAAACCAGCACCGGGGCTACCGGGACATGCCGCAGCTGCTGGCGCGCCTCGAGGAGTATTTTGCCATGCCTGCGGTGGCGCTTGGCAGCGTCGCCGGCGAGACGCCGCGTCACCACCTGTCGATGTTTCTGACGCCGCTGATCGGGCGCGTCATGCTGGTGGGCGATCCGCGCGCCGCTCGCGCCATCGTGGGCGCTGATTTTCGTCCGGGGGAGCTGGGGCTCGAGAGTCAACTGCCCCTGGTGGCGGATTTTTCAGAGGCCACGCTGGCCCGCTTCGACCACGCCGCGGAAAACGCAAAGAGGGCTGGGTTTGAGGTGGTTCGTATCCCAAACGTGCCCTTTGAGGACAAGACCTACTGGTCGTACACCAACGGGATCTACGAGGTGCGCGGCGGAAAACGACGGGCCTGGGTGCCTCAGTTTGACCACCCCGCGCTTGACGCCCAAGCACGCGACACTTACGCGCGACTCGGCTGGGAGACTATTCCGGTTCACGTGCGTTCGCTCTACTCAAGTCACGGCACGATCGGGTGCATCGTGAACGTGCTGGGTCGACGCTAGCGGCGCCGCTTGGCGACCTCGCCCTGGGCGGCGGGTTCAACGATGCCGAGTCGCACACGCTGCAAGTGTTCTTGCGGGGCGTAGCCGACGACCTGGCGAAAGGCGCGGTGAAACTGCGGGTAGCTGCCAAAACCAGCGCTGAGCGCCGAAGCCAGCATGGTCTGCTGCTCACCGTTGCCAAAGAGCCGGATGAAGCGCTGGACCCGGCGATGATTCTTGTACTGCACGAGGCTGAGTCCGACATGCTCCTTGAACAAGCGCGAGAGCCGCGCGGGGCTGAGCGAGCAGTCGCCGGCGAGCGCGGCCAGCGACTCGTCGTCCTCGGAGCCTTCGATAGCCGCCAGGGTGCGTCGCACTGCCGGGTGGAGCGGTAGCGGCGCCACGGGCTGGGCGCTTTGGCGCGGGGCCACCCGTTGGCAATTGGCCGCGGCCTCGAGCCAAGACGCCATGCAGGGGTTTTGGTCGGCTGCGGTGGCTGCGCAGTGGGCGTCTGCCGCCTGCGACGAGAGACTCCGGCAAAGGCTGGTCGAGAGCCGCACAGCGACCGGTCCGCCCGTAAGCAGGGTAACTCCGCTCCGCGCTTGGACAGACTCGACCAGGGCGAGTCGAAACGACAGCACCCACATGCCGAGCTCCGGGCTCGTCTCAAGTAGATCGTGTTCGAGCTGCGGCGGGAGAAATAGCAATGTACCTGCCACGAGCTCGAGCGTCTCGGAGCCGACGGCGTAGCGGGTCGTTCCGCGCACGACGAGCTTGACCTCGAGCTCTTCGTGATGGTGCGCGGGATACCAGCTCGAGGCTGAGGTCGAGTACCAAACGCCCCCGACGAAGGTCGGGTCACGAGGTAGCTCAAGGCGCATCGCGTTAGCTTACCTGAGTAACGGGCGCGGTCCTAGCCGGGCCGAGCGCGTCACCCGTTGGTCGCCTTCGGGCGAGCCTCGGCGTGAGCACGCCGCACCAACAAAATGGCCAAACACCCAGTCCCTTGTGGGAACTGGGCGTTTGCGGTTAGGGGCCCTGAGTCAACCCGCGGCTCAGTTGTCGTGACCCGCTTGCGCCGGGTAACCTTCGATGCCCATCTCGGGCACATCGAGACCGTTGACTTCGTCGTCCGCCGAGGAGCGATTGCCGACGAGCTTGCCAATCACGAAGAACGCCACTCCACCGAGCACTCCGACGTACAGGACATTGGCGAGGATGCCAATCACCGACGCTAGGAGTTGTCCGCTGTCGCCGAAGAAGGCTCCGCGAACACCGCCCGCGATTCCGTTGAGGCCTTCACCGTAGGAGCCGTTCGAGAACAGACCCACGCTGAGGATCCCGAAGGCACCGCAGACGCCGTGCACGCTGATCGCACCGACCGGATCGTCGACCTTGGCCACGTTCTCGATGAAGAGAGCCGAGAACACCACGAGGACGCCTGCGATGGCGCCTATCATGACCGACACTTGGGCACTGACGAAGGCGCAGGGAGCCGTGATGGCCACCAGACCCGCGAGCAAGCCGTTACACATCATCGTGACGTCGGGCTTGCCGAACTTTTTCCAGACCACCAGCATCGCGCTCATCCCTCCGGCTGCACCAGCCAGCAAGGTGTTGGCTGCGACGACGCTCATGCGGGTGTCCATACCAGCCAGGGTTGAGCCGGCGTTGAAGCCGAACCAGCCGAAGGCCAGGATGAACGTGCCGAGCACCACCATCACCATGTTGTGACCGGGGATCGGTACCGCGTGCCCGCTTTTGGTGTACTTACCGATACGTGGCCCGAGTTGCTTTGCGGTCACGAAGGCCAGTACGCCACCGGTGAGGTGAACCACTGAGCTGCCTGCGAAGTCGACATGACCGTGGCCGAGGCCGTAGTTCTTGCCGAGGGTCGACAGCCAGCCGCCGCCCCACACCCAGTTGCCGTAGATCGGGTAGATGATGGTGGCGATGACGAAGCTGAACAGGATGAAGGAGATGAACTTCCAGCGCTCAGCCAGGGCGCCCGTGGGGATCGTGGCAGCGGTGTCCATGAACACCATTTGGAAGAGGAACATGGCCGCGACGGCCGGGGTGTAGGAGGCAAACGGCAGGAAAAAGCCTTGCGTTCCAAACAGGCCGAGTTCCTTGCCACCGATGTGAATGGCAAACTCACTCGAGAGCGTGGCATCACCACCGAGGGTGGCCATGGCGCCCATGCCGCCCATCTGGAGGGCAAACCCCACCGCCCAGAAGCCAAGAATGCCGATCGTGTACACCATGAAGTTCATGCCCATGGTGTGGGCGACGTTCTTAGCTCGGACGAGCCCGGTTTCCACCAGGGCAAATCCAGCCTGCATGAACATGACCAGGAAGCCGCACAGCAGCGTCCACATCATGTTGATTGCGGTTTGCGTATCCGCGAGATTCTTTGCGAGTTCGGGCAGGGTCGGTCCACTCATGACAACTCCTCTCGAGTCGATGATTGGACTTTGCCTCGCTGCTCGTGTTCGCCCGGTTTCGGAGTTGAGTCCCGATATCGGAATTTATGGTCCCGTGCGTGAAACCGAAACGCATCGCCCGGAAACCTACCGGACATCGACGCGGTAGCCTGGGGGAGCCAGTTCCCGCGAATTTGTTAGAAAAATAGGCTCTTCGAAGATGAAGTTGTGCTCATCTTGAGCTGCCGCGGTTTGTCGGTGCGGCGTGGAAACGCAACGGCGCGGACATGGGCTCGTCAAAATAATCAGACAGGCTTTGGCAGCTTGAGGGTGAGCGCCTCGTCAGCGACGCAGTAGCCGTTGCCTCCGACGCGCCCAAGCAGCTCCATTGCGCCTACGTCGGGCAACGCTTGCTCGCTCAAGAGGTCCGGGCTGAGGTGCAGCAGCATCGCTTGCAGGAAAAACACGTCGTAGGGCTCATCCCCGAGCACCAGATCCTGGATGACCTTGCACTCGAAAGCCGCACTAGCCTCCGCGATGCGCGGCGGCGACACGCGCGTCGAGGCGACGGGCGTCAGGCCTGCCAGCTCGAACTCGCTCGTTTCCGGCGGGACCTCGGCGGAGCTGGCGAGCATCGCGTCCGCTAGTCGCTTTTCCACGAGGTGAACGACCGCCTCTCCCGTGGTCAGCAGGTTGCGCGCCGTGTCTTTGGGGGTCGTGCCGTGTCGCGCAATTGAGACCATGAAGGTGGGCGGCTCGGTGGTCACGAGTCCAAAGTAGCTAAACGGCGCCAGATTGAGCGCTCCCTCGGCACTGCGCGTGGAAATCCAGGCGATCGGACGGGGCACCAGCAGGCGGCTGACGAGCTCAAAGCGCCTCCCGGCGCCGCAGGTCGTAAGATCGATAGCGGTCACTCTGCATCTCTAGGGCGAAATGGGCCGTTCTCCAAGCGGGAACGGTGAGCGTCCGGAGTTTCGGCGACCAACGCGCGCTAGGCGCTGCTCTTTCCCCATGATAGATCGGCCAACCCCATGATAGATGGGCCTAGAGGGTTTCTTGAACTCAGCCACTGCTCAGCTCGTCGTTGGAATGACCCAGTCCCTGGCTTGGCCGGTGACGTGCTGCTAGCCCTGCTGCTGCGTCTGCCGCTCGGTGAGCTGCTCGGGCGGATGAAGACCCTCGAACATGGCGGGACCAAGCTGAGCTTTGAAGATGAGCTGCAGGGGCTCAAGCATCGAGCGGAACCCGATTCTGTCCCGCCTCCAGGCAGCGATCCCGATCCGGTGGTTGACGCGCTATCGCACCTGCGGCAGCTCGCGCTCGGCTCTCCACGCTTGGCCGTGCTCGAAGCCTGGAACCTCGTGATGGACGCGTTCGTGAAAGCTGCGCGAACGCGCGGGCTCGCCCTGACCGCCGCGCAGCTGGAAAAACCACGGCTCTTAACCGAGCTGCTGCGCGAGCAAGGGCGCCTCGACCCGCAGTCAACGGAAGCTTTCGTCGGCTTGCGACTCCTTCGCAACAAGGTGGCCCATGCCGACGGCATGCGGGTCTCGACGCGTGACGCTGAGGCCTACCTCGATATGGTGGCGCCCCTGCTGCGCTGGGCGTTCTCGCAGGCGTCCGACAAAACCGGTTGAGAGCGAACGGCTCGGCCGTGATGTCGTCGTCGCTGGTCGCCCGGGGGCGACCCGGTCAGCGCGTGTGTCGCGCGGCGGACCTCAGTACGCGATGCACGTCGAGAAACTCGCGGCCTCGGGGAAACTGATGGTGGTACAGACCCGCTGTCCCGTGCACGAAGGGGCCGCATTCTTGAGGCCGCAGGTGGAGAGGCATTTGCCGTCGTTCTCGCCGCTGAGCATGAGGCACACCAGTCCGTCGCGGCAGGTTGGCGTAGCGAAAATGTATTGGCAGGACTCGCCGAGCTTGCCTCTGCCGCTCGGCAGGCACTCGTAGGCCATTTGGGCGTTCAGCCAGCAGGTGGTACCGGCGCCGCAGAGCCCCGGGGCCTCGTTGCAGGTGCGGGATTCCGCGACGAAATCATCCCCGCTGTTGCAGGCGCCGAGAAAAAACAGCGATGCCCCCAGGAGCAGACCCAGCCGTAGGGGCACGTTCATGGGGGCATCACAACTCAGAACCCACTGGTGCGTCAAGCGCGAGGACTAGAGCCGGTCTAACCGGCCAGTCGCGCGGAGTGCGTCGACCACCGCTCGCACGTCCTGGGCTCGGTCTTGCGGCAGCACGAGCAGAGCGTCATCGGTGGCGACCACGCAAAGCCCCTCGACGCCGACGAGCGCGATCACGCGCTCGGTATTGCCGGGGCTGCGCAGATCCGCGATCAGGTTGTTCTTGGCGTCGACCAGGATGGACCCCTGCGGGGACGCGTTGCCCGCGGCGTCCTTGTCCGACATATCCCACACGCTGGGCCAGGCCCCAAGGTCGTTCCAGCCAAAGCTTCCACGCACGACCGTGAGCTCGGCTTCCTTCTCAAGGATCCCGTAGTCGACGCTGATCGACGGCAGGGTCGGAAAGAGCTCCGCGAGCGCCTGCTGTCCGGCAGCCGGGCCCTGTTTGGCGCCGTCCGCGATCGCGGCCAGGCCCCGAGCGAGCTCGGGCAGGTGCCGTTCAACCGCCGCGAGCATCACAGACGCGCGGAAGAAGAACATGCCGCTGTTCCAGACGTAACGCTTGGAGGCCAGGTACTCCTCGGCGCGCTCGCGATTGGGCTTCTCGACGAAGCGGGCCACACGGTGAACCGCCGGCCCTCGTTCTTCCCCGAGCTCGATGTAGCCGTAGCCTGTGTCGGGTCGGGTCGGATCGATCCCGACGGTGGTGATCAGTCCTGCGTCGGCTTCGTTCAGCGCCAACTCAAGGATCCGCAAAAAGCCGGGCACGTCCTCGATGTGGTGGTCGCTCGGGAGCACCATCACGCGGGCCTCGGGGTCGCGCTCGAAGAGCAGCTGCGTCGCCCAGGCGATGCACGGCGCGGTGTTGCGCGCGGCGGGTTCCGCCAAGAACGCCTCGGCAGGCAGCTCCGGGAGGGCCGCTCGCGTTGCCTCGATCAGGTGTTGGCCCGTCGCGATCAACACATTGGACGCGGGCACGAGCGGCGCGATGCGCGACACCGTGGCGCGGATCAGGCTCTCGCTCTGGCCCGGCGTGATCGCGAGCAGCTGCTTGGGTCGAAGATTACGGGAGGCGGGCCAGAAACGGGTTCCGCTGCCACCGGCCAGAATAATCGCGTACGTGTGCGACATGCTGGCCGGACCGTAGCGTAACTGGGGCCGAGCGGCCCGCGAACAACTCGCCGCTGGCCGCTTTTGCTCAGGCCTTGGCGTAGCGCAGGTGCTGCAAGAGCTGATCGACCAGCGCCTGCGGCCGGGTCTGATCGGTATCCAGGGCAAAGTGGCTCAGCCGCTGGTACAGCGGCGAGCGCCGCGCGAGGACCTCGACCACCTCGTCGGTGATGCTCTTGCCGGTGAGCGACGGGCGGTTCGCATCCCCGCCAATGCGACGGATGATCGTGGCGGGCTCGGCCCGCAGCCAGACCACCTGTCCGCAGCTGCGGAGGGGTTCGAAGTTCCCCTCGCGCTCGACGACTCCACCGCCGCAGTCGAGCACCCACCCGGAGCGACCGCTGACCTCAAGCACCAGCGCGCTCTCCCGCTCGCGAAAGCCGTCCCAGCCGACGGCCTCGACGAGCGCGGGGATACTGCGACCTTCGCGGCGCACGAGCTCCTCGTCGAGGCTCACGCGCTGCCAGCTGAGTCGCTCTGCGAGGCGCAGGCCGACCGTGCTCTTGCCGGTACCGCGGTAGCCCACCAAAACCAGATTCCTCGGAAGGTAGCCTTGGACGTCGCCGAGCGTTGGATGCATCACCGGTTCCTCACAGTCCGAGCTTGGCCTCGACCACGGCGCGCATGACCTCGACCGGGGGTTCGCAGCCTGTGAAGAGTCTGAATTGGACCAGGGCCTGGCCCAGGAACATCTCGAGGCCCTCGACCACCGTAGCGCCAAGGCGGGCGGCGTCGGTCAGGAGGCGCGTGCGGCGGGGGGTGTAGACCGCGTCAAACACCGTCAGCCCCGAGTGCAGCAGGCGTGCAGGCACGAGGCTACGGTCGGAGTTGGGCGCCATCCCGACAGGCGTGGTCTGTAGCAGTAGCTCCGTGTCTGGGAGCAGACGCGCCAGGTTTTCCTCGTTGAGCAGGGCCGTTTCGACGTGGGGTGTGGCGCTTTCGGCCACCGTTGCGCGTAGGGCTTCGAGCTCGGGCTCGTCGATGCCGAGCAGGGTGAGATGCGCGGGAGGAGCCTGATCCGCCAGGGTGACCGCGAGCGCGCGAGCTGCGCCGCCTGAGCCAAGCACGACGACGCGCCGACCCCGGGGCTCGGCACCCGCCTGCCGGAGGGCCTCGACGGCCCCAAGGCCGTCCGAGTTGTAGCCGAGTAGCTGCTGACCCTCGCGCACGATGGTGTTGATGCAACCGATGCGCGCGGCGGTCGGGTCGACCGAATCGACCCAGCGGGCGGCGGCAATCTTGTGCGGGATCGTGATAGAAAGCCCGCGATAACCCATGGCGCGGGCTCCCGCGATGGCCTGCTCGAGGCTGTCGGGCGCGACATCGTGGGCCACGTAGACGAAGTCGAGACCCAGGGCCTCGAAAGCTGCGTTGTGCAGCGCCGGCGAGAGGGAATGGCCGACGGGATGCCCAAAAATGCCACAAACCTGAGTCTTCGCGCTAGGCGCCATGGCCGGATCCTAGCATCACCCCGGACCGACACGGTCCTGAAACCGAGTAAAAATTGCGTCAATGGTTCCTGTCTCCACTCGACAATCGGACCCGCTCCGCCTAAGTGTCGAAGGTACTTCAGGGGTGCCGGCCACTCAGATCCGAATGCTCATTCGGGGGCTCGGCAACCAGGGGGGCTGCCTGCTAGTCTAGGCCCCCCTCGAAGGGCGAAGCGTGCAAGTAAGCCCGCGGAACCGAAGGAGAACCTTACGATGACCGAGACCGGAACCAAGACGGCGAAGCTCATCCTCGACGACCAGACCGTGGAACTCCCGATGCTAGTCGGCTCCGAGGGCGAACTCGCGGTCGATATCGAGAGTCTGCGCTCCCAGTCGGGCTACATCACTCTGGATGAGGGGTACCGCAGCACAGGCGCCTGTCGTTCGAACATCACGTTCATCGACGGGGAGAAGGGGATCCTGCGCTACCGGGGGATCCCGATCGAGGAGCTCGCCGAGCACAGCTCGTTCATCGAGACGGCCTGGCTCCTGATCTGGGGGGAGCTGCCCAACGAGAAGCAGCTGCGCCGCTTCCGGGACTTGTTGACCGAGCACGAGATGCTGCATGAAGGGCTGCACCATCACTTTGATGGGTTCCCCTCGTCCGCTCCGCCCATGGCCATCCTGTCGGCGATGATCAACTCGGTGTCCTGCTACCACGTCGACGTGATGGCCATGGAGAGCGAGCAGACCTTCGAGGCTGCCGCTGCTCGCCTGCTGTCGAAGGTGCGCACGATCGCAGCGGCTGCCTACAAGGCCTCGATCGGTCGGCCGCTGGTCTATCCGAATCCGGCCTTACCCTATGTGAAGAACTTCCTTCACATGATGTTCTCCAAGCCGCACGCGCCCTACGAGGCGCCGCCGGAGATCGCCCACGCGCTCAATCTGTTCTTCCTGCTGCACGCCGATCACGAGCAGAACTGCTCGACCAGCACGGTCCGCATGGTGGCCTCGAGCGGCGCCAACCTGTTCGCGAGCGCGTCCGCCGGCGTCTGTGCCCTATGGGGCTGGCGTCACGGTGGAGCCAATGTGGAAGTGATCCGCATGCTCGAGCAGCTTCACCGCGACAAGGTGGATCTCAAGAACTACGTCGAGCGGGTCAAGAAGCGTGAGGTCAAGCTGATGGGCTTCGGCCACCGCATCTACAAGAACTACGATCCGCGCGCGCGCATCTTGGCCGAGCAGGCCGACAAGGTGCTCAATCTGCTGCACGTCGACGACCCGCTGCTGGAGATCGCCCGCGAGCTCGAGCAGGTCGCCTTGAAGGACGACTTCTTCAAGGAGCGCAGTCTCTACCCGAACGTCGACTTTTACTCGGGCATCATCCTGCGCGCGCTGGGCATTCCGATCGAGATGTTCACCGTCATGTTCGCCATTGGGCGCATGCCGGGCTGGATCGCCCATTGGAAGGAAGTCTACGATCAGCCCGATCTCGGCATCGTGCGTCCGCGTCAGCTCTACATGGGGCCCAAGCCGCGCGAGTACGTTCCCATGGCCAAGCGCGCCTGAGTGCGGTCGCGGGCTAAGCCCGAGCGAGCCGTTGAACGTCGATTTGGCCCTGCCGCTCCCGCGGCGGGGCCAAAGTTGATCTTACGCCTCGTAGCGAGCCAGCCGCAGGCGAACGCGGAACACGCTTCCGCCCGTGGTGCGCGCCGCGTAGGTCAGCGCGCCTGCCATGCGAACCACGGCGTGATGCGCCATGGCGAGCAGCAGCCCGGAGCTGCCGACCTGGCCCGCGTGGGTGGGCTCGAACAGGTGCGCCTGCATCCCGGGGGGCAGGGCTGAGCCGTTGTCGCGGATGCTGATGCGCGCTTCGGTCTCAGAGGAGTAGATCCGAACCCGCACGCTCGGCTCCGCGTTCTCGCGCGCCACGTCCACTGCGCGGCGAATTAGGGTCGAGGCGACCTGAGTGAGCAGCTCCTCGTCGCAGATCCCGCGCACGGTTGGGTCGCCTTCGAGGCGAATCGCGACGCCTTGGGTCTGCGGGAGGCTGTCGAGCACCTGCTGCACGATGTGCCAGAGCACGAGCTTACGGGGCTCGGGTACCTCGCGCCGCACCAGCGAGGCCAGGCTCTCGAGCGTGGAGCGGACCCGCTGCAGCGAGTCGAAGGTATCTTTCAGAATTCCCTGGCGCTCGCTCGGTGCAAGCTCGGTCTGCGTCGTCTCCGATTCGAGCAGGTACTCGACGTCTGCCATGGCGGCGGCCAGCGGATTGCGGATCTCATGACCCAGGGCCGCGAGCACTCCTTCGACGGACGACGTCGCCACCTGATGGCGATCGCGATCCACCATCTCCTGCCAGCCGCGCAGCTGTTCAAGGCGGATGCGGTTGCGGTTGACGCACAGCAGCAGATCACTGGCGTCCAGTGGGCGTTCCAGGGTGGCCGAGGCCCCGGCGGCGAGCGCCGTTCCGGGCCGTTCACCGCGCGCGAGCAGCGCGACCGGAAAGACCCCGTCTTCCTCGCCGCCGAGCGTGCGCAGGAAGTTCACCGCGCCGCTCAAACCAAACTCGAGAAAGATGTGTCGGAAGCCACGCGCCTCCTCGCCAAGGCGCTCAAGCGAGGCCGCGTGGATGAAGCGCAGGTTGTTCGCGAGCACTGCGTCACGAACGCGCGCGACGTCCGGTCCCGGACTGCACACGAGCAGCACTGAAGTGTCAGCGACCGGAAGCGTGGCGCTGCTGGCTTCCTCTTCGTCGGCGGGGAAGGCGGACTCGGGGTGCTCGGGGAAATCAGTGGAGATCATCGTCGGCGGGGCGGCTCAAGTCCCCTCTTTCTTCGAACGTCATCAATGCCACGGGGCATTAGGGCGGGGGGGGCGATTTTGCCGGTTCCGGCGAGGACTTGGGCGAAGGGGAGGGCTTTTTCGGCCTTGCTGCGAGGGCCAGGCCACCCTCCCGGGGGTCCGCGTAACCATACGGAACCCCGGTCAGCAGGGCGATGCTGTTGGCATGGCCGATCGCTCCGCGCTGCTTCGAGAAGCGGTGCCCCAGCTTCTCGAGGGCCAGCTTCTGACTCCAGGGGATGGGACGCGCCCCTTCGAAGCGGGCGAGCTCTCCGGCGTAGGACTGGTGAACCCGGGGAGCATCGACGGCCAGATCGAGCGGCAGCTGGTCGTCCACCAGAGCCACGATCAGCTGCAGCAGTGTGCTCGGGATGGTGTCCCCTCCTGGCGTGCCGAGCACGAGCGCGAGCCCCGCCTGATCGCGCAGCAGCGTGGGGGACATGCTGCTCGTGGTGCGGCGCCCACCGACCGGTTGATTGCGTCCAACCAGGGAAAACGAGCCGATCGCGTCATTGAGCACGATGCCCGTCTCTGTGACGAGCCGCGCACCGAAGCTCGACGACAAGGTGGTCGTGAGCGAGATCGCCATGCCGTCGGCATCGACGACTGCGAGGTGAGTGGTGTGTTCGGGCTCGCTTGTCGGCTCGGTCGCGAGCGGGTCGAGCTCGGTCGAAGCCGTCGCACGCTCGGGCAGGATCGGCGCGCGCGACTGCCAGCGTTCGGGGTCGAGCAGCGTGTTTTCGAGCTCCAGCGCTTGCCGCGCCGAGAGACTCTCGGGCCCCGCGATCTCACGCCGGCGATCGCGTTGACCGCGTCGCATGGCCTCGAGCAGGTAGTGCAGGCTCGTCGTGGAACCGTGGCCCCAGCGCCGCAAGTCAAAGTGCTCGAGCAGGAGCAAGGACTCAGCGAGCGCGATGGAACCCGCCGACGGGGAGGGCATCGTCTCGACGAGCAAACCGCGGTAAAGCAAGCGTCGCGGGCGACGCCACTCGGCGCGATACGAGCTGAGATCACTCTCGGTCAGGATGCCCTCGCTGCCGAGCGTGGTCAGCAGCGAGCGGGCGGTGAGTCCCGAGTAAAACCCCGGGCGCCCCTCGCTCACGAGTCGGTCGAGGGTCTCGGCGAGCTCGGGTCGCTTGACGAAGCCGCCTTCGCGGCGCGGGCGACCCCGTTCGTCGGCAAAGAGCCGCCTGCCCGCGGCACTTCGGAACAGATCCTCGGCGGTGTTCTTGATGGCTCGCGCCTCCCCGGGGGCGATGAAATGCCCGCGCCGCGCGAGCCGAATCGCGGGGGCGGCCACGACCGCCAGCGGGAGTCGACCAAAGCGCTCGTGCAGCGCGAGCAGCCCCGCCGGACTCCCCGGAACCCCGACGCTGAGCGGATCATTGCCGGTGCGCGAGAGGCGGCGAAACGCGTCGCGGGTGAGTGCTTGCGGTGACGCCTCACGAAAGTCGAGCGCGAGAGTCTCCCCAGCGACGGGCGCGACGAGCGCGAATCCGCCACCGCCGAGATTGCCCGCGTTGGGATGAGTGACTGCGAGGGCCAGCGCGGTGGCGACGGCAGCGTCTGCGGCTGAGCCTCCCAGCTCGAGCAGTTCCACGCCGGCGCGAGTCGCTTGGGCCTCCACGGACACCACCAGACCATGGCGCCCGGGCACGGATTTGGCCCCGGATTTCGCGTGAAATCGCGCGCTCGGGCGGGGGAGCGCGGGCTCAGCGAGGGGAGCCTCGGGCTCAGCTAACGTGACCGCAACGGACGGGCTGCTCGTTGCCAGCGCCAGCGGCTGCGGAATGGCGGAAGCCGCCGTGATCGTCGTCGCGCGCGGTGACGCTGGACCGGTCACTGCCGGATCGGGGCGGTTGCAGGCGCCGAGCAGCAAGAGCTCCGCGCACAGGGTGAGCCAGGGCAATGAGGACAAGCGGCGCGAGCGTACCTCGCGCGGGGGCGCGCGCATCCCTTCAGTCCACCACCCAGAGTCCGGGATCGGTTTTGGCCCACTCGTGCAGATCACCCGAGGCCAGGCTGAGCACGGGTGTTCCGAGGGCCCGGGCCTCACGGATCGCCGTCGGGGCACCCTCCAGACGCGACCCCGAGAGCAGCAGATCGGCCGCGAGCAGCCACTCGAGCGTTTCCACGCGGCTGAGCTGACCCAGGAACTCGGCGCGCGGGAAGGCGCGCTCGAGACGCCTGCGCTCGGGGCCGTCACCGACCACCACGGCGCGCAGCTGGGGGTATCGCAGCGCGGCTGCCAGAGCCACGCCAGTGCCCTTAGTCGGGATCAGGCGTCCCACCAGCAGCACGCAGAACTCGCCGGGTTCAAGGGGTGCGGCGAGCCGCGCGCTGAGGCGAGCAAGCACCCGCTGGCGCTCGGGCAGCATGGGCAGCGCGAGGCGCGCGGGAACGACCGTCACCGGCGCAAGCGCGCGGCCAGCCGCGAGCTGACGCAGACGCGTCGCGAGCTCCTCGGATACCAATTCCAGGCGCAATCCGGGGCGATTCCAGCCCTTGAGGATGCGACGCCGCAGCGGTGCCGGCAGGCGCTCGAGCAGTCGCAGATCACTGCCATGGCCAATCAGGACCGCCTCCCCGACGTAGTCACGCAGCACCGGCCAACCGCAGGGGAGTAGGAAATGCGCTCGCACCAGCTCAAACGGCCCCGCCTTGGCGAGAGCGCGGCGCAGCTGGCGGCAAAATACCAGCGCGCCCAGCGCGCGGTCGGGCCGTGAGCGCAGTCGCGGCAGTGCTCCAGGCCAACCGAACAGATCGAGGTGCGGCAGCTCATGCAGCCGAATGCGTGGGTCTTGCCGTGGCGCCGCAGCGCGCGGGACGAAGGCGTGTACCTCATGCCCTGCCGCCAGCAGGTCCTCGACTTCGGCAGCTACGAAATGGCCCGCGCCATCCCCGGGCTGACTCGGGTAGGAAGTGGTGAGCACCGCGACCTTCACGAGGCTGGCGGCGGCGCTGGCGCAGGCGGCAGGTGCGTCAGCTGGCTGAGCTCGTCTTCTCCGTGCAGGCTCGCCAAGTCCGCGAGGCGACGCAGATACTCGAAAGAGTAGATCCCACTGGCGTGGCCATCACCCCAGGTAAGAGAAAGTGCGTAATTGCCCACACGTTCCAGGGCGCGCAGCTCGAGGCTGCCGCCGTCGAGAAAGCTGATGGTGGCCCCATGGCCCTGACAGCCCGCGCAGGGGCAGTAGCCGCGCAGAAGGCGGTGCGAGAGGCGGCTCTCGGTGCCGTCCGCCCAGCTCACCTCAAAGACTTTTGCTCCGTGGGGAGCGCGAAACCGCGACGGGGTGAGACGGGCAAGAAGGGCCATGGCAAGCGACAATCTAGGGGCTTTGTGCCGTCTTGGCGAGCGGTGTGTGGTGCTTTTGCGTCTGGTGGTGAGACCCAGGGCAAAAAAAGTGCTTGCAGGACGGCAGGTCTTTTGGGATAGAGGGCACCCCTTGGCCAATCCTACTGAATCCATAGTCTGCAAATCCCTTGAGGTCCAAGTCGGCGACAAGGGCATCGAGCGGGCGATTAAGCACCTCAAGCGCAAGATGGCTGCGGAGGGTATCCTCCGTGAGCTCAAGCGGCGCCGCCACCACATGAAGCCCAGCGTCAAGCGACGCAAGAAGGCGAGCGAGGCCGCGCGTCGTCGTCGCAAGCGCCTCCGCACGCTACCGGAATAGGCGTGAGTTTCCTGACGGTCGCCCGTGGCTGCCTCTAACGAGAAGCTGATGCCCGGTGCGGCCTCCAGTCGCAGAGTCGTAGCAGCAGGGCCAAGGTTGCCCGTGCGTCTGCGGACCATCCTGCTGGTGTTGCTCTTGCTCGGGGTTGGACTTTGGTTCCGACCCCGACTTGCGGCGGCCTGGCGCGTTCAAGGGATGGCCTCGCCGCTCGCCGACTACGGACTCTGCCTTGCGGGCCCCACTGGGGCCGAGCTGGTCCTGTCGGATCGCGCGTCGCTCGTGCGGGTGGCGCGGCGACGTCTCGTCAGCGCTTCGCTTGGTCAGGCTCCCTTTCGGGCCTGTGCCAAGCTCGGAGCGGAGCTCAGTGGCGACATCGGTCTCACCGACCGCTACTCGTTGCCCGCCGAGGCCTTCGAGGAATACGGACTTGGCGCGCGCGGGGTCCGCCTCGAGCGTCTGGTCGCGCAGGTGATCGATCTCGTCGCGCTGCATGAGCAGGCCTGGCCAGTCATTCGCAAACCGCTCAGCGAGCTGGTGCGACCGTCGGCAGAGGCCAAAGAGGCGATCCATCCGGTCGAGCTCGAGCGACCAACGCCGGTTCAGGGTCTCAGCCTCTCGGGAGCGCGTTTGCGCGCCGTGCACGACACCCCCAAGGGTTGGTTTTTCACGAGCGCTGATGGCGACCAAGTCAAAGCCTTTCGCTCGCGCGACGCAGGGCGGACTTGGTCGGCGACCTCGCCCTGGCAGAGCGCGCTCGAGGGCTACACCGAGCGATGTCGTTCCGGCGAGCTCGACTTTGCTTTTGGGCTCGGCAATGGCCCCGAAGGCTCAAGCTGGATGTTGTTCACGGCGCGCGAACGGCGCCCGCTACTACGCCTGTCGCCGGGAGTGCTGCCAGTCGCGGCCGCCTGTGAGGGCGACACGACGACGGTCCTGCTGGCGGGGGGCCGCGACGGCAAAACGCGCGAGCTGCGCACCTGTCGCGCGGACGCGGGCTGCACCCAGACTAAGCCACCCGAATGGCCGCGACTCGCGGCGGCGAGTCAGTTCGATCTCGCTCGCGTGGGCGGAGCGCTCGTGTTCGTGGTGGCCGAGTCAGGGTTGCTGCGGGTCACGACCACGCGTGATGGGGTGACCTTCACCCCGCTCAGCCTGGTGCTCGATCTGCCCGCGCTCGGTTGGTCGCCCGCCTCGCTCAAGCACGTCCAGCTGCTCGCCGTTGGCAAGGAGCTGCGGCTCTACGTGGACGTGCAGGGCAAGGTCTTCGGACTTGCCTCGACGGATCTCGGCGCCGGCTGGCACAGACTGTAGTTGCAGTCCGGCGCGGTCGGCTGCGGTCGGGCTCAGCCGCGGCTAGCGGCGCGCACCCGGAGGTAAGGTTCCGAGACGCTGAAGATCGCCACGTCGCGCGCTTCGGGATTGCGGGTTACCCAGCGTAGTCGCGAGGCGGCGTCCGTCGGAGGGCCCGCGGTCTGACCTGCCGTGACCGCCACCGTCTCGAACGCGACGTTGAGATCCCCGAGTGCGAGCAGCGCCGCGCGATTGCCCCATTGGTGAACCGCCAGCGCCAATTGGCTCGCGCGGTTACCGATCGAGCCGGCGATCTCCAGGGCGAGCACGGCGAGATCGGGGTCGAGCGAAACTGGGAGCTGGGCTGCGATTCGACCGCGCCATACCGCGACCTTTTGGGCATCGAGTCCGGGTGGCTCCCAATCGGGCAAAAACGCCCCGAGATAGGCCGCCAGCATCGGGGCGAGATCGACGGGAGCCGCGCGGCTCAGGGCGACCGTTCGTGTCTGCAGCAGCTTGAGCGCGCGCACAAAGGCAAAATCCCTGAGCCGGAGATCCTCCACCGCGAGCAGCGGGCTGCCAAGGACCAGGACGGCGGGTCGTGCGCTGACCGGAACGCAGACGGCGCCCAGGGCGGGTGACACCCAGATATCGCAATCCTTGAGTCCGAACTGGTGAGCCGCTGAGAGAAGCTGCTCGTTGAGCTCGGGGTCCTGCGCCGCCAACGGGCTAGCTCGAAGCGAGCTCAAATCGACCGGGAACACCGCGTCAAGCGCCCAACCGGTGCGCCGCAACAGGGCGCGCAGTGGCAGGCTCAGCAGATCGGGCGCCAGGACGTCGTCGTATTCCGGACTCGCAGCGCGCAGTCCAATCCCCTCGACGTCGGATTGCTCCCCGAGTAAGGCCGCGAGCGTGCTGCGCGTGGCCAGGGCGTCATCGGCGCGACCTTGCAGCTCAGCCACGCTCGCGAGCAGCTCGAAGAACGCTCCCTCGAAGCGCCCCGTGCCCAGGGCGCGTCGCGCGTCGGTGGCCGCGCGCTCGAGCAGCATCTGCTGGGCCGCCGGCTCCCCGTGACGCTGGTAGAGCTGAAACAGCGCGGTAATCACGGCTGGATCGGTCGGCCACTTGCGTCGCGCGCGCTCGAGCAGCTCCTCGGCCTTACGCCGTTCGCCGGAGTCTTCGTCACGCAGCCGGGCGAGCCGAACTAGTCGGCGGCGTTCGGTCGTCACCTCCGTGGAGCGGTCAATCATCTGCGTCAGAAGCTCGATCGCTTCTGGGAGCGCGCCGCGCTCACGCAGCATCTCGACCAGCTGCTCGACCTCCTCGTGATCGGGCTGACGCTTGAACAGCTCGCGATACGCCAATTCGGCGCGCTCGGGTTGGTTCAGTGACTCCGCGTAGAGATGCGCGAGCTCGCGATAGACGAGCGCTTGTCGCTCGAGCTCACTCGTCTGACTCGCGAGCTTGAGCCACAGGGTCTCCGCGTCGTCGAAGCGTTCATCGCGCGAGGCCAAGCGAGCGCCGAGCTCGAGGGCGTCGGGGTCATTGGGGTAGCTCTCGAGTACGGCCTCAATCGCGACCGTGGCGCGACCGATCTCGTCACAGTCGAGCAGCGTGCGAGCAAGCTGTAGCTCGATAGCGCCGCGTTGCTCGGGGTCCGTGACGAGCATCGAGCGACGCTCAAGCACCTCGGAGAGCCTGCCGAGCGCGCCGGAGCTCGCGTACAGCTGCGTCAGCCGCTCCAGGATTTCAAGGCTCTCGGGCACCAGCACCAGGGCATCTTCGAGCGCCAACTGAGCTCGTGTCAGGTCGCCGTTGGGCGAGGCCCAGAGCGTTGCTGCGGCGGCGTAGGCAGCGACGCGGTGGGCGGGCACGAGTGCGGCGCGCGCGAGCTCCTCCAAGGTCTCGGCTGCACCAGCAAGATCGCCGCGCGACTCGAGGATTTCGGCGCGCGTTGAGAGTGCAATCAAGTGATTGGGGATGAGGTCGAGCGCTCGCGCCAGATGCTCAAGCGCCTCGTCCCAACGCTCCAGTCGCCCCGCGGTCTCCGCGCAGCGAAGCGCCAAGGTGGCGGCATCGAGCACGCGGGTGGTTTGCTCAGCGAGCTGCTTTTCGGTCGCCAGAAGTACGGTATCCTCGCCTCGGGCGCGCGCGTGCGCGGCGCGTGCGCGCAGCGACCAGAGCGGCGCCACGGTGTCTTCTGACGCAATCACGACGAGCGGCAAGGTGTCCGACCAGTGACCGTCGAAGGTCGCCGTAAGCGTTGCCAGCTCGGCATAGCCGAGCGCTTCGCCTCGATCGAGGGTTTCAGCCAGCACGCCCGCATGGCTCGACAGCTCTGCCCAGTGACCGGCGCGCGCCGACATCTTCATGCTCTGACGCAGCGAGGGAAGATACTGAGGTGCCCGCTCGAGAATCGCGCTGCACCAGAGCATACTTCCCAGCGGCGAAGCGCTCGGATCGATGCGTCCGAGGCGCTCGTAGAGCTCGCGCTGGATGATGGGGTGCGTCTCCTGTCGCGCGGCCTGAAATAGGCGATCGAAGAGTCGTGGCGAAGGACAGTCGCGACCCGCGCAGGCCTCGAGCCAGCGCTCGCCGATGCTGTCGTCGAGGCTCGCCGCGGCCGCGCTAATCGCGAGCCTGACGCCATCGCGATCCCCGCGCAGGGCTGCGACGGCAGCGGCACGCTGCTCAAGGTTGCTCCGAAGCGGCTGCGGCAATTCACTGGCGAGCTCGAGACGAAAATCTGAACCGTCGGAGTCCGACTGCAACCGCTCGGCCAGGAGCCGGAGCGCGAGATCGAGCGGATTGACGAGCAGGGCCTGCTCCAACAGGCGCGCGGCCTCGTCGGGGCTGTCGTTGACGAGTAATAGCGCCTCGCGAACCGAGTCGAACGCGAGTTCAATTGGATCGTCGGTGTGTGCGGTGCGTCGCCGCAGCCAGGTGAGCGCTTCCCCCACGTTGCCCGCGCGGCGCGCCGCATATTCGCCAAGTGCTGCCGCAAGCGGGAGCTGGGGTGCCTGCTCGTAGGCCGCGACCAAGAGGCGTTGCTGCTCTTGCGGCTGGGTTTTGTCCTGTTCGAGAGCCGCTTCGATCAGGAGTAGGGCGCGTTGTTCGCCGGCGGGGGCCACCGCCGCGGCCTGCTCGAGCAAGGGGGCGCGGGCCGAGCTGGGCGCGGTCATCAACAGGGCGCGTAGGGCGGCCTCGCTGACCGGGCAGAGCTCAAGAGCCAACCCGTAGCCTTCACGTGAGAATTCAGCATTGCGAAGGGTGGTTCCGAGCAGACCAAGCGACAGCGCGCCGAGTCCCGGTGCCAGTCCGAGGGTGGTCTCGGTCGCGTTGAGCAAGAGCTCGCGCAGCTCCTCGAGCGCCTGGTCCGCCAGGGCTCGTTCGAGTCGAAGCCAATAGCCGAGCGGCGCTTCGTGATGCAACGACAGCCACTGGGTGACGGCGGGGGCCACGTCGTCAGGGCGCTCGTGGGAGGCTGCGAGGGCTTCACCGAGGCGCAGCGTCGCGAGGGCGTCTGCGCTCAGCGTCGAGACCGCGCCGCGCCGTCGTCCTTGGCGCGCGAGCAGTGCGGCCGACAGCGGCGCTAGCTCGGGAGACGGCTGCAGTGGTGGAGCGGTGGCGGCGGGATCTGCGTTGGTGCCGAGCAGCTCGCCCACCAAAGACCGATCGAGATCGTCGAGATGCGACCGGGACTTGGCTCGGGTCTTTCGCCATAGCTCAGAATCCCGCAGCTCCAGCGCGCGATCGACCAACACGCTGACAGCGGCTTCCGCCTCCCCGCCCTCAAGCAGCTGCTCAAGGTAGCCGACCGAGCGGGCGCGCTCGGACGGTGAAGCGCTGCCGGCGAGTGCCATCAACCATAGCGCCGCAGTTCCGAGACCGGGAACCTTGGAGAGCCCCGACAGTCTGTCGACACCGAGTGAGAGCTCGGCAGAGTAGAGCGAGCTCGCGGCTTGGCGGAATGCGACTGCCGGCAGTGCGCGTTCAGATTTGCTTGGGCCGGTTGGGCTTGCCAAAAGCACGCAGAGCGCCTCGAGCGCGTGACTGACTGGTAGCAGGGCCCGGGGGACAACAGTCGACAGGGGGCGAGGCGCACCGGATCCGCGCAGGGCGTCGAGCACGCCGCGCAAAACCACCCGCGGTTCCTGCGGAAACTGCTGGGTTGCGCGCTTGAGCTGGTCGCGTGAGCCGGCCTCGTCGAGGCGAACCACGCGTTCGAGATCCGCCAGACGCAGCAGCGCGTGGCAGCGTAGCGCTGGCTGCTTGGACTCGCTGAGGCGCGTGAGGGGAGCGAGCGCATCGGCGCTCGTGAGGGGGCTTTGCAGTGCCCGACCTGCTTGCGCGAGCGAAGCCAACGTGAGCGGCGAAGGCAGTTCGTTGAGCTGCTCGAAGCAATCGGCGACTCGGTCATTCTGACCGAGCATCGCGCTGAGCTCTGCCTCCACCACCGCTAGCGAGCGGTCGGCCTTACTCGCCTCCGGGTGCTCGCGTTGCTGCTGCAGTCGCTTGGCGATAGCCGCCAGCGAGGCGCTAATCCCACGCTCGGCAACCTGGTGCATGGCGCCGCGCGGATGGTCGACCGACAGGGACTGGTATTGGTCCTGTTTTTCGGGAGTTTCCGGTCTTATTGGCTGCGTGAGGGGCAGCTCGAAGGCGCGCGTTGGCTCCGGATGTTGCGTTGGCGGAGACGGTGTCTGCGCGCTCGGCACCACAATGGGTCGCGGCGGATGGCGGGGAGGGGTCGAACTCATCGCGCCGATAGCCCTAGTTGAAAGCGCAGCTGAAGGTACGTATCCGAGAGACAGTAGCGGATGAGCGCGGCGTCAGCGTCTGACAGTTGATTGGACTCGTCGCGCTCCTGCTGACCGCGGTGCGGATTGAGCAGCAGCTGGGACACGTCACCCGTGGAGACGACCGCCCAGCGAGCGAGCGTCATCGCGGCGGCCTGGGCCCAGTCTTCCGGTGACACGTCGCTTGTCGCGATCGCCGCGCAGAGGCTGGGCAAAAGCTTGCGGAGCTTGCGTGGCAGCGCGCGGTCGAGGCTCTTGGCGAAGGGTTCCGTGAGTGCGTAGCGTGGCCCCTCAAAATCGACACCCGCGACGCGACAGGTGGCGGCGACCAGTGCGGCAAGCTCTGCCCGGGTTCGATGCAGGACGGGAGTCACGCCGCGCGCCAAAGCCAGAAGCTCGCGGGCCAGCAGGGCCCGGTGGGCGGGCGAAAGCGGCGCGGTCACCTCTGGGCCCAGCACGAGACTGGGCGGCTCAGTGGCAACGCCCACGACCGGCACGGTTGATTGGGGTGCGACGTAGACCTCGAATTCAGCGAGTCCGACGGCGCCCGCCCAGGTCGTGACTTCTTGCCAGAGTGGCGCCGCATCGCGGGCTAAAAGCCGCTGTTTGCGGCCAACCCCGAGCTGACTGAGCTGTGGTCCCAGGGTCTCAGCAAAGACCGGGGCCAGGGCTGCAAACAGCGCTGCGATTGGGCCTGCGTCCCCCGCGGCTAGCAGGAGTTCGAGGCGCGGACTGTCGATAGCCACCTCGGGGGAATGAGCCGCGCGTTGCGCCAGAGCAGCAAGCTCGGCTCCTCCCGCGCCAGGCGCTAGGACCGCGCAGGCGGCCAGCGACGCGTGGAGCCAGCTCTGGTTGTCGCTGGCCCGAGCCACGTCCAGGAGTCGCTCGAGCAGCTCCACGCTGGGCGACTGCGCTTCGAGCTGCTGCAGCAGTTCCAGGCGGGCGCTGGCCAAAAGTGTGCTGCGTGTTGGTCCCGGAGCGAGCTTGGACACTCGCGACACCAGCGCGGGGTCCGCCGCGCTCTCAAGGGACCAGTGATTCAGGCTGAGCATGGCGCGCTCGACGTCATCCAGGCGCGAAAGGCAGAGATCGCAGGCCAGACGCGCGGCTTCGACACGTCCCTCACGGGTTGGGCGTTCTGCCTGCAGCTGTTCGAGCCGCTCGGCACCGATCGCCCAGTTTTGCGAGTGGATCGCCAAGCGGGCGATTCGCTCGTGCAGTTGCAGGTCACCGTAGCCGGCTGCGTCGAGCTGTGAAAGCACGTCGAGCGCGGCTTCGGGTCGTTGCAGTTTTCCTTCGTAGAGATCAGCCGATGCGGTGGCGCCCATCAGACGCTGCTGTCGCGGGGCGTATTCGGTGCGCGCTAGCAGGGCCAGCGTTTCGGCGGCGCGCTCAAACTGTCCGGTGCTGATAAAGATCTCGCCCGACAGGGCCAGCGCTCCCACGTGTTCGGGCTCAAGTAGCGTGACGTTCTCGAGCGCCACGAGCGCCCCCTCACGGTCCCCCAACTTGCGCAGCAGCCGAGCGCGCTCCCAGTGCAGCTTGACGAGCTCGTTGAGGTCGTCGGTGACGGGCAGGCGCTGTTCGATGCGCTCAAGCAACCGTTGAGAGTCGTCTCTCTCCCTCAAGCGGCGAAAGAGTCGCTCAAAGGCTCGGCCGTTGTGGGGGTCGCGGGCAAAGGCGCGTTCCAGCGCAAACTCGCCGCGCGCCGGGTCGTTGCACCGATCGAGCAACAGCGAGGCTGCTTGCTCCCAAGCCAGTGACGCCTCCCAGCGGTCCAGCAGCAAATCCCCGAGTGCGGCGCGGGCTTGGGCTTCAGTCTCCGGGTCGTCGAGTTGTTCGGCGGCCAGAGCCAATCCTTCCCAGGCAGCGACGTCCTTTGGATGCTGGGCGAGCGCGGCACGGAATTGTCGCGCCGCCTGCTCGGGGTGACCGGCGACCAAACAATTAAAGCCGAGCAAGTTGTCGACCAGGTCCCGCGATGCGGGCTCAAGCGCCGCGCGCGCGTCGTGAAGGGCATTGGCGCGCAGTCGCGCATCCACTCCTGGCGGAGCCAGCTCAAGCTGGACGATGCGCAGGGCTTCACTGTTCAGATCGGTGACGTGCGTCGCGGGGTGGCTCGTGAGCGCCTCGAGTCCGAGGCGATCCGCAGCCAGGACGGCGGCGACCTCACGCGGCAGGAGACTCTCGACTACCGCCCGCGCGCTGAGTTCTTCGGACAACTGCGCGGCGTCTTGGGCTGCCGCGAGCCAAGCGATGGCCGCCGCAAGGTTGGGCTCGACCTCGGCCCAGCGTGCAGCAGACTCGAGCCGTTCGTCTGCGGAACAGGTGGGGCTAGCCGCGGACAGCGCGGCGAACTCGAGTGAGCGTCGCAGGCCGTGGGCTTCCGGAACTCGCTCAGTGAGCTTGGCGAGCGCGCTAGCGGCCTCTTCTTCTGGTGCGAGTAGGGCATCGAGCAGCCACGCCGCGGTGCCGAGCGGTGATGGGTCATCGCCGTCGAGCTGCGAGAGCGTCGCGCGTGCCAGATCGACCTGTCCCTCGTGGACCGCCCGCAGGGCGCTCTCCAGCGTGGCACGCGTCCCCTCGCCACGGGCAACCAGCTCCACGCAGCGCGCGGCTCGCAGTTCGGGTTCGTCTGGGGTCGCAAAGAGACGGCCCCAGTGTCGCATTCGACTGGCCGAGCGCGACGCCAAGCCCGAGGCGAGCTCGAGGTTGGCAGAGAACTCGTCGTTGTCGCGCAGCTCAAGCGCTGCAAAGGCTGCCTGGAGCGCGAACACAGCTGCGAGGCTTGGCTCGGTGCAGCACTCGGCCGCCCGCCGCAGGAGTCGTGACTGGCCGCGGGATTCCCCCGTGACCGGCTCGAGACAGCTGAGCACGGTGGCCAGCAGTGGATCCTCGGGTGCCCCGGCAAACAGCGCGTGGAGCTCTTTGGCGGCGGTCTCCAGCGCGCCGGCCTCAAGCTGTCGACAAGCGGCCACGACCTTGAGGTTGCGCGACAGCTCAATGTCGGGGACGAGCTCCGCTAATTGAAGCAGCGCCTCGTCGGTCGGGATGCGCAGTTCACTCGACGCAATCGAGCTCGGATCTGCCAGGCTTGAAGGCGGCGGATCGGAATCCCGACCGCGCGTGTGGTTGAGCCAGGGCGCGAGCAGCAGCTGCCAGAAGGAGGCGACCGCTCCCGCCGAGGGCAGCTGCCGCAGGGATTTGAGCGACTGCACGATGCGCTGCGGTTCACCGCGCTCAAGCCGCAAGCGAAGCAGCTCAAAGCCCAGCTCCTGGAACTCGAGATCACCGGCGCCCGCGGCGATCAGCCGTCGTGTTGCTTCCTCGTACCAATGGTGGTCGCGCGTGTTAGCGGCCAGCAGGCGAGAGATACGATTGACGGTGGCGGGTTCAGCTCCGAGCAGCGTGGCTTGCGCTAAGGCGGCGCGTGCAGCGGCACCTTCCCCCGCGGCTCTGGCCCAAACCTCAGCTGCGAGAATCAGGGTTCCGGCACGCGCGGTGTCTGTGCCCAGCGTTTCGGCATGGGACTCGAGCGCCTGGGCGAGTGCCGGACCGTCCGAACGTCCTGCGAGCCAATCGAGCTCGAACACGCGCAGCGGTAGGCAGTTCGGGTGCGCGGCGAGACCGGCTCGCAGTGCGTCGCGACCCCCCTCGCGGTCACCGAGTGCGAGGCGGGCCTCGAGCACGTGCAGCCAATCGGCGGCGGCAATCGTGCCCTCCGTCGAACGGGCCGTGAGCTCAGCCACGCGGGCAATCTCCTCGAGCTGACCCGAGGCGAGCGCGATCTGGGTGGCGACCTCCAGCGCGAGCGGGTCATTGGGGCAGAGCGCAAGCGCGCGCAATAGCGCGGCGTTTGCTCCAGGCTCGTCCCCGAGCCGATCGCGAGCGATCGCAGCGCGCAGGCAAATATCGGCGAGTCCGACGTCCGAACGCACTGAGCGCGGCACGCCAGCTGCGTCGCCCTCGGCTTCATCGGCGCGCGCGCGCTCAGCGAGCGAGGCCTGTACTCCGAGCGTGCGCGCCAGCACGTCGTGACGTTGCTCACGGGACGCGAGCCGTTCGAGACTCTCGAGCGCGCGAAAGGTTGCGTTTCCCCCGAGATCGACCACGGACTCGAGTAGCTCGACGGCCCGCTCGAATTGCTGATCGTCCGCGTAGAACTCAGCGAGCTCAATTTGCAGCAGACCGCGCCATTCAACATGGTCCGTCAGCGGGACACGAGCTGCGAGGGCGCGTGCCTTGAGGCTGGGGTCGTCGAGTTGCTCGGCGAGCAGCGCAAGCACGATCCAGATCGCCGGCTCAGCGGGGAGTCGCTCAGCGGCGTCGAGCAGCCGGCTGAGGGCCGTGGTCGCGTCTCCCTCCTGCTGCAGAGCAAACAGGCTGCGCGCGATAGCGGCCCGGACATGCTCCTCAGGATCGTCGGCGGACTGAGCGAGGCGCTCGAGCAGCCTGCCGAGGTTCTTGAACGATTGTCGCCGCTCGATTAGCGCGATCAGCCGCTCGAGCGGCTCGCGAAACCGAGGTTCGGTCGTCACCGCGGCGAGCAGGAGCCGTGCCGCCTCCGTGTCGTCACCACGGCTTTCCTCCAAAATGCCCGTCTCGTACTCCAGCAGGGCGCGCTGCTGACCCGGTTCGGTGGCATCGAGCTCCGCTCTCAGCCAGCCGACAGCGGCCCCCAAGGCGCCCGCCTCGGTCGTTGCGGACGGGCTCGAGGGGTGATTGGTGGGATTCATGAAACTGCGGTGGTTTTGCCGAAGCGAGTTGGGGCAATCAAAACGCCGACGGGGCGCAAGATACCCTGCTTGTCACGGCGCCGGAACCCCAATGCGGCCGGCGGGGGCGGGCCTGAGCGATTCGGGCCTCTGAGCCCGCGGTCGGTCAGTGAGCCTAGCGCCGACGCTTGAGTAGCCAATAGCCGCGCGGGGTGTCGAGCGGCTGCGGGTAGGTCTGTCCCTTCTCGAGCGTGAACAGCGCGTACTCGAGCGGGGGCTCGAGGATCCCGCGTGGGATATTGCCCGCGTCGGGCGCCGAACCGGGATCCCCTTGCTTGGCGGTCACCTCAAAATCCGTCTGCGCGGCGGGCAGGTGCCGTCGTGCCAGCTCAAGGGCTTCGGCCTTGGAGCGAGCCGTGCGCGGGGCCGCCTGGGCGCCCGAGTACGTGAAGAGGATCACTCCAAATCCGACCTCACTCGGCGCGCCAGCGGGGAGCGGGGGCGGGAGCGATCCGTCAGGAAGTCGGGAGAATTCCTTGGATTCTGCGCTGGAGGCCGCAGCCCTCGGCTCGACCACTGGAGGCACTCCCGCGGCCACGACCGCCGTCGCGGAGGCCTTCGGTGCAGCCGAGTGGGGCGTCCGGTGGGACGCGAGGCGGAGCACGACCACCAGTCCGACGATGGCGGCCAGGGCAGCCAACACGACGAGCCTGAGCTTCTGCATGGTGGCCCCCGACCTAGCACGATCGCGGCGGGTTCGACGAGTGCCTTCGGCTTTGCCAACGCGAGTCTTTGCTGGGGGTGAACCGGCCGCGGACCGGGGGCTGCCCTCGGGAGCGTCGTGCTCGGCGATCCCTCGCCACTAATGCCCCGAACCCTGGTAAGAAAGGGTAGCGAGCTATGTTCACTGTCGAATGCCCCGGCTGCAGCGCTTCGTATCAGGTTGACGAACGACGGGTCCCCGCGAGCGGCCTCCGCATGCGCTGCCCAAAATGCAGCGCCTCGTTCACGGTCGTCAATCCCCAGTCGCCGGCTGTTCCAGCCGCCCCGACCGCTGGGGACGCCCCGGCTCGTCCGGCCCCTCCGAGGCCGAAGGCGACCATGTTGGGCATGGCTTCGCCCGCCGCAGCGCCCGCTCGACCTCCCGCGCCTGCGCGCCCCGCCGCTCCGGCTCGTGCTGGCAATTCGACTCTCGTTGGCACCGGTAACGTCGCTCCTCCCACAAGGCCCATGACCTTCACGGCGGCCAAGCCTACGGACGCTTCCGAGCTTCCGAGCCTCGCCCATGGCAGCGCGGACGAGCGACACGAACGAGCGCCGGCCTCGCTCCCTTCGCCCGAGGCCATTGCGGAGCTCGATGAATGGGACCTGCCGAGTGTGGGTGGTACCGGCGTGAATCAGCGAGCGTCCGCCAGCACTCACCCGCCCGCGCCCATCTCGCTCAAGCCCGAAGACCTAGCGGATGCTGGGGAGGACTCTGACAACACGGGCTCGTACATGCCGGCGGCCTTTGGCGCGCGTCGCGCCGCGGGCCCGAAGGTTCCACCCGCTCCGAACCCGCCGACGGCCACGGGTCCCAAGGTTCGCCGTCCCTCGGCGCCCCCCGCTGGCCCGCTGGAGATCGAGCTCGATCGCCGCGGCCCGTCTGAGGCGCCCGGACCGATGAGCGAGGACGAATTCGATCTTCCGGCGCCCCGCGGTGCTGCTGGGGATGCGGTCTCGCTTCGAAACGAGTTCGATCTCGCGTTCTCGAGCGCGGCGGGAGCAGGCCGAGCCCCGGCTCCTTCCGTGGGTGAAGAGCAATTCGAGGTCGAGCTGCCCTCGCCGATCTCCTCGCCCGGCATGGCCCTTCCCCAGGTGCCGCAGCGGGCGGAAATGTCGGTACCTGAGCTGGAGGTTCCGGCTGAGGAGGCCGAGCTGCCAGGGCTTCGCACCGGGCTGCGCACGCAGCTGGGCGGAGGCGGGGTTCCAAGACCTGCGCCGGCAGCAGTGCCCCGCTCCCAGGCGACGGTGCGACACGTGGCGCCGGGCCGTGGTGTGCCTGCGGCAGCTTCCGCCGCTCTGCCTGATGTTCCCGAGTTGGGTGATCCCGCTTTGCCGGATCTCGGGGACGTGGGTCTGCCCGGTCGCTACGACGCGCCTCTGCCGGACCTCGGGGCTGCAGGTCTGCCTGCCACTGGTGGCGCCGGTCTTCCCGAGCTTGGCGGCGCTGGGCTTCCGGATCTGGGTGGCGCTGGGCTTCCGGGTCTGGGCGGCGCCGGTCTCCCCGAGCTTGGCGGCGCCGGGCTACCGATTATTCGTGGTGCTGGACTTCCGGCGGCCACTCTCGGGGGAACCGCTTTGCCTGCTTCCGCGGGCAGCCACGCCGGGCCGGCGGAGTTTGATTTTGGAGCTGAGGAAGCGGCCCCGCTGGAGCTGGAGGGTTTCGCCGAGCAGCTCGCCTCCGCGCCGTCGGGCGCTTCGAGCGGCACGCTGGCAGGTCTTTCCCCGCGTGCGCCCTCGGGTCCACCCGTCACGTCCGCTTCGTCCGGGGGCTTTGCGTCTAATCCATCGCCTCAGCCCTTCCGAGGTGCTTTCGCCTCAAGTGACCCGCGTGCCAGTACCCTTGCAAGCCTGGGTCAGTCGGGCGCCGGTACCCTGGCGGGCCTTGGCGCTGCTGCGGGTGCGGGGCTGTTGCAGGCGTCGGCCCCGTCCGCCCCTCCGCGTATCGCCGAGCGAAGCGCGGCACCCGGAGACTTTTCGCTGCCGGATTTGGGCGACGGGGAGGCGGATCCGTTCGGCGCGCGTGAACCCTCGCTGCATCCGCAGACGGTTCCGAGCCTCGAGGCGGGGAGCCGCGCAAGCGACCCGTCGCTGCCCCCGGCGCGCCCCAGCTTCGCCGATGATTTTGGGGAAATGGAGTTTCCGGGCGCGGAAACCTCGCCCGCATCAGCTCCGCGTCCCCCGGTTCATTCGCCGACCTTGCGCTCCACCAGCGAGGCGGCTGGGTTCGGCGAGGTCAGCCTCGACACGGGCGCGGGCGGACCCGATTTCAAGACCGAGATCGACGCTCCCGCGCGTCAGCTGCAGCCCTCGATGGATGAAGCCGATTTCGGTGCTGGCGCGGGCGAGGCCTCGCTGCGCGGTCCCGACGTCGCGGCGGCGGTGCCGGTTCGAGTCGGCGCGGCGCAGGGCAAGCTCGCTTCCGCGCGGGGCGGCCGAAAAATGGCTTGGTTCGGCGCGACAGCGCTGGCGCTCGTTGTCGGCGGCGGGGCCCTCTACTACATCCCCGACGTCGGACCGTACGGCGCGTATTTCATCATCGACACGCTGGGACGTGAAGAGCAGGCGCGGCTCCTGCGCTCGCTCGTCAATGAGACCTCAAGCGCGCTGGCGCGCGATGACTATTCGACAGCGCGCGACCTCAGCGCTCGGCTGACGAACGAATCCCGTCAGCATCAACGACAGCGCGAGCTCGGCGCGCTGGCGGCGTTGGCGGGCTCACTGATCGAGCTTCGTCATGGCGAGAACCCGCAGATCCACAGCACGACCAAGGTTGCGCTCGAGGAGCTCGCCAAGCACCGTCCGACGCCGCTGTTGCTGCTCGCACAGGCAGCTCGCGCCGGCCTTGACGGCAATCTTCCGCGGGCGCGTGCTGGTTACGACGCGAGTCGCTCAGCCCTGGTCACAGCGGATCCGCTCGCTTTTTCGGCTCGTCTGTTCATGCTTGAGCGCAAACCCGCACAAGCCCTGGTGGCTTGGCGTGAGGTAGAGCAGCGAGAACACAGCGCTCGTGCCAGTTTCGGCATGGCGGAGACGCTCGTGGCGCTCGGACAGTTTGCGGAGGCCCAGCAGGCCGGCGAGACCTGTCTAACGCGAAACCCTGAGCATCTTGGCGCGCGACTGCTGCTGGCCCGGCTCGCCCTCGAACAGAAGGGGGATGGGGCTGCTTCGGAGAAATACGTCTCCGAGGTGCTCGCGCGTGAGTCCAAGGCAAGCGAGCTGGAGCTCGTGGCGGCTCAGACGCAGCTCGGCGAACTCCAACTCTCGCGTTCTCGGATCTCGCTGGCCGAGGCCGCGTTCGGTGCAGCCCTACGCATCAATCCGCGGGCTGCCGGTGCGCTGGCAGGGCTTGGTGAAGCGCTATACCGCGCGGGGCGTTACTCTGAGGCACTCGCGCGGTTTGAGGCGGGTTCTCAAGCGGATCCCGACAATGTCACGGTCGCGGTCGGCGTCGGAAAGAGCCAAATCGCCCTCGAGCGAAATCGGGACGCCCTCACGCTGCTGCAGAAACTCCGCCTTCAGTATCCGCAGAACTTCGGCGTTGCCTATTGGTACGGCCGGGTCCTCGATCTCTCGGGTAATCGCGAAGAGGCTGATAAGACCCTGGAGGCCGCCATCGTACTCGGCAAGACCGAACCGGTGGTGGTGGACGCTTACGTCGCGCTCGCCACGCTTCGTAGCCAGGCAGGTAAACGTGGGGAGGCCCAGGCGCTGCTTGCGCAGGCGCTCGAAAAGATGCCGCGCTCAGCCAAGATCCACGAGTCTCTCGGTCAGCTCGCCTTGTCTGAGGGGCGCTATGCCGAAGCGATCAGCGAGTACCAGCGTTCCCTGGAACTCGAACCCCGAGACGTGGGCGGCAAGTTCCGCTTGGGCGTGGCCTATCGCAAGAATCGCGAGTTCGATAAAGCTCTGGCCCTGTTTGACGAAGTCAGCAAACAGGACCGCGAGTTCCCGGGTTTGGCACTCGAGCGCGGTCAGCTCTACGAGGCCTCGGGGCGAACGGCAGAGGCGCTCGCGTCCTTCGAGGCGGCGCTCGCCAAGGCACCCAATGATGCGGATCTGATGCTGCGGGTGGGGTGCAGCAAGGTCGCCGCTGGGCACTCGGGCGACGCGGTCAAGCTGCTCAACAAGGTGCTTGAGCAGCGCGCCAGCTCGGCGGAAACCCATCATTGCCTCGGTCGCGCGCAGCTGCTTGAGGGCACGAACCTGGCGCTCGCCTTGCGGACGCTGGAGCATGCGGTGGAGCTCGATCCGCACCGCGCCGAGTATCATCTCTACGTCGGCTGGGCCGCCAACGAGGCGGGCCGGGTTGGTCTAGCCGAGTCCGCGCTCAAGCGAGCATTGGAGCTCGATCAGGGGCTGGGTGACGCCTATTGGCAACGCGGCGTGCTGCGTAAGCGTCAAGGCGCGGTCAAGGATGCCGTGACTGATCTGAATCGCGCGCTTGAGCTCAAGCCCGGGCGCGTGGAGGCCCACGCGACCATCGCCGAGGCTTACTACGACCTCGGGCTCGAGCAGAAGGCGCTCGAGCATTGGCGAGCCGCGGTGACCGCCATGCCCGACATGGCGAGTTGGCGCTACTCCTACGGCAAGCTCCTGGCGGCGGCAGGTCGCGACGGGGAGGCCCGTACGGAGCTTGAGAAGTCGCTCGAGCTCGGGGCCAAGCTCGAGCCAAAGCCGATTTGGGCTTGGGAGGCGCACCACTTGCTCGCGCGCACGCTCGGCGCGTCCGCGCAGGCGATCGGGCATTGGCAAGAGTTCCTCAAGGGCGCTCCGATGGACAACGTGTACCGTGCTGAGGCTCGCAAGGCTCTAGAACGCCTTGGCAAGCCCTGGGACGGGCCCTGACGCGCCCGCTTGCGCGGGGCGGCTCGGGCCGCCCGGTTAGAGCCGTGGCCCTGCGCGGGGCCGTGCGCGGCGCAGCTCAGTCAGCAGCGGGCGCGAGCGTCTGCTGCAGGGCATCCCGAAGGCTCTCGAGGGTGAAGGGCTTCTGAAGAAAGCCCGCGAGCCCCTTGCCGGCAAAGCGGTTGGTCGCCTCCTGCTCGTTGTAGCCACTCGTCAGCAGCACCCGCACGTCGGGCCGCATGTGGCGCAGCTCGCGAAAGGTCTCCTCGCCGTTCATCCGGGGCATCGTCATGTCGAGCACGACGAGACGGTAACCATCGGGGCGTTGGCGGAAGCGTTCGAGCGCCTCCACTCCGTCGACGGCGGTGTCCACGTCCAGCCCAAAGCGTTCGAGCATTCGTCGACAGGCGACCCGAACGGTTACTTCGTCGTCCACCAAGAGCACGCGCCCCACGGCGCGAAAATCAGCCTGCGCCACCTTCGGCTTGCTACGCACCGCTTCCACAGACGCCGGGAATAGAACCTTGATCGAGGTGCCCCGCCCAATTTCACTGTAGACCTTGATGACGCCGCGGTGACCCCGCACGATCCCGAGCACGGCGGCCAGTCCGAGTCCGCGCCCTGTGAACTTGGTGCTAAAAAATGGGTCAAAGAGGCGCTCTTTGGTCTCCCCGGACATGCCACAACCGGTGTCGGAGACCTCGAGAAAGACGTACGTACCAGCGCCTGGGGAGCTGTCGATGTACGTATTCTGGAGGTAGGCGGCGTCGCATTTCTGGGCCCCGAGCGACACGGTGACGCTCCCGCTGGCGTCGCCGAGCGACTCGGAGGCGTTGACCACCAGATTGAGCAGCACCTGCCTGAGCTGCGTGACATCGGCGACCACCGTGGGGAGTCCCTCGGGTAACTCGAGATGCAGCCGAGCCTTTTTCGACATACCGACCTCGAGCAGGGGTCGCATGTTCTGGATCGTGCTCGACAGGTCGAGCGGTTCCACGACGAACCGACCTTTGCCCGAGTAGGCCAGCATTTGTCGACAGAGCTCAGTGGCGCGCTGCGCGGCTTGTCGGACCGTGTCGAGATCGTCGAGCGCCGGATGGCCTGGCTCCATCTGCGCGAGCGCCAGCTCAGCGCAGCCGATCATCCCGCATAACAGGTTATTGAAGTCATGGGCGATCCCGCCTGCTAAAACGCCCAGGCTCTCGAGCTTCTGGGCGTGCAGGACCTGGGCCTGCAGGCGCGCGCGCTCCTGCTCGGCGACGTAGCGCTCAGTGACGTCTTGAAAGACCACGCCAAAATGTTTGGCCCCGACGGGAAAGGCCACCACCTCGAAGTACTTATTGAAGCCCTGCGCATGGTTCTGAAACCGCTCGGGGACGCCCGACAGCACGACGCGTCCGTAGGTGTCGATCCAGTGGCGCTCAGTGCCCGGGAAGGCCTCGGTCACGCGACGTCCGAGCACGTCATCGGCCTTCACCCCGGTGTGGTGCTCGAAGGCCTTGTTGACGAGCAGGTAGCGGTAATCCGACGGGCGTCCGTACTCGTCAAAGATCATCTCGTGCAGCGCAAAGCCGTCGAGCATCGAGTCAAACACGGCCTCCAGCAGCTCATTGCCCTCGCCCAGCGCGCTCTCGGGCAGGGGATACTGTGGCGCCACGCGCATCGCACCCGAACTTGGGTTCGATAGCGAGCGCAGGCGGTCCGTCGGAGGCGGGAGCGTGCCGATCACGGGATTGGTCCCGGCAAGCTGCGCCTCCAAGCTCGCGATGCGGGCCCTGGCCTGCTCGAGTTGGCTCAGGAGCGTCTCCGGACTCATTCCCTCCCTGAAAGTCATCCGAGCGAGCCTAAACCGATTCGGGGTCTGCTGCCTAGTGGCTCCAAGGGGGGGGGGACCTCTGGTTCCGTCCATGGCGCAAAAGCGGTGACGGAGCCCGCAGGGGCTCCGTCTTTCACGCCAACCTCAGCTCTCGATGAAGCCCTTGAGCTGCTTGCTGCGGCTTGGGTGGCGCAGCTTGCGCAGCGCCTTGGCTTCGATCTGCCGGATGCGCTCGCGCGTCACCTCGAAGTCTTGACCCACCTCTTCGAGGGTGTGGTCACTCTTTTCCCCGATGCCAAAGCGCATCCGGAGCACCTTCTCTTCGCGTGGCGTGAGCGTCTTGAGCACGCGCCGAGTCTGCTCCGAGAGGTTCATGTTGATGACCGCCTCAGACGGACTGATGATGCTCTTGTCCTCGATGAAGTCGCCGAGGTGGCTGTCCTCCTCTTCACCGATCGGAGTCTCGAGACTGATCGGCTCCTTGGCGATCTTGAGGACCTTGCGGACCTTGTCGAGCGGGAGCTCCATCTTCTCCGCGATTTCCTCGGGTGTCGGCTCACGACCGAACTCCTGCACGAGGTAGCGCGAGGTGCGGATCAGCTTGTTGATCGTCTCGATCATGTGCACCGGGATACGAATGGTGCGTGCCTGATCGGCGATTGCGCGCGTGATGGCCTGACGGATCCACCAAGTGGCGTAGGTGCTGAACTTGTAGCCGCGCTTGTACTCGAACTTGTCTACGGCCTTCATCAGGCCGATGTTGCCCTCCTGGATCAGATCCAGGAACTGCAGCCCGCGGTTCGTGTACTTTTTGGCGATACTCACCACGAGCCGAAGATTGGCCTCGACTAGCTCGGACTTGGCGAGCTCGGCCAGGCGCTCCCCTTCGACGATCCGGTTGAACGCGTCCATCAGCTGGTCGACGTTCACGTGCAGATCTTCGTCGCGCTTGCGCGCCTGGGGCTCCACTCCCTCGAGGTTGCCGTCCTCATCGGACGAGTGTCGCTCGCCGTTGATGTCCGTCTCGAGCGGGGTGTCGTCCTGGGCTTCCTTGAACAGCTTGCGGAGCTCGCTCTTGCTGCTCGTGATCGGCTTGTCGAGCGAGAAGCTCTTGCCCTGGGCGCGATGCACGCGCTCAATCAGCGCCTTGAGGCTGCCGACCAGCTTGTCGATGGTCTTCTTGTTGAGACGCATCTCCTGCAGAGTCTTGACGAGATCACGCTTGTTCTCGTTGACCTCCTTGTCGATCTGCTTTTTCCGCGAATCACTGGCGCCACGCCGTTCGTCGGCGAGCTCCTGATTCTTTTTGTCGGTGCGGCGGACGCGATCGATCAGCTTGATGACGCGGCGATCAGCCTCTTCCTCGTCAAACTCATGCTCCTCGTCGTCGGCGTCCCGGACGATCTCCTTGACGCGCAGCTTGCGCGTGCGGAGTTTTTCCCCAATTTCGAGGATCTCGCGCACAGCGACGGGGCTGTTGAGGATCGACGCGAGGATTTCGTTCTCGCCGTCCTCGATGCGCTTGGCAATTTCAACTTCGCCCTCGCGCGTCAGCAGGGCAACGCTGCCCATCTTGCGCAAGTACATGCGGACGGGGTCGTTGCTCTTGTAGAGCTCGTCGTCTGCCTTGGGTGCCACGCTCATCGGCGGCATGCTCGGCCGCTCTGGGGCGTCGCTCGTCTCGGCGCGGCGACGTGCCACGGGCTCGGCGTCGCCCGTCGGGCGGCGCTCGCGACCCTTGAGTTCATTGACGTCGTCGACCACCTCGATGCGCTCATCGTCGAGTGCCGCGAGCATGTCTTCCATCTGCTCAGGGCCGACCTCTTCACTCGGCAGCGCCTCGTGAACGTCGTCGTAGGTCAGAAATCCCTTGGTTTTCCCAAGCTGGATCAGCTGCTCTTTGACCTTGCCGTTCGGCTTGCTGCGCGGCGGAGGCGCCGATGACGGGTTGTCGTCAAAGTCATCGTCCGATGGCGGTGGCACCGAGTCGAGCTCGTCGTCGTCGTCGGTGGGGGGGGGTGGGGCGAGCTTGGCCTTGGCCTTGGCAGGCTTGGGCTTGGGCAACTCCTCGGCAGCGACTGCTCGCGCAGCGGTTGACTTGGCTTCGACGGTCGAGGCCTTCGACTTGCTCTTGGCACCAGCCGTCTTTTTGGACGGCGTGGCCGCCGCACTGCGCTTCGTGGCGCCCTCGGACTTCTTAGCTCCCACCGCTACCTCTCTCCCACGCCGTGTCGCCGGCGTGCTTGACCCATTTGCTCCCGAAGGAGCTCCAGTTCCGCATCGAAATCCCCCGCAGCACGCGCTCGCTCGAGCGCTTGAAGCGCGTCTGGCTTGCGTCGCAGCTGTCCGAGTTGCTTCAGCTTCATCATGTTCGAAAGGAGCACCTTTCGCGCTTCCTCAAGTCGCGCAGTCGGGGGATTCGCAAGTCGCTTTGCCGCGAATTGATGGATCGGGCCCGAGAGCTTCGCAAGGAATTGTTCCGTCCCGCTGGCCAGACTCCCCAGCTGAGCGCGTCGCCAGGCCGCCACCGCGATCGCCAATTCTCCCTCAAAAAGCTCGGCAACTTCGGTGAACTCGGGGTCGTCGAGGAGCTCTGGGAAGTCCAGCAGCGTCCCCAAGGCTTCGAGTGCAATAGGTGACGGGCGGTCCTCTGGCCGAGCGTTCTTTTCAGGGTGCGCGCTGGCACTCTCGCCCAGCGCCTGCCGTACGCGCTGCGCGAGGGCCCGAAAAGTCCGCGCGTCCGAGATGCCCAAACGCTCGGCAACTTGATCGGCATAGCGCTCGGCCAGGGCCCGGACCTCGGGCTCAGTCTCGGACGACAGCAGCTCGGTGACCTCACGGATCGCCGTGGCTCGCGCAAACACATCTTGCTGCAGCTGGGAGTCACTGAGCGACGCGTCGATCAAGAACTCCAGCAGGCCACGCGACGCGCCGAGCACCCGCTCAATCGCCTCACGTCCGCCGGTTCTGCTGAGTTCATCCGGATCCACTCCATCGGGAAGTGACGCCACACGGCACCCGAGATCCGCCGCCCGCACCGAGTCACGCGCGGCGCGCACGGCACGTCGCCCCGCCGCATCACCATCAAAAAGCAAGGTGATTTCAGCGGTGAAACGCCGAATCAAGGCGGCCTGCTCGGCAGTGAACGCCGTCCCGAGTGGCGCGACGGCATTGCCGAGGCCGCGTGCGTGCAGCGACACCACGTCGAAGTTGCCCTCGACGAGTACGGCTCGACCGGACTCACGAATGGCCTGACGCGCCTGATACAGCCCGAAGACCACGTCGCGCTTTTTGTAGATCGGCGACTCCGGGGAATTGACGTACTTGGCTGGAGCCTCTTGCCCTTCTGCGCTTGGGCCCGGAGGTTGACCGGCACTCTTAAGCTGCTCAGCCGAGGGCTCGGCGAGCGCTCGACCGCTGAACGCCACGACCCGGCCTTGCACGTCGATCACCGCAAACATCAGCCGATGTCGAAAGCGGTCGTAGTGGCCCGAACCAGACGAGCGGGGGACGAGCAGCCCAACGCTCTCGCAGGCCGCGGGCGGAAATCCGAGCTCTCGCAAGTGCCGGAGCAGTTCGTCCCAGGAGCGGGGCGCGTAGCCCACGCGAAAGGCCTGAAGGGCGGTCGCGATGGCATCGGTGGCGCTCGCGGGCTGCAGGCCCCGGCGCTGGAGCTCCTCACGCGCGCCGCTCGCCAGCGGATGCTCGCGCAGCTGGCGCTCAAAGAACGACGCCGCCGCGTTGCCAATATCGTAGAGCTCGTGCTGTCGGCGCCGGGCTTCAGCCGCCTGGCGTTGATCCTGATCGCTGCCCTGCTCCTGGATTTCGATTCCGAAGCGCTCGGCTAGGGCCCGCACCGCGTCGACGAAGCCCATGCCCTGGGTTTCCTGGGTGAAGCGAATGGGGTCACCCGACACGCCGCAGCCAAAGCAGTGGTAGAAATTTCGCTCCGGATTGACGTGAAAGCTCGGGGTCTTTTCGCGATGAAACGGACATAGCCCGACCCAGCTTCGTCCCCGCTGCTTGAGTCGGACGGATTCTCCAACGACAGCGAGGATGGATGCTTGTTGGCGGACGCGCTCAATCGTTTCGTCGCCGATCAATCTGCCGGAGGCTTAGCGGATTTCGGGCGGCCCGGGACGGGCGATTGAGGCGTTTTGCTGCCGGCCACAAGGCCGCGGGTCACTGAGCCTTTTGGGGTGCCCGGGACGGCCCGCTTCGGGCCCTCCCCCCAGGCAATAGCGGAAGTCCGTTGGCACGAGCGGGGCGCCATGATAAACGCGGATCCGCCTCGGTGGGTCTGCCCCCGCAACCCACAGGCCCCGCACAGACCCCGCAGTGTTCGAGGGAAGATGACCCAGACTAGCAGTCCTATCGGTAGTTCAGCGACTCGTTCGGCCCCTCCGCCTGCGGCCCAGACCGTGGGGAAGATCACTCAGGTGATCGGGCCCGTCGTGGATGTCGAGTTTCCGCCGGGCAAGCTCCCTCGGATTCTGAACGCGATCACGATCTCGAGTCCCGCTCTGTCGAGTGAGCCCGACAATCTCGTGCTTGAGGTGGCGCAGCACCTGGGTGACTCGGTCGTTCGCGCCGTCGCCATGGACACGACCGACGGTCTCGTTCGCGGCATGACCGTGCGCGACACGGGCGCGCCGATCTGCGTGCCGGTCGGGTTTGAGACGCTCGGTCGCATCACCAACGTGGTCGGTCGTCCCGTCGACGAGCGTGGCCCCGTCAACGCCAAGCGTCGTAATCCCATTCACCGCGCGCCTCCGGCTTTTGCCGAGCAGAGCACGCAGGTGGAGGTTTTCGAGACGGGCATCAAGGTCGTCGATCTACTCGCCCCCTATCGAAAGGGCGGTAAAATTGGCCTTTTTGGTGGTGCCGGCGTGGGTAAGACCGTGCTCATCATGGAGCTCATCAACAACGTCGCCAAGGCGCACGGCGGCGTGAGCTGCTTTGCAGGCGTCGGTGAGCGCACCCGTGAAGGCAACGACCTCTTTCTCGAGATGAGCGAGTCACGTCTGCAGTCGGGTGAGTCGGTCATCTCCAAGACCGCGCTCGTGTACGGTCAGATGAACGAGCCTCCGGGAGCTCGCGCTCGCGTGGCGCTGTCGGCGCTCACCGTGGCCGAGTACTTCCGTGACGAAGAGGGACAGGACGTGCTCCTGTTCGTCGACAACATCTTCCGCTTCACGCAGGCAGGCAGTGAAGTGTCCGCCTTGCTCGGTCGTATGCCGAGCGCCGTCGGTTACCAGCCCACGCTTTCGACGGAAATGGGCGCGCTGCAAGAGCGCATCACTTCGACCACCAAGGGCTCGATCACCAGCGTGCAGGCCATCTACGTGCCAGCTGACGATCTCACCGATCCGGCTCCCGCGACGGCCTTTGCCCATCTCGATGCCACCACGGTGCTCTCGCGCGCCATCTCGGAAAAGGGGATCTACCCGGCCGTTGATCCGCTGGACTCCACGAGCACGATGCTCTCTCCCGACGTCGTCGGGGAGGAGCATTACCGCGTCGCTCGCGGCGTTCAGGGCACGCTGCAGCGCTACAAGGATCTGCAGGACATCATCGCGATTCTCGGCATGGACGAGCTCAGCGAGGAAGACAAACTGGTCGTGTCGCGCGCCCGTAAGATGGAGCGCTTCCTGTCGCAGCCGTTCTTCGTGGCAGAGCAGTTCACCGGGTTCCTGGGCAAGTACGTGCCGCTCAAGGAGACCATCGTGGGCTTTCAGGAGATCCTCTCGGGTTCACTCGACGACCTTCCCGAGCAGGCGTTCCTGATGGTCGGCAACATCGAAGAGGTCAAGGCCAAGGCAGCCCAGCTTCGTGCTGTGAGCTAACCGGGATCAGCCATGGACGAATCCAGCGAAATCGCGCTCAAGATCATCACCCCCGAGGGCGTGGCGCTGTCTCTGTCTGTGGCAGAGCTGACCGCTCCTGGCGTCGAGGGCGATTTTGGAGTCCTACCGGGTCACCGTCCGTTGATGGCGGCGCTTCGGACGGGCATTGCCAGCTATCGCGTCGGCACCGAGGAGCACCAAGTCGCCATTGGGCCCGGCTTTGCCGAGGTCAGTGGGCACGCCGTGGTGCTCTTGACGGATCGCTATTGCACCAAGGCGGGCGTCGATCCGGTGCTGGCCCGCCAGGATCTGCGTGAGGCGGACGAGCAGCTGGAGGCGTTCGACGGAGAGCTGGGCGGACCCGAGCATGGCCTGCTGATCCGCCTGGAGCGCTGGGCCGCGACGCGCCTTGAGCTGTACGGTGATCCGCCGCCGCCCACGATCAACACGTTCGACGAGTTCCGCACCGTGCGCCACGCGGACTACACGCACGGTCCCGACGACGACGCGCCGCCCTCCTGACGCGCGTCACTTTCAGGCCAGGGTCCAGCGCTGCTGGACCCCGCGCTGCGCTGACCTGCGCGGCGCGCTCGCGCTTGGCACCAGGACTAGTTGGGGTTCGCAAGGTTGGCGTCGACGCGAAATGGGCGCTCGAGGATCACGGTTTCATCGAGCCACAGGCGCAGGTTGTACGTGCCCTCGGGATCAGTCAGCTCGAGCGGCAGGGTTTGATCGTAGCGGTCGCTGCCGCTAGCGAGCAGGGCCGTCCCGTGGCGTTCAACGCGTGGACTGAGCGCGCCGGAAGCTCGCCGCGGCCCAGGTAGCTCGAGCTGCCAGCGCAGCGTCCCAGCGCGCGTGAGCGCAGGCGATAGGGCGAGTCGGAATCCGACCGTCTCGCGACTCACGCCCTTGGGGCGAGCGAGTACGCGCCGATCTTGAATCTCCGAGCCAAAAAATACGCCGAATTTTGCCTGGATTTCGCGTGGCTGCTCGCGACCGGTCCAGCGCTGGCAGCCTCCGGCTCCCTGCGTCAGCAGCGCGGCGCAGAGCCCCGTGGTCACGCCGTACCAGCAAGCCTTTTGCCAGTCAGCCCCGCGTAGGCTCATGCGTTCTGCTCCTCGAGCGCGCGCGCCATGGCGGCAAACTGCGTCACGTCGAGCGTCTCACCGCGCAGATCGAGATCGATGCCAGCGCGCTCAGCCGCGGCGGCCAGCCTCGGCATGTCGCCCTCGGTACGTTGACTCCAGGCATTGCGGAGCTTTTTGCGGCGCTGCTGGAAGGCCTCGTGCACCAGCGCCACGAAGGTTGGAGTCTCCAGCGACACGGCCGTTTCGAGCGGTTTTAGCAGCACGACGGCAGAATCCACATTGGGCTGCGGGTAAAAGGCGCCCCGCCGAATCACGAAGCTGCGCTCCACCACAAAGCGCGCTTGCGCAAACACACTCAGGCCTCCGTAGGCGTCGCTGCCCGGCAGTGCCGCGAGTCGATCGGCCACCTCAAGTTGCACCAGAAAGACGGCGCGCGTCAGATGCGAGGCGAGCTCGGTAGCACGACGCAGCAATGGGCCCGTGATCTGATAGGGCAGGTTGCCGGCCAAGACGGCTGGCGCAGGACCATCGGCAAGCAGTTCACGGTAGTCCACGGTCTTGGCGTCGCCTTCCACCAAACGGAGCTTATTGGCCGCGAGCTCGGGGGCGAACTCACCCGACAGCACCGGCAAGAGATCGCGGTCGCGCTCGATCGCAATCACGCGCTCGGCGCGGGCCAGCAGGGGGCCGGTCAGCGCTCCCATGCCGGCGCCAATTTCGACCACGGTTCCGCCGGGGACGGGCACGGCCGTCTCCGCGATGCGCTCGGTTAGGCGAGGATCCGAGAGAAAATTCTGACCAAAGCTGTGCTTGGGTGAGAGCTGGTACTCGTGGAGCAGGGCCTTCGGACTTCGCAGCGGCATCAGGCACCCTTAGCGGGAAGTGAGGGGGCGGCAGAATCGGCTGCCAGGACCGGCTCCTGAGGAGCGGTGGGGCTGTGGGACGCGGCGCGTCGCGGCTGGTCGAGCTTGATGCCAATTCGCTGCAGAGCAAGCAGTCCGCGCCTGGCAGCGTGGGCGGAGCGCCAACCCAGCGCATCCCGCACCACGGCTCCCGTGGGACTGTCCGGAACCTCGAGGCCACTCATCAGCTCAATGGGCAGCCACGAGACCGCAACGCGTCGTCGCGCCAGCCGTCCCGCGGGTTCCTTGAGGCGAGCGGCCAACGCCGTGGACGGCAGGGGGCTGACGATCACCAGCCGGCTTGGGCGGGACTCGGCGAGTGACAGCATCGACTTGAGCAACAGGTCGTCGGTGCGTTCACGGTCGGGTTCGAGCCGCGAGGGCGAGGGCATGCCAAAGGCGGCTAGATATTGCCGGAGCACGCGCTCGCGCGCGTTTGGCGCGAGCGGCAGGGGCGCATTGTACGGCGCACGCTCGAGCAGCTGATACGCGAGCTCGGCAACGCGCTCGGGGTGCTTGACGGAATGCGCCGCACAGGCTGCCGGATCGAGCACGCGCGCATGTTCCAGGACACGCGCCACCAGTTGCTGTTCGTCGAGCGACGAGCGATCGGCGTCGCGGACCCCGGTGCTCTCGGTGAGCAGCGAGAGCAGCCGTGACAGGTGGGCGGGGCCGACGCCGGGCGCCAGCTCGCCGAGTCGACGGGTCGAGATCACCAGCAGCCCAACGCGGTCGCCCGCGCGCAGCCCGCGGGCCATCAGCGAGGCCACGGTATCGATCGCGCGATCGAGCGGACTGTCCCCAAGCGCGCCTGCCCAAAGCTCCACCGACGCATCGAGCAGGTACCAGAGTGTCTCGCGTTCCTCCCGCTCATCGTCGCGCACCAGCAATTTGCCGCGTCGCGCCGAGGACTTCCACGCGACCTTGCGCAGGGGGTCGCCGGGACGGTACTCACGCAGCTCACGCAGCTCGCTTGAATCCCCGGTCAGGGAGCTGCTGCGTCGCGCTGGGGCAGCGCGGCGCCCACGCCCGCCTGCCGCACTGCGCGCGGTCCAAGCATGGGCCGCGGGTAGTACCTCGAACACCCAGGGATTAGCGAAATTGAGCGGCACCTCAAAGGGCGCGATTGGATGGGTGACCTCGAGACTCAGCCCCTGCAGCCCGTGCGCACCGACCGAGCGTGGGCGGACAGTAACGGTCAGGGCCAGCGCGCCGCCTGGCGGAATGCAGCCAGCACTTGGGTCGATCGTGAGCTCAAGCTCATCCCCCGCCACGGCGCGCAAATCCGAAAACCCGATCACCTCACTCGAGCGATTGCGCAGCTCAGCGCTCAGCTCGGTGGTCTCTCCGCGTGCGACTTGGCGCGAGCGCTCGGAGTGTTTCCAGAGCATCTCGAAGCCGGCGATGCGGGCGCGCGTGATGCGGGCGCGCGCGGCGGCGTGCTGACCCGCAATGCCGAGCAGCAGCGCGCCACTCCAGGCCATCACGAGGGGCTGTCGCGTGAGCAACCCGAGCCCAAGTCCGGCCAGGGCCACAATGGCGAGCAGCCTCGGCGGGTAGGTGGCGATCAGTTGCACGCTACGGACTCACCGCGAGACGGCACAGCTCAGTCTGGCGCGCCTGACACAAGTCACGACTGCGCTCGACCAGGGCCTTGATGGCACGCTCGTCGCGAGGAAGTCCAAGCCCCTCACGGTGCATTTTAGCGATCAGCAGGCAGGAATCGGCGTCGCGATGGTGGCAGCGCCGCACGAGCATCGCGTACGCCAGCTTCTGATAATGCGCGCTGCGCGAGACGTCGTGAGCCACGAGTTGTCCGTCGCGGTACGCGCGCACGAGCTGCAGACAAGCCCGGGGCTCCCCGCTGTCACAGCGGATCAGCGCGGGCTCTAGCGCTGCTGCGTTAGCGAGCCGACCAAAGTCGATTCGGTCAAGCCAGAGCAGATTCGGAGCCGCGCTTGCCGGTCCCGCTTGTGGAGACGCGGCCGTCACTGCGCTGCCGGGCGCTGACGCGCTCGGGTCACTCGCTGGCGGACTCGCCACCGGCGCCGTTGGCGACAGCGTGGGCGCCGGCGTCGCTGAGGACTGCGCGGCTGACTGCGATGGCTCCTCGGCGGCACCAATCATCGAACCAACGACTGCGCTCGCTCGCGGCGCTGGGCGCAGCGCGCGACTCGCCGCGATGCCAGCACCGACGAAAGAGCCCAATATCAGGGAAATAATCAGCGTTTTGCGGCGAGGCGTCATGTCTGAGGAGCGCTGAGCATGGGGTCGATCTCCGCCTGCCCCGGACGCGAGCAGCCCCGTCACTCGACGAGCTGCTCGCGGAGCTGGCAAGCGGACTAGGACTTAGCAGCCGCTGGCGGCTGCGCCTTGGCCTTGGCCTCGACCGCGTCAATCAAGGCGTCAAACGCCTTCTGGTAGTCGTCGCGCAGCTTCTGGATGCGCTGCTCGGCCTGCTCGAGCGCCTTGCGGGTCTCAGCGACCTCACCGTCCACTCGCGCCTCTGCCGCGCGCGCTTCCGCGGCGCGTGCAGTGGCCGACTTGCGATCCCCCTCCGGAGTGGCGGCGTCTTTGGCGAGCTCATCGGCGTCGTCGGCCATGTCGTGAAGCGTGGACTTCACCTTGCTGCCCTCATCGACCAGCGTGACCAGGCGCTGACGGGTGAGCTCGGCGTCGACGTGCACGAGATAGGCGTAGCTCGCCACCGCGTCAGCCTGATCCCGCAGCTTTTCCAGGGATTTCGGGCCGATCGCCTCAGCATGCGCCTCGATGTAGGCCTGGGCTTCGTCACCCTTGCGACCGCGCTCGGTGAGCTGCTTTTCAACCCCCTTGTTCATGCCATGCACGGCGGCGCCGCCGATCTGACCGGGCTCTTTGCACTCGTTTTGCTTAGCAGCGTAGGCGGCCGAGCCGGCGACGGCGTTGTTGAGCGGCTTTTCTTCTTCGCGGAAAAACGTGGTGATTTGCTCACGAGCCGCGAAGGACTCTGCGTACGCGCTGCTGCGACCGACCTGATCGGCGCGCTCAAAGGCGCCCTTGACGTGGTTCCAGTCCTTGGCCTCCAGCGCTGCCACGTAGCCGCCCATGTCCTGCGCGAGCCGGGTCGCGTTCGTCTCCGAATTGCTGAGCCGGTCCCGATCCCGCTTGACGCGGTCGGGATAGCCCGACGCGTAGACCGATTGCCCCGCAGCGGAGGTCGCCGGTGGCTTCGGCGTCGCGCTGCTGCAGGCGACCAGAGTGACCAAGGACGTCAGGGCGAGGAGGCGCAGGGGTGACATGGGCCGTCATCACAGCGCGATCCGCCAGGCGAGTCAATGCGCGCGTCTCCGCTTCCGCGAAGAACAAGCCAGATTCGCACTCGGCCTCGCGAACCAATCCGAATTTTCCCCAGATTCAGAGTGATTTTTACGCTTTGTTTGGCTTGCACGGCGCGCGCACGCTGCTAGGCGGCCGCGGCAGCCTTGTAGCGACCACGATACGCGTCGAGCGACGCGCGCTGACTCGACGGTACGCATCTCCACAAAACATGAAATGTCGGAATTTGCGCATTCCATAGGTCAACGTCCTGACTCCGGTCGAGCCGACCCGGACGCGACGACCCTGCGCTTTATGTCCGGTTGGCGATTAAGGATTCCTGTGGATCGTCGTTCTTGCCTGCGCATCCAGCTCGCAGCGAGTTGATCGTCCCCAAGCGGCGGTCGCGGACTCAAAGCTGACGCGCTGGTGCTTCCCAGGGGGGCAGTCGGTGACCTTCAGTAACTGTGAGACGCTTTTTGATGACCTGACAGTGTGCACGCTGTCAGTCGATTTTGGTGAGCCAAAGTCCCTGCAGCGCTGTCAGCAACTCCTTTCGGAGTTGTCCAGCGCGTTGCTGCTGGAGGGCTTCTCGGAGCTGGCAGACGACGTTCGTAAGACCGTCGAGCTTCTAGCGGCGGCCCTCGAAAGCAACCGCAAGGCCGCTCGCCTCAAAGCCGCAGAACTGCTGGAGATCAAGCTGGCGCAGCTGACAGCGGCTTTCGCCAAAGCGCGGGAGGCCAGGCTGCTCGACCTCGATCCCAGCAGTCTCGCCAACTCCGATCCGATGGCTAATGCGGAGTTGTTGGCGGATTTCGTAGTGAACGTTCGCTCGGTGGTCTCCGATCTCGACCCGCTGATCGAGGCCATGCGCCAGGGCGACCTCAATGCGGAAGGGGAGATCAAGCGCCGCGTTCACACCATTAAGGGGGAATCGGGCATGCTCGGCCTCCCCATCCTCGAACGCACGCTGCACGCCGCGGAATCCTACCTCGAGCGTCCGGCGTCTGCCTGGGAGCGCTGTGATCATCTCCTGGAGCTGCGCGATTGGCTCGCCGATCGCGTTGAGGAGCTTGGGTCGGGGCGACCGTTCGACAATGACGGAGCCGAGCTTCAAGAGGTCTTTGGCGGTCGGCAAAGCGCTCCCAACGTTGCTGCCTCCGCTGCTCGGACGGCGTTACCGGCAAAGGTGAGTCTCCCCGCCACCGCCGGCCTTCCGACCTCGCTTTCTGGCCTCACCAACAGCGTCGTTTCCTTCCTCGGATTTCCTCCACCTGCCAGCGCAACAGAGCCAGTCAATTCCACGGTGCCCGTCCCCTGGGACGACACCGAGGCGGATCTCGTCGCGGAGTTCCTGCGGGAAAGCAACGAGAACCTGGGCTCGGTGGATCAGCTGTTGCTCGAGATCGAGCAGCAGGGGGCTGACGCAGAGCGGGTCAACGGGCTCTTTCGAGTCTTTCACACGCTCAAGGGCGTCGCGACGTTCCTGCACCTGACTCAGATCACCGAGCTATCGCACACCACCGAGACGATGCTCGACAAGGTTCGTACGGGGCACCTCACGTCAGGTCCGGGCGTGCTTGATCTGGTGTTTGACACCACTACGACCCTGCGAAAACTCGCGCAGTGCGTTGAGAAATCGCTGCAGGAGGGGTGTCCCCTCCAGCTCCTTGCCGAGGTGGCCACGCTGATCGAGCGCACGCGGGCGGTGACCGCCGGGGTTCTACCCGCCGTCGAGAAGTTCGAAGCGCAGCTGGGGGAAAAGCTCGGCACCATTCTGGAGAACTCGGGCGCCGTCGCTCACGAGACCATCGAGGATTGTCTGGCGTCTCAACGCGATAGCGGCCGTAAGCTTGGTGAAGAGCTGATGGAGCGCGCCTCGATTGCGCCAAAGGTGATCGCCCAGGCGATTCGCGCCCAGAATCAGGCTGTTGTTACGGCCAATGCCGGAAAACTCAAGGAGGTCGTCAAGGTCGATCTGGAGCGGGTCGACCGTCTCGTCGAGGCGATCGGTGAGCTCGTGATCGTCGAATCGATGGTCTCCAATGCTCCTGAGATCCTCATGCTGCCGACCTACCTGCGCACCCATCTTGGGCAGTTTGCCAAGATCACGCGCGAGCTGCAGGAGCTCGGGATGTGCATGCGCATGGTCCCCCTGCGCGCCGAGTTCCAGAAGATGACCCGCATGATTCGGGATCTGGCGCGTCGCAGTGGCAAGACGATTCGCGCAGAGCTGCACGGTGAGGCGACGGAAATGGACCGCAGCATGGTCGAGCAGCTCGCCGATCCACTGGTGCATTTGATCCGCAACGCCGTCGATCACGGCATTGAGACGCCTGAAGAGCGCCTGCGTTCAGGTAAGTCGGAGGTGGCCACCGTAACCCTGGCCGCCGCGCACGAGGGCGGCAAGATCGTGGTTGAGATCAGTGACGATGGGCGCGGTATCAATCGCGACGCTGTGCTGCGCAAAGCTATCAGTCGCGGGCTGATCGCCGAGGGCGCCAGTCTCAGCGACGCCGAGGTCTACGATCTGCTCTTTATGCCCGGGTTTTCCACCGCAGAAGCGGTCACGGAAATCTCGGGGCGCGGCGTCGGGATGGACGTGGTCAAGCGCAATATCGAGGCCATTCGCGGCCGGATCACCACGCATTCTGTGCCCGGACGCGGCACGACCTTTCGCCTGGTGTTGCCGCTGACGCTCGCCATCATCGACGGCATGGTGATTCGCTGCGGAACCGAGCGGTTCATTCTGCCCACGCTCTCCATCGTTGAGTCACTTCAGCCGACAGCGGACATGCTGTTCCGCGTCACGGGCAAAGCCGAGCTGGTCCTGGTGCGCGGGGAAACGCTGCCTCTGGTGCGGCTCGATCGAATTCTGGGTGTGGACGGCGCAGAACCGGATCCGACCAAAGCCCTGCTGGTGATCGTGGAATCCGTCGGGGGCCGCGCGGCCATGCTGGTGGATGACGTCGTAATGAAGCAGCAGGTCGTCATCAAGACCCTGGGCAGCGGCATCGACGAAACGCAGGTGTTTTATGCGGGCGCCGCGATCCTGTCCAACGGTCGGGTGGGGCTGATTCTCAACGTGGAAGCGATCGCGGGCGTAGCGCTAGGCGGTGGTCGACCCGCGCTCGAAGCGATCAGCACGCCGCGGCCCGTAGTCGAGAATTCTGTCAGTCAATTGAATTAGAGGGGCAGCTGACGCTGGTCCTGGGAGAACGCCAATATGGCAACGGTTGGATCTGAAGAACGACAAGAGTCGTTAAATGGTGTGGAAGAGGCAGCTCACCGCCTCGCCGGCAAGTACATGACCTTCAAGCTGGCCAACGAAGAGTATGGCCTCGAGATCCTGCGCGTGCGGGAGATCATCGGCTTGATGGATATCACCCGCGTCCCAAAAACTCGGGACTATGTGCGGGGCGTCATCAACCTGCGCGGCAAGGTGGTGACCGTGGTCGACTTGCGGGTCAAGTTCGCCATGGAGCGGACGGAATCCACCGATCAGACCGTCATCATCGTGGTGCAGTGGTCCGCGGGGAACACCTCCACCACCATGGGCATCCTCGTCGATGAGGTGCTCGAGGTGATGAACATTGGACCGGAACAGATCGAGCCGCCGCCCGATCTCCGTGCTTCCAAGGGGGACACGGACTTCATTTTGGGCATTGGCAAGGCGGAAAAGCGAGTGATCTGCCTGCTCGATATCGCCAAGGTTTTGTCGACCGAAGAGGTCAGCTACGTGAGCGCGCTCAGCAAAGAGGGTACGACCAGGTCAGCCTGAGTCAGTCACAAGTTTTTTTACCAAGGATCGGGGTTGCGATGTTTAAGAATTGGTCAATTGCGGCTAGGATTTGGCTCGGGTTTTCGGTTGCAGTGCTAGCAGCTATCGTGATGGGCTACGTCGCCCGCCAGTCGATGGCGACCGCGCAGCAGCACATGGATGAGGTTGGACACAATCGAACACCGAGTCTGTTTGGCGCCGAGCAAATCGAGGTCGGACAGCTCCATGTAGCAACGGGTTCCCGTGGCCTGATCATCCGACGCATGATGGACCCGGCGTCGCGCCAGGCCAATTACGAGGAGATCCAGAAGGGCTATGCGCAGATCGCCGAGGGGAGGCGCATCTACGAGCCACTGCCTCAGACGCCGGAGGAAGCCAGGATTTGGCAGCGCTTTGTGCCAGTTTTTGACGAGTGGAAGCGCAGTGTCGACAGCCTCATCCTGCTAGCGCAGCAGAAGGACAGCCTAGTTGCACAGGGTGCAAAAGCCGATGACCCTCGCGTCGTTCAGCTGGATGAACAAGCCTTTGAAACAGTGGTGCACGCCAAGGTCGCGCGCGTTCAGTCCGGTCAGCTGATGGGAGAGATCGCTGCGCTCAACGGCGAGCTCGTCAAGAGCGCGGTCGCACAGGCCGAAAAGTCCAATGCTTCGTCCACGAGTACCCTGCTGACTCTGGCAGTGGGCTGCGTGTTGGCTGTTCTGCTGGTAGGATTCCTCCTGGCCCGGAGCATCCAGAGCGTCATTGAGTCCCTGATCAAAGAAGCTCGGCGTCTGTCCGTAGCTGCCGTCGCAGGTGAGCTCGACACGCGCGGGGATGTCGCGTCGGTTCCCAGCGAGTTCCAGGCCATTATTCTCGGTGTGAACGAGACGCTAGACGCCGTGATTGGCCCGCTAAACGTATCTGCAAACTATGTGGACCGCATCTCAAAGGGTGACATCCCCGATAAGATCACCGATGCGTACAACGGCGACTTTAACACCATCAAGAACAACCTGAATAAGTGCATCGAGGCCGTCAACCGGATGGTCGGCGACGCCACT